>NZ_RXOM01000015.1 GCF_008692195.1 Salegentibacter sp. R32
TTAAATAACTAACCGTATGAGAGCCTTTTCTTTGATAACTCATAATACGAAAATATAGATTTTTTCGCACTACTAAAGTGCTGCAATAAAATTGCAGGGTTTAAATCCCATTTTTGAGACCAATAAAGAGATATAGCCTATTTAAAATAAGGCTCGTATTGCAAGACCCGAAAATCTAAGGTATTCATTTCGGGGTTTTTCTGTTTTAAATATTTGTAATGCCGCATACTTCCTACTGCTCTATTTGCTGCTCCCGATGGCGCGGTTAACGAAACGGTGGTTATTGTTCTTCCGTCTAAAGAAAATTCGTGAATTCTCGGTACCTCATCACTAATTCTTTTTAGCTGAATTTCCTTATGGTCGCGAATATGTTTTCTGAAGAAATACTCCGGACCATTTTTGCTGTTTCCGCCGGTAAAGAGTAATGTTTCTACGGAAGGATTTTCTTTTAAGATCTGAATCATATTCCGAAGTTTCACTTCTTTCATTCCTAAATCTGAAGCATCTATCTTTTCACGCATCGCATATTCTACCATATCGCAAATCCCGATTTGGTGGGTTTGCAGAAAATCTTTTCGTTGCTGAATGGCTTCTTGAGTCGTTTCAAACCTTAGATTCAGATTAAAAATTCTGTTGAGGATAATCCATAATTGTCCGTCGCGACTTCCGTAGCAAAAATTTACGTCACCCTCTTTAAATTCTCCCATCGTGAATCTTGGCGGTGGCAACGTACCGACAATTAATTTTTTAGTTCCTTCAGGAATATATGGTTGGTAAGGGTGTGAATGTTTAAACAAGGTATTTGGCTTTAAGATGAATATAAAAAAACCTTCCAGACTTGGAAGGTTTTTGTTTTTTAATGTTTATTGAATTTACTTCAACTCAACGACTAAATCGTCGCTAAAGACCATATCGCCTTGTTTTAAATAAATCTTTTTCACTTCACCTTCATCGTTAGAAGTAATGGTAGTTCCCATTTTCATGGCTTCGATCACGAATAAAGGCTGATTTTTAGTAACCTTATCGCCTTCTTTCACCATAATTTCTGATAATGAACCTTGTAACGGCGCCGCAACTTGCTTCGCATCAGATTTATCGGCTTTTACATGTTCAACTTTTTCAACTTTAACCGATTTATCTTGTACTTGAATGTTTCGGGTTTGTCCGTTTACTTTAAAGAACACCGTCACCATTCCGGCTGCATCAGGTTTGGTGGTAGAAATTAGGGTAATTAATAAAGTTTTCCCACGATCTAATTCAACAATAATCTCTTCACCCGGTTTCATTCCGTAGAAGAAATTCTTGGTTGGGATGTTCATCACCTTACCATATTTCACGTAATGATCGTAAAGATCGGTAAATACTTTAGGGTATAATTTATAAGAAAGGAAATCGGTGATATCCCATTCACGATCCATACCTTCGCTAAACTTCTCTTTAAATTCAGCAAATTCTTTTTCAAAATCTACCGGTTCTAAATGTGAATTTGGTCGATCGGTATACGGTTTTTCTCCTCGTAAAATAATATCCTGTACTTTTTTAGGGAAACCACCAACCGGCTGACCTAAATCTCCTTTAAAGAAATTTTTCACCGACTCCGGAAACGAAAGTGTTTCTCCTTTTTCAAAGAAATCTTCGATCGTTAAGTTATTACTCACTAAATACTGAGCCATATCTCCCACTACTTTACTACTTGGCGTTACTTTAATTACATTTCCAAAAAGCTCGTTTACCTTACCATACATTTCTGTAATTTCATTAAAACGATCTTTTAAGCCTAAAGATTCTGCCTGCGGAACTAAATTAGAATATTGTCCGCCCGGAATTTCGTGTTCATACACATCTCCGGTTCCTGCTTTTAATCCAGACTCAAATGGGTAGTAATATTCACGAACGCTGCTCCAATAATTAGAGTATTCATTTAATTTATGAATATCCATTTTATTCTCTCGCTCTTGATTACGCATCGCTTCCACTAAAGAATTGAAGTTAGGTTGCGAGGTTAAACCAGACATTCCTGCTAGCGCAACATCGACCACATCTACTCCCGCTTCAATCGCTTTAATATAGGTTGCCGACTGAATGGAAGAAGTGTCATGTGTATGCAAATGAATAGGAAGTGAAGTTTCACTTTTTAATGCTAAAACTAATTCTGAAGCAGCATAAGGTTTTAATAAACCGGCCATATCTTTAATGGCTAAAATATGCGCTCCTGCATTTTCTAGATCTTTAGCTAACTGAATATAATAGTCTAAATTATATTTATTGTCTTTAGGCTGAAGAATATCTCCTGTATAACACATGGAAGCTTCAGCAATACCTTTTGTATTTTTGCGCACGTGCTCGATACTTGGCGCTAAAGATTGCATCCAGTTTTGAGAATCGAAAATTCTGAAAATATCGACTCCGTTTTCCCAAGCTTCTGCTACAAATTTTTCAATAAGATTATCGGGATAAGCCGTATAACCAACTCCGTTTGAACCACGAAGTAACATTTGAAATAAAATATTCGGGATAGCTTTTCTTAATAATTTTAAACGCTCCCAAGGGTTTTCTTTTAAGAAACGCATACAAACGTCGAAGGTTGCACCACCCCAAACTTCCATACTAAATACTTCCGAATGGTTTTTCGCAAAGCCTTCAGCAACTTTCATCATATCGAAGGTACGCATACGCGTTGCTAATAAACTCTGGTGCGCATCACGAAAAGTCGTATCGGTAAAATGAATTTTTTGTTCAGATTTTAACCACTTCGCGAACTCTTCCGGCCCTTTTTCAGTTAATAGATCTTTGGTTCCTTTTGGATAAGCATCTTTATGCTCGAACTTCGGAACTTTTGGTAAAACCAATTTTTTATTAGGATCGGTAAACTTTACATCTTCATTACCATTAACGATCACATTCCCCAAGAAATTCACCATTTTGGTAGCACGGTTTCTTGGTTCTTTAATTTCAAAAAGTTTCGGTGTATTCTTAATATAGTTTACAGTGACTTCTCCTCTTCTAAAAGTTTCATCTTTCAAAATATTGTCTAAGAACGCCATATTGGTTTTTACGCCACGTACTCTAAATTCTGCTAACGCACGACGCATTTTACGGCAAGCTCCGTCTAAGGTTCTGCTATTTGCCGTTACTTTTACCAACATCGAATCGAAGAACGGAGAAATACTCACACCTTGATAAACACTACCGGCATCTAAACGAATTCCGAATCCGGAAGCACTTCTGTAAGTCGTGATCGTTCCATAATCGGGTTTAAAGTCATTTTGAGGATCTTCTGTAGTAATACGACATTGAACCGCGTAACCTTGTGTAGAAAGTTTCTCTTGACTTTCAATTTTAATTTGTTCATCTGAAAGTTTGTAACCGCCGGCAATAAAGATTTGAGACTTTACGACATCTACACCGGTCACCACTTCAGTTACCGTATGTTCTACTTGTACACGCGGATTTACTTCAATAAAATAAATACTTCCGTCATCATCTACTAAAAACTCTACCGTACCGGCATTGTTATAATCTACCGCTCCGCAAATTGCCAGCGCATATTCGTATAATTTATTTTTGGTTTCTTCCTTTAAATTATAGGAAGGAGCTACTTCGATCACCTTTTGATAACGACGTTGAACGGAACAATCTCTTTCAAAAAGATGAACCATATTTCCGTGGTTATCGGCGATGATCTGAACTTCAATATGTTTTGGATTCTCTACAAATTTTTCAATAAAAACGGTATCGTCACCAAAGGCATTACCTGCTTCACGTTTAGACTCCGGAAAGGCTTTACGCAATTCATCTTCTGTACGGATAACACGCATACCGCGACCACCTCCACCAGAAGCTGCTTTCAACATCACCGGATAACCAATTTCTTTTGCTTCTTCTAAGGCAATATCTACATTGATAAGTTCTTTTTTATTACTCTGAATGATAGGAACGTTATTCTGAATAGCAACTTGTTTAGCCGTTACTTTATCTCCTAACGATTTTAAAACGGAAACTTTAGGACCAATAAAAATAATCCCATTATCTTCACAAGCTTGCGCAAATTTTGAATTTTCAGAAAGGAAACCATAGCCGGGATGAATAGCATCGATATTGTTTTCTTTAGCAATTTCGATGATCTTATCTATATCTAAATATGGCTTTAAAGGTTCACTATCATCACCAATTTGATAAGCTTCATCGGCTTTATAGCGGTGTAAAGAATAACGATCTTCATAAGTATAAATACCTACAGTACGAAGACCTATTTCTGTACATGCGCGAAAGATTCTGATAGCAATTTCACCTCGATTGGCAACGAGAACTTTATTAATTTTCATTTGAAAAGATTGGTTTATTATGATTGAAAAAATTACCTGAATTTACCTATAAAATCCAGACTGGGTAATATCGTTAAATTTTAGGAGTTTTAAAACCTTTTAAAGAAGATTAGGACTTTTATAACATTTGATAAAACATTAAAAAATGTACATTTCTTGCTTCATTCATTTTTAAAATCAGCTGAACTAAAAACGATTATCACCATCTAACCAATCGCCCAGACTTCCTAAAATACTTCCTTCTCCTTTTTGTTTTCCGCCACCTTGTGGAGCTGCTGCAAACACACGGCTGGCCAATCTACTAAAAGGTAAAGATTGAATATAGACTTTTCCCGGTCCTGTGAGTGTAGCAAAGTAAAGTCCTTCACCTCCAAACAGTGTATTTCTAATTCCACCCACAAATTCTATATTATAATCTACTGAGTTTTCAAAACCAATAATACAACCGGTATCTACTTTTAAGCGTTCGCCAGGTGCTAGTTCTTTAACAGCAGTTGTTCCTCCGGCGTGAACAAAAGCCATTCCGTCACCTTCCAATTTTTGCATGATAAAACCTTCACCTCCAAAAAAGCCACGACCTAAACGTTTGGAAAATTCAACACCAATAGAAACACCCTTAGCAGCACATAAAAAGGCATCTTTTTGGCAAATAAACTTTCCTTGGAAACGGGTTAAATCTATCGGAATAATTTTTCCGGGATAAGGTGAAGCAAAACTTACCCGCTTTTTTCCGGGAATAGTATTGTAAAAAGCAGTCATAAACAAACTTTCGCCAGTAATAAGGCGTTTTCCGGCTCCAAAAATTTTCCCCATAAAACTATTATCTTTGGAAGAACCGTCACCAAAAATGGTATCCATTTTAATTCCGTCTTCCATCATCATTAAAGCGCCGGCTTCAGCAACCACGCCTTCATTGGGGTCTAATTCTACTTCTACATATTGCATTTCTTCTCCAAAAATCTCATAATCTATTTCGTGTGCATTCATAATTTTAGTTGAGTTAGTTTTTTATTTAAATTGAATAAAATTAATTTTTCACAATGCTTATTCCTGAAGAAGTCCCAATTCTACTTACTCCAAGTTCTATATAATTTTTAGCAGTTTCTTGGTCTCTAATTCCACCGGAAGCTTTTATTTTCACTTTATCGCTAATTGAACTTTTCATTAATTTTACATCTTCAATTTTGGCTCCGCCACTAGCAAATCCTGTTGATGTCTTTACAAAATCGGCACCAGCTTTTTCTGCTAATTCGCAAGCAATTATTTTTTCTTCATTTTTTAATTCGCTGGCTTCAATAATTACTTTTAAAATTTTATCGCCAAGAACCTCCTTAATTTTTCTAATTTCATCTTCAACATAAGTGTATTCTTTGGCTTTTAATTTTCCTAAATTAATTACCATATCTATTTCATCGGCTCCATCATTTATAGCATTTTCAGATTCGGCAATTTTAGACTCCGTACTCATCGCTCCTAACGGAAATCCAACGACGCAAGCTATTTTAACTTTTGAATTTTTCAGTAAAGATTTTGCGAGTTTTACATAACAACCATTTACACAAACCGCATAAAAATCATATTCTATAGCTTCTTTACATAAATTTTTTATAGCTGCTGCGCTAGCATTTGATTTTAATAAAGTATGGTCAATATATTTATTTAATTCCATTATTTATGACTGTTTATGATTGATACTAAATCTTGCTTTTGCAAAACACCGGACTGTCGCCAAACCTGATTCCCTTCTTTAAATAAAATCATCGTGGGCACTCCCCTAACTTGAAATTTACTTGCCAAGGACTGGTTTTTATCTACATCTATTTTTACAATTTTTAAATCGTCTCCTAATTCAGCTTTTACTTCTTGTAAAATAGGAGCCAACATTTTGCACGGCTCACACCAATCTGCATAAAAATCGACCAAAACCGGTACATCTTGATTTATAATCTGTTGAAAATTATTCTTCATTTTTAGTGGATTTAAACTTTCCTATAAAAATAATATTTTTCGACTTATCTTCTTCTTAAGGTTTTTGGAAAATGTGATTAAAAAATGACTACTATTAAATCATGATTAATCTGTTATCAATTTTTTATAGTATATTTCAAAAGAATCAATAACTGCCTGAATGAAAAAAATTTTACTCCTATTCCCTATTTTAATTCTATTGGCATTTACTTCTTCGACTATACAAGAAGAACGACACGTATTTGATATTATTCATAAAGGAAAAAGTATTGGGACACTTTATGCTAAAAAAGAACAAGTGGGTTCTAAAACTATTTATAGCAATCGTACTGAGATTGATACCAGAATTATCGCGAAGATCGAAGTTGATTACAATTATAAAGTGGTTTATGAAAATAATAAACTATCGCACGCTTATGTCTTAATATTATTTAACGGAAAGGAAAAAACAAACACCTATACCGATAAAAATAATAAAGGTTATATTTTTTATGAAGACGATGAAGAAGAAAACCGAATTCACGAATCTATCACTTACGGAACGGTAAATTTAATGTTTGAAGAACCTGAAACTATACAAAAAGTCTACGCCGAAGAACACGGAACTTTTCATTCGATAAAAAAGGTTGATTCAAATACTTACGAAAAAACTTCTCACAAAGGTAAAACCTCTATTTACAAATATAAAGATGGAGAATTAGTAGAGGCAGAAATTGATGCCGGATTAATAAGTTTTAAAATCGTGGTAAAATAAAAAACGCCACAAAGTAGGTTTGTGACGTTTTTAGGTTTTGGTATTTGGGGTTTTAGTCTATATTATTTAGTACTTACACTTTTATAAAAACTTCTGCTATCAGTAAGTACTGCAATCATATAATCTCCTGCTGGTACTTCAGAAAAATCAAAAGTCTTTTTAAGTACTAAATCACTATTTCTTAAAGAAGAAACAATTTCGCCTTTTGCGTTGTATACAAAAACTTGCGTATTCTCCTCACTAGGATTAGTAAAAGACAACTTTACTTGATTTTCAACTTGCTTAAAAGTTGGCTTAAAAATAATTTGAGAATCTTTTTTAACAATTACCGAACTATTTTCTTTTACAATCTCTTTAGTATAAATTGTATTAGCATCTTCTAAGTGAAGGTAATAAGTACCTTCAGATAATAATTCTAAACTTAAACTCTTTTGAAATTTGTTGCCTAATTGCTCTTCTTTAAAAAGCACTTTTCCATCTACATCTAATAAAGTTAACATATCTCCTTCTTGAGCATCATTCAACTCTACCATTAAAATTTGATTTTTAGCAACAGCTACATCAAAATTCTTTGCTGCTTGTACATTATTAAATCCTAAAACTAATAATAATGTTACTACGATTGTCTTCATTGTTTTCTGCATAATCTTAAGTTTTAATGGTTAATAATTATTTACTTGATTATTACATTACAAATGTAAGTGCATAAGTAGGAGAATTTTATAACTGAATATACACAAATATGTACTATATTAACCCTTATCTATCACTTAACGTTAATTTAATAGTTAATTATAGACATAATAGAAGTGCTTTATTTTTATTATTTTCTTAAATTAATGCTTCTATTTTTTAGAGAATCACAATATGAGTGCGAAAAAAAATTCTAAGCCAATTTTAGAAAAAGTTGAACCTTTATTTGGGAGTTCTTTTTCTTACAAACATTTTAACCAAGATAACCTGAATAAAAGTGAAAAATTCTGGCATTATCATCCCGAGTTAGAATTGGTTTACGTGAATAGAGGTTCCGGTAAACGCCAGATTGGAAGTCACGTTTCTCATTACAGAAATGGAGACCTTATACTTATTGGCTCAAACTTACCGCATTGTGGTTTTACCTACCAAATGAAAGAAGGACAACAGGAAACGATTATTCAATTTTTGCCAGATTTTTTAGGTCAGTATTTTTTTGATATTCCAGAAATGTCTTCTGTTAAAAATTTATTTGAACGTGCTGCAAAGGGAATTGTCTTTCATGGACAAAATAAACGAACGATCGGCGCTAAAATTCAAGGGCTTCGTTATGAAGACAGCTATCATAAACTTCTGGGCTTGCTGGAGATTTTGAAACTTTTAGAAGAAGCTAAAAATTATACGGTTTTAAATGCTGAAGGTTTTATGCTTGAAACTAAACTTGAAGATAATAATCGCATTAATATCGTTTTTAATTTTGTAAAAGAAGAATTTAAACGTCCCATCCCTTTAGAAGAAATCGCAGAACTGGTGAATATGACGGTTCCTACATTTTGCCGCTACTTTAAAAAAATTACCGGCAAAACCTTTGTGCAATTCGTAAATGAATATCGATTAGCACACGCGGCTAAATTATTGCACGAAAAACAAATTAGCATTACCGATGTTTGTTTTGAAAGTGGTTTTAATAACTTCAGCTATTTCAACAAAAAATTTAAAAGTCTTACCGGGAAGTCTCCTTCAACTTACCGTAATGAATTAAACTTTAGTATAAGCTAGAGTTATAAAAAAAACCTCGTAAACGAGGCTTTTAAATTTTTTACAAATAATAATATTATTTCGTAGAGCTTAATAATTGATTTGTGTTGTACAAATACATAGCTTCAGATTGCTCATAAGCAACTCTTGCATTTACCCAAGTAGCTTCTGCTTCTTCTAAAGACTTCCTAGCATCTAGCAAATCAGTAAGATTTTTAAGTCCACTATCGTAATTATCTTTTTGAGTTTTTAAATTTTCTTGTGCATATAAAACTCGATCTTTAGCATACTCAATTTGCTTATAAGCGTTTTGTAGATCATACCAACTTTTCATGATACTTACCGTTAATTGATCTTCTGCATCTTTTAATTTATTCTCACTAATTTCAACCTCTATTTCTTGTTGCTGAAGTTGCTTTTTCTCACCAGACCACCAAGCAGAAATGGGTATTGTAATACTCCCAAATGCAATAGGCTGAATGTCTACTCCTAAATCTCTACTAAAAGAGTCAAACTTTGCAGCACTAACCCCTACTCCAATACTAGGTAATAAGTCTGCTCGTTCATTTTTTACTTGTAACTTTGCCGCTTCTACCTGTTTTTGTAATAAGCGATACCTATTGTTATCTTGTAAATCTAACTCTGGGTTTTGATAGGTTAATGCTGGTGATGGTACTGGTTCTTTAAAATTTGCTTGTGCTACCAAAGTGGTATCGTAACTAATACCTGCGAATAATGCTAAATCTAATAAAGCTAATTTACGTTGGTTAGCTATTTTATTTTCCTGAAACAATACATTGCTTTTTTCTACTTTTACTTGTAATAATTGATTTTTAGCAATGAGTCCCGCATCTAATAAATCTTGTTGTTGCTTTAATAATTCGTTTAAATAAATTTTACTACTAGCGATAACTTTTTGTTGCTCTTGCAACTGTACTAATTGCCAGTATTTTGTTTCTGTTACTAAAACTACAGAGTCTGTAGATTCTTCTGTACTTAACAAACTTGCTTCTTCTTGTATTTGAGCTAATTGATTGGCTAAATTCACCTTACCACCTGCATAAACTACTTGAGATGCCGTGGCAGATATGCTATAAAAGTTATCGAAACCATTGGGTAGAACCCCTACAATAGGTGGTATTATATCGTCAAAGCCATAGATACCTAATGCCATCGCTTCAACTTCTGGAAAATAATTGGTATAAGCTTCTTTTCTAGCTAATGCTGCCTTTTCTGCTCTAAGCTTTCCGTTTTTAATATTTCGACTATAATCTATAGCAGACTTTTTTACTTCGTCTAAATTTAATTCTTGAGCATAGCTAAATGGTACAAATAAAAATGTACATATAAAGAAAAGAATAGTCTGTTTTGTAAGAATTATTTTTTTTGATGTTTTCATCATTTTATTCTTTTTCGGTGGTTAAATTTTCATCTTGGTTTTCTTCATTTCTAAAAAATAACCAATACAATACAGGTAAAACATACAGAGTTAATACCATAGAGACCAGAAGACCAAATGCAATTACAGTACCTAACGGTCCCCATAAACTTGATCTACTTATAATCATAGGAGTAACTCCTACTGCTGCTGCCGATGAGGTTAAGAAAATAGGACGCATTCTACGTTGTGCAGATTGCATTGCTGCATCCCAAACATTTTTGCCGTGATGCTCTCTTAATTCATCTGCAAAATCTATGAGTATAATTCCGTTTCTTACTACAATACCACATAGAGCTAATACTCCTAAGAATGAGGTAAAACCATAAGGGTATTGCATTAATAATAAACCTAATGCAGCTCCTAATATACTTAGTGGCATCGTCATGAAACTTAAAAATGCGTGTTTAAAAGATTTAAAGTGCCAAATAAGAATAAGGATAATTAAAATAATGCTTATAAGTAAAGATACTTGCATAGGCACTAAGTTTTCTTGAGACATTTCGTACTCACCACCGTAACCAATTTCTATATGATTTGGTATGTTTAGTTCTTCTAATTTTGGTCTTATTTTATCGAGCACCACATTGGCTACAGCTCCTTTTTCTATATCTACTCGAATGGTTAAACATCTTCTACCATTACGTCTAACTATTTGCTCTTGCTCCCAAGATGGTTTTACCTCTGCTACTTGTTTTAGGGGAACTATTTTCCCTGTGGTTGGAGAGATTATGGACAATTGATTTAATTCTGAAATACTTTGAGCTTCGCTATTTTCAGATTTAACTTTCACATTAATTGCATAATCATCTTCATATAATTGAGTAGCTTGCAGACCTTCCATATTCATAGCAATACTATTACCTATGTCTTCTTTGGTTAAGCCAACTTGAGCTGCTTGATCTTCTTTTATATCTATACTTATTGTAGGATAACGCTCTCCAAAATTACTTCTGCTCCAGATGGTTTGAGGTGTTTTTCTTGCCGCATCTATCACTAAATTTCCGTATTCTTGAAGTTCTTCAATATCATCACCATATAACCTAATTTCTATTGGTGCTGGCTTACTTACCATATTAAGTTGCTTCATACGTAAGTAGGCATTCGGAAACATCTCTGCATACTTTTTATCGTATTCTTCTAATAACTCTTCTGTTGCATCATTAGAAGTGGTAGTTATTAATATTTGAGCATAATTTTTAGCTGGAAGATTAGGTGCATATACCATATGAAAACGTGGAGAACTTTCTCCTATAAAACTGGTATAATTTTCTACTCGCTCTTCTTTGGCTAATATTTTTTCAAATTTATTTACAACTGCTGCTGTTTCCTCTAAATTACTTCCTTGACTCAAAGTTACCTCAACTGCAAATTGATCTCGTTCCACAATAGGAAATAATTCTTGACTTACATTAGAGAATAAATAGCCTCCAACTATTACAGCAAGTATTCCTGCCAATACCGTAAGTTTATAATGCTTCATCGCTCTTTCTACTGTTCTGTTGAAAAAGTTTTGAAGACGATCTAGCATAGACTTCTTATTTTGTTTTTCCTGCTCATCTTTATCTGAATGTAAACCTTTCTTAATAAATACCGTATTAAGAAATGGCACCAATAAAATCGAAATTGCTAATGATAAAAACAAGGCTATAGAAATGGTAAAAGGAAAAGTACTTAAAAAGTCTTTTGCTGTACCAGACACAAAAAACATTAGCGGAAAGAAAGTTGCCGAAATAGCTAAAGTAGCTGTAAATACAGAAGGAAATAATTCTTTTGCACTATGGTAGGCGGCATTCCATCTAGATTCTCCTTCATCTAATTTTTCAATATAATTATCTATTACTACAATAGGGTCGTCTACTACAATACCTAATACTACAATTAGCGCAGCTAGTGTTACCGTATTCAACTCCATCCCAAGCATATACATTACAGCAAGAGTAGCAGAAATGGTAATAGGGATTGTAGCTGCAGCTAACGAAGCTACTCTAAACGGTAAAAGCAACATACATACAATAATTACTCCCATTAAAGCATAGCCAAACTCTTTCATAAAATGACTTATAGAGTGATCTACTGCTACTGGTTGGTCTGCAATTGTACTTATTTCTATATCTGAAGGTAGCTCTGCTTCTAATTTTGCAAGGTGCTCTTTAACTTCTTCTCCAAACTGAACGATATTATTACCTTTAGCCATTTCAAGAGTAATAATCATAGCTTTTTCGCCTCCAGTTTGTATAAAAGAATCTGGATCTTCATAAGCTTTTTTTACCTGAGCAATATCGCTAACCTTTACTACATTGCCATTGTCATCGGTTTTAACAATATGGTCTGCTACATCTGTTATATCGTGCAAAAATGCATCTAGATGAATAGACTTATCGAAGTTTGCTCCTTCTAAGGTTCCTCCGGGTAAAATAGTGCCTCGAGTTTGCAAACTTTGCATAAGCATACCCGGACTAATGCCATACTCGGCCAATTTGTTTTGATCTACCTGTATTTCTATTTGTTCGGTAAGGCCGCCAGAATAGCTAATTTTTGCCATATCTTCTATCTGGCGTAAATCGTCTGCTATGTCTTCTACGTGTAACTCAAGGTCTTTATAAGGTCTAGTTTCTGATTTTACCGATAAAATCATTGCAGCAGTATTTCCAAAATCGCTATTTACTACAATCCCTCTTACACCTTTAGGTACAGAACGCTGCTGAAAGACAAAAAGATCGTTTTTAAGTTTATTCCAAAATTGTTGTGTTTCGTCTTTACCAACACGGTTTGCTACTTCTAAGTATACATAACTCATCCCATCTTTCGAGTAAGAATAAGTCTTAGTTTTATCTACCTCGTTAAAAGAAAAAAGATATTTCTCTAATTTAGAAGTAAGCTGTGTTTCTACCTCCTCTGCCGTAGCACCGGGATAAACCCCAACTACAAGTCCTGTTCTTATGGTAAAATCTGGAAACTCATTACGAGACATATTAAAAAGTCCAATAAGTCCGATCACCAAAAATGTAAATGCTAGCGCAATAGGGAAAACTTTGTTCTTCATTCCCCACGCAATAAGATCTTGTTTCTTTTTCATGGGTTACTTTGTTCTCAAGGTTATAGGTGTATTATTAGTAAGTTTATGGTAGCCAGAAGAAATTACTTGATCACCAGCTTTTAAGCCATTAGTTATCGCAATACCTTCATTATACAGATTACCAACTTCTATTAATTGTCGTTTTGCCGTATTAGAAGTTGGATCTACTAAATACACAAAATGTTCTCCTTTATCTGTAATAGAAACTAAATTGACTGGCAGTATAATTTCTGAATTTTCTTTTTTAGGCTGCTCTGTTTTTACGTCGGGAAACATAGCCTTACAACTCATTCCTGCTTTTAGTATTCGGTCAGGATTTGGTAAAGTAATTTTTGCCTCATATACTGGAGTTTGCTCACCAGTCTGTACCGAAACTTCAGTTAAAACACCGCTAAATTGCTTATTTAAAGCTTCTACTTTTACAACAGCAGAATCACCTTCTTTAAAGTTATTTACTTCTTGATCTGAAAGCGAAATAACCGCTTGCATTTGATCGGTATCTAGTAATTGTAAAACTGGCATACCAGGACTAGCTACATCTCCCACTTCCATTAGCTTGGCTCCTATATATCCAGAGAATGGAGCTTTAAGCTGAGTTTTCTTTACATTTTCATAAGCGGCATTGGCTGCTGCTTGTGCTTGTTTATAATTAGAACGAGCTTCTACCATTCTAATTTCGGCAATGCTCCCTTTTAAATAGACTTCATTAATGCGTGTGTAGTTTTCTTTTGCCAATTCGGCTTGGGCCTTCTGTGCTTCATATTGTTCTCTATAGCTAGTGGCATCGATGCTCGCTACCAAGTCTCCTTTTTGCACATAATCTCCTAAACTTACAGCTATATTATTAATGTTTCCTGAAACTTGAAAGCTTAGCTGCGCTGTCTTTTTTGCTTTAATTACTCCAGAAAAACGTGAAGATGCTTTTGCTGAAGAACCTGAATAAGCACCTACAGTAAGAACTTCAACTGCAATGGGGTCTATACTTTTGGTTGTTTCTTCTTTTTTACATGAAAACAGAATTGAAACAGCTATCAAAAAAATAAAAATTGAATTATTTTTCATATTGAATTGTTTAGGTAAATTTATTTAAGAGAATTGATCATTAATTGGGTTATCCACTGTAATTGCTCATTAGGATCTCCTTTTACAGTTTCGTAAAGAAAAATTTCTTTTTCGATACTTCCGGCAGAAGTAACAATTGCTACCGATAAAAAATGTAATTTTTCTGAGGCAATAGGTTTAATTTCATTTTTTTCTATGGCCCACAGCAAACAGTTTTTTATGATTTCTATTTCTTCATCTTTAATTTTTCTAAAAAGATGAACCATAAATTTGGTATCACTTTTTATATCTGCTAGCAAATTTTCGTAGGTATCTAAAGCTACAATCAATTGGTTTAACCTTCCTTGCGTATAAAGATTTAGATTTTTTTCAATGGTAAGGTTGGGTGATAATTGTTTAAAGATAACCTCGAGCATATCTTCATAAAAATCTTCGCAAAAAGCTTTAAAAACCGCATCTTTATTTTCAAAATAATAGTAAAGAGTACTTCTTCCCTTTCCAGAGGCTTTAGCAATTAACTCCATATTGGCTTTTTTAAAGCCGTAATTTTTAAATACAACTTTAGAGGCTTCTATAATTTGATGTTTTACAGATTCATCTTTTTTAATTTTCGACATAAACCTTATAAATGTTCATTTTTCGACAAAGATATAAATAATGTTTATTCAGAATGAATGAATATGGACTTTAACAAAAATTTATTGTGAGTTGAAGTTTACCGTGATAAGTTAGAAAAATTACACTTTGCGCCATTACGCAAGGATGGTTTTTCTGAAGTATAAAATGATCAAAATCCTTTTTTAGACGTTCTGTTTTCATGGCTGTTTTTAGAGATAAATTTAATTTAATTTATCTTCAACCAATAATGGTAAAACGCCAATTATTAGCCTTTACGAGTGTTTAAACTTAAGTTTGCGTTAAAAAATAAGACTTTGCCTTAAAAGAATATTAAAACAGATTAATTTATTTAATTTGGAAACACTTAGATTGAATTTATAATAAGCAAAAAACGTTTTGAGAATACCCAAAACGCTTTTTATTTTTTGTTGAAAGATTAATACCACTTTCTAAAATATTTATTCAGCAACTAAAGCATCTTCGTTTGCTAAAGCTTCATCTTCATTATTCTGAAATGGCACAGAATCCTTTAAACGCATAAATTCTTCTACACGCTCTGCATCTTCTTCTTCACCCGTAAAATAAGGGAAAACATCCATAATTGGAGATTCAGAAATTGCAGGAATACTATATTCTCCCATCGTATCTCGCATCACGTGAGTCGTATTATCGTAAGCTTCTTTTATATCGTTCGCTTGTACTAAAAGGTATTGATTGGTTTTACGCTCTTTACCGCTTTCTTGGTCGTAAGCAATCAATGTTATTTTTGCTTTAAACCAACGATCTGCCAGTTCAAATGGATGAATTTCGGCGTAATTGGCTACCTTGATATTGGTAATTAAAATCTCTTCACCTTCGCTTAAATAAACCGACATTTCTTCGGTAATTCTTTTTTCTGCTTCAGTATACGATATGGCATCGACCAAAAAAGGTTCTGTTTTTACCTTTCGAGCTCCGGAAGCTTCATCGGTTTTTCTATATTTTACCTTACATTCATACCAAGTTGCGCTCATAATTTTCAATTTTAAGAGCGCCAAAAATACAGTTTCAACCTTAGCAATCAAGTAGCTTAAAACAATAGATATTCACAATTCTAATTGTAGACTTCTAAATTATTTAAAATGAAATATCTATCAAGAAAATTATTTTACTTCCCGATACAATATGTAACTTACCTTATATTTATTAGGGTTAGAGCATTTGGGCAACAAATAGGATACAAAAAACACCCAAAAAGGGTAAATTAAGGGCAATCATTAATAAATTCAATTACGAATATAGCATAAAAAAACCACTCATAAAGAGTGGTTTCATACATAAAAACATCAACCGTTAATTAGCTGTTCCAGAGCCTAAATAAACGCTGTTTGAGACGATACTACCATCAGCAGTAATAAATGCCATAAAAAGCTCAACAGTATCACCTGCATAGGTACTTGGAATTGTAATGATTTGTGATCCTACAGTTCTATCAGCACCATCAAGAATATACATTGATTCTTTTTTACTTGGATTGTAAACTAAAACCATTGCTTTATCGGTTGCATTTGCATTACCTTCAGCAGAGTTATCATCCCAAGTAAACTCAACTTGTCCAGCAGTTGCTAAATCTGTTGCAGGGTTTAATGCTCCTGATAAGTTACCTCTACTTAATAAAGCTAAAGCATAATCTACAGTAAAGTTTGGTGCAGCTCCTGTAATAGCATTATTCAATACATAAGACATTGCAGCATTAAACTCTGTTTTTTGCACCGCATAAGATTTATACCCTTTCTTGATAAAACCTAAATTCGGTTGAAGATACTCCAAAGTAACAGTAAACTTGTTTCTTTGGTTAACTTGTCCTTCTGTTCGTGGATTTGCCACATTTGAAGGCTTAATTCTCAAATAGTCAATACCTTTCCAAGAAGCACCAACTACGTTTCCTACTTTACCTGATACACCGCCCAGGATTCCTTGTGAAATAACACCCATTGTATATAAAATTTAAAATTAATACTTGTTCGAAGTTGGTACGGACTTGGTACGGTCTTTAACCAACACAAGTAATATATGGCAAATACTATGCTAATAGATTGATTTGGTTTTTGTTGCCCTTTGTTGCCCGATTTTGCTTTTTAGAAAATAGATTTTGTATGTATGACACTTTTAAATCTGCCATTTTTGAAATTACTTTTTGAAGTTCAGCTTCTTTTTTACAAATTGCTGACACTATATTAATATGCTTTTGTAACTCAAATTCATCATTTAACAACGATGTGTAACTATTTTTTAAGGTGTTTCTGCAATCATCTATTGAGATAAACGGAATAACACTGCCTTTTAAATAATAAGCATAAAAACCGCCTATTTGCAACATCATTGATAAATGGTAAAGGGTTTGTTTTTCTTCTTCGGTTGATGTAGATACCACAAAACAATTAGGACAAGGATTTATTAAGGGCTTTCCGCTGTTTTGCCCTTTATTCAAAATAAAAAAATGAGGTTGCGAGTAGGTTCTTCCGATTTGGTGAGTTTTCAGTTCAAAAGTTGACATAGCTATCCAATTTAAAATTGCTTCGCTACGCTTCGCACCATTAATTTTTTAAAAGAAAAACAATAAAAAAAGAAAGCCGTATGTTCTTGTGGCGTGGATAAGGCTGTCAAGGTTTTTGGAAAAAATACTACCCTCTTTTTTTAATAATATTGGGGTGGAGATTTTTTTCAAAACCCGTAGGGCGTGACCTTTATAGCCTTGCGCGTTGGCTGTGGTAGCCACATATATTTGCTACCTTTTTTTATTTATTTTTTGTTGTTCTAAAACATCTAATATGTCTTGTTTTTTGTAAAAAATTCTGTTGCCCATACGAATTGGATTTAAAATGCCGTGTTTATTCCAGGAATGTATTGTTACTAAACTTATCCTTAAATAATCAGCTACTTCTTGTCTTGTTAGGATTTCATCATTTTGTTTTTTAGATAATTCTTTAAGGTAGTTTTCAATTTTAAACATTAGTTTATCTGCTACCGCATCTGCTAATTCATCTATTGTAACCTCTGTGATTTGGATTGTTTTTGTAATCATCTTGTTTTCTTTTTAGTTAATTGATTTCCACTTTTTGGGGCATAAACTCTTAAAAAAATAGGTTATCACCAATTTGAGCATTGGATGAAGCGGTTGTATGGGTAGCGTTTTAAATAGTTGTTTGATAAAACAGCATTTAAACAAGCTACTTATACAGGACTTTTAGGCAATAGCTTTTTGTTTTTTTGAGGTACGAGAAAAAGCAATATGCTATGGCTTATTACTACATTTTATGAACCTATTTTTTTATAACCGCTGACTTGGGTGGTGGGGAAAAGTGGTCTTTTATATTTGTTAACGAAATGAAACAAACAAAGACTTGAGGTAAGGAATAATTGGACTTAACGATGGTTTTGTGCAGCTTGAATGAGATAACGAATATGCTTCATTTTAATCTAAAATTTCAAATGGTTATTGTTTCAATTTAGTTCGGATTTTTATTAAAAGTTCGGATGTGAGCGTGGGAAAAGCGGCTATTTTACATAATGGCGTTATAACTACAGCTTTGGTGATGCGGTGGGTGTAGCGGCTGCTATTATAACTACCCGTTATGTAAACATAGCTTGGGGTAGTTTTTGGTGTGAGGGATGGCAACAGCTCTTTGCTTTTTTATTGTACTACTTTTAAAATATAATAGCAAATAAAATAAGCAATGTGCTGTGTGAGGGTTGGCAACCAAAAACTACAAGTGCGGTGGATAGCGGAACAAAACAAAAGACAGAGGATTTTGAGGTACGAAAAAACTGGGTTTTGGGTTGTGGGGACAATTACCAACTCATTCGTTGTAATCTAACTGCATTTAAAATTGCTAATAATGCTACTCCTACATCTGCAAAAACTGCTTCCCACAATGTGGCCATACCAATTGCGCCCAAAATCATAAAGATAATTTTTACACCGAAAGCCAGACCAATATTCTGCCATACGATGCGTCTTGTAGACCGACCTATTTTTATTGCCCTTGCAATTTTAGAGGGTTGGTCGGTCTGGATAATGACATCCGCCGTTTCGATGGCCACATCACTACCCAAACCACCCATTGCAATGCCAACATCACTTATCGCCAAAACCGGGGCATCGTTAATACCATCGCCTATAAATGCTACTTTGGTTCCGGATTGCTTTTTGAGTTCTTCGACTTCGTTCAATTTGTCTTCAGGCAACAATCCACCTTTTGCCCAATCGATATTTAACTCTTTTGCAACTTGTTGTGTAATAGAGTCCTTGTCGCCTGATAGCATTATAATCCTGGAAATTCCTGAATCTCGAATTTGTTTAATGGCTTGGTGTGCATCATCCTTTAATTCATCTGCAATGGTTACATAACCTTCAAATTTTCCGTCAATAGACACCATAACAATTGATTCTACAATACCATCTGTTTCCGAAGGAACTTCAATACTGTTTGAGGTCATCAATGCTTTGTTACCTACAAGTACTGTTTTTCCGTTGACCATCCCTTTCAATCCTTTTCCGGCAACCTCTGAAACATTGGTGGCCTCATAATCAGAACCGTCCGCTTTATATTCCAAGATCGCCTTGGCAATGGGATGTGTGGATTGTTCTTCCATCGCCATCAGGTACTTCATAAACGTTGCCTTTTCTAATGTTATGGGTTTGATTTCCTTTATTTTGAATACCCCGTGAGTAACGGTTCCTGTTTTGTCCATTACTACCGTATTCACTTGGGTCATTGCATCCAAGAAGGATGCACCCTTGAATAGAATACCGTTTCGGGATGCTGCACCCAACCCACCGAAGTAACCCAGGGGAATGGAAATCACCAATGCACAGGGACAAGAAATTACCAGAAAAATCAAGGCCCGGTATAACCACTCCTGAAATACGTACCCGTCCACAAAAAAATAAGGTAAAAACGTTAAGCATACTGCTAAGAAAACTACGATAGGAGTATAGATGCGTGCAAATTTCCTTATAAACAGTTCGGTCTTTGATTTACGTGCTGTGGCATTTTGCACCATATCGAGAATTCGAGCAATGGAACTATCCTTAAATTCCTTGGTGGTTTCCACTTCTACAACACCTTCTAGATTGATGCTCCCGGCAAAAACCTTGTCTCCTTTGGCAATGGTGTCGGGTTTGCTTTCCCCCGTAATCGCTGCGGTATTGACCGATGCTTTTTTAGATAGCAATTGGCCATCTAAAGGGAACTTTTCACCTACGCGCACTTGTATTTTTTCTCCAATTTCAACGGTCTCGGGATCGACCGAAACATAATCGCCGTTCCGATACACCACGGCCTCATTAGGACGTACATCAAGAAGCGCCTTTATGTTGCCCTTTGCTCGTTTTACAGCTGCGTTTTGGAAAAGTTCGCCCACGGCGTAAAACAGCATTACGGCCACACCTTCCGGGTATTCCCCAATGGCGAACGCCCCTAAGGTTGCGATAGACATTAGGAAGAATTCGGTAAAGAAATCACCGTCCCTGATACTTTTCCATCCCTCTTTTATAACAGGAAAACCAACGGGGATGTAGGCTACCGCATACCAAGCGATTCGTACCCAACCTTTAAAAAACGGAAAGGCATCAAAGTAATCAATAGCAATTCCCGCTATCAACATCACAAAACTGAATATGGAAGGGATGTATTCCTTAATGCTCAGTTGTGATGAAACCTTATTTTCAATTGAAGGATCCTTGAGGTCTCTTAGATTTAGTTTTTTCTTTTTCATATATGTTTTATTTTAAAATAGTTTTAGAACAAAAAATACCATTGTCAATAGATAGACGATATAGGCTGCATCGAACGCGAATATCTGCCATCTGCTAAAACCGTGAAGTTCCTTGCTTTGATGGACAAAAAGGGAGTACAAAAGCGGCATCAGTCCAACGAAGGCAAGATTCACCCAAAACAACTGGAAATCTTCGATAGGGGTAGTAACCAGCGCCAACGGGAAAAAGGCGACCGTCATCGTAACCGCATTATCTGCGATAACACTAGTGGTGCCTGCCGTTACTTCGCCTCCTTTCACCACGCTCCAGGTCTTAAATATTTCAGGCGCGGTGGTCATTATACCCGTGATGAACAATCCCCCAACGATTTCAGAAATATTCAGGGCCGAAACAATATTTTCTGTTGCCTTAACAATAAAAAAAGCACCCACAGCTATGGCCAGGGCCCCGGCCACGGATAACCAGACTTTCTTTTTGTCCCATTCTACTTTTTCGCCCTTTTCCCTGCCTTTTATAATGGCATGCGTTAAAAAAGCAGCATAGGCAGCCAGCATAATATAGCCATCGATGGGTTGTAATCCACGCCAGGCTTTGGGAAGGGTTAGTATAGCTACCAAAGCAATGATTGCCAGGTAGGGGATGGACAATACCGAAACAGAACGTTTGTTCAGAGCCAGTAGGTTGGCATCCAGATGTTTTTGGTGTTCCTTATTATTTTTAAATTGCTTTCTGGAAGCGAAATAGGCTATGCTAACCATCAACGGAATGGAAATTATATTGGAACCCAAAAGGTTGCCCAGACCAATTTCCGATACTCCCCGGGCTGCACTGGTAACGTTTACAGCTACCTCGGGGCTGGCGGTCACAATGGCAAGGAAAGCTGCTCCTGCAGAAGCTGTAAGCCCCCATTGCTTACGGAGCATCTTTAAAGGCGTCAAGAGTTGGTCCGCACCCCAATGGGCAGCCCAAGCTGCCAATCCCAATACTACTACCCAGAGCCAAACGTTCATAACTAATCGATTTATATAATTGTCCTGTTACTTTCAGTATATTTCAACTTTTTATTTTCCGATATTTTCTGGTCTTTTTTTTGTTGGCTTTGAAAGATCAGGAGTAAAATCACTCCCGTGCTAATCCAAACATCTGCGGTATTGAATACAGGGTCGAAAAAAGTAAATTCATTGCCTCCCCATAATAGCATCCATTCCGGAAGCCTTGTTTCAATAATGGGAAGGAACCACATATCCACCACATTGCCATTTAAAAATCCCGCATAACCACCGCCTGAGGAGAATATTTCTGCAATATTACGAAGTGCGGGATCACTTTTTTCAAAAATCAGTCCGTAAAATGCACCGTCAATCAAATTGCCCAATGCACCTGCGTATATAAATGCGGCACAGATTATAAAGACTTTTGCATATCCTTTACGTATCATTTTTTTGATATAAAAGGTCCCCCAAATAACGGCTACGAAGCGAAATAGGATCAAAACAAGCTTGGCCAGATATCCCTCCCCAAACTTAAAGCCCCAGGCCATTCCGGGATTTTCCAAAAAATGCAAGCGAAACCAATCCAGGCCAAATACGTAGTACTCCTCGCCATAATAAAAATGGGTCTTCACATAAATCTTTATGGTCTGGTCTATTGCCAACAACAGTAAAATCAATAATGCTACACTACTTTTATTCATAATTTCCTATTGTTTCCCAACGTCTTGTGCAACATATATTTGCATTATTTAGATAATTTTAAAATTCTTATGGCGCCCCGCATTACAAACGTGAAGACGATGCCGCCAATCACCAAATCGGGCCATTTGCTATTCAGAAAATAGACCAGTACCCCTGCCAGTATCACCCCGCCGTTTACGATGATATCATTGGACGTAAAAATAGCACTGGCCTGCATATGCGCCTCCTTACTTTTGGCCTTATTTATCAACCAGAGCGAAATAAGGTTCCCCAGTAAGGCTAAAATGGAAACTATGATCATCCATTCGAACATTGGTGTTTCACTACTTGTAAAAAACCTTCTTAATACCTCTGCAAAACCAAGTGTTGCCAATGCAATTTGAAAGTAGCCGCTGAATTTTGCCACCTTCTTTTTTCTGGAAATGGCACCACCTACTGCAAATAAACTTAGCGCATATACTATCGAATCTGCCAGCATATCCAAAGAATCTGCAATTAGGCCCATAGAAGAAGAAATCCACCCCGTGGTCATTTCGATAATGAAAAAGCCGAAATTTATCCCCAGGACCCACCAAAGGATTGTTTTCTGTTTGGATTGGTCTTCTATTACGGGAGGCTCGGCTTCTTCGGTCCCCATAAATTTATCACCTAATTTTAATTCTGAAATCGAGGCTTTGATTTCCTCATTCCCTTCAAGGTGATATACTTCAAGTTTTCGATTGGGTATATCAAAATCCAAATATTTCACTTGAGCATAAGATTCCAATTTCATCCGGATCATCTGTTCTTCTGAAGGACAGTCCATTTGACTTACTATAAAAGTACTTTTGTTCATTTCTCCCATATCACTTAACTATATTTTTCCTTCCTTTATTGGAAGTTAATAAGAGAATTACCGCACCGCCAATAGCTGCAAGTAATGAAGCTATCAAAATGCTTATTTTCGAAATTTTAATCAATTCCTGATCATTAAATGCGAGATTGGTAATAAAAAGGGACATGGTAAAGCCAATTCCCGCGATCATACCAATTCCAATTATATGTTTCCAGTTTAGTGTAATATGTAATTCGGAAACTCCAAGTTTTTGCCCGATCAATGTAAAAATACCAATCCCTGTTACTTTCCCAATAGCTAATCCCAAAAGGATCCCCAGCCCTAAAGAACCGGAAACAACCTCAATTAAATTTACATCGAGCTTTACTCCCGCATTCGCGACTGCAAAAATTGGAATGATAAAGAAAGCATTGAAATCAACAAGGGAATTTTCCAGTTTGAGCAAAGGAGGCCTTGAATTCTCAGTATCTGTTTTAATAGCTTTTAAAATTATTTGTTGTTTTTTATCCTGAAGAGGATTTAATTTTTCCAGCTCTGTTTTCTCAAGATTAGTAACGTTTGTGGCGGTCCTTTCTTTTAATATTTTACTGTCTAATTTGGGCACTATTGGAATGGTAATGGCAAAAAGTACTCCCGCAATAGTTGGATGGATCCCCGAATTAAGGAAGCAATACCATAAGATGATCCCAATAATAATATACCAAATCAAATTTTTGATCCCAGTCCAATTCATTAATAATAATAACCCAAATGCCCCCATGCCCGATCCAAGGTATATCCAGCTCAACTCGTTGCTATAAAACAATGCTATCACCAATATGGCACCTATATCGTCAGCAATAGCGAGGGCTATTAAAAATGTTTTTAACTGCCTGGGGACATTTTTTCCCAGTAGGCCAATAATCCCTAGTGAATATGCGATATCGGTAGCCATAGGGATGCCCCAACCCTTTATATTTTCAGTGCCTAAATTTAGGCTAATAAAAATGAGGGCCGGAACTGCCATGCCACCTAAAGCTGCCAACAATGGGGCTGAGGCTTTTTTAATTGAAGATAATTCCCCCACCATAACCTCCCTCTTCAATTCAAGGCCGGCAACCAAAAAGAAAATTGCCATTAGGCCATCATTGATCCATTCTTCAATTGTTAGCCCAAAACTAAGATGCTCGGAAAATTCAAAAAGCAATTCATCGCCAAGAAAATGATGATAGGCACTTGCCCACTGTGAATTAGCTAAAAGAAGGGCAACTATAGTAGCAATTATTAAAAAAATCCCCCCAGCTGTTTCCCTGTCGAGGAACTTTGTTGCCGTTTCCCTGATATACCCAATAGTGGATTGATTTCGAACTGATTGCCCCATTTTATCTTATCTGTTTTTTGAGTTCATTACTTAAACCTTAATATTTCAAAAAGCTCAGTAGCGTCTTAATTTTTAAGAACTTACTGTTAGGTCAACTTTAAATATGCAACGCCCTGTCTTCGGTGGCTGCCAAACAGGCTTCTTTAAAGGTTTCTGAAAAGGTGGGGTGCCCGTGTGACATTCTTGCTATGTCTTCGGCAGCTGCCCTAAATTCCATCGCTACCACCGCTTCGGTGTAGCTGTCTGCTATGCGAGGGCCTATCATATGCACGCCCAGTATCTCATCGGTTTCCTTATCTGCAATTACTTTTATAAAACCGTCGGTGTCCATACTTATCTTTGCCCGTGCATTTGCCTTAAAAGGGAAAGAGCCTGTTTTTATACTTTTATTGGCCTTTTTCAGTTCTTCTTCCGTCAAGCCTACACCGGCGACCTCAGGCTGGGTGTACACGATATTTGGGATAAGCGAATAATTGATATGGGGCTTTTGGCCAACAATCCGTTCGGCTACAAAAACGCCTTCTTCACTGGCTTTATGGGCAAGCATTGCCCCCCGGATTACATCCCCAATGGCATACACACCCTTGACGTTGGTTTCAAGGTTTTTATCTACCGTTATCTGTCCTTTCTCATTGGTTTCCACGCCAATGTTTTCAAGCCCTAAACTGGCGGTGTATGGTTTTCGGCCAATGGCCATAAGACAGTAATCGCCATCTAAACTCATTTCTTCTTTATCGGAAAGATTTTCCGCTTTCAATTCTACTTTATCCTCAGTTGCCGTTGCGTTGGTCACCTTATGTTCCAAATAAAAATCAATTCCCTGTTTTCTAAGGGAACGGTGCAATTGATGTCCCAGTGCGCCGTCCATAGTGGCGATAAGGCTATCAAAATATTCTACTATGGAAACCTTTGAACCCAGGCGGGCGAATACGGAACCTATCTCAACACCGATAACGCCACCCCCAACGACCATTAAGTGCTTGGGGATTTCCTGTAGGGCAAGGGCTTCGGTAGAAGAGATGATACGCTTTTTGTCTATTTTAATATTGGGCAATGAAGCGGGTTTGGACCCTGTGGCAATGATGATTTTATCGGTTGCTATGGTTTCCGTTTTATCTTCTCCCTTAATTTCAATCGTGTTTTTGTCCTTGATGGTGCCATGACCTTCATAAACGGTAACCTTGTTCTTTTTCATCAGATAATCAACGCCATTGATGATTTCCTGTACCACATCCTGAACCCTTTGGCTCATTTTCAGGATATCGACATTGGCCTCTTTAACATCAATCCCAAATTTTTCGAATTGATGCTTGAGTTTGTAATAATGCTCAGAGGCTTCCAACCAGGCTTTTGACGGGATACAGCCCACGTTAAGGCAGGTGCCGCCAAGCGTGTTGTACCTTTCAATAATGGCTACTTTTAATCCTAATTGGGCGCAACGGATCGCACTTACATACCCGCCCGGGCCAGATCCTATTATAGTTACATCAAATTTTTCCATATTCATATTTTTTTTAAGTTCGTTACGGTGGAAAAAACCTTAAGCTTGACCATTGGGGGCTGGGATTCAGGCTTAAGGCACTCCCACCTATTATTTTTTACTACAATTTTTACATATCCCTTTTAATACCAGGTTCACATCGTTCACCTCATACTGGTCTGGCAAACTCTCTTCCGATATTTTATTTGGTAAACAGATTGTTTTCTTACAATCGGTACAATGAAAGTGCATATGTAAACCTGTACTGAGTTTAACATTGGTGTTTTCATCAGAAAGCGCATATTTTGCCACTCCTGTCCCATCGTTGATCTGATGAATCAACCCTTTATCCTCAAAAGTCTTGAGATTGCGATAAAAGGTAGTCCTGTTTGCTGTTTTATTGGTTTCGCTCTTTTGAACAAAGGCCTTTTTCAAATCGGAAAAGGACACGGCACTTTGCTTCCTTTTCAGAAACTTGTATATCTTCGACCGCATTTGAGTAGGTCGAATACCGTGATTTGATAATATTTTTTCCGTTTTGGTCATCGAAATTTTACAGTATCAAAACCTTAGAGAGAGTCCTCCACCGGCACCAAAGCGGTTATCATAACTTCCCATCAGGGAAAAATTCTTGGATAAAAAATATTCAATACCTGTGCTCCAAGTAATCTCTTTTTTGAAATTATCTCCTTGAGGCAGTTCATCTACCCACCCAAAATCTGCCTGGTACTCGTACATTCCGAACAATATTGTTCGTGGAAAAATACTGATCGCACGGCTCAGGCTAATCTGCGGGCGTAGCTTACTATCCATCCTCACATCCAATGTAAATAAGTAGGGCGTAAGATATCGTACCCCTGCTATTGCCGTTGTTGTTATCTCATCGAGGCTATCCTCCATTTCGTTCTCGACATTTACACCGCCAAAAACCGTCAAATAATCATAAAGGTACCTATCATAAGCAGCTTCCACTTCCATATTTTTGTTCCATCCATATTCCCCCCGGAAACTAAACTGATTTCGGATATTAGACGATATGAGGTTCAATGTGGTCATATGCGATGCCGCATCTATCATTCCATAGGAATAATACTGATCGGTCTCATCCAGAAGCTTGGAGACCGGATATTCTTCTAGCCTTGGATCCCTAGGGGTGTCATAGCTTACAATGCGTGCCATACCACTTACTAAATGGTAAAGGATATGGCAATGGAAAAACCAATCGCCGTATTCATTGCCATAGAATTCAATGGTCAACTTTTGCATTGGCGGCACATTGACCGTGTGTTTTAGAGGGGAATATTCCCCGTTTTCATTGATGACCCTAAAGAAGTGGCCGTGAAGGTGCATCGGGTGGTGCATCATAGTCAAATTGTTGAAGGTAATCCTGGTTACCTCGTCTCCCTTGATCTTTATTTTATCTGCTTCAGATAGAGGAACACCGTTCATACTCCAGATATAGCGTTGCATATTCCCGGTAAGGTTCAATAGGATTTCGGATACGGGCACATCGGGATCATAGCTGGTCTTCTCTGGCGACTTCAGGTAGTCATAGTTGTATTGCGAAAACATAGCCATTCCCTGCATGCCATCTGCTTCGTCCATTACTTCCCGTCCGGCAGTCGGGTTCGTCTTGTTCATATCCTCCATTTGAGAGGCCTCTTTCATTTTGGTATCCATCCCGGCCATTTTGGAACGGTCCATCTGCATCGAATCCTTTTTCATATCCATTTGCATTCCGTCCATTTCATCTTTCTTCATTTCCATATCCTTACCATTGGACTTGTCCCCATTCATCATATCCATATTCATTTCCTTCATTCCTTCCATCTGCATATTATCGTCCATTTGCATGCCCCATTTCTCCTTCATCTGATATCGCTCGTCTTTGCCCGGGCGGAATTTTAAAGCGGGTGCACCCATTTTCATTTTCATTTTGGCCATTTGCTGCATCATCCCGATTTTATCCGGTCTGGATACATCGGGTGCAGCAACGATAGGGCCTTGGCCCAAGTAAGCAGTTGCGGTTCCGGAGCCATCCTGGGCCATAATTTTAAATTCCAGTTTGCCGTTCTCCGGTATGGTCACGATAAAATCGTAGGTTTCCGCAACGGCAATAAAGGTTTTGTTTCTTTTAACAGGAACAACATCTTTACCATCTGCCGAGACAAGCAAAGGGTCTGGGCCGCCAAAGGCCATCCAAAATGAAGTTGATGCAGAGCCGTCAATAATGCGCAGGCGTACTTTCTCCCCAGGTTTGAATTCGGGATATTCCACATTTTCTTCTCCATTTATTAAGAACGCCGGGTAATATATGTCCGCTATATCCGCGCTTTCCATACGCTGTCTCCAAAAATCGACCTGTGCGCCCAGTGCCCCCCTGGCAATAACCTGGTTGAGCGGTGTGGCCGTCCCTTTTCTTATATTGTACCATTCTGTGCCCCGTTTTAAAAACCGCATTACATCCCGGGGCTTTTCATTGGTCCAGTCAGACAATACCAAAACCTGCTCTTTATCATACTCCAATGTTTTGTCTTTCGGTTGTATGACGATGGAGCCAAAAACACCACTCTGTTCCTGCAACATCGTATGGGAATGGTACCAATAGGTACCATTTTGCTTTATTGCAAATTCATATTTCAAGGTTTTGCCGGGTTCTATAGGTGGGGTAGAAAGGTAGGGTACACCATCATAAAAATTGGGCAGCAACATACCGTGCCAGTGAATGGAAGACTCTACGCTCATTTCATTCTTCACATAAATTATGGCATATTCCCCTTCATTAAAATCTAATGTGGGCCCGGGGATCTGACCGTTTACGGTCATACCCATAACCGGCTTGCCAGCCTTGTTGACCTGTTCTTCCCGCAAGGTCAACGTGTATTCCCGCACAGGTAAATTGTCAACGTTTCCTTCTACGGATTTTTCGGTTTGGGCTTGTAATACCAAGGCAAGCAGCAAGGCAAAAAAAGTCAATTGAGATGTTTTCATATATAGTATTATTTTGACATTAAAAGTTAGCAACAAAAGCACAAGACACATCCCAATGTTTTTTAGCGAACTCAGAAATTAGTATTAATTGATTCAATTATTCATTCAGATTTCGTGTTTCTTCTTCAAGCAAGCCTTCAAACTCAGGCAAGGGCCTGTTTTTCTTTTCCTCTTCTGTTTCCACCGTACCATTTTCCCTGATATCGTTGATCAACCATTGCATTTCCATAATTTCCCTACGTTGCGCCTTGATAATTTCATCAGCGAGTTTCCTTACCCGTATATCCTTAATTTGAGCACGATCACTCGTTAAAATAGCTATTGAATGGTGTGGGATCATCCCTTCCATGTAGTCAACACCCGTGACAGTAACCTGACTTCTCACCAAACCAATACCACCGGCAATCAATACGATACCCGACACGATGACCGCTATGTTTGCCCCTCGTTTTTTATACATATTCAGCATAAACAGGAGCATTATAATGATCATGGAACCGGCCATGATCAGCGTCATAAAAAGCCTTGTTTCACTAAACCAGAAGTGATCAATAATTTGATAAGAATTAGTGTACATTAAAAAGAACATTGCCACCATGGCGGTTGCAATCATTGCGAAAAATTTAGCATAGTTGTTGCCGTTTTTTTGATTGTTTTTCATTTTTTTGGTTTTATAAATTAATTGTTATATTCTTAAATAGTTTAAAATCAAAATCCTATAAAAGTCCTACTCATCCAAACGACCTGAATATTTATGGATACTAAGGCCTGTAAGAATGATATAATACGATTTTTCATAATGACCAGTTTTTTATGTCTATAAAAGCTGTTATTTCATTTACTCAAAGTTAATAAAACTGTTATAACTTTTTCATGCCTTTTTATAAGCCAAAAGCCTTAACGCATTAAAAACCACCAGTAGTGTGGAACCTTCATGGATTACAACCGCCATTCCAATATTTGCCAAGCCGAATATGGTTGAAGGTATAAGTAGGGCAACAATACCAAGGCTTACCCAAAGGTTCTGTCTGATAATCGCCTTTGCCTTCCTGCTTAAGCCTATGGCAAAGGGCAGGGTTTCCAACTTGTCGGCCATTAGCGCAATATCCGCCGTTTCTAGGGCCACATCACTTCCCGCAGCACCCATAGCTATTCCTACAGTGCTGTTTGCCATGGCAGGGGCATCATTAACGCCATCGCCCACCATTGCCACCTTGGATTCCTTTTCTTTTAATTCTTTTATAGCATCCACTTTTTCTTCCGGCAATAGGCTCCCCCAGGCATCGGTCAATCCTATTTCTTCTGCTACAGCGTCTGCTACCTTCTGGTTATCACCGGTAAGCATGATCATTCGTTTAATGCCGATTTCTTTTAATTTTTTAAGGGTTCCCTTGGCGGCTTCACGAGGGGTATCCATTAATGCAATGATGCCTATATATTCTTCATTTTTTCGTATAAGCATTGTTGTATTTCCGCCCCCTTCAAGACCACGCACTTTCGTAGCTATTTTTTCGGAAGGTGTACTCTCATCAAGCCCTTCGTACAGGTCGAGGTTACCTATATAGATTTTATCATTGCCAAATGATGCTTTAATCCCTTTACCCAGAACTGCCTCCAAATTAGAGGCATTTGGGATTTCCTCGCCTTCCAGACGCTCTTTTCCATCACGAACTACAGCTTTGGCCAGGGGGTGATCACTAAGACCTTCCACGGCTACTGCTATTTTGAGAAGTTCGTTTTCAGATATATTTCCAAGTGGCACCACTTGGGTAAGTTTTGGCTTTCCTTCCGTTAGAGTTCCGGTTTTATCGAAGGCGAGGGCAGTCAATTCTCCCAGATCCTCTAGTGGTCGGCCTCCTTTAATTAATACCCCGCCACGGGCGGCCCTGGCCACTCCACTCAATACAGCACTTGGGGTCGAGATTGCCAACGCACAGGGACTTGCAGCTACCAGTACCGCCATAGCCCGGTAAAAGCTGGCGCTAAAGGGTTCGTCTATTACAAGAAAAGCGAATAAAAGAATACCAACCAAAATAAGGACGGATGGCACAAAATATTTTTCGAATTTATCGGTGAGCAACTGGGTAGGCGATTTTTGAGTCTGAGCTTCGTTAACCAGTTTCACCAATCGGGAAAGCGTTGAATCTTTGGCTGCTTTGATCACTTTAATTTCCAAAGTATTATTCCCATTGATCGTTCCAGCAAAAACGCGGTTTTCATCCTTGATATCATCTACCTCTGAGTAATCCTTTTCGATGTCTTTCAGAGGAACTTTATCTACCGGTACACTCTCCCCGGTTATTGGAGCCTGGTTAACGCTACTCTGCCCATCTACCACTACGCCATCTGCAGATATTTTACTATTTGGTTTCACCACAATGATATCACCAATATTGAGTTTTTCGATACCAACTTCTTCCGTCTTACCATCTTTTTTGAGCAAGGCTGTTTTTGGCGCCAGTTCTGCCAATGCGGCTATAGATTTTCGTGCTTTGTTCATTGCATAATGCTCCAGGGCATGTCCCAGGCTAAAAAGAAATAATAACAAGGCACCTTCAGCCCATTCCCCTAAAATAGCCGCTCCAATCGCTGCGACCAACATGAGAAAATCAATTTCAAACCCGCCTTTGGCTACGGTTTCCACAGCTTCTTTAGCAGTATAAAACCCTCCAAAGAAATAGGCTCCAATATAAAGGGAAAGACTAACCCATTGCGGAACTGATTCTACAAAGGATAGTCCAAAACCTATCCCCAACAAAACCCCACAAATAATGGCAAAAATAAGCTCTGTATTTTTCCCAAAAATACCTCCGTGTGCGTGGGAATGATCTTCGCCGGCGCCGTGGCTATCCGCTTCTTTAAGATTCTGTACTCCCTCATCTTCATGCTGGTGTCGCTGGCCCATCTTATTTTTTTTATTTAATTTATCAGAGGTTTTTTCCGAAGATTTAAAGCCGTTCTCATGGCCAGAGGCACTTTTCTTGACTTGTAGGTTTTCTTTTTCGAGCTTTGTAGTTATCTCATCAAAACTTGTTTCCCGTTTATCATATTCTAAACGGATCATTCCTCCGGCATTGGCGGAAGCTTCCAAAACGCCTTTGATATTCAGCAGACTCTTTTCTATAGTCCTTGCATGCCGGGTATGTCTAATCCCCTCAACCTCTATAAGCAAATGTCCATATTTCTCGGTAATTTCAGCCCCGGTTCTTTCTGCCAATGATTGAATTCGGTCAATAGAGATAATGTCCGGATCATAATGAAAGCACAGTTGCGGCACCGTATCTTCCTGATCATCTACTATATGTACTTTTTCAAGACCCTCTTTGGCCTCTAATTCAGCAATGAGCCTTTGCACACAAGTGTCTTTTTCATTTGGCACCTGAGGTAGCAATACCGGAATTTTTAGTTGTAGCTTTTTCATATCCCTATTGGTTTAATATCCATCTTTTAGCTTCTTCCTTTTCGGTAAAGTCGAAATATTTAACTTCCGAGCTTGTAAAAAAATCAGTGGCTTTAGCAGCCCATTCCTGCCATTCTTTTTCACCCACAAAGGCCATCTTTCCATAATCTGAAATATGGGCGGTATCAACTTTTAAATCTTCCCATAAGCCTTTGAGATCGTAGCCCTTAAAGTTAACTAGTTCAAAAAAGAAATTCACCTTATTTCCATTTTTGACAATATTATGTATCAAAGGATGGATTTTCTCTATATCCTCTTTAGTAATCTTACCGCTTATTGAAGCGGATATCAAATTGCTTTTTTCGACATTTTTGATTCGTATCATTGTTTTAAGTTTTTATGAGCAGATTGGTCTATGTTATATTTTAGCTTCTTTGCTTTTTGGCATTTTACACATGCCCCCTTCAAAACTAAATTTACTTCGGTTATTTCGTATTTGTCAGGTAAATTTTCCTGTGGAACTTTATTGGGCAAACAGAAGGTTTTGCTGCAATTCATACAGTGAAGGTGTAAGTGTAGATCCAGCGAATTCTTATCAGAATATGCATATTTTGCGGTAGCCGTACCGTCATCAATTTGATGTATAATCCCTTTCTTTTGAAATAATTTTATACTCCGATAAATTGTTGTTCTATCTCGTGTATGTTTACTTTTTTTAACGAAAGCCGTTTCTATTTCCCTTAATGTTACAGCATAAAACTTTCTTTTGAGATATTTATAAATAAATAATCTCATTTTGGTAGGTCTAATCCCGTTGTTTCTAAGTGTTTCTTCGGCTTTGGTCATCTCATAAAATTAAACGCCACTACATTTCTCACATATTCCCTTTACTACCAGATTGATATCCTCTGCCACATAGCCTTCGGGCAGGTTTATCTGAGGGATTTTGTGCTCTGTAAGGCACACGGTTTCCCCGCAACTATTGCAATGAAAATGTAAGTGAAGGTCGTTTCCCACCTCACATTCACAATTGTCTTCGCACAGGGCATATTTAATGATGCCGGTGCCATCCTCAATTTGATGCACGATTCCTTTTTCTTCAAATGTCTTCATAGTACGGAAAAGCGTACTCCTTTCCGAGCTTTCGAAATCCTTTCCAAGGTCGCCTAAGCTAACGGCCACATTCAGTTGTGCCAGCCGTCTATAGGTCATCAAGCGCATTGCCGTAGGGCGGATGCCTTTGCTTTCCAACTTTTTTACTATTTTTTCCATTTGCTATAAAAGTATTTAGGGGTCGTAACGCTTTATGGATTCCCCGGTTTTTATCTGGAAGGCATCTTCAATATCGGAAAGATAAATTATTCCGTCACCGGGTTCAGTTGTTTTTGCATTCTCAAGGATAATATCTATTGCTGATTGTGCTTCTTCGTTTTGACATACCAGTTCTAACTTTACAACCGGACTGTCTGTTACACGGAAATCTAAAGAAGGTGATGCGCCTTTTGCTTTAAAAGCCCCGGTACCTTCCCCCTGGGAAAGCGTCATACTTTTGAATCCACTTTCACTAAGGGATTCTATCACTTTTTGAACTCGTTTCGGTTTTATAAATGCTTTTATTTCTTTCATTGCTGTAATATTAATTTTAGTATTAAGGATGAACCCTCTGGAATTTTAATTAAGACAAACATTTAACAGAGAGTCCATCCATCTAATTTTTTTAATTTAATGACCATGGGAAGTCTGGCTTTTCTGCATTTCAGAAACCAGATAATAGGCATTATTATAGGCAACCAACGTACCTTCAGGCAGAGGCTCCAGCAGTTTAATTTCAACCCAACCATCTTCATTTATTCCCGTTCTAACCTGCACTGGTTTCAATTCCCATTCGGTTTCACCATCTTCCTGGTGTTTTTGGGCCGTAAAGATGTAGGGATTTCCTTCTTCTTCAATTATTGCTTCTTCCGGTAAGGCAGGAACAGCTTCTTCACCGGTCCTGATTTTTCCGTTTATATACATCCCCGGAATTAGAAAATCTTCTTTATTATCGATTTCTGCATGCACATGTACCGCTTTGGGGTTTTGTTCAAATTGTTTCCCCACTGAATAAATTTCCCCGGTTAAATTACTGCCTGGAACCGATTCCAGTGTAAACGCAATCTTTTGGCCTTCTTTCACCTTATAAATATCTTTTTCAAAAACCATTAGATCGGCATGCACATGTTCATTATCAACTACCATAAACATACTGGTCTGAGGGTCTACATATTGTCCTACCTGTACCAGTACTTTTTCAATATAACCTCCAATTGGGCTTACTACCGGAATATATTCATATAATTCACCGTCTCTAACCTGGGAAGCATTTAGGTTTAACTGCCGTAACTGTGATTCATACCCCCGCACTTCACCTTGTACAGACTGGTAATCTGATTGGGTTTGTTGAAAAGATTTTCCAGATCCTACCTCTGCTTCATATAAACGTTTCTGTCTTTCAAATTCCTTTTCCAAAAATTGCATCCTACTATATGCATTAATATAATCAGACTGCATTCTGGTTAAATTTGGGTGAGAAAGATAAGCCAACACCTGACCTTTATTTACCTTATCCCCCTCAATAACCTTTATAGAAGTTATATTACCGCCTAAAATTGCCGTAACGGTAGCTTCATATTGTGGCGGCACTTCTAACTGGCCATTGGCTTCCACAATACCCGACAAAGCTTTTTTAGGCAAGGTATCTACTTTAATCCCCAGACTATTGAATTTCATTTCTGAAAGATGTACCGAACGCATCCCACCTTCTTCTTCACCGTGTTCTTCATCTCCTTCCTCACCGTGATTTTCACCTTCTTCGGTATTAGTAGTTGCAGTTTCACTGGAAGCATCTTCCCCTGCCGCAGGATTTTCTTTACATCCAAAGAATATGCTGAGCGTTAAGGCAAGCATTAGAATATTTATTGATCTTGTATTCATATCGATTTTCTTATTTTAATTTTTAATTTGAATTCTTAAGGTAATATTCCAGTTGGTAACGGCTGTCGAGATAATCGTTAAAAGCACTCCAGGCATTTACCTCGATTCTAATGGCATCTCTTATATTTTGGAGAAATGTCACATAATCGATAGCGCCTTCCTTAAAGGCCAGCACTGATCCACCTTGTTGCTCTTTGGCCAGCGGAAGTGCTTCATCCCTATAATAATTCCATGAGTTTCTCCATTTGATATAGTCTTCACGCATATTTTTATAGGCGGTTTCCAGTTCGATTTTATCCTGATAAAAGTTTTGCTCTGCAATCTGTCTATTTACTTGTGCTTCCTGTGTACGGCCTAATTCCGGCCCAAAAAACAGCGGAATTTGAATTCCTATTTGATATTGGAAGAAACCCGATTGCCCGGCTATTTCCTGCCTACCGTACTGACCCTGAAATTTGGGCAAAAATTCAGATTTTCGTTCTCTGGTAACCGCTTTGGCAACATCTATCCTTTGTTCCGAAACCTGTAGCAACGGATGATTTTCAAGCGACTCTACCAGAAAGTTTAAAGGTTCGTCTAAAGTTTCAACAGGCAAATCTGGTACATCATAGATTGTGTCACTAACGAACCATAGGTTTAAACGCTGTATTGATTTCAGGTAATCTCGGTACGATTGTTCCAGCTGTATTTTAACCTCATTCCCCTGATTTGAAGTAGCAAGATACTCCAGTTTAGAGGTAGCTTCTGTTTCATACCTGATTCTTGCAGCCCTTTCAATATCTTCAAAAATTGAATCCATTTTTCTATAAACCTGGAATGTCCTTTTAGTTGTATAAACCGAGGCCCAGGCCCTGCTTACTTCACGTTCAATTTCAATAGTAGATAACTCTAAGGCACTTTCAGCAAGGGCAACCCTTTCTTTCTGCAATTTCAAACGGGGAGCTATTCCAAAAACATCTATGCCTTGTTGTTGAACGCCAATTTGAGTATAGACCCCATCAGAACCATTTCCTACCTCTTCTTTTCCTGTAAAGATTTGGGTATTCCCAAAATCATAAGCGGTTTTACGCAATACTTCCTCACTTTCAATTTCAAGTTGGGCAGCTTTTAATTGTGGAAAGTTTTGGATTGCCATTTCTTTAGCCTCTTCCAAACTAATAGTTTGTAAAGAATCCTGTATTGGATTTTCCGATGACATTTCATCAGATTGTGCATTTACGGAAAAGGTTCCGCCTAACATCAATCCAATTATCAAAATTGTGGCTAAAGATCGTGAATTGGAAGAACCAAGCTTGTTCTGTTCCTTTTTCTCTCGTCTCTTCTCTACAAATGTATAAAGGACAGGAAGAACAACCAGAGTAAGTAAGGTAGCTGTAAGCATGCCTCCAATAACAACCGTAGCAAGGGGTCGTTGTACTTCAGCTCCTGCTGACGATGAAAAAGCCATCGGCAGAAATCCAAAAATATCTGTTGTTGCTGTTAACATAATAGGTCGTATTCGTTCTTTGGTTCCTGTAAAAATTCTATCTTTTATACTGGTTACCCCTTCTTCTTTTAAGGAATTAAACCTGTTAATAAGCACCAGCCCGTTTAAAACGGCAACCCCAAACAATACAATGAAGCCTACACCAGCTGAAATACTAAACGGCATATCTCTTAACCAAAGAGCAAATATTCCTCCAATAGCCGCCAGTGGAATGGCTATATAGATCATAATTGATTGGGAAAAAGATTGGAGTGCAAAGTACAGAAGCACGAATATCAGAAATAGAGCGATGGGCACTACTATTTGTAAACGCCCTTTTGCTCTTTGAAGGTTTTCAAACTCCCCACCATAAGTAATGTAATATCCTGGAGGTAAATCTAACTCTTCATCCAATTTTTGCTGGATGTCATTTACCACAGATTCCACATCCCTCCCGCGGGCATTAACTCCCACATAGGTTCTTCTAAAGGTGTTATCCCTGGAAATTTGCATAGGACCCGGTACATAACTAATATCAGCTACTTCCTTAATCGGAACCTGGGTTCCATCCGGCAGATCTATATAGAGGGTACGTAAATCATCAATGCTTTGGCGGTGCGCCTCATCAAAACGTATTACCATATCAAACCGCTTTTCCCCTTCAAAGATCACTCCGGCCGTTCCTCCGGCAAAAGCTGCACTTATATAATCGTTAATCTTTTCAATGTCCAATCCATATTGCGCAATTTTTTTACGATTAAACCGCACCGTCATTTGTGGAAGACCAGATGTTCGTTCAGGGTTCACATCTCCTACGCCCGGTATAGTCTGTATTATTTCAGCCATTTTATCAGCTTTTTCAGCAAGAAGGTCTAAATCTTCGCCATATAATTTTACCGCAACATCTTCCCTGACCCCGGTAAGCAGTTCATTAAAACGAAGCTCTACAGGCTGGCTAAAAACCAGGTTGACTCCCGTAAGTTCTTCATTAAGTTTCTCTTTGATCTTTTCTATCAATTCCTCTTTAGAACTTGCCGAAGTCCAATTATCCATATCCTTCTCTAATACAATAAACATATCGGCAATATCCATAGGCATTGGATCAGTAGGGATATCGGCAACCCCAATCCTCGCTACGGCGGTTTCTACTTCCGGGAAATTCTCAAGAAGGATATCTTCTATTTTTGTGGAAACATCGATTGTTTCACTCAACCCACTTCCAGGCCTGATTAACGCCTGCATGGCGATATCCCCTTCATCAAGTTGAGGGACAAATTCCCCTCCCATTCTGGAAAAGATAAAACCGGCTACTATAAGTAAGACAACCGCAGACCCCAATACTATAAACTTCAATCTTAAAGCTCCTTTTAATAAAGGCATGTATCCTTTTTGAATCCCTCCAATAATTTTATCACTAACTTTTTCCAGCCAGCGTTCAAACTTTCCAAACCAGTTCTTTTTATTCTGAATTGGTTTCATAAATAAAGCAGACATCATAGGGACATAGGTAAGGCATAAGAAAATAGCACCTATCATAGCAAAACCAAAAGTAAATGCCATTGGCCGAAACATTTTCCCTTCTACCCCGGTAAGAAAAAGAATGGGCGCAAATACGATAAGAATGATAATTTGTCCAAAAAATGCAGAGCCCATCATCGTACTTCCGGCATCATAGGCTACTTTATCCATTACGCCTTGATTGAATTTTAGCTTTCCAGACCTAATCCGTTTTTGGATCTCATACACCGTTCCTTCTATAATAATCACGGCACCATCTATAATAATCCCAAAGTCTATAGCTCCCAAGCTCATTAAGTTTGCCCATACATTAAATTGCTTCATTAATATAAAGGCAAAAAGCAAGGACAACGGTATGGTCGTGGCCGTTATGATGCCACCTCTTAAACTACCCAACAATAAAACAAGGGCAAATATCACGATTAGGGCGCCTTCCAGAAGATTCTGGGTCACGGTACTCGTAGTTCTTTCAATTAAAACACTTCTGTCAAGGAAGGGTTCTATTGATAAACCTTCAGGCAAAGATTGTTCTACCGTCTCCATACGATCCTGAACATTTGCAATTACTTTATTAGGATTTGCACCTTTCAACATGAGCACCATACCGCCAACAGCTTCACGGCCATCCTGGGTAAAAGCACCATAGCGTACCTGGCTACCAAACTGGACCTCTTCAGCTGCATCTCCAATTGTTACAGGCACTCCATTTTCATTCTTGATAACAATAGATTTTATATCATCTAGTGACCTGATTAAACCCTCACCACGGATAAAATTGGCCATATTATTTTTTTCTATATATGCACCGCCCGTATTCACATTATTTTTTTGCAGGGCATCGAAGACTTGGGAAATAGAAACGTTTAACGCATTCAGTTTTTCGGGATTAATGGCAATTTCATATTGTTTTATAGAGCCCCCAAATGAATTTACCTCTACTACACCTTCGACGAGGGTCATTTGACGCTTTACGATCCAATCCTGGATGGTACGCAATTCCGTAGGGGAATAAACAGTGTCATACTCTTTTTGTGGCTTTATCGTATATTGATAAATCTCACCCAAGCCTGTAGTAATGGGTCCCATAGCGGGACTTCCAAATTTTTCAGGTATTTGGTCCCTGACTTCGTTTAGTTTTTCCTGAACCAGTTGACGGGGTTTGTAAATGCCCATATCGTCCTCAAAAACAATTGTAACCACGGAAAGGCCAAATCGGGAAACAGATCGTATTTCCGTAACCCCAGGTAAATTACCCATAGATAGTTCTACGGGATAGGTTACAAATTGTTCAATATCTTCTGTGGCAAGATTTGGCGACTGGGTGATCACCTGAACCTGATTGTTAGTAATATCTGGCACCGATCCCAGGTTGACGGTCATCATGGACCAAATACCCGTCCCTATCAGCGCTAAGGTAAGTAGTCCAATAATAAATTTATTATTAATGGAAAATGCGATTATCTTATTAATCATATAAATAAAAATTTAATTCAGTTAAAATTCTTGATAATAATTTTGTGCCTAACAAAATCTATCAATAGGACCAAGGATCTAGTATGAGAACCAGGATTTGGTCAAAAAAGGATATAATTATCCTTTAAAAAAACTGAATTATGCCTGTGGTGGCTGTAAAATGGAAGTGGTAAAATCTTTTTTTATACCGTTTAAGTAGAGAAAATCTTGAGAAGAAATGTATTTAAACTCAAATTTTATTTCTGCGAATTTGAAATAAGTTGCGTTTATATGGCAACATTGGCAAATACAAAATGGGGAACATAAATCTGCATCTTGATGTTGGTGGTTATCACCTAAATCTTGAGAAATTTCTGTTTTAACTTCATTGTCAAAAGTACCTGTATCTTCACAAGGCACTAAATTTAGTGTGAAGATATAGATTGACAATATGAATGCTAAAAATTTCATTAAGGCAAATATAAGAATTTTTTAATACAATGGTTGTGCAAAGAAAAAAGGCTTCGGATTATAAAAACCATAAGGTTTCTTGACCAAAAGGTGGTATTTCCTTGCTTTCAAAACGAGGTGCTATTTCTGCAACCATTTCAGGATATTTAATTGTTATTGGTACGTTTTGTTGACGTAAGGATTTCCAATATAGCCTACTAAATTGATACACTTGCTCTATTAGCTTTCTAATCATTTTACTATCATTTAAAGCCTCTGGTGTAGGACTTGATATTTTAAGTTTTATTGGAAATGAATAACTTGAATGACTTGGGTATTTTACAGTATTGTTATACCTCAAATTATTAAAGAGTAAATATTTATATTCTCCTTTAGGGCCAATATTTATATATGTGCCACTCATTGGAATTAACTCACCATTCCAATTTTGGTCAAAAGCAATAATATCTTGTGATTTTGTTTTATTAATATTAAGAACAAAAAGAGGACAAGGCAATTGAAGTTTATCCATCATTTCTAAAACAGGTTGTATTTCTTCATCCTTCATATCCTTATAAAAGTGAATCACTATTTTTTCAGGTATTTGGTTTGTTGGTACGTATTGATAGATAGCATCACTTAATGCACCCCCTAACTGTTTAACATCAGATTTACTGAAATAATGAAATTCATTAAATCTTCCATTATTTTTAAAACTAAATGCACTCGCTACATATCGAATGTTTTCTTCGGTATTTTTAAATGCACCCACACCTATAACTAATTCATTTTTAGGTTTGACATTTAGTTGCCAAGGTGTACCATCTAATTTTGCTAATAAGGCTAATGATATATTGGTTAAATCGTAAATAAATTTATGTTGGTTTCTTCTAAATCTATCAAACTCTATTACTTGAGATATTATTCTTTTATATAATAGCTGTTCTTTAACCTTGTAATACACTAACTTTTTTTCAAGATTAGGTTCGTGCTTGTTAAAAGGGCTTAAATAAATAGCAACATAATTAATATTAGGGTCTGATTTAAAATCTTTTATACCCTTTGCAATTTGAGGTAATGGATTTTCTAAATCATCAAATACTATATTGACATCATTATCGAAATGTGCTAAAACACCTGCATAAATGTTTAAACCTTTATACCAACTTGTACCATCTTCCAATAATTTTTGCAATGCTTCTACTTCTTTAGCATAACTTGTATGATATATAAAGAAGAAATGCACATTATCTAACTGACAAGGATTTAAAGGCTTTAAATTCTTAAAATCAATTTTGGGATTTCTACCAACACCATTTTGAAACACTAAATCATTGCTTTCATCAGCAACTTCACCAATTCGATTTATTTCTACAGGTAAGTAATCGTCATTATTAACAGGGATAACTTTCTTAAATTCCTCACTTAAAATGAAATGCTGAATAAACTTATCGATTTTGTGTTTATAACTTATATATTTATTGGAATCATCTTTTGGTTCTGGTTGAATATTAAAAGCTGTTCGTAAATCGTTATTCAAAATGGCAAAAGCCTTTGTGTTATCATCAATAAATTCCTTTTCCTTATGATATTTTAATAACCTCATTTTATATACAACTTTATTAAGATTTGTTGTTGAGGTATGTTTTATAATTTCAGAAATAGGTTTTTTAAACACTTTAGCCATACCATCATAAGAAATAACTAACTCACCATATTCACTAACTTCTTTAATTTGTACTTTGACAGTAAACTTATAATACTGTGCAAAACTTTTATTTTGATATGATCTATTACCTATCCAAATTTGATTATCATTCACAAAGTTTTGACCAACAAGTTTTTTTATGCTTTTAAAGAATTTTTTGATTCGCCAATTATAGTAATGCTTTATTAAGTCGGTTGGTTGTTCTTTTAGATTGAGTTTTAAAGGCAAATAACCTTCCTTTTCATAAATAAATGATGTGTAGATAAAATCAGGATTTTCTTCTTTTATACCAGGAAACAAATCTTCTATATTGGTTGGAAACTTTGTTTTATACAACTTTTGCGCATTTCCAATTTTCTCTTTACTTAAATAAAAAGTTATTGGTTTGTCTGGTAAATCAAATGTTATGATATTAAAATATAGTTCCTGACTCATAAGACTTGGGTTTATTAATTCTACTTCTTGCTCAATCTATTAATTTTTTGTTCTACAATTTTGAGGATTTCCGTAATGTTTTTTTCTTCTTTTAACATAAAGACAATTTTATCTGCTAACCAATATTGAAGTAATTCGCTTTTGTTTTGCTTTAATGCTTTAGCTAATGCTTCAACTTGTTCTTTACGAGCTAAACGAGTACCACGTTCAATTTTACTTAAAAGTGCCGTATCAATATTCATTTGAGAAGCAACCTCTCTTAATAGTAATTGCTTTTCTTCTCGTATTTCTCTGATGTATTCTCCAAACGTCATTTTGGGGATATTTTGACTTGTCAATATTTGTCTAATGTAAGAAAAAGAAAATAAGAACTAACAAAAAGATATTAACAATTTTAAACAGGAAATGAGGAAGTTAAGGATTTGAGGATATGAATAAAAAAACCTCCCTAAAAAGAGAGGTTTCCTTAAATCCTGTATTTCCTTAAAATCCTTTAATGGGTATTTTTTGTGACCAATTGATAAACACAAGGAATTACTACCAAGTTTAATATTGTAGCAGATAGTAAACCACCTAAAATAACAACTGCCATTGGGCTTTGTATTTCACTACCTGGTTCACCACCTTTTAAAGCCAATGGAATTAACGCCAAACCTGTTGTAAAAGCGGTCATTAAAATTGGATTTAAACGGTCTAAAGCTCCTGTTTTTATCAACTGAAACCCTTTCATTCCTTCTTGTCGTAAGTCTTCATAACGTGATACTAATAAGATACCGTTACGTGTTGCAATTCCGAAAAGACTAATAAATCCAATTGTGGCTGCAATACTTATGATTCCTGATGTGAAATACACAATCAAAATACCACCAATCAAGGCCAACGGTAAATTAATCAATACCACAAATGCCAATTTTACATCTTTAAATTCATAATAGAGTAAAAGGAAAATAATGGCTATCGCAACGATTGCTGTTATCATAAGTAATTGTGATGCTTTGGATTCGCTTTCAAACTGTCCGCCATATTGCACACGATAGCCTTCTGGCATATTCACATTGTTTGCAACCACTTCCTTGATTTCGTTTACTGCACCACGTAAATCCCTGCCTTGTACATTGGCAGCAACCACAATTTTACGTTGTACATCTTCACGATTAATGGTATTTGGACTACTTACCGATTGAATAGTTGCCAATTCCCCTAATATGGTTTGTCCACCATTTGGTAAACTGATTAAGGCGTTTTTGATATTTTCAATATCATCCCGGAACGGTTTTTCGTAGCGAACTATCAAATCGAAATACTGCTGACCTTCGTAAATTTCACCTGCTTCTTCTCCTGCAAACGCAATATCTACTTGTTCCATTAAATTGCCAACGGTCATTCCATACGCTGCTAAAATCTGACGTTTGGGTTTGATGCGGATTTGTGGCACTTCAATTTGTTGGTCAACCGCAACATCTGCCAATCCATCAATCTCTTTGATGTTTTGCTCTACGCTTTTACCAACCTCGAATAAACGTTGTAAATCTGAACCAAAAATCTTTATGGCAATATTGGCACGTGTTCCAGAAAGCATATGGTCAATTCTGTGTGCAATGGGTTGTCCTAAAGTGATATTCACTCCTGGTGCAACGCTCAATTTGTTTCGGACTTCTTCAAAGAATTCTTCTTTGGTTTTATCTTCAAGCACAAAAGGCACATCAATTTCAGATGCATTTACGCCTTGTGCGTGTTCATCTAATTCTGCTCTTCCTTGTCGTCTTGTAACAACGTCCACTTCTGGTAAATCCAATAGAATAGTTTCTATCAATTTTCCTGTTTTGTTGCTTTCTTCCAAAGACATACCTGGTGGACCAACAACACTAATTACCAAAGAGCCTTCATTAAATTCTGGTAGAAAACTTCGTCCCAATTGTGTGAGTACTAAAAGACTTATGATAAATGCAATTATTGTAGTTCCAATAATGGTTTTTGGAATATTAGTGGCACGTTCCAAAAGATTACCATAATGTTTTTGTAACCAACGCTCTACACGTGTTCCTTCTGCTTGTTTATTGAGCAGTTTTTCATTGTTCAATAAATAAGAACACAAAATAGGTGTTACTGTTACTGCCACTATCAATGATGTTAACACAGAGGTTACAAAAGCAATACCTAATGGTTGCAATAACCGACCTTCCATTCCGCTTAAAAAGAATAGTGGAACAAATGACACAATAATAATTAGTGTTGCGATAATGATGGAACTTCTAATCTCTACAGAGGCATCACGCACAACCTTAATTGTAGATTGTCGTTCTGCTTTCGGCTTTTTGATGTTCTCTCGTAAGCGTTTATACACGTTTTCAACATCAATAATCGCATCATCAACCAACGCACCAATAGCAATTGCCATACCACCTAAACTCATTGTATTGATGGTGTAACCCAACCATTTTAAAATGATAATGGACACCAACAATGAAATTGGAATTGCCAACAATGATATTAAGGTAGTTCTCCAATTCATTAAAAAGATGAACAGGATAATCATTACAAAAAATGCACCTTCTAAAAGGGTCATATTTAGATTGCTAATTGAAGCATCAATAAAATCGGATTGTCTGAAGATCTGACTTTTAATGTTTACACCTTTTGGTAAGGTTTTTTGTAAATCTGCAATCGCTTCATCCAAGCGGTCTGTCAATTCCAATGTATTAACATCAGGTTGTTTTGAAATGGTTAAAATCACCGCAGGATTTGCGTTTAAAGAACCATCACCAATTTTATCGGAAGCTCCAATTTTCACAGTCGCTACGTCCTTAATTTTTATGGTTTGCCCATTGACTTGTTTTAAAACTGCTTCCTGCAAATCTTCTAACGCATACGCTCTACCACTACCTTTAATGATGTATTGATTACCGTATTGGTTCACAACACCACCAGGTGCATTTGTATTTGCTTCCTTAACGTGTTCTACCAATTCAGATAGACTTACATCGTAATGTTTCATCTTTTCAGGATTAGCAAATACTTGGTATTGTTTGTAATCGCCTCCAATGACTACCACATTTGCAATACCACCAATTGCTTTTATGCGTGGTCTAATTGTCCAATCGGAAAGTGTTCGCAATTCCATTGGTGACAAACTATCTGACGTTACTCCCAAAAGCATTATTTCACCCATAATCGATGAAATAGGTGCCATTGTTGGTGCTCCGATACCTTCTGGTAAATTTTCCCGAACCATTGGGATTCGTTCACTTACAATTTGTCGAGCACGATAAATATCGGTTCCCCATTCAAATTCTACCCAAACAATGGAAATTCCAGCTGCCGATGACGAACGGATTCGTCTTACATTGGGCGAACCGTTTAAGGCTGTTTCTAATTGATAGGTGACTAATTTCTCTACTTCTTCCGATTCCATTCCGTGCGCTTCGGTAAGAATAGTTACCGTTGGTGCTGTTAAGTCTGGGAATACATCAACATTCATCGTCTTTGCATAATACACGCCTAACACACTCAACACCACAGCTCCTAACAGAATAAGCAATCTGTTATGAAGTGATATATTTAATATTTTATTCAACATAACTTTTGCTTTTAGTGTTCGTGTCCGTGTGCAGGTGTAGAACCTGACATTGATGCCATTTTAACTTGGTAGGCTCCTGTGGTTACAACCACATCACCAACCTGTAAACCTTTAAGCACCTCTACGTTTTTACCATTTCGTTTTCCTATGGAAATAGGGCGTCTTTCAAAACTTTCTCCAGAAAGTTGCACCATTACCGAATAGTTGCCATAATCTTCCATTAAAGCCGATTCGGGTACAAGTGTTCCTTGTTCTCCGTTACCCATAGCAATTTGTACTTGGGTTAGACTTCCATCTGGCAAGTTTATAGCATCGTTTACTTTGGCATATACCGAAATTAACGGACTGTCGCGTTCTACATCTTTGGATATGGACAGAATTTCACCTTCTGAATCTAAAATGCTTTTCCAATTTCCTATTTCAGTTTGATACCAAACGTTTTTAATGTTTTGCATCGTCAACCCATATGTAGGTGCTATTTGCGATTTAAGCACTTTAGATTGTTCGGTTGCAACACTTATTAAAACCGTTCCTTGTTCTGCATAATCACCATTGGCAACATTTACACTCCTTATAAACCCATCAAAAGGTGCTCGTATTTGTTTACTGCCACCAGAAACTCCTGAAGCAAGCGATTGATATTGCGATTTTGCAATAGCATAGTTGCTTTCTACTTTTTCAAATTCTGATTTTGGTATAATCTTACTTTCGTAAAGCTCTTTCTTCCTATTATACTCGGATGTGGCTTGGTCATAGTTCGCTTTGGCTTTAGCTATTTCTGCGCTTAAATTATTGCTTGCCAATCCTTGACTACTTACATTCATAAGCAATTGACCTTGTTTCACTTCCGTTCCTTCCGTTAAGTTAGTTGTGGCAAAATTTACGGTTCCATTAGCCGTTGCGACCATTGTTTTTACAGAACCCTGTGCAGGCTGCCAAACTCCCGATGTCTTAATCACATCGTAAATTTCACCATTCATTACAGATGCTGTTTGAAACTCTATTTTCCAAGCCTGTTCTTTTAAAAAGGATATAGAACCATCTTCTCCTGCATCGTCTATTGCGTTATTGGCTTCTTCCATATTAGCATACACCATTAGGTCTTTAATCATAATTTTATCGGTGTATTGTGGTGTGGAAAGGTCGAATACCAATTGATGTATTCCCGATTCCTTTGGTTGAATGATGGGCGAAAATATTCCTGGTGATGATGGACTTTCTGCTGTAGCACGAATGCCTTTGTCACCTTTAATTAAACTTACTGTAACCGAACCTTCACGCACAGGTTGATGTTTGTCCATTACCGTAAAATGCGCTGCAAATTTGCTGGGTTGCCCAACAATAAGTACAGGAAATTCAACGAACAATTCGGTTTGGTCTGTCCAAATGGTATAATCCACTCGAGGTATTTCTTCGCCTACGTGACTTCCATCTGGATTGTGGGCGTGATTATCTTCATTATTTTGCTTACAAGCTATTGCCATAAAGGCAAGCACAATTATTACATACTTTTTCATTTGTTTTATTTTTAGTGGTCGTGGTGTTCTTCTCCGTTGTCGTGAGTGTGTGTTTTCTCATCGGATTTCATAGAATCCTTGTCCACGTTAAACTCTTCTTGTTTTACGTCTTCGTGTTCAGTCTTATGACTACCATCAGCATTATGCTCGTGTCCGTGGTCATCGTTTGTTTCTTCTTTTTTTGTGTCTCGACAACTTGTAATACTTATTGCAAGGATTACAGTTAATGCCAATAAAAATTTTGATACTGTTTTACTCACAATGAGTTTATTTGTTTTAAGGTGTTCGTGAATCTGTGATTTCATTGTTTTAGATTTTTAAATTGTTAAAGTTTGTGTATTAATAATTGTGCTTGTAAAAGCTGTAATTCTTTTTCCATTTGCAGCATTTTGTCGGTAGCATCCCGATAAAACTGCACTTCCATATAGTACTCCAAAAAGGAATATTCCCCTAAATTGTAGGCTTTAAAAAGCAAATCTTCGCTGTTTAGGGATTCTATGATATTTTGGTATTCGGTGTATTTATCAAACAATAATTGATACTGATTATACTCCTGTTGCAAATCGGCATACAATAGTTGTTTGGTTACTTGCGAACTTGATTGTTGGTACTCGTAATTTGCCTGGGCAGCTTTAACTTTATTCTTGCTGCTCCATAATGGAATGGACAAACCACCGTAAACACCAGAATAATTATTGCCATTTACACCTTGATAATTATATCCTAAAGCAAGGTTGGGCAAAATTTTATTCTTTTCGAGTGTTACATTTTGAAGTGCTGACGCTTCATTAGCCTGTAACTCCAATAATTTGGGGTCACTTGCCAATTTGTCGCTCCATAGTGTTTCCATAGTTTGCAGTTCAAAAGGAATTTCCAATTGCAGATTATCCAACTCAAGCGATTGCTCACCATTTAAGGTTTGCAATACCGTAATTTGATTCTGAATTTCAGCTTCTAATTGTTCTACTACAAATTGTTCTTGAATCCAAGCTACTTTCGCTTTGTTAAGGTCTAAAATGCCAACTTGCTCTTTATTGAAAAGCTCTTGCATTTGCTCATAAACCTGCTTGCTTTGTTGCTTTCTATTGGTTTCAATAGTCTTTTGCTTTTGAAGTATATAGAGGCTAATTAACCCTTGTTTTGCTTTTAAGAGTACTTCCTGTCGCTTTTTAGTAAATAGGGCTTGTAGCTGTTCTGCTTTCAAGTTATTCCATTTGCTACGCGCTGCATACACCGTTGGAAATTCGAAGGATTGCGATATTTGATATTCGGTGTAATTTCCCGTTGCGTTATCGCCAAATGGCAAATAATAGCCTAAAAGCTGTGGGTCGGGTAAATTATTGGCGCTCTTGTTTTCGAGCTGTTGGCTTTCAATGAAAGATTGATAGGCTTTTAACTCGGTATTGTTCTGTTCTATTTGGTTAAGTAATTCATCTACTGATTTTGTTTGAGAATAAATGTTACCAACGAACAGGCATACACCAATGGTGCATACTAATTTTATGTTCATAATGATGTTTTTTTAGGTTTATCAAAATAGAATTACAGGGTGTTTTTTGTTTATACTAACAAAACCCTGTATAACTGATTAACCTAAACTTGGTGGTCCCCGAAGTGAGCAATTGGGGAAATATGTGTTTTGAAGTTTATCTGGCGGATGATACCATCTTTCTTTTGAGGTATCAACATCTATAAGTGCAAGATTTACGGTTTCAGGAAATAGTGTTCTTACCGATTCTTTTTCTACGGTAATTTTCTTTACTGTTGATTCCTTCAACACCAACACATCTGTTGTTGTATTGGTATGCACGTGCATTTCTACAAACCAATCAAAAAATCCTTTTTTAGAATTATCTTTTTCAGGGGTTTCGTGATGATGTTCGTGATTGTGCGAATGTGCTACTGCACTATGTTGATGTTCTTCTTGATGTTGATGATGCCAATGTGGCACAACTTGGTGCATCAGTAACATACTGAATATGCCCAAGAAAAATAGTGCCTTTATGTTTTTGTGTTTTTGCATCACGTACAAAAGTAATAAAATATAAATAGAGTATTATTAATTCTTTTGACTGTTCGAATAATTGTTATGTGCTTCTCTGTGTATTAATCCTGCTTCTACAAATTTGGTAATATAGCCTTCTGCGGTTTTGTGTGGTATTTTGTTTTTGTCGGCTATATTTAGGTAATCTTGTCTTGAAAATTGATAAGGTAGTGCTTCTAAAAAACGTTCTTTACGATTGGCTCTTTTTACTTCTTTTTGTTCGATAGGTAAATCGTTAAACACCTTACTACTGTGCTTTACTAATACGCTTATCATTTCCAATGTATTTTCAAAATCTATATCCTCACAATATCTTACTTGGTTTACATCACCATCTTCCATAATGCGAAATACAGAAAACAACATTATAATTCTAAATGCTATTAACCCCAAACGTCTAACAGTTGCTATATAGTCATCGGGTTGAAGATTGAGGTATTTGGTTTGAAGCTTCTCAAAAAACACATTAAACTTTTGTTGTTGCTCGGTTGTTAGCCTTACTTCAATATCAGGATTGTTTTTTAGGGTTTTGTATAACCCAAAAAATTCTTTTCCTAATTGGTCGTAATATTCATCTAAACCATTGGTTGTATCAGTTTGAAAAACGTTCTTCCAAGTAGGTTTGATATTCATATAATAAAACATAAAACGACTAAACAACCCATTTTCAGCACTTGGAACCAATGCTTGAATTTGTTTTGGTGTACCAGATAACACCGTTGACAAACAAGGTTTTTCAATATCTACATATTCTCTATCGGTTCTACGATAATAACTAATGGTTTCGTGGTGGAAAGCTTTACGAAAACCATCGGAATAATTACCGTAATCACTTTTAAAAGCTTGTGCTAAAGTATCTCCTTCGGTTTCAAAAATTAATCCTCTACCTTCATTATCCGATATTAGTTGATAAACACCTGTTACGCTATTGTTAGCCGGAATAAACAGCATTCTTTCAGGTGGTTTACTCGGTTTTTCCATAGTTTCACTTTTGCCCTTATTCATATTATAAGTAGCCATTTCAACTTGATGCTGTTGTTTTAGGGTTTTGGATTGTTCGCGCTTTTCTTTGTGAACAGGATTTACCAAATTTTTAATTTGGTTTAATCTCCCTTTTCCTGCTGAAGCAGGTGCAGTAACAAATAAATACAAGTTGCTAAACACTTTCCGTTGGTCGTACACACCAAACAATTTAGGAAAACAGGCACTAAATGCAGTTAATGCACCCAACAACAAAATATCACGTTCTTCATTACTGCTTGATGGTTTTACTACTTGTTGCAAAAATGTTGGGATGTTGTTGTAAACTGTTGTTGGTATTGTTGGCAATGGTTGTTTTTCTTCCTCTGGATGTTGCGATACTTCAACAACTTGTTGTTGCTGTTTTGGTTTAATACCAACTTGATGCAAATGGTGGTATAAGGTTGCTATGCTTATACCGTGTCCTTTTGCTTGTAAGCATTTATTATACTGTTCGTCGCATTCTTTATGGTCGTAACCTGAATAATTTCTGCTAATTCTATGGTAGTAATCACGTCCAGCTTCACCGTATTCCTCTGAAATAGCAAAACCAATATCACGCCACTTTTCATAAGTATCAGTAATATCGATACCTGATTGTTCTAAAGCGTTGATATATGTTTCAATATCATTTGCAACAACCGTTGTCGGTTTGTTGTTGATTGGTTTTTTAGGTACTTCTTTTTGCTCTGGAACAGCTAACCAATCTTTCGGGTTGAATATTTTTGTCATAGCTTTTGATGTCTTTTATGTAGGTATGCCAATGGATCGTGGGATAAAAAACACGCTCTGGAAATGTCTTTACCCGATTGGTCTACCTCAATGTTATATGTTTGCTTTATGTAATTGGCCACCGCAATAAAATATTCATTGTGTGACACTTTGGATAAATCGATTCTAATTATCCATTTTAAGCCTTCTCCTGAAGGTGATGTAAACAACATTTCGGTTTCGAAATATTCATCGTTTAATAATTGTTGTTTTAGTTCTTCAAGATTTTCTAAATGGTCAAAATCGATTGTCAATAATGATGAATGCTCAATTAAGCTATCATCATTTCGTTTAGAAAACACACCTGAAAATGTTACATAATCAAAATGATTTGCTTTAAATTTCCGTGCTTCTTTAGGGTTTTTAATCGCTCTAAATTGCTCTGTGATACTTTTATACTTATCGCTTGTAATACGCTCAAATATTTGGTGTAATCTTACTTTTTCAGTTGGAAAAACATTTCTAATTGGTGCTTTATAAAAACTGCTGTAAGCATACCAAGTATCATCGGGTTCATCTAACCAGGATAATTCATCTTCTTTTTTAACTTCAAAATTTAGATGCAGTACCTCATTGATTTTTAGTAACAATTCTTCTTCATTAATGATTTTAAAATGATAGGATGCAAAATCGAATACATCACCTTTAAAATCGGTTAATTCAGTATCGTAATGCATTGCCTTATTATCTACAACATTAATTTGTAATGTTGATTTACCACCGTTAAAAGGGTTACGGGTTATCCCGCAGTCCCTTCCTTTTACGGAAAGGACTGTTGTTTCAGGATAATACTGCCTTAATACATAGGCATAGATATTTAACCCATAATGCGTTTTCTTTAAAATGCTTTCTTTACTTATTTCCATCGCATTTGAAATTTGGGTTGTAATAATTGCTCTGTAATAGTTCCTCTATATCTGATACCTTGTAATAAAATTTACCTTGTACCTTACTATATGGAATCGTACCATTTGTACGGAACGTTTGCAAAGTCCGTTGGCTAATATGTAGCGTTTGCATTACGTCCTGATTGTCAATCCACGTATCTTTTAAGCATTCTGCTCTCGATGCTCTTATTAATTCGATACGTGCTTTTAAATCCTTAATCTCTTGTGAGAGTGCCAAGAGTAAATCGATTATTTCAGTCATAACTTTACCTTTCCTTTTTTGATTAGGTAATCGGCAGCTTGCTGTTCGATTTCATCTAGGGAATCCATACGGTTACGCAATAACCATTGATCTAACTCTTGACGTTGGAAATAGATTTTTTTGCCATTCGGTTTATAGTGTGGAATGGCTCCCGTACTTGTAAGTTTATACAAGTGCGATTGTGATAGTTCTAAATACTTGCAAGTTTCATTGAAGTTCAATACTTGCTTTTGCAACGTTTGTTGTTCTATTAACAACTTTTCGATGCTTTCTAATTTTTCGATGATTGAAATGTCCATCTTTTATTATTTTTAAATAAATGAGGACATCAGGCCTAATGTCATTCTTGATTTTCAAGAACAATACAAAGGTTTGAAATAAGCTATTGGATTTTAGTAAGAGTGTAAAATGAAGGTAAGATAACAGTAAGATTTCTTACTAATCTTACTGTTTTTTATTGCAGATGTTGGATAATATTGTCTATTTCTTCCTTTTCTTTAGGGTTGTGAACTTTATTTTTATAAAGGTTGTTAGCCTTTAAAGGTGTTCCTGTTTTGGTAATAAATTTACCAGATTGTTCTACGGTAGATTTTTTAAGGTTGGTAAAATATGGTTTGAGAACATCCAACACATAACTAAATTGTGTTGTCTCACACTGTAGATAAATCTTTGTGTCTAATTTTGTAAAATCATCAGCAATAAAGAGTTTATGTAAATCCTCAACAGATGTTCTGTTTTGTAATAAATCAATTCTAAATTGAAGTGTTTTAAAAACTGTTAACAAAGCATCGACGTTTTTACTTTTAAACCCAAAATTGTTTTTTTTCTTAAAAACAGGTTTAGAAACACTTTTTTCGACTTTTAACTTTAAACCTTTATAAGACGATATAATTTTTTCTTGAGTTGGTTCTTCGTTAAAAAATACTTCGTGTAGTTCTTCGATAGTATAAATTTCTGTATCACTTAAATCTGAAAATCGGTCTTGAAGTTCCATAAAAAGCATCATCGCAGTAGCTTTTAAAAATGAAATGATATAGGCTTCATCTGATTTGTCATTATTAATAGGCTTTAAATACAAACTTTCATCAAGATCATTTTCAGAAATGTAATTGCTAATCTGGGTTAAATAATTTGTAATTCGGTTAAATTCTTTGTCATAGAGAAAAGACAAATGACCAGGTGTTGAATTTGCTTCAAGGGTGTCATTAATAGCATTAAACTTTTTGATATAATCATTTTCAATTAGTTTAAAGTAATATTTACGCTTGTTTGAATATGCTTTTTTAAAGTCGATTTCATAATTAGGCGTTGTATTGAGGTATTGCTTTTTAAAGCCTTTTAAAAGCTCTTTAAATTGGTTTTCGGTTCTTTTATCATCAGTAACCTTTTCCACATACAGTAAGTCGATAAATAGGTCTTTAGCCATTATAAATCCAATTTAATTTTATTAGCAGCTTCTTTCTTTTTATCATCAATAACTTTTGCATAAATCTGCGTAGTTCTCAATTCCTTATGACCTAATAACTTGGAAACAGTATAAATATCTGTTCCTAAAGTTAATTGTAAAGTTGCATAGGTATGTCGAGCACAATGGAACGTGATATTTTTTGTTATTCCTGCATTAAGCATCCATTGTTGTAACTTTAAATTTGACCAAGCACTATAATGTAAACCTTGAAAAACTTTTTCTTCGGGTTTACCTTTATCTCCTAATAATTCTGCTGCTTGGTCTGAAATAGGTAAAGTTTCAACCCCTTTTGTTTTCTTTTGTCTGAAACGAATATAATATCCCATTTCTTTAGAATGTTGAATTTCTGACCAAATCAGTTTTTCAATATCTGACCAACGTAACCCAGTAAGCGCAGAAAATATAAAAGCACTTTTTAAAAGTGGTAACTCGCATTCTGTATTGACTACTTTTTGTAATTCATCAAGAGTTAAAAATTCTCGTTGAGGTTCACCTTGTTTAAAATACTCAACACCATTTGCTGGGTTTATTCTTAAAATACCATCCTTAACAGCTTGTTTTAATGCAGCGTTGAATTTTCCGTAATAGGAATATTTAGAGTTTTGAGATAATTTTTTACCTGCTCTTGCCATTGCATCCTTATCTAAATACTCTTTAAAGCGTTCTACGAAATCCTTATCAATATCTTGAAAACTTACGTCTGTTGGACAAAAAGTTTTTAGATGTTTTAGCATACTGTTCCAATTACCATAGTTACCAGAGCTTGTATTCTTTTTCTCTGCTAATGCTGTTACATAAGTAATAAAACTCCCTTTTAATTTCTCAATATCTTGGAAACCATAAATACCGTTTTGAATTTCAATCTGTCTTTGAGCGCAAATAGTTTCCGCTAATTGTTTGGTTTTCTTGTTAACCTCTCTTTCGGTTTTAGTTTTAGGGTTAGGTATAAGGTATAGACGCAAATACTCGGTTTTACGTTTACCTTTATGATAGTAATCTAAATACAAACTTATTTTGTCATTCTTCTTGCGTTGTCTTAATGTTACTTTCATAGGATGCTAATTAAAAAGGTTTTCTATTTGCCATCTGGCTACAATACGTTTTCTTCCGAAAGGAACAGCTTTTAAGCGTCCTTGTTGAATCATTCTTTGAATGGTCCATCTACTAACACCAATTAATTGAGAAGCTTCTGTAACACTTAAAAAATCTTTATTGTTTACAGCATTAGGATTCTGAACCTCAACAACTTCATTCTTTTGCTTCATATCAGCATTAAGAGTTGCTTGGATTTTTTCTTTACGCTTTCTGGCCTTATAGGCTTTTTTAGCGCAAGAGTTACCACAATATTGAGTTACTGTTGTTCGTGCTGTAAACGCATTACCGCAATGTTTACAAGTTTTTGGGATGTATAAATTACTGCTCATAAATGGTGCTTTATGTAGCGTTATGGTGCAACGTGGGGCAATATGGTGCATCATTTCGCCATTATTTTTGCCAACAGATTCGGGCAACAAATCCGTATAATGGGCAACATATATGAAACAAATATAGTTAAAAAAGGGCAATTAGGCAACAAAAAAGAATATGTAAACCACTGAAAAACAAGTAAGAACTAATAAAAAGAAGCTTAATTACTTCCCGATACAAAAATTAGCAAAAATATTCCCTAAGAGATCATCGGTAGTGATTTGCCCCGTGATTTCCCCAAAATGATAAAGTGCTTGTCGAATATCGATTGCTAACAAATCTCCGGTTAAACCTATATTTAAACCTTCCTGGACTTTATTAATTTCTTCCTGTGCTTTTAAGAGAGCATCGTAATGACGAGAGTTGGTTACAATCGCATCGTTATTTTTTAATGCTCCGGTATTTACAAAACTTAAAATTTTCTCCTGTAACTCTTCTACTCCTTTATTTTCTTTAGCTGAAATTAAATTGAGTTCATTAATTTGCTGCTGAAAGTTTTGTTGTTCTTCTGCTGAAAGTACGTCGGTTTTATTGGCTACAATAATGAGGGGTTTTCCAGGGAAGCGATTTTTTATTTTTTCAACTTCAGTTTTTACTTGAGTCAAAGTAAGGTTTTCATTTTTTATTTTATTAGAATCGAACAAGTACATTACTAATTGTGCTTGCTCTATCTTTTGAAAAGTTTTTTTAATTCCCAAGCCTTCAATTTCATCGGTAGTTTCCCTGATTCCCGCAGTATCGATAAACCGAAAACCAACACCTCCAATCGATATTTCGTCTTCAATGGTATCTCGTGTGGTTCCGGCAATATCACTAACAATAGCTCTTTCTTCATTTAAAAGCGAATTCAGCAAAGTAGATTTTCCTACGTTGGGTTCGCCTACAATGGCTACCGGGATTCCATTTTTAAGCACATTTCCTACTGCAAAAGAATCAATGAGTTTCCCCAGCACTTTTTGAATTCTGAAAACTAAATCTTGAAATTGTTTTCTATCGGCAAATTCTACATCTTCTTCTGAAAAATCGAGTTCCAGTTCAATTAAAGAAGCAAAATTGAGCAACTCTTCCCGAAGCTTTTGAATTTCTGAAGCAAAACCTCCCCGCATTTGTTGCATGGCCAATTGATGACTTGCAGCGTTATCACTAGAAATAAGGTCAGCTACAGCTTCTGCTTGGCTTAAATCCATTTTTCCGTTTAAAAATGCACGTAAAGTAAATTCTCCCGGCTGTGCAGAGCGACATCCTTGACGCAATAACAAATTGATGATTTCTTGCTGGATAAATGGACTTCCGTGACAGGAAATTTCAACTGTATTTTCTCCGGTATAACTCCGTTTTCCTTTAAAGACAGACACCAAACTTTCATCGATAATACGTTCACCGTCTATCATATTTCCCAATTGAAGGGTATGCGATTTCTGGTCTTTTAAAGCTACCTTATTTTTTGCTTTAAATACGGGTGAAGTAAAATTGATGGCATCAGGGCCGGAAACCCTAATTACGGCAATAGCACCACTTCCCGGCGCTGTTGCTACGGCAACTATCGTATCGTTTAATATCATATCGCAAAGGTAAGAAAGTTATTTTTTGTGCTATTTAAAAATGAAAGTTTGTAACAAAACCCTTTTTAAAGCGTCATATTTATAAAGACTAATTATGGAAGTGATTACACAAAAAACGGAAGATAAACAAATGCTAATGATTTTGCATTTGAGCCAACTACTAAATTTTATAACTGGATTTGGCGGCATTATAGTTCCTTTACTGTTATGGCAATTGAAGAAAAATGAAATTAGCCAAATGGATAAGCAAGGTAAAGAAGTGGTTAATTTTCAAATCAGTTTCTTTATTTACTCAATTATTGGAGCCATTTTAGCTTTAGTTTTAGTCGGATTTTTAATCTTAGGAATAGTTTGTTTGTTAGGAATTATCTTACCAATTATTAACGGAATTAAGGCAAATAATGGCGAACCGGTAAATTACCCATTCACCATCCAGTTTATTAAATAATTTATCGATATTTTTCTTTTAATAATTCCTTCGGAAATTTTTTGAGAAATTTATTAAACCTTGGTATTGAAACATTCTGGACATAGCTATTGCCGGGATGTTTCTTTTTATAATTTTGATGGTAATCTTCTGCTTTCCAAAATTTCTGAAAAGGCATAACTTCTGCGGCAATCGGTTGATCATATTCTTTACTTAATTCTGAAATTTTATTTTCTACAATTTGTTTTTGTTCTGCATTTTGATAGAAAATAATAGAACGGTATTCCCTGCCAATATCTGGACCTTGCCCGTTTTGTTGTGTCACATTTTGCGAAGCAAAATAGGCATCTACTAAGGTTTTAAAATTGACTACTTCCGGATCGTAAATAACCTCAACAGCTTCAGCGTGGTCTGTTCTTCCATAATTTTCATAAGTTGGATTTTCACCTGTACCTCCAGAATAGCCTGAAATGGATTCTTTCACTCCTTTTATACTTTCATAAACTGCTTCTACACACCAAAAACATCCACTGGCAAAATAAGCTTTTTTATAGCCTTCCTGTGTTGTATTTACTTCTACAGGTTCAGCCTTTGCTAATTGTTTTTGAGCTTCTGTTTTTTCTTTTTTGGTATTTCCGCAACTACAAAAAGTAATGAATAACGCTACATAAAAAAGTTCCAACCTCATCTTTATTTATTTTCTTTTATATTTTCCTTCTAAATTTTTCTTTCCTAAGACTGCATAATCAATGGCAATTTCTCCATTCTGGGTAAAACCTTTCCAATCTAAATCAAATGAATCTGGTGAAGAAAAATCTATGGTTGCTAAGACTGAATTTTTATCGAAATCTTCCCAAGGAATATCTTTTTGACCTTCCATGTTACCGCTACCACTTACGAAATAAACGGCGATATCAGATTCTTTTCCTTCTTTGAATTTTACTTCAATATTTATATTAGATTCTTTATCTATACAAAGTGTTTGGGTTTGTGCAAGATTAATGTTTAAACAATTACAATCGCAATCTAGGTCGGTTTTATCATCGTCCATTCGCTGATAACTGCCTGTAAAATCTTTTGTTTTTATTGTATTTTCCGAATTTTCATTTAATTCTTCCGTCTCTACTTCAACCGCTTCAGCGTCTTCGGATGGATTTATCTTAGGGTCATTTGAAGTTTCATCTACAATTCCTTTGGGATTTTCAGCATTCAGTTTTTTAGAGTTTCCTTGTTCTTTACAGCCAATAAATAAAGATATAAAGAGTACAAAAGTTATATACTTTTTCATAATTCTAAATTTTTGAAATACAAATTACAAGTTCAGGCTTTATTTCTCTCTCAAATAAATGTTAATAAAAAAAGCCTTTCTCGATATGAGAAAGGCTTTTTTGAATTCAATAAATGACTATTATGATTACATTTTTGCAAAAAGCTTTTGCATTTTATCTCTTTCTTCTTCTGCCAATTCTTGATCTACCAAAATTCTTCCACTATGCTCATCAGTAATAATTTTCTTTCTTCCAGCAATTTCCATCTGCACTTGTGGTGGAATGGTAAAGAAAGAACCTCCTGAAGCTCCTCTTTCAATAGGTACCACAGCAAGACCGTTTTTTACATTATTTCTAATTCTGTTATAAGCCTTTACCAATCTATCATCAATTTCTTTTTGATAATCTTCAGACTTTTTAATTAGGTTTTGTTCTTCTTTTTCTGTTTCGCTTAAAATCTCATTTAGTTCACCTTTTTTGTGATCTAAATGCTCTTTTCTTTCTGTTAAGCGTTCTTGAGTTTGCTCAATTACCTGTTTTTTCTGCTCTATTTGAGCATAAAATTCTTTAATGTGTTTTTCTGCAAGTTCTATCTCTAATTCTTGGTACTCAATCTCTTTAGAAATTGCGTTAAACTCACGGTTGTTACGAACGTTTTTTTGTTGTTCTCCGTATTTTTTTATTTGTGCTTTAGACTCTTCAATTAAATTTTTCTTGTCTTTAATTTTATGGTCTAAACTTTCTAAATCTGCATTAAATTTCTCTAATCGAGTATTTAAACCGGCTACCTCATCTTCTAAGTCTTCTACTTCTAAAGGTAATTCACCTCTCACATTTCTAATCTCGTCAATGCGAGAGTCGATTAATTGTAAATCGAACAATGCTCTAAGCTTTTCTTCAACGGTAACCTCTTTTTTCTTTGCCATAATCAAGTATATTGAATTGGATTGGTACTTTTTTGTGATAAAACGACCGCAAAATTACGGAATTTTTTTGTAAGATAAGAATGTAAAAGATTTTTTGTGTATTGTTCACTTTCATAATGACCAATATCGGCTAAAACCAACTCATTTTCAGCTTGGTAAAAATCGTGATACTTTAAATCTGCAGTAATGAAAATATCTGCTTGTAAAGCTTTTGCGTTGGGAATGGCAAATGCTCCGCTTCCTCCTAAAACAGCTACTTTTTTTATTTCTTTATCTAATAATTTGGAATGTCTAATTACTTTTAAATTAAATGTTTTCTTTATCTGTTTCAAAAATTCCATTTCATTTTCTGCTTCGGCTAATTCACCTATCATTCCAATCCCAATTTGTTGGTTTTTATTTTCCAACGTTGTAATTTCATAAGCTACTTCTTCATAAGGATGGGTAGTAAAGAGCGCTTTTAAAACTTTGGCTTCTATGTGTTTCGGATAAATTAGTTGAAGTTGTGTTTCTTCTTCGGTATGTAATTTACCTTTTTCACCTAAGGTTGGGTTGGCTTCATCATTGGCCTTGAAAGTTCCTTTTCCGGAAATATTAAAACTGCAATCGTCGTAATTACCAATGCTTCCTGCTCCAGCTTTAAACAAAACATGGCGAACTTCTTCTACATTTTTATGCGGAACGTGAGCTACTAACTTTTTAATAGTTTGTGGTTGCGGTACCAAAACCTGACGATTAATGAGCCCTATTTCTTCACAAATTTGGTGGTTAACCCCTTTAAAAGAATTATCTAAGGCTGTATGAATAGCGTAAATAGCTATATCATTTTTAATGGCTTTTAAAACCACACGTTCTACATAAGATTTCCCGGTAATTTTTTTTAATCCTTTAAAAATAATGGGGTGAAAACTTACGATTAGATTACAATTCTGCTGAATTGCTTCGTCAACTGTTTCTTCTAATGTATCAAGAGTTACCAATATCCCAGTAACTTCTTTATTTTTGTCTCCTACCAATAAACCTACATTATCAAAATCTTCGGCATAAGCTATTGGTGCCAATTCTTCTAAAGTTGAAATAACTTCGTTTATAATCATTTTATTTTTTAATTAAAAAGGAAGCTAAAATAATTAGCTTCCTTAATATATGAAATTTTATTTTATGTTACTTATTCCTAATCGAAGGAATTAATTTAAAAATCCATATGACAAAGAATGTTAAATACAGAATCAAAAATACAATCCTCACAATAGAATATAGCTCATTTGCATTTCTAGCTAATTCAGAAAAAACATATTTCATATGAAATAAACCAGTTAACACAAAAAACAAAATACTTATAAATAAATATTTTAAACTGTATTTTCTAATAAAGTTCATAGTTTTTGAATTTAAATTAATTATTTCATCAAATTTCAAATTCTGCTTCTAAAATTACATCCTCTAAACCTTCTATTATTATTGGCTCTAATTCCAATTCTTCTGGGTAATAATAAGGAGAACCATAAATAACATCACAATATTGACAACCAACAAAATTACAAGAACTTTCTATTTGTCCATTTTGACCTAACATTTGACAAGCTAAAAAGTTTATAGTACCGCATGGCATATAATCACAAATGGCACCATTAATACCACTTCCAGTATTATTTGCAAGATTCTCCTCGCAAGATTGCATGGTAGTAAAACAAATTGTTTCATTTAAATAAGTATAAGAATAATTAGCTTCTATAAAATCTACGTACTCTTCTTCTGTCATCCCTTGTAATTGATGATAAATGATTTCGCCAGTTTTAACTGAAATAAACTCTTTGATGTTCACTCTATTATCATTACTAGAGATATTTCTTTGTACAATAATTGCATGCATGTTATTCAACTTATTTGTATACGATGATAAATCTACATCATTTAGAAATCCATTCACTTGAAAATTTGAAGGTATATTTCCGCGTACACTATTTTCTTTTAAAGTAACTGATAACATATCAATATCTTTATTATCAGGAGAAAGAACATAGGGTTGATCAAAATCTTCAAGTGATAAATTTTCACCATATTTATTTACCCAACCTGAAAGATTAATATACCAATTTTGATAATCATCTATTTTTTCGTTTTTAGAAGACGTATTCTCATAAAAATTATTATTTTCAATTTTTTGTTGTTTAGAATTTACATCTTTGCTATTTACCAAAGGAGTGTTTTCTTCACTACAACTAAGTAAAATACTTGTTAGCAATAAAAGATTAAATAATTTTTTAAAAATCATAATTTAAGTTTTTGAATTATCTACCTTTAGTATATGAAAAACAAACTAAAATTCCAAATGAAAAATTTATTCAGCCTCTTATTTTCAGTCATCATTTTAAGTTCTTGTAGTTCTGACGATGACAATTCTAATAATCAAACTCAAAGTGATTCCATTAAGCAATTATTAGAATCTTATGATTTATGGTATGTAGAACCCGACCAGCCTTCCAGTGATTTTAACTTAGGGCAAGATGCCATTACTTTCTCTTTTGTTGAAAATGAATTACATGCTAATAAAAACTTAATTGGTTTTAACCCGGAAACTATAGGAAACGTAGAAGCCAGTTACAATGTTGAGCAAGAAGGAAGCAATGCAAGTATTACTATTGATGACACTGAGTTTACCGTATTTGGAGTTAGCGGAAATTCCATTAAATTGGTAAATAGTTACGATAACACTACTGCTTTTTATATTACAGGCTACGCGACTGAAGACTTTCCGTCTTCAGATATTCTTTATCATGAAAGAATGCCTCATTTTTTTAACGAATATAAGTTTTGGGAAAAAACAGCTACTGAAAATCCTGATGAAAATGATGGTAATTTTTCTAATATTAGTTATGTTGATTTTTTTGAAGTTAGAAATTTTAGATCTTCCGAAGACTCCGAAGGTTTAACATATGATGAAATTAATTGGGAATATAATGGAAGTTATAAATTAACTACAGAGAATGGTGAAGAAGGCCCCATTAGTAACGAATTAATACTATTATATTTAGACGAGGAGGGTAAAATAATTGAGGGTGCAAATGACACGCTTAAAGTAAATGTTTTAGATCAAAACAGAATACAACTTTCTGAACCAAATCAAAATATCAATTACATTTTTGAAGGACACACAAATACTCCATTTTAATAGTTACCTAATCTTTAACAATGTATGGCAGTGTTAAGAAAATTACTTTTTCCGTTTTCTCTGCTTTACGGACTTATAGTACTATTGCGAAACAAGCTTTACGACTGGGGAATAAAAAAATCGACAAGTTTTGAGATTCCTATTATGTGCGTAGGAAATTTAAGTGTTGGCGGAACCGGTAAATCGCCAATGATTGAGTATTTAATTAAACTTTTGAAAGAAAGAAAAAGGGTTGCAACACTCAGCCGAGGTTATAAAAGAGAAAGTAAAGGATTTTACCTATTAACTGGAAATGAAAAAGCTTCTTATGTTGGTGATGAACCTCTTCAATTTAAAACAAAATTCTACAGTATTCAGGTAGCGGTTGATGAAAAGCGGGTAAGAGGAATTGAAGAACTTCTTCAACTAAAGCAAAAACCAGAAGTGGTATTATTAGATGATGCTTTTCAACATAGAAAAGTAAAGCCCGGTTTTTCAATTTTGCTTACTACTTATAAAGATTTGTTTATTCATGATTATGTGCTACCTGCCGGAAATCTTCGTGAACCTAAAAATGGAGCTAGAAGAGCAAATGTAATTGTAGTAACTAAATGCCCTCTTGACACTTCTGAAAAAGAAATGAAAATTCTAGAGGAAAAACTGAAACTTAAGTGTGACCTCCCAGTTTTCTTTACTTCTATAAAGTATTCAAATCAAGTCTATAATCTTCAGCAAAAAGCTTTAGCTACAGAAGCCTTAAAAGATTTTATTTTGGTTACTGGAATTGCAAACCCTCAACCTTTACTAAAACACTTAAATGAACTTCAATTAAACTATAAGCACTTTAATTTCCCAGATCATTATAATTTTAAAGAAAAAGAGATCACTGCTTTAAAAAAGGAAAAGTTGATTATTACTACTGAAAAAGATTTTATGCGCTTAAAGAACAGACTGAAACAAGAACAACTTTATTACCTTCCGATTGAGGTACACTTTTTAAAAGATTCAGAAAAATTTGAAGAAATTATACTTAGGAATTTTTAGATGAGCTTTCTACAAGGTTTTTGTATATTTTTTCAAAGAAAAATTCGGTTTTATAGGGTTTTGGGATAATATCATTAAAACCATATTTTAAAAATTCTCTGATCTCTTCAGATATATTAACTGCCGTAAGTGCTATGATTGGAGTTTTGGTATCTTTCTTTCTAATCACCTTGGTTGCTTCTATCCCATCCATTATCGGCATATGGATATCCATCAAAATAAGGTCGTATTTATTTTTTAAATTAAGGTTAACCGCTTCTTCACCGTTATTGGCAATTTCACAATCCAATCCCTTATTTTCTAATATCTTACAAGTTATTTTTTGATTGAGTTTATTATCTTCAACCACCAAAATTTTCTTATCCTTAAAGACTTCTTCTATGGGTTTTTCTTCTGTAACACCTCTATCTACATTAAATTCTTTGGTAGAAACGAAGTTCTCTGTCTTCTCATATGATATTTTAAAGAAAAAACGAGAACCTTTTCCTGGTTCACTTTCCAATTCTATATTGCTGTTTAAAAACTTGAGAAGGTTTTTAACTATAGGTAATCCTAAACCGGTTCCCGCTTGAACAGAAGGAACCTCATTAGCTCCTTGATTAAATTTTTCGAAAATTTTCTTTTGATTTTCCTTAGCTATTCCTTGACCATTATCTTCTACTTCAAACTGTAAAAGAACTCTAGAATCGGTTTCATTAATTAAAGAGGCTTTTATCCAAATATCTCCGTTTTTGGTAAATTTAATCGCATTTGAAATTAAGTTAATCAAAATCTGGGAAAGTTTTACCACATCTCCCCTAAGTGATTTTGGGAGTTGCGGATCTATCTCTAAATGTAAGGTGTTACCATTTTCTTTTGCAGATCGACGTAAGGGTTCAACAACACTTTTAAGTTTGGCTCTTACATTAAAATCTACTTCTATTTTATTTAGCTTATTAGATTCTAATTTATTTATATCTAATATATTATTTATTAATGATAAAAGATGTTCTCCTGAATGTTTTAAAGATTTTAAATGTTCTTCTTGTTGCGGGGTAGGGTTTTCTTTCAGCAATAAATAAGTCAATCCTGTAACCGCATAAATAGGTGTTCTTAGTTCGTGGGTTATAGTCGATAAAAACTGCTCTCTGTACCTCATTGCTGTTAATGACTTCTCCCTAGATTCTATTAATTCTGAATTTTTTTGTTTTAATAATGTATTGGCCTTAGCCCTCAAGTTATTATTTTTATAAAGCGATACGGTAAATAACGATAGTATAGCAATAAACAAAGCACTTAAAATAATGGTAAGTTGGTTATACTTTATAGATTTTTCTTGTTCTGAATTTGCTAAAGATAATTTGGAAATAGTATCTACTGCAGATTGAATACTTTTGGAGTCAGTAACTTTATCGTTGGTAAAACGATTATTTTGAAAACTAATAATCGAATTTTTAATTCTACTGGAAATATTCAAATAATGTATTTGCTCTGCTTGATTGTTGTTTAACGTATGAATAGCTACGAGTAACTCGGAAGCCCTGAGTTTTTGCATTTCATAATTATTAGAATGCGCTTGATAATAAACTTTATTTGCAATTGCGGCAGCTTTATCTAAAGTATTTAAATCCTTAAGTATTTGAGCCTTTAAGTAATAAGTTTCACCAGAAAAGTGACTACTAGGATAATCTTTTATTTTAGCTTCTACACTTTCAATAAGCTTTAAAGCCTCTTCTAATTTTTTTTCTGAATATAAAAGTTTTGCATAAACAAAATTTCCTATAAAAGAATGTATCTTTTTTCCATTCTCTCCTATTTTGTGAGATTTTTCAAAAATTTTTTTAGCCTCTTCAACCTCTCCTTCTTCTAGTAAAATCTTTGTATATAGATAATAACTGAATGGAAGTAACATTTTACTAAACTTTTTAGAATCTTTTCGCAAAATATCATTCAAAATACCTTTAGCTTCATCTCTTCTTTCAGCTTTATAAAAAATATCTGCCATGTAAAACCTAGAAGATATCCATAGCTGTTCATTTTTGTTTTTTTTAGCTACTTTACCAATAAAAGCCAGTCTTTTAATAAGTTTCGGGTAATTATAGTATTCATAGTTTTGGTGAATACTATCGATAATAGACTCAAACTCTTCAGTTTCTATTTCTGAAATTTGGCTTGCCTCTCCTTGAGCTTTCAGTTGTATCTGAAAACCTATTATAAAAATTAAAGAAAGTAAAAATCTATTTAATCTTTTACACATATAATTGACGCATTAAGAGCCAACTAATACAATTAAATCTATTAAACGGTTACTATAACCGCGTTCATTATCGTACCAACCAATTAGTTTGACTAAATGACCATCGATTACCGAGGTCATCTCGCTATCAAATATACAAGAAAAAGTATTACCAAGAATATCTACTGAAACAATTGGGTCTTCATTGTAGCTAATAATATTCTTAAATTTTGTCTCGGAGGCGTGTTTAAAAAGGCTATTCACTCCTTCAATAGATGTTTTCTTTTTTACATTTAACGTCATATCTGTTAAAGAGCCGTTAGGAACAGGAACCCGAATCCCACATCCTCCAATAACATTCGATAAATCAGGAAAAATTTTAGTAAGAGCTTTTGCAGCACCTGTAGTCGTGGGTACGATTGATTGCGCTGCAGCTCTTGCCCTTCTTAAATCCCGATGGGGTTGGTCATGCAAGCTTTGGTCTGAGGTGTAAGAATGAACCGTAGTAATATAAGCCTGCTGAACATTTAAAACTTCGTGGACCACCTGTAACATCGGAGCTGCATTATTAGTGGTACAAGAAGCATTCGAAATAATTTTTTCACTTCCATCCAATAAATGCTCATTAACGCCAAGAACAATCATTTTTATATCATCATCAATGGGAGGAACAGAAAGAATTACTTTTTTAGCACCTCCATTTAAATGATGCTGAAGCTCTTCTTTCTTTTTAAATTTTCCTGTTGATTCTACTACTACATCTACATCAAAATTTTTCCAATCAATTTGAGAGATATCAGTTTGTTTTGTTAAAGGAAAATCTTTTCCATCAACCAAAATTTGATTTTCATTCGATTTTACTTCATTAGGTAAAACTCCGTGAATACTATCATATTTTAATAAATGTGCTAAAGTTTTAGCATCTGCCAAATCGTTAATTGCAACTATTTCAATATTCGGGTGATTTAATAAAAGTCGAAACAGACTTCTCCCAATACGGCCGAAACCGTTAATGGCAATTCTTATTTTATTTGACATTAATCTATGTGTTTATGCGCTTTATAAGAAGAACGTACTAAAGCACTACTTTCAACGTGTCTAAATCCTAAATCTAAACCTATTTCTTCGTATTTCTTAAACTGGTCTGGTGTTACAAACTGTTGAACCGGTAAGTGTTTTTTACTAGGTTGAAGGTATTGACCGATTGTTACCACATCTACATCTACCGATCTTAAATCGTGTAAAGTCTGGATTACTTCATCTTCCTTTTCTCCCAAACCAAGCATAATCCCAGATTTAGTTCTGTTAATTCCTTGTTTTTTCAAGTAATCCAAAACTGCTAGACTCCTGTCGTATTTTGCTTGAATTCTTACCTCACGGGTTAATCTTTTTACAGTTTCCATGTTGTGTGAAACCACTTCTGGAGCAACCTCAACAATTCGATCTATATTTCTTTCGACTCCTTGAAAATCCGGAATTAGGGTTTCTAAAGTAGTATTGGGATTTATCCGGCGAATGGCTTTTACCGTTTCTGCCCAAATAATAGAACCCATATCTTTTAAATCGTCACGGTCTACACTGGTAATTACCGCATGTTTTATATCCATTAATTTAATGGAGCGTGATACTTTTTCAGGCTCGTCCCACTCCACCGTTTCCGGTCTTCCGGTTTTTACTCCACAAAATCCGCAAGAACGTGTACAAACATTCCCTAAAATCATAAAAGTGGCGGTTCCTTCACTCCAGCATTCCCCCATATTCGGGCAACTTCCTGAAGTACAAATGGTGTGTAAATCGTACTTATCTACCAACTTTCTAAGGTTTGTATATTTTTTACCGGTCGGTAATTTTACACGTAACCATTTAGGTTTTTTCTTTGTCTTTTCGGGTGCAAGGGTTTCTACTGCCATAACAAAATTTATAGTAAACAAAGATACAAAATAAAGTATTGCTAAAAGAATGAAGAATTATAGATTATAAGTATGGCTAGCCTAAGAATTTTTATCCTGAATAATTTCAGCTAACAGCTTTTTTGCCCTTAATAATTTTACTTTTACATTATTAATGGGTTCATCTATTTTTTCTGAAATATCTTTATAACTCATTTCCTGAAAATACCGAAAATGAATCACTTCTTGATAATGTGGCTTTAGCTTTTTAATTAAAGCCAAAAGATTGGAAAGGTTTTGCTCGGTAATCAATTTATCTTCAGCAGAAGGAGTTTCATCAATAAATGTTTTTTCAGCTCTTTTATCTACCTGCGTAGTTTCAATATTTTTCTTTCTAATTAAATCAATATGAATATTCTTGGAAATGGCAATCAACCAAGTTTGAAAATTATATTCTTCCTTAAAAGTTTCCAACCTATCAAAAGCTTTTGAAAAAGTTTGTACGGTAACTTCCTCGGCTTCGTATTCATCTTTAATACGTTTTAATTGAAATCGATAAACTTGATTCCAATAATTATCCAATAAAAATTTATATGCTTTTTGATTTCCTTTCTTGGCCTTGTCGATTTGTTGATAGAGCTGTTCAGAAATCATTTCCAGAATTGAGGTTTTGAGAGCGAATTAAAAATAAAGATAACAAATTGTAGCGAAACCAAGCATAAATCTTGAAAAGGCAAGAACCAAAGTAAATCTTTTTCCTTAAAAATTGAAGCCGCTTTTCCGTAGGCGATATACTGAATAGCAAAACGTACAAGCATCGCTGCTAAAATTAAACGCCAATCGTAAAACGCCAACAAAACAAAACTTAACATCCAAAATAAAAATTGAGATAAATAGAAAAGCCCTAATTTAAATTGCTGGGATTTTTTATAAAATTTCGCTGTAGAAATATGTCGCCTTTTTTGCCGGAACCAAGCTTTCCAAGTGTTTTTGGGTTGACTATAGGTGAAGCTTTCTTCAGAAAAAACGATGGAAGTATTTGTTTTAGTGGCTACTTCATTTACAAATAAATCGTCATCCCCGGAAAGTAGATTCATATGAGAGACAAATCCTTTATTTTCATAAAAAACAGTGGATGTATAAGCTAAATTACGGCCAACTCCCATGTAAGTACGTCCGTTTTTTGCTGCTGAAAAATACTGTAATGCGGTTAATAGGGTTTCAAAGCGAATAATTTTGTTTAAGAAAGAGTCCTTCACTTTTTCGTAAGCTCCATAACCCAACACTAAGTCTTTTTCAGGTTGAAATCCTTGCGCCATTTCCTTTAACCACTGATTGGTTTTTGGGTAACAATCGGCGTCGGTAAATAAAAGTTTTTCAAATTTTGCTTTCTTTATTCCCAGAGTTAAAGCATATTTTTTATTTCCCCAGAAACGTTCGTTACTTTCTACATTTACCACTACTACCCGACTATCCTTAAGTTCAAAATCTTCCATTACCGCCAAAGTTTCATCAGAAGAAGAATCGTTGATCAAAATCACTTCAAACTCGGGATAATCCTGATTTAAAATATACGGTAAGTTTTGCTGAAGGTTTTCTGCTTCGTTTTTTGCACAAATCACCACAGAAACCGGTTGGTTTATTCTAATTTGGGGTTTCTTTTCAACAGCAAAAAGAAACTTAAAAAATGAAATGTAAAATAAAATATTAATAGTTGCTACCACTAAGAAGCAGTAAAATAACAGTAACAACATGTGCCTTAATTAAGCTTTACTTTTAGAATCATTGCTACAATCGCCCATTTCTTCCGGCATTTTCCCACAAAAACTGCAAGGTTCGCCCTCTTTATTTAAATAAGGATTTTGGCTTGCGCAAGTTCCTGCAAATTTTCCGTCTTTTTTTGCCCAAATTTTAATGGCAATTCCTGCAAAAGCAATTGCTAATAACGTTATGGTAATCAATAATAATTTCATAGTGCAAAAATAAAACATTCTTTATTGATGCTAAAATATATCTGGTAATTAATAATTCATTTACATTATTTAACTAAACTTTACCACACAAACACCTAAAACAGAATTGTTTAGAATTATCTTCGTACCATAAACTAAAAAATTACAACAATGAAGATCAACAGATCGATTATAGCTTTGGCTATTTCTTCTTTACTTATTCTTTCGTGTAAAGAAAATAAAGAAAAGGACAATATGAATGAAGATTCTATGGAAATGAACGAATCTTCTGATATGTCTGAAAGTAATGAAATGTCTTCTGATAGCGAAATGCAGAATGAAAACGAAATGGAAGAAGACACTACTGGAGACGGAAATGAAATGGATTTAGCACAAGTTGCTATGAATGCTAAAGACCTTTCTACTTTTGTTTCTGCTTTACAAAAAGCGGGAATGGTAATTAAAATTAAAGGTGAAGGTCCTTATACAATTTTTGCTCCTACCAACGAAGCTTTTAACAAATTACCAAAAGGAACTGTTGAAAGTCTTATGGAACCTTCTAATACTGAAAAATTGGAATCAATCATTAGTTACCATATTATTCCTGGGAACGTAGATTCTACCAAACTGAAGAGCTTAATTGAGGACAGTGAAAATAAAAAATACACCTTAGAAACAGCAAATAACGGAAAAATTGACGCCATGCTTAAAGATGGCAACATTGTTCTTAAAGATGGTAAAGGAACAGAAATTATGATTTCCAACGCAGACCAAAAAGGTCAAAATGGAGTAATACATTCTGTGAATACCGTTTTAATGAGAAAATAATTTTTAGAGATAAAAATTATTTGGTTAGATTAAGTTAAGTTAGGGAAAACAGGTCTTTTAAATAAGACCTGTTTTTTTTATGAGATAATGTTGACTTCCATTTCTAAATCAATCTCGAATTTCTCTTTTATTTTTAGCTGAATAAATTCTGCCAACTTCAAAATTTCTTCTCCCGTGGCATTTCCGTAATTCACTAAAACTAATGCCTGATTTTGATGAACACCGGCATCGCCTTTTCGATAACCTTTAAAACCTGCTTGGTCGATTAACCAACCGGCCGGAACTTTTACTTCTGTTGCTGAAATTTTGTATGACGGGATTTCAGGATATTTTGCTTGAAGTTTTTCAAAAGCTGAAATTAAAATAATTGGGTTTTTAAAAAAACTTCCACTATTTCCTATTTCTTTAGGATTAGGTAACTTTTGCTCTCGAATAGCGATCACGACATCAGAAACATCTTTAATCGTAGGATTTGAAATTCCTTTTTTATCTAATTCATTTAAGATTGCACCGTAATCGGTTTTTAATTGATGGTTTTTCTTGGTAAGTTGAAAAGTAACCGAAGTAATAATATATTGCCCTTTTACTTCATTTTTAAAAATGGAATTTCGGTAACCAAATCGGCAATCTTCCTTGGTAAAAATCTTTTTCTCCAAGGTTTGAATATGAATGGCTTCGCATTCTACAAAAACATCTTTTAATTCCACTCCGTAAGCACCAATATTCTGAATAGGAGAAGTTCCTACATTTCCGGGAATAAGCGATAAATTCTCTATTCCACCGTAATTATTTTCTACGCAAAACAACACCAACTGATGCCAATTTTCTCCGGCATTTACTTTTAAGAAAACTTCATCTTCAGTTTCATTAACAACTTGCTTTCCTTTTAAGTTGACATGTAAAACAGTAGCGTCAAAATCTTTGGTAAATAAACAGTTGCTTCCGCCACCTAAAACAAAAAGTTCTGAGGAATATACTTTCCTCAGAACTTTCTCTAATTCTTCTTCATTAACTACTTCAATAAAATTTTTAGCCTTTACATCTAAGCCAAAAGTATTGTAAGCTTTTAATGAAAAATTATGTTCTTGTTGCATCTTATTTGTTGTAAACCTTTAATGCTTCTTCTAAAATTTTAACCGCTTTTAAAAGATTTTCTTTCTTTAATACGTAAGCAATTCTTACTTGGTTCAACCCAGAATTAGGGGTTGAATAAAATCCGGCTGCCGGAGCAATCATCACGGTTTCACCTTCATATTCATAACTTTCCAATAACCATTTTGCAAAATCTTCTGCATCATCTACCGGTAACTCTGCAATACAATAAAAGGCTCCGTTTGGGGTTGCTACTTTTACACCGTCAATTTTTTCAAGCAATTCAATTAATGTATTCCTTCTATCTACATATTCATCAATAACATCATCAAAATAAGACTGTGGCGTATCTAAGGCGGCTTCACTGGCAATTTGCGCAAAAGTAGGCGGGCTCAATCTTGCTTGCGCAAACTTCATCGCAGTAGTCATAAATTCTTTATTTTTAGAAACTACACAACCAATTCTAGCTCCGCACATACTGTAACGTTTAGAAACAGAATCAATCATAATGGCGTTTTCTTCAATCCCTTCTTGACTTAACACTGAATAGTGCTTTTTCCCTTCATAAGCAAACTCGCGGTAAACTTCATCTGCTACCAAAAACAAATCGTGTTTTTTAGCCAAAGCTGCTAACTGATCCATTTCTTCCTTCGTGTATAAATAACCCGTAGGATTCCCTGGATTACAAATAATAATCGCTTTGGTTTTATTGGTAATTCTTTTTTCAAATTCACTCACCGGAGGTAAAGCAAAACCCTCATCAAAAGAAGCCGTCACCGGAACTACATTTATTCCCGAAGAAGTTGCAAAACCATTATAATTGGCATAAAAAGGTTCTGGAATAATTACTTCATCACCAATATCGGCAATACTTCCCATTGTAAAAAGTAAAGCTTCAGAACCTCCTGTGGTTACAATAATATCTTCTGCATTTACAGGAATTCCCTGTTTTTGGTAATAATTGGCCAGTTTTTCGCGATAAGAAGCAAAACCTGCAGAATGACTGTAAGAAACGATTTCTAAATCATTATTCTTTACCGCTTCCAAAGCACAATCAGGCGTTTTAATATCCGGTTGACCAATATTTAAATAATAAATATGCTTTCCTTGCTCTGTAGCAGCTTCAGCATAAGGAACTAATTTTCTTATAGGAGATTCCGGCATTGCCAGACCTTTAGATGATATTGAAGGCATAATCTATTTTTTGCCGCAAATTTGCAAAATTATTTATGAAAGCAGGCTATTTTTAAGAATAAATACAATTTTCCCAACAACAAAAAAGCCACTTCAAAATGAAAGTGGCTTTTCTTAATTAGTTTATGAGTAACTATTTATTTTTCTAAAACACTTTTGGTGTCTTTTTCTAACACTTTTCCTTTAATTTTTACTGCGTGCGGAGAACCTTCAGCATTAGAATATACGGTAATGGTTTTTCTAATATATCCTACTTTCCGAGTGTTATATTTAACTTTCAACTCACCTGTTTCTCCCGGTGCGATTGGTTCTTCCGGTTTTTCTGGAACGGTACAACCACAAGTTGCAGTAGCTTTTTCAATTACCAAAGGTTCGTTACCGGTATTGGTAAATTCAAAAGTTCTCATTCCATCTCCTCCATATTCAACTTCACCGTAATCAACGGTTTCTTCTTTAAATTCAATTTTAGCTTGCGCTTGTACAGCGATTCCAGCAAATAAAAATGCTGCTAATACAATAAAATTTTTCATCTTGTTTTTATTTAGGCACTAATGTAATAGTAAAATATTCATTATACAAATGCCAGATTAATAAATTATAATCTTTTAAAATAATCTATATATAACTACTTTTGCATTTCAATTTCAAAAATCAGACCAATTCATGGCCATTGCTGCAAAATATAACGCGAAAGAGATAGAAGATAAGTGGTACGACTACTGGATGCAAAATAAATATTTTCATTCTGAAGTAAATGAAAAAGAGCCATATACCATCGTCATCCCACCACCAAACGTGACTGGGGTTTTACATATGGGACATATGTTGAATAACACTATTCAAGATGTATTAATTAGGAGAGCTCGCTTACAAGGTTACAATGCCTGTTGGGTACCAGGAACTGACCACGCCTCTATTGCCACCGAAGCCAAAGTAGTAGCAAAATTAAAAGCTGAAGGAATTGATAAAAATACCATCTCTCGCGAAGAGTTTATGAAGCACGCTTGGGAATGGACTGAAAATTATGGAGGTGTTATTTTAAATCAGTTAAAAAAACTCGGAGCTTCTTGTGATTGGGAAAGAACCAAATTCACCTTAGATGAAAAATTATATTCTTCAGTAATTAAGTCGTTTGTAGATTTATATAACAAAGGATTAATTTATCGTGGTTACCGAATGGTGAATTGGGATCCCGAAGCCAAAACCACGCTTTCTGATGAAGAGGTAATCTACGAAGAAAAGCAAGGAAATTTATATTACATCAATTATAAAATTGAAGGTAGCGACGACACCTTAACCATCGCCACTACTCGACCAGAAACTATTTTTGGTGATAGCGCGATTTGTATAAACCCGAATGATGAGCGTTTCACGAATTTAAAAGGTAAAAAAGCAATTGTACCGATTGTAAATCGTGTGATACCAATAATTGAAGATGTATATGTTGATCTTGAGTTTGGAACCGGTTGTTTAAAAGTAACTCCGGCTCACGATGAGAACGATAAAAATTTAGGTGAAAAACATAACCTAGAAGTGATCGATATTTTTAACGATGACGCTTCCTTAAATGAATATGGTCTTCATTACCAAGGAAAAGATCGTTTTCATGTACGCAAAGAGTTTTCTAAAGAATTAGAAGAAAAAGGTTTTTTAGTAAAAACAGAACAACACACTAATAAAGTAGGAACTTCAGAAAGAACCAAAGCAGTCATTGAACCTAAAATGTCTGACCAGTGGTTCTTAAAAATGGAAGACTTAGCGAAACCGGCTATCAAAGCGGTTTTAGAGACAGAAGAAGTAAAACTTTTCCCAGATAAGTTTAAAAATACCTACAGCCATTGGATGAACAACATTCGCGACTGGAATATTTCACGCCAACTTTGGTGGGGGCATCGTATTCCGGCCTATTACTTTGGAAACGGAAAAGAAGATTTTGTAGTGGCTGAAACTCGTGAAGAAGCGTTACAATTAGCGATACAAAAAACCGGGAAGGAAAATCTTTCTGCTGAAGATTTAAAACAAGATAATGATGCTTTAGATACTTGGTTCTCTTCTTGGTTATGGCCAATGAGTGTTTTTGATGGAATTAATAATCCTGACAATGAAGAATTCAAGTACTACTATCCAACGAACGATTTAGTAACTGGACCTGATATTTTATTCTTTTGGGTTGCCAGAATGATTATCGCAGGATATGAATATACCGGCAAAAAACCATTCAACAACGTTTACTTAACTGGATTGGTGCGTGATAAGCAACGTCGAAAAATGTCAAAATCCTTAGGGAATTCACCAGACGCCTTAAAACTTATTGAAGATTTTAGTGCCGATGGAGTTCGGGTTGGTTTGCTGTTAAGTAGCGCTGCCGGAAACGATTTATTATTTGACGAATCGCTTTGCCAACAAGGGAAAAACTTTGGTAATAAAATATGGAATGCTTTCCGTTTGGTAAAAGGTTGGGAAATAGACGAAAATAAAGAACAACCGCAATCGGCTAAAATCGCAATCGATTGGTATAAAAACACCTTCCAAAAGACATTGGTAGAAATTGAAGATCATTTTTCTAAATACAGAATTTCTGATGCTTTAATGGCTACCTACAAATTGGTTTGGGACGATTACTGTTCTTGGTTGTTAGAAATGGTTAAGCCACCCTATGGAGAAGGAATCGATGTACAAACATTTAACGACGTCATCTCGCTTTTAGAAGATAATTTAAAAATCTTGCATCCGTTTATGCCGTTCTTAACCGAAGAAATTTGGCAAAACATTACTGAAAGAAGTAAGGAAGATGCTTTAATTATTTCAGCTTGGCCAAAACAAATCGATTTCGACAAGACATTTATTTCTGATTTTGAAATGGTTAAAGAAGTAATTTCAGGAATTAGAACCATTCGAAAAGAAAAGAATATTTCGTTCAAAGACACAATTGAATTGAGCGTAATTAACAATGAAAACCTAAAAGAAGATTACGATTCGGTAATTGCTAAATTGGGGAACATTTCAGCTATTAATTACGTAAAAGATCAGCAAGAAAATGCACTTTCTTATCGTGTTAAATCGAATGAATATTTTATACCAATGGCAGGTGCGATTGATGTGGAAGCAGAGATTGAAAAATTACAAGAAGAATTAAAATACAACCAAGGTTTTTTAAAGTCTGTTGAGAAGAAACTTTCTAACGAGCGTTTTGTTAATAACGCCCCGGAAAAAGTTGTGGCGATGGAAAAACAAAAGAAAGCCGATGCCGAAGCAAAAATTGAAGCCATTGAACAAAGTTTAGCTAGTCTTCAATAAAAATAGCTGAGCGTCATTCTGAGCTTGACTCAGAATTTCATTCAGTTTTGAAAATCGAAATCTAAAGGATGAGCCCCTGAATCGAGTTCAGGGGGATGGGAAATTAATTTTCTGATATATAACAATAAAAACGTCTAGTAAAAAACTAGGCGTTTTTTAGTTAACTTCAGCAAGAATTAAAGTGTAACAATTTTCTTTTATCCACGTCTATTAAATATGGGAAAACTTTGGTTGGTGGTCATATTTATACTTTCCTTTTCTAAACTTCAGGCAGAAGAGCTGAAGTTAGACCCCATTATTTTTCCCAATGCTGAAGTTGTTAACGAGAATACATTCAGAATTCCTTTTAAACTAATCGACCATCTTATGGTAGTCGAGGCAGAATTATTCAACAAAAAAGGAAATTTCATTATCGATACTGGTTCAGAAAGTTTAATCTTGAATAGAGTACATTTTCCTAATCTCTATATTCATAATAAATCTTCCGTAAAATCTTCAGGCGTTCTCAATGATGCTGATGCCTATGAAAAATTTCTGGAAGAGTTTAAATTACAAAACCTGAGTTTAAAAAATGCCAATGCTCATGTGATGGACCTTTCGCATATTGAAAAGAAAAAGAACATGAATTTAACCGGAATTATTGGTTATAGTATTTTGAAAGATTATGAGGTTTTTATCGACCTTTACTTAAATCAAATTACCCTTACCAAAATTGACGCTCGGGGAAATAAACTTGACAAAAAAGTATATTTAGAAAAAATTGTTGATAGTATTGGGTTTCAACTTAAAAAACACACCATTGTTTTAAAAACCTATGTAGGAGATAATGAAATGAATTTTGCTTTAGATACCGGAGCAGAAATTAATCAGTTAAACACTAGAAAGAGTAAAAAAGTAATTAAGTTTTTTAAACCTTCCAAACGGATTGTTCTTTCAGGAGCTGCCGATGAAAAAGCTGAAGTATTGGCAGGAAAATTGTATCGGGTAAAATTAAATGATCAAATTTATTTTGGCCCCATGAATACGATTATTACTAATTTAGCTAAAATGAGTGAAGCCTTCGGAACTTCAATAGACGGAGTTTTAGGCTATGAATTTTTTATGCAGAAAAGAACGATTATCAACTATAAAAAAGAAATGCTTTATTTTATTGATTATCCTTTGAAACACTAATTTGAAAACAATAAAACCACATATTATCCTATTAATTCTCTTGCTGTTGGCAATACCAAATTTTGCACAAAACAGTAAGATAAAAGGCTATTGGATAGATGGCGATGAAATTGTTTTCACTTTTAATAAAGAAGAGTATAAAAAAGCAACCCACGACAATTATGGAAAGGTAAAAGATTTTAAAGACCTCGATATCGAAAGTGTCGTAGTTTCCGGTAACTTTAATAATTGGTCAAGAAGTGGCTGGAAAATGAAAAAGATTGATGATTGTCTATACGAACTCAGAAAAAATATTGAAGATTTTGATGATGAATTTATTTGGGAATTTAAATTTATCATTAATAATACCTATTGGGCAGAACCTAGCAATCGTGTAGCCAACATCACTCCGGCGAGAGATGAATTTGGTGGATATTTTCATTCCAATAATTTAAAATTGTACACCACTATTCCGAATGAAAATGGAAATGTCGAGTTCTTTTTAGAAGGTCATACTAAGGCTAAAAATGTTATTCTTTCAGGTACTTTTTCCCGTTGGGATGAACATTTTCTTGAAATGAAACCCACCGAAAAAGGATGGAAATTAACCCTTGATTTACAACCCGGAGAGTATCAATATAAATTTATTGTAGATGGAAAATGGATGGAAGACCCTGCCAATAAGGATAAAGTCATCAATGAATTTGGCGGCTATAATTCAGTAATCAAAGTAAAAAAATGGGTAACTTTCGACTTAGAAGGTTTTCAAGATGCTTCAAAAGTTATTCTGACCGGAACTTTTAATAACTGGAACGAAAATTATTACCAAATGAATAAAACCGAAGACGGTTGGAGCAAAAAACTTTATTTATCTGGCGGAAAACATCACTACAAATACATTGTAGATGGCAAATGGACCATCGATTCTGAAAACCCTATTTTGGAATATGATGGTGATGGAAACGTGAACTGCGTGAAAATGGTAAAGTAGTTTAATTAAACCTTGCTTGAAATTTACCTGGACTCACTTTTTTAATTTTCTTAAAAACCCGGTTAAAATAAGACCTACTCTCAAAACCGCATTCCATATAAACATCTTTTATTTTTCGGTCTTCTTCTTTTAGCAATTGGGTAGCTAATTTAATTCGTTCTTCATTAATAAATTCAACAGGAGAAATTCCCATTTCATTTTTAAAAACCCGGTAGAAATTAGATTCACTCATGTAAGCTTGCTTACTTAAATCTTCAATACAAAGGTTTTTATGAATGTTTTTCCGAATAAATTCAATTACATAACGCAACCTACTGCTCTGCTGAAAGCTAGTTGAATTCTCCAAATAAGCCTTTTTAGAATTGGTTTGCAACACCCGAACCACAAGTTCCTGTAGCATATTATCAACAAACAAATCTTTAGAAGGATGATTTTCTGTGAATAAAAAAAGTAAGCGTTGAATAATTTGAAAAATTTCACGGTCATTGCTAAAATGAAAATTATAATCCATCAAACTCCAATCCCGTTCATCAAACTTCGGTAACTTTTCATTCATTAAATTGAGCGTTTGTTTAATCTTATCTTCAGAAATAGCCATCGCCAAACATAGGGTTGGATTTTTTTCCTTTGCTTCCGGAAAATCAATACTCATCACCTCTTGGGCCGGTAAAACCAAAGATTCACCCGGCAAAAAATCAAAAGATTGACTATCGCGTAAATGCATAATTTTTTTTCCTTCCAACATACTTGCTAAAACCGGCTGATCAAACTGTAACAAAACCCGCTCTGCTTTTTTATGCGTTTCAAAAACATGCATCGCCGCATTGTTCATTGTATAGGTGGTTTGGTTTTCCACCATATCTTGTAAACTCCGGTTTTCAAAAAAACGTTTAGAAAGCATCACTATTCAATTATTAATATGGCAATAACAAACCACACAAATTAAGTTATACCTATAAATATACTACATATTTTATCAGTTTAATAAGTTTTAATAGAATAGTTCATCACATTAATAGTATTGTTCAAAAGATAAACAAAGTATCTGCATAAATTTAAGAATCAGAAACCTAACTAAAAATTTAATGTTATGAGCAATACAGCCACCACATCAAAAACAGAGATTAAAAAACCCCAGTTTAAAAGTCAATATGAAAATTTTATTGGCGGAAAATGGACCTCTCCCACAAAAGGGGAATATTTTGAAAACATCTCTCCGGTAGATGGAAAAAGCTTTACTAAAATTCCACGTTCTACAGAAGAAGATATTGAAAAAGCCATAGACGCAGCTTGGGCGGCAGCCCCTGAATGGAATAATTCTTCAGCCACATATCGTAGTAATTTATTATTGAAAATAGCTGATGTAATCGAAAATAATTTAGAAGCTTTAGCTAGAGCAGAAACTTGGGACAATGGTAAAGCCGTAAGAGAAACCATGGCAGCAGATATGCCATTGGCAGTAGATCATTTTAGGTATTTTGCCGGAGTAATTAGAGCTGAAGAAGGCTCCGTCGCAGAGCTAGATTCGAATACGGTTTCGTTAAACGTTCCTGAACCACTTGGAGTTGTAGGACAAATTATTCCGTGGAATTTCCCAATTTTAATGGCTGCTTGGAAAATAGCTCCCGCACTAGCTGCCGGAAACTGTGTAGTCTTAAAACCTGCCGAACAAACTCCCGTAGGAATTTTAATCTTAATGGAAATGATTGAAGATATTCTTCCTGCAGGTGTGTTAAACATTGTGAACGGTTTTGGTGTTGAAGCTGGCAAACCTCTAGCCTCTAACCCAAGAATCAATAAGATTGCATTTACCGGAGAAACCACCACCGGACAATTAATTATGCAATATGCCTCTAAAAATATCATTCCGGTTACTTTAGAGCTAGGAGGAAAATCACCTAATGTTTTCTTTGAAAGTATTATGGATGCCGATGATGATTATTTTGACAAATGCATTGAAGGTGCCGTTATGTTTGCACTTAATCAAGGGGAAGTTTGTACTTGTCCCAGTAGGATTTTAATACAAGAAAGCATTTACGATAAATTTATTGAGCGAGTTATTGAACGTACCAATGCTATAAAGCTAGGCCATCCACTTGACCCAGATACCATGATGGGAGCACAAGCTTCTAACGATCAATATGAAAAAATCCTGAATTATATCAATATTGGTAAAGAAGAAGGCTGTGAAGTATTAGCTGGTGGAGAAGCTGCATATAATGAAGGACTCGACGGAGGTTATTATATTAAACCAACCATCTTAAAAGGAAACAATAAAATGCGGGTATTCCAAGAAGAAATTTTTGGCCCGGTAGTTTGCGTTACCACTTTTAAAGATGAAAAAGAAGCCATCGAGATTGCCAACGATACGTTATACGGACTTGGAGCCGGAGTTTGGACGCGAGATACACACCAAGCTTATCAAATTTCTAGAGCCATTAAAGCTGGACGTGTTTGGGTAAACTGCTATCATAATTATCCAGCACACGCACCCTTTGGTGGTTACAAAAAATCAGGTATTGGTAGAGAAAACCATAAAATGATGTTAGACCATTATAGACAAACTAAAAACATGTTAATCTCTTACGATAAACAAAAATTAGGATTCTTTTAATGGAAACACCTAGAGTAAAAGTTACAGAAAGAGCAAAAGAAGTCATCCAACAACTTCAACAAAAACACGGTGAATTAATGTTTCATCAAAGTGGAGGTTGCTGTGATGGCTCTTCTCCTATGTGCTTTCCTAAAGGAGATTTAATGCTTGATAAATCTGATATTTTCCTAGGTGAAATTTCCAATTGTGAATTCTATATTTCCAAAGATCAATTTGAATATTGGAAACATACGCAACTTACAGTAGATATCACCCAAGGAAGAGGCTCTAGTTTTTCATTGGAAATTCCTTTAGGACTTCGATTTATCATCAAATCAAGGTTGTACACAGAAGAAGAAAAAGCTCAATTAAAACCTATCTAAAAATAAAAAACTCGGCAAATTATGCCGAGTTTTTTTATATCTTCTGTTTTTATGGCGTTCCCGTTGGGCCGGGCTATCGCTACTCGCTTTTTAAAATCCCTTCAAAAACAAGGATTTTAAAAGAGCTCAAACAGACCGCTCTATCCCTAACGCGAAATATTTTCTCTAAGTTGAAATTATTTAATCATTCTCCATTATACTTTTCCTTATTCCTAACTCTAAACCTCTAATTTCAGCCAATCCTTTCATTCTTCCATATAGTGAATACCCTGGATTATTTTCCTGTCCTATATCTCCCAACATTTGATTTCCATGATCTGGACGAATCGGTATAGAACAATCTGATCTTCCATTTTCTTTTCGATTTTCTTCTTCTTCAATAATTACTTGGAGTACTTCATAAATATCTACATCACCTTCTAATAAATAATCTTCATTAAAATTGAAATCTCGATCTCTTTTCACATTTCTTAAATGAGCAAAATTAATGCGATAAGCTAATTCTTTAGCCATTTTAGAAACATCATTAAAATAACCCGCACCCCACGAGCCTGTACAAAATGTAATGCCATTTACAATAGAATCAATATGCTGAACAATACTCTTAGCATCCTCAATGGTACTTACCACACGTGGTAAACCAAGTAAAGACCAAGGTGGATCATCAGGGTGAATTGCCATACGAACACCATATTCTTCAGCAACAGGAATAATGGCCGATAGAAAATCAAACAAATGCTTTCTTAATTTTTCTGGACTTATCTCTTTATAATCCTCTATTACCTCTTGAAACTGTTCAAGGGTATAGCTTTCTTCTGCACCTGGCAATCCTTTAATAACAGTATTGGTTAACTGTTCAATATCATTAGAAGACATCTTTTCAAAATAAGTCTTGGCCTCTAATACAGTCTTAGTAGAATAATCTTTTTCTGCATTTGGACGTTTCAATACATAAATATCAAAGGCGGCAAAGGCTTTTTGTTCATAACCTAATGCCAATGAACCATCTTTAAATTGTAATTTCAAATTAGTTCTTGACCAATCTAAAACAGGCATAAAATTATAGCAAACAGTATGAATTCCCGTTTCTCCTAGATTTTTGATAGTACTTTTATAATTTTCAATGTACGTTTTCCAATTTCCTGTCTGCTTTTTTATGTCTTCATGAACTGGAACGCTTTCTACCACCGACCAATGTAGACCTGCTGCTTCTATTTCAGATTTTCGTTTTTGTATTTCCTTTACCGTCCACAATTCTCCATTAGGAATATGATGTAAGGCGGTCACTATACCGGTAGCTCCTGTTTGTTTTATTTCATTAAGTGTGATACGGTCTTTTGGTCCATACCATCTCCAGGTTTGTTCTATCATAATTATTTAAATTATTATTACACACCACTATATGCACTAAAACCTCCATCAACAGGAATTACCACACCTGTGATAAATTTCGACCAATCTGACATTAAATACAAAATTGTACCTGATAATTCTTCTGGTTCTCCATAACGTTGCATTGGTGTGTTTGTTATAATTTTATTACCTCGCGGGGTTGCTTCTCCTGTTTTCTCATCTATAAGTAAAAAACGATTTTGATTGGTAAGCAAAAAACCAGGAGCAATTGCATTAACACGAATCCCTGTTTTAGAAAAATGCACTGCCAACCATTGGGTAAAATTATTAATCGCTGCTTTAGCAGCAGAATATGCCGGAATTTTAGTTAATGGACTGTAAGAATTCATCGATGAAATATTAACAATCCCACCTTGCTTTTTTTTCAACATATCTTTAGAAAAAACCATAGATGGTAATAAAGTCCCCTGAAAATTTAAGGAAAATACTTTTTCTACGCTTTCAAGCTGCAAACCAAAAAAAGTATCTTCTAATTTGTTGATATAATCGTCTGTAATAAATTCTGCTTTTGTGGTTGCTGAAGCAGAATTACCCCCGGCACCGTTCAATAAATAATCTACTGTACCTAATTCTTGATGAATAATTTGAAGGGAATTTTGAAGGGAATTTTCACTTAACACATTTGCTTCAACCCCAATAGAGTCAACTTTATAGGTTTTTCTAATTTCATTAGCAACTTTTTCAGCTTTATTTTTATCTAAATCCAAAATAGCTGTTTTTATACCTTGCTCTGCCATATTTTTGGCGATTGTAGAGCAAAGTATACCGCCGCCACCTGTAACAACGGCAACTTTTCCTGTTAAATTTAGTTTTTCCATAGTTATTTTATTGAACTTTATTTCCCATTTTTTTTGAAATTAACCTAGCTGCAAAACTTGGACGAATTCGATATAAAAAATCCATCATCTTAGAATCTTTTCCTAAAACTAATCTGACTTTTTCATTTTCAATTGTATCTATAATTTGCTTTGCTGCCTCTTGAGGTGATAATATTTTGTTAGTTTTTTGAGCATTGGTGTTACTATTTTTTTCTTCCTCCAATCCTGAATTCACCTTAATATTGGTGTTTACAGCTCCTGGAAAAACAACGCTTACCCCAATGTTGGTATTCTTCAATTCCTCATGAAGTGCTTCAGTAAGAAGTTTAACAGCAGCTTTAGCAGCTCCATAAATACTTTGCCCTGGTACCGGTAGAAAACCGCCCATGCTCGATAAATTTACAATGTATGCTTCTTCTCTAGATTTAAAATGTGGTAACAAGGCTTTTACCAAATAGAGGGTTCCAAAAAAATTGACATTCATTACCCGTTCAATTGTTGAATAATCTAAATTTTCAACTTTAATAAATGGTTGTATAATTCCTGCATTGTTAATAAGACCGTCCACCCCTTTTTGGTTCATTTTTTCTGCAAATGCATACACAGCTTCTTTATCGGTAATATCCAAAAGGTGGGTTTCTATTTTGTCTGCAGAGACTATTGCTTTGGTATTGTTTAAATTTTTATTATTGATATCTACTCCTATAACAGCACCGCCACGTTTTATTATCTCAACCACCAACTGCCTTCCTATGCCACCACCGGCACCTGTAACGATAATAGTTTTATCTTTTATTTTCATTTTGAATTCATTTTTGCATTTTCATTCCAACGCTCGTGTAAGAAATAAGCGGTATTTTTTGGTCTTCTATTCCGGGTAAAAACTCCCAAATAATTATAGCCTCCCAATCGAATAATAGATTGGGTAGTTTTGACATCTGAAAAGCTACTAATCTGCACTCCTGTAACATAGTTTTTTCTCTGAAGCATAGTTAGGTATTGCTTCAATAATTCTATTTGATACCCTGAAGTAAAAAGTTCTGGTTCTATGGCAGACATTCCCGGCACCGCAGCGGCTCCTACTTCTATAAGCATACAAGGTTTATTGTACTGTTGATGAAGTTCATCTAATTCTGTACTAACTTCTTCTACTGCCAAATCAATTTGACCATTTTCAGTATAATAACCATTTAAACGATTTAAACAGATTACATCTACCAAATCGTACCATTCTGAAGGTCCTGAAGATTCTCCCACGTAAATAATAAGACGGGTTGGATCCAGTGTTCTTGCTTTTTGAAAATATTCTGCAAATAATTTATAAGCAATAGGTTTACTTTTATCTCCTTCCGGTCTTCTATGCATTTCTTTTGGTTCATTAGCAATATTCCACATAATAATACTTGGGTGATTTTTATTTCTTGTAATTATTTCATCTAAGTATTGATAACGAAATTTCTCTGTATTTTTAATTGATGTAGTATCGTTAGTTTTAAATAAACCAACTGCCGGAAAATCTGCAATTACTAAGATACCGTTACGATCTGCTGCTTTGTAAAATTCTTCATCGTGAGGAAAACCTGCTGTACGTACAGAGTTTGCTCCCGTCCATTTAATTAGTTCTATATCTTTTATGGTCACAGGATTTACTTTTCCTGTTCCGTAAATAGGAAAATCAATATTTTTACTGAAGCCTTTTAAGAAAATAGGTTCTCCATTTAAGAGTATATGTTTATTATCTACTGAAATTGTACGAATACCAACGTCTAATGAATAACGGTCAACAATCTTCTTTTTATTTTCAAGCAATACGGTTACTTTGTATAGGTTTGCTTCACTTGGAGACCAAAGTTTGACATTGGGAATATTTATCTTTTTTTGGGCTAAAGTTTGCTTAAAAGAAACCTCTGTAGTTTTATTGATTCCATGACCTTGAATTAAAACCTTCGCTCTTTTTAAATTTCCTGACTGCTTGATGGCTATATCTAATTTGCCCGTTTTCCCTTTAAAATCAGTCTTTATGGTAATGTCTTCAATATGACTTTGAGAAGGTAGTGAATAAAGATATACATCCCGATTTAGACCTGAATAAGGGAAATAATCATAGTTGGTTATTCCTAGCCTACTAAACCCTCCAGCAATCATTCGTTCATCATCAAAAATGTTTTCAACTTGAACGGTTATACGGTTGGATTGATCCCATTTAATTTCTGAAGTTATATCAAAAGTAAATGGAACGTGCCCGCCTTCGTGTTGACCTATTTCTTTTCCGTTTACCCAAATTTTTGCAACAGATGAAGCTTCACCAAACCATAAATAGATACGTTCTCCTTGCCAAGAAGAAGGCACATAACTTTCGGTTTCATACCAAGCCCATTCCCGGTATTGATTTAAATCGGTAAATTGATTGTTCCAACTGCCAGGAACAGCAATTGAGTTGGAATTGGATAAACCTGTAAACCAATTGTTGTTAATTCCTTCATTTTCTGGATCGACTTTAAATTTCCAAATACCTGAAAGCTTTTTTATATTTCTAATATCATTTTGCTGTGGTTGCAAAGCTATACCTGCAAAGTCTGCCTTTTTAAAATCTTGAGCGAATAGCTGTAATCCTGTAAAGAATATTGCTATAGCTATAATGAGTTTTTTCATAGAATTTATTTTATTAATCTTCTGCTTGTTCATTCCAACGTGAATGCAAATAGTGAGCTGCCATTTTTGGTTTTCTATCGCGTGTAAAGACTCCTTTTAGATTAAAACCTCCAAAACGCATTACTGCTTGACTAGTTTTAAAATCTGCAAAATTCCAAATATGCATTCCTGTTACAAATGGCTTAGACTTTGCTACGTCCAGATAAGCCTTAATAAATTCTACTTGAAATTCTTCTGTAAACATTTCAGGTTGTTCAGCATGCATACCTGCATAAGTATCTGTCCCAAATTCACTAATCATACAAGGTTTTTTATATTTTCTATGAATACGGTCTAATTCTTTACTTAATGCATTGCTTCCCTTTTCTATATTACCTGGAGTGGTGTACCAGCCCCAATAACGGTTAATAGCAATAACATCTGTAAGTTCAAACCATTCTGTAGGGCCCATCATTACCCCAACATACATTAACAATCTTGTGGGATCTAGTTTCTTAGCAAGTGTAAAATGTTCTTTAAATGTAGAATAGGCAAACTCTTTTTCTTCATCGGTCTTTCTAACTCCAAACCCACCTATTTTCGCTTTATCACTTGGTTCGTTGGCCAAGCACCATGAAATAACTGAGGGATGATTTTTATCTCTATAAATCATTTCCTTTAGGTATTGTTTGCAAATAGCTTGTCGTTTTTGAAGGGCTTCTGAAGGGCTTCCGGGAAAAATTAAACCTACCGAAGGAGTTTCACAAATAACCATAATCCCTTCTCTATCGGCCATATTATAGAACTCTTCATCATAAGGATAGTGAGTAGTACGAAAAGAATTTGCTCCTGTCCATTTGAGTAGTTCAAAATCTTTTACCATAACTGGCTCTGCTGTACCACGACCAATTACAGGAAAATCCAAATGTTTTCCGAAGCCTTTCAAAAAAACCGGTTCTCCATTTAAAAGGATCTGGTTTTGGTTTGTAGCAATTGTTCGAATACCTGTTTGTAAATTATATTGGTCAATAACTTCTCCATCATCATTGAGTTCTATTTTCACATTATATAAATCTGGATGATTTGGACTCCATAATTTCACATTCGGAATTTCGATATCTACTTCGGCCGTTCCATTTTGAAAGCTTATTTTTCTTTCTATTTCCTGATTATAACCAGAAACTATAATTTTTCCTGATTTTGCCGATCCTTTCTGATCTACTACTACATTAAGTTTTCCCGTTGTTCCTTCAAAATCTGTTTGAAAAGTTACATCATGAATGAAGGCTTTTTTAGGAAGTGAGTATAAAACGACAGAACGATTTAGTCCTGAGTAAGGAAAGAAATCATAATTGGCTGCCGGAAAATTCCCAAAAGAACTTCCTTTCACATCACCGGTAGGTACGCGCGAAGGCGATAACTGATTTTCTACCTTGATAGAAATTTTATTAGGTTCATCCCAATTTATATACGGGCTAATATCAAATGCAAAAGGTACGTGACATCCTTCATGATAACCTACAGGCTCACCATTTACCCAGATTTTTGCTGCATATGTTGCATCATTTACCCGAAGGTAGATATGCTGATTTTTCCATCCAGAAGGGATATAGGTTTCTTTTTCGTACCAAACCCAGTCTAGATAATCTCTCATATCTGTAAACTGTTCGTTCCAACTTCCAGGAACGGCAATGGAACGGTGATTTTCTAATCCGTTATACCATTCTTCGTGTTCACCTATATTTTCTTCATCTTTTTTAAATTTCCATACGCCAGATAAATCTAAAACATTTCGATATGTATTTTGAATGGGCGTTAAAGCAATATCTTTTGGTTTTGCATCTTGAAAATCGGTAGCAGATACTTGAAAAAAAATACCAATAAAAATAGTACTTATTATAATTTTGAATTTTATCATTTGCTTTATTTAAGGCTTTAATGAATGAGTTTTGTACTCTTTATGAAGAAACCTGACTATTTTTTAATACAGAGAGGAAATTGACAAAAAGAGAAATATCATTCTTATTCATTTTACTCTGTCTTTCGGGTAGCGTAAGAATCAAACATATCCATCATAGTACCTTCCATTTCATTTTCATCTATTTTTTCCAGATATAAATAAACGTCATAACCACTAGTAACAAAATAACACGTGATACTATCACCCTTCTCTTCTACTCGTGTTAGTGTTGTTGGGCCACTTCCTTCTTTTTGAAAAGTTCCTACTAATTTACCTTTATCATTTCTTTTTAATATGAGTGTTGATTCTGCATCTCCGCTGGGTGTTCCTTCTGTTAACACATTCCATTCCCCAACAAAATAATCGTTTTCTTCTTGTGCATTTGCAGTAAAACTGTTGAAAGAAAATGCTACTACGGTTAATAAAATAATTGTTACTACTTTTTTCATAATAAATGTTTTAATGATTAAAATTTAAAATCTATTGATAATTCTACTTGACGAGGACGAATTGCAGAGGCCACAACTCCAGTACCACTCTCAGGTTCATTAGTCATTTGCATAGCATTCACTAAATTACCCTTAATACCTCTTTGATCTAAGAAATTGATAACTTTGAGTTTAATAACAACATTTCGGCTCATTGTGTAATCCAGACCTCCAAAACTTTCCTACCAAGGTTGATATGAAATTGTATTTAAGGCATTGCCATACTGTTTTCCAAAATACCTTAAGCTTAACCAAGCTCTCATTTTTCTTTTATAAAACTTATAGCTTGGATCAATTTCCAATAATACTTTAGAAAGCCCAGTAACCTGGTTATCTGAGTAATCATAGGTTCCTTCTGAGCCTGGAACTATTGAGCCGTATAGTTCTGTATCATTAAACTGATAGTTTAGGTTAAAGTTTTTATATTTAGGATTTTGCAGGGTTGCTAAAAAATGTATATCAAAATTCTTAAATGGTCGAGCTACGATATCAGTTGTCCAACCAAGGGTTTGAATATCGTAAAATTCAGGTCCAAAATCATTTCTAACGGCTGCTCCTAAGGGATGATCTACAGGATTGTATAAAATTGTTTCTGTAGCTCTTACATTAGTTTTTTTAATTCCAGTTAGTTTAGAAACTATATTTAATTTATTACCTATATTATAATATACACCTGCTCCAAATTTGGTAACGACACTTTCAATTTCACCTTCCACATTTGTCCGAGGATATGGGTTTCCATTAATAGCAATAGGAGTGCCTTCTTCTCCACGGTTATAATCCCAGAACATTTCCCAAGAAGAATTATAGGTACCATCTGCCAAAATACCAAAATCACTGGTAAGCTTATAAACTAAATTACCAATACCTACTTTATTAAATTTATTATTCATATCTGCTTCAATTAAATCTCCTAAAACGATTTCGTTAGAAGCATTAAATTGGTCGTGAACTGTTTTAAAATTTTGATGTTCTAATCTAATCCCAACACCTAGATCTAAACGTGGACCTATAGAGAAATCATCAGACACATAAAATGCAAACTTATTCCAAGTATCATCATAGAGAACTCCATTTGATGGACCCAAAATTTCTTCTGCATTAGTACCATCAAAATAAATTATCTCTCCTGTTTCCCTATCAAGATTATATATTTTCGGATTAGCTTCCACCGTCATATAATATGCCCCTGCCAGAGTTTGATATTTTCTATGGAAATATTGCTGTTGTATACCTGCCCTCAACCTATGCTTTTTAATTTCTTTGGTAAGTTGAATTCTAGTATTAAACATTTGATTATCACTTTGAGGAATTAACTGATTCAATGTATATTGAGATCCTATTCCATCATTGGCATCAGGATCTATTAATGTACTAATGGGAAATATGACCCCCATAGGACTACTCATATCTTGATATACCGATGAATAACTTAAATTCCAATCATTCTTGAACTCATGCTCCCCTACTAAGTAAATATTGTGAGAAATTGACTGATTATATTTATTATCATCTAATTGTGCCGTTCCTACGTTACCATACGCATCTCTATAAGGTATTAACCCAGATCCGGGTATATACGAATCTTTACCTAAATCAAAATCTTCTAATTCAGAAAAATTACCATCACCTTTATAGCGCAAAGGGACATAATTTGACATCACCATTTTAGATTCAACATACTTGTAAAGTAATTTCACACTTCCTTTTTTGTACTCTTTTTGAAGTCCTGCTTTAAACAAGGTAGTATTGTCAAACCATTCTGTGAATTGATAATTGATACCGTTTCCTTTTCCAAAATTCTTATAAGCACTTAAAATATAGCCTAATCCACTTTTTTTATCGAGTGGTCCGGTAAAAGCAACATCATATCTAGAGGTACCAGTACTTGATAACAAAATAGAAGCATAACCCCTAAACCTTCTTGAAGCATCTCTTGTAAAAGATCTGACTGGGTTTCCCGTTTTTCCGTATAACAATGCGCCTTCTTCAAACGATAATAAGCCTAAACGGGATAAGCTATTATCTTTTCTCCACGCAGCCATAGGATTAGTAGGATAAAAATAATAGACTACAGGAACCCCATTTTCTGCAATAATTATATCTCCACTAAACGGTAAACCTATATTTACTGTACGTGGTCCAGTAGAGTTTTCTGCATTAAGCATTACATTACGGTTTTTTTCTTCTTTCCCTTCTACGGAAGATTTTTTTATCTGTAAAGTATCTTGTTCTGTTGATTTTTCTTCTACTTGAGCTTTAATATCAAATGAAAAAAAATTACATATAAAGAATAAGAATAATAGTTTTCTCATATAATTTTATAGTTAGTGATAGTTTCGAGAATTTATTTTAGTGAGAGCTCTGCCTCAAAAATATAAATCCAAAGCTCAAATAATGTTCAGTTTCAAAAGCCCATATAATCCATACGTTCGTTTAATAAAAAAACAACGTATCATTCATATAGGAAACTATATATCAATAACTTAAAAACAACAAAAATGATAAATCAACTAAACAATTTTTTCCTAGCAAAGGACTTTTTGGATAAAAACCTTAAAAAAAGTAGGGTATTTAATAAATTGACAGTTTTTAACTTTAAATTTTAAACTAATAATAATTTTTAAAGTTCTTTATTTAGATATTATCCAAAAAATAATCTTATATTGTTTTTTTGACAAAACAATAACTATAATCCAAATAAATCACCTTATCAACTTTTTTGAATATGTACTTTGCTAATTACAAATAGTAAAAGTTATTAGTTATTGGAAATTACTTGTAAAATTTTTAATGAATAATTTATATACACTATAATGTTAAGTCAAATCATTTTTATTGGGGTTTCACAATCAGCATTTATCTCGGTTTTAATGTTTATTAAAAAATCACTTAGCATCGCTGATAAAATTTTAGGCTGTTGGTTAGTTTCAATTGCAATGCTTTTTATGGTGAATATTTTTAAACTACAAGCTGAAGTCCCAAGATCATTTCAATTATGGCCATTTTCTTTAACACTATTATTAGCATTTCCCCAATTTTTATATTTATACGCTAAATATATATCAACTCAATATCGTAAGTTTGATAAAAGAGAATTCCTACATTTTTTACCATCTTTTATACTACTTCTTATTATAATTATCTTATATGATCATAACATTTCAAACCTATTGGATTTAGCCATTTACTATGATAATTTTAGTATAATAGAATCGATATTTGGGATTGTAATGCAAATAAATGTATGGATCTATACATTTATGGCTTGCAGAAAAATTTACTTATATAAAAAACAAAAAAGTAATATTTATTCTTTTGATTCTACAAGTGTAAACCTTAACTGGCTATATGTGGTCATTATCTTTTTTTTCATTTATTTCCATGTCATGCTAATAGCATCTAGCGTAGATCAATTTATATCAGTCGTAAAAAACCTTGAGTATTTTAGAAGCGGTAGTCTTCTAGTTTTTGTTTACGTAGTTAGCTTTTGGGGTATTAAACAACAACAGTTAATGTCAATCAATAAGCCTGTAAGTTTAAATAAGGTACTAACGTTAAAAACAAACAATTCCGATCGATATCAAAAATCTGGTTTAAGAGAAGAAAATGCTAAAGATTATTTGCAACAATTAGTAAACTATATGAAAGTATCCGAACCTTGGAAAGATAATAAATTATCTTTAGCAAAACTCTCTGAACAGACTAATATACCCAAACATCATATCACCCAAATACTTAACGAATATCTTAATAAAAACTTTTACACCTTCATTAATGAATATAGGACAGAGTATGCGAAACAACTAATTCTTTCATCAAAATCAGAAAAATGGTCTTTTATAAGCATTGCTTATGAATGTGGTTTTAATTCAAAAACTGCTTTTAATAGTTTTTTTAAAAAATACACTACAATGACCCCATCTGAATTCAAGAATTCAAAAATGAAGAAATAATCAAAAATTCAATTTCCTGTAACGGAAAAGAACTGACTCATCATTTTATATTTAATTCTACAAGTAATAGGATCCTTATTTAGGACAATAAATTTCATTTCGGTAAAAATCATAAAACAAAAAAAGGCCCCTCACTTTTCTGTGAAGGGCCTTAATTAAAAGAAGGCGGCGACATACTCTCCCACGGTCAAGCAGTACCATCTGCGCTAACGGGCTTAACTTCCCTGTTCGGAATGGAAAGGGGTGAGCCCCGTTGCCATAGCCACCTTAAGCTTTCGCCGC
>NZ_RXOM01000017.1 GCF_008692195.1 Salegentibacter sp. R32
TTAAAATGGTTCCGACAAGCTTCCTCACTATCAAAATGTGCTGTAAACGTGAATATATTCATACCATTGATTTTGAAGTAAATATAAGAAAAAATATCGAGTTATGAGTGTTTACGGATATTCAATTCAGTAATAAAAAAGTGAATTATTAAAGCTTCCCGTAGCTTAATATTTCATTCATGTAGGTGATAACGAAAATTAATTATTTGGGAATAATTTTAATTGAAATCGACTATTATTGATTCTCCATATCGATCATTGTAATAAATAATTACTGGTGTAGGATAAGGAGATAGTTCTCCAACCCAAGAAGGAAACATATTATGATTAACATTAAGGGGTAAAGTTAATTCAGTTCTATCAGAATTTACTGACAAAAATGATGTATTATATTGATAGATTGAAACGTTATGAGCTGCAATTCTAATTCCAGGAACCAAATTTTGTCCTGTTAGTATTAACGTATCATTAAAACTATAATTTGTTTGATTAGAAGATATGATATGTGGAAGGTTTTCAGATAAAATATCAATTTCAAAGTATGAGATGGCCTTTACTTTATTGTCAAGCATATATTTTAATTTATAATTATTTGCTGTAACAACATTTGGCGGAAATTCAATTTGAAAAAAGGTATATAGATTATTATTGTTGGTTCGTGAATTGTAATTTGAATAATTAAGTTCATAACTATTCATATCATTTTCTAAAATGATTTTCGAGTTGGGAAGAGTTAAATCTATATTAGTTGTTCTTATATATGGAGTTGCATTCCTATAATATTTTGTAGCAAGATCAATTGTATTATTTGCGCTGTTAATAGAGTTAAATGATATCCATTTTGTTCTAACTTTATAAGTATTAGAACTTTGGTCTTCTGCCGTTACAGTATACTCAATATCATTTGTGAAATTTTGTGGTTCACTACTATCAGGAGATATGGTGGCTCCTTCTGATATTAAAATAGTTGGAGATATATTTGTTGGATTTTTATAAGTATCAATATCTATAGTTAATGCGGAATGGTCAATAACACCTTCAAATATTTCACCTTCAATATTTAGTTGAAAACTTAAAATCTTTTTTTCAAATAAAGGTGTGTTATTGGTAATAACAGTATAAGTAGCTTGTTCTCCATTTTGTGCTGTTAAAGTGTATTCAATATCTTCACTAAAATCCTGTTCAGCTAATGGATTTGGTGAGATCGTAGCATTTTTAGAAAATTCTATTTCAGGAATAAGAGTACTATTTAACTCTAATCCGATTGTTTCAATTGTAATAGTGTTATTAGAGTCATTTATTACCCCAAAGAAAGTGGTTTCATTAGGGGTAATACTAAAAGAAGTTATCCTATTATTAGAACTGTTGACTATTACATTATAAACTGCTTCATTTCCATTTTCAGCAGTAACGGTATATTTTACATTTTGATTAAAATTTTGAGAAGTTGAAGCAGAAGGGGAGATGGTTGCATCATTAGAAATTTCAATTATTGGAGTAATTGAATTAGGCAAATCAAAATCACTTATTGTAATATTAATGGTTTTGGTAGATTGATTTATAACTCCATTAAACTCTTCTCCATTCTCAACGATTTTGAATGAAATAATTTTATTTTCCGAACTTAATTTTGATTCGTCATCTTTTGAACAATTTATTAGAAGTAAGCTAAGTAGTGATAAAATAAATGCTTTAATTTTCATACTTTTATTTTAAGGTTAAGTTATTTGTAGTCATAATTATATTTACAAAGGTATTGTATAATTGTTAATTTGGGGATTAGCTAAAAACCAAAATAAATAAAATTCTCTATTGTAAGCTTTTGCAGTTGTACTCAAAGGATGAAAAACTACGATTGAAGTAATATAGAGATGCTATTACTATTTTTATTTTTTCATTATTATAAGTTATTTGCAAAAATATTTAGTAAGTATGCATTCTATATTGATAAGTGGTTTTTTACGTTGTTACTTTTATCTTTTTATTTATTTCTAAAATTTTTTTGATAAAAATATCATTAGTATCAGGACTAATATAAATCTCATTATATTGGTCATATTTTATTATTAATCCATTTCGTGCAGTAGCTGGTTTTAAACCTGACCAAAGATTTTTTCCTTTTATTATTTCTTGAATTTTTTCAATTTTTATTTTTCCGCGTATTGGTCCGCTGGTATATTTTAATTCGGAATGTGTGAGTTCATATTTCGTATCAAAATTCAGCCAAAGTAAAAGAAAAGTAATAAATAAAATTAGAGTATCAATCCATAAAAAATCATAATCTATTTTTTCACTAGAGAATATTCGAAAAAAAATAATTACTAAAAATAAAGCTGAAAATCCGAATATTAATATTAGGAATAGGCTATCTTTTCTACTCTTAAATATCACTCTTGTTTTTTTATTTTTTGCTTGTAGCTAAGGTTTGTATATAGTTTTTTACAGGGAATTAGCAAGGGTTTCCCCCGTAATCGAAAGATAGTAAATTACAATGAATTTCAATTAAGAATTCAGCTTTAAAAACTATGTTAAACACTTTTATTTTTTTATAAACTTAATGGTATGGCCATTACCAAGCTTTAAGAAATAGGAACCGCTTTCTAGTTCGTTAATAAATAGCTTTTCGTGGTTAGCGATATTGCCGCTTAGTACGTTTTTTCCTAATATGTTATAAACCTTGTAATTCTCTTTTTGGGTTAATCCCGTAATTTGAATAAAATTGGTTGAAGGGTTGGGATATAGGTTGATGGAACTTTTTAATGGTGGGTTGTTGGTAGAAAGTGTGGCTAAATCTAATTTAAGAATTTTACCTTCTCCCGAAGAACTCATATATAAATCATTTCCATTGATGGTTAATCCTTGAGGGCCATCCAACCCGGTGACAACATCTGTGGGGGTTGGCGTGGTTTCGGTAATGTCAATCTTAGCTATTCTATCTGCACCAAACTCGGCGATGTATAGTTCATTTCCGCTAAATGCTATTCCACGTGGCGCATTTAAACCAGTCACCACCTCTGTGGCAGTTGGTGTAGTTGCGGTAATATCTACTTTAGAAATTTTACCGCCATAAACTTCACTAATATAGAGGTCATTTCCTATGAGCACTATTCCGGTAGGGCCGTCTAAGCCTGTTACTACATTTGTAACCGTGGGCGTAGTTGCAGTCACATCAATTTTAGAAACTTTACCAGCAAGTGCTTGGGCAAAATAGAGTTCATTTCCATTGAAAAACATCCCGGAAGGACCACTCAGGTTCATCAACACATTGGTGGCAGTTGGTGTGGTTGCGGTAATATCTATTTTAGAAATTTTGTTTGCCTCGTATTCGGTAATGTAAAGGTCATTGCCATGCAGTGCTATTGCTTCTGGTAAAAGCAAACTTGAAACAACACTCGTAGGGGTTGGCGTGGTTGCTGTAATGTCAATTTTAGAAATTTTAAATACCTCACAAAAGTATAGTTCATTGTTAGTGAGCACCATTCCTCTTGGATTTGACAATCCCGTCACAACATCTACTGTTTGTGCATGGAGGTTGAAATAATTATAGAATAAAATTACGGTTAAGATGCAAATTTGTTTCATTGGGTTTTCTGGTTTGATAATAAGCAGATAAATGCTATTGTGTTTATCTACAATTGATAATAGGTTTTAATATAAAATTTTAATTCAATATGTTTATTTTTAAAGACCTACCCAAGCAAAAAGGAAGCAGTAAAATTAACGCCTTCAAGCTTAAGAGGCGATCACTCATATAATAATAAAATATTATCAGGGGACGGTATAATTGCTTTTCATAGAAGATGATGGTGTTAGTAAATTTTATTCTTTTATATATTTTGCTTGACAAGGTTCAATACAAGGATAACCTATAATTAAAATGTTTCCGTTTTGCTCAAACGAGAAGTTATGGTTTGAATTATTACAATCAGTTGAATTAAAAGTCGATTTAGCGATGGAGTAAGTTCCTGAAGTTTGATTATCAGAACTAATTGTCATATCACATAAATTTCCATTTGATGTTATGGTTCCGTTATTTTCAAAAGTTATAATTTTATCACTTTCAACAGTAGAAAACGTTCCACTTCCATCTCCGGGGTCTACTAAAACTGCTGTTAATTTCCAGTTTCCGATTAATTCTATATTTGAATTAGAGTTATCATCATCGTCACTACAAGCACATAAAATTCCTACTGTAAATAAAGTAAATAGTATCTTTTTCATAACCATACCGTTGTTTTTAGAAAGATGCTAAAATTATTAGATGGTTGCGTCAAATTATATATTATCCAAATAAATGCTATTGCGTTTATTTAATAAATGGCGTTTGTTTTTAAATAGGAGGGGCAAGCAAATAGGAGAGAAGTATAATTAATACCTTAAAATTAAAACGCTATTAATCCCATCCAAAATAAACTATTATTTTAGAAGACAAGAATTTTACTTTTAACGGAGTATGCGGTTAGTAATAATATTTTCTATACTTACCTCTCATGCTTAAATTCAAGAACGTTAATTCGAATGAAAATCTGTCAAGATTTTTGTATCGAGAATTAGGGATTGAAATTAAAAATAAGTTCTCGATACAATTTTACTTCGTCCACTGCACAACATCACTTGAATAGACTAATTTTTAATTTCTTAATGCACACAGGTATATTCTAATAAGTTTATTTATTTCAATATTTCGGGACTTGATTAACTGCTTCTATCCAATTAATGTCTTTTCTATAGAGCTTAAAGTATTCATCAGCTTTTTGCTTATTATTGTTTATTTTTAAAAAGTCCCGATAGTTATTCCCTTTTTCAAAGTATTTATAATTTCCCACATAAACAATTGAGCCTTTTTCAATGTCAAATTCAAGAGAAAAAGGATTACTTTCCCTAATTAACCATCCTTGAGTAACTACTTCAGTAAAAGCGGTTTGATAGAACTCATATTTGCCCAGCGGAACTTCTATAGCGAACAAATAAATATATTCATCGTCAGTTTCGTAGTCGGCATTAAAGGTTACGCTTCTAAAAACCACAGAATTTTTTATGTAAATGCTTTGTTTATGTTTTTTCTTTGCTTCTGTGCCTTTTAATCTGTAAAATAGATTAAAAGAGCTCATATGTGTTTTTTGTTTTGGAAAAGATAGGATTCCATAAAATATTCCATTTTCGCTATTGTTGTCAAACTTTTCAGAAATAGATTTAGTTGAAGTACAACTAACTATGACTAATAATAAGGAGATGAAAGTTAATTTTTTCATTTATTAAATTTGTAATTTTTTTATTTAGATAAGCGTTAGTAAAACCAATTTCACCCAGTTAGTTTAATGGGGTTTTATTAATTTTTTTCTCTTTAATAAGCTTCTTGAGTCCCAATCTAGATAAGCAACAGCCAACCCAAAAATAGGAAATATAATTCCCGCTGTGATATAGAGTTGGCTAATAAGTGTTTTATTGGATAATTGATTGTTGAAGGAGATAATTAATAAGATGATAGAAACAAAAATAAGTCCGGTAATAGATAAAAACTTAAAAGCTTTTATGATTTTATTGTTATTTAATAGATAAAATTTTTTCATTGTTATAGTATAGTGGATTATATTATTACCAAACGTTTTTTTTAAATGTTAACTTAAAAAATTCCATTTACTGGGTATATATTTATGGATTCCATTATCATAGGCATGCCAATATAATAAGTTAGAACCATACCAAAACACATCTACTTCTTGCCCAATTTTAAAAGGTTTTTTCCCGCTTTTTGCATACTTTAGTCTTCGTATGGTATAATCCGCATCTTCTAAATCAATTTTCACGTAGGGATATTCCAAATAAGTATAATCATTCCGTATTGGTCCTTTTTCCTTTCTATACTCAACAACTTTTGCAACTATTTTTTTAGACCTATTTCTTAAATTGACAAACTCGATTTTAGTGTATGTCAAATAAGTAAAAATTCCGATAATGATAACTATGATACTCCAAAATGCCATTTATTAGAATTCCTTTTATTAAACTTCACTTCTTCTTGACTCTATTTCTTTTGTAAGCAGTTTCATATTTTTAAAATTTACCGGTAAAATAGCAGAAAGCGCAAAAGGAACGGCAAGTAACGGGGTAAACCCCTCTTTAATGGATATAAAAATAAAGAAACCTAAAGCTCCAATTAAAACGATGGCAAGCATCCAAGTAACTGTTTTTATAGAAGTTTGCTTCTGTTTAAGTTCTTCCATACTTAATTTTGATAACTCTGTTTGATTCATTAAATTATGTTTTGATGTTTGTTTTTATTCAGTTTATACTGCTCGATTTTAAAAATAATCATAATTAATAGAAATAAAGTCAGGATCAATAAATTCCCAATTCCAGGGGAGAAGTCCTGAGTCGAAAATCCATGAGGGTTTTTGTAAGTCAAACTGTGTTAGCAATTAATTTTATAATTTGTAGGCAATAAATGACTTTTTTTAATATCAATTCAATTCTTGCTAAATAAGCCGTCCGCTTATATTAAATTAAATTTTAATCATTCAAATCTACATCTAAGTTCTATTTCTGGCTCTAAGAAATAGGTGAATATAATAGAACTATGCTGAAAAGGTTGTGCCAATATAGATTCAAGAGGAATTGTTAAGGATGATTCATTTCTATTCAACCAAATATCACTGTGGATATGAACTTTAGTGTCCAATAAAAATCTTTCATAAATATTCATATCTAATGAAGTCATATCAATTTTTTTATTTGGTAATTTTGGAGGAATAGGTTCTGAAGTGGAATAAGCAGAAACAGATTCCCGCACATTTAAAACACTTCCAACTTCGTACTCTTTATAACCTGATTGCTCCTTAGAGTGTGGTAAAAAAGACAAATTTATTAAAACATTTTCTGGTATCAATACGATGTCTTTGTTGAATTGAGGGAGCAAATTAAACAAAATTGGGACATAGCACTCCCTATACAATAGCGCATCCAGCGTTTCGCTAATAAGGATGTCGAATGAGTTAGAATTAGGAACTTTAAACGTCACAGCATCTGCTATATAGAAGTCTTTGATGTAGTTGGATAATTTTAATGAATCAATTAGTTTTTTAGCAGACTCTACAGAGTTTTTATTAATTTCTAGCAATGAAAACTGCACTTCATCTGGCTGAAAGAAAGGAGCTACCAAAGTTATAAATGGAGCATATGGGCCACAACCTGCATAAAATACTTTAACCATTTTCCCGGGCTGCTTTTTTTGCTTTTCTATGATGGCTGAAACAATTGCCTTTAAAAATTTAATCGTTCTTTTGTAGTCTAATAAACATTGTGCTGCAAAGTTTAATCCTAATGCCTTTCCTTTGGCTGCAGGAATTGCTGCCATATATTCAATTTGGGAGTCATAACCGGTAATTTCAGTAATTTGTTGGAAGTGTGCGTGAATTTCATTTATACTTCTTTCAGCTTCACCTTGATTAATTGAATCTTTCAATAAGGAAGAAGTCAATTTTTTGATAGTACTAATTATATTTTTTTCAATCATTGTTTGTATAGACTTTATAGTGTCTAAAAGGTTCTTTGTGAATTATTGGTAACCTCCAAGTAAACGCAGTTAGGTTTATTTACTTGATGTCACTACACCAAATATAAAAAAATAATAATATTTATGATTAAAAGAGAACCATCCAAGTAAATAAATGAACCACAAGTACTTGCAGCTTGCAGCCATCGCCTATATCCTGAAAACCTGCCTACCAACAGGAAGGAAAGCCCTTAAATCTATCTTGCTTTTGGAAAACTAGAGGCTTGTGCAACGCTTACCCTTGTTGTAGAGCATTTATTTAGGCGATTCTTAATCTTTTTGTTGATTGTTCCAATCATCTGGGTAGGTATTGGTACTTCCCTCAATTTGGTTGTGAATTGTAAATTGTTTTGCTTTTGAGGATGGGGTTGACCCGGGTAATTCAGAGCAAAAATTCATCGAAAAGATGCGTGTGGTACTGGGAGTTTGAATTAAATGACTCGATGTTGTTCCTTTGGTACTTGGGTTAATCCATTTAGAATTTTGATGACTCCAAGTATCAAAACCAAGTTGGCAGTTGTTTGCAACACAATTTTTGTAAGTTACTCCATTAGCAGGTTTAACATTTGAAGGACGAGGATCAGGAGCCCATCCAAAGCCTGTTCCATATCCGTGAGAAACGTCTGGTAATCCATCAGCATCTAAGGCGATTACAGATGTAGCCATGCACGAATCAAATGTGATATTTGTACCGCATACGCTAAATCCTGTTGATTGTCTGTCTTGTGGGACAATAGCAGTAATGTCGCTCACTTGGCATTTAGAAATAGTGATGTCATTACCATAAACTTCCAAACCAGTTGCTTTAGCTCCTGTTTTTTGAGTACCATTTCCGTCATGTACATGACTAGCTGTAAAATTAGTAACCTTAGCTTTCTTTACCCAATATAAAGACATACCATGGCAGTCATCACAACAACCATTTATAACACTTGCTGAACATTCAGAAAAGATTAAGCTTTTACATGCAGTCATCATAAAACCAATACAGGTATGACCGATTATAGAATCAGGATTTCCAGCATAAAAAGTGTTAAGGTTGGTTGCTGTACAATTTATTGTTTCAATACCTGAAGATTTGAAATAAGTATAGCCAGAAGCAACTCCGTCATGATTGATGAATGTTTCAACAGTGCAATTACTCATTGATCCGGTAGTAGAGTTTAATATTTGTATACCACTTCCAAGAAGTGCTGTTAGTTCTATGTTCTGAACAATACAATCACTTACACTAAAGGATTCTGCATCCCAAAGAGAAATACCGCTAGGGAGTAAACTAAAGTTAGGGTTGGATAATCCATTAATAGTGATTTTAGAAACAGACAGGCTATTAGTTTTTAATGCCCAAAGACCACAAACTCCCATGTCTTTAATAGTCCCATTTGTTACAGTAACCTTACTGCAGGCTGTAGGGTAATCTGAGTTAAGTACAATAACGCCTATAGAAGAGTAGTCTCCATTATTTTGAGGGTTATTAATACTTAAAGTATGACCTTTAAAATCTAAGACGACATTATCACATTGTATAACGATGGCAGCAAATAAAAAACCATCCACAGGGGGAGACCATGTGATGTCATTTCCCAAAACATATGTTCCTTTTTCTGTAATATAATAACCTGCGGAAGGAATTTCTGAGATAACTGTTATATCACCCGTACTGGCAAGTTCTATTGGAGCATTTTTTTTAACCTGCTCAGTGATTTGATTCATTTGATCTAAAGCTACTTTTTGTATTGCTACATTTCGATGATTTGACATTTGCATGGATGTTAATTTAATATATGGTTATTAGTAATGACTCAATTTCATGATGCTCTACAACGGTTCGAATAAAAGCTCGTTTTAATAGCGTTTATTTTTGTTATAGGCTTTTTTATTTTGAAACTTATTCAATATTAAGTGGTCTTCCGTTTACAATAGCGTCAACAGGTTTGACTTCTCCACGGCGAACTTTAGCCCCAAGAATTCCAGCTTCACGTTTTTTGTCTCGTAACTCTTGATTATTCTCCTGACTAGCTCTGACTTTTGTTCTAACAAGTCTATTTACACTTGCGATTTGCAATGCTGAAAACAAGTTACTGATATTAGGGCTTGCATTATACCTGCCTAGTGCCGCATTCGCTTGTGCAATAATTCCACCATTTAGATTTCCCGATGTATGATATGCCGTATTAGTTAGTAACTTAAGGTCTAAGAATTCTTGCTGATCCAAAACAACGGCATTTCCCGCTGTGGCAGTTGGGAAGCAGTGAACAGCTGCTCCTAGGTTTGCGTTATCACTATGAAAACTGAGACCTTTGTTAGTTGTTAGCTCGTTACCAGGTGCACTTGGTGAAAAAGTAGCGGGATCGCTTCCCTTTAATTTCTTAGCAAATATGAACGCGAAATCTTCAAAAGCTTTTTGAAATTCACCTTCATTAAGCTTAGCGATAGTATTTTGAGTAGCTGCAGCTGCAGTTATCACGATTCCACCTGATGTATAAGCTTCAATCATATGTTTTTTATAGCTTGTGTTAAGAATGATAGTAATAGATGTTCCATCATCCTTTGACACTTCTACAGGTACTTCAAGCCGATCTTGACTAGATGCGGTCACTTTCCCTGCTATTGCTGTTGTAATACTGACCCGTTGTATCACCATAAGCTGGTTGGATACCTGAGAAGAAAACGAGTTTCTTTTTAACTGTATTGAAGATTGATTAGTAATTTTAAATTGTGATGTATGCGCTTTCGCGCCCATTACATCAGCCTCTTTCTCTAGGCCCGCATCATCATTCACCTTCATTTTGCCCTTCATTTGCATCGTTGGCTTCACCCGGCCTTGCTTCTGCTGTACCACATGCCAAGCTTCATGAGGTAAATGTTTTTCCTGTCCAGATGCTAAGTGTATTTCAGTGCCTTGAGCATAGGCATGCGCTTGCAATTGAGCAGGTTTATCAGAGTTGTAATGCACCTTCACATCATCCATAGAGTAGCCCGAAAGGTTTTCAATACCAGATTTTAAATTATCAGGTAAGCCTGTATTGTTTTTTTTCTTTTCGATGGGCTGCTGTCGTTGAGCAGAACGGTTGCCCAGCATTTTTTGCAATTGAACTACCTGTGTGCTGTTATTAGCCATCTCTTGCAATTTCCTTTGAGCAATCGTTTCGGGTCTATTATCTACAAATTGAAAAGTAGACACACCATTATTTTGCTTTCGAGAAACAGCATTAGCTACTGATTGGCTTTTGTTTTCTTGTGTTTTGTCAGCGTGAGTATTCATAATTTCACTTCTCAGGTTTTGGTTTATTGCCTATCACTTGTGAATAAACGCATTGTGTTTATTTACACTTCATCTAGAGTTTAATATAAATGCCCTTAGTTATCTTGACTAGCTTTTGTATGAGTATAAAAAGCAGTCAAATTTTGACTATAACAATATCTCAAATATAAATAGCTATTACAATTATAAATAGCGTATAAGTACTTGTTTTTTAAAAAGTTAACTTGTGATTAATATTTTTAATAATAGAGAAGAACCGTGGCTCCCGATGCTAAGGGTAAGTATAATGCGAACTGTTTAAAATCCCTTTCCATAATGTCCTCATAGGATAAACATAAATTTTTAGAAGGCTGATCTATAGTTTTTTATAGGATTTTTTGATATTTCTGTGGGAATAATTATTTTTTATTCATCGCAATTGCCATAGATATTTTTTAAAATAGTAAATTTTTTTAATAATGTCATTGAAATCTACTTTTGCTGAATGGAAGTCTATTTGTGCAAACCTTAATCTTTTATTTTCGTTAAACATATTCATAATTCCTAATTTAAGGTTTTCAAAGTTTTTAAAATTGTTAGCCTTTAAATCACTGCTATAAATATATAATCTAAACATAGCTTTTTGGAGAAATTCTATTTTCTTCTTATCAGTCATTCTCAAATTGTTGGTGACAATGAGGAGAAAGACGTTTTCAATGGCTTGTAGGTTTTGTTATAGGCATATTTATTTAATTGTCCTAGTTTTCTTCATCAGACGAATCAGACAGCTCATCAAGCGTTTCTTGAATACCCTTACTGCCGATATCCTCCCAATCTTCCGGATCTGATTTCTTTTTTTCTAATTCAAAAAAGGCTCGCATGCTTTGTTGTCCCCCGTAAGCACTACCAGCTGTTTTAGCTCTAGCAGGTATAAAATTTCCTTTTTTTCGATTGAATTCTATCTTAAAGCTAGACTCACCATTGAGGATTCGGGTAAAAGATGCACGAGCCCACTTGTCTGTACCGGGAAAGCGCTTCTTATGCGGTTCGATAATTTGAGTTAGTTGTACAAAAGTAGACATTGTACGAAGCATGCGATCACTGTACCCCTTTGGTTCTGTTCCATCGTCAATCCAGGCAAGGATATCTTCGGCAATAGTTTGCTCACTATGTTTCTTATCGTTGCGCACTTCCATAATAAGAGAGTCATAGTCAGACTTAACTACAGCCCCATCATAATCCTCTTGCTTTGATGACCAGAATGGTTGCCCACCCCACCCTTGACGAAAACTGCCTTTTAGTCGCCCAATGTCAATATCAGGATCATCAAATCCATAGTTTTTTTTACTCTGCAAGTCATATAAGAATCGTTGAGTTCTTGGTTTACTTTTCTTTTTGGCATTTCTTGTACGACTACGTAGGAATCGTTTGGTAGGGGACATATGGTCATTTGCATCATTCACCGCAGTTTGCCAGTTAGCGAAAGTATATGTCTTTGAACTTTTAGCTTGATTTGCCAAATATGCCGCTGCTCTTTCCGTGGCACCATATTTAACTTGAAGAACTGCCTGAAAAATGGAACTCAACGAAGTCTCCTCAGATTTATCGTCGGTAAACACAAGCTTACGTTGAATTACTTCATTGGAAGTGTGTTTTTGTATTGTTTTTACCGATGTTTTCTCGTTTATTTTATGTTGAATATCCTTTAACTGTGATACCTGAGAACTTTTTTTCATCATATTTTGCATTTTTCGTTGAGCAACGGCCTCAGGTCGATTATTCATCAATTGTAAGGAGTTCTTTTGGCTATGGTTGTTCGCTATTTCCTGAAACTTCTGCATTTGAATGGCTTCAGGACGATTATCTACCAACTCAAAAGGAGACTTAACACTATTTTGCTTTTGAGAAAAGGTATTTGCCAACAATTGGTTTTTTTTCTCATTTGATTTTTCAGCGTGTTTATACATGTTTATCTATAACTAATTTATAGTTGAGAATAAATAAATGCTCTTAGTGATCTTGAGTAGCTTTAATATAAGAGTATAGTAAACAGTCAAATTTTAACTACACCTTAAATATAAATAGCTATTACTACTATAAATAGCGTATAAATACTTGTTTTTTAAAAAGTTACGATTAAAGCTTATAAAAGACGCTTACGAAAAGAGAGAAGGAAGAACGGGCAAATAAGAATAGAGAAAACCGTGGCTTTAGAGGCTATGGGTAGTTATGCTAACTGTTTTAAACTCTCTTCTCATACGTTTTAGTAAGAGAAAAGGGGGGCAAAAGGATTTAGCCCGTCAACTCGAAAAGAATGAACATACTATTTCCAATTGGTGTATTAATAAATCTCAACCTCATTTAAAGGATTTATATAGAATCGCCGAAATATTGAAAGTGAATGTATGTGACTTACTCATCCCAGGGGACTACCAAAAATAATCTTATAAAGTTTGTTTTTAGAGGCGAACTACCCTAGCAAAGTAGGAGATGAGTAAAATAGGTTAAAAATTTAAAGTATTATTTAATTTATCAAATCATAAATGGCTCGCCCTATAACTATTATTAAAAATGCGCCTAGAATAATTATAAGAAATATTCCAAAAGCACTTAACAACAATTCTGCGCCAACATACCGGTAATCTCCGTCATACTTTTCATTCAGGATATAGGCAATTGTTTTTTTATTTCTGTACCTAATCCATAAATAAGACCATCCCACAAAAATGTAAATTAAGTCTCCCATTTTTTACCTTTTTGTCAGTATCTAAATTAATAACAACACTTTCATCTACGATTTATTTCTTCTCTAATTATAAAAAAAATTAATTCAATAAGAGTCATTTCTAAAAGGCAACTACCACGTCAAATAGGGGAGGGGAGAGCCTGATATATTGAATCTATTCACTGATAGCTTAGGGTGGTGTAAACCTTTTTTTCTCTATAGATTATGTTTCAGTTCTCAATGACCTCCTTTTATAAGTTATTTTTTTTGAAATATAGATTTATTGGCTCATTGTTCCGTTTCTCCGTTTATGGTTTCCATAATTTCTCTAAAACTGCTTAATCCGGCTTCTATGTTTTCAATAATTTCATTGGCTAAAATATCCGGGTCGGGTAGATTGTCTAAATCGGTTAAACTTTGGTCTTTCAGCCAAAAAATATCTAAACTCGTTTTATCCCTGGCAATTATTTCATCATAGGTATATTTTCTCCATCTGCCTTCTTCATTCTCCGCACTCCAGGTTTCTTTTCGCTTGTAGATATTTTCAGGATTGTAAAGCCGAATAAATTCTTCGAGATCTGTAAGCGTAAGCGGTTTTTTCTTTAAGGTATGGTGGATGTTGGTTCTATAGTCGTAAAACCAAATTTCTTTAGTCCAAGCTTCTTTACTGGCAGGTTTATTTTTGAAAAAGAGAATATTGGCTTTCACACCGTGAGCGTAAAAAATACCCGTAGGTAATCTTAAAATTGTATGTAGTTCTGCGGTTTTTAACAATTGCTTTCTAACCGCTTCTCCGGCACCGCCTTCAAATAATACATTATCGGGTAAAACTACTGCTGCTTCGCCATTAATGGCGAGCATCGTTTTAATGTGCTGTAAAAAATTGAGTTGCTTGTTGGTGGTGGTTTCCCAGAAGTCTTGACGGTTATAACTCAAATCTTCTTTTTCTACTTCTCCCTGATCATTTGTAAACGTCATACTGCTTTTTTTCCCAAAGGGCGGATTTGCAAGCACATAATCAAAACGCTTTCCGTCGTCTGCCACCAAGGCATCATTGGGGTTAATGAGCGGCTCTCCGTCTATTTCACCAATGTTATGCAGGTACATATTCATTAAACACATTCTGCGGGTATTGGCTACAATTTCGTTACCGTGAAAGGTTTTGTTCTTTAAAAACGCCTTTTCTTCCCGATCAAGATCGTTATTGTCCACAATCCAATCATAAGCCGCTAAAAAGAAACCTCCTGTACCACAAGCTGGGTCGGCAATGGTTTTTAAGGGTTTTGGTTGTACGCAAGCCACCATAGCTTGTATAAGTGGCCTTGGGGTAAAGTATTGTCCCGCACCGCTCTTGGTGTCCTCCGCATTTTTCTGTAAAAGCCCTTCGTGAATTTTTCCTTTAATATCTGCCCCCATCAGGCTCCAGTCTTCCCGATCAATCATATCAATGACTTTAAGCAGTTTGGCGGGGTCTTGTATTTTATTTTGGCTTTTAGTGAAAATTTGCCCTAACATTCCTTTTTCGGTAGCGAGGGTACGTAGCATTTGGCTATAAAAAGCTTCTAATTCTGCTCCTCTTTTATTGGAGAGCGTTTCCCAATTACAGGTTTCCGCAGCTGCAATTTCGTTGCTTTCTACGTCTTTAAGTTTCGGAAAAACCAAACCTTTGCTATAAGGTGGTTTATTGAGCTCGTCTGCCATTTTTAAGAATAGCAAATAGGTGATTTGTTCTAAATAATCACCATAGCCAACGCCATCGTCACGTAATACGTTGGCAAGGTTCCATATTTTTGATATGATGGTTGAGTCTGTCATTTAATATTCAATAAATTTCTTTTCTAATTTTTTTTCTTCAAAAGAATAACTCCAATAAACTAAAGGTATATCAAGCAGTTTTTTTAAGGTAGAAAAATACTCTAAATCCCTGTCATTAGGATTTACAGGTCCAACAATAATAAGTTTATCAATAATTATATCCTTGTCTAATAAGGCATATTCCAAAATTTGTCCCAAGGCTAATCTTATATTTGTTAGAAAAGATTTAGTGGTTTTAACTTCAAACAATTCTAAACTGTTCTTCTTTTTTACTGCACAATCTACTAAGTTATTACCTACTTTAGTTTTTTCTGTAGATATTTTATATCCTGAATAATCGCTTGATGCTTCAAGATATTTGTGAAGATCATTAGTTATGTCAGCGTGTGTTCTGTTAACGTCTCGTTGACCGCCTTGAATGGTTTGATTATACTTATTTGTTCCGGTGCCATTTCCTTCATTAAAATTTAATTTTGGAATTTTGAATGATTTATCTATCTGATCGACAATACCAGCCAATTCACCATTTACTTTATTAGGGATAAAACGGTGGATTTTAATTAAGTCTTTTGGTAAAAGAACTGAATCTTCATAAAATATTGCTTTATTAAGATCAAATGAAATATTTGGTTTTAAAGGAATTTTTTTAATTAGCTTAGTATCTGCTTTAACTTTTTCTAATTCAGCATGCATATATTTTCTAGTGCTCTCAAAAATATTTAGCACGTGGTGATCAATATCATCCTCATTTAGAATATTAACATCAATTAATTTTGCAATTAAGAACTCTTGATTTGTTTTATGATCTAGAGTGTATAAATACAATTCATTTATAAAATTGGTATCTTGTGGCATAGTATCAATACCTCGAATATATCCATACTGGTAGCCATTAATGAGATATCTTGTATTGAATAACCATTCTTCAAAACCAAAACCATATTGTTCATGATGAGCTTTATCTGTTCTGCCTTGCCATTTTTTGTTCCAATATCTTTCTATAGGCACTTGCCAATTATTTTCGTTGTAAACCAATCGCATGAGTCTTCTCTCAGGCCATAACGAATAATAGATATTGTTATAAGTGTCAAGATGTTTGGTGAAAAAACGATCAGAAACCGTTATTAGTTTGTTCCAGTCGTAATTTGAAATATTTTCCTTTTTTATGTATTGAAAACTAGCAGCTGCTTCTTCGCGAAGTTTAGAAAATAAATCTCTTTGATCTTGTGTAAAACTTTTGTTATTCCATTGAATATCCATTTTATACTCTAAATCTCCATTGGTACCCACACCTACAGTAAATAATAGTAAATTATTTTGACCGTGCTGAGGTTTTAAACTGCACCAAGCATATTGTTTATAGGTTTGAAATCCCTTCTTCTGGTGTCGAGTATTCCATCCTCTTCTCTTGCCCACAATAGTCCATCCTTTTTGTTCTAATTTTTTAGCCCATAAAACGGTTTTACTCCATACGGTATCTCTAAGGAACTTTCCTATATTAACATCCACTTCATTAGAAGGATTGTAATCTTTTCGGCGAATGAGTTTTTCAAAAGAAACTAGTTCTTTATTTGTAAAAAAACTATCTTCTTCTAAGGTGTCGATAATTGGAAAACCTAAAGTCAATAATCTGTCTTGGGCAGGATTGGTGTTAAAAGAACCTCGTTCTATAGATGAATTATTTAGCTCATAATGTTTAGTAATAACTCTGCTAGGAGAGACAAGTTTTCCATGCCACCAAACCGCATATCGATTAATCTTTGTTTCTCTTTCCTTTATTAGAGCTTTAATAGCATAAGTGGCACTATCTTGTGTAATATCTTCAAACATATTATTTACTTTACTTTCTCTGCTTTTATCTTCTCTAACAGCACACTCGCCGGCTCATAAGCTGGGTGAGCTTTGCATTGGGCAATCTCTTCTTCGCTTAAGAGTTTCCCTTCAAAGGCTTTTTTAAGAATACTTTGGCGTAAAGCTTGGGCTTTTTCTAAACTGTCTTGAATGGTTTGCGCTACGGCATCACAAACGGATAAACGGCTTTCTATTTCTTGAACGATTTTAGAATGCTCCCTTTTATCGTCATAAATGGGTATTTCCATATTTCCAATAACGATTGTGTTCAAATTAGGCTGAGCAGCTCCCTGATTTAGATTTCTTAAATAAATAGTATTACTGCACCAGTAATAATAATGATAAAGTAAGTCATCATCTAAGTTTAAAAAGGCTGCAATACCATCGTTAAAAGTTGTCTTAATTGTTGTAATGGCAGGAATACCTAGAGTTGCTCCACTATTGGTTAATAATAATGTATTTGGATTAACTAATCTAGTTTTTTTTAACCCTGCTTCTTTAATAGAGTGTTCTGATTGATTTACGAAAACGCCTTCATTTCTACTAATATCTTTTACTTTCATAAAAGGTATAGGACCATTGTAAAATAAATCGCTTCCCGCAGGTCTTGGTGATCCCCCTCTAACAACTTCACATAAGGACTTAATAGTTTGCTTTTTATATTTTTTATTTGAGTACGCACCCTCAAACGCCTTTTTTAAAACGGCTTGTCTGTAAATTTTAAGTTGGTCTTGTGCTTTTTTAAGGTCGGCAATGCCACTGTCTAAACTGCTAAGGAGGCTTTCTATTTTGTTGACGATGGCTTGTTGTTCGACTAATGGCGCAATTGGTAGCTGTAGTTTTTTTAGAATCGTTTGGCTAATATTTGGTTGTGCTCCACCTGTACCTTGTGAAATAAGTTTAGGTCTACTAAACAGTAGAAAATTGTATAAATACTTTGAATTAAAGTTTTCAACCTGAAAAATCCCGCATATTGCTTGATTTGTTGAAGCCTGAACACCTAAAAATGAAAGTTTTCCAATGGTTGCGCCATACAACGCAATTAACAGAGTTCCCTTCGGAAATATTTTAGCACTTGAATTTTTTAAAGCTTGCTCAGATATTTTTTCTTCAGTATCATCAACAATCCCCTTATCTAACTCGCCAGACTTTACCCACGGAATTGAACCTTCATAGTAACTTTTATTTCTTCTGCTTGGTGTTCCACCAGATGTAGTTTTAAAAACCTCTCCCAACGTACATTCAATCCAATCTTCTTTCATTATTTTCCTCCAAATATTTTTTCAACGATACTGCCGCCGGGCATTGTTGGTGAAGAGTCGTCTCTTAATAAGCCTGAATCTGCTCTGCTAAATAAAGATTGCATAATTAAGTGCCGTTCTGTTTCGTCTATGTTTTGTTCTTTCTTTAAGGCTAAGTACACGTAAGATAATTGTTCCCGTTCTTCTGCATCCCTATGTAAATGGTAAGCGCTAAACATTAATTTGGCAAAGGTTCTTATGGCGTATGCTAAAAAGGATACAAAGGTAATAAACACGACTGACCAGCGAATGGCGCTTCCTGTTTTATCAAACAATTCTTTTAAAGTGCCGTCACTAATAAAATAAAGTACGCAAACTAAAGTAGCTATAGCTATAACGGTAACAGTAATTAATCCATACAGCCATTTATCACCTTCTTTTTTTAATTTTGCTGAACGGTCTTTCCAATATTGCGCCGGGGCTTCAAGTTTTAGTTTTTCTTTGTAGAGTTTCTCTAAATCTTCAATCGTTTTATTTGATTCTTTTAAAAAAGCTTTAAATTCACTTTGGCTGTCAGATTTCCAAGATTCATATTGGGTATTCTTCTCTTGTATTAATTTTGAAATTTCTTTTTCCTTTTCAAGGTATTCTTTTTCTTTTTCTGCAATATGATCACTGACATTTTTATCATTTTGCTCCAAGTTTTTAATATATTCAGAGCGAATCCTGCTTAAAGTTTGTCGTTCACTGTTCCGTCTTTTAACCAGATCTGCATCTTGAGTAAAAAACTCATAGGCCCTATGCCAGCCAATAAAATAGTTTTTATCGGAATGATTGTACTTAAAATCACCATTTGTAAGAAAATCGTACGCCCCTTGGGCTGCACCTTTAAACTCTGAATCAAGTTTTATGATAAAGTCAGTTACTTCAGATTTTTTGTTAAAATAATACTCATCTCTACTATTATTAGTGTTTTGAAGATATGATTTTAAATTTCTCCAATCTCTTTCTTTACCATAATAATTACCTTTAGCATATGATTCAAGTTCTGATAAACATTCTTTAAAGTGCTTTTTAGAAGTCTCTAGAATTTTAGGTAAATCATCAATTTTTTCAAAAAATTCCAACTGCTTACTAAAAAACTGATAAATAGTATCTAAGCCCGTTAATTCAATTTCAAAATTAGCATAAGGGTAATTTAATTCTACAGTAACTGATTTATACCAGGTCTTATCTTCAGATTCACGAATTAATTTTCTTATTTCAGTTACATTCATTTTTTATGCTGCTAATACTTCATTTAATTCTTCTATAATACCATTCATTTCGTTTCCAAACAATTGGTACATTTTTCCTTTTCCGCCTTTGGCATCAAAAGGGGTGTAGTCTAAATCGTCTAATTCTATATGGTAACTGCTTACTACGTGGTCTTTTATCATGCGTAACCAAGCTACCTGTTCTGTAGTAAAACGGTTGTGTTGCCCGGCGTTTTGTTGAAACATCCAGTTTTTAAAGTTTTCGTCTATGGTTTTATCAAAGGCTTTTAGTTGGTTGTCTACTCCGCAAGCTCTTCTAATTAAAGAAACCAACGCCGTTAACTCGTCTTTGGGTTGCTTACTTTTTACTTCTTCTAATTGCGTGTAGGCACCCCAAATATAATCAGGTGCCAGCAATGGTTTTTCTAACTGTGTAGTTTTTCCATCACTTCTTTTATCATTTTAAAGGTGATGTTCCTGCGTTTATAGGGTTGGTTGTAAAAGATGCTTAAAGCTTTTATTTCGTCTTTGTTGGCTTCTAAATACGCACTAAAATCTTTTACTATTTGCTTTGCTTTATCTACAGAAGTGGTATCCCATTCGCTTTTGGTAACGGTATCTATATTAATGCTATCAATAATTTGTTCGTGCTGTTTGCGAACGTTTTCCAAGTATTCGTTCAGTTCACCTGTAAAGGTTTTACCGGCTTCTAACATCAATTGTTCCTGCGCTTTTTGTTTTGCTTCTTCTTTTAAGGCAGGTGTTTGGTCTTGCACAGGAATTTTATCAATTTCCAGTTGTGCTTTTTCATCAATAGCATCTTGATCGTAAGCGGTAATTAATTCTTTGGTAATTTGTTTGAGGTTTTTACCTCTGGAAAATTCCAATAACTTGTCTTTTTCTTTGTCGGTAATTTGTTTTTCTAAACGAATAAGTCGGTTAGCCAACGATAAAAACAAATCTTCGTCTTGATGTCCCATTGTTACTGCACCCAACAAATCTTTCATAGGCACAGAGGGTTTCCGCTCTAAAGGCCTACTATCGGTTTTTTTAGATTTGGTAGCACCCACCGCATCTACAATCACAAAATGGGTTTTACCATTTGCGGTTTTGGTCACCAGTTGTAAAGAATCGTTATTAATGGTTCTTGTACCACGGCCTTTCATCTGCTCAAAGTAATTAATGCTTTTTACATCGCGCATAAATAGCAGCACTTCCAATGGTTTTACATCGGTTCCCGTCGCTATCATATCTACCGTAACAGCAATACGCGGGTAATAGGAATTTCTAAAACGGTTTAATACCGATTTTGGGTCTTCATCTATTTTATAGGTGACCTTTTTACAGAAATCGTTGCCTTCATCAAACTCTTCCCGAATAATTTTGATAATATCGTCTGCGTGGCTATCGGTTTTGGCAAAGACTAAAGTTTTAGGTACTTCGTATTCTCCGTTTTCATCTATACGGTTGGGGTAAATGGTCGTTTTTAAAGCGCGCTTGTATTCCCGGATAATATTACGTATTTGACTGGGGTTGACTACTTTTTTATCTAATTTGTTTTTGGTGTAGTGTTCGTCTTCATCTAGTTGTTCCCATCGTAACTTTCTAGTCAATTTATCTCTTTTATCGACGAACCATCCAGATTCAACAACACCCCCTTTTTGAGAGATTTCTGTATCGATGGTATAAACGTCATAAGGTACATTTACCCCATCGGTTACCGATTGTTCATAGGTGTATTCACTTACTATATTTTCATTAAAAAAACCAAAGGTTCTTTTGTCTGGGGTGGCGGTTAGACCAATAAGAAAAGCATCAAAATAGTCCAACACTTGTTTCCAAAGGTTATAAATGGAGCGATGGCACTCGTCAATAACAATAAAATCAAACTGTTCTATAGGTAAATTAGCCGTGTATTCTACAGGAACCGCCTTCTTTCTACTCATTTGTTTTTTAAGCCACGTATTTTCTTCCGGGTTTTCCAGTTCTGCACTTTCATCCAGTTCTTCTCCTTTTAAGATGGAGTAGAGGCGTTGTATGGTAGAAATGCATACTTGACTATCGTTAGCGATATAACTTGAGGTTAAACGCTGTACATTGTATAATTCTGTAAATTTTCGGTTATCGTCATTGGGCTGAAACGTCATTAACTCCTGTTCTGCCTGTTCTCCCAAGTTTTTAGTGTCCACCAAAAACAACACGCGTTTGACATTGGCGTGTTTTAATAAACGATAGATAAAGGTAGCCGCGGTAAAGGTTTTACCTGCACCGGTAGCCATTTGAATTAAGGCTTTGGGCCGGTTCTTTTTAAAAGAATGTTCTAAATTATTGATAGCCACAATTTGGGCAGGACGCAGTCCGGTTTCATCTAATGCAGGAAGGGATAATAATCGCTCCCGAAGGGATTTCTTTTTTCGCAACCAACCTGCAATGGTTGCCGGTTGATGAAAACTAAAAGCGTTTCTTCCTCTTGGTTTGGGGTCCCGGTAATCTGTAAACCTAGTAATGGTTCCTGTACTTTCATATACAAACGGTAAAGGATCGTTGTTTAAGTATTTTAGCTTGGCGTTGGCATAATTGGAAGATTGTTCCTCCACAAGGGTGAGCCGGTGACCTTCATCTTCGCGTTTGGCTTCAATAATCCCAACGGGTTTTCGGTCGATGAACAGCACATAATCGGCCGGTCCCACATCGGTTTGGTATTCCCTAATTGCAATTCCTTTGCCGGCAGATAAATCAACTTTGTTTTTAGACTGCACTAACCAACCGGCTTCTTGTAGCATTTCGTCAATTTTATCACGAGCGAGTTGTTCAGGATGTTGGTTACTGTTTTCAGTCATTCACTAAGTAATTGGTGCTATTTGTAGGTTTCTAAGTTACATTTTTATTTTTAGTAGGGTGTCCAGAAAATAGTTTTTTTGGGTTTATAGCATCGGATTTTTCTTTAAAAAACCTGTGAGGATTTTCAGAAGTAGGCGAGAACAAACAATTACTTATGGCAATCATAGTTGTAAGCCGTTTTTAATATTTAATTTTCATGGATAATTCTAAAGTATGTACGTATTCATAATTTGGATTATCATTTCCATATTTATGAGAAAGTCCGATATAAGTTTTTTTTATTATCATCCGATTGATTGACGATTTAATAATTCCACCATAATCGTCTGTAGTTATTTGTGAAATATCTGAATTTATATGATAATAGTTACCAGAAACTTTAAAGACCCATGTTTCTTCATTTTCAGAATTTAATAATCTCATCTTATAATCCAAAAATAATCCCACTGTGGAATATAGCCTTCCTGTTTCAAAAGTTTTACTATTCCTGTATCCTAAATTTGAAAATGGTCCAAAAGCTAATGAATGAGCAGATTCAATATAAGTATCCGCTGTTTTATCTTTGTGCTTTTGAGATATTAAATTAAAAATGAGTTTGACTTGTCCGAATGTAAGTCTTTCATCAAATAATTTATCTGAATTATATGAAGGATTAAATTCAAGTGCTTTATTCCAAGCAGATGTTCTTAAATCATCATCGCTTTTCCATTTTTTTCCATAGAAAGCTTTTCCTATATTTATTTGAAATAAAACATTGTTTTCAGAGGAAGTCACTCCATCTCCAATATTTAGGTCAGAAGAGGGTAATATATAAAAGTTATTTTTGTCAAAAAGTAAAAATCTACCAGCTTTCTCATCAACTTTTTCAGTACGATTAAAATCAAACGAAAAAGTTTGTACAACTTTATTTTTATCAAAGTCGTGTGCAGCACCAATTCTTATGAAATCTTGACTAAACGTAGTTGTCGAAGAAATTATTGATAAAACTAAAATCAGATATTTCATTCTGCTATATATTTTACAATTTTTATAATATCTTCTCCTTTTTTTAATTTCACGAACATATCATTTCTTAATTGTGTTGAATTGATATTTCTCCAAGTTATGCAAATATCATCGCAAAAGTTTAACTTGAATTCCGCTGCGATATAATTATCTTTAATTACTTTTTTCAAATCAATTCTCGAGTAATCTAAAGGCGTGTACGCAGCTATGATTTTTTGTAGTTTTTCTTCATTTTTCATTATAATATATGATTTTGTTCTAATGGCTTACAACATTTAGTAGATGGACAGTAGAGCAGATGTATCAGTATGCCACCGAGCCGAGCAAAACATTTTTATATTTATTTATTCGTTTTCAATATCAAAATTTTAGTTTGGTGGTGTTTCAAATAACCACTAAACGCTTTATTGGTTATATATAGGTTTGTTAGGCATTTTTTTTAATTTTTCGAAGATGACATCAGTCATTATCTTTCTATGTAAAGAACAACTTGTGGTTTCGGTGCTTTTAATAGAACCATTTTCAGCTAGCTTATTTGATAAAAATCCACCACCACAGAGATCAAAATACAAGCATTGTTTAGCACAATTCATTATGCTTGCGTCAACATCTCGTTTAATCTTCTTAAATATTTTGTTTTCCGGTAATGATTCAAATTCATCAACTAGAATATTTCCAATTACAAAGTTATTATGGATTGCACTGGGCATACCAGCAAATTCAGGGGAATATGTTGAAATATCACCGTTTTTATGAATGGTGATTATTTTAAAATCAGTAGTTTCATCAGGCTTTCTATAATAATTGGGAGATCGAAATTTATCGTTGATTACGTTTAAGGTATCAACAAATTCACGTATTTCAATCTTTGGAATATTTTCATTCCACAAGTCATACAAACGCGAGATAAAATATTTATATTTTTCGCTAACTCCTTCTGAATCGTTTAATGAACTTTTTTCATTTGCATTTTCTATTTCTTCAACATTGAAACCTATCCAATGAAGTCCTTCGTTTTTGAAAAAATCAAAAATCTCGGTAGGGTAGTCTAAGCTTTTCCTAGATATGACACATAAGACACCTGGAGTAATTCCTTCTTCTTTTAAATTGCTAATTCCTTCAAGAACCTTTTTTGTGGTTGGTTTATTTCCCCAAGTAACTCTATTAATATCATTTATAAAGCTTGGTCCATCAATACTGACTCCAATACTGAAGTTGTTTTTTTTGAAAAATTTAGCCCATTCACAATCGATTAAAATACCATTCGTTTGAATGGTATTTCTTACAGTTATGTTATTGGTGTTATATTTGTTCTGGAGCTTGACTACATTTTCATAAAATTTTAAACCAGCGAGCATAGGTTCTCCCGAATGCCACAAAAATTCAATTCTTTCCTCCTTAAGTTCTAATGAAAAAACCTTTTTAAAAATCTCTTCTAATACCACTGAGTTTATCAAAGAAGAATCTTTCCTATTAGGGACATAGCAATATTTACAATTAAGGTTGCATAAGGAGGTAGGCTGTATTACAACAAGACTAACATCCATTATTCATCTTTTAGATTTTCAATAGATTCTTTATTCCCAGCTTTTCCAAAAGTGTCTCTGAATCTTGGGCCATCATTGAACTTATCTCTCCAATTACTAAAATGATTTTCGTGTGATTTAAAATTAATAGATAGTTCGCCTACCAGATCAGCATCAAGCTCATTGATTTTTTTTAATAATTCATTTCTGTAGCTGGAAATAATGTCCTGTAATTTTTCTTCTCTAGTCATTATATATTTGTTTTATGTTAATTATGCCTAACATGTGAACAAACACAAAACGTTTATTTACACTCTATCTAAAAGTCAATAATAAATAAATACTTTGGTTTGTTATTTTTGTTAATTGATAGTCAATTAATTACGTTTAAAATTAACAATTTTTTGTATAGGTTTCAAAAAATTGTTAACTATTTATATAATTTAAGCAGTACTGTTTACGTTGTTTAGTAAGCAAGGCCTGATACAGTAAGGGATTGGCATCCTATAAAAATAAAAACTAACTTACGGTATCAATTATAAATTTAAAGCTTATGAAAGACCCTCGTAAAAAGGGAGAAGGAAGAACGGAGAAAAACCATACCTCCCAACCTCATAAAGCCCCACTTCCGGTAGTTCCCGCTGCCGACGATATTATGACAGAACAAGAAGTAGCCCAACTCTTTGATGTGACTAAGCGTACCATTGCCCGTTGGGTAGAGCAGAAAATACTGCCCAGTGTAAAAATAGGGCGCAGCCGCTTGTTTTCCCGCCAGATAGTATTGCATTTGCTATACCGTAAGATGGTCCGTTCCCATAGTCTCTATAATCAAAAAAAGGACATTTAAACCGTAGTGCATTAAGCAATTAAAATTGGTCAGTTCGAGTGATTTTGTAAAGTGAAACGAAACAAAATTGTATCGAGAACCTAATTTTAACTTCAATTTTTATTCTCGGTACAAAAACCTTAACCGATTTTTACTTTAATTGACGGTCTTGAAGTCAAAATGGTAAAATGCCCCAGAGGCAATTCCTTTTATAAAAATAACAGTTAACTTGCGTTTATACGAGTTGGGTAGTGGGGTAAAATACTTGCCAAAAAGCTTGTACCGAAGCTAGACTACGGTGCCTATTCTTTTTTAACCAAAAAAGAACCCATACCATGTATAGGTTCTTTAAAAAGTGGGGAAACAATCCTTAAGGCAAGGTAATACTGCCCAGGTAACTGCTGGTTGCCACCAATTCCTCACTTTCTGAGATAAATGTGGCCCAGCCTTCTACGTCATCACCTCCAAAATAGCCCGGTAAGGTAAAGTCTACGCCTTCCCCGTCCCGGTTGGCTGCCGCGTCAAACATTTCAAACTCACCCGTTGCGGGGCTATAAAACACCGCATACAAGGCATCGTTGGCAGTGGCCAGACCTTGGTCGCTGTTGTCTTCCCAAGCAAGGGCGACCTGGGTTCCCGTTCCTGCCGTTAGGCCGGGCGATTGCAATCCGGGCAAATCGCCCTTGCTAATAAGCACCTCCGGATAATTCATTTCATAGGTATCACCCACGGCCGTGATAGCGTTTTTTAAATGATAGCCCACGGCTTCATTTAAGCGTGACTTTGGGTTTTGGGGAATCCCAAAATACTTGCCCACAATACTTTTAATGGGCGTTAAAAACTGGATGACCAACGAGAAGCGTTCCCGTTGCGCGAGTTGTAGGGTAGTAGGTGTTTTACCACTAGCGGTGGGCAAGCTGCGCATGACATCTTTGCCTCGCCATTTGGCCCCGACTACCGTACCGACCTTGCCGGAAAAACCGCCCAAGATCCCTTTGCTAATAGTTGCCATAATAAAAAAATTAAAGTTAATATACTTAAAAGTAAGGGCCGTTAGGCTTATCCTCCAAACAGATGTCTGCAATTGTCCATAATTGTCTGTAATTGTCCAAAATTGTCCACTTTTGTCCATAATTGTCATTAATTGTCAATTTTCAGTGATTTAGTAGGGGTTTTGTTCGGGTCTCGTTCGGGTCTTGTTCGGGTGGGCTTTGGTAAAATGGAACTTTTACCGAAGGATTGCCGAAGGAAGGTAGTAGAAGAGTGGGAGGGATAAAGCTGACCCTTCGGCTCAGGGTGATATTTGAAGTTGAAGTTGAAGTCCTGGATATTGTTTCCAACTTCCTGCTTCCCTCTTCTAACTTCCATCTTCCTGCTTCTATCTTCCTAACTCCTACAACCTATTCCCTAAAACCTTTTGAAACCACCCCGCCCGTTGGGCACCCCTCCTTAAAAGTAGGGAAACAGTTGGTTTGAAATTAACCCCTCAACTCTGCTCAGGGTGACATTCGAAATTGAAGTTGAAGTTATGAAAGAGATTATATTTCAAATTTTTATAATTAAAAAAATAAAAATGTCGTGGGTAAGAAAACCCACGACATTTACAAAGCAGATGGATCAAATTTAGGTTACTTTTTCACTAAACGTTTAACGCTAATTGACTTTTGGGTATATATTTTTAATATATACATACCATTGGCTAATTCTGCTAAGGATAAGCTATATTGATTTTTTTGGATGGGTAAGGTTTTAATTAATCTTCCATTTAAAGAGTATAGTTTAATTTGCTGAATAATTGAATTCGTATCTATATGAACTTGATTATTCGTAGGATTTGGGTAAATAGTTATTGCTAAATCCTTATTATCACTAGATAGTCCTAAGGCTTCAATTGTGAATGGTATAGAAGAACTTTCACTATTTAAAGAGCCACAATCACTAGATAAGTATAAGACATAATTTCCTTTTTCTACTCCTGATAAATTTAGTGTATGATGCCCCACCGTTACTTGCCCTTGATGTAAAATTTTATTTTCATCTTTAGGATCATCATTTTTATGGACGAGTAACCATTTGTAAAATAAAATATTACTAGTTTCATTAGGTTCTATCCAAGATATAGCTACATTACCTTCATAAATATTCTCAACTTTTAAAGAAATCGGTTCCTCACAACTTTCTTCCTGTGTAGAAAAATCAAACGGGGAGGTCCATTGGCTAGAATTATTTGCGCAATTAGATTTTATATAGAAACTGTAATTGGTAGTGGGAGTTAAGCCTGTTATGTTTACGTTTGAATTTCCAGCAGCAATGGTTCCGTTCTGAATTGCAGTGTTCAAATCGGGAGTATTACCTTGTGGCATGAGTAGCCATTCATATCCGTTACTAGCATCTGCAGAGGCTGTAAAACTAATATTGGCTGTTGTAGTAGTCGCCTGGTTTGCCACTAATGCGGTTGGCGCTTCACAAGTTTCTGCCAGTGTAGAAAAATCCAATACAGTTGACCATTGACTTGTTGTTGTAGTACAATTAGATTTTATATATAAACTATAACCTGTATTGGGGGTTAAGCCTGTTATGTTTACGTTTGAATTTCCAGCAGCAATGGTTCCGTTCTGAATTGCAGTGTTCAAATCGGGAGTATTACCTTGCGGCATGAGCAACCATTCATATCCGTTACTAGCATCTGCAGAGGCTGTAAAACTAATATTGGCTATTGTAGTAGTCGCCTGGTTTATCACTAATGCGGTTGGCGCTTCACAAGTTTCTGCCAGTGTAGAAAAATCCAATACAGTTGACCATTGACTTGTTGTTGTAGTACAATCAGATTTTATATATAAACTATAACCTGTATTGGGGGTTAAGCCTGTTATGTTTACGTTTGAATTTCCGGTAGCAATGGTTCCGTTCTGAATGGCAGTGTTCAAATCGGGAGTATTACCTTGCGGCATGAGCAACCATTCATATCCGTTACTGGCATCTGCAGAGGCTGTAAAATTAATATTAGCTGTTGTAGTGGTCGCCTGATTTAAAATTAATGCGGTTGGCGCATCACATGGAGCGGGTTGGGCATAAATACAACGTATCGAGGCCCCTTGCTCTCGATATCCTCCAGCAGACGCATTAACAATAAAATCGCTATAATAAACATATTTGGCAAAATCTGAATTTGAGCTGGGGGTTTTACTCCAATAATATCCTTTTGCACCATCATTGTATATTCCATTTGAACCGCGTGCTCCAGCCACAGTTAGTTTTAAATTGCTTGAAAAAGCAGATGGAATATCAGTAATATTTTCAGCAGTAATAACCGCTTGCCATTCTTGTTCAGTTGGTAGACGCCAATTATCCCCTAATTCTTTACAAGGGTCACATCCATTGGTGGAAGTTACGTCGGTTGGGGTTTCAGCTTCCCAAGTATCACTACTAGCTCCATTTTTCCACCAGGAAGGTGTAGTTGAATAAAATTCAGAAGTACCTCCATTTAAACCGATTGGATTATTTGGGTTGAGAGTAGTTGTAGATATCGAAGAATTTCTAAGTTGATGACCGTCATCCCAACGCCCCCATTGAAACAAATCACCAAAAGCATCTGTATCTGTAGCTGTTGAAGCAATTTGCTTACTTCCTAGGTTTTGCTGAAGCCATACGTTACCATCTGCTGCACGAACGCTAGTATATTCAACAGTATTGCCTTGGTAAGTAAAACTAATACATTCTGTGTCTCCTACTGTTGTTCCCGGGAGATCTCCATTGCATTGGTTAGGGTCTAATTTATTTTCATAAACTTTTGTTATGGCATTCATTTTAGTATCGAGCCCAGTTAATACCAAATCAAGATCACCATCTATGTCAATATCAAACCAATCACTTGAACTAATATAGGTGCCACTGAGATTATTAGTAGAAGTAGGGTTTAATGTAAAACTTCCATTGGTATTAGTATATAATATTGCGTGAGCATCATTATTTGTATCGGTTCCTGTGAGGAAGATATCCATTAATCCATCATTGTTATAATCAATAAAATCAGCGACCCCCCAATAAAGTTGTTTTAAATTAATTGTATTATCAATACTAAAGTTGCCTTGCCCATCATTATTATAAATAGCCGTATATGGCATATATGAGGTATTGAAGCCTGTCATGAGAATATCTAAATCTCCATCATTATCATAATCTCCAGCATTTGTTGCCGAAAAGTAAATTCCTGGTAATCCTGCAGAGGTTTGTTCTGAAAAATAAGCATTTCCGTTATTTAAATATAGTTTAGTGTCAGGAGTGGCACTATCATTAAATCCAGTAAGAAGCACATCAGGATAACTGTCATTGTTAGCATCAAATATGGTAATATCTCCATAGGTATTACCAAAAAAAGGAGTTGTTTCTTCTACAAAATTCTCATTTCCGTCATTGATGTATAGCTTAGCGATATAGGAAAATCCCTGCATACCTGTTATAATAAAATCGTCATAACCATCTCCATCAAAATCCTTCACACGTAATTTTCCAGTAGTAATCCCAGGATGGGGTAATATTTTTTGGGTAAATTGATCTGAGCCATCATTAATGTACAGATGAATAACCTCATTGTCATTTAAATCGGCACCAGTAACTATAAAATCAGTATATCCATCTTTATTTACATCAATTCTGTCGACAGATGCATAACCAAATTGTTCAATTGTTATGGATAATGGAGAATGATTACCATTTAAAAATAAATGTCCTCCCGCGGTATTGTTGTAGTTCTCATCATAGCCAGCCATTATAAGTTGCGTTCCGGCTACAGTGTAAGAAGGGATCCATTTGGCTTCTCCGTAAATGAGGCCTTGTAGATTAGCTATTTCATCAAATTGCTGAGCGTATATATTAAAGCAAATCAAGGCAATAATAAACTGCAAAATGTTCTTATTTTTCATAAACTATTTGTTTTTATTTAGACTGGTTCAAAACTAAATAGTTTGTATTCGCTATAGATGAGTTAAAATCGATGAACATTATCGCAAAAAACGATTGGATATGTAAAAAGAAGTGATCAAAGGTCTAATGTTTTTCCAAGCTGCTAATGATCTCTGATTTAATAACTTTAATGAGTCGTTCTTTTTGAAAGAACCGCGGGCTTATAAAACTAACCTGTTGCTTCATTAATGGATGTTTAATGAACTTTATTCGGTTTTTTTTGTAATGAGGTAAAAAATGAAGCATGGTTTTAGGGAATAGACTTAATCCTCCCGAGTAGTCGATTATTTTGCGAATGGTTTCTAACGATCCTTTTGAAAAGTAATATGATTTTGTGCTGCATAAATTTTTATCATTGGTCTCGTTTATGAAATGTTGCCTAAATAATCCGGTTAAATCATGATGAAAGGTTATTTCATCAAAGGGGATTTCGTGAAATTGTACGATATCTTGAGTAAATAAGTAATGATTTGGACTTACATATAAAATGAACTCTTCTTCGTATAAAAAAGATTCATAATATCCTGAATTTTTTAATGAGTTTATTCCAATAGCTCCATCTAATTGATGAGTAGCTAGCATCTCATCAAGTTCGTGGTTTCCTACTTCATTAATCGAAAGTTGAATACTGGGATACTTTGTGGCAATTTTATCTATAAATAAGGGTAAAATATATGGAGCTAAACCAGATAAAAGCCCTAAGGTAAATTTTCCTTCAGGGAGATTATCTTTCTTTTTGGCAGTCACTGAAAATTCATCTGCTTTATGCAATAATTCCTGAGCGAGTAACATAAGTTCTTTTCCTTTATCGGTGGTTTCAACCGGCGTGCGAGAACGATCAAAAATAATTGTATTAAACTCCAACTCTAAGCGTTGTACTTCTTTGCTTAGAGTAGATTGTGCAATTTGGCAATGATCTGCAGCTCTTGTAAAGTTTTTAAACCGATCAATAGCAATGATATAACGTAATTGGTTAAAATTCATTTCGAGTGGAAATCAGAATAAGATTGTTTTATTTGGCTTAACGAATAATCAGATATTTTTTAATGTCACGTTAAAAGGTTGAGGTGTATAATAGGCACAATCTTCTACTATTTGCTGAATATTCTTGTGGGTGTAATACAGCTTTTTTATAACTGGGTTTTTTTAATAACAATTGCATAAGTTTTCTAGATATAAAATTATTTCTTAAGGTATAAGTGCATTGATTGTACTTATATTAATTGTTTACAAAGCTAATTATTTATATTTAATCTAAATAAACTTTTTTATGCTATGAAATGTTTTAGTGTTACAATTTTGTAAACTCAATAGTGAGTATAGTAGACCAACTAATTTAGTAAAATAGGTAACTAGCGAATAAACATATGATTAAACAATCTTGGAAATGATAAGCTTAAAAGAGACGCATATTTTTAGAAAATGGTCTTACCAAATAAAATATATCAAAGTCTTAAATAATTTTAATATCTCTTGATAACCTTATTATGAAATAGAATTTTCTACAGGTATTTTTCAACTAACACACGAAAAAACAAGAATTAATAGAAGAGGGAATCGTTTATCGTCAAGAAACATCTGTGCGAAATATTTAACTTGTTGAGGCATTTTTGATCACTTGAGAAAATTGGAGTTAAAACAGTAAAATAAACTAAAGATTTAAAGTTATCTCTTTCTTCTTCAACTTTACAAACTCTTCCAATTCTTGAAAAAAAGAAGAAAACTCATTTTCAAATTCAGGATAAAACTCTTTTAATTCCTTTACCGATTCCTGCATTTTTGTTTTTCCTTTTACCCGATGGTTCATCTGGGTAAGTATTTTTTCAATTCCGTTAATTTCAGCATAACTCAATAACCAGTTATCACTCACCATATACGGATAAAAGTTTTGTACCCGTTTAGGGAGCACTTCAAAATTATACTTCAGCATTAAGTAAAAATCTTCTACATAAACACTAAGCCGGGTAGTGTGGTAATCTTGCCAGTTTTTAGCTAGAAAATGGTCATACAGCACATCGACGATTACCGAAGAATAGTGACGGTATTTTTTGAATAAGCGATGTTTACTTTCGTAAACAATGGGGTGCGAATCGGTAAACGTGTCTATTTCCCGATGCAGCATAATTCCGTTTTGTATGGCTTTGGGATATTTCTTAAATGCCTTTCCTTTTACAGAGTCGGCTATAAAATTTCCTATCTTCAGTAGGTTGTCATCGTCTCCTGAAAGGTAAATGTGGGCCAGATAATTCATAGCTTCTAAAGTACGTTTAATAATAACTTCATACAAGCTTTTTGCTTCCGAACTGAATACGTGTATCTTTGCTTCACTAATCAAAGAAAAATAGAATGACACTTATAAAATCAATCTCAGGAATCCGAGGAACCATCGGTGGAAATGTAGGCGATAATTTAACCCCTATTGATGCCGTTAAATTTGCTTCGGCCTACGGTACCTGGGTAAAAAATCAAGTTGAAAAAGACGAATACCGCGTAGTTGTAGGACGTGATGCAAGAATTTCTGGAGAGATGATCCAGCAATTGGTGATGAATACCTTGGTAGGATTGGGCATTCATGTAATAGATGTAGGACTTTCTACAACTCCAACGGTAGAAATGGCCGTACCGATGGAACACGCGGATGGCGGAATTATCTTAACCGCGAGCCACAACCCCAAACAATGGAATGCCTTAAAATTGTTGAATGAAAAAGGGGAGTTCCTTAATGGGGAAGAAGGAGCTAAGATTTTGGAAATTGCCGAAAGTGATCACATTGCTTTTGCTGAAGTAGATGAATTAGGGGAAATTACCAGAAACGATGCGTATATCGATTTGCATATTGAAGAGATTATCAACTCTAAATGGGTAGATGTAGAAGCCATAAAAGCAGCTAAGTTGAAAGTGGTGGTCGATGCGGTAAATTCAACCGGAGGTATTGCGATTCCAAGATTGTTAGATGAATTAGGGGTTGAAGTCGTAAAATTATATTGTGAACCTAACGGACAGTTTCCGCACAACCCAGAACCTTTAAAAGAACATTTAGGGGATATTTGCGAATTGGTAGTCAAGGAAAATGCAGATTTTGGAATTGTGGTAGATCCTGATGTAGACCGTTTAGCGTTTATTGATGAAAAAGGAAATATGTTTGGCGAAGAATACACCTTGGTAGCGGTGGCCGATTATATTTTAGGCAAAGAAAAAGGGAATACGGTGAGTAATCTTTCTTCTTCGCGTGCCTTACGTGATGTTACCGAAAAGCATGGAGGTACCTATCAAGCCAGTGCGGTAGGAGAGGTGAATGTGGTTACCTTAATGAAGGAAATCAATGCCATTATTGGCGGTGAAGGAAATGGCGGAATCATTTTCCCTGAATTTCATTACGGAAGGGATAGTTTAGTAGGGGCTGCTTTATTCTTAACGCATTTAGCCGAAAAGAAAATTACAGTGTCTGAATTACGCGAAGAATATCCGGCGTATTTTATGAGCAAAAATAAAATACAGTTAACTCCGGAATTAGATGTAGATGCTATTTTGGTGGAAATGGAAAAGAAATATGTATCTGAAGAAGTTTCGACTGTAGATGGCGTGAAAATAGATTTTCCGGAAAATTGGGTTCACCTTAGAAAATCGAATACCGAACCCATCATTAGGATTTATACAGAAGCAAAATCACAACAAGAAGCTGATGAGCTTGCCGATAAAATTATGATGGAAATTAAAGCAATTGCAGGAATTTAATCTAATAATACGATTCCATAAAAAAGGCTTTTCATTTAGAAAAGCCTTTTTTATGGAATGTTTGTAATGAATTACAAGAAGAAACCGTCACCATTGACCGTCCGACAGGTTTAATTCAGGGTCTCAACCTTAAGATTTCGTTTTTCGAGATAGAATGAGATTCCGGGTCAACACTTCGACAAGTTCAGTGTGACAGTACGGAATGACGAAAATACCAATAGTTAAAAAATTACAGACAATCATTTTTTATTTTAAAGCTGTTATTTAGTCGTTTACGATAGGTTTATCAATTTCAGTATTACTTTTTACCACTACAAAAGTACTGGTGGCGTAATAAGCATCTCCATTTCCTCCGTTATTGGTCCAGTCTTCATAATCATACTCATAAGCAAAGGTATTACCTGCCATATCCTCATTAAAATTATCGATACGGGTAGGCACTTCCATTCCGGGGCACCATCCCGCCCTATCAGGTTCCCAGTTTCCAGGATCTTGATTGCTAACGGGGTTTTGAGCACAACCAAGCGGACCCATATCATGTTCAAAAGTAGGCGTGCCATCAATATTAATGTGATGGGTTCTAAAGCACCATTCTGCACAAGGGCGTCCTCCTGTATCGTAAGGAGTGGCGTGCCCCCAGCCGGAAATGATAGTCCTTAAATGGGTGCTTTCCGCATTTTCAGGTATAGTAACCGATTTATCCAAATCTAAATTGTGAGATACACCATAGGGAACACCATCTATAGAGGAATTATTATAAGCCATTACCCGTTCAACAGCATAATAAGGATAATCAGGTTCTGCATATTCATAGTCAAATTCAACAGAGATTAAATAGCCCAAATTATTCCAGCATTCTGTTTTTATTTGTAATTCTGTATTTCCGGTTAATAGCGATTTAAAATCGGTCACATCAAATTCAAAACCTCGGGGTAGTTGGCTATTATCATTCCAATAAGGTGTAATGTAGCGAGCTATTTCAAAAAACTCTCCGGAAGCATCATCTTTTATTCGTACATTGGCATAAACATCCCACTCATCACAACCTTCTTCAGGACATCTAAGTTTTACAAACATTTTAATATTCGATACGAGGGTAGGGTTGGTAGGCAAATCAAAGGCTTGGGTAGCGGTTTGGCTGTATCCATCACCAAATGCCAATCTTGTGCTATTAAAGGTTTGAACGGTTTCTCCACCGGCAAGACCTTCTCCAATTAAATTGATGGTTTTTTCATCAAAATCTGCACTAGTCACACTTATGGTATTAGAAATTTCTCCTAGTTGAGAAGGTTTAAACTTTACTTGAACCGTAATTGAATTATTGAGGTCTTCCGGTGAGATAATTACTTCTTCACTAAAATTTTCATTATCTACACTTAAATAAAAATCACCTGAGGTTATTAAAGAAACTTCATTGGTAAAGAATTCTCCAGAAATTTTTACTTCTTTTTGGGTGGAAGTTCCGATTTCCGTCTGTTCAAAATTTACAATCGATTGGGAGAAACCAATAGTGGTGGGAGGAGTACTCGAATCATCATCACTACAAGATATGATAGTTGTACTCATAAAAAAGCTCATTAAAACAAGTAGGGATAATATTTTAATTTTTTTTATTTTCATTAAATTAATATTGAGGTTAGACATATCATTTTAGCGAAAATAAGTTAAAATTTGTTAATAGTTGATTGATTTTTTAAACTCTCTTATGTTTCCACCGCTTGTGCGTCCACAAGTAATATTCGGGTTGTTCCCGTATTTGTTCTTCTAAAAGCTGAAAGAACTTTTCTGTAATTTCAAAATCTTGATAATTTTTCGGGTTCTTTGCTAACGGAATTAGCTTAGCAGAATAATAACCACGTTTTATTTTTCTTATTTGAAGATATAAAATACCAAATCCCAATTTTTTTGCCATCGACTCAGAACCCGTAAAGGCAGCAGTTTCTCTTCCCATAAAATCTACCCAGCACGCATTTTTGGTTCGTTTTGGAGATTGGTCAGAAATCATGTAATAACTCGCTTTTTGTTTATTTGCCTTATTTCTAACCATCGTTGGGATCACTTCTTTACTATTAATAAGTGTAGTCCCCAAATTAGCTCGAATGTCTTTAATGAGCTTATCGAAATATTCATTTTTAATTTTCTTATAAATAGCATAAGCTTTATTATGGGTTTCATAGAAGTTGATGGCCGTTGCCCATTCGTAACTTGCATAATGACCGCACATCACGATCGCTCCGTTGCATTGCTTTTCAAATTTCACCAATTCTTCTATATCCTCATATATAAATCGCTTTTTAAGCTGTTGATTAGAGATAGATAAGGTTTTAATCATTTCTAAAAACATATCACACATATGTTTGTAGAACTTTTTTTCAATCTGTTTAATTTCTGAAACACTTTTTTCTGGAAAGGATTTTTGAAGGTTATCCCGAACTACCTTTCTACGATAACCAATTAAATAATAAACCAATACATAGCAAAAATCTGAAATCCTATAGAAAATAGGGAATGGGAGGATAGAGACCAGCCATAAAATGGGATATATTAAATAAAAACAGCTTTTTTCATATAAGAGAGTGATAGGCTGTCAAATATAGATTTTTATAAAAAAAAAGATGCTAAAATTAAAATATTTATATTTCTGTGGCTAACTTTTTGCGTGTTTCCAACGTTTATGAGACCATAAGTAATATTCTGGTTGGTCTTTTATTTGTTCTTCCAGTAAATAAAAATATTTTTCTGTTAATTGAAAGTCCTCATATTCTTCGGGATGGTCTGTTAAGGGAATAAACTCAGCGGTATAATGGCCACGCTTTACTTTTTCAATATGTAAATAGGTAAGTGCTAAATCTAATCGTTTTGCCAATACCTCACTACCTACAAAAACAGGGACATCTTTACCCATAAAGTTAAGCCAATGTTTAGCTATAGCTCCTTTAGGCGCTTGGTCCGCAATCATACCATAGCTGGAAAGTAAACCGGCTTTTTTGTTTTTTAAGATTTGTTTGGGTACCTCTTTGGTAGCCAACATAGTGGTGTGGTGCTTACTTCTTATGCGTTTTATAAGACAATCAAAATATTGATTTTTAATTTTCTTGTAAACGCCATAGGCTTTGTAAGTGAGTCCGTAAAAATGAAGTGCGTTCACCCATTCATAACTGGCATAATGCCCTAATAAAATAATATGGCTTTTGTTTAATGATTCTAGACGTTGAAGCTCTTCCGGGTTTTTTACCACAAAACGCTTTTTTAATTCTTGGTCTGAAATGGACATGGTTTTTACCATTTCTAAAAACATATCGCAAAAGTGATGATAAAACTTTTTTTGGATCACATGGATTTCTTCCTTGGTTTTTTCAGGAAATGCTAATTCTAAATTCGCTTTGACCACTTTTTTTCGATAGCCAACTATATAGTATACAATAAGATATACAACGTCTGAAAACAAGTAAAAAATCCTGAAGGGTAAAATGGAGATGAACCACAAAAGAGGGTAGACCGCTAGAAATCCCAATCTTTGCATGAAAAATAAAAATTTTTACAAAGATATGGTATCTTTGGTAGACAAACACGAAGCAATGGGAAATTTAGAGCTGGTCACCTTAATAATTATAGGAATTAATGCAGTGGTATCTTTAAAAGGTTTTAATGATACGTTCTTTTTTGATAAATATAAATTTAATGTAGGTGCCATTAAACTAGGGGAGCAATTACGCATTATTACTTCCGGGTTTTTGCATGTAGATGTAACCCACTTGTTTGTGAATATGTTTACCCTTTATATCTTTTCTGAAGTAGTAGTGATGTATATGGGAACTATTAATTTCTTCATCATCTATTTTGGCAGTCTCATTTTAGGGAATTTATTTTCACTCTATTTTCATAAAGATGAAGATTATTATACTGCGGTAGGTGCAAGTGGTGCGGTAATGGGAATTTTGTATTCAGCTATATTATTACGACCGGATATGACCTTGGGGTTATTTTTTATACTTCCTATTCCTGCCTATATCTTCGGGATTGGTTATTTGCTTTTTACCCTGTACGGGATGAAAAAGCGACTAGGGAATATTGGTCACGATGCGCATTTTGGAGGTGCGATGGGCGGTTATTTTATCACCCTTATTTTAAATCCATCGGTCTTTACCGAAAACTTATTAATGACACTTTTACTTCTAATCCCCTTAATAGTGTTATTTATTTTACAAAAAACAGGTAAAATTTAAGTTTGGTATTCTTCTTGGTAATTTCTCTTTAAACTTTTAAAAAATCATATTATGAAAAAATTATTTGTAGCCTTGACTTTACTTTTTGCCACTATTGCCGTGGCGCAAGAACAACCTAGTGGAATCTCTGTAAACGGTGAAGGAATCGTAAAAGTAGTTCCGGATGAAGTGCTTATTCAAGTAAATGTAAATGAAGAAGCGAAAACCGCCAAAGAAGTAAAAGCAAGTACCGATAAAGTAATTGATGCGGTGTTGAAATATTTAAAAAATGAAGGTATCGACAAGAAAAATATTCAAACAGAATATATACGATTGGCTAAAAACTATAAGTACGATACTAAAACCTATGTATTTCAAGCTAACCAGAGTATTTCTATTTTATTAACCGATGTTTCTGAATATGATAAAATTACCCAAGGCCTGTTGGAATTAGGAATTAACGGAATTAACAGTGTTCAGTTTCAATCTTCAGAAAAGGAAAAGTATGAAGCGCAAGCCCGTTTAAAAGCGATTAAAGATGCGAAAGAAAAAGCAGGGGAATACGCGGAAGCTTTGGGAGTAAAAGTAGGAGCTCCCTTATTTGTAAGTGAAAGTTCTAATACTAATTACCCACAACCTCAATTGATGCGTACGATGGATATGAAAGAGAGCAGTGCTACGGGTAATCAAACGCTTGCAGTAGGAGAAATGGAAGTTAAAGCACAGGTTCACGTTAATTTTGCGATTATCCAGTAAATAGGTTTATCAGCAAAAGAATAAAAAAATCCCGATTCAACTGAATCGGGATTTTTTTATGAGAAATATATTTGATAAGCTTATGGAAGCATTTCAGCAATTTTAGCTTCTAAGGCATCCCCTCTTAAATCTTTAGCAACAATAGTTCCGCTTTCATCTAAAATAAATGTAGCAGGAATAGAAGAAATATTGTACATCTGTGCAACAGGTCCTCTCCAATATTGGAGGTTAGAAACATGTTGCCAAGTTAGGCCATCGTCTTCAATGGCTTTTAACCACTTGTCTTTTTGCCCGTTTTTATCTAAGGAAACCCCTAAAATGTTTAAACCTTTATCGTGATATTTGTTATATAATTTTACCACGTTTGGGTTTTCAATTCTACAAGGTTTACACCAAGACGCCCAAAAGTCTATGATGGTTACTTTACCCATTGCTTCTTTTAAAGAAAGTTTGTTCCCTTCCGGGGTTGGAGCAGAAAAGTTCGGAGCTTTACTACCTACAGCTGTAGCACCGGCCTTGGTTAAACTCTCATCTACATTTTTAGCGATAGAGGTTTTCTTTACCTCGTTAGATAAACCATCATATAGTTCTTGTACTTCTTTGGTGCTTAAAGATTTGGCATTTATCATATCTGATAAAATCAACACAGAAACTAAAGAATTAGGATGAGCAGATACCATCTCCTTAAACTTATCTGTGTTTTTCTCTTGAAGCTCTTTTTGTTTTTCCTGAATTTCTTGCATGATTTCAGGATTTTGTCTGATGTTAGGATTGTTTTTTTGGTATTCAGCAACCATTTTCTGCATCTCTGATCTTACTTTTTTAATTTCAGAAACATACTCATTGAAAAGCTGGTTAGAATCCCCTCCTTTAATTTCAGAACTTCTTAAACTGTCTTTATAAATGGTCGCGGTAATAGGTTCATTTTCATTAATAAAGATAATATTTCCTCTCGCTCCATCTATTCGTAAGATATTTAAAGTTTCGAACTCTACTTCAGGTAAATCTATTTCAAAATTACCTTTCTCTACGGTAATGGTATCAACAGGTTGTGGTTGTCCCCCTTCACCTAATTGTGAAAGATAAACCGATGTACCATCTTCAATATTATCTGCATTACCTTTAAAAGTAATATTTTCCGGTTTTTCTTCTTGGCAAGCAAAAGCTAACGCCACTAATAATCCTAATGTTATTTTCTTCATTTTTAGTTTAAATTTGTTTTGCAAAAGTAGGTAACGTTATAGAAAGGGGCAAATTTCTAAAGTATTGTTAATTTTGTTCTTTTTTATTTTAGTTGCCCTTAGATAAATTATCTTGTTATTATTTAAAATTTAGTGATGAAAACTCAAAATCAAGACTTTCCTTTTTTAATTAAAGTTAGCTTTAAAAAAGTAATCGATGCCTATCGGGAGCGGGCTAAGGTAGAGGAAAACCGTATTGCCAAAAATTATTTGGATAGTATGTTAGAATATATAAAATCCTTTCCAAAGCTTGAAGAAGGTCTTGAGAGTAAAAAAGAAATAAAAGAGCATATAGAGCCTATTCATATTTTATTGGATGATTTATTCCCTAACGTACTTACTAATAATGAAATAAAAGCTGCTGCACTTCCGCATCAAAACTATCTTTTTAACAAAACCAAACGATTTCAAGAGATATTGGAAAAGGCCGGTGAAGATTTTGAACCTAGCGTAAGAAACTTTACTTCGGAAGCTGATTATGTTTTTGGGTGTATTTTAATTTTGAACGGGTATTACGGCTATAACATTGATTTTACCCGTCCATTCTATTACGATATTCCTGATGAAAATGGAATTATGCGTCATTACCGGATTGCCTCTAACGCAGATTTTGTAGAGTTTGAACCTACCGAGAAGGCTATAGATATTACCGATGATGATGTAGATAAATTACTACAGGATACCGAAAATATTGAACTTTGGCGAGAAAAATTTCCGCCGTTAAGTTGGGTTTTCAAAGGCTTTATTATCACCAACCTTACCGATGTAACAGTAGATGACGGAATTTCTGACTTAAAAACACAGTTGCTAAACAACAAATTACCTAAGGAAGAAAATCTTGAGGGAATTACTGAAATTTTCAGGTCTATCTATAAGAATCCAGATTTAAGGGTGGGAATTACCATGTTTGATAAAAAAGAAGCAGATTTTTCCCACCTTGATGATATGGAAGTCACCAGTTTTATTTTAAAGGATAGTGATAAGATAGATTGCAAACAAGCATTTTGTGAAAAGGCTCACGAAACCATTATCGAAAAGCATCAATATTATGCCATTTCTAATGTTGACGCTTATGCAGAAAAGCATCCGGATTCTTTATTGACCAAAAACTTAAAAGCAGAAAATGTAAAAAGTTGTATTCTGGCACCGGTTGCTAAAGATGAAGATTTATTGGCAGTACTAGAATTGGTTTCGTATAATAAAAATGAACTGAACAGTATAAATGTAATTAAATTAGAAGATATTGTACCTTATATTGTTACTGCTTTAGAACGTCATAGATCTGATTTTGAAAATAGGGTGAAAGCAGTGATTCAAAGTGAATGTACTTCAATACATCCCAGTGTATTATGGATATTTGAAGAAGAAGCGAGAAGGTACATAAGGGATCTTGACAAAGATGGGGTTTCCTCCTTTAGGGATATTGCTTTTAAAGATGTTCATCCGCTTTATGGACAAATAGATATTGTAGGTTCTTCTGATGAACGAAATATTGCCATTCAAAAAGATTTATTAAAACATTTGAATATGATTGTTCAAATGGTAGATAAGGCGATGGAAGAAGAAGCACTGCCTATTTATGAGCAAACCAAATTCAGGATCAATAAATATATTAGTGATTTAAAAGAAAACCTGAATGCTTCCAGCGAGCAAAAGATTGTCAATTTTATTCATAAAGAAATAAATCCGCTCATCGAGCATTTCAAAACTAAGTCAGATGTTTTGGTGCAGATGATAGACCATTACAATAACTGTGTAGATAAAGATGCCGGGGTTATTTACGACCAACGTAAAAATTATGACGATACGGTACAAAGAATCAATAGAACCCTAGCTCGGTATATCGACAGAAAACAAGTGGAAGCACAGAAAATATTTCCACATTACTTTGAAAGATATAAAACCGATGGAGTAGATCACAACATCTACATTGGTGAATCTATGACCAAAAACAAAACCTTTAGCCGGGTTTATTTACACAATATACGACTTTGGCAATTACAGATTGTTTGTGAAATGGAAAACAAATTCTATCACATTCAGGAGAACTTGCCTTTAAAGCTAGATGCGGCTTCCTTGATTTTAGTATTTAGCTCTACACTTTCCATTCGTTATCGTATGGACGAGAAGAAGTTTGATGTAGATGGAACGTACAACGCTCGATATGAAATCATTAAAAAACGTATCGATAAAGCTTACATTAAAAATACAGAAGAGCGTGTCACTCAAAAAGGAAAAATAGCGATTATCTATTCTCAAAAGGCAGATGAGCGCGAGTACTTAAAATATATTGAATACCTACAAAAGAAAAATTACCTTGGCGAAGAGATAGAATTAGTTGAATTAGAAGATGTTCAAGGAGTAGTTGGCCTAAAAGCTATTCGTGTAGAGGTTCTTTATTACAAAGAACAGGAAAGCGAGAAAAAAACGCTTACTTATGAAGATTTAATGGAAGAATTGCATTAATAATTGCTAATTCCTTAGCGTCATTTAATCTTTTAATTTATTAGTAAATTAACTGTAATAGATAAAATTCTCATCCTGAATTAACACTATTCGAGATGAGAATTTTTTATGTTATAGATTTAATAGAATAGTTGAAGGTTTAAATGAAATAGATTTACATTAACCAAAAGGCTACTACGTAACTTATCACAGAGATGATAATTCCTGTCATAAATATGGTGTAGGTCCACCGTAGAATTTGGTATTTTCGGTTAAGAACCACTCCTAAATAATACAAGTCCTTGGTTAAAGCTTCATAAACGTAGTCTTTATCTTTAATAATTTCATTAATTGCCCAATTGTATTGATCAAAAGGCATTTTATGAAAGTTCCCAAAGAAGAGGACATTTACTTCCCGGTTTTTTACTTGCTCTTTTGTAAACTCCCCACTAGTTACATTGGGTCGGGTTGACATAATGGAAAGAACAATAGAAGCTACGCAAAAGCATACCATTATTAATGTAGGGAACATTAAGTGCCTATTCGAAGCTGCATCTAATTTGGGAATAATATTCGCTAAGGCCAATGAAATAATAATGGCATTTACCGATAATAAAATGTTGGCTTTCGTATCTGCAATATCACTTAACTTAATATGATTTCGTAAAGTGGTTCTATATAAAGTTTGAATACTACGCTCAGGATTATCATTTTTATAGCGAGCCTTCATTTTCGCTTTCGCTTCTTCCTTAGCGTATTTCTTTTTTAATTTTTTCTGCTTTTCTAATAAATCTAAAAGATTTTCATCCTTTTTTGGTCGCCAATGTTCAATAGCATATTCACTGTAAAAACGATGCTCTTCCGTAAACATCCTAATATTTTCTTCCAACCATTCATTGGGAGTAAAATATTTTACGTTGTGGAGTTTTAGCTCTTGTCTTAAAAACTCAGTGGTTTCTTCAAAATACTCCTTAGCTAAGTGAGAAGAATCAGCATCCTTTAAAATCTTCTCCAATTTTGTTTCGGGAGTTACGCTTTTCTTGGTAGCTAAAATACATTTTTCAACCAACTGAATAATCTCTTCACTCTCGTTATTCTCTTTTAAAAACTCCTTGGCAATTTTTACACTTTCTTGCTCATGGCCTTTTATAGTCTTAGTGTAACCGGTGTCGTGAAGCCACGCAGCGAGTAGGAGAGCCTTTTCTTCTTTAACATTAATTTGAGATTTTTCAATTAATTCTTTAGTACTTTTAACCACACGCTGTGTGTGATTATAATTGTGATAGATGAAAGTATTGGGCAGTTGTTCTGTAAATAATTTAAGTACAAAATTATCTGCTTTCTCAATTATATGATCTGTCTCTACAGCGTTCTCCATAAATCTCGGTGTGTTTTAATAACCATCCCAAATTAGTAAAAATTCAATGACGATTTAATTTATATGAAGAAAAATAACATACTTCTAACAATTTTAGGGTTTTTATTACTATCTGCTTGTGCAACCTTCGAACCTAAAATCAATAAAGATTATCCTCAGGATTCCTTGGTTTACCCTTCAGAAAAAGAATTAGAGCAGCGGTTTTTTTTAATTGGTGATGCAGGTTACTCTCAACCCGGAGGTTCCTCTTCCGGTCTTCAGGCATTTAAATCTTTATTGAATTCTGTAGAAACAAAAGATTCTTACACCATATTTTTAGGAGATAATATTTATCCGGCAGGAATGCCCAGTGAGGGAGATCCCATGCGCAAACAATCGGAATATAGAATAGATGCTCAAATTGATGCGCTAGAAGATTATGATGGGAAAATATTATTTATTCCCGGTAATCATGACTGGTATGTAGAAGGAGTGAAAGGAGTACAAGAACAGGCAGAATATATAGAGGATAGAACTAAACAAAAAGGAATTTGGGAACCTACGCCCGGTTGTGGACTTACCATTAAGGATATTACCGATGATCTTACCATGATTATTATAGATACTCAATGGTATTTAGAAGACTGGGATAACGATCCGTTAATCAACGATAATTGCCCCGAAATAAAAACCCGGGAAGCTTTGTTTAGGGAAGTAGCCACAGAACTTAAAAAAAGTCAAAATAAAAGTGTGATTATTGCCCTTCACCATCCAATGTACACCAATGGCGTGCACGGTGGGAATTATCATTTAAACAGACATTTATATCCTTCTCAAAAGAAAATTCCTATGCCTGTTTTGGGCTCATTGGCAATGCTTATTAGAACTACCGGTGGGGTTTCAATTCAAGATGCACAAAATGAGCGTTACAAATCTTTTAGGGATCGTTTACAAACCATCGCTAAAGATTATAAACGGGTTATGTATATCTCTGGTCACGAACATAACTTACAATACGTTTTACACGATGGTTTACACCAACTTATTTCCGGTTCAGGTTCTAAAAGTTCTTTTGCCAGTTTAAGGAATGATGGGGTATTTGCCTATCCGGGACAAGGTTTTGCGGTGTACGATGTATTCAAAGACAAATCTTCTTGGGTTCGTTTTTATGGAAGTGAAAATAACAAACCGAAACTTTTATTCCAAACTCCGGTTTTCGAGAAACAGAAAGAGCTTGAAATGGATTCCATTCCAGATCCTTTCACATTACCTCAGGAAGTAGAAGTCTCCATCTACGATCAAGAAGAAACCGATAAAAGTGAAGTTTACCAAAGCCTTTGGGGAGATCATTATCGTAAATTATATGGAAAAAAAGTAAAAGCTAAAGTTGCTCTTTTAGATACGCTGTATGGCGGATTGGAAGTAATGCGTGCAGGTGGCGGACATCAAACTAAATCAATTCGTGTAAAGGATAGTTTAGGTAGGGAATATAACATTCGAGCGTTAAAGAAAAGTGCCGTTCAGTTTTTACAAACCGTAGCTTTTAAAGATGAATCTGTAGAGCGAAAATTTGAAAACACTTTAGCTGAAGATGCGGTAGAAGATTTTTACACTGCATCACATCCTTATGCTTTTATGGCTATCCCTAAATTAGCCGATGCAGCCAATATTTATCATACCAATCCTAAAATAATTTATTTACCCAAGCAGAAAGCATTAGGAAAATACAACGAAGAATACGGGAATGATATCTATATGATTGTTGAACGTCCTGAAGAACATTGGCTGGATGCTAAGTTCTTCGGAAAACCCAATCACGATATAGAAAGTACCGAAGGTTTATTTGACAGGCTCCGTCGGGATGAAAAATATAGTTTAGATGAAGCCGCTTACATTCGAGCTAGAATTTTTGATATGTTGATAGGCGATTGGGATCGTCATAACGATCAATGGCGCTGGGCAGAATTTGAAACCGAAGATGGTAAGCATTATTTTGAACCAATTCCCAGAGATAGAGATCAGGTTTTTTCTAATTTTGATGGCGCTTTCTTTGCTACTTTGAAGGGACTTGCTGGTTTTGCCAAGCAATTTGGTGAATACGGAGAAGATATTGACGATGTTTCTTGGTTTAACACCGCAGCTATGGGATTGGACCGTTCACTTATCCAAAATCAAGGAAGGGAAACTTGGATTAAAGAAGCCAAATATATTCAAGACAATATAACCGATGAGGTAATAGACAACGCTTTTAACGATCTCCCCAAAGAAGTAAGGGAAGATGAATCTACCGTGGAAATAAAAAAGCTATTAAAAGCAAGAAGGCAAAACATCGTAGACATAGCGGAGCGTTATCATAAAGTATTGTCTAAACTTTCCATTGTTACAGGAACCGATAAGGATGATTTTATAGATGTTACCCGATTAGATGATGGAAAAACAAACATTAAAATCTTTAGAAATATCAAGGGAGAAAGAAAATATTTGGTAAGTGATAAAACTTACGATAAAAAATATACCAAAGAATTATGGGTGTATGGATTAGATGATGATGATGTGTTTACCGTAAAAGGAGAAAAGTATCCTTCTAATATTTATATGCGGATTATTGGCGGACAGAACAACGATATTTATAAAATTGAAAATCCTAAAAAACTTAAAATTTACGACCATAAGTCAAAACCTAATACATTAGACGAAGTGGGCGATGCAAAAGTGAGATTGTCTGACAATTATGAACAAAACATTTTTAACAAAGACAAAAAAATCTACAGTAACAGCGTTATTTTACCGGGGATAGGATATAATCCTGACGATGGTGTGAAGCTGGGAGTTCAAGGAGTTTATTCAACTTATGGATTCAAGCGCGACCCATTTACTTCACGGCATCGGTTAAGAGCCGGATATTATTTTGCTACCGGTGGGTTCGATATTAATTACGATGCCCGTTTTGCACGAATAGTAGGGAAGTACAGCTTAGGGGTTGGTGCCTGGTTTACCAGTCCTAATTACGCCCAAAACTTTTTCGGTTTAGGTAATTCTACCGATAATCCTAACCGTGAGGAAGACAAAAACTTTGATTTTAACCGAGTAAAACTAAGTAGAGTAGGAGCAGAAGTTGGTTTGGTAAGAGAAAGTCCATTTGGTAGTTTCTTTAGCTATAAGGCAAGTTTTGAGTCGGTTGAAGTAGAAGAAACCGGAGATCGTTTTATAGATAATTATTATTCAAATCAACCTGAAAAATTTGATAGACAATATTTTGCCGGATTAGATGGAACTTATCGTTATGAAAGTTATGACGACCGTTTAAACCCTACTAATGGAATGCGTTTTCAGTTAAGTATAGGTGGTAAAATGAATACTAAAGAAACTGAAAATATGTATGCTTATCTTAAACCTTCCATTGAATTTTATAATGCGATGATTAGAAGTAGAAAACTAGTATTGAGAACTCAGTTAATTTCACATATCAATTTTGGTGATGATTATGAATTCTATCAAGCCGCTACTTTAGGAGGTAATAGTGGTTTACGAGGCTATCGTCACGAAAGGTTTACGGGAGAATCTGCCCTTTCTACTTCGGCAGACCTTCGTTACAGCTTAGGTGAATTTAAAACTACTTTTTTACCTTTTGAATTCGGAATTTTTGGTGGTGGCGATGTAGGCCGTGTTTGGTTAGATGGAGAAGACAGTGAACGTTGGCACAATGATATTGGAGGAGGTATTTGGATTAACAGTGCCGAAGCTGTAAATGGTACGTTTAATCTATTCACAGGAGAAGATGGCGTAAGGTTTAGCTTTGGCTTTGGATTTAGGTTTTAATTGAAAAAAATTAAATGGATAAGTAAAGCCGACAAAAAATTGTCGGCTTTACTTATTCCTGCGCTTTAGTTCTTATAAAACTATAGACCCCTTTCCCTTCAGCTATTAATTTTTCTTTTTCATCTTCCATATAAGTTTTCATGCGGGTTACCATAATTCTTTTTCCTAATCTCACTAATTCCCCTTCTACAATAATGGCCTTGTCTTTTGCAGCGGTAAGGTAATCTACCCGTAAGTCAATCGTAGCCATTTTATCTTTGGTAGAATTGCTGTAAGTACTTCCCACTATTCCTCCAACTGAGTCCATAACGGTGGCTAACATTCCGCCATGCCAATGATTTCTTCTAATATCTCCCACAACTTCTTTTCGGTAAGGGACTTTTACTTTTACATAGCCTTTTTGGAGTTCAATTATTTTTAAACCAAGAAATTTATGAATAGGAATGAGTTCTTCAGCGATCTTTTTTATAGCTTCTTTATTCATTTTGAAATTTTAATTCTAAAGTTAGCGAGATTTATAAAATAAAAAAACCGAATACTTTAAAAGTATTCGGTTTTAATAAATATTATTAAAATAAAACTATCGTAAACTAGCTCCTAATTTTTTTTCAAACTGTTGCTGTAGTCTAGACATAATCTTATCTACTTGTTTATCGGTTAAGGTTTTGTTTTCATCTAAAAATGTAAAGCTCACTGCGTAACTTTTCTTGCCTTCAGGAAGGTTCTTACCTTGATAGACATCAAATAATTCAACCTCTTTTAAAACTTTTCTTTCAGCTTTAGTCGCAATATCATAAATATCACTAAAACTTACTTTTTCATCTAAAAGCAAGGCAAAGTCTCTTCTTACAGATGGATATTTAGGGATATCCCTAAATTCAGTTTTATGGTGTTGAACAAATTCAATAATCAAATCCCAATTAAAATCGGCATAGATCACTTCTTGCTCGATATCAAATTTCTTTAATATTGCTTTTTTGACTACTCCAAAATCTATAATTTTCTTTTTTCGGGTAGAAATGCTTAAACCTTCTGAAAATACATCACTCGTGGTTGGGACATATTTTAACTGATTTAACCCCAATTTTTGCAAAATTGAAGAGATGGTTCCTTTAGAAAAAAAGAAATCACTTTTCTTGGGAAGTGAATTCCAACGTTCGGTATTTCTATTGCCGCTGATTAACAAGGACAAGTGTTTTTGCTCTTCTCTTCCTGAAGAAAAATGATGATAAGTTTTTCCAAATTCAAAAAACTTCAGGTTATTGTTTTTTCGATTAATATTGTAAGCTATAGCTTCTAAACCGCTAAATAATAAAGACTGTCGCATCACTGCTAAATCCTGACTTAGCGGGTTGAGCATTTCTACATTATGAGTCTCTTGGATACCGTCACTTAATTCAGTATAATCTTTAGTCGTTAATGAGTTTGCCATGGTTTCATAAAAACCTTGCCCTACTAACTGGTCGGCAATAATATTTTGTAAACGATAATCTTCAAACCTGCTTGAATTAGAAATAGAGGCGTTTAGTTTTTCATTGAATTCAACATTGTTATAACCATATACACGAAGAATTTCTTCAATCACATCTACTTCACGCTGAACATCTACACGGTAAGCAGGAATGGTAAGTCCCATACCACTTTCAGTTACATTGTTCACACGAATTTCTAAGGAAGCCAAAATAGATTTAATAATTTCCGGTTGTATTTCCTGACCAATTAAATTATTGATTCTATCAAAAGTTAAGAATACCTGAAAGTCTTCTATTTTCTTAGGATAAACATCATCAATATCACTGGTGACAATTCCACCGGCCGTTTGTTGGATTAATAAAGCTGCTCTTCTTAATGCGTATTTAGTGATGTTTGGGTCGATGCCTCTTTCAAATCTAAAGGAGGCATCGGTATTTAGACCGTGACGTTTTGCGGTTTTACGAACACTTACTGGATTAAAATAGGCACTTTCTAAGAAAACAGTATTGGTTTTTTCGGTTACTCCAGAATGCAATCCTCCAAAAACACCGGCGATACAAAGGGGTTTTTCAGCATCACAAATCATTAAATCTTCTTCATGAAGCTCTCGTTCAACCTCATCTAAGGTGGTGAATTTTGTTCCTGCCGGAAGCGTTTTTACTTTAATTTTATTATCGGTAATGTAATCGGCATCAAAAGCATGTAAAGGTTGTCCTAATTCGTGTAAAACATAATTCGTTACATCGACCACATTATTTTTTGGTGTTATGCCAATGGCTTTTAATCTATTTTGAAGCCAGCTTGGAGAAGGAGTTACTTTTACTCCAGAAATGCTTACACCACAATAGCGTGGTGCCAAATCGTAGTTTTCTACTTCAATGGCTATTCTTCGGCTTCTGTTTTCTACATGAAAATTACTTACCGATGGTGTATCTAAAGGGGTGTTTATTTCTTGCTGAAGTAAGCCTGCTTTTAAATCCCGTGCTACTCCATAATGACTCATCGCATCCGCACGGTTAGGTGTCAAACCAATTTCAAAAACCTGATCAGATTCTATTCCAAAAACTTCTTTAAGAGATGTTCCCGGTTTTAAATCTTCTGCTAGCACCATAATTCCGTCATGGCTTTTACCAAGACCTAATTCATCTTCGGCGCAAATCATCCCATTACTTACTTCACCACGAATCTTTCCTTTCTTAATTTTCCAAGGTTCCTGTTTATTATCATAAAGTGTGGTTCCGACAGTAGCTACTGGTACTTTTTGTCCGGCAGCCACATTGGGAGCTCCACAAACAATTTGCACTGGATCGCCATCACCTAAATCGACTGTGGTTATATTTAACCGATCTGCATTTGGGTGTTTTTCACAGGTGAGAACGTGACCAACCACAATTCCTTCTAAACCACCTTTAACCGATTCAAAAGTGTCTATTCCTTCAACTTCTAACCCAAGATCTGTGAGAAGTTCCCCAGTTTTATCTGCATCCCAATCGGTTTTAATAAACTGTTTTAACCAGTTATAAGAAATCTTCATTAAAATTTATTTTTTTCAGTAGAAAACTAATCAGTTTTTTCTTTACGAAGGTGCAAAGATACTATTAATTTTGGCAAAATCGAAGATTCTTAAACTAGTAACTTATAAAGATTTATCATAAATTTCGGGTATACTGGAAACACTATGAAAAAACTATTCTTACTAATATTTAGTTGCTGTTACTTTTTAAGCAGTTGTGAAAATTCTTCAGGAGATTTCGATTGGCTCGTGGGAAACTGGATAAGAACAAATGGAAAACCAACAGAACAAACATATGAGCAATGGCAAAAAAGATCTGCTGAAAAGTATGAAGGCTTAGGCTTCACTTTAGTTAAAAAAGATACTGTTTTTAAAGAAAATTTAAGTCTGCTGAAAGAAGAAGGGAAATGGAATTTAGTTGTGGAAGGCGTTCACGAAGATGTAGTAAAATTTCTGCTCATAAATCAAACCTCAAAAAGTTTTACGGTAGAAAATCGTTCCAATGACTTTCCTAAAATTATTTCATATGAATTAGATGATGAAATATTGAAAGCAACGATTGCTGATGATGAAAATTCAATCGATTTTCTGTTTAAGAAACAGTAGCAACTATAAAAACTGAATCACCTCAGACCAAATAAAAGTAGAAAAGAAACCTACAATTATCCCAACACTTAAAATTAAGTTCGCCAATTTTGGATTCAAGCCATATTGCGTGGCGATAATGGCAGGCGTAACCATAGGCGACATTGAAGCTTCAAAAACCGCCACTTTTCCGGTAAGTGAATTAATATTTAGAAAATATAAAACGCAAAAAATAATGAGTGGTGCCAAGACTAATTTATACATTAAAGATAAGCTTAAGAGTTTTGCGTCATTTTTCCATTCTTTCAATTGAAGTTGTAAGCCCACTGAAAATAAAGCCATCGGTACTAAAGTTGCGCTCAATGCTTCTAATAAAGAATCTATTAGACTCAAATCTAAAAACTGCGGAAGTAAAAATGCCGCAATAAAAGCTAGAAAAGGAGGGAAGTTAAAAACTTTTTTGACAATAGAAGAAATTTGAAATTTTCCTTTTGAATTTGCTTTAACGGCTGTAATCACGCCTAAGGTAGAAACAATTAGAAAACAACTTTGGTCACAGAGAATAGCAATTTCTAATCCATCTTTTCCGTAATAAGCTTCCGTAAGCGGAAAACCTAAAAATGAAGTGTTCCCGAAACCACTTAATAAAATAAGTACTGCTTTTGTTGCTGAATTAAGCTGAATAAATCGCGAAATGATTTCAACGAAAATAAAACTAAATCCAAAAACTATAAGCGGCATAACAAACGGAATCACCAATTCTGTACTCCATTCAATCTGTGGAATGTATTTTAAAGCTATCGCCGGCAAGGCTATATAAATTACCCAAAAGTTGACCGCTACATAACTATTTTTGGGTAATTTTTTAAATTTTTTGGCGGCAACTCCGGCAAGAATTGCGATGGCAATGAGTATAAAATTATTCATCAGCTAATATAGTTCCAAAGCGTTTTATCTTTAGCAATTTGCTGATAAGTAAAATTAACAATCCTATTTTCTTCCTTTTGTAGCTTCGGATCATTTTTTAGCACTTGCATCGCATAAAAACGAGCGGTTTTTAGAATATCATTATCTTTTACAATATCGGCTATTTTTAAATTTAGTACGCCACTTTGCTGCGTTCCCATTAAATCACCGGGACCGCGAAGTTTCAAATCTACCTCCGCAATTTGAAAACCATCGTTGGTTTGCGTCATTGTTTCCAAGCGGGTTTTGCTGTCGTTAGAAAGCTTATGTCCGGTCATTAAAATACAAAAACTCTGTTCGGCGCCCCGACCTACACGACCACGCAACTGATGCAATTGCGAAAGCCCAAAACGTTCGGCACTTTCAATAATCATCACACTGGCGTTGGGAACATTTACACCCACTTCAATCACCGTGGTGGCAACCATAATTTGTGTTTCGCCATTAGCAAATCGGTTCATTTCGTAATCTTTATCGGCTGGTTTCATCTGACCGTGAACAATAGAAATTTGAAATTCAGGTTGCGGAAAATCCCTAGCAATACTTTCGTAACCATCCATCAAATCTTTATAATCCATCGTTTCTGATTCTTGAATCAATGGATAAACCACATAAACTTGTCGACCTTTTTTTATTTCATCTCGAATAAAAGCGAAGACCTTTAACCTGTTGTTGTCGTATCGATGTACCGTTTTTACCGGTTTACGTCCGGGTGGCAATTCATCAATCACCGAAATATCCAAATCACCATATAAACTCATCGCTAAAGTTCTGGGGATAGGCGTTGCCGTCATTATCAAAATATGTGGAGGGATGGTATTTTTTTTCCACAGTTTAGCACGTTGAGCCACACCAAATCGGTGTTGTTCATCAATAATGGCCAAGCCTAAATTTTTAAACTGAACTTTATCTTCCAGCAACGCATGCGTTCCGATAAGAATATCCAATTCACCATTTTCCAAGCGCTCGTGAATAATTTTTCTTTCTGAAGTTTTACTGGAACCGGTCAGCAATGCTAATTGTAAATCGGTTTTTTCGCAAAGCTCACTAAGTCCGTTAAAATGTTGTGTAGCCAGAATTTCTGTGGGAGCCATTAAACATGCCTGAAAATCGTTGTCCTTAGCCAATAAAGCAGTCATTAAAGCCACAATCGTTTTTCCTGAGCCAACATCACCTTGTAATAAACGGTTCATTTGCGCGCCAGAACCCATATCGTTCCTAATCTCTTTAATGACTCGTTTTTGAGCATTGGTTAAGTCAAACGGAAGATGGTTTTTGTAAAAATCGTTAAAATAAGTACCTACTTGGTCAAAAACAAAACCTTTAATTTTTTGCTTCCGCAGCATATTTTTCATCAACAATTGAAGCTGAATGTAAAACAGTTCTTCAAATTTTAATCGAAATTGAGCTTTTGCTAGTTTATCAGGCGATTGCGGGAAGTGAATATTGAAAAGAGCTTCCGATTTTGAAATGAGTTTTAATTCGTTCCGAAGGTAATCGGGTAAAGTTTCCAGAAAACCTTTTTTGTTTTCCAGAAAAAGTTGCTGAATCATTTTGGTCACTAACCGATTGGTAATTCCACGTTTACTTAAGGTTTCCGTAGAACTATACATCGGTTGCATCGCTACACGCATTTGCTTTTCGTGTTCTTTCAGCAATTCCATTTCAGGATGGGGCATCGAAAAAACACCGTTGTAATAATTCACTTTTCCGAAGATAACGTAAGGCTCATTTAGTTTTAAACTTTCTTTAATCCATTTATGACCCCGAAACCAAACCAGTTCCATTTTTCCGGTATCATCTACAAAATCGGCCACCAAGCGTTTTCCCCGTTTCTGGGCAACGGATTTTAAATGAACAATTTTACCCACCACTTGAATTTCGGCGGAATTACGCTGAACTTCATTGATTTTGTAATAACGCGTTTTATCAATATACCGATAAGGAAAAAAGTTAAGCAGGTCTTGGTAAGTATGAATTCCCAATTCTTTCCGAAGCAAATCAGCACGGTTAGGGCCAACGCCTTTTAAATAATCAATTGGAGTGTGCAACGGATTGGAATTCATAAAAACGAAGATAGGATTTTTTGTAAATTCCTATCTTCTAAATTTTAATGAATCCATCCTTTTTTATGTACGTATCTTGAAAACCAAACTTCAAAAACTGCAATGATGGTTACTAAAATTGGCATAACGTAAGTGCCAGGTCCAAAAACTTCAACAGCACTGGTTAAAAATAAATTATGAAACATCTGAATAAGAATAGCAATAAGGGAAATCACAAATAAACTAATAGCTATTTTTTTCTTTGCAAGAAGTAAAATGTTAGCGAGTAAAGCCCCGATAGTTGCAATACCAAATACAATATGTGTCCACAACGGATATTCGCCATACAGCGTACGTTCATTTTCAGGTAATGCTTCTAGAGCTTCCCCTCTCATTATAAATGAATGAAAGACAAAAGAACCAATTCCCATTAAATTCCACAGTAAAAGAATAACTGCAATTACCCAAAACCAAGTCGGTATTTTAGAAGTTGTCATAATAGATTTGTTTGGTTAGTTTTTTAAAAATAGAAAATTAAATACTATCATTTATAAAAATATATAGAATGCAGAAAGAAAATGCGGAAGTTTCGTATTTTCGAAATAAGAATTGAAAAACTTATGCAAAAAATACTTTGGCTGCTTTTTTTAGCGAGTCCATTTTTTATACAAGCCCAGCAAACCGAAAAATTAGATGTTCAGAGAATTTCGGGAACCATACATTTATTGCCGGAAACCGAAAGCGTAGAAGGAAAACTTCAAGTAATATTTAAAGTTTTACAAGCTACCGATTCCATTTATTTAGATGCGGTGAAAATGAATGCTGAATTAACTAAAAAATCGAAATTTAAGCCTGAACTTATTTCCGCAGAAAATAGAATTTATTTTGTTGAAAATTTTGAAGCTGGAAAAACTTACCAAGTTGAATTTTCTTATGAAGCCACACCTAAACAGACTTTGTATTTTGTAGGTTGGGATAACGACGGAAGCAATCAAATTTGGACGCAAGGCCAAGGAAAATACACTTCGCATTGGTTGCCCAGTTTAGATGATATGAACGATAAAATTGAATTTGACCTTTCTTATCAAGTTCCACAAGAATATCAAGTAATTGCCAATGGAAAATTAACTTCCACTGAAAAAAAGGAAAAAGAACAACTTTGGAAGTTTGATATGAACCACCCGATGAGCAGTTATCTCGTTGCTGTGGCTGTAGGAAATTATGAAGCCAAAGAAATTACTTCAGCAAGCGGGACTCCCATAAAACTCTATTACGAACCAAAAGATGAAGATAAAGAAGAATGGACGTACAAGCATTCGCAAAAGATATTCGATTTTTTTGAAAAGGAAATAGGCGTTGCTTTTCCTTGGCAAAACTATAAACAAATTCCGGTGCGCGATTTTCTGTACGCCGGAATGGAAAATACCACGGCAACGATTTTTTCAGATATGTTTATGGTGGATCAAATTGGGTTTGTGGATAGAAATTATGTTAATGTAAATGCGCACGAATTGGCCCATCAATGGTTTGGTGATTTGGTGACCGAAAAGTCGGGAACGCATCACTGGCTACAAGAAGGCTTTGCGACTTATTATGCGTTATTGGCAGAACGAGAAATTTTCGGTGACGATTATTTCTATTTTAAACTTTATCAAAATGCAGAAAAATTAAAAGAATTAAGTGACTCGGGAAAAGGAGAAGCTTTAAAAAATGCCAAGGCTAGTTCGCTTACCTTTTACCAAAAAGGAGCTTGGGCATTAAATATTTTACGCGAGAAAGTAGGCGAGGAATCTTTTAAAAAAGGAATAAAAACCTATTTGAACAAATACGCTTACCAAAATGTAGAAACCGAAAATTTTTTAACTGAAATGGAAAAAGCCAGCGGGATGGAACTTACCCAATTTGAAACTGATTGGTTAGAACAATCTGCCTTTAAAGCAAGTCAGGCGTTGGAAAGTTTAAAGAAATCTACTTTTATTAATGAATATTTATCGCTCATTGCTTTGCGGCAAGTTTCTCTAGACGATAAATACGAGCAGTTAAATAAAGCATTAGACTTTCCCGTAAATGAATATTTGGGACAGGAAGCCGTGGCGCAATTGGCGAAAGAAAACACCGGAGAAGTGCTTCAACTTTACAAAAAAGCTTTTGCGACAAATAATGTTTTTGTCCGTCAAGCTATTTCAACTTATCTGCAAGAAATCCCGCAGCGTTTAAAAAAAGATTATGAAAGTTTACTTAACGACCAATCTTATTTAACCATCGAGCAAACTTTATTTAATTTATGGCAAAATTTTCCTGAAAGTCAATCTAACTATTTAGAAGCTACAAAAAACTTGGAAGGTTTCAGTAATAAAAATATCAGATTAATGTGGTTGACTTTAAGTTTGGTGACGCCCAAATTTCAACCGGAGAATAATAGTAAATTCTATCAAGAACTTTCTGGTTATACGAGTCCGAAATATGCTTATGAAATTCGGCAAAATGCCTTTGGATTTCTTTATCAAATCGAATCGTTTACCGAGCAAAACTATTTAGATTTAATGCAAGGTGCGGTACATCCCGTTTGGCGTTTTAGAAATTTTTGTCGGGAATTGTTAACCGAATTAGCTTCAAAACAACAACATCGCGCTATTTTATTCAACATAAAAGATAAAGCTTCAGAAAAGCAGCAAAAAGTGCTTACCAAAATCTTAGAAGAATGAAGGCATTGGTTATTTCAGGAGGTGGAAGTAAAGGAGCGTATGCCGGTGGAGTGGCTTCTCATTTAATGAAAGTGCAACACCGTGATTACGATATTTTTGTAGGTTCTTCCACCGGGAGTTTGCTGTTAACGCATTTGGCGATTGGTGAAATAGATAAACTGCACGAAGTTTATACCAACGTGAACCAAAAAAGTATTTTCAGTTTAAATCCCTTTAAGATTAAAAAGAAAGATAATCGGGAATATGTAAGCATTAATTACTTAAATACCGTACTTCAGTTTATTAAGAAAAAGCGAACTTTTGGAGAAAGTAAAAACCTTCGGAAACTAATTAGCCAAAAAATAACCCAAGAAGATTTTCTACGGGCCAAGAAAAGCGGAAAAGATATTGTGGTCACCGTTTCTAACCTCACTAAAAATAAAATTGAATATAAATCGATTAAAGAGTTTAATTACGAAGAATTCTGCGATTGGATTTGGATTTCCTGCAATTACATTCCGTTTATGAGTTTGGTGAAAAAAGATGGCTACGAATACGCCGATGGCGGTTTTGGAAGTATGGTTCCCATTCGGGAAGCCATTCGGCGTGGAGCAACCGAGATAGATGCCATTATTTTAGAATCTGAAAATATGGAATACAATAAAGTGCTCGGTAAAAACCCATTCTCGTTAATGATTAACCTGTTTGGTTTCGTGTTGGACCAAGTGGAACGCAGCAATATTATTGAAGGAAAATTGGCGGCTACCAACAGAAATGTTATCCTCAATTTATATTACACGCCCAGTAAACTCACCGAAAATTCCTTGATTTTTGATAAAAAACTAATGAAAAGTTGGTGGGACCAAGGTTTTAAATATGCCAATGATAAAGCCCTCAATTTAAAAGAAAATGAATTGAAAGATAGATAGGACGTTTTCTCGGGCTCTGGTTGAGCTAGACTGACAGCTTAAAGAATGAGAAAGTTTTATTCTAGTATTTTCAATTTTTCTATAAGTCTTTGGGCGTGTTTTTTTGCTTTTTGTTTTACTTCGTTTTCCGAATATCCAGCAGCTAAGGAAGTTTCGTGAAAATAAATTGGATTAATATAGTTCATTTGAGCATAATAAGCTGTTTGTTCCAAGTTTTTGCAAAACTCATAAACTCTAAAATGGTGCTCTCCTAATGTTTTGTATTCTTTTTCTGGTGCTCCAACAGTAAAGCTTGGGATAAAATTTTTATTCTTAAGTTTATCTCCTTTAGAACCATAAGCAAATTGATAAGTAAATATTTCGTCAAACCAATGTTTCAAAATTGCCGGCATATTGTACCAATAAAAAGGATATTGAAATACAATATTTTTATGCCTTAAAAGTGCTTCTTGTTCAAACTTGATATCAATTTTAAAATCTGGGTATAATTCCTTAATGTGCCTAACTTCTATATCCAAATCACTTTTTCTAAGTTCTTTGATAATTGTTTTGTTTGCGAACGATTTTTTGAAATTTGGATGACCTAAAATAATAAGTGCCATAATACTTCGTTTTTATACTATAAAATTTATAGTTGCAAAACTAATTTTAGTAAACTAGGTTTGCAATAACTATCTATTTCGATAGGTCTAAAATTAGAAATTATGAAGGATGAATGTAAAAGTGATTTTGTGAAGTTTAAGGACAAAACTTATCCTTGTTCTGTAAGTTTAACTATGGATTTGGTTGGAGGGAAATGGAAAACGGTTATACTTTATCACTTAATTAATGAAAAAAAGAGATTTAGTGAGCTTCGAAGAGAAATGCCTATGATTACTGAAATGAATTTAAGTTTACAATTAAAACAATTGGAAAAAGATGGTTTAGTGTCAAGAAAAGTGTATGGGAAAAAACCACCAATCAAAGTCTTCTATAACTTAACTGAATTTGGTAAATCTTTTATTCCTGTTCTAAATGCAATTACTAAATGGGGAAATGAGGTAGTTAATGAGAAAAGTGAATTTGTAAATAGTTAGTGGAATGTAAAATAATTTACCAAAGTTCGTGCACTTCATTTTTAAGAAAAGCCAATCCGGTTTCGCTAGGAGCTTTTTTATCGAGTAATTCTGTTAAAACTACTTCTCTTAATTTTTCAGGAGAATCTACTTTTTCGCTCATATTCGCTTGCCTAATCATAGAAATCGTAGCGTTTTTGGTAGCTTTAATCGCATTCCAGCACTTATCGCTTATATAAATTTGCTGCGCTAGGTTATGTTCAAATTCCTGTTCAATATTACTGATAAGTAAATTTTCGTAATCGTGCTTGCTATCGTTGTAAGGCTTCACCCGAATTAATAAACTTCCGGGGTTAATTCGCTCCAAAAATAAAGTCATTCGTTCCATAGCCTGTAAACGGTGCGGAATGGTGTTTTTAGAACTTTCCCTTTTCAGCTCAAAAATTCGGCGTTGATTTTCATTGGTCAAGTAGCTGTTAAAATAATAAAACCCAACAAGACCAATTACCACTGCCGGCAATAGGTTAAAGAAAACTTGTAAAAAATTGATATTCTCCATAATTAGTAACGTACGTCTTCCTCTTCAAATGAATCCTTAGATTCTTGATGATTAAAATTTCCGCCAAGATACTCACATTTTTGCAAAGACGAAACCCCTTCAAAAGGAACTTTTACTTTATGGTATTCAAAAGAATCAGCCAGAGACTTGGTGAAATCTTGGTCGCTGAGGTTAAGTTCTACATCGTCCATCGTAAATTGACATGGATGTTCATAACCGGCCGCATGCGTAACTTCCAATAATTCTTTTCTGAAATTTTTAAAGTAATAATTGACGCGTTCTCCTTTATCTTTCACATTAATTCCGGCTTGTAACCATTTACTTTGCGTAGCCACTCCGGTGGGGCAGGTATTGGTATGACAAGATTTTGCCTGAATACAACCCACGCTCAACATCGCCTCCCGTGCTACATTTATACAATCGACGCCCATCGCAAAAGCCATGGCCGCTTTAGACGGAAAGCCAAGTTTGCCACTACCTATAAATGCAATTTTATCACAAAGTTCGTGGGTTTTAAAAATTTTATAAATATTTCGGAAGGCGAACATCCAGGGTAATGAAACATGGTCTGCAAAACTTGGTGGAGCAGCGCCTGTTCCACCTTCACCGCCATCAATCGTAATGAAATCAGGCCCTTTATTTTGTTTTTTCATTAATTGGGCAAATTCTTCCCATTCTTTTAATTTTCCTACCGCAGCTTTAATTCCTACCGGTAAACCGGTTCGGTCGGCTATTTTTTCAATAAAATCTATTAAGCCTTGATTTCCCTCAAAAGCTGTGTGATAAGGTGGCGAAACCACATCTTTACCTACTTCAACTTTTCTTATTTCAGCAATCTCTTTAGTGATTTTGGAAGCTGGTAAAACTCCGCCTTTTCCAGGTTTTGCACCTTGCGAGAGTTTAATTTCAATAGCTCTGATGCAAGGATTTTTTTCCACTAACTGAGCTAAATGTTCTAATGAGAAATTTCCTTCACTATCACGAATTCCAAAATAGCCCGTTCCTATTTGAAAAATAATATCTCCACCTTGCTTGTGATAAGGCGATAATCCTCCTTCGCCAGTGTTATGATAAGCATAAGCTTTTTTCACCCCCAAGTTCAACGATTCAATTGCACGGGCAGAAAGGCTGCCAAAACTCATTGCGGAAACATTGATAACTGAAGCCGGTCTAAACGGCTTTCTTCGCTTGTGATAAAGCCCGAAAATTTTTGCACAAGGCAGAAAATAAGGATCTTCTGCATTCGGATGATTCTTTGGTAATTTAAAAGGAATCATCGCATTATGAATAAAAATATAATTAGTTTGGTAAATATCTTGGTCAGTCCCAAAACCTTCATAGTTATTTTCATTTTTGGCAGAAGCATACACCCAACCCCGTTCAATTCGGTTAAAAGGGAGTTCTTCACGGTTGTTGGCGACAATGTATTGCCTTAATTCCGGTCCAATACTTTCTAACATATACCTAAAATTTCCAACTACAGGAAAGTTATGCTTGATGGTGTGATGTTTGTTGAAGAAGATATCTTTAATCGCAATAAGAATAATGACGATTAAAACCCATTGCCACCAAGAGATTGCTGACAAAAAATTGAGAAAGGCGTCCATAAAATTTAAAAATGAATTTTCAGGATACTAAGTTATTCAATTTTAAAATGAAGGAATAAGAATTTTAGAACTTTTTGTTTATAATTAAGCTTGGATGAGGACTTCGATTTTTATCTATTTTTGGTAAATTCACCCCCTAAAATTGTAGAGGATTTGGAAAATTATTTAGCTGAATTGAATGACGCCCAACGCGCTCCCGTTTTACAAAAAGACGGACCAATGATTGTCATTGCCGGTGCGGGCTCCGGTAAAACCCGAGTGCTTACCTATAGAATCGCTTATTTGATGAGTAAAGGAGTTGATCCATTTAACATCTTATCACTCACTTTTACCAACAAAGCAGCGAGAGAGATGAAACATCGTATTTCTAGTATTGTGGGAAGTAGTGAAGCTAAAAATTTATGGATGGGAACATTCCACTCCATTTTCGCCAAAATCCTTCGGATGGAAGCCGATAAATTAGGTTATCCTTCCAATTTCACCATTTATGATACACAAGATTCACAAAGTGTGTTGCGGGCGATTATTAAAGAAATGGGATTAGACAAAGATGTTTATAAATACAAACAGGTGTATTCCCGAATTTCTTCTTTTAAAAATAGCTTGATTACGGTGAAAGCATATTTTCAAAATGGGGAATTGCAAGAAGCCGATGCGATGGCAAAACGACCTCGTTTGGGTGAAATTTATAAAGAATATGTGGATCGTTGTTTTAAAGCTGGCGCGATGGATTTTGATGATTTATTGCTAAAAACCAATGAGCTTTTAAACCGTTTTCCCGATGTATTGCAAAAATACCAAAACCGGTTTCGATATATTTTGGTAGATGAGTATCAAGATACCAACCATTCGCAATATTTAATCGTGCGGGCGTTGAGTGATAAATTTCAGAATATCTGTGTGGTGGGCGATGATGCGCAAAGTATTTATGCTTTCCGTGGAGCGAATATCAACAATATTCTCAACTTTCAGCGGGATTATGAAGGTGTTGAAATGTACCGATTGGAACAAAATTACCGTTCTACCAAAAACATTGTCAATGCAGCGAATTCAGTGATCGATAAAAATAAAACCAAACTGGAGAAGATTGTTTGGACAGCAAATGATGACGGGCCAAAAATCGTTGTCAACAGATTAATCAACGATGGAGAAGAAGGCAGGTTTGTAGCCAGTTCTATTTTTGAAAATAAGATGGAACACCAAATGAAAAATGGTGATTTTGCTATTTTGTACCGAACCAATGCGCAAAGTCGTGCGATGGAAGATGCCTTGCGTAAAAAAGATATTCCATATCGAATTTATGGTGGACTTTCTTTCTATCAGCGTAAAGAAATTAAAGACGTTTTAGCCTATTTGCGTTTAATCGTTAACCCGAAAGATGAAGAAGCGCTAAAGCGTGTCATTAACTTTCCGGCACGTGGGATTGGAGCGACAACGATGGATAAATTGACACTGGCGGCCAATCATTACAAGCGTTCTATTTTTGAAGTTATAGAAAATATTGAAAAAATAGATCTGAAGATTAATAAAGGCACGCAAACCAAACTGAAAAACTTTACCAATATGATTAAAAGTTTTCAGATTATGGCGAGCAATGAAAATGCCTTTACCGTTGCAGAAACTGTAGCCAAAAAAACAGGCTTGGTACAAGAACTAAAAAAAGATGGAACTCCAGAAGGTGTGGCTCGTATCGAGAATGTAGAAGAATTACTAAACGGTATTCAAGATTTTGTAGATGGACAGAAAGAATTAGCCGATGCTGATGGTTCGTTGGGCGAGTTTTTAGAAGATGTCGCCTTAATGACCGATTTAGACCAAGAAACACCGGATGAAGATCGGGTTGCCTTGATGACAATTCACCTAGCCAAAGGATTGGAATTTCCATACGTTTATATTGTTGGGTTGGAAGAAGATTTGTTTCCTTCAGGAATGAGCATGAATACCCGTTCGGAGTTAGAAGAGGAACGTCGTTTATTCTATGTAGCGTTGACTCGAGCTGAAAAGCAAGCTTATTTAACGTATGTTCAATCCCGTTTTCGATGGGGAAAATTAATTGATGCTGAACCGAGTCGATTTATTGAAGAAATAGATGATGAGTATTTAGATTATATGATTCCACAGGATGATTATAAATACAAGCCTTTGGTAGATAGAGATATTTTTGGGGAAGTCGATAAAAGTAAGTTACGACAAAATAAACCGAAGCGTGGAACTCCGCCACCAGCTCATAAACCTACTGAAGAAGAATTACGAAAATTGCGAAGGTTAAGACCTACCGATGCTTCAACACCCACGAAAGCTGATTTGCCTATTCAGTTAGAAGCTGGTCAAGTGGTTGAGCATATGCGTTTCGGGAAAGGAAAAGTATTGAGTATCGAAGGTGCCGGGCAAGATAAAAAAGCCGAAATTGATTTTGAAACCGGTGGAATGAAAAAATTATTGCTTCGTTTTGCCAAACTCAAAATACTTTCATAATCCGTTAAAATACTGTTAGCGAGTTGCTTCATCTTCTGTTATCGACTTATCTTTCATCGAAAAAGCTATGATAAAAGAAGGAAGTGAAGTAAAATGGAAATGGGGCAATGGAACCGCAAAAGGCAAAGTTGAAAAAACCTATACCAAAGAAATTACGAAAATCATCGATGGGAGTGAAATTACCCGAAAAGTAGAAGAAGGAAATAAAGCTTTACTCATCAAACAAGATGATGGAAGCACCGTTTTAAAATTGGAAGAAGAAGTAGAGAAGCAATAATTTCTTCTATTTTAGTTGAATAAATAGCTTTTATGTTAAAATAAATAAAAGCTATTTTTTTAGGTGAATTATTAAAATGAAAGTATTACTTTTATTTTTGTTAGTAAATATTTTATAAATGAGCACACTACTTTCAAATTTAACGCTGACCATTCCTGAGAATATTTACATTAAAGATCCGCAGTCTTCGAAATTGGGAAGAAGGATTTTGGAGTATTCTATTCAATTGATTAAACAGGAAGGGCTAGAGAAGTTTACGTTCAAAAAGTTGGCAGATGAAATTAACTCCAATGAAAGTTCGGTTTACCGGTATTTTGAAAATAAGCACATGCTCATGCTCTATCTCATTTCTTGGTATTGGGGATGGTTAGAGTACAAATTGGTTTTTAGAATAAATAATATAGAAGATAAAAAAAACGCACTCCAACGTGCAATTACTGCAATTACAGAAACTCCGCGTAAAGATGAAACCTTTGGTTTTATTAACGAGGAAGAATTGCATCATATTATTGTTCAAGAATATTCCAAAGCTTTTCATACCATCGATGTTGATGAGGAAAACAAGAACGGCTATTTTGTAATTTACCGAAGATTGGTAGAACGTTTAAGTAAAATTATCTCTGCATACAATTCCAGCTACTGTTATCCGTTAACATTAGCAAATACAATTGTTCAAGGTTCTTTAAAACAAAACTTCCTGCATCAGCATTTTAAACAATTATCAGATTTTAAAGAATCGGATGAAGAACCCATTACACAGTTTTTTCAACATTTAACATTTAAATCCCTCAGTTAATTATATGAGTTCAAACAATAACATTTCACCTTGGACCAAACTCTTCAACTTATTAAAACTTGAACGAAGGGATATTATGCAAGTATTGTATTATGCGATATTTGCAGGATTAATCAGTCTTACGCTTCCGTTAGGGATTCAAGCTATTATCAATCTTATTCAGGGAGCGCAAGTTTCTACTTCATGGATTTTATTGACGGCTTTGGTTACGATTGGTGTTGCTTTTTTTGGAGCCTTACAAGTACTTCAATTAGATATTGTAGAAAATATTCAGGAAAAAATATTTGCCAGGGCTTCATTTGAGTTTATTTATAAATTCCCGAAGATTAGGGTAAGTGAGTTGGAAAATCAATTTCCACCTGAGCTTTCTAACCGCTTTTTTGATGTGTTAACCCTTCAAAAAGGAATGGAAAAACTGCTGTTGGATTTTCCTGCGGCCGTTATTCAAATTGCGTTTGGTTTATTGTTATTGTCGGTTTACCATCCGTTCTTTATTGGTTTGGGGCTTGTATTGGTAATTTTACTTTATATATTTTTTAGAATAAGTTTAGAGAAGGCTGTCAATACGAGTATTCAAGAATCGAAAGCAAAATATCAAACCGCTTTTTGGATTCAGCAAGTGGCGGCAAATTTTAAAACTTTTAAAAACACCCCTCACGAATACGAACAGGAAAAAAATAACGAGCTCGTCGAAAAATATTTAAGCTATCGTCAAAAACACTTTAAAGTCGTGAAAAATCAATTTAAACAATTGGTAGGCTTTAAGGTGATTCTAACCTTAGGTTTATTGTTAATTGGCGGATTGTTAGTATTAAATCAGCAAATGAATATTGGGCAGTTTGTAGCTTCAGAGATTATTATTCTGTTAATCATTAACTCCATCGATAAAATTGGTTTCAGTTTAGAAACCATTTATGATGTGGTCACCGCTGTTGAAAAAATCGATGAGGTAAGTTCTAAGAAAATAGATCGTAAAGCTCCAATAAATTCTAATGGAGTTACCATTTTTCCGATTGAAACCGACCAACTAGAAATTAATTACAAAACCATTAACGATATAAAAATAGCGAAAGGGGATTTGGTAAATATTGTTGGGGATCACTTACAAGTGTACGATTTGTTTCACTTTTTAGGAGGAATGAAACGAGTAAGTAAAGGAAAGATTTACTTAGATAGAAAAGAAATTTCGAGTATTAATTTAGATAGCTACCGAAGTAAAATAGGATTGGTTTTAAACTCCAATTATTTATTTGAAGGAACTATCTGGCAGAACTTAACCCTTAATAATTCTTCCATTTCAGAAACAGAAGTTTACGATTTATTGGAAAACTTTGGAGTTTTGGAAGAAATAAAGCATTTGCCCGAAACGGTGAATACCTATGTGTTTCCTGGTACTAAAATGTTAAGTCACGTGCTTACTCAAAAAATTTGTTTGATACGGGTTTTACTAAAATCGCCGGAATTACTTTTAATTGAAGAAGAATTTATTTTTTCTGATGAAGATATAGAAGTATTGATAAAGTATGTTGAAAGTCACGAAATGACAATGCTCCTTGCGAGTAAAGAACAGTTGAACAGTAGGTTGAAGGAAGTGAAATTAAATTAAGGAATTACGATGTTAAATTTATCAAATAGCGAAACAGATGGGAATGTAAACTTTTCGAAGTTTAAAGCCTATTCTACTATTGTCAACAGAAATATGCACCGTTTGCTTTCCAAAATACTTCTTGGAACCAGCATCTTTTTATTGATTTTACTGTTCTTCCCATGGACACAGACGATAGAAAGTAAAGGTTATGTCACCACTTTAAGACCAGGTCAGCGTCCGCAGACCATTCAGTCACCAATTCCGGGTAGAATAGAAGAATGGTATGTAAGAGAAGGAGATTATGTTGAAAAAGGCGATACAATTTTACGAATTTCAGAAGTGAAAAATGAATATTTCGATCCGCTTTTAATAGAAAGGACCGGAGATCAGATTGCTTCCAAATCCAATTCTGTAAAAGCATACGAACAAAAAACCGAAGCCTTAAAAAATCAGTTGGCTTCTGCTAGAAAAGAACGGATTTTAAAACTAGAGCAAACCAGAAATAAACTGAAGCAAGCGAAACTTAAAATTGTAAGCGATAGTATTTCCTTGAAAGCTGCTGAAGTAAACTTGGATATAGCCATCCGGCAGTACGATCGTATTAAAGAATTATACGAAGAAGGTTTAAAGTCGAGATTGGATTACGAAACCAAGCAATCTAAATTACAGGAAACCCAAGCCAAAGTAATCGATTTGGAAAGTAAATTATTAACCAGTAAAAATGAGCTGCTCAACGCCCGTATGGAAATTAACCGGATAGAAGCTGAATATGCCAATAAAATAAGTAAAATTGAAAGTGATATTTCTTCTACCGTTTCTACCAAATTCGATACGGAAGCACAAGTTAGCAAACTGGAAAATTCACTCAGTAATTATGAAATTAGGCGTGGACTTTACTTTGTTCGAGCGCCCCAAGATGGTTATATTAATAAAGCCATTATTTCCGGGATTGGAGAAACTTTTAAAGAAGGGGAGAAACTGGTAAATATTATGCCCAAAGGCTATGAAATTGCTGTTGAAACTTACGTTGATCCAATAGATTTACCACTCATTGGTATTGGTGATCACGTTCGAGTGCAGTTTGATGGTTGGCCGGCCATTGTTTTTAGCGGTTGGCCTAACGCTTCTTACGGAACCTATGGTTCTGAAGTGGTAGCTATCGAGAATTTCATTAGCGATAACGGTAAATATAGGATTTTACTCGCTCCAGATCCTGATAGCGAACACGAATGGCCCGATGCATTACGTGTAGGCTCAGGAGCTAGAACTTTAGCTTTACTGGAAGATGTGCCAATTTGGTATGAAATCTGGCGTAAGCTAAATGGTTTCCCGCCTAACTATTACCCAAAAACACAACAAAAAGAAGCAGGCGAAAAAGCGAAATAATCATGAAAAAGTTAATTCATTTACTTTTATGGCTCGCCTTGCCAATTGTTAGCTTTGCTCAGGAAGAACCGTTAACAGCAGAAGAAACCTTAGCGCAAGAACAAAATGTTTTTTCGTTGGAAGAATTTTTGGCGATGGTTAAAAAACATCATCCCGTTGTAGCGCAAGCCAATTTAAAACTCTCTGAAGCTGAAGCAAAATTGCTAAAAGCCCGTGGAGCTTTTGATCCCAAGTTGGAAGGCGGGATGAAAGAGAAAAACTATCAGGGCACCGAGTATTATTCATTGTTTAAAGGTAGTTTTAAAATCCCCACTTGGTATGGAATCGATTTAAAGGCAGATTACGAACAAAATGATGGATATTATTTAAATGGTCAAAATACCACGCCGGAAGACGGTATTTTTAGTGCCGGAGTTAGCGTTAGTTTATTAAGGGGATTACTTTACAATGAACGGATGAATGCGGTAAAACAAGCAAAAATCCTTCAGAATAAAAATGAATTGGAACGTGATATTTTGGTGAATTCTATTCTTGCTGAAGCTGCTAAAGCCTATGCCGATTGGAAATTGTACTACGAAAATAAAGAAGTGTATGAAGAATTTGTAGAAAATGCCCAAATTAGGTTTAACGGTATTTCAAGATCAAGTGAGTTAGGTGAAACCCCAGCAATTGATACAGTAGAAACCAAAATTTTCTTGCGAAACAGAAAACTGGATTTAGAACAGGCAAGATTAAAACTACAAAAAGCAAAATTGAATTTATCCAATTATTTGTGGGTAGATGAAGTTCCTGTAGAATTGGAAGATCAATTAATTCCACAGATTTCTGAAGAAAGTATTTTGAACAGTTTAGGCATTGAAAATTTTTTAGGAAATGCGGAAGATTTATCAAGTCATCCAGAATTACGCTCGTTGGAATATGATTTACAATCTTACGATTTAGATATTCGACTTCGTAAAAATAACCTTTTACCAACTGTTGATGTGGAATATAACTTTTTAACGGAAGAAGTAGATGAACCAAGCTATTTAAATACCAGCGACTATAAAGCAGGTATAAAAGTAAAGTTCCCTTTATTTCTTCGGAAAGAACGCGGGGATTTACGTTTGGCAAAAGTGAAACGGGAAAACACCGAATATAAATTTGATCAAAAAGAGTGGAATTTAAAGAATAAAATTCGAGCTACCGAAAGAGAGATTATCAGTTTGCAAGATCAATTGAACATTATTGAAAATATTGTAGAGGAGAGTGAAATTATGGTTGCTTCAGAAAAAAGATTATTTGATGTAGGGGAGAGTTCTATTTTCTTGATTAACTCTAGAGAAAATAAACTGATTGACTCTCAACTGAAACAGAACAAAATTCAGAACGATTACTTTAAAGCGGCCACCACACTATTTGAAAATCTTCGTTTGAATTTATAAGCTGAAGTATATCATAACATCAAATTTTTTCGTAATTTTTCGGTTAAAAACTAACTGTCATGGCAGAAATCATTAAGATTTACGAAGAAAACCCCAACCCGAAAGAAATCGCAAAAGTTGTTGATGTTCTTAAAAAAGGCGGACTCATTATTTATCCTACCGATACGGTTTATGGTTTAGGATGTGATATTACCAATAATTCAGCATTAGAGAAAATCGCAAAGATCAAAGGAGTGAAATTAGAAAAAGCAAACTTCTCATTTATCTGTGAAGATTTAAGTAATCTCTCTGGGTATGCAAAACAAATTGATAACAGTACTTTTAAACTTTTAAAGCGAAATTTACCGGGGCCATACACGTTTATTCTTCCGGGAAGTAATAATCTGCCAACGGTTTTTAAGAAGAAAAAAACAGTGGGTATTCGTGTTCCCGATAATAAAATTTGTCAGGCAATCGTCAATAAACTAGGTAATCCTATTGTTTCAACTTCTATCAAAGACGACGATGAGGTTATCGAATACACTACAGATCCCGAATTGATCGCTGAAAAATGGGACAAATTAGTCGATATTGTGGTTGATGGCGGTTATGGAGATAATGTAGCTTCCACCGTGATTGATCTTACCGAAGGCGAACCCGAAGTCATAAGAGAAGGAAAAGGAGATTTAGCTTTATAAGCTAATCTCTTTTTTTTAGAATTTTAATAATTCGGTTATAATAAATTTCAGAAAGACTCCATTCATAACCATTAAAATCTGTGGTATTGGTAAATTGAATCACAACAGCATCGAGCTCTTTGTGATATTTAGCAATGGTTTGGTAGCCGGGGATAAGTCCTGTATGACCGTATTTGTATAAATCGGCATAAATTTCAGCTTCATTTTCAGTAAAAATACTTCCTTCATTTAAAGCTCGAATAAATTTAGCAACATCTTCTGCTGTAGCGATCATCGAACCGTTATCATCTGTTTTTATATCTTCTTCAATTCCCACATAATAACCGCTCATTAATCGATTCATATCTATTTCTTGAAGAGATCCGTAGGTGTTTTTTAGCTGAAGCGGATCTAGAATTTCCTCCTTTATATATTGAAACTTAGAGTAACCCACCGTTTTTTCAATTAATTCTGTAAGCAATAAATAATTTGTGTTGGAGTATTCATAATCTTGCCCAGGTGAAAAATTAGCAGGTTGGTCTAAAACAAGCTCAAGGGTTTCTTGATTGGTTACCGGCGGATTTACCCAAAAATTAGGAACATTGGTATAGTTGGGGATTCCGCTGCGATGTTGCACCAACATTTTTAAAGTGATTTCATCGGCGTTTTCAATTCTATGAGCTAATTCAGGAAAATAAGTAGCTACAGTTTTATCTAAAGATAGTTTCTTGTCGTTTACCAATTTAGTAATCGCCACGGCATCATATAACTTTCCTACACTTGCAATTTTAAATAAAGCATCAGGTTTAGCAGGAATTTTTTGTGCTCGGTTATGATAACCGGCTGTATAAAACTGAGGTTCATTTTTTGCTTGAGCTACACAAACGATAATTCCATCAAAATTGTTAGCGGTAGCTTCTTCCACTTGTTCCTGTACCGTATCGGGTAAAGGCTTTAGCCAAGCAAAAACCAATACCCAAGGCACAAAAAATAGAGAAATTACGGTCGAAACCAAAAGAGCGACTTGTAATAATCGCTTCGATTTTTTTGTTGCCATTTTTATAAAAGATTCACTTTTAGGTGGCTGAACTTCCTATTCAGCAAGGCAAAGTTAATCTAAAATAGCCTTATCGATAATTTTTTTGACTATATCGTCATTTTCCAAGGTTGAAATGTCACCTAAGTCTTCTGTTTCGTTGGAAGCAATTTTTCATAAAATCCGACGCATGATTTTTCCACTTCTGGTTTTAGGCAGTTCTGGAACAAACTGAATTTTCTCCGGTTTGGCAATAGGCCCAATAACTTTAGCTACTTGCTGTCTAATTTCTTCTTTTAATTCATCAGAGGCATCTTCGTCATTATATGGAATAACAAAAGCATACAAAGATTTTCCTTTTACCTCGTGCGGAAAACCTACAATAGCACTTTCAGCTACTTTTTCATGTTCATTAATTGCATTTTCGATAGGCGCAGTTCCTAAGTTGTGACCGGAAACAATCACCACATCATCTACACGGCCTGTAATTCTATAATTTCCCGAAGCATCACGGTAAGCAGCATCACCGGTAAAATATTTGCCTTCATAAGCAGAAAAATAGGTGTTTTTATAACGTTCGTGGTCGCCCCAAACGGTTCGGGCAATAGCCGGCCAAGGCACTTTTATGGCTAATCTTCCTTCTGCTTTTTGGTTGTTGAATTCAATTTCATTTCCATCCTCATCCATTAATGCAGGTTGTACGCCCGGTAAGGGTAAGGTGGCAAAAGTAGGTCGGGTAGCGGTGACTCCGGCAAGTGGAGAAATCATAATAGAACCTGTTTCGGTTTGCCACCACGTATCTACAATGGGGCAATTTCCTTTTCCGATATTATCATTAAACCAATGCCAAGCCTCTTCGTTAATAGGTTCTCCCACCGAGCCTAAAACTTTCAGCGAACTTAAATCGTGTTTTTCCACGTGCTTAATTGATTGTTTTGCCAATGCTCGAATAGCAGTAGGTGCTGTATAAAATTGATTGATTTTATATTTTTCAATAATTTCCCAAAAGCGGTTATAATCGGGATAACTGGGAACGCCTTCAAACATCACTGTAGTCGCTCCTGCAGCAAGAGGTCCGTAAACAATGTAGGAATGACCGGTAATCCAACCAATATCGGCAGAACACCAATAAATATCATCTTTACTTGGCTGAAACACATTCTGAAAGCTGAAAGCGGTCCCTACTAGGTAACCTCCTGTAGTGTGAACCATTCCTTTTGGTTTACCCGTAGATCCGGAAGTATATAAAATAAACAATGGGTCTTCAGCATCCATTATTTCTGCTTCATTTTGAGTAGGAGCGTTTTGCAATTCATCAAACCAAAATTTATCGCGTCCCTCTTTCATAGGAGTCGGATTAACTGTTCTTCTGTAAACGATTACTGTTTCAATAGAAGGAGTATCGTTTAAAGCTTCATCACAAATTGCTTTTAATTCTACAGATTTCCTTCCACGGTAATAATCGTTAGCAGTGATGAGCATTTTACACTCTGAATCATTAATTCTGCTCGCAATGGCTTTACTGGAAAAACCGGCAAATACGATGGAATGGATTGCTCCAATTCTAGCACAAGCCAACATAGCAACGGTAAGTTCGGGAATCATGGGCATATAAATGCAAACCCGATCTCCTTTTTCAATACCATTATTTTTTAAAACGTTCGCAAACTGACAAACTTTTAAATACAATTGCTTGTAGGTAATATGTCTCGATTCTTCATTAGGGTCGTTGGGTTCCCAAATGATGGCGTCTTTATTAGGTTGTTTTTCGAGGTGTCTGTCTAAACAGTTTTCGGTAATGTTTAATTTTCCACCTTCAAACCATTTTACTTCTGGCTTTTTAAAATCCCACGCTAAAGTTTTGTTCCATTTTTCTTTCCAAATGAAATGATTAGCGACTTCATCCCAAAATTTTTCGGGGTTTTCGACGCTTTCTTGGTAGGCTTTTTTATAATTAGCAAAAGATTTTATTTGTAAGTTCTCATCAAAATTCATGTAGGGCTGGTTTAAGCGTTTGTTTTCTTTTCAATTTAAACAATTGAAAAACGCTTTTCTGTTAAATAAATATGAAAGTTGATGAAGTATTTCTACTGAAAGTAAATACTTTTCTGAAAATGAAAATGGTAGCTCAGCGAACGCTTATTCGTTTTCTTTTCCCCAATCGATAATGTCTTGCTCGGTCCATAGAAATGGGAAGAATTTTCGCTGCTGAAATTTTGGGTGTAAGTATTTTTTCCATTGGGATCCTCCGGTAGCCGCTTTATTTTCTCCTTTTCTGTCTAAGTAATGCTGAGCAGTTTTTAAGTGAACAAGTGGCCATTCTACATTATAATAATGGTCAAAATCCCGCATCGCGGTTTTTAAATCTTCTGAAGGATTTTTAAACATAGCAAATTTATTGGCTAAGGTTTTGCCTTCTAATTTTTTAGCCAGTTGAATGAAACTTTCTAGGTATTTTTCTTCAAAATGCTGAAGGGTTAGTGTACTTTTTCCTGTTTTTCGATTATAACCGGCATCACGCCAATAAATATTTTCAAAGTATTCTTCAGTCGTCGGGTTTTCGCTTAAACGCTTTTTGCCGTCTTCATTAACTAAATTGACTAATGGTGTGGTGAAAATTTCCAGATACCTGAATTGAGCACTTTGAAAGCCGCTGGCTGGTGCTAAAGTAGATCTAAAAATATTATATTCATCGTAATCCATTCCGAAGCGCATCACATCAAAAGAAGTCATGAGCATATTAGTATATCGTCGAAGTCGGTAAACTTTATCGATAATAATTTCTTCAGTAGGTTGGTTATCTCCAGTAAGTTGTTTGAGCTCATGAATCATCAATTTTAACACCAGTTCGGTGATTTGATGATACATAATGAAGATTTCTTCATCTGGATAATCGGTTCTTGGCTTTTGTAGGGATAGGAGTGAATCAACTTCAATATAATCCCAGTAATTTAGGGGTTTTGCTTGAAGAAGTCCTTTTAAATAGGTTTCCGGGTTTTCACCGAGGTTTTTATACTTCTCTTCAAGTTTTGAAATTAATTCGTCTTTATTCATTTATCAATGTATTTGTAGCAAAATTACCAAAATATTAAAATGTACAAACAAAATAATCTGCAAAAGGAGAATTTTAAAATTGTTTAAAACTTATAAAATTTATTATTAAAATAAATAAATTGTTAAATTAATACATATAATACATTGAATTGGTAAGGTTTTTGTTTAATAGTTTAATTGATTGAGTGTTTGTAATATTAATATTAGTAAATGGGTAGCAAAATGGAGATTATTATTTTGGTACATTCAAAAAGTTGGCTATTTTTAGCAAATTTTTAAAGTAATATTAACGTTTAAATAAAAGTTTAACATGATTAAAGAAAAATTACTATCTTCTTTATTATTTCTTTTATGCGGCTTTTCAATGTTCGCACAACAAAAAACAATAACAGGAGTGGTTAGCGATGATCAAGGTATACCTGTACCTTCTGCAAATGTCACCTTAAAGAATAATCCTCAACAAGGAACCTATACAAATTTTGATGGGGAGTTTACGATTGAGGCAAGTAGCGGGGATGTTTTGGTTATTTCTGCCATAGGAATGGCTACCAAAGAGGTTACTGTAGATTCTAAAAATGAATATTCGATACCATTAAAAACAGATGTTTCAACTTTAGATGAAGTAGTAATTACTGGTTTTGATAATGTTGAAAAGCGCTTGTTTACTGGTGCGAACTCGACTATTGATGCGAAAACTTTAAAAGTTGATGGTGTAGTGGATGTATCTAGGATGTTAGAGAACAAAGCTGCAGGTGTGAATGTTCAGAACGTGACAGGTACATTTGGGGCTGCTCCCAAAATATCAATTAGGGGTGCATCTTCAATCTTTGGAGATACAAAACCTTTATTCGTAATTGATGGAGTTGTTCAAGAAGATATAATTAATCTTGACTTTTCTCAATTAGCTTCTGGAGATGCAACTACCTTAATTGGATCTTCGATTGCAGGTTTAAATGCAAATGATATTAAAAATATTGAAATATTAAAAGATGCATCAGCTACTGCTTTATATGGAGCTAGAGCACTGAATGGAGTTGTGGTTATTACTACAAAATCAGGTTTAAGAGAAACTCCTACTACTATTACATATACTTTAGAACAAACTGTTAGGGCGACTCCTACTTATTCGCAATACGATATATTGGATTCGCAAGAGACAATGAGTATATTTAAAGAAATGGAACAAAAAGGTTTTCTGACCCAAGCTGGTGTGGTTCAATCTAGATCAGGAGGGGTTTATTATGGAATGTATAATAAAGTCAATAATTTTATATCAAACGATTATAGGTCACAATATTCTGACAACGGTTTTGAGGTGACCAATAAACCTGAGTTCAGAAATAGGTATTTGCAACAATATGAAACGGCTAATACTGATTGGTTTAATACTCTTTTTAAACAATCTTTAACTCAAAATCATTCTTTGAGTTTTCGTGGAGGGGGTAAAAATAACCAGTATTATGCTTCGGTAAGTTTCTTTAATGATCCAGGTCTTACAATAGCTGATGGAGTAAGTAGGTTGACTACAAACTTTAAAAATACTTTTAATTTTTCTGATAAATTTGATTTAACGTTGTCTTCTAAAGCTTCAAGAAGAACTCAAGATGCGCCTGGTACTTATGCTCAATCTGATAATGTGGTAAGCGGTACAGTAAGTAGGGATTTTGATATTAACCCATTCAGTTATGCACTAAATACGAATAGAACTATACGTCCGTATGATAGTAATGGTAACTTGGAATATGTATGGGATAATTACTCTGATTTTAATATTATAAATGAATTAAGAAATAATTATATCGATCTTGAGGTGCTTGATTTCTTATTTCAAATAGATTCTGATTATGATATTACAGATGAAATCACTTATAGGCTAACAGCTTCTGGAAGATATGTGAATAGTACCAATGAGCATAATGTTACAGAGGACGCTAATGCTGCTGAAGCCTACCGTTCGATGGGAACTACTATTATTCGTGATAATAATCCTTTTCTTTTTGAAGATCCAGAGGATCCAACTGCTCAACCAAGATCTGTTTTACCTTATGGAGGGATTTATATTAAAAGAGATAATACTTTAGAAAGTTATTATTTAAGAAATACATTGAATTATAAAACAAAGTTTAATGATATTCACGATTTAATTGTTTTCTTGGGTCAGGATTTAAGGTATGTAGATAGAACACAAACCTATTTTGAGGGGTATGGTATCCAATATAACCGAGGCTATGTTCCAAATTTAGAACCTGATTTTTTTGATAAATATATAGGAGAAAGCGGTCAATATTTTGGTAAAACTGAATATCGGGAAAGAACGGTGAGTTTCTTTGGAAAAGCAACTTATGCTTACGATAATAGATATGTTTTTGCAGCAACAGGTCGTTATGACGGATCCAACAGACAAGGGCAATCTACAAGTTCTAGATGGTTGCCAACTTGGTCTGTTTCAGGGAAATGGAATGTTACTAATGAAGATTTTTTGGATGATTCAACAATTCTTAGTAACTTACAATTTAGACCATCATATGGTTTAACCGCAACCGCTGGTCCAGCAACGAACTCTTTAGCAATATTCCAAAGTGATGTGATATTTAGAAAGTTAGTTGCTCAACGTGAAAATATTTTGAATATTACAGATCTTCAAAATAATGATTTAACGTGGGAAAAACAGTATGAGACTAATATAGGATTGGATGTTGGTTTATTTAATAATAGAGTCAATTTAAGTACTGATGTGTATAGAAGAAAAGGTTTTGATCTAATCGATTATGTTACAACATCAGGTATTGGAGGACAGTATGTTAAGGCAATTAATAATGCAGATATGACAACTGAAGGTCTTGAAATATCTTTGAATACAACAAATATTCAAACAGACAATTTTAGTTGGAATACTACTGTGAATTTTTCAGTATTTGATCAAGAAATTACCAAGCTTCAAGATAGGCCAGATGTTTTAGATTTGGTTGATTTAACAGGGGGTAATGTTGTTGGCTATCCTAGAAACTCTTTATTCTCTTTTGATTTTGAAGGATTGAATAGTCAAGGGCTTCCTACTTTTAATATACCAGGAGAAAATAAGATAACTGGTGCTAATTTTCAAGACAATGAAAATATTACAGATTATTTAGTATATGAAGGACCAGTGGAACCTAATCACTCTGCTGGATTTTCTAATACCTTTAATTATAAAAATTGGAGTTTAAATTTCTTTATATCTTCTTCTTGGGGGAATAAAATTCGTTTAAAGCCTACTTATAGTAGTACTTATTCAGATTTGGACGTATTTACTAAAGATTTTGCAAATCGTTGGTTATTGCCGGGAGACGAAAACAGCACCAATATTCCTGTAATTCCAGATAGACGTTTAGTTGAACAAAATCCGAATTTAAATAGGGCATATAATGCTTACAATTATTCTACACAAAGAGTGGCTGATGGAGGATTTGTTAGAATGAAGAATATTTCATTATCATATAACTTTCCTTCGGAATTATTAGATAAGTTAGGAGTTAATACATTTTCATTAAAGCTGTTAACTACTAACCCATTTTTAATTTATTCGGATGATAAATTGAATGGTCAGGATCCAGAATTTTTCCTTTCTGGGGGTGTAGCTTATCCTATATTAAAACAATATACACTAAGCTTAAATTTAAGTATTTAAAAAAAATTGTAATATATATGAAAAATATAAAATTAATTTTTCCATTAATTGGATTGATGTTTCTCACATCTTGTGAAGATTATCTATCGGAAACTCCAGATAATCGTACAGTAATTGATAGTGAAGAAAAAATACAAGAATTATTGGTGGGTGCTTATCCTACTTATGCGTATGCGCCATTCTTGGAGCCAATGACAGATAATTATGGTGATAAAGGAAATTTAGAAGAAACCACAGATGATTATTTAAAATCGTATTCTTGGGAACCGGTAATTAACGATCAGCAAGATACGCCTATTGGTTATTGGTCTGAGACTTATTCTGCAATTGCTCAAGCTAATCAAGCGTTAGCGTCTATTTCAGAATTAGAAAGTGGTGAGTCAGATTTGGATGGTGAAAAAGGGGAAGGATTATTAACAAGAGCATATGGGCATTTTATGTTGGCAAATATGTGGGGAGAGCATTATGATCCTCAAACAGCCGCTTCTAACTTAGCAGTTCCATACGTTCTCGAACCAGAAACAGAAGCTATTAAACAATACTCTAGGGCTACTGTAGAGGAAGTTTATAATTTAATAGAGAAAGATCTAGAAGAAGGTCTACCTTTATTAGAAAATAATTACTCTCGTCCAAATTATCATTTCACACCTGAAGCCGGATTAGCTTTTGCTACGCGATTTTATTTATTTAAAGGAGATTGGGATAAAGTAATAGAGTATTCTTCTGAAATTTTAAATAATGCTGATGAAAAAATAAGGGATTGGCAGTATTATATAAATAACTTACAAATTAGTGAAATTGGTGCAGAAGTAATGAGTCCAAGTGAACCTTCCAATCTTCTTATAGTCGTTCCAGCTTCAAATGTTTATGAGGATTTTGCAATTAATAGATTTGGACTAACAGAAAATAAAAAGGAACAGTTATTTGATGAATCCAATCCTTATGGAAAGCAATGGGCATATCAAGTAGTTTTCTTTTCTAATGGAGGCCTTACAAATACTATTAATAAATATGATTTTATTTTTGAATATACAGATATTACTGCAGGTATTGGATATAGAAGAACTTCTGTGGCATTGTTAACTCACGACGAAAGTTTGTTGGCGAGGGCAGAGGCTTATGCTATGAAAAATGATTTTGCTGCTGCTGTAGAAGATATTAATACTTTCTTATCTACTAAAACACGAAGTTATAATCCTACAACAGATCAGTTAACCGAGACTGATATATTAAATGAATATCCTAATGCTGAAGAATATAAACCTTATTATTCGCTTAGTGAAAATCAAGCATCATTTGTTAAGTTTATAGCTGAAATGAGAAGAAGAGAATTTTATATGGAAGGATTACGTTGGTTTGATATCAAACGTTTCCATATTCCTGTTACTCATGATTTTATAGATCAACCAGAAGATGTTTTAACAAAAGATGATAATAGAAGACTTTTGCAGATCCCACCTAGCGCAGTATCGTTTGGATTACAACAAAACCCAAGATAAAATAAATTATTATGAAAATGAACATGTATAAAATTTTATTACTATTATCTATTACAGTTTTCATTAGCTGTAGTGATGATGATGAAATAAATGAAGAAAGTATTTTAGATACTACCACGCCAGAATTATCTGAGTTGGATCAATGGATAAGAGAAGAATACGTAAATCCATATAATATAGAAATTATATATGAATGGTCTGAGTATGAATTTGATATTGAGCGTTACTTATATCCTGCAACTAAAGAAAATGTTCAACCTGCTCTAGAAGTAGTAAAACACATTTGGATAGATAGCTATACCGAAGTTGGAGGAGATAATTTTGTAAAAAATATTGCGCCAAGACAGTTAGCTCTTTCAGGAGGATTTAACACTAACCCTGAAGGAACCATAACATTAGGTTTTGCAGAAGGAGGAAAGAAAATAGTGTTATTTAATGTTGATTTTATTGATTACAGTAGTAGACAAAATATTCAAAGATTCTTGAATACTATTCAACACGAATACGCGCATATTTTGAATCAAACAAAACCTTTTGATGAACAGGCCTTTGGAGAAATAACACCTACTAGCTATAATCCTAACTGGTATGAAGTAAGCGATGCAGCAGCCAATGAAGATGGGTTTGTGACTGCATATGCTAGTTCTGCTATTACAGAAGATTTTGCTGAAATGGTCGCTACGTTCTTGAAATATGATAATCAAGGATGGAATGATTTTATTGATAATATATCAAGTTCACAAGCGCGAGAAGATATAAGAACAAAGGAAGCTATGATGGTTGAATATTTCGATCAAGCATTTGATATTGATATTTATGAATTACAGGAAGTAGTTCAAGAGCATACCGATGAAGTTGTAAATTAAATAAAAAAGAACTATGAAATTTTTATATAAATACACATTTATTATCTTATCATTAGGTTTTTTTCTAATATCTTGTGAGGATAATAATGATCCAGAAGATGTTTTTCAAGAATCTTCAACAGAGAGACTAAATGCACAAGAAGCTGAAGTAAGTAATTTATTACAATCATCAGAATATGGATGGAAAATGACTTATTTTACAGATGATCCTAGATACACAGAAACGGATCAACAATTAGGAGGTTGGACTTTTATATTTAACTTTACAGATAATTCCCATGTGACAATGGTGTCAGATTTTTCTACTGAAACCTTAGAACCTGAAGAAAGTGAATATGATATAAAATTAGGTTCTACAACTAAACTGTCATTTACTACAAAAAATCATATTCATAATTTATCTGATGCTAATAACTCTCCAATATCTTCTCTAACAGGGAAAGGCTATAAAGGTGATTTTGAATTTCTTTATTATGGGCAAGAAGGTGAAGATTTAATCTTTAGATCAAATCGATTCCAAGTTGAAGTTCGTTTTGAGCCTGCCACGGAAGAAGATTGGGAGAATATTTCAGAAAATATTGAAACTGAAAACTTATTAAGGTCATCTGGTGAATTGCAATTAGAGACTAGTGAAGGTGGGGAAGTAAATGTTTATGATTTAGCCTTTAGTCCTGCTACTAGATTTGCAACTAATCTTGACGATTCAGATTTATCTTTCGGTCTTGCTATGAAACCAGATGGAGTGATTGCTGTTGATCCTATTGAAGTAGGTGAATCTGAAGCGATGAATTTCACTTATGATTCCACTAATAATTGGTTTATTTCTGAACTTGAAAATGGTAATTACGCAAAAATTATTTTAGGAGATCCTATTTTGATAAGTGATGTTCTAGATAATTATTATTTTTCTGCATTAAGAATATCAGGGCATCCATTACTTGATTCATCAGATGATTTTTTTACAGTATTATTAGATGGAGAAGAAGTCTTAATTCAAGAAACAAGTGTTGAAGTATTATATGGTTTCTTCATTGTTCCAGGTCAACTTATACAATACGTATTTATTGATGATAATGACGATGTAATTGATCCACGTCCAAACCGATTAATGAGTAGCTATAGTGTTGATGATAGTACGGGAATATTAACATTACAAGACGATCAATGGGAAACCCCAAGTCATTCTATATACGATAATGGATTACAAGGGGTACATGATATTTTGTTTGATCCACAGGGTCTAAAGGTAATTCCAACAGGTTCATTATATAATGGTAATCCTGTATTTAGATTAGAGAGTGTAAGTAATCCAAGTATGACAATTACTGTGGGAACTATTGAATATTAAATTATAATAATTTTAATATTTATTCAGGTTTTACATTATTATTTACGCTTATACAGTTATTATATTACCGTATAGAGATTGTCTAAAACCAATCATTAAATTATTTAAAAGCCACTTTTTTGAAAGTGGCTTTTTTTATAGTTTCTTTTGAAAATTATAAATAACTATAATTATTTAAAGGTCGATCTTCATTAAAGAAAAAAAATAACTGTTTTGTTGATTATTTTTTTGTATATTTAAGTGTTATTAACAATAAAAACTTATACTTATGAAAAAATTAATTTTTATTTTATTATTGTCAATGGGATCAATTTCCTATTCTCAGATTTCTATCGAACAGGAAATAGAAATTGAAAATAATTCAGATGCCAATCTTTTTATTACTTATCCAGTATATAACTATGATTGTGAATTGGTTACTTTTGGTTCTAAAACTTTATCTGGAAATAGTACAACTACTATAACGCTTTCAGACTCTAAAAGTACCAATAATCTAGGAATTACAATCGGAAATAATTGTCTTGGCCCTACTGATACAGAAGTTACAAATGATTGTCATAGCCCATGTAATCGAAACGGTTCTAACTTATCAACTATAGTTTTTCAGCCTAATTGTTCAGGTGCAGCTCAGCTATTAAGCATAAATTGGACAGGTTGCCAATACTCTACATTAGAAATTAACTAATAGTTATCAAGTTATTATAATTTTGAACCGCTATTTTTAAATAGCGGTTTTTTTCTTGGTTTTATTTAGAATCAAATTCCTACAATTTTAACAAATACTATTTCTTTATATGAATAATTGACAGTCCGCTTCCTATGAAATTTATAATTTCTATACATAAATAACAACTCTTCATAACTTTTGTTGGATGTTTTTTAAGAAACTTACTACTTTTACAATTCTTTAAATGAAAAATTATGGCAGACGATAAAATAGAAAGAATAAAATGTTTGATCATTGGTTCCGGGCCCGCTGGATATACCGCAGCAATTTACGCTTCTAGAGCAGATTTAAAACCGGTAATGTATACGGGAATGGAACCAGGCGGGCAGCTTACCACTACTACCGAGGTAGATAATTTTCCCGGTTATCCGGAAGGTATTGATGGGCCAACGATGATGGTACAACTTCAGCAACAAGCAGAACGCTTTGGTACTGATGTAAGAATAGGAATGGTTACCGAAGTAAATTTTGCTAAAGAAGTAGGCGGTATTCATAAAGCTTGTATCGATAACTCAAAATGGGTGGAAGCAGAAACCGTAATTATTTCTACTGGAGCTACTGCTAAATATTTAGGATTACCAAGTGAACAACGTTTACGTGGAGGTGGAGTTTCGGCTTGTGCAGTTTGCGATGGTTTCTTTTATAAAGGTCAAGAAGTAGCGATTGTAGGGGGGGGAGATACCGCTGCAGAAGAAGCGACTTACTTAGCTAATATTTGTTCTAAAGTAACGATGTTGGTAAGAAGAGATGAAATGAGAGCTTCCAAAGCCATGCAACATCGGGTAACGAGTACCAAAAATATTGATTTACGTTATAATTCTGAGGTAGATGAAGTCTTAGGAGAACAAGTGGTAGAGGGTCTTCGCATCGTAAATAATCAAACTGGAGAAAAAGAAGATATTAATATTACCGGATTATTTATTGCGATTGGCCACAAACCGAATACTGATATTTTTAAAGGTCAGTTAGATATGCATGATGATGGTTATTTAATTACCAAAGGAAAATCTACCAAAACCAATATCCCAGGAGTTTTTGCCAGCGGTGATGTGCAAGATAAAGAATACAGACAAGCTGTAACTGCGGCAGGAACCGGTTGTATGGCAGCATTAGATGCAGAACGCTATTTGGCTACCGTAGAGAGTGAAGAAGAAGTTTCGGCTTAGTTAGAAACTAAATCAGCATACATAAACCAAGAAAGCTACTATTATTTTTAGTAGCTTTCTTGGTTTATAGAAAAATAAATAAAGCGCTATTAATTATTTGTTAAACCAAATTTTAAGCTCATCAATTAATTTGCATTGAGCGAAATTTGCAAAATGCAAGAAGATTTTACGATTAGGAATAAAAAGCGTGAAAAAATAATTCTATTGGTTTTGGGGACTTTAATAGCATTGGGTCCTTTTTCTATAGATATGTACCTGCCTAGTTTTGAGAGTATAGCTGAAGAATTTACCACCACGAAGGCACAAGTAGGTTTTTCACTTACCAGCTATTTTATAGGGATTGCTTTCGGTCAATTAGCTTATGGACCAATTATGGATAAGTTTGGTCGAAAAAAACCATTGCTTATTGGTTTAATATTATATGTTGTTTCTGCGTTAAGTTGTTTTTATTCTCCAAATTTATATTGGTTAATTATATCAAGGTTCTTTTTGGCGATTGGTTCTTCAGCGGGTATGGTGGCTTCAAAAGCAGTAGTGAGGGATATTTTCCCTCCAAGTGAAGTAGCTCGTGCCATTTCTTTCTTAATGTTAATTATGGGAGGAGCACCAATAATTGCACCTACCATTGGAGGGATGGTCATCACTCATTTTTCTTGGCATACCATATTTTTAATTTTAGCAGTGTTTGCTTCGTTAATGTTTGTAAGTGTAACCAAGTTTTTACCCGAAAGTATCGAGCCGGATAAAACAGTTGATTTGAAAATTGGTCAGGTTTTACGTAAGTATAAAGGTATTTTAGAAGATAAAATTTTTCTCACTTTTTCATTTGCAGGAAGTTTAACCATAGGGGCAATGTTTGCTTATATAAGTAATGCGCCAAGTTTATTTATGGATAAGTTTCATTTAACCGAGAGTCAATTCGGATGGTTGTTTGGGCTAAATGCGGCAGGTTTAATAGTGGGGAGTCAATTAAACCGATTGGTACTAAAAAAGGCAACAACCTTTGCTGTTACGCTAATTATAGGTTTTATACTAGTAGCTCTAGGAGTATTGTTTTTAATCAACGGGTACTTAGTGGGTAATTTTTACACGACTGTTATTTTACTGTTTTTCATCTTATTTTTATTAGGCTTTCAAAATCCGAACACTACTGCTTTGTCTTTGTATCCATTTACCAAAAGGGCAGGAAGAGCTTCTGCGCTAGTAGGAAGTTTAAAAATGATTTTTGGAGCAATAGCCTCATTTGTCATCAGCAAATTTACGGGTCCTAGTCTAATTCCCTTAGCTACGATCATATTGGTTTCCCTAAGTTTAAGTTTACTTTTATTACTTCGGTTTAAAGCGAAAGAAAAGAGAGCCCTAGTGATGATTTCAAGATAGAATAAAGCTTTTTTTACTTCGACCTTATCTCTATTTTTTTACCCAAATATTTTGGTTCAACATCAAGAATTAAATCGATAACCATTTTTGTTCGAGCCAATTTTTCTCTGAGTTGAGTTTTTAATCCGTAGTTAATATTCACATCTTTTGCGTTGAATGCAATAGCATTGATACTGTAATATTCAGCTAAAAAGACGGCACGTTCATTATGGAACTCTTGAGAAATAACGGTAAAACTATTTTGATTAAAAACTTTCTTTGCTCTTAAAACCGAATCTAAGGTTCTGAAACCTGCATAATCCAAGTAAATATTAGCTTCAGGGATTCCGTTTTTTACCAAATCTTCTTTCATTAATTTAGGTTCGTTATAATTTTTAGAACCGTTGTCGCCACTAATTAATATAAATTCAATTTTTCCTGCTTTAAATAATTGGATGGCGGCTTCAATTCTGTATTTGTAATATAAATTAATTTGATGATTACTTAAAAATTTTGAAGTTCCTAGAAGTAGTCCAACTTTATTAGGAGGAATTTCAGTTACTTCCGTATAAATTTTATCTGAAGATGAAGAAGACACATAACTGTCAATAATTAAAACACTAATAATTATAGTCAAAAATAGGATGATGAGACGGTAGAAAACTTTCTTTTTCTGAAATTTTTTCAATTTAAATAGTTTTAAAATCTAAACTTACTTAATTGGTTAAATAAAAACTAAAAAATAAGGGCAAACTCACTATAAAATTCAAAATCAATACCTTTAAAATAAAAAATGGTCGAAATAGGAATTTGTTCTTGGACTTTGGGTATAAAAAATCTTGAACAATTAATGTTGAAAGTTAAAACCTTAGGGCTAGATGGTTTGCATTTTTGCGAGGAACTTAGAAACTACAACCCAAAAGGCGTAAATGAAGCCGCCAAAAAATATGGTTTGAAGATTTTTGCCATCGATCCTTTTTATTGTTCACCCAAGAATGTAGAAACGGCAACGCTAGAAAATGCGATCAGTTACTACTCCAGTGTGATAGATTTTGCTGTGGAAGCAAATTCACCTTGGGTAACTTTGCAAGGTCTTTCTCAATGGATGATGAATTGCAAGTCTGAAAAAGAAAAATGGAAATTTTTAGCTGAAGCTTGTAAAAAATTAGATGCATATGCGAAATTGAAAAAGATAAAGCTCGTGTATGAAGCGGTAAACCGATATGAATCTTCTATGATGAATACTGCCTTGGAATGTAGAAATTTTCTTGAAAAATTAGAGCATCATGAAATAGGAATTATTCTAGATAGCTTTCATATGAATATTGAAGAAACCGATGCTCTTAGGGCAATTAAAGAGACGGGAACACAATTGGCCAGTTACCATATTTCAGATTCTAATAGGGGAGGTATTGGTAGTGGCCATATAGATTTTATAAATCAATATGGAGCTTTAAAACAAATTAACTTTGTTGGTCCTGTAATTGTCGAAATAGTTTTACCACATTTAGCTCCCACAACCACACCTCGTAATACTAAGGAATGGGAAGAATTAGAGAATGAAATTAAGCGAAGTATAAGTGTTTGGCGGGAGTTAAATTAATAATCTGTTCGATTTTCTTTTTTATCCCATTCCTGAAAAACAGGCATTGCCTCTTCCCTTAATATATTTTCAAAACTTATTTTTCTCTCTTTTGGTTTTTTATCTATTTCTCTATAAATAAATTCATCATCAAATCCAATAATGGTTGCATCAACTTGTTCTAAAGCGTAAAAAACTTTTTTAAATTTGGCCCAGTAAATAGCTCCTAAACACATGGGGCAAGGCTCACAGGAAGTATATAAAATACAATCTTCCAATTGAAATGTAGTTAAGCTTTCACAAGCCTTCCTAATGGCGGTTATTTCTGCGTGAGCAGTAGGGTCGTTGGTAAAAGCTACTTTATTATATTCTTCCGCAATAATTTCTTCATTTCTAACGATTACTGCACCAAAAGGTCCACCGGCATTGTTATCCATTCCTTCTTGAGCAAGCTCTATAGCCCTTCGCATAAATTTTTTATCTAATTCAGTCATTATTTTTTGTGGTAATATACTGTAAAATAATTAGAATATAAGTAAGCTTATTCTTACTAAAAGTAAAGTTTAGTTTACATTTAGTAAATTATTTATTGGTCTCAAAAATGGGATTTAAACCCTGCAATTTTATTGCAGCACTTTAGTAGTGCGAAAAAATCTATATTTTCGTATTATGAGTTATCAAAGAAAAGGCTCTCATACGGTTAGTTATTT
>NZ_RXOM01000016.1 GCF_008692195.1 Salegentibacter sp. R32
AAGTAGTGGCCAGCGATGTGCCCACCCCAACGGCCACCGATAACTGTGGGGGCAATGTGACCGTGACCAATGATGCCAGTTTCCCGATCAATGTACAGGGCACCACGGTCATTACCTGGAGCTATGAAGATGTGAACGGGAACATTTCCACCCAAACGCAGAACGTGGTGATCGATGATGTAACGGCCCCTGTAGCGGATGCGGCCAACCTGGCCGATATCATTATGGAATGTGAAGTAGTGGCCAGCGATGTGCCCACCCCAACGGCCACCGATAACTGTGGGGGCAATGTGACCGTGACCAATGATGCCAGTTTCCCGATCAATGTACAGGGCACCACGGTCATTACCTGGAGCTATGAGGATGTGAACGGGAATATTTCCACCCAAACGCAGAATGTGGTGATCGATGATGTAACGGCCCCTGTAGCGGATGCGGCCAACCTGGCCGATATCATTATGGAATGTGAAGTAGTGGCCAGTGATGTGCCCACCCCAACGGCCACCGATAACTGTGGGGGCAATG
>NZ_RXOM01000032.1 GCF_008692195.1 Salegentibacter sp. R32
ACAGCGCAACGGCAAGGTCCCTTGCCACCAGCGGGTATTACCCCCAGTACGATGCCGAGCTTTTTGACCCCAGGTTTATGGGCTTTGGCACCTTCAACAGGACAGGCCTGGGCGGGGGCGAACTTGAGCTGGACACCTCCTTTGCCGCCGTGGCAGAGGCAGGGATAAAACGCGTGGCCGGGGATAACAGCAGCTTTTATATAGGGCTGTTCCTCAATTACGGGCTCAACACCATCAACGCTGAAGCGGAAAGCCCCGATCAAGTAGGGTACAATGCGGAAGACCCTACGACTTTCAGCTTCAACAGCATCCTGGAGTCGGGCTACGCGGAAGACCTGAGATTGGTATCCTACGGCCTCAAGCTTAGGTTTGCCTTTGGCGGGTTTTAACCGCCCCTAAATAAAATATATCCTTCTAAAAACCTCCCTCTTATGGGAGGTTTTTTAATAGCTAGTAGCGGATGATATAACTGGAAGTGTTTCTATATATTGTCTATATCGAATCAATTTTATCTTCTTGTCATTTAGGTCAGTTAGCAAATGACTTATTAATTCTATGCTGATGAATAGCCAAGCTTTGCAAATTTTTTAAGTAGGCATACGGTTAAAATTAACGACTTGTTTAAAAAACAGGCGGAACACTCCCCGCCTATTTTATAAGAGTCATTATTTTTTGCGTTTTTTAGGCTTTGACCTGTAAACGTATTTTCGTCCATCTTGTATTTATTTAACCTGAGTTCGATATAAAAGTTTTTTGCAGGCATTTTGGATCATTGAGTGAATTTTCAAGGAAAATTTGTATCGAAATGCTACCAAAATGGAAACTTCGATCCAAAATCTTTTGCAAAGATTTCACTCAGTCTCCGAAATTTTCTTAGATCGAACTTAGGTTATTTAGGTTTATTTACACAAGTTATTATTTTTTAAACGATGTGAAGTTTTGAAAAATATTAATAGAAGATGAACTGGGAATAATTAAATCCTGTGAATGGAAAAATTTAAAAGTTAAAGCTAAAAAGAAAAAATGGCGAAGCCCTTCCATTACATTAGGCTTGCCTTTAGAAGGTATCCAGTTAATCATAATTAGGATTTAACTTTCGGCTCTCCATCTAAAATTCTATGTTTCCCTGTGGAGAATGAGTTTATCTCAAGACCAAAATTCACATTCAGTAACAATTTTTCCATTTATTTTCCTATAAAAGTACCCAAGTTGGGCACGCCTTGTGAAATCGAGCGGAAAAGAGCCTTCATCTTTGCCCTATCTTTTGATGCGCAGAAAAAAGGTGAAGGTAAAAGGAGTAGCCTGTAAATACTTCTGTTATTTAAATTTTTAATGTTATGGCTGAACAGTCAGGAATTATCAAATTAAATGGAACCATTGGTGGAATTACTTTTTACAAAAGTGCCGATGGCTACCTCGCCCGGGAAAAAGGGGGCGTAAGTGCACAACGTATTGCCAGCGATCCCGCTTTTCAACGTACCCGTGAAAACAACGCAGAGTTTTCTACCGCCGGACAGGCGGGCAAACTGCTACGCAATTCCATTCAGGTCTTGCTGCAAAACGCTAAAGACAAACGTTGCGTGGGGCGTTTAACCCGGGCCTTGTTGGGCGTGATCAAAACCGATTCGGTAAACGAGCGTGGGGAACGCCAAGTACAGGATGGGAATATGCAGCTCATCAATGACTTTGAGTTTAATCAGAATGGAAAATTAGGGGCCACCTTTTTTACCCCCTTTGCTTCTAGCTTAGACCGTATCACGGGAGAGCTTAGTTTGGAAATAGAGGCCTATCAAGCAGCGGTGCGTATTGCCGCGCCAGGCGGGACCACCCACTACCGCTTAAGTTTTGGTGGAGCCGAACTCGATTTTGAGAACAAGACCTTTAACTTCGCGATGGAACAAACGGCCATTTTGCCCTATGACACTAGTGAACAAGCGGAACGGACTTTAACCGTCGGTCTTCCTGCCGATAGTGTTTTGCCTATTATCGGAGTGCTGGGAATTGATTTCTTTCAAGAGGTGAATGGCGAGATGTACCCTTTAAAAAACGGGGCCTTCAATGCCTTGGCCGTGAATGTGGTCGATCAGTTATAGAGGTATGGAACTTTATTTAAGACGTACTTACTTTCCCAAGGGCTGCAACGGGGCTATATCCTGGAAAGGGCAAATTATTTGCGCTAGCATTGAGTTGCCCTGGAAAGATAACCAACGAGAGGTTTCTTGTATCCCCGAGGGAAGGTATCAACTCGTCAAACGCTATAGTCCTAAGTTTAAATGGCATTTATGGCTAAAGGAGGTGAAAGGTCGTAGTTTGATCTTGATGCATCCCGCCAATGATGCCCAAAAAGAACTAAGGGGCTGTATCGCGCCAGTGAGCCGGATAACCGGTCCGGGTTATGGATTGGAATCGCGGGTGGCGATGAACCGGCTAAAACAGTTGGTCTATCGGAGCCTAGCGAAGCGGGAAGAAGTTTTTATGAATATTTTAAAACAATAGCTGATGAATATGATGAAAAGGGCCAAAGCCCCCACGCCTAAGTTTTTTAAAACCTTAAGGAGTATCGGGTTGGTATTGGCCAGTGTAGGCGGTGTTGTGCTCACCGCACCGGTGGGCCTTCCGGCACTCGTTACCTCTATTGGGGGCTATCTAGCGGTAGCTGGTGGGGCGATGATGGCGGTAAGCCAACTCACCACGCCGGAAGTGCCACCCGAAACAGGAGGAGATGAGTAATCATTTGCCCACTGTTTCAGGGACTTGTGGGGGGATGCTGTTAAGTATCCTTCCCAATTTAACCGCTGCCGATGTGTACCGCACGATAGCCTTAGCGGTGATAGGCGCGGTGACGAGCTTTGTGATTTCTTTTGTATTAAAGAAATTGTTGGAGGAACGCGCTCCACGGGAACCTCCATCTTAATTATAGTGTTTAACCTAAAAAGCCTTTTCCTCTCAGAGGGAAAGGTTTTTTTAATCAATAGAGAGAGATGTAAAAAGAAATGAACTTTTTTACCTTCTATAAAAGTAGTTAGTTAAACTAAACTCTATGATGACAATAATTCGAGAGGCCTCTGTGAGCAGCTTATAAAGTAATTGAAATATAGTTGAAGTTGAAAATATCTAATTAGTAACATTCTTTAGTTAAAAAAGAATATAATTTTTAATGATTAATTTGCTAACATTTCCGGTGTCGCCACGGTTCTAAATCCTACGTGGTCGGAACCGGAATCGGGACTCATCCCCATTTTAGCAGAAATACGAAAACTCGCGCAATAGGAAGCGTGGCATAAAAAGCTCCCGCCTTTAATCACCCGTTCTTCTTGATAAGGATTTTGTGGACTGTAACCTTTTTCGGCTCCTTTGGGATTATCAATCACTTGGTTTTGGTCGAGTTTTTGGTAATAATTTACATTAAACTTATCGCTGGTCCATTCCCATACATTTCCCATCATATCGTAAATTCCAATACTGTTGGGGGGGAACGACGCTACCGGCGCTACATATTTAAAACCATCTTCCGGGGTGTTTTGGGTAGGGAACACGCCTTGCCAAGTATTGGCATTGTTAATTAATACTTCCGGGTTATTGCCCCAGGTGAAAATCTGATCGGTTTGTTTTCCTTGAGCAGCGGCTTCCCATTCCGCTTCGGTAGGTAATCTTCGGTTCACCCATTCGCAATAAGCCAAGGCATCTTCGTAGGCAATATGCACGACAGGTAAATTTTCTTTTCCTTCAATAGAGCTTCCCTCGCCATAAGGATGTTTCCAGTTAGCGCCCAACTGCCAGGTCCACCATTGAGTGTAATTATCCATCGAAGCAACTTGTTCGACCGATTTGTCGAAGGTTAAACTACCCGGTTGCAAGACTGAATCTGCGGGTTTGGGAGTGCCGGGAGGCAATTGTTTTTTCATTTCTTCCCAATCAATAGGGCGTTCGGCGACAGTTTGGTAACCGGTGGCTTCCACAAATTCTTGAAATTGTTGGTTGGTCACTTCGTGCGCGTCTATAAAAAAGCCATCCACATGAACCTGATGAGCTGGTTTTTCCCGTCTCATGGCCATTTTATCGCCGGGTTTGGCGCCTTGAAGAAAAGTCTTTCCGCCGACCCAAACCATTCCTTCGGGAGTTTTTAAGTGAGCGGGTTGTTTTTCAATCTCCTCAGTGTTCTGTTCTACAGCCAGCTTTTTTTTAGTAGTTTTTTTAGAGGAGTTAGTTTCTTTACAGCTGAGGCAAAAAAACACAACAGCTAAAAATGAGAAGTGATAAAAAGAATTTTTCATAAGAGTCTTTTTCGACTTGCTAAACAGCTAATTGGAGGTACTTATCTATTTTTCAAAGATACAAAGTATGTCGGTGATTTTTAGTGTTGAAAGAGAAGCTTATCAAATTTCGCTAGAACTCATAATTTTTCCGCCCAACTCTTCAATCTCCTGTTTTGCTTGAGCAAAGTCTGCTGCGTTAAGAGCCCTAGTTGCATCTTGAATGAGGTAAGAAGTGAAGCCTTCGTTTAACGCATCTTTTACGGTAAAACTCACGCAGATATCGGCAGCGAGTCCACAGAAATACAATTCTGTAGTTTGTTTTTCTCGAAGATAGCCTGCCAATCCGGTCGATTTTAAATGGGCATTATCATAAAAACCACTATAACTATCAATTTTCGAATTGGTTCCTTTTCTAAAAATAGCTTCGATGGGAGCGGTTTTTAATTCTTTATGAAAGTCAGCCCCCATTGTATTTTGTACGCAATGTACTGGCCATAAGGTTTGTGGGATGCCATCGAGGTCGATGGTTTCAAATTCATTTTTCCCTTCATGGCTGTTCGCAAAACTCGCGTGATTTTCAGGATGCCAATCTTGGGTGGCAATCACTAAATCAAATTGAGGGAGGATCTGATTGATCACCGGAATAATTTCATCGCCTTTAGGAACTTCCAAAGTTCCGCCGGGCATAAAATCGTTTTGGGCATCGACAATAATTAAAACTTTCATAGGTTAATTTTTATGAGAATGAATTAGTTCATCACGTTCTTGTTTTAAGGCATCACTAATCCCTACTTTATAAATATGCGGATTATCGAAGCGCTTATATTCTAAAGGAAGTAAAGCCAATCTTTCTTTGCTGAAAGCTGCAATTTCTTTTAAAGAAGGCGAGCGCTTTGTTTTTTTACCTTTTTCCATCACTACGTGTAAAAGTGGTTCTTGTTTAAAATGTTCCACTTTTAGGGTTTTGTAGGGTTCGAAAGGATGGTTCATTTGTGTCACATGCTCTTCTTCTTTCATTGCAATTACATCGGCACCAGAGAAATTTCCGTGTTCATCATAGGTCCTGAATACCTGTTTATGATGCGGAATGGTGGTTTTTGCCAAACTTTCTGAGATTTTAATCCGTGGTTTTTCAGCAGCAAAAGCCAATTTATAAACACCGTCCAAGGCGGCATCGGGTTTACCAATGACAAGGTTGGTGCCTACGCCATAAATATCAATAGGTGCGTTTTGTTCTTGTAAACTTTTAATCACATATTCATCTAACTGATTAGAAGCAGCGATTTTCACATACGATAAACCGGCATCATCCAATAGTTTTCTGCTTTTTCGGGCAAAATAGGCTAAATCTCCACTATCTAAACGAATGGCCAATAAACGGTTTCCTTTTGCTTCCATTTCTTTGGCGACGGTAATCGCATGGGGAACGCCACTTTTTAACGTATCGTAAGTATCTACCAACAACACGCAGTTCTTGGGTCGATTGAGAGCAAAATCCCGAAAAGCTTCTAATTCGCTATCGTAGCTTTGTATAAAAGAATGTGCCATCGTTCCTGAAATGGGAATGTTGAAATCCCGTCCGGCCCTCACATTACTAGTTCCATCAAAACCTCCGATGATTGCGGCCTTACTGGCGTAATAACCACCCGGACCTTGTGCTCTTCTAAGCCCAAAATCAAGTAAAGTTTTTTCTTTGGCAATAAGCTTAATTCGACTGGCTTTGGTGGCAATTAAGGTCTGGAAGTTTAATAAATTCAGTAAAATGGTTTCTATGAGTTGTGCTTCAATAATTGTGGCTTCCACCTGAAGAATCGGTGCGGTTGCAAAAATGACTTCTCCTTCTTGGCAAGCGCGAATAGTTCCAGAGAATTTGAAGTCTTCTAGATATTTCAGAAATGACTCGTCGAAATCTTGGGTTTTTAAATAAGCGATATCTTCTTTGCTGAAAGAAAGATTTTCCAAAAGTTCCAAAAAATCATGAAGTCCGGCGAAAATGGCAAAGCCACCTTGATAAGGGATTTTCCGAAAGAAATAATCAAAAACCGCTTTTTCTTGCGCTTTTCCTTTTAGAAAATAGACCTGCGCCATACTCAGCTGGTAGAGGTCAGTATAGGTAAGTGTGAAGTTGAACATCGGTAAGGGCTTTCTACAAAATTAGGGATTGTTAAATAGTTTTTGCAGTTTCCGATACTAAAAATGAATTAAAAAACCTCCATATTCAATAGAAGATGGAGGTTTTTTTGGATTGGTTAGATTTTGTTTGTTGTTATCGAATCACCCGAATTTCTGAGCTTACATCGTTTTGTTGCCCGGTAAGGAATTTGCCGAAATAGACTAAATCCTTTCCTTGGTAATTACTAAAGTTTTTATCTAATTCTTTTTCGGCTTCTTCTAAAGAATAGGAATACACTTTAATATCGTTGTAAAAAGAATTTTCGTTTTCCTGTTTTACGCCAATTTGTATAGTTCGGGTTTCTTGATTGTAATTAGCATACTTTGCTTTTAAAGTATATCGAATCAATTCTACAAATTCATCGGAAAGTTGATTGCAATTTTTACAACTTTCTACATATTGTGTTACTAAATTTTTTAATCCAGTCTTAATTTCATATTCAGTCAAATACGCCGTCATTGCTGTTGTGTTTTTTTGATTTGCAAGGATAAATGTAGAAAGAATATTCTGTTTCGAAAACGTTTTCGAAAGCTTTTAACGGGAAGGCTTAAATTTTTATTAAATTGAAAATCTGAAGCTAATGAAATTCTAATAACTTAAATTTAAGATACTCGAAATTGAAAAATTGAAAACAAGTTTACTCTTCAATTTTCTGATTTTTAGATTTCTAATAGCGATTTTAGATAATAGGATAAAAATTTTATTTATAGAAATATTTGGATAAATCAACACAGCATACTGCAAATTATTAGTGTGTTGAAACCGGATTCTGCTATTGAAATTAACTTTTATTTAGCTAGGCATTACTTTACTTGAAAGAGAGCTACGCCCAAAATAAAAACAAAAGAGAGGGAAAGTTACGTTTTTTAACAAGGAGGGTTATTGGATTGTCCTTTTTCTGACTATTTCGGGATTTCTGCTTGTATGCAACAATCCAAATATGATAACTCGTTTTTGGTCTTCTTTTACTAGATAGAAAATAGCATAAGGAAATCGCGTTACCAGAGATTGCCGTAACTCTTTATATTTTCTTTGGTAATGTTCAGGATATTCGCCAATATAATCAATTTCCTTATTAACTGTGGCTTTAAATTCTTGAGCTAATTCTTTACTTTTTTCGTTATACCAATTTTTTGCCTCTCGTAAATCTTTACGGACAATGGAAAGTAATTCAACCTTATAACCCATTACCAATTATTCTTTACATCTTTCCAGTCCAAGACATCATCAGGATTATTTTTGTAGCTTTTCAGTCGTTTGTCAAGTTCTTTTTTGTGTTCGACAGGAACATCTTGATATGCTTCTTTCTCACGCTTTAAAACACGTTCTAAGGTATCTATAATGCTTTCTTTTTCAACACTAAATAGTTCCTTAATAAAATGATATTTCCGTGCTTCTAAATCCATAATCGCTTTTTTTTCTTATTGTAAATATACAATTTTATGTCTTATAGTTTTAGGGGGTAGAGAATAATCATAGGTGAATTTTAAGACATTTGAAGGTTATTTTCTGACTTCTGGAAATTCGTAACTATGGATATAGGAAATAAAAGGAACTCTTATATTCTGAAATTTAACTAACATCTTTTGTGAAAATTGAAAGCAGCGTAGTTAGCTAGAATTTACTTTACCTGAAAAGCTTTTGTCGTTCTTGGCTCGATGGTTGAATTATCGTGGTCGTTATACTTTAAAAATTTTTTTCGAAGTCTCGTTATCGTTTTTTGATATTTTTTCTGCTGAATTAAATTGTGCTCCTGCGCCAAATCTGTGGAAAGGTCGTATAATTCGGTGGCTTCATTATCCCGATTGACCATCAATACGAGGTCACCTTCCCTAATAGCTCCGTCGTAAGCAAAGCCAGCTTGATAAATGACGAAATCATGAAGTTTTTCATTTTTAGGTTGAGATCCGGTGAAAATAGGAAGTAAAGAAACCGCATCTTTTGCTTGGTCTTCCTGCATATTTTGTTGGGTAAGTTCGTACATCGTCGCGACCCAATCGTGCCCGATAATTAATTCATCAGAGGTGGTTCCCGGTTCAATTACAGAACCTGCCGGAGTACCATCGCCCCATTTTGCAATAAACGGTACACGATGTCCGCCTTCATAAATGGAAGCTTTGTAATCCCTTAATGGGCCATTATTATCATGTTCGCGGTCTCCATAATGGGTAACTTTTGGCCAAAGTGCGCCGTTGTCGCTGGTAAAGATAATTAGTGTATTCTCTAAAATATTTTCTTCTCTAAGTTGTTGAATAATTTTACCAACTTGTAAATCGAGTTCGTACAGCATATCAGAGGTTACCGCTCCTGTAACCCCAGAAACCTGCTCGTCGATGGTAGAAGGGTCGCCATCAAAATCGAATGGAGGCGTATGAGGTACGTGAATCGCTTCCGAAGAAAAATAGAGCATAAAAGGTTGGGCCGTATTTTCTTTTTGGTGTTGGTCGATAAAGTGGGTTGCTGCATTGGTGAGTATAATTCCGGCTTGACTGGAATCGTAATCCAAATCGGCCCGTGCAGGGACTCTTCCCGCTTCTACAATTTCAGATAAACCATTCCCACTTACTTTATAAAAACCGTTTGTTAATAAATGCGTACTAGAATTATCAGCAGGCTTATTAGGATTAATGGGTTTAAAGTTTCCGTTTTCAAAATAGGCATAAGGTTCATGCTGAATTCCGCTGAGCAAGCCCAACCAATAATCAAAACCATGTTCGTTTAAACCGTCATCGACACCCCGGCTAAAATCCATGGTATTCAGTTTATTTTTCTCCCGAATTATTTCTCCTTCCTCATTATAAACATCACCGCCCAAGTGCATCTTTCCAAAGAAAGCAGTGGTATAACCTGCATTTTGCATGATTTCGCCTACGGTAATATGTCTTTCGGCTTCCGTTCGATTTCCGTTAACAGAAAAAGCGGAACTGTTATTCACATCCCAAGATCCGCCAGGTCTTCCATTACGATAAGGATAGCTTCCCGTGAGTAAACTGTAACGGGAAGGGGCGCAAAGTGCCGCAGGGGAATGCGCATCGGTAAACAACATTCCTTGTTGGGCAAGGCTATCGATGTTAGGCGTGGGTACTTTCCCTCCATAAACTCCAATATCTCCATAACCTACATCATCGGCCAAGATAAAAACCACATTGGGTTTTTTGGGAAAATCTAATTTCTTTTCTTGAGAAAAAACATAAGTATTTATGGTAAATAAATTCAGAAATAAAATAATCGGAAAGAGGTTTAATTTCATTTTAAATTGAATTAATTTATGGATTGAAAATTTGATTTTACTACAGTAATAAAAAAGAAAACCCTGAGCTTAAAGACTCAGGGTTTAATTATTATTGTTTTAAAATTGAAATGGCAACGCCGCCGCCTTTTGCTAGTTGTGCTTGATAAATGGTAGTCGAATTTACTTCAACTTCTTCAATGATATAAGCGGAAGGGTTTTTTTCAAAATCGGCCTCTTCAGCATCTTTATAAATCGTGGCTTTATAAGAAACCCCATCCTCTAAAAAGTCCATTGGGATTTCTAAGTTTCTCGCTTCTTCATCAGTCACACTTCCTATAAACCAATTATCACTATCGCGTTGTTTTCGAGCGATGGTTATATAATCACCAATCTTTGCATCAATTACTTTGGTAGTTTCCCAATCAACCGCAACATCTTCTATAAACTGAAAAGCATCTTCGTACTTCGCATAATTTTCCGGTAAATCGGCCGCCATCTGCATTGGGCTATATAAAACCACATATAATGCCAATTGATTGGCTAAAGTAGATTGAATGGCTTGACCTTCACGATATTCAGCTAGATCGATCTGAAAAATTCCCGGGGTGTAATCTACCGGACCTCCCAAAATTCTGGTGAACGGTAAAATAGTAGTGTGGGAGGGAGGGTTTTCATCTGCCCAGCCATTAAATTCCATTCCGCGAACACCTTCCCGAGTCATAAAATTGGGATAAGTTCTTCTTAAACCAGTTGCTTTAATAGGTTCATGGGCATCGATGGCCAACTGATGTTTAGCTGCGGTTTCAATCACTTTTTGATGATGGCGGACCATATATTGGCCGTGATGAAATTCGCCTTTGGGGACTAATCCGCCGGCATAACCGGTTTTAATGGCGTGAATGCCTAAATCTTCGTAAAACTGATAGGCTTTTTCCATTCGGTTTTCGTAATTATTGGCATCGCCGGAAGTTTCGTGATGACCAATAATTTCAATCCCATTTTCTTTAGCGGTATTGACTACTTTTTTGATATCAAAATCATCATAGGTAGTGACAAAATCAAAGAAACCAATGGTGTCTTGTGCCCCCCAGTATTCCCAACCGGTGTTCCAGCCTTCAATCAATAAACCTTTGATGTCGTGTTTTTTGTTGAAGTCGATGTACTTCATCGCATTCTCCGTGGTAGCCCCATGCGTGGTGTACTTTCCTTCAGCATCTTTTCTTCCCCAAGTACTTTTTCCTAAATGCATTTCCCACCAAATTCCAGTATATTTCATTGGTTTGGCATAGGAAGTTACGTTTTCTAATTTATTAGGTTCATTAAGATTCAAAATAAGGTAATTAGTCACTAAATCTTTGGCTTCTTCGTTAATCATGATACTTCGCCATGGGGAAACAAAAGGGGCTTTTGTTCTTACTTTATCGCCATTTTCCCAAGGAACTAATTCTGTGTTGAAGGTATTGTTTTCAGTTAAACCAAGTGTCATCCCCGCATAATCGGTAAGATTGGCTTCGTGAATACTTACGTACCAACCTTTTTCGGTTTCCATCGTGATGGGAGTATTTACCGCGTGGAAATTGGTGATATTTCTATCGTGGCGTTGCGCATAACCTGCTTTTTGGGCATCGATTTCCGATAGTTTGGTTTCCGAATAGTTATATTCGTAACTATCGTAATCGGCAGGAATCCACCACGATTTATGATCGTTGGTAAGTTTAAATTGAGTAATTTCATCTGAAATAACAAGCTCGCCTTTTAGATATTCCTGCTCTGGAATGTCGTATCGAAATCCAATTCCGTCATCAAAAACCCTAAAAATGATATTCAGTTTTCTAGGCTTTTCAGTAGTTTCTTCTAAGTTAACCTGAAGTTGTGTATGGTGGTCTTCAATAAGGCGTTGCTCACCCCACGGTTGTTCCCAAGTTTCGTTAATTTCAGTTTCTTCCACATTAGAAATTCTAAAATTTTTAGTCAACTCAGGTTGATTTTTAAACTTTAGGCCTAAATAAGAAGTATCGATAACAGTGGTATTGTTCTTCTTTACAAGATAGAAAGGTTTGCCGTTGTTATCTAATTGAAAGTAGACTTCTAACTTTCCGTCTGGGGAAGTAATAGAAGCTGTTGTTTGGTCTTGTTGTTTAGGTTCTTCAGCACATCCTGACAGAAGCAAGATAATGCTGAAGAAACTGACTAATTTTCTCACGATTTATGTTTTTTAATCCAAAGTTGACGTACGTCTTTTAAGTCGCGACCTTTGGTTTCCGGTACGAATTTCCAGACAAATAATGACATGGCGATACAGCTTACCCCGTAAATCCAGTAAGGGAAGGTTCCGTTACTCATTTCAAAAACGGCACTTTCTTTATCCATCATCATCGGGAAGGTTTGCGATACTAAATAGTTAAATAACCATTGGGCTGCTACGGCAATCCCCATAGCGATTCCTCTTACCCTGTCTGGGAAAATTTCTGATAGCAATACCCAAGTTACCGGGCCCCAAGTCATCGCGAAACCTGCAATAAATAGTAAAATACCTACTACAGCGATTAAGCTGAATTGTTGTGTGTAAACATCGTAGGTTAACAAAGCGAGTGCAATTGCCATCACAAAACCTCCTAAGATTAAAAGTGGTTTTCTTCCCCATTTATCTACAGAGAAAATGGCAATGATGGTAAATGCGAAGTTAACCACGGCAATTAAAATGTTTTGAAAGATGGCACTTTCAGCAGTATTTCCAAGGGCTTCAAAAATAGAGGAACCGTAATATAAAATTGCATTAATTCCTGTAAGTTGTTGGAAAATAGAAAGCATTACCCCCACAAAAATAGCAAAGCCTAATCCTTTAAAAGCCCCCCAACTGCTACTTTGTTTTTCTTCTAGGGACTCTTCAATTTCTTTTACTTTTTGTTGAGCTACTTCATTACTGTAACCTAATTTTTCTAACGCTACAATAGCGTGATTGTACTTTTCTTTAATAACGAACCAACGGGGAGAACCGGGCACAAAAAATAAAAGGATAAAGAATAAAACCGCCGGAATAATTTCTAAAGCAAACATATAGCGCCATCCTTCATCTGTATTCCATTGGCTTAGGGTTTCTGTGTTTACCTCTCCAGTAATCATGGATGCTGAAAGATGATTTCCTACCCAATAGTTGGCAAAGAAAACCACTAAGAATCCGGTAACAATGGCCATTTGGTTAAGGGAAACCATCGCGCCCCGTTTTTCTTTTGGGGAAACTTCTGATATGTACATTGGGGAAAGCAAAGAGGCTAAGCCAATCCCGACACCTCCTAAAATTCTGTAAATAGAAAGTCCCAATAGCGAATCTGCCAAGGCACTCCCAACAGCCGAAATGGAAAATAGAAAAGCGGCGAGTAATAAGGATTTTTTTCTACCGATAGCTTCTGCTAAAATTCCGGCGCCAAGTCCGCCAAAAATACAACCGATTAATGCGGAACCTACGGCCCAGCCTTGTTCTGCGGTAGAAAAATCGAAATAATCTTTAAAATAAAGTTGTGCTCCGTTAATTACCCCTGTATCGTACCCAAATAAGAAACCTCCCAGGGTAGATATAATAATGGGTAAAATTAATTTTCTGCTCATAATGATGATTGTGTTTGTGTAATAAGTTTGAACACGTAAATATAGGAGTTAAAATACTCTTATTACTTCACTTGATAAAAAAATCTATTACTCCGTTTATAGTGAATTTTAATTTTTGAGAATTTGTTATATGATCAAAAATGAATGTCTTTTTATTTCTATTCTATCTTATTTAAGATTATAAATTTATTATGAAATAAATGGGAGATTGAAAAGTTACTATCTCCCATTTTATAATATACTATCTATTATTTTACGGAAACTTATTTTATAATAAGTTTTTTGGTTTGTTCTGAGTGGTCTGTGCTTATTTTTAAAATGTATATTCCTGAAGCTAATGAAGCATTGTTGTTTTGTTTGTTCCAAGTTGTAGTAACTTTTCCTGCGGAAACTTGTTCATTAATTAATGTACTTATTAACTGCCCTCTTAAATTGTATAATTGAACGTTTAGGTGAGAAGATTCAATTAAATTTAAGGATAGTTCAAATTGGTCTTCCACAGGGTTTGGATAGATGCTAATATTATTAATAAAAGATTCATTTTCCACGGACATCTGGGTAGTTTCAATAAGTTTAAAAGCTCCAATATAAGCATAACCGGCTCCATTAGCGTTGTTAGGGCCTTTACTTACATTTAATACAATATTACCTGATGAATCTGGTTGTATATTTTCGATCAAAACTGTTTCTGAATTATTATCAGAAGGGTTTAGGTATCCAACTTCAGTATTTGCTCCTACCAATTCATATTGCGTTTCTCTATTTTCAGTTGCACCGGCTCTAGCTGCAAAAATTTCAAAACTATAATAATTTGAAGTATTTAAACCTGAAAGAGTTATAGCTCCGGTTTCATTACTTCCATCTTGTACATAATAGGAATCATTAGTTGCCGTAGCAGGAAAACCTAAATTGGAATCTGGAGTGGTAGAACCAGAACCATTTCCTGCAACAAAATTATCGGTAACTTCAAATGAGTAAGTAGAAGCATTACCTTGATCATCAAGAAAATTGGAGATACCTGTTTCCCAATCTGTAGAGAAATGATTATTCCAGTTACCTGTACTTACGTACTGGGTTTCCGAATTATAATTTAAATCGAAATTATAAGTGGTTTGTGCAAAACCTGAAGCACCGAGCATACCTGCTACAAATAATAAAAATTTTTGAGTAATTGTTTTCATCATAAATTAATTTAAAATTAAACGTTTTGTTAATTGTTTGTTATGATTAATAATAGACAGAAAGTATATTCCGTTTTCGAGATTCCCTCTAGACCAAGTAGCTTTTTGATTGGTAAGGTTGAGGGTGTTGGTGAAGACTTTTTTTCCTAAAATATCGAAGATTTCAAGCTTAATTTCATTTCCTGTAAATTGATCGCTTTCAATCGTACAAAAATTAGAAGCGGGGTTAGGATATAACTTTATGCTGTGACTGCTTATAAAATTTTCTATATCTAATACTGCGTTTTTTACTTGGGTATGAATATCCATCCCAATCACACGCTGAAATAAAATTTCGTGCGCTGCATCATTCATATGAACCCCATCAACATCATAAGCCGGTAAAATTGCGTTATTGTTTGCATTACCAAAGCCAGTCCAGAAATCGATGGTGTGGTTACCAAACAAAGTATAGGTTTCATCGACCATGGCTAGCTGAATGGCTAGATTGTTACTGCCCAAAGCAAAGTCACGTGGTTGCGGAGTGGTTACCCATAGCATACTATTTTCTGTTGCAGCAGCATTAGCAATAAGGTTGTAATTGCTTACTTGGTCTGCAACAGGATAACCACTGGCAGCATCGTTTGATGGGAGATTAATAATAATTGCTGTAGGATCTAAACTAATAGCTTTAGTGATATTTTTATTAGTATTTACAGTTCTATTTACACCAGCAGGAATTGTTGTACCTGTAGGTAAAATATTATACGTAGCAAAACCGCCCTGGGCTAGATTAACAACTTCATATCTGGTGTCCATTTCTGTTAAATAAGTATTGTATCGTGCAACCCAAGCGTTGTTAGCATCTGATGGCCCTGTACCGGCAGCAGTTGATGAGCCTAAAATTACAATCTTAAAGACCTCTCCCTTATCTGCAATGACTTTAAAGGTGTTATCACTGGTATCGGTTTCACCTTCTCCAGAAATACGAACTAATGCATTCGTGGTAATTTTGTTAGGTACTATCATATCATAATACTGAGTGTTTCCTGGAGCCGTAGCAATGGTTGACCAACTTGATCCATTATCTGAAGAAAACTCAACTAACATATTTGGTACAGAAATACTTTCCCATTTAATTCTTACTGTTTTTCCTGCTTCCCAAATATGGCCTCCATTTGGATAGGTTAATGTTAATTCCGGATCTGGGTCGGTATTTGAAATAGGCGAGCTACTTTCTATTAATTGTATGGCCCCTAGATAATAAAAACCGAAACCATTATTATTGTTAGGACCTGGCTTTGCTGTAAAATTAATTTCTCCATTACTATTGGGCTGGATGTTTAAAATAGTTGCCGTATTGGAAGTATTATTAGCAGGATTTAAAGCTTCTGAGTCTGTTGTAGAGCCCGTCACCGTATATAAGGTTTCACGGTTATCTGAAACTCCTGTTCTTGAACTAAATACAGAAAAAGAATAGTATTTATTAGGGTCTAAATTGGATAATGTAAAACCACCAGTGGCATTTATATTTCCATTAAAACCAGCATCGGTTGCACCAAAAAAGCTGTCCCTAGAAGCTGATGAAACAAAAGGTAATCCACTGTTAGGAGAAGTTGTTCCATTGCCATTAATATGATCAAAAGAATCGGTAAGTGTGAAAGTGATGCCCATGCTAACCCCAGCATCATTAATTAGAGTAGTGGTTACTCCTGTTTCGTTCTGATCACTTACTACTATATTATTCCAATTTCCAGAAGAAGTATGTGAAGAACCTCCGAAATCGATATAGGCGTAGTCCTGGCCAAAAGATATAAGGCCGGTAAAAACTGCAAAAATGAGTAATAGTTTCTTCATAATTTTGTTTGTTTTAGTTAATAATCATTGAACTTCATTCTTAGTTTAAGGTGAAGGAAGTTGAAAATTCAAAATCTGAACTTGGTGCAATTCCTACTTCAAATTCTCCGGGTTCTGCTACATATTCTAAGCTGCTGTTGTAGAATTTTAAATCTTCTGCTGAAATTGTAAATTCTACCGTTTTTGATTCTCCTTTCTTTAAACTGATCTTTTGGAAACCAATAAGTTGCTTTTGTGGCGGCGTAATACTTCTTACTTTATCGTGAATGTAAAGCTGAACTACTTCTTCACCATCATAATCTCCCGTATTGGTAACCGTAGTACTTACGTTGATATTACCGCTCATCTTCATTTCTTCAGAAGAAAGTTTTGTTGCTCCATATTCAAATTCAGTATAACTTAAACCATAACCAAAAGGATAAAGCGGAGAGTTATCGACATCTAAATATTTCGATTTAAATTTTTCGAAACCTTCTTGAGTTCCTGGTCTTCCGGTGGTTTTCATTGAATAATATACCGGTACTTGCCCTACGTTTCTTGGCCAAGAAGCCGTTAATTTTCCTGAAGGATTGTAATCTCCAAAAATCACATCACCAATTGCATTACCGGCTTCAACACCCGAATGCCAAACCTGAAGAATATCTATCGGAAGTTGTGCTTCTTCTGAAATATTTAAAGGACGACCACTCATTAATACCAATACCATGGGTTTACCTGTTTTAGCCAATTCACGGATCAGTTTTTTCTGACTTTCTGGAATTAATAAGTCGGTTTTACTGGAAGCTTCTCCACTCATTTCGGAAGCTTCACCTACTGCTGCTACAATCACATCTGCATCCTTAGCTACTTTTAAGGCTTCTTCTAAAAGTTCTTCAGGTGATTCTTTACTAATTTCAACCTTTGGTCCAAAAACATTTACATTTTTAGCCATTTGCTCATCGTTTACAATATTGGCTCCTTTTGCGTAAGTGATTTTCGCTTTTGGGGCTACATTTTTTAAACCTTCTAATACCGGAATTGCGTTCTTGAAGTCGCCTGTTGGAGACCAAGTTCCCGGCATATTAGATTGGTTATTTCCTAACGGACCGATTAAGGCAATTTTAGCTTTCTTATCAATAGGAAGCACGTTTTGATCTTTCTTCAACAACACAAAAGAACGCGCTGCTGCTTTTCTTGCTAAAGCTCTGTGTTCTTTAGTTAGAATATCTTTTTTTACACGCTTTTTATCTAAGTATTTGTAAGGATCTTCAAATAAACCTAGCTTGTATTTTGCTTCTAAAATTCTTCTGGCCGCAGTAGTAATTTCTTCTTCGGTTACTCGTCCTTCCTCTAAAGATTTTTTCAAAGTAGTTACAAATCCTTCACCAACCATATCCATGTCTAAACCTGCTTTTAAGGCTAGGGCAGAAACGTCTTGTAAATCTCCCATGCCGTGGGCGATCATTTCATTTACAGAAGTATAATCTGAAACTACAAAACCATCAAATCCCCATTGCTCACGTAATAATTCGGTTAACAACCATCTGTTTCCGGTTGCAGGAACACCATCTACATCGTTAAATGAACTCATTACACTCGCTACCCCGGCATCGACTGCTGCTTTGTATGGTGGTAAATATTGGTTGAACATTTTTACACGACTCATATCTACCGAATTGTAATCTCTTCCTGCTTCTGGAGCTCCGTATAAAGCGAAATGTTTTACGGTTGCCAGCATCGTATTGGTTTCGGTAAGGTCCATACCTTGGTAACCTTCTACCATCGCACGAGCGATTTGCGAACCTAAATACGCATCTTCTCCGGCGCCTTCAGCTACACGCCCCCAACGCGGATCGCGAGAAACATCGACCATTGGAGAAAAGTTCCAGTTAATACCATCGGCAGTTGCTTCTTTAGCGGCCACTTGCGCGGTTTGCTTCAACAATTCCATATCCCAACTTGAAGCTGAACCTAACGGAATTGGGAACGTGGTTTTATACCCGTGAATTACATCGGAACCGATTAATAACGGAATCCCTAAACGGGTATCGTTTACCGCATATTCTTGAGCGATCTTAATTTTCTCCGGTCCGGAAACTCCAAATAAACCGCCTACTTTTCCGTCTTTAATTTTTTGCTGAACGTTATCACTTACTACCGCTCCGGTTGCAACGCCGCCACCGGGAGTTAGTAAGTTTAACTGACCTATTTTTTCATCAATCGTCATTTTTTCTAATAGCGAATTGACTTTTTGGTCCATCTCGGTTTTATTGATTTTTGGACCGGTATAGGTATTTTCTTTTTGCTGCGCGCTAAGTGTAAAACTTAGGAAACTTAACGAAACCGCTGCGATTGTTTTCTTGATCATAACTGTAGGTTTATTTTATAGGGGTTCCTCTTAATCTTTCAAAATTTTTATAGGCTTGATCTACTTTTTCTTTTGGAGTAGTTTCAAACTCTTTTTCGGTAACTTGATAATGTTGCTGAACTGAATCTAATTTTTGATGCATCATTTCAACTTCATCTTGATATTCTTCAGCATCAATCAAGTTGTTTTGTTCTTTCGGGTCTTTTTCTAAATCGTAAAATTCCCAAGTATCGATATCATCGTAAAAATGAATAAGCTTATAGCGATCGGTTTTAATTCCGTATTGGCGCTTTACCATATGAAATGCCGGGAAGTCATAGTAATGATAATAAATAGCATCTCTACCAATTTCAGCTTCTTCACCGTAAAGCACTTTTTTAAATGAAATTCCTTGCATGTCTTTCGGAATTTCTATTCCTGCTATATCTAAGAAGGTAGGAGCAAAATCTAAATTTTGTGTCATTTCAGAAACTTGAGAACCGGCTTCAATCTCTTTAGGGTATTGCATTAACAACGGCATTCTAAACGAAGTTTCGTACATATAACGTTTGTCGAACCAACCGTTTTCGCCTAAATAGAATCCTTGATCAGAAGTATAAACCACTAAGGTGTTTTCATCTAACCCTTGTGCTTCTAAATAATCTAAAATGCGCCCAACGCCTTCATCTACCGAAGCGATCGTTGCCATATATTCTCTTAAGTAACGTTGACCTTTCCATTTGGCTAAATCTTTACCGTGTAAGTCTTTTTCCCAAAATGCATCGTTTTTAGGTCGGTACGCGGCATTCCATTTTTCTTTTTGCTCGGCGGTCATTCGCTCAAAATCATCTTTCCAAGGGTTGGCGGCCAATGAATCGGTACCTTTATGTTTACTTAGTTTTAGGTCGTGACCTTCATACATATCTTCATAAATGGTTTGCAATTGCTCTTCTGCCGCTTGCTGATTTTCAAAATCTGGGAAATACGTATCCGGCAAAGGAAATTCAACTGAATCGTACAAAGTTGTATGACGTAAAGCAGGCATCCAGTTACGGTGTGGCGCTTTGTGATGAACCATTAAAAAGAAAGGTTGCTCTTCATTTCGCTGCTTCATCCAATCGATAGAATAATCGGTGATGAGATCTTGCGCATAACCGGTAACTCGTGTGGTATCTTCCGCAGTAATAAAATCTGGATTATAGTATTTTCCCTGATCGTCTAAAATTTTCCAATAATCGAAACCCGTAGGTTCGTCTGACAAATGCCATTTACCAATAACCGCGGTTTGATAACCATTTTGTTGAAGAATCTTTGGCAGAGTTTGCTGCGTGTTATCGAAACGTTCACCATTCATTCTAAAACCGTTTTGGTGACTGTGTTTCCCGGTAAGAATTACTGCACGACTTGGCCCACAAAGTGAATTGGTATTATAATTTTGGTTGAAAATAGCTCCGTTTTTAGCCAAACGATCGATGTTGGGAGTAGGAGCAAGTTTACCTATTTCGCTTCCGTAAGCACTAATCGCTTTCACCGCGTGATCATCGGCCATAATAAACACAATGTTCGGCTTTTGATTTACTTCTGTCTTTTCAGCTTTTATTTCTTCGGAAGCATTGTCTTTACAACCGATTAAAACTGTTAAGCAAAGAAATGCGAATATGTTGAAGCTAAATTTCATTTCTTATTATTTTGAATAGGTAAAACCAAGTTTATCTAACCCTTGCTGAACTTCCGGAGCTTGCATAAACAAGTCCCAAATTAATCCGGTTCTGTAATTCTCGATCATCACGATCATCGGACCTTGATCGATCGCTAAATATCTTTTTGCAGCCCATTCACCATTATCTAAACTAAAAGCATCGTAAAAACCTGCAGGACCCCAAGTAAGTTCATTTAAATCTGTATAAAAATGACGAATGGCACGCATCGACTCTTCTGGTGTGTAAGGCAACGAACTTACTGCTGCGGTCGGCGAAACAACTCCACGATCATCATCTGGAGAATGTGCCGCATAGCCAACACCACCATCTTTATTTTTGGTATAACTAGCCGTTAACCCCCAAGAATCTTTACTGTAAGTTTTTGAGTTTTTCGGGTTTTCTTGGCAGTATTCGTAATTGATCTTTGAGTGATTTACGTTTAAATCCCAATAATTGGCGTATTTGTCTTCTAAACCTTTTGGATTTAAACCTAAATACGAGTAATGTGCCCAGAATAAAGGTCCGCCTTTATCGCCAACCGTATTATGTTTTAAAATTAATGGCATTCCGTAGGCTTCTTTATCGGTAGTGATGTTTCCGCCACGTGCCCAACCTTCGTGGTAAACTTCTGGTTGAATACTGTGATTTGGCGATGAAGCTGCCATGACGTAAGTAATTAAGCACTCATTATAACCTTCAATTTTAAAATTCTTTTCGAATTCATAATCTGGTGACCAATGCCAGAAGATTCCGTTTTTGTTATTGGTATACCAATTCCATTCGATACCGTTCCAAAGTTTATTGAATTTTTCAGCTACGGCTTTTTCTTTCTCGTTTCCGTTTTTAAGGTATTCTCTTACCACGATAAAACCTTGCGCTAAGAAAGAAGTTTCAACAATATCGCCACCATTATCTTTACTGTCTGAACCGAAACTTTCGGTATTAGCAGTTTCTCCATCGATCCAATGTGGCCAAGCCCCGTGATAGCGAGGTGTATTTTCTAAGAAATTGGCAATTTTGTCTAGACGATTTACGGCTTCTTCACGATCGATAAAGTTTCTCTCCATGCCGACAACGATTCCCATTAATCCAAAACCAGAACCTCCTGTAGTAACCGTTTGAGGATCTTTATTTGGATAATTACCATCAGGATGAAAACGCTCTCTTCCTAAGCCTGAGTTAGGTTCAGCATAATCCCAAAAATATTTTAAGGTTTGCTTTTGTACGATATCTAAAAGCTCGTCATCGCTTAATTGAACAGAATCTTTTTCAGTTTTATTAGTCTCTTTTGAAGTAGGTTCACTTGTCTTTGTATTCTCTTTACAAGCGAAAAGGAATACTAAGGTTAGTACAGTGAATATATTTAAGGTTAATTTTTTCATTGTAAGTTTATTGTTTTTGGCTGAGTAACCACTCGTAAAATTCGGGATTGTTGTAGGTCTCTGTCCAACTGTTATGATTGGCAAAAGGATAAACAGTGTATTTTACATGTTGATTTCCGGCTTTGTGTAAGGCCATCACCATGTTGTTGCTGTTTTCTGGTAGAACAACATCGTCTAACGCTCCGTGGAAAATCCAAATAGGCATATTTTTTAGATGTTGTGCATTTCTGTAAATAGGTCTGTAAATAGCTCCGCAAACCGGTGCCATTGCAGCAAAAAGTTCTGGATATTCGCCTCCAACGGCCCAAGTACCATAACCGCCCATGCTTAAACCGGTAAGGTAAACTCTAGACTCATCGATATTATATTTTTTGATGATCGATTTTATTAAGCCTGCTACTTGATGAGGTTGCCAATAAGTTTCAGCAGGACATTGCGGAGCAAGAATAACCGCATCGATCTCATTCCCTTTTTGCATGTAATCAAAAGGGCCGTGAACTTTTACTTTATCTAGATCTGTACCTCTCTCGCCGGCTCCGTGAAGAAAAACGATCAACGGATAGTCTTTTTTTGAAGTCTTATAATCTTCCGGAGTGTAAAGCAGATAACCTAATTCGGTTTCGATTTCTACTTTCTCTTTAAATTTTTTCTTCTCTATTTGAGCAGAAGCAGAGTTAATTCCGAAGGCTATAAATAAGAGTAAAAGCGTTAATTTTTTCATTTGAATTTTTTAATAGGTAAATCCTAGATTATCAAGTCCGTTCTGTATTTCTGGTGCTTGCATAAATAGATCCCAGATTAAACCGGTTCTATAGTTTTCAATCATCACGATCATTGGTCCTTGATCGATCGCTAAGTAGCGCTCTGCTGCCCAATCGTTTCCGATTAAACTTACTGCGTCATAAAAACCAGCAGGACCCCAGCTAAGACTATGGTGGTTTTCATATAAATTATGCATAAACGCAAGTGATTCTTCCGGAGTATATGGGATGGAACTCACTGCTGCGGTTGGAGAAATGATACCACGATCGTTGGTTGGCGAATGTGCGGTGTAACCAATTGTACCATCTTCATTTCTGGTATAACTTGCAGTCAAGCCCCAAAAATCTTCGCCGTAACCTGCATAATTATAAGGGTTGTCGACACAATAATTATAGTTGATTAGTGAATGATTTTGGTTGAGTTGCCAGTAGTTTGCGTACTGATCTGATAAGTTTCTAGGATCTAAACCTAAATATGAATAGTGCGCCCAGAATAAAGGTCCGCCATATTGCTGATGACCGTTATGGCTTAAAACAAGCGGTAAACCATAGGTTGAATTACTTGCTGTAATATTTCCATTTCTTGCCCAACCTTGATGATAGGCTTCTGCATCAATCGCGTGATCTGGAGAGGAAGCTGCCATAACGTAAGTGATTAAACATTCGTTATAACCTTCTAGCGGCATATTCATTTGAAATTGGTAGTTTGGTGACCATTGCCAGTATAAAACATCTTCACCATTGGTATACCATTCCCAGTCGATCCCTTTCCAAAGCTCGTCGTATTTTTGTGCAATTGCTTGTTCTTCTGGCGTTCCGTTTTTCAGGTATTCTCTTACCACAATCATCCCTTGTGCTAAAAAAGAGGTTTCTACTAAATCTCCGCCATCATCCATTTGACTGAAAGGTTGTGTGTTTCCTGTTTCACCATTGATCCAATGTGACCAAGCGCCGTGAAAACGGTCTGTGTTTGCTAAAAAATCTGCAATGTTATCTAAACGCTCTAAAGCTTCTGCTCTAGAAACAATACCTCTTTCTACACCTACAATCATTGCCATTAAACCAAAACCAGAACCACCGGTAGTAACGGTTGGATCTGTACCTTCATTTGGGTGATAACGTTCTCTGGCCATTTGAGAATTAGGTTCAGCAAAATCCCAGAAATATTTGAAAGTTGCTGTTTGTACGATATCTAATAACTCTTCGTCGCTAACAGGATCTACTTCAGGGCCTTCTTCACCAGTATATGGATCTTCATAAGTATAGTTATCTTCTTCAGAACAGCTAATTAAAAAAATTAGACTGAATAAGAATAGTATTGAAATGCGTAGGTTTTTCATAGAAATTACAGATAGTCTTGAAGAAAGAAAATCTACTTTCAACAAGTTAATATTGATGAATTTTTTAAAATGAGATCCCGGAACTAATTGATAGTTCGATTGTTCCGGGATCATAGCTAACTCATTTAATAAATTATAAGAACAATTGAATTATTCTCCTGTGTATTGCATTACATCATTGATTTCTTGGCTAGTTAAGACTTTGTTATAAATTCTTAAGTCATCCATATAACTAGCATCTGAAAGGTGGTTCCATCCGGCAAATCTTGGAGCTCCAGACATAATCGACATAATATCGGTGCCATCCCAACTAATTGGGCTACTTAAAGTTCCTGTATTTACTTCGTTACCATCTATGTAAATCTTAGATTCTGTTTCTGAAATTGTAAATGCAATATGAACCCATTCTCCTGCAGCAGGATCGATTGTTCCTCCATCATTCCAAGATTCTCCGCTACCAATACCAATGTTTAATTTAATTACTTGAGAACTTCCTGAAGCTTCTCTAAATAATCTAAAACCACTAGTTCTTAGGTTTTGTGATTCTGGGTTTGCTGTATCTTCTGGCCCTATTACTAAAATTCCTGCACGATCTGGTGTAGCATTCACTTTGTACCAAAAAGTAGCACTTATGGTTTGAGAGGTAAGACCATCTATAGGTGATGTTAGGTATGAATCTGCATTTCCTTCGTATGCGTTTGAACCTATTTGAGCTTCTCCTGCATAGCCTGGTGTACCCACTACAGTGATCGGTTTTTCATCTACCAACTCGTTGTAATTACCATTAAAAGTCATATAAAAAACTTCACCGTCAAATACCGGTTCGTAAGGTATTTGAGTTTCTTTTGTGAAAGTAACTGTTTCAGTAGTGGTCTTTTCTGAAGTGTCAGTTGCAGTTACGGAGAGTGTATGATTACCATCTGTTATATCATACGTGAACTCTCTTGGTACAATTCGATAATCGGTAAATTCATTATATGAGGCTATTTCCTCTCCATCTAGATTTACTTGAATTGCTGCAATTTCAATATCATCGGAAGCTTCAAAAGCGATTTCGATAGGAACCACTTCTGTTTCGGTTTCCATGGAAGAACCATCAGCAGGAGAAGTTATTTCTATTACTGGAGCTGCTTCATCAGCTCCAGACTCTACTCTTGAGATATCGTCTATTTCTTCTTGTTGGCATGCAGTGGCAAGCACTAAAATAAAGGAAAGCCAACTGATTTTTTTTATAATATTTTGCTTTGACATAATCTTGTTTTTTTATTAATCATTTGATAAAGGTAAGGCCGCAAGCTGTTCCTGTGGATAAGGTAGGTATTCTAAATCTGCAGAAAAAGTTCTGCCGTCATAACTTAATTCGCTGTAGTTGTTAAGGCGAATCATATCATAATATCGGATACCCCATTCCATTGCTAATTCTGCAAATTTTTCATCCATTACATCTTTAGAAGTTACTGTTCCAAGATTGGAAAGTCCTGCTCTAGAACGTACTTGGTTCACAGCATCGGCTGCACTTCCAGCATTCCCGGCAGCTCCTCTAGTTAAGGCTTCTGCATACATTAATAATACTTCTGCATAACGAATGACAATAAAGTTTTTTCCTGCACCATATACATTTTGGTCTTCTGGCACCTGGACGGAAGGTAGGTAATGTTTTCCACTGGAAAATAAGGCTCTTTCAAAATCATTGATGACATCTCCACTTTGGGTAGTATTGTTTACAAAATCCGGTAAATCTGTGTAACCCTCTTCGTTCAATTCTTGGATCCCCCTATCAGTAAACAATACACTGGTTTCTAGACGTGTGGTTTCATTTCTGTCTAACATGAATTTAATGTATTTCATGCTAGGTTCATAAAAACCCCATCCTGAACTTGCATTTTCTCTGGCCGGACTCCAGTTTTGTGGGCCAAACGGGTCATATTGATAATAAAAAGTACCCCCAACATCAGCTCCTAATTCATCATATTGCATTTCTAACAAAGATTCGTCACTTAGTTCACCTGGTGTTTTAAAAAGTTGATAGAAATCCGGATATAGGGAGAATTTACCACTACTGATGATTTCTCCACTAGCATCGGCTACGCCCTGATAATTTTCCATTTCTAAATTAGCTATTGCTTTTAATGCATAGGCGGTATAACGAGTGACCGCGCCTGGAAAATCTGTACGCTCATTAGGCCTTAGATTGGGAAGAAAAGGGATGGCTTCGTCCATTTGATTTACAATAAATTGCATGATCTCTTCTTTGGAGGATACGCCGTTGGCTTCCACTTCTTCAAATGGATTATTGGTTTGATAAATAAACGCATCTCCCCATGTTCTAGCAATATTTAGATGTAACCAAGCACGCAGCACTTTTACTTCTGCAATATATTGTTGTGCTCGTTCATCATCTTCTCCTTCGGTATACTCCCGGTAACGTTCTAATTGTATAATAGCGGTATTTAAATCGATAATATCAGAATAGTGTGCGTTCCATAAGGAATTATACATCCAATAAGACTGACTATATATATATCTATCGGTATCGCTATAGGGTTGTTGGTCGCCTAGCCCTCCTGCATTTACATCGTCGCCACGTACTCCTAATAGAATTGGTTCTTCCCACCCTATCTTAGAAAAGACATTATAAGCACCTACCAATGCCTGACTCATTTCGGAGGCATCTGTATAGTCTAAGTCATTGGTGTTTAATTGACCAGTTCTTGTATCAAATTCATCGCTACAGGAGATGATGCTAATCGATAATCCAAGTAGTAATAAAAATTTATATGTTTTTTTCATAGTTGTATTTTTTAGATTTTAACATTTAGCCCCACACTATAGCTCGAAGGTAGAGGGTAGGTTTGACGATCTACACCGTCGGTAATTTCCGGGGTAAATCCATTGTACTTAAAGAAAGTTAAAGGTCGCTCTGCTGTGAAATTTAATCGGATTTCAGGTAGTTTCGGAGAATTGATGGTATAACCTACTTGTAGGTTTTGAATTCTAAAGAAGTCTCCGTCCTCTATCCAAAAGTCACTTAGTTGTTGGTTCCACGATTTTCGAAGACCTGCAGAAGAAGGATAACTATTACTAGTGCCTTCTCCATGCCATCTGTTAATGGCTAAGTCTGCATCCATGTTAGTATCTTGTGTAAAAATGATTTCTCCTCTTTTTCGATTGAGAATTTTGTTACCTCCTTGACCATATACACTTAGTGAAAAGTCCCAATTTTTGTAATTCAGGTTTAAATTTCCTCCATAAGTGAATTTTGGCAGAAAGGACCCTAAAAACACCCTGTCTTCTTCATTAATAACCCCATCATTGTTTTGATCTTTAAAAATCAAATCTCCAGGCTGTAGCTGTGCTTCAGGATTATTTTCTACAAATGGATCAGCATTTACTTGTGCTTCATTCTGATAAACCCCCACTACTTCTAGGCCGTAGAATGATTGTACTGGTTCTCCAACCACCGATCTCTGTCTAAATTCTGCAGAACCACTATTGATATAGCCTTGTTCGTTAATTATTTCAGTCACTTCATTTTTAATGGTCGTAAAATTACCTCCGATGGCATATCTAAAATCTTTTCCGATGTTATCACTCCAGTTTGTAGAAAGCTCCAAACCTTGGTTGCGGATAGTTCCAGCGTTTTGCCTTAGTACCTCATTGATGATAGGAATGGTAATAGGTAAAATAGCTTTGTTGGTATCTCTAATGAAATAATCTGCATTTAAAGACAATCTGTTATTTAAATATTCAGTATCTAGCCCAAAGTTGAACTCTTCCACTACTTCCCATTCATTATCAGTATATACAGTAGAAGAAGTATATCCGTTATAGGGCTGTCCTCCAAAAATACTAAATACGTTATTGATTGTGTTAGATCCGGAACTTGCGTCTACATTGTCGTTACCTAATTTACCATAACTGGCTCTTAGTTTAAGGAAGTTGATAGCATTACTATCTTTTAAAAAGTTTTCTTTAGAGATTACCCATCCAGTACCTACAGAAGGAAAAACTCCCCATTGATCCTTAGTAAATTTAGAAGAACCGTCGTAGCGTAGGGTTCCATATAACAAATATTTACTGTCATAGTTATAAGCAACTCTTCCAAAAAAGGATAGGCCATAAATTCTCTTTGCATTTTCGTTCACCCTATTGCTAAAGGAAGCAGGATCTGCAAAATCTAAATATTGACTAGTTTCTAACCGTATACCTTTAATATCTCTTCCGGTTGCTTTAAAAGTATTTTCAGCTTCATCCCTATACGAGTGTCCTGCCATTACCGTAAGATTGTGGTCTCCAAAACTATTCTCGTAAGTTAAGGTATTGTCCCAATATTGATTAGAATAATTATTTTGCTCTCTTGTAATTTCGGAGAACCCTTCAGCATTGTTTCCTAATTCATAGGGTAAATTTACATTATGTACTTCTATCGTGGAATAATCGTGACTGTATGAAGTTCTAAAGGTTAAAATATCTTTAACAATCTCTGTTTCTACGTACATATTTGCCAATACTTTTCTTACCTTATTTTGATCTTTGTTGTACTGGGTATCTGTAAAAGGGTTTTGTGTACCTCTGTATCCTAACATTTGTGCATTAGAATATCGTATGGGAGATGCTTCTGTATTCTGTTCGTCTATCACCGGCATGACAGGAACTGCGTGATATGCTTTAAACCATGCGGCATTTTCAGGGGCATATTGCGTGGCGTTACTAAAGATAAAACTACTTCCCGCTTTTACACGATCGGTAATATTTATATCTAGTTTTGAACGTAGGTTTAATCGTTCATATTCATTTTTCATATCAAGAATACCTTCTTGATTAAAATAATTAGCCCCTACGGAATAACTTGAGTTTTCTCCACCACCACTTACGTTAATCCCGTGGCTGGTGATGATACCTTCTCTTAGGATTTCGTCATACCAATCGGTATTTACAGCGGGAACATTAGGGTTAATTCTACTTCTTCCATAGCGTTGCATGGCGTTTAAGATAAATTGTGCATCGGGTTCAGATCCGGATTCATAAGCCATGGTAGCAAACTGTTCAGTATTTGCCATTTTTAAGACGTTTTGTGCAACTTGTACACCGGTATATCCGTCATACTCAATGGTGGTTTTTTGATTCCTTCTACCACCTTTGGTTTCAATAATTACTACCCCGTTCGCAGCACGGACTCCGTAGATAGCTGCTGAAGAGGCATCCTTTAATACGTTGATGGATTTGATATCTTTTGCATCTAAAAAATCTATATTGTTATAGAAAGCTCCATCTACCACATATAATACTTTAGAACTATCTGCATCGTATGAGCCTAATCCACGAATACGTACGGTAGGTGAAGCCCCGGGAGCCCCTGCAGAAACAATTTGTACTCCAGAAACTTTTCCTTGTACAGATTGCATTACGTTAGAATTAGGTGTTTTTTGAATTTCTTCTGCTTCAATTGTCGCGATAGACCCTGTAAGATCTTCACGTTTTTGTTCTCCATAACCAACCACTACCACTTCACTTAGTGATTCGGTATCTGCGTTAAGGGAAATATTAATAGTCTCCTGTTCATTCACTACAATTTCTTGAGCTTCGAAACCTACATAACTAAATACCAAGGTTTCCCCTGCTTCTATTTCGATTTCGTAATTACCATCAAAATCGGTGGTAGTACCTTTAGTAGTGTTTTGTACAGATACATTCGCTCCAGGTAATGGTAAACCATCATCTGCAGAAGTTACAGTACCTGTGACCGTCTTTTCTTGAGCAAATAGCGATAATCCCGTAAATAGGAAAAGCATTGCAAGTAAATTTGTTTTCATGTGTGTTTAAATAGCTTTTAAATTAATAAAGATTATTAACCTTTTAATTTTCATGTAATATTTTAAACATATGTTAAAAATAAGGCTGAAATATTGTCAAATTTATAAAGCTGTTCTTTTTAGGAAAGATTTTGAGATATAACTAAACTCATCAAAATTTAATGTATGATTAATTGTTTGATTTTTAATTATTTAAATATAAAATTGATGTATGATTGAGTTTAAGAAAATGGTATTTGATGAGTTATTGATGAGTCTTAATTATGTTAATTATAACGTTTTCGTTACAAATGTTTTAATCAATAGAGAGTAAAAACTTAACTAAATTGTCTTTTTTATCAAGGTTAAGCTTTTTTCTAAGTCTATAACGATGTAGTTCTACACTTCTGTAGGTTATGCCAATTAAAGGGGCAATTTCTTTAGAACTTAGGTTCATTTTTAAATAAGCACAAAGTTTTAAATCTTTTGGGGTAAGTTCTGGAAACTCTTTTTGGAGTTTCTTGAAAAAATTATCGTGCACTTCATTAAAATTTCTTTCAAATAATTTCCAGTCATCTTCTGAGTGGGATTGTTTTTCTTTAAACCTGTTTAGTCTATCATAAAGTTTACTATGTTCTTTTTTAATTTCTTCTTTATTAATTTCTCTTTCAAGTTGATTTAAAATTTCTTCTTTTTTTGCCATACTGGCTGCATAGGTAGCCAGTTCCCGTCGTTTTGAATCTAATTGTTCCCGTAACTGTTTCTTTTCTAAATCTGCCAGTCTCTTGTTGCTTTCAATTTTTTCTTCTTTAAGTTGCAATTCATTTTTATAAGCTACTTCTCTTTCAAAACGCTTTTGTTTTCTAGTATATCTTCTTTTGTTGTAGATATGAACTATATAAAAACAAAGAAGAATAAAAAAAATGTAGCCAATAATGGCTTGAATGCTAAAATACCAAGGGGGTAAAATTGTAAATTTATAGGATATAGCTTTACCTTCGTAATTTCCTGAAAGGTTCTTTACCAATAACTTATAATCGCCCCGGGGTAAATTTTCAAAAGTTATGTTGTTCGAATTTATTGTTTGCCAGCCTTGGTCGTAACCTTCTAATTTGTATTTAAAGGTATGCTGAAGGTAATTGGCAGGTTTGTGATTGGTTAGTGAAAAACTAATAGAATTTTTTTTGTAGGGAATTTTATAAAGACTATCGATTTTTTTTAGCTCACCGTTTATAGTTAAGCTAGAGATAGCAGGAGCAGTTTTGTCTTGGACCTCAATATTTTGGTTGGTCATATCTATTAATAAATAACCATCATCTAAAAAAAGATAGATAGAATCGTTAATAGCTTTCGCAAAATCAAAATCCTGAACCAGTTTGTTTTCAGTTATTTTGGAAGAAAGTTGTAGGGTTTTATTAGCTGAAATATCTAATATGTTTACACGGTTTCCTTCCTTTGTCACGATAAACTTGTCCTGAAAGGCCATCACATCATCTAGCGGCATTAACTTTTCAGTTAAGATTTCATCTTTTATAATGGTATCGTTAACGATATCATATTTAAAAACTTCTTTTTCTCCTGTTAAAAATAATTCATCATTTAGCTCAAAAATATGCTTGTATTTCTGTTGAGGATAGTATTTATTTTCAATTAAGTTTTCTCCATCTTGCTTAAATTGATAAACTCCGTTATGAGGAGACACGATCCAAAAATTATTTTTCTTATCTAGAGCCAGTTCATTTACTCGATAATTGGCTTGTTGAAAATGACTAATTTTCCATTTCCAACCCATTTTACTTCTAGTGTATTTACTTATCCCCGAATAATTACCCTGAATAAATTCATTAGGGTTTTTGGTAGTGATTAATCGAGTTCCTCCACTAATCACGCTAAGCAATTCAAAAACGTTATTTTTGATAAGAAAGGTTCCGTTGTTATGGCCGCAAATAATTTCATTACCAATTTGGGTTAAGTTCCATACTTGCCCATTAGAGTTTTCAATAAAAGTAAGTTGATTATTTTCTTTTTTAAATACGCCGTGGTTACTGCCTAAATATTCAAGGTCAGGATTTTGTTTACTTTTTTCAATGGCATAGAGTGTTCCTAATTTTCCGCTTTTGTCATTAAAAGCATAGAGTGGTGAGCTTAAATAAATACAAGCAAAGCCATTATCCAGCCCTAACCATAAATTCCCCGAAGCATCTTCATATTGACTTAATACCGTGTTGTTTAATAATCCGTTATTGGTGTTAATCGTGTATAAAAGTTCTCGTTGCTTGTTAAGAATTAATAAACCATTATTAATAGTTCCAATGCAAAGTTTTTGATTTACAATACTTAAATTATTAATCTCAATTCCATCAATAATCGGACTGTCTTTATCTAACCATTTGGTGAGTTGGTTGTCTTTATAGAGATATATACCGTGAAGTTGTGTTCCCAACAGGAAACCATCTTCATAAGCTGCCATCGATTGGATGGTATAATCGTGTAAAGGTTTACCCCACTCTTCATAAACAAATTGATTGTTTTTTAATTGGTAAACTCCTCCATATTTACTGGCAAGGTAAATAGTATTGTTAAAATTATAGGTGAAGATGGCTGAAACTTCAGGAAAAGGAATCTTTCGTATTTCTCTGTTTTTTTTATTGAAAAGATACATCCCTTTAAAAGATTGAAATACAATATCTTCTTTAAATTTATAAATTTTCCAAATAGCATCGTTTTTAAAGAAATCAACCGAAAGCTCTTCGCTTAAGCTTTTATAAACCAACTGATTTTTATCGTTATGCAGCCAATAGCCAAATTCTTGGTAAGCTCCGGTAAATAAAGTATCTTCTATAACTTCAGAAGATCGAATAACTAGATTGTTGGGTAATTCATACTTTTTCCATTCGTTTCCATTATATTCAAGAAGCTTGTAATTGTTGGCCGTATAAATAGTACCCGATTTATCTTGTGTGATATCCCAGTTGGCATTTTCCCCTTGATAATCATTTTTTGTGTAATTTTTGAAAAAAGGAGTGGTTTGCTGGGCTAGCAAAAGTTGAGAAAAGAAAAATATAAAGCTAAATAAGCTGTATCTCATCATTACAAATTGGGGTCATTATTCCAAATATAGTTAAAACCTATAAAATTAAACTATGGAAGAATTTAGAGATTAGTTAAGGTTTCGTTTTTTTATGAAGAATTTTTTCAGCAAGCTAGAAGCTTCTTCTTCTAGTAAACCTTCAGTGATTTTTGTTTTGGGATGTAATTTTCCTCCCATTACCCGATAACCACGGTGCTCATCTTTAGCTGCAAAAACAATTCTTGAAATTTGACTCCAATACAAAGCACCCGCACACATTTGGCAAGGTTCTAAGGTGACGTAAAGCGTACAGTTAATTAAATATTTTCCGCCTAAATAATTGGCTGCTGCGGTAATGGCTTGCATTTCTGCATGTGCGGTTACATCGTTCAGCATTTCAGTAAGATTATGGCCACGGGCAATTACCGTATTATTGCTTACAATGATAGCGCCCACGGGAATCTCGTTACGCTTGTAAGCTTCTTGCGCTTCTTCAAGCGCCTTTTTCATAAAATAAGTATCGTCAAAAGGAGTTAACATAACTCAAAAATACAATTTCAAACTTTACCTTTGCCTGATGGTATCAAAATTATTGCAAAATATAAATTCTCCAGAAGACTTGCGAAAGCTCGATAAAAACAAGTTGACACAAGTTGCCAAAGAACTTCGGGAATTTATTATCGATATTGTGGCCACCAAGGAGGGACATTTGGGAGCGAGTTTAGGCGTAGTAGAATTAACCATTGCCTTGCACTATTATTTTAATACACCGGATGATTTATTGGTTTGGGATGTAGGGCATCAGGCTTACGGACATAAAATTTTAACAGGAAGGCGTGCTGTTTTCGGTACTAATAGAAAATTGAATGGTCTTAGTGGTTTCCCTAAACGAGGTGAAAGTGAATACGATACTTTTGGGGTAGGGCATAGCTCTACTTCGATTTCTGCGGCTTTGGGAATGGCGATAGCTTCTAAATTAAATAAAAATTCTACCAAAAATCATATCGCAGTAATAGGAGACGCTTCCATTGCTAGTGGGATGGCATTTGAAGGCCTCAACCATGCTGGGGTGACCGATGCTAATTTATGGGTAATTTTAAATGACAATGCGATTGGGATTGACCCGAGTGTAGGGGCGTTAAAAGAATATTTGTCGAAATCTAAAATTGGAATTAAACCGAAACAGGATAATATTATTGAAGCCTTGAATTTTCACTATTCCGGTCCGATTGATGGGCATGATTTTGATTCAATTTTTAGAGCTTTTGAAGAATTAGAAAGAGTAGAAGGGCCTAAGTTTCTTCATGTAATTACCAAAAAAGGAAAAGGGCTTCAGCAGGCGGAAGAAAATCAAGTCACTTATCATGCTCCTGGGAAATTCGATAAAACGACAGGTGAATTGCTCCCAAACAACAATGAAGATTTACCGCCAAAATTTCAAGATGTTTTTGGGTTAACCCTGGTTGAATTGGCGAAAATGAATGAAGAAATTATAGGGATTACTCCGGCAATGCCCACAGGAAGCTCACTAAAATATATGATGGAAGAATTTCCTCATCGAGCCTTCGATGTAGGAATTGCTGAACAGCATGCAGTCACACTTGCAGCAGGAATGGCAACTCAAGGGAAAATCGTTTTTTGTACCATTTATTCTACGTTTTTACAGCGTGCTTACGACCAATTAATCCATGATGTGGCTCTGCAAAAATTACCGGTGATTTTTTGTATTGACCGTGCCGGTTTGGTGGGGGAAGATGGAGCGACACATCACGGTGTTTTTGATATCGCTTATTTACGCTGCATTCCTCATTTAATTATTGCCACTCCTAGTGACGAAATTGAACTTCGGAATATTTTATATACGGCCTCTTTGGGGTTAGAAAATCCAATAGCCATTCGATATCCTAGAGGTCGGGGAACGATGGTAGATTGGCAAAAAGAATTTCAGCAAATAACAATAGGAAAAGGAAAACAACTTAAAACTGGAAACGAGATTGCTGTTATTTCCATAGGAACCATTAGGGCTGAAGTAGAAAAAGCGCTTGGGGCATTAGATGAACCTGAAAAAATAGCTCATTATGATTTAGGTTTTGTAAAACCTTTAGATGAAGAATTGTTAACCGAAATTTTTCAGCAATATAACACCATAATTACGGTAGAAGATGGGATTATTTCCGGTGGGGCAGGAGAAGCAATTTTAGCATTTGCCCAACGGCATCAATTCACTTCAAGTATTATCAATTTAGGTATTCCTGATGCGTTTATCGAGCAAGGAACTACTGAGGAATTAAAAAATTTGGCAGGTATTTCTGCTGAAAAGATTAAAAGAAGAATAGACATATGTTTAAAACAATAAGAGCTAGAAGAATAATCAACTAGCCCTTATCAACCAATAAAACTTATGAAATAAAATTATTTAACTTGTTCAAATATCTACAAGTTTTCTCTGCTATTTTAATTTTTTCGATGAATTACCATTAAATATAGATGAAAGTTAAATTGGGTACTATTAATAAATATTTTAGAAATATTTTTAAATAACTAATAGTTTTTTGTGCGAAATTTCGCCATTATAGCAAGTTGAGGTGTTTGAGCAATTCTGGTCGTTTATTTCTACTTACCGGTACAATATCTTTTTCAATGAGGACAGTGTTATCTTCAATGTCAATTATTCGTTTTACATTAATAATATAAGATCGGTGAATTTTCAGAAAATTATCGGCAGGTAGTTTTTTCTCTATTTTCTTTAAAGTAGAGTGCACTATATAATTTTTTTCTGATGTCTTTATAGAGATATAATCTCCTTTCGCTTCAATAAGGTAAATACTTGGTATGTCTATTTTGGTTAATCTCCTTTCAATGTTTACAAAAAGATCATTTTCAGGATTTTTTATAGTAGTTCCTGTTGGAATTGAAATAGTTTGGGCTTTATTGATTGCTTTGTTAAACCGCTCTTGTGTAACAGGTTTTACCAAATAATCAATAATACATTTATATTCAAAAGCTTCTATCGCAAAATTCCTATCGGAAGTTGTTAGGATTATTTTAGGCGGATGTTTTAAGGTTCTAATAAAATCAAACCCGTTAAATTCCGGCATGTGTATATCTAAAAAAATTAAATCTACTTGATTTTGATTTAAATATTTTATGGCCTGAATGGCACTGGCAAATTTTTCTTTAATAGTTACCAATGCGTTCTGCGAAGCAAGTTTTTCTATAATTAACCTTGCTGTTTCTTCATCATCAACAATTATACAGTTCATAGCCAATTATTTTAATTCATCTATAAAGTGTTGCATAGATTGTAAAACTTCTTCAAATTCATTTTTTTTAGAAAGATCATTTTCTTTTAGTTCATCTTCGTATTCTTCAGCTAGATAGTAACTTAATTCCAAGCCTAAAATGCTTATTTTATGTTTAAGTTTATGAACGTCTTCTGCTGCTAACTTATAGTTTTTCTCTTCTAAGTGCTTAAAGTACTTGGTTTTTTCTTCAGGAAACTCTTTTTTAAGAATCGTAATTAGCTTTTCTTCAAACACAGGGTCTCCCCCTGAAAGTTGATGGATATAGGAAAGGTTGGGTTGCTCTTTCATAACGTATGATGGTTTAGCCTTTAAAGTTAGAACTTCTTTTAAAAGCTAGAATTGGTGATATAAAACTTTTAAGGTTAACCTTTTATGAGCTCGTTGACGCTCCAATATTCTAATAAGTGCTTTAACTTTTTAACGTAATCTTCGTACTTTAAAGGTTTAACAATATATCCTGCAACACCGGCCTTGTAGCATTCGAGAATATCTTTTTGATTAGAAGAGGTGGTGAGTATAATGGTAGGCAGGTATCTTAAGACTTTGTCATTTCTAAGTATATTTAAAAATTCGACCCCATTCATTTTAGGCATGTTTAAGTCAAGCAAAATAATGTCGGGTAAACTGTTTTCACTTTTTAGGTAATCAAGGGCTTCTTCTCCATTACTAACTTCAACCACTTCGTGAGGCAATTTTAAAGATGAAATTGTACGGTTAACTTTCATAACCTCAATCATATCATCTTCAATTAATAGAATTTTAAGCTTTTGTTTCATATATCTATAAATGAATGTACTAAGATGGTGAAAATATACAGAAATTTGATCATAGTTTCGATAGAAGACGGCTAACTGTCGATAAACTGTTTTTTAGGTAAGGTGAATAAATTATTTTCTGTGGAGAAGTTAAATAATAGCTCACTAAATTCCTTTAAAAATTCTATCCATAGAGATGGATAGTAATGTTTGTAATAACTTCTTGATTCGAGATCCAATTATTTTATGATCAAGAATTAGACGGTTAATAAGTCATTGGTTTAAATAATGCTAACTTGTATTTTTTAGAATAAAATTTTTAACAAAATTCATACTGTTTTTGTAAAATTTAATTAATTTTATACGCGTTAGGGGTTTACATGTTATTTTTTAGTAAGATGTAGGAATTTATTATATCGATTGGTAACCAAATAAAACTATTATGAAAGAAAAGATTTTATTCATCTTTGCTTTACTATTTCTTTGCTCACAAGAATATGTATCTCAAAATTTTCCGGGCGGCGTACCAAGAGCAGAAGTATGGTACAAAGCAGACTCTATTGATATATAGTTATATCTATAAAAACTATGCAGAAAATGATATCCTTATAAAGGAGTGTAGTGAATTTGAAGGAGGCTTATTTAATTTTAACCACACTTTATATGCTGAAAAGTTGTGCTTAAGTTACAGGACTAAGATAGAGAATGCTATAGGTAGGGATATTTTCTATGTTCATCAATTTTCAGAATCCGAAGAGGCTCCGTTCTCTTTGGTGTTTTCAGATTGGTTTGAAGTTGGGGGAGATGTAGCTCCTTCCCTTAATGTGGATAGTATTGCCCGCAATCATTTTAACATTTCTACTAAAGGCCTGAGTATTGACCAAATAGCAGAGGAATATTTAAGACAAGATGGCGTAAGTGTTAATTTTTATCACTGGAATAACTATCAAGTTGATAAAAAGTTCTATAGTTACGGTGAACTTGGTGAAACAGAAGTTTTTATAGGTAAAAATTATATAGACAAAAATTTAGGGCAAGAAGTAAATTCTTTTAACGGAAAAATGCCTGAATACATCACTTTTCCCTATCAATTAAACGGAAATGAAAAAAACCGGGTAGCATCTTACTTAGCCTTAAAGTACGGCTTAACCCTCTCGGAAAAAGTTTCTTATAAAAGTGCACGTAATATAACATTTTGGAATAAGAAAAATAATAATAAGTTTTCAAAGAGAATATTTGGGATGGGAAGGGATAATATTTCGGGACTTCAACAATACCAAAGTAATAGTATGGAGAACGAAGGAAAACTAATTGCCTCTCTATGGGAAAAATATAAACCTACAAATAATGAACTGATCAACCATCACTCCTTAGAAGATGAACATTTCTTGGTTTTTGCCGACAATAATGATTCAGAAGAGCTCACAACCCAAAACAATAAGGGGGTTCAATGTATAGGAAGGATTTGGCTTAGCCAGTCTACGGGACGTCAAATGAATAATATTCCTACACATTTTAGTTATAAAAGTGACTATCTTCTTACGATGCTGAGTGAGCATAATTCAGACCCGAATAACCGTAGTAACCCATGGGTGGTTTGGATGCTCCATGATCCTCAGGCCTCTAATGATAAGTATTCAGATTTTAATAGTGACTATATAAATTATTATAGGTATTATAGTATATCTTCCTCTTCTTTTTTATTTGGAGAGAAACTTCTATCAAACTTAGTTCCTTCAGGGGAGCCATTAATTTTTTTCGATCAAGATAAAAATAAATACGATCAATTTACCTTTGGGCTTGGCCCAGAAATTATCCTACAGTTTCACCATGCCGGATGCGATCCCGAAAAAGGATTTGAAACTGAGGTTATTGTAAATGGAGGAGAAGGTCCTTATCAAGTTAAAGTTACAGACTGCAACGGGAATAACCTACTTAACTACCAGTTAGGTCAGGGTTCCTATACAGTATCATCATTCTTACTTTCAGATATGGAAATTATGACTTTCCCCGATTGTGAGTATGAGGTAAGCATAACAGATGCTAATGGAGTACAGGCCTCCTCTAGTTTTAAAATAGAAAGTTATCCAATGGGCATAGACTTGGGCGGAATGATTACGTTAGATAGTAATCAGCCTAGTGTAACTTTAAAAGGTAACGAATATGTAGAAGACCCAGAAGCTACTTATACATGGTATTTTAACGAAGAATTAATGGATGACAATTCTCCCGCAATTACAGTTAATACACCAGGGGAATATACTCTTGAAATAACTAATGGTGACCGCACCTGTACAATTTCAGATACAGTATTGGTGGAAAATGGTTTTGAGTGTTTCATTGACTTTATTCCTAGATGCGAGCCGAATGAACAAGCAGATTTAACAATAGATATAGAAGGAGGTTTTCAAGTATATCACACCAATATTAAATCGATAGATAGTGGTTTTGATTATAGTGTTGCCCATAACACTTCTACCATTATCCCAGATATTCCTATTGGTAATTATGTGATTACAGTTACCGATAATTTAGGGAAAGTCTGTAGTCAAGAAATTGAAATTACTTGTTTTCATGAGCCTGCCGCTAGGAATACTAGTAATGAAGAAGCCTTGCCCTTCGGTAGGGAAGAGGAAGTTACGCAGACTACCCCTAAGAATTTCCTTCAAACAAAAATTTATCCTAACCCCAGTAGTCCTTCAAGTCATTTTTATTATGAAATCTCTAGTAGTGAAGTAATAAGGGGGGCTGTGGAAATATTCAGTACTTCCGGGGCATTGATAAAAAGAAAAAAAATAAATAGCGGAAGCTCTCAAACCTTAAATTTTCAATTAATAAGCTCAGGCTTATATTTTATAAAATTAAGTACTCCACAAGGGGTGAAAGTAGATAAAGTAATTATAAAGTAAATATGGAAATTAATATTTTTAAAAAAATCAGAAAGTCATATATAAGTGTATTAATAGTGGCTTTTTTAGGCAACACCCTGGTTTTTGGGCAACCCATTATACAACTGGTACATGTTAAAAAAAATCGTATTGTCCAGCGTCAGCTTTTTAAAAGAGATAGTAAGAAAGTAGGCTTTACAGGAAAGCCAACAACAAAAAAAGTCTCTTCCTACTTTAAAGAACATATATCTAATTTAGGAAAGAAAAATAAAGAAGCTACTTCACTAGGAGTAAACCCTAGAACATTTTCCGCTCAAAATCAAGAAGCTATTATAGGAAAATTAACCTCAGCGCAGGCAGAAAACCTAAACGATAATTTTTTTGATATAACGATCCCTCAAGATATAGATTTAGGAAAGTTTGATGTGTTCCTTACTTATGATCTTTTTGGGCTTTATAGTGCTTCACAAACTACTAAAAGTATTAATGGCAATAGAGCTTATGGAGGAATTATTATTGAAAAAACCACCTCATGGAAACCCGTAAAAGAAGCTGTGCCAGCTTATCAAATAAAAAACGGTCCTAATGAAATTTATTTTAATCGAAGAGAGGATGAGCATTATCAATATAAAATTAAAAACCTAAAAGTAATACTTCAACCTAAAAAACTTACTCCTCTTGTTTTAAGTGAGGAGAAGCTCCATAATTATGAAGGAAAATTATATGTAAGTGGGTTTGTAAATAATTCTCATATTAATCACGTAGAGTTAATCACCGATAAGAGAACAAAAGTATCTGTGATTGATGGGCGGTTTGAGTATTACTTTACCGAATTACCAAAATCCATACAAGAAATTCAGATTTCCTATTCCAACCAATCTCTAAAGGTTCCCGTTCAGTATTCGAAAAATAAGGACTTCGTTTTAAATACGAAAGCATTCAAGGAAAATAAGCGTTTAATAACCCCAACTACAGTGGGAGAGATGGAAGAAGTGATTACACTCGGGGCAATGGGTGTAGAAAAAATTAACCTACTTCCGAACCCAGAAGCTAAAGTAAGTTTACACCAGCTCCCATTTAAAGATATAAAAGTGATGAATATGGGCCTTTACAATGTAACTGCGGGAGCATCCCCGGCTTATAGGCTCACTAGAAAAAACATACCCGATAGCATTCCCACTAAAATCCATTTAAGCTACGATACGAGTAAAATACCCAATGGTTATACTGTAAAAGACATCAAAACCTATTATTACCATACTGCTAAGCGCCAGTGGGTAGCACTACCGGTAGATAGCATAGGTTACGAGCAGGGTTTTATTGTTTCTACGGCAATAGGCAACCAAACCGATTATGTTAACGGGATTATTAAAATTCCCGAATCGCCGGAGGCAGCTAATTTTGCGCCTACCACCCTACAAGATATGGAATACGCTAACCCTGCTGCGGGTATTGTGAGTATTCCTACTCCCCAACCTAACAATACGGGAAGCTTAAGTACAAGTTTTCCCCTTAAACTGCCCCAAGGTAGAAATGGGATTCAGCCTCATCTAAGTTTATCTTACAACAGTGAATATGGAAATAGCTGGTTAGGGATAGGATGGAATTTTTCAACCCCTGCTGTTACCTTAAATACTACATGGGGGGCACCGAGGTTTAACAAAACAACTGAAACCGAAATGTACACCTTAAACGGGAGTGATCTTGTATTTAAAGATGATGATGTTGATAATAACATAGACTATAGCAGTAGCCATCGTCAAAATAATATCAAAAGAAAAGCTAATAGAACGTTTTATGAACGGGTAGAAGGAGGTTACAATAAAATTATTCGTCACGGAGATGATCCTGAAAACTATTGGTGGGAAGTTACTAATAAAAGGGGTGTTAAAAGGTATTATGGTGGTTATAATGGCAGCATAGAAGAGAATACCATTAAAAGGACTAATACTGGTGAAATTGTTCATTGGGCCCTTTATCGGGTGGAAGATCCCCAAGGGAACTATATGCAGTACAACTATTTTAAAAACCCTCAAAAAACCCTTACTAACACTTCAGAAACAGCCTTAGAGTTTTATCCCTTGTCTATTGAATATACGTTACATAATACCAATGTTAATGATGGGCATTATCGGGTAGATTTCCTGAGGAATTCATATACGGTATCCGATTCAGGGGATACTGGTTTTACAGCGAGGAAAGATAAAATCCTTAGAGGAAAAAACGCTTGTTTGGAACTTATAGAAGATGTACTCACAGAAGTAAAGATTTATATGGTAGACGAAACAAGTACAGATCATCTTATAAGAACCTACAGGCTTGATTATGATGAAAAGGCCTTTAAAAAAACTCAATTAACCCGTATAGCAGAATATGATACCGAAGGAATTCTATTTTATAATAACAATCTAGAATACTTTGAGGTTGAGGATGAAAGCTTATATGGTGGGGAAGAAACCTATGGAGGTAACGATGACGGATTGGTAAATGGGGTACAAGTAATAGGCATGCCGGGAATTCCCGCAGAAATGATATTGGGAGGTTCGGCCTTGGGAACCTCGGTAAATTCTGGACAAACTTTAGGCATGCGTGTAGGGATTGGATTGGGATTGAATGTTTTTTCCAAGGGGAAGTCGGTGGGTTTTAGTTATAGTCATGGTACAAGCAATCAAGAGGCTTTATCAGCTTTGGTCGATGTGAATGGAGATGGCCTTCCTGATAAAGTTTTTAAAGATGGCTATTCCATTAGGTTTAGGGAGAATACAGGGAGCGGGTTTAGTTCTACTAAATATAACTTAACCAACCTTAGTACTATTAATAAAACCAAATCTATCACTAACTCTTTAGGCGGCGATGCTAATTTTAAAGTAGCTAGTATTGGCAAAAGCTGGAGTACCACCAGGTCCTATACTGATGGCTATTTTTTAGATAGAAACGGAGATGGCTTGGTAGATATGGTGTCAGGAGGAAATATCAAGTTCAATACGGGGTCTTCCACCAATACAAATCAACGAGAATTTACAAGTAATGTATTACATTCAGAAAATGCCATTAGTAGTGGGGTGATGTCAAGTCAGATCATTGAAGATATAGAGTTTCCCAGTAAGTTAGAATTGCAAGACGAAAACCCACAATACGATGTAGTGAAGGTTTGGGAAGCCCCTTTTTCTGGAACTGTTAGCCTTTCGGGAACAGCCCAATTAAATATGATAGAGGATAATAAAGAACCCAATGAGTTTGAGGTGACTATTGAACAACAGGTGACTCCTACTACGAGTACCAATATACTGGTAAATAAACAGCTAAATGAATCTACGAACTCGGTTACTATGAACAAATCTTCGATAGATGTACAAAAAGGAGATCGGTTATTTTTTCGTTCGCACAATAAAAAATTTGGTTCAGGAGGTATTGTTAATTGGAGTCCTACCGTCCAATATACTTCCACTACGCCCGGAGGCCTTAACTTTACCGACGAAAACGCTAATAACATCCTTTTGTTTAATGCCCAAGATGATTTTCTGCTTACCAACGGAAGCGGTTTTGAGGTAGGGAATGCAGAAGCTGCTGCTATTAACTTTAAAACCCTCAACTTAAACTGGAACGCTCATAAGTTTACAGATGATGTGCGTTTCATCGTAAAAAGGATAAGGTACCATCAAGAGGATGGCGAACGGATACAGGTGAGTCCTTCCTCTTGGAGCAGGACCTATAACCATAAAACAGGGGTGATATCAGGAAATAATGGAAGTGACCTTATCCCTAATTTTTCTTTAGATGTCCCTTCCGGATATCGGGATGTTTTTTATTTTTATGTAGAAAGCGATTCTAATATTAAGTGGGACGATATAGATTGGCAACCCGTATTAACCACCACCAATAAAGGGCAATCACAACCATATTATCCGCCAGTAGACCATAAAATATACAACAATAATGCTTCTTCATTTATACACTATATCCGTAAAAATCAGTTACCCGATTCCAACATCCAAATAGATCCTAACGACCCATCACGAAATGACGGTGAGGATTACTTGATGAATATCACTCATAATTTAGATCCTCAAGTGATGGATTATAGCCTGTTGGACGATATCCCGGAAGAGGAATTCCCGGTTCAAATAAACTTCGTGTTAAAAGATCGTACTAACGGTATAATTCAGGTGTTTGCCAAAAGAGCAATAATTATAGATCGATTACCTACCGGGGCGTATAACGTTAATTTAAGTAGCGACCCAATCCCTGTCACTAAAAATGAAATAGAAAATATGGATGGACTATTTGTTGGGTTTTATGCTACTTGTCCCGGCGTGCTAGAACTTAATAAAAATAGTATGGGTACTCTTCCCCCCACCATAGAATTGGAACTGACCCCTGCTGAACAACCTCTACAATCGTGGCAGCCTATTTCAATAGAAAAGCCGTTTTTTGTGATGCAAGAAGGTCTCTTTGGAAACCCATACCGGGGTTGGGGCCAGTTTTTATACAACGGTGGACTAAAAATTGAACGGGATAACGAAGGGAACCCTGTGTATGACAGTAATGATAATTTAAAGATTGAAGATCGATTTGGAGAATATGCTAATGGAACCATAAAAGAAATAGATATGGGGGTCTTCCCAGACCAAAACGATGCGAATGATATATCTACCATTGATGAAAATACAGACTATTCAGAAATTGAATCAAAAGGTTTGGGTACTGTCCCTAGGTACAGTTTTTACTTTCAGGATAATGAGTATGTAGACAACACCCCCAAAAACCCAAAATATGTTCATAAAGCCATCCAAACTACCTATGGTGTGTCTACTAACAACGAGTTGGAAGAAGTGCTGCGCCGGTTTGGGGAGGCTAATATTTTAGACGTATATATAGACCCCAATGATTTAGGGCAAGGCGATGGGTTTATAGGCTTAAAACAGTATTCCAAATCTAAAGGCAAAACAACTACAGGAGGGGTCTCAGACCCTATAGGGGGGTCTGGAGCTACTGGTAGTAGTAGTAACGCCGAAACAGAAATACAAAACCGGTTTGTAGATTTAAATGGCGATAGCTATCCAGATATCGTCACCAGCCATAAAATTCAATACACAGCCGCCACCGGAGGGCTTTCCAATAAAATATTATCTGGTCAAAATTATAATGTAAAAAGTAAAAGTTCAGACTTTTACTTGGGAGCTAGTTTAGGGGGATTGTTAGCCTCTACCAAATCAGATAATAACGACGAAATTACCCCACCACCTTATGGGGCAAATTTAAGTAGTGATGCCGGGGTTGGCAATCCTACCGGTTCTCAAGGGAGTACGGGGATAGGGGCCGGAAGTTCCCAGTCGTGGTCTAACGTGGTATGGTTGGATGTAAATGGGGATGGCTTAGCAGATAGAATTCATACAGAAGCCAAAAATCAAACCGATATAAAGGTTGATTTAAATCTTGGGTATGGGTTTTCTGAACCTTTTGTGTGGGGAACTTACCCAAAAGGATCAACCGCTAAAGGGGAAAACGCTGGGGCAAGTGCTTCTTTTACTCCCGATGCCTACGGAAGTATAGCACTAGGTGCCGGGTTTAAGTTAGCGCAATCCGATAGGAACTGTTTATTTGTAGATGTAAATAGGGATGGTTTGGTAGATTTGGTTTATAAAGAAATCGGTCAAGATTATAAATATCGTTTAAATACCGGAACCTCCTTTTCCAGTAATGCTAAACCATTTTACAATGGAGATTTGGGGAAGAACTTTTCTTTATCGGGTAATATGTTTGCTACCCTAACGGGAGGCATAGCTTTTTCTTTGTTTGGTTTTGATTTGAAAGCGATAGGAACCCTTTCAGGTACTGCAAACTCAGGACTTAACCAAACCAATAATTTGGTTCAGGATATTGATGGGGACGGTTATCCAGATATTTTAACTAAAGGTGATAACGATACCGAAATTAAGGCAAGAAAGTCTAAAATTAAAAAGGCAAACCTCCTTAAAAAAGTGTACACCCCATTAGGAGGAACGTGGGAGGTAGACTATACCAGAACAGGCAATACTTATGACCTTCCCCAGAGTAAATGGGTAGTGCGAACCATAAGGACCAACGATCATTTTACCGGGGACAATGCATTTAGTAATGATGAAACCTTAACCAGTATAAATTATGAAAATCCCAATTATCATAGGAGGGAAAGAAGTTTTATAGGCTTTCAAAAATTAACCGTAGAAAAAAGGAATCCACAAGATAGTACGTTGTTAAGATATGTAGAACACGACTATCACAACACCACTATTTACCTAAAAGGTGCCAAAAAACAGACCAGTGCTTACGATGCTAACGGACAGCTTTTATCTAAAAAGCTGGTGCTTTACAATATTTTAGATCCGGAGGCCCCTCAAGTAAACCTTAATGCCAACCAAGCCGGAAACTATTTGCAGAACAGTTTGATTGCTTTGGGGGCATTGGAGCTAGACCAATCCCGGCTTTTTGTGGCTCCCGTAAAATCTGAAAACTATTCGTATGAAGCGGGCAGTAGTGTACATACCACAGAACTGTTTACTTACAATAACACCGGAAATGTAATTAACTATATCCGGACCGGCTCAGGCATAGATACCTATACCACACAAATTAATTATTATCAAAGCAGTAATTTCAGTTCATTGGAAAATGCGGTAGGTTTTCCTCAAAAAATTTCAGTAAGAGGCGCATCTGGTAATCTCCTAAGAGAAAGGTCGGCAGAATATACCTCCAAAGGAAATTTACAGAAAGTCATCACCAAACTCAACCAAAGCCAGAACAATGAAGTAGAGTTTGTATATGATACGTATGGAAACCTAAGTACGGTTAGAAATTTAGATAGTCAAGACCAAGCGGGTAATCCCTTTGAGCAAAGCATAAGTTATGATAGCTTATTGCATACCTACCCCACTGGTTTTTCCAACTCGTTTGGGCATCAGTCCAGTAGTGCCTACAATTATGTGTTGGGCAGGGAAGTGCTTACTACAGACATCAATGGCCAATCTATCCGTAAGCGCTATGATAATAGGGGAAGGCTTGTAGAAGTAACAAGTCCTAAAGACAATTTTGATGATTGGAGTATTAGCATGGAATATGAAGGAGAACCATTAGTAAGTACTCAAGTAGACCCGTTAGCCAACAATGAATATATCATTCAAGCTGAAGCCAGTTTCTATGCCCAAGATAAAAACTCACTTTCTAACGATAACCAACATTATGCCGTCACTCGGCATAAAGACCCTCAATCAGGTTCCAACCAGCTAATAACCATTAGTATCGTTGATGGATTTGGAAATGCCATTCAGCAGAAAAAATCTATTTATTCAAATTTGATGAAATGGATGGTAAGTGGGAAGCAAGAAAAAGACATTTTGGGAAGGGTGTTAAATGAATACCTCCCTACCTTCGATAGGGATAATTTCCCTGCCAATGCTTCCATTTCTTCAACCATGCCACCAAATGCCCTGCTTTATGACGATAGTGTGTCTACCGTTTCCCCATTGGAGAGAAGTTACGATCATAAAGACCGGGTGGTTTCTATTACCCAACCAGATGAAAGTAACGCGGCCATAATAAGCTATGGTATTGAAGGGCATTTATTGGCAAAAGAAATAGAGAATGAACTGGGGCAAACCCAAAAAACCTTAACCAACCTTAACGGCAATACCCTAAAGACCATTCAAAACAATAACATCACTACAGCGTTTACCTATAACCCTTTGGGAGAGCTATTAACCGTAAAAAATACAGAGGGGTATATTACTGAAAATAAATACGATCTGGCAGGGCGGCGTACAGAAGTGCGTCATCCAGACCAAGGAGTAAGCCTTTTTAAGTATGACAAGGCCAGTAATTTAATAGAGCGGCAAACCTCTAAGATGATTGTTGGGCAAAACGATAAAAAGATAACCTATGCCTATACCTTTAATCGCTTAGATGAAGTAAACTACCCAATTTCAGAAAACAATATCCGTTATACTTATGGCGACCCTAACGATCCCGAGGCCGTTCAGTACAATACAGTAGGGCGGGTAACCAAGGTAGAAGATGCCTCTGGATTTAAAACCTTTAGGTACGGGAAAATGGGAGAAATAGTCTTCACCTTACAAGCTATTGCCGTAGCAGGTATCCAATCTTTTTGGTTTGTAACCCAGTGGGAATACGATAGCTGGAACCGGTTAAAAAAATTAACCTACCCAGATGGAGAAGAAGTAAAGTATCATTATGACCAAGGGGGGAATCTTCATTGCATAAAAAGTTTTAACCTTTATCAAGGTCATCCCAACCATAAAGACATAATAAAATCTATTAGGTATTATGGTTATGGTGAACGCTCTCAAATAGTATATGGCAACAATACCGTGACCAATTACCAGTACGATACCCGAAGAAGGTTAGCAAACGTTCAGCATCAATTTACCAACTTAACCCAAGAGAAAGAAATAGGTTACGATGCCCTGTCCAATATTATTGAAATTTCGAATGTAGATCCTTTTAGCAGCTTTCCTTCACAGCACGATCATCTGGGAGGGCCGGTTACTTACACCTATACTTATGACGATTACAACAGGTTAACCCATGCCGAAGGTCTCTATGCAGGCCAAAATAATTTTTCTGAAGGTTTACTGCAGCAAGAATACACATTGGATATGGGCTATGACGATAGCCACAACATAATAGAAAAATCACAACTTCATCAGCAGGGCGATGCAGCCGCACTTTTTGGTCCTCTCACTAATCCCACCCATGTGCGGGAGACCAGTTACGATTTGGTGTACGACGATTATGCCAACGGTGCTTTTGTAGCCAATAACTATGGCTATGTACAGCCCCATGCGCCCCGGAAGATAACCGAAACCCCCAAAGGGCTTGGGGGGCATCAAGGACCGGTAGACCCCCGGATACGGAAATACGAAATTGTTTATGATGCCAATGGTAACCAAACCGAAATTTTGGAAGAAGTAGGAAAAGAAAAAGTAAGCCTGCGCAAAAACATCTGGGACGATGAAAATAGGCTAAGGGCCGTAGACCTGAACCCTGAAGAAGAGGATAACCACCCTGCCAGCGCGTACACCTATGATAATACCGGCGAAAGGATCCTTAAATATAACCTCGAGCGTTTTGATGCCTATTCCAACGCGACCAGTATATCAGAAAACCTAAACCGTGAAATAAGGATCTATCCCAGCGGCCTGCTCTCTGGAACCATCATTCCTTTAGAAGAAAGCCCGGAAGAAGGAGAAACTACTGAAGGTAACCGCCCTGCGGCCCTTCGTTACACCAAGCATTATTACATAGGCAGTGAAAGGGTGACCAGTAAAATAGGCACAGCTACAGATCTTGGGATGTTCTTGGAGATTATGCTCGACGATGGGGTTTCCCGGCAGGAGGCCCACCAAAAGGCCACCGAGGCCACCGATGTGCTTAACGACCTCTATAACAGCTTTCACCTTAACGTACAGCTTGATGCCCCGGTAGAAGATGAAATAACCAGTGGGAGCTACACCCATAATTACGATAAGCTGGATGCCTACTGGTACCATCCCGACCATTTGGGATCTTCCAATTATATCACTAACTTAGCAGGAGTAGTCACCCAACATATGGAATATTTACCTTTTGGCGAGACGTTGGTAGACGAGCATATCAACAGTTATAACAGCCCTTACAAATTCAACGCAAAAGAGTTGGATGAGGAGACCGGAAATTACTATTATGGCGCACGTTATTATAATCCAAAATGGAGCATTTGGCTTTCTGTCGACCCATTGGCGGAGAAATATCCAGGATGGTCGCCCTATAACTATACGCTGCAAAATCCAGTAAGATTTACCGACCCTACAGGGATGTTCGTTGAAAGTGGAATAGGATGTGGTTGCCCACCAGATTGTCCAGAGGGAGAAGATACTCCTCCAGATGTAGAACAGGCTAAGTCTAAATTAGATCAAAATCCTTTAGTCCAAATATATTCAGCTCTTGCCAAAGTATTTTCCGATTATGGAGAAGATATTCCTGAAGCCGAAGCAGACTTTACAATTTATGGAGTAAAAAAATCGGGAGATCGCGCTGCCGGTTCAGGGGTCAATGATGAAAAGGGAGCTAACCATAGCATGGAAGTCAATGGTGAAAAATCTTGGATGAAAATGGCTTTTTATGGAGGAAAAGGACTACGTATGATATTTGGTCTCGACGAAGAAATTGACGGAAGGGAAGTGACTCGAAAAGAAGTTGCAGAAGGAGACCAATTTGAGCTTATACAGTACGCAAGTGATAAGAATGGAGGAAACGGAGTGGTTCGAATTTTGGGCTCAGAAAATGCTAACACGGCAAAGTCTGATTCAACTCGAATAATGAATGAATATGAAAGTGTCCGAAATCTTGATTTCAGAGCAGTAGAGCCTAAAATGAGTTACAAAGTAGATTCAATAAAAATTAGAACTAAAAAGCGTAAATAAAAAATGGATGTAAAGGTCATTAGACTATTAACAATATGCATGATTCTAATGGTTAGTTGTGAAAAAAATAAAAAATCAACTGATGATATAGGATTAGAAAAACAAAAAATAGAATGTTCTAGAAATACTTGTGTCGTTTCAAACTATAATAAAGAAGGAATCTTGATAAGTAGGGGGCAAGTTAAAAAGGATAACCAAAATTTTAGAATAAAAAAGTGGAGGTTTATAGAGTCAAAGTATGATAGTATAGTAGAATACATGAATATTGATAATAGGTCATATGTTAATCAATTTTGGATAATCAACAAGAATAAAGACACCCTTTTTGAAAAAAGTAATTTTTTTGAATATAAATTCAAGGATACTGTAGACGTAGGAAAACCTGCGAGATTTCAGTTTTATTTGAATTCAAAATTTTATTATAATTCAGATATTGCAGTAATTCTTCCTTATGATGACGATAAATTAAATAATGATTTTTCAAATATAAGTAAGATAAAAACAGATACTTTTCCAAGCCTAGATAATGACGGGATCCCCCATCCTGAAATACCTAAAGAGGTTCCTGTAGATAGAATTGCAGATTTCAACTTAATATATGAGTCGCCAGGGAATAAAAAAATAAGGGGAGCTTTGGTAGAGTATTATTATAAAAAAGATAGTACTAGAATTGAAAGGAGATTATATTTTGATAAATCTATTTATGTGAAGCCAAAGGAATAACTCTGTTTCTATTAAAAGATAAGATTAGTAAGTGTGAAATTTCACAGCACATGGAATATTTACCTTTTGGCGAGACGTTGGTAGACGAGCATATCAACAGTTATAACAGCCCTTACAAATTCAACGCAAAAGAGTTGGATGAGGAGACCGGGAACTATTATTATGGGGCGAGGTATTATAACCCTAAGTGGAGTGTGTGGCTCTCGGTAGATGCCGAACTTGAAGATTACCCGGGATGGTCGCCTTATAACTATACGTTACAGAATCCCGTGAAATTTGTTGATCCAGATGGGAATGGTGTTTGGAAACCTGACAGTAAAGGTAACCTTATTGCTGAAAAAGGTGATACAGTAGAAACTTTAGCTAAATATCTGAATCAAACTCCAGAAAAAGTCGGAAGCAATTATAACTATAATGGTAAAAATATAGGTACTAATTTTGAATTTAGCGAGGGCGACAAGGTTATCGTGGATAATAATATGACTAGATCCATAAAAAAGGGAGTTGGTATAGGATATAATTGTCATGGCTCTACATCTGCTATAGTCCAAAATAAAGAAGTAACACCTGAGACAGCAGGTTATAAAGGAGGTTTGTTTAGTCCTCTTAAATCAGATGATAAATACGAAAACAGTTTCTCTAAAATAGAATCTTTTGATGAAGCTGTGTTTGGAAAAACCGTTATAGATTTTGGAGATCATTCGGCTGTATATTACGGCAGTGATAACGAAGGTACTCCATATTTCTATTCTAAAAACGGAAACCATAAGCCAACCATACTTACATTAGATGAATTGAAAGCTGATTACCCTAGTAATGATAATCCAAGACTTTTAAACTATGAACCAACTGAACCTGTTGATTAGAGCTATAAGTTTTTTAATTATTGCTGTGATTTTATATTCTTGTGGGGATACAGGAAACGAATCTAGTAAAATCGAAATTTACCTTTTAAAAGACGTTATTTTAACCGATGAAGGGGTTGCAATTTCTAATATGCCCAATAAAGAAGATTTAGATAGTAGTTATTATAATAAAATTGATACTCTCAGGGTAAGGTATGATACACTAAGTAAAGAATTTATATATGCAGGAAGATTTAATGCGGAAAAATCTAAAATCAAGGAAAAACCATTTATTAGCAATACAGAGATTATTGGATTAGATTTATCTAAAAGTGTATTTGTTTTCACAGAATCAGCTGCAAAAAAAATTGTAAATATTCAATCTTCAATGAAATATGGAAAACAGTTTGTTATACTCAAAGATGGTAACATTTTACTAACTGGGTATTTTTGGAGTAAAAACTCTTCTTATGGAAGTACTTGGTATTGTATTGAATATGATGGTACTCAAAACATCTCAAAAAGAAATGAGTTTAGTTTTTATAAAGGAAATGGCATAAATGCAATGAAAAGAGAAAAGATTGAGAAAGATATGCCTCATATTGGAGAACTTGTTAATGCATTTGAAAAATCTGACCGCTTAATAAGTGAAAACTAAAAAATGAAATTATATCTATGCCCTGCAAACCAAAAATTGCAGGGTTTTTTATACCTGCAAAACCCCAAAACACAGAAAGTTATCAACAATCCCGGTTTCGATAATGTGGTAACGTAGTAAACTGGTGCTTTTTAAAAAATGCTAATGTAATTTGTTTGTAATTAGTGTTTTACGATAGATTAGATTCTTTACCATCCAAAAAATTGGCTAGACCACATTAAATAAGGTTTTTGTATTCCTACGTGTAGTAAAGCGGTACTTAATTTTTTTATAGTTATGAAATGCAAGTACTGTGTTTTAAATAAAAGCAAGGAAGATTTGAAAGTCACCGGAAAATCCTATCTTTATAGTAAGAAGTTCTTTGAAAGCCTTGTTCTCCCCCTTGGGGGGAGCTAGAGGGGGCTTATGGAATATTTACCTTTTGGCGAAATCGAGGTACGAGATTCAACGAGACCTTTTCCTAAAAATAAAAAATATCGAGTTAGACGTTGGTAGACGAGCATATCAACAGTTATAACAGCCCTTATAAGTTCAACGCGAAAGAGTTGGACGAGGAGACCGGAAATTACTATTATGGCGCACGTTATTATAACCCGAAATGGAGTATTTGGTTAAGTGTAGATCCAATGGCGGAGGAGTTCCCAGGGTGGTCTCCGTACAACTACACGTTGCAGAATCCTATTAATTTTATTGATCCTGATGGTAATATCGTTACACCGGCATTCAAAAGTAAAGAAAATAGGAGATTATACGATAACATAATTAGTAACCTTAGCCGTAGTACCTATTTTTCGAATGTTTATAATTCCTTAGATAGAGATTATGACAACATAGTTATCAGTGAATTCACAAAATCAGACACAAAAAATTATGGACGTGCCGCAGCCTTTACAAAAACACCATTAATTTCTACTTTTTTCACTTCTGATATTACTAGAATAGGATTGAGAAATGATAACGTTGGTTCAGGGTTTAATAATTGGACTATAGCCGAGGAGTTTTTTCATGCAGCACAAGATCAATTTGGAGGTAAAAGTAATTTCTTTGCAAAAGAAGCGGAAGCAAAACTTTTCAGTGCATTCTTGGTTTATCAAAATATGGATCGTTCAAAACGAGGTGATATAAAAGCTATCGCCCAAGCTTTAAAAGGAAGTGGAGCCACCAGTATTGATCGCCGTCTACTAATATTTGGTAATAAAATAAACATAAAAATCACTAATTATTTTGATGCTATATTGAACGGGGATTTTATAAATGAAAAAATGGAAAGCAATTTTAGGGCAGCTATGGATCAATATGAGGGTTATTTAGACTATAGAAATTATGGAGGTAATGTATTAGATAGTAGTACTGATGGGGGGGAAACGCCAATATTTGATAAAGTAATTAAAAACGTTGATTTAGATGATTAAAATTAATTATATAATCTTTATCTTATTCTTATTGATTTCTATGGTATCCTGTAAAAATAGTAGGGAAGAGTTCTATATGAATATAAACTCGAATATCTATAATAAAGATAAAGAAGTTAGGGGAGATAATCTATTTGATATTTCTGTTAAAAGAGGAAAATCAAAAGTTTTAGAATATAGGTATTATTATGACGATAAAAATGTTATTGACGAGGAATATTGGATAAAGATTTTAATAGAGTCTAATGATTTATTAAAAAAAGACACTTTAATCATTCCTAATGAACGAGTAAAAGTTCTTGGCTTTCTTGATGATCATATAGGTAGAATTGAAATTTCTGATTTTCAAGGAGAATTTATTCTTAAAGAACTAAAATCGGATCAGTTCAAGTTATATTTTCTTAGTAATTTTTCTGTAAATATTAAATATAATGATTCAATAATTAAGAGAAAAATCCTGATTAAAAAAGGACAACTTAAGAAAGGTAGTATTATATATAAATGAGCTAGATGAAGAGACCGGCAATTACTATTACGGCGCACGTTATTATAACCCCAAGTGGTCATTTGGCTTTCTGTCGACCCAATGGCGGAGGAATACCCCGGGTGGTCGCCGTATGCTTATACGGCTAATAATCCAATCAATATGATCGACCCAGACGGCAGATTTATTATTCCTGCTGCTTTTAAAAAACGCTATCCAAAATTGACAAATTACATTATGAATTATATGAAGAATGATGTAGTAAATAGTCCAACTATTGTAGAGGCTTTTGCCAAAATAACTTCTTCTGATTCTCAAGATGGAACGCCCAACCTAGATTTAAATGCATTAAAAGATGTATTTACAAACGGTAAGGGTCCTACTTTGAAATTCAAATCCGACCCGGGTGGTGTTGAGGGTGCGAATGGATATTATGATATGCAAAGCAAATCTATAGAATTGAACACTTCACGACTTGATGAAATAGAAAAAATGCTAAATTCTGATAAGTCTTCTAATTCTGATAAAGAAGAATCATTACTAGGAGGTTTTATGTTAATTTTACATGAAACAGCACACCACGGAGACTATATGGATGGACTTAGACAGGAAAATGGAGAACCGGGCAATCAACTGGAAAATGAAATTTGGTTGTTAGATGAAAATGATAACTGGTACATAAGAAAAGGTGATGGCTCAAAGTTTGATCCTCAAACACAAAAAGAAATAATTAAAGAAAAGAAAAACCAAGGAGTTATACCGACAGTCCCAAAAGAAGAATAATAATGAAAACTATCTTAAGCGTATTGTTATTAAATATTATATTATTTTTTCAATCAAGTTGCGGTCAGGAAGTATCACAAGAGTTTGAATATATTAATAGTTCTTCGTTTGAAAATATTCTTAATATTCAACTGATACAAGAGAACTTAGGAATTTGCAAGAAAGATTACCCGATAATGTATGTGAAAGACTTGAAACAATTTGAAAATCAAACTTTTTCGATTGATTTGAACTGTGGTAAAACAATTGAAATAAAGCCTATAGATTTTAAATTTGATATTAACCAAAGAAGAAAAGAAGAAGGTATTCTGCTATATAAAGTGAGAAAAAAAAATCATATGCTAACATTAACTTTTTTAAACCTTATCAATAATGGTAATGATATTTTTACAATTAACGAGAATGGTAAAATAGTTTCTCATAAGCAAGGATCTTTTTAATGATAACAACATTCCCTGCAAGATTAAAATTGCGGGGATTTTTATTTAGCGAACGCCTGTTTGGTCTTGAAGTTCTGGATATAGGTATCGATAAGGTTAAATAAGATGTTTTTGGTGCCCTCGTCCATTTTTTGGATGCTGTTGATACGTTCCACGGTCTCTTTATCGTAGTTGGCGTTCTCCCCTTCGCCTATCAAGAAATCCACCGTTACATCAAACACCCTGGCCATCTTGGCCACCATCTCAACCGATGGCAGGTTCTCGTTGCGCTCGTACTTGCCGATCATCTCCCGGGAGGGTAATGTAGTAAACCGGTGCTTTTTAAAAAATGATAATATAAGTTTTTTGTAATTAGGGTTTTACATTATTTGAAAAACTATATAATCTAGGTTCTTTACCATTCAGAAAATTGGTTAGACCGCATTAAATAAGGTTTTAGTCGATTATCATATTAAGGAATCCTTTTTTCTGTACATTATCCCGCTCGTGAATAAAAGGAGCATTTAAAGTTAGCTGCAAGGTGGACTAAGTTTGGGGTTAAATACTGATAAATTTGATATAATAAAAAATCACCTACAATTCAACTCCAATATTTTCCCGTAAATTATTGCACCTGAGTTGCAGGTGAATTGGACTTGAATTGGAACTGCCTAGAGTTTGGTAAGGATAAAAGCAGGAGTAAATTCGGTGTTCACTATGCCGTTTAGTTCATTAAAAATAAGAATTAATGAGAAAAAATCTATGGAAAGAGGGCCTATTTTTGGCTTATCACTTTCGAATAATCACCCCATAAGTTTTTTATAGCCTGTAATTTTCACCCTTGGTTGGACTCATTCTTTATTTGTCAAGAAAAATTAATGTAAATAACTCTTTGCTCTAGCTTGTGCTGAACCGAAGACATTAAAAATAGGTGACATTTAATGGTTAGTTTTTGGAGCTTACTTTGAGATTGGGGGGTAAAACCTATCTGGGCAAAGGAATTTTTTAAAAGAATTTTGTGGTCAAGCTTCGGGGTTAGTATTTTAAATATATTCTGCGAAAATTCAATCTATATCCTCTCTATCTATGCTTGTAAACAACTTTTATATCGAACTTAGGTTAACTAAAAAGTAATCAAAAAATAGTTTACCAATATTTCTTGCAACATCCCATGCGATGCGCGGTCTTTACCAGTGAGTGGGCTTAAAACAAAAAACCCCGATCAAAGATCGAGGTTTCTGCGGTGGTGCCTCCAGTACTGTTTAAGTCTTAATCAAAACATCCTAATTTTACTTATATCTTACGTTAACCCTTTATCTATAAGGATTTTTATGTTTCTAATAGTTAGAAATAATTAAGTAGATAATGTATAAATAAATAGTTTTTTGTACCCTAAATTGTACCCTTTTTTGTATCTTTATAGTAAAGGTAATCATTATGTTAGCAGTAGAAAGAGCCAAGGGTACGGCTAGATTCGCATTCAAAAGTAAGCGAAAAGCAGAAGAAAACAAAAAGGAAAATTTTACTATTTATTTGTTTTTCACTTATGGTAATAAGCGACTAAAATATTCTTCAGGAATTAAAGTAGGATTTAATGATTGGGATTTCAATAAGCAAAGAGTAAAAAATAAGAATACAGTTAAGTTTAAAGATCATTACAATAGTAAACTTAATAAGCTTGAAAACGCTATTACGGAAGTTTATGAAGAGCTTCAAGAAGAAAGTGATAGTATTTCTCCGCAGTTTCTTAAAAATCGCTTAGAACTTAAATTAAGGGATGAAGAAGCTCCTGGTAAAAGTCAGGAAAAACTAACCTTTTCAGAATTAATTCAAAAATTTATTGATTACAAAGATGGCAATATTGCGGAGGTTACTTTGCGCTCCTACAAACAGGCTAAGTCTCATATTCTGAGCTTTGAAAAACAATTAGGTAGAAAATTAGAACTCGATGAAATTGACTCTTCATTTCATAAGAAGTTTACCGAATACCTTCAAAAAGAAAAGCAGTTTAGTAAAAACACTATAGGTAAACATTTCAAAACGATTAAGACCTTTATGAACTATGCAGTAAGTGAAGGTTACACCAATAATCAAAAATTCAAATCTTCAGATTTTAAGGTTACTAAAGAAATTACCACCGAGGTTTATTTAACTGAAGAAGAAATTCAAGCCTTTTACGATAAAGACCTTTCAAAATATCCTAAACTTTCACACGCTAGAGATATTTTTCTTATTGGTTGCTACACAGGTCAACGGGTAAGTGATTACAACAGCTTCAAAGAAGAGGATATTCAAATTATTGACGGTCAAGAATATTTTGTTATCGTTCAAAAGAAAAATAAAAAGAGAGGGCGTAAAGTTTACTGTCCCATAACTAAGGAGATTAAAAACATAATGAATAGCCGTCATAACGGTAAACCACCAAAAAGAATACCCGATAAAGATTTAAACGACTACATTAAACAAATAGGGCAAATGCTAGAATTAGATTCTTTAGAAGTGAAAATTAAATGTGAATACACTAAAGCGGGAAAACAAGAGCTCGACTACATTAAAAAATACAACTTAATTAAATCACACACGGCTAGACGAAGCTTTGCGACTAATAAATATAAAGCAGGGATGCCGGTTTATGATATAATGCTTTATACAGGTCATACCACGGAAAAAGAATTTTATAAGTATATTAGAATCAAAGATGAAGAAAGAGCAAGCCACATCCTAAAAAGCGGTTTCTTCAATATATAAATTTATTTAATTTTGATGAAAAATTTTTTATCTCCGAGCAACCCTCTATACGAAGACTATTATAAAATTCTAATAGAATTAAACCGTTTGGTTCCTCATAACCAATTTGTAAAGGAGTATATAGTTAGTAATTTTTTCCCCTGGAAGGAGCAGTATTTTAATAAAGTTCTGGATGTTTATAATGAATTATTAGTATACTCAGAGCAGAATATGTTTAGTAGTAAAATTTTTACATCTAATGATTACTCTGATAAAATAAATGAAGCAGAAGAAATTTTAAAAGATATCCCTTCAAAAAGAATAAAAATTTCTGTTACTGATAAAAGTATTACTTCCTTTAATCCTTTTTCTCCTCAAAAAGCAAAATTCGAGAAAGAAAAAAATACACTTTCTTTGTCTAATGAAGAGGAAAACTATCTCAATAATGGACATTACAAAAAAGAAGTATCTAAGCGTTTTAATTCGATAAAAAAAACGATAGAAACCTTCTTTCGAGACAATAAAAAGGAACACATAGGTACATTGAAAGAATGCTTTAAAGAATTATCAAATTTTGAAATTGATAATCAAAATTTGAAGATAGCTTATAAAAATCAACCAAAATTAGTGCAAGAGAATTTAGATTTACTAGGTTTTAAAGACTTTAATGAAACGTGCTGGCAAGATTTAAAAATGTTTATTGAGGAGAAGAAAATTATAGTAGAAAACTTATCAAGTTCAAAATCAATAAACATTCAACCTCAATCTGAAAAGCAGAAAATTAAAAATAAAGATTTTCCAGATATTTTTAAATCCTACGAATGCTATCAAAAATATTTAAATGTATTAGAGGGTATAGGTGTAGATTTTTCAAATACTGGTAAAACTGGGTTCAAAGTTAAATTTTGGGCAATGTGGAAAAATCCGCGTACTCGTGAATACTTTAAAACTTATATGCTTAAAAAAGATTATGCTGATTTTTTAAATGAATATTACGAGGGTAATTATGATTCAACATCTACTTCCAGAACATATAAAGCTAGTGAAGCCATTGATGAATATTTAACCAGCTTATAAGGCTAGCATTTCTCTCTTTCTTCTTACGTGCAAACGCCGTGCAAAAAGAGTGCTTAACCTTGTTTTTTCCGTATTACTTAATTCTGAGATTTGTATTATAATCAAAAATATAATCGTATGTCGCAGAAAATTATGACAGAAATTCACGGGATCTCACCCGAAGAATTAAAAGAAAGCATCCTAACAGATGTAAAAAAAGAACTAGTAAACCTAGTCGAAAAACTCAACCTTTTTAACAAACCTCAAGAGGAATTCTTGACAAGGAAAGAAGCAGCTAAAATGCTTAAAATTTCCTTGGTTACAATTACTGATTGGAACAAAAAACGAATCCTCAATCCTTACCGTTTAGGAAATTTAATTCGTTATAAGAAAAGTGAGTTAGAAGAAGCTTTGATTCAAATCAATCAAGAACAATAGTATGGGAAAGTTAGAAGAATTTTCCATCAACGAATGGAAGCAAATTAAAGCCGATTTAGAAAAGCTATTGCAAGAACTTAAAAATGCAATACAAAACGACCCTAAGCTTATCATTATCGATAATGCAGAGTTAATGAAAATCTTTAAGATAAGTCCAAGAACCGCACAACGATGGCGAGATCTTAACCTTATCGGTTATTCTAAAATTAGTGGTAACATTTTCTACACAATGCAAGATGTAATGAATCTTTACCAAGAATATTACGAAGAGCCACGAAGTAAAGTGAACCAAATTATAAACGATAGGAAAAGCTAAATTCTAATGTTCATAAGCAGATATCAGACTAATAATTTCTGATATATACACAATCAAGTTAGCCTAACCAGGCAAGCTAATTCCAATATTAAACAGCAATACTGTAAAGCGATTAAAAATCATCGCTAGGCTGCGTATTGTCTAAACTTAAATAAAAAAATGAAAGAATATTATATTATAAAACCCAGTAGTTTAAACTTAGATCAACGATTAGAAAAATTCCCTCCTAAATTTACATTCTGTAAAGACTATGCTTTATGGTTAATTAGTGAAATCATAAGAAAGACAGCCTATAAATTAGAAAGTAAAGAAGAAGAAATATGGGTGCCGTTATGTTCTACGATTTCAAAAAAGCATCCTTGTCATTATCGGGATCATTTAAGGTATTTGTGCTATAACTTTCCTAGTGTTGGTAATGTGCTTTTTAGAAATGCATACTCAAAAGGTAGTTGTTACTCCTATAGATTGTCGCCATATTTTTTCGGTGAAGAAATAGAAATTAAGAAAATTACCGATAAAAAAATACTTAAATTTTTAAGGCGCGGTGATTATCTTGAAAGCAATAGCGCGTTCAAGAAAAACTACAATTTTCTAGGCAAGTATTTTAATGAAAAGTTGACTATTCAAACTACCGAAGCGAGCGAAAAAAATAAAGCCCTGTTTAATAAGGAGTTTGATTACAGAAAGCATTCATTAAATGCCGTACAAATTTGCGATATCGCAAATAAAGAATTTTCAATAAAATATACACACAAAACAGACGGTAGGTTACACCATCAATTAACAAGACTTTCAAAACCATTCCGAAAGTTCTTAAGATACGACGGTAAAAAATTAGCAGAATGTGATGTGTCAGCTTCAGTACCAACGATATTAAGTTACTTGTTAACCAATATGGTAATAGGTAGTAATCATCTAGATAATGTAATTAATTCTAATAAGTATTATTATCGTCATTATATGTTCTGTAAAAGGGCGGTAGCACCTATAAATAGTGAAGTTAATCTTTTCGCACAAAAAGTGTTATCGGGTAAGTTTTATGAGCTGTTTATTGAAGATATGCAAAAACTTAATCATTTCAACGTAACTATAAAAAAAGGTGAATATTATTTTGAAAAAATAGATGATGTTTCTCAAATAGAAGTTGAAGAGGATAGGCAAGATTTAAGGAAAGTAGTTAAAAAACAAATTTTGGCGATGTTTAATGCAAGACCCTCATATCATTTAAAAGCAGAAGCAGTTTTTTATAATCATTTCCCAAGTATTCTAAAGTGGGTAAAAACCTTTAAAAAAGCAAATCATAAATATTTCTCTTATTTAACCTTACAGCTAGAAAGTTATTTTATGCTCAATATCGTAGCAAGACAATTCAATAAAAAATTTAAAGGTAAGAAGCCATTATTTACACTTCACGACTGTTTAATAACCACCGAAGATAATATCGATGAGCTACATCTATTTATGAAAGAAACCCTCTCAGAATTCCTAAATTTTATACCTGTCCTTAAAGTTGAGGTTTGGGAGTAAAAATTAATTTCTATTGATTGCAATTCATTATTAGGTAATCATTGTTATAAGTATTTGGGTGAAATTTCAATCAAAATCCAATGGCAAAGTATCGTATAACCTCAGACTTTTCCTATATTTATCCCTTTGTTAATTAGTATTTCTATGTGAGTTTTTTCACAAGAGTTTAATTGTAATTACCTAGAATGATAAAAGATATAGAAAACCAGAACGATAATATTTCGGTTTGTGATAAAGAAATTGCCGTTTTAAAAGAACATTTTCCAGCTTGTTTTAAAACTGATGGCTCTTTTGATATAGAGAGATTTAAAGAAGAGATTAATCAAAAAGTAGATATTACTAAAGAGGGTTATGAACTTAAATTTTTAGGAAAGAGCTACGCAAAACTATTAGCTTCTTTAGATACGACAACGGTAATTACTCCAAATGAAGAACATAATAACTTACCACTCAATAAAGACAGTGAGAATATTTATATAAGTGGTGATAATTTAGATGGCTTAAAGCATTTAGTAAAATCTTACGATAAAAGTGTAAAATGTATCTATATAGACCCACCGTATAATACAGGTAGTGATGGTTTTGTGTATAACGACACTTTTAACTTTACCTCAAAAGAATTACAAAGAAGGTTAAGTGTAGATGAAGAAGAGGCAGAACGAATTTTAGAACTGACCAATAAAGGTGCAGCCTCACATTCTGCTTGGCTATTATTTATGTATCCTCGTTTGCAATTAGCAAAGGATTTACTTAAAGATGATGGTGTCATATTCATTTCTATTGATAATAATGAACAAGCAGGTCTAAAAATACTATGTGATGATATTTTCGGAGAAGAAAATTTTAAGGGTAATATAGTTAGAGCTACAGGTCAAACAACAGGTCAAGATAGTGGTGGCTTAGGAAGTTCTTTTGATTATATATTAACATACAACCTCTCCTCGGATTTTTCTTTGAGTGGTCTACCGTTAAATGAGAATGATTTAAAACGGTTCCAAAATAAGGATGAAAGGGGTAATTATGCCTATGATCAAATGAGGAAAACAGGTAGTAACGATAGAAGAGAGGACAGACCTAAATTATATTATTCTATAAAAAATCCAGATGGTGAAGATTGCTTTCCGATTGCTCCTGCTGGTTATGAAAGTTGTTGGAGATTTGAAAAGAAAACATATGATAGATTAGTAAAAGAAAATTATATACTTTGGAAAAAGTCTAAAAGAGGAGATGATGAAATTTGGTGGCCATATGTGAAATATTATTTGGAAGGTAGAACTAAAAGACCTAGTCCGTTATGGGACGATATTGAAGGAAATAAAAAAGCAGCTCGTGATTTAAGAAAATTACTTGACGGAGCAAAAGTATTTGATTATCCTAAACCATTAGAAATGTTGGAAAGATTAATTCAAATAGTACCCAATGCTTCGGATGATGATATTATTTTAGATTTCTTCTCAGGATCAGCTTCAACTGCTCATTCTGTTTTAAGTTTAAATTCAAAATTGACTAATAGTAATAGAAAGTTTATATCTATACAATTACCAGAAAAGCTAAATCCCAAAATTGCCAATCAAAAAAACGCGTACAATTTCCTTAAAAAAATAAATAGACCTACAACATTAGATTATGTTGGTTTTGAAAGAATAATTAGAGCTGGAAAAAAAATTAAGGAAGAAACTAATGCAGATATCGATTATGGGTTTAAACATTATACTCTAAATGAACCTAATCAAAACACACTAGATAAATGTGAGAGCTTCGATAAAGCTTCTTTAATACCAGATAGCACCATTTTAGATGATTTTGGTGTACCTACAGTGTTAACTACCTGGCTTAATTATGACGGTTATGGTTTAAATCCTAATATATCTAAATTAGACTTAGCAGGTTATGAAGCCTACTATTGTGATAAGCATTTATACTTAATTCATACCGACTTTGCACAAGAAAGTGCTATTGCTTTGTTTAAAGAATATGAAACCAAAGGTGATTTTAATCCTGAAAATATAATTTTATTCGGGTATAGTTTTAATGAGTGGTCAGTAACAGAAATGTTAGAAAAGAATCTTAGAATTCTTAACGATAGCGAGAAAAACTTAAAAGTTAATATTAAAGTAAGATATTAATTATTTATGGAGTTAAAACTAAAACAAGGCTTGCCTCATCAACAGAAAGGAATTCAGGCAGTAGCTAATTCTCTTACTTTATCTAACTTTTCAGAGAATAAATTTTTTTACACCAATCCTGTATTAAACTTAGATAAGGAGGTATTACTTTCTAACATTAAAAATGTTCAAGAGCATACTAAAATACATCCAGAATATACAGGTCTAAATGCAATAGGTAATTACCTGAATTTAGACGTTAAAATGGAAACAGGTACAGGGAAAACCTATGTCTATGCTTCCACTATTTTTGAGCTTCATAAAAGATTCAATATCAATAAATTTATAGTAGTAGTACCTAGCTTAGCTATTAAAGCAGGTGCAACACAATTTCTTACTGACCCATATGTAAAAAAGCATTTTAAAGATGTATGTGGTTATAATGCAGAAATAGATTTACAAATATTAGAGTCTGTAAAAAGGAAAAAAGGTAAAAATTATTTCCCGAGTGCTGTAAGAGAATTTGTTTCTGGTTCTACTCAAAACACCAAGAAAATACAAGTATTACTTACTAATATGGCATTACTTACCAATAGTAAAATGCTAACAAGAAGTGATTATGATTCTGGCGTTGAAGACTTTTTTAAACCTATAGATGCGATAAAGGCTACATTACCTTTTTTAATGATAGATGAGCCTCACCGCTTTTCTAAAGGTCAAAAAGCCTTTAAATTCATCACAGAACAAATCCAACCACAATGTATTATTCGTTATGGTGCAACGTTTCCCATAAAAACAATAGGTAAGGGTAAAAACAAAAAAACATTAAAAGATTATCAAAACCTAGTCTATAACTTGAATGCTTGTGATTCTTTTAATCAAGGACTAATTAAGGGGATAGCAAAAGAACACTTCGAGCCAGTTTCAAAAAAAGAAGACAAGGTTAAAGTGATGTCTTTTAAAAGTAAAACTTCTGTTAAATTAAATTATATAAAAAGAGGAGAACCTACTAAAGGTTTTGAATTAACAAAAGGTGATTCACTTTCAATTATTTCAGATCAGCTTGAAGGAATAAAGATAGACGCAATAGGTAAGAATTTTTTAGAATTATCAAACGGTCAAACTAAATATCAAGGCGAAGAATTTAGTACAGATATTTATTCGTCATCTTACCAAGAGCAAATGCTGAAGCTAGCTATAGAAAGGCATTTTGAAGCTGAACGTATCAATTTTGATCGAAAATTTAAAATAAAAACATTAGCGCTTTTTTTTATAGATGATATTTATTCCTACAGAAAAGAAAAGGATTCTTCTAAAGAGCCTTATTTACAGCAAATGTTTGAATGTTTACTATTAGAACAAATCGATAAGGTTTTACCTACACTTTCGAAAGTAAATGATAAAGAATATATAGAATATTTAGAAGCCTCAAAAAAAGATATAGCTGCTTGCCACGCGGGTTATTTTTCTCAAGATAATAGTGATTCAGATGAAGATATAGCAAAAGAGGTTGATGAGATTTTACACGATAAAAAAAGTCTTTTATCTATTAAAGATGAAAATGGAAAAATAAATACAAGAAGATTCTTATTTTCAAAATGGACATTAAAAGAGGGCTGGGATAATCCTAATATTTTTACAATAACAAAATTACGGTCAAGTGGTAGTGAAAATTCAAAACTTCAAGAAGTAGGTAGGGGGTTACGTTTACCTGTAGATGTAAATGGTAATAGAATTTCTAATGAAGAATTTAAACTAAATTATATTATTGATTTTACAGAAGCTGATTTTGCCAAAAAGTTAGTTGATGAAATTAATAGCGATTTACCACAAGAATTTAAAATTACTGAAGAGCAGCTCAATAAAGTTTCAGAAAAATTAAAAGTAGAACCTGATGATTTATTTATCGAGTTATTAACCAAAAAATATATAGATAGAAAACATAATATAATTCAAGAAAATACAGGGCAGTTTTTTGAAGAATATCCTGATTTTAGTATTGGTTTAGAGCAGGGTAAAATTGAAGATAAAAACACTAAGCCTAGTAGAAAGATAAAGATTCGCCCAGCTGTCTATAAAGAATTGAAAGAGTTGTGGGAGGCCATAAATGAAAAGTATATCATTTATTATGACAAATTAGAAGATGATAATTATTTGAAAAATCAGATAATAGAAATATTTAAAGACAATGTTTTTACTGACGTCATTATGGCAAGCAACCGACAAGTTTTTTCTACTACTGATGAAAATACTTTCGGGGCTTTTGAAAGTAGTGGGGTACAATACGTAGTTAATAAAGAATTGCCTTACGGCTTATTTTTAAAACGAATTAGTAATCTTACTAATTTACCTATTAAATCTGTTAATGAGGCACTTATCCAATTTGCCAGTAATAATAAAGAGATAGAAATTAAAATTAATGAATCTAGTGCTGCTAATTTTGTTTCAAAATTTAATGATTGGAAAGTAAATAATTTAGAGGGAAGATTTAGTTACAAAAAAGCAAATCTTAAGTTGGGGGCAACAGCTTTGACTGACGCACAAGGCAACCCTAAAGAAGAAGTAACACAAGGACGAATAGGAACGAAATTTCAAGAAGGTGAGCCTACTTCAAAATATTTATACGATACATATGCCTACGATTCTCCATTAGAAAAGCAAAATATGCTAGCTAGTGATATTTCAGAGATTATTGTATACGGCAAAATTCCTAGAAATAGTTTGTCTATTCCAACAACGACAGGACAGTCTTATAGCCCTGACTTTATGTATATCGTAAATAAAGCTAATGGTGAAAAGGTTTTGAATGTAATTGTTGAGACTAAAGACGTAGAGACAGAAGAAACCTTACGAGGTATAGAAAAAGCTAAAATTAACTGTGCTAAACAATTTTTCAATCAGTTGACCCTTGATGGTTATAAAGTAGAATTTAAGGAGCAAATCCGAAACAAAAAGATAAAGCAAATTATAGACGAAGTTATAAACCAATAGTATGGGTAAAAAAGCTACTACAGTTCAAGAGCAAATAAAAAAGTTGAAAGCCAGAAATATGGTAATGGATTTAGGCGAAGATAAAGCCAAAGAAATCCTACTTGATATTGGTTACTACCGTTTAGGCTTTTATTGGAATCCTTTTGAAATAGATAAAGACCATAATTTAAAAGAAGGAACTAAGTTTTCAGATGTAGTAAAGCTTTATTACTTAGATACAGATTTAAAACATATTCTATCCAAAGCACTAAACAGAATAGAAATCAATTTCAAAACTCAATTAATTTATCACGTTTCTAATTACTATGATAAAAATCCCACTTGGTTTGCAGATAAGAAAATAGTATCGTCTCAATTTGTTAGAGGCTTCCCTTATATCTATAATGAAAAGTTCATTCAAAACAATAAGCCCATAAAAAGTCATCACAATAAGCACAAAAATGACATTTATGCTCCCGCTTGGAAAACATTAGAGTACTTAACTTTCGGTAGTGTGATAAAACTATATTTGTCATTACATAACCAAGATTTACAAAAAAAAATAGCAGAACATTATGGGATTAGAAGTTTAGGGGTTTTTGAAAATTACTTAACTACTATCTTATTTATACGAAATATATGTGCGCATAGTGATTTGCTGTTTGATTCTCAAACACCTTTGGGTATAAAATCTACTCCTTTAATTAAAATTGAGAGAAATAAAAGGCACTCATTATCTTCTTCAATAAGAATTATATGTTATTTCTTAGAAAAAATATCAGTCAATCGATGTAAGGAAATCACCGAAAACATCGACTTATTATTTAATAACTTTGCAGATAATAAAGCAATCAAAGAGATTATTAACAGTAAGATTGGTTACGATTTATAGCTTCTTAATGACCATTTATGGTTAACAAAAATGTTAATAACCTTGTGAGAATTTAAGTATATACGTATATTTGCAACAGATATAGTGCCCAGCCAGTCATTTCGCATTGGTTCTGCACTTTAAAAAATTGAAAATAGAACCCGGACAAGCTCCCGGGTTTTTTTATGCTTTTAAGTGATCTATTTAAATAAGTATTTATATTATTTAATATAAATATAGATGAAGGTTATACTTTTTTTAAAAGCTATTATTATATTTGAAATTAATGGGCTGGGATCACAGCCGATGATTACGTTTTATTATCAATACACTTCGGTGTATCACACGCAGAATTTGGCTGACGTGTGAAGACTAATTCCTAATATCCAAATATAGGAGCAATCTATTGTAATAAGGTTGGCTATTCCCTGTATAAGGAGTATGGATGTCTTGAATTCTTTCTGATATTGCTGTAACATAGTTATAAGTATTAAAGATATGAATTTAATTCTAACAATGAGTGGCGCTACCTCGTTTTCAAACTATAAAGTAGCATAAGGATTGTAATCATCGTAAGGCAGGCCACGACCAGCCCTTATTTTTAAAATATGTTTCCAGACTGGTTAAAATTTAAAAAATATCCTCACATTGGTAAACCTTTAAGTAAAATTAAAGACGCGGGTTGGGTTATGGACTATGTTACTTCTCCCAGTAAAATAGCTAAGCATAAATTTACACCTCTTCTACATAAAGTTATTTATCAAAGAAAATATAGACCTAATAAAGATGCATTAAAAAATATAAGTGGGAAAAGGGAACGTTCAGTACAAGATCCGAAGAAAAGAGAAATATTTTATGCTTCTCATTTAGATTCAATTATTTATAGTTATTATAGTTCTAAATTGATTGATTCGTATGAAAATTATTTACAAAATAAAGATTTTGGAATTAGTGCAGTTGCTTACAGAAAGATACCCGTAATTTCAGGCAAGAAAGGAAATAAAAGTAACATAGAATTTGCTTTTCAAACTTTTCAATTCATTGAAGAAAACAAAAAACGAAAACTATCGATTATAGTTGCTGATGTTACTTCTTTTTTTGACAACTTAGACCATAGAATTCTACATAAACAATGGAAAAAAGTGCTAGATTTAGAAAGCTTGCCAGAGGATCATTATAATGTTTATAAAAGCTTGATTTCAAAAAAATATGTAGATGAACTTGATTTATTTTTGAAATTTAAAAATAATCTTATAGTTGAGCGAGGTGTTCCAAACAATGATAAAAAAACAAGACTTAGATATAAAAGTGTAAAACATATCTGGAACTTAAAAAAAGAAAGAGTTGTTGCTTATTGTACTAAAGAAGACTTTTTCAAAAAAGCAATAAATTTAATAAAAGTAGAAAAAAAATGTAGTTTACAACATAAAAGGTGTAGGGGTAAATGCAACTTAAAAGGGATACCTCAAGGTACTCCTATTAGCGCGACGTTAGCTAATATTTATATGCTTGATTTTGATAAACTGATCTTTGAAAAGGCAAAAAAAAATGACGCATATTATCAAAGATATAGTGATGATTTAATTATTGTTTGCGATCAAAAAGATGAAAATTTATTTAATAATTTAATTCGTGATGCAATTGAAGATTTAGCAAAGTTAGAAATTCAACCAAAGAAAACTAATATATATCGTTATCAAGAAATAGACGGTTGTTTTAATGGTGGTATTTTAAATGAAAATGGTCAAATTGTACCAAACAAACAACTTGAATATTTAGGCTTTGAATATGATGGTAATAAAGTAAGAGTTAAAACTGTCGGTTTTTCAAAATTTTACCGAAGTATGAAAAGAGCGTTTAGAAGAGGTGTTCATTTTGCTTCTAAACCCGAGAATAAAAATCATAATCTATTTGAGGAAAGACTATATAAAAGATTTACTTATAAGGGAGCAAAAAGAAGATTAAAATATAAACCTGACTCCACATCAGAGACGGGTTATTCAAAAACTAAACAGCAACATTGGGGTAATTATATAAGTTATTTAGAAAAAGCTAATAGGGTTATGCGTCCAATAAATAATGACGATACCATACAAAAACAATATTCAAAATTTTGGTTAAACTTTAATAAAGAAATGAAAAAGGCAAATACAGAAATTGGTGATAAAGTAAAAGATAGTTAACACTAATTTTCCCCAAGCAAATAAGTATACCTTCCATTGCATTCCAGCCATACCCATTTGCTTTCCGCGCAGTAAAAGCTAAAATACTTCCATAAATTACAGTATTTCAGCCCTTACATTTTGCCTTTGCGCTTTTAATTCGTTTTCAAAATAATATGTATTACAAAACAACAAAATCCGTGGCAGGTAATAAGGAGAGCTTCCGTCATTCTGTTTTGTTTCATAATACATAGCCGCAAGAGCATACAGTAAAAATTATAATTTCAGATAATTTATGAAATAGCCAATAAGCTAAAAACCTATCACCTAAAATCTCTTGCACCTACCATTCATACGCTTTTTACGCCTTCCATCCTCAGGCTTCAAAAGCTATTCATTTGTAGTATTTCACACACGTCCTTCCTACAGCACCCGTAGCTACTCTTGCACCCAAACCCATAAAGTTTTGCTACGCAAGTATATTATATTGGGTGCAACCGCTACTTATTGATGTGCGAGCCTGCGATCACAACGGGCGGTATAGTTTGTCACAGTAATTGGAACACCCATATTTGCATAAAGCTTATTTGTTTTATTTCCGATGGTCATAAAAAAAACAAGCCTTATTGCAAACCGCGCAAAAGAGCTGTTTTAAAATTAGGTACTAAAAAAATCCGAATAATAATAGGATGCAGAATTGAATATCAATAAATAAGTGCAATAAAAACAGCCCTTTCCTTTCCCACCGAACCAATTACAGCGCCAAACACGTGTTACAAACATAGCGCTGGCGGTATTCCATACCAAAAGCCAGCACACCCGTTGTTCAACTCGCAGTCGGCTCGCGCCTTTTAGATTACCTGCCGAAAGAAATACCTTAGATTAAACGAATAAAATTAAATAAAATGGAAGAAAGAAAAATCATTATCAATGAAATTACAGTAGATGAGCTTACAGAAAAAATCGCTGATAAGTTATTCTCAAAAATTAAAGCTGATTTGAAAAATAATAAAGAAGAAGAAAACAAACTATTAAGTAGAAAAGAAGTTGCCGATTACCTACAAATTAGTCAAGCCACATTATGGAATTGGTCTAAGTCGGGAAGATTAAAAAGTTATGGGTTGGGGAGTAGGGTTTATTATAAACAAAAAGAAATCGATGAAGTATTAGAAAGAAATAAGCTATAAAATATGACAAATATAGGCAGCTTACCTCAAGCCAACCGCAATTTGCTATAAAGGTCAAGCCCTACGGGTTTTCGGAAAAAATAGCAATTGAAGGCAATTGCTTTTCCAAAAATCCTACGGGCTATTTTTTCAGAAAAACCTTGACAGCAATCCAACGCTGCCAATAATAAGGGCATATTTTTTAGCTGAAAAAAAATATTGAAGAAAATAGGGAGTTTTTTTCTGTTGTTCAAAAGTCGTTTATAGTAAATCGCCGTCGGGAGCGACCAAAAACGGGAAATAAGCCTTCTTATAGCGATATTTGTGCAGTTAAATAACTTCTAAGCCGTTTTATCTCCGTACCAATTCCAAATCAATCACGTATTAATTTAAAAATGTAAATAAAATGGGAAAGATTAATCAAGGAATTTTAGGCGGTTTGTCTGGAAAAGTAGGAAATGTAATCGGTGGCAGTTGGAAAGGTATCGATTACTTGAGAATTAAACCTTCCAGTGTAGCAAATCCACGAACTACAGGGCAAGTAAATCAAAGAAACAAGTTTACGGTCACTTTGGAATTTTTGCAAGCTGTGAAGCCGTTTATTAAAGTAGGCTATAAAAAGCTAGCTATCAAGAAAACCGAATTTAACGCTGCAATGTCTTATATTTTGAATAATGCAATTGATGGTATCGCACCTAACTTTGTGGTAGACTATCAAAATGCGAGTGTTAGTAGAGGAACTCTATCAGAACCTTTAAATGCAAGTACAGATTTAACTACTCCTGGTCAATTAGAGTTTAGTTGGGATGATAATTCGGATGAAGGTAATGCAAATGCAACCGATAAGGCAATGCTTTTAGCATATAATCCATCGAAAAAAGAGTCAATTTCACTTTTAAATGGTGCTCAGAGAGATACAGGTGCAGAAATAATTACAATACCTTCTTCTTATTCGGGAGATAATTTAGAGCTGTTTATGGCTTTTATTTCAGAAGATGAAACAGAATTATCTAACAGTATATATTTAGGATCTGGTACGGCTGCTTAGAAATTAAAATATGTACTAAATTACCGCTTCAAATTGGGGCGGTTTTTTTGTGCTTAATTGTACCCTTATTTGTACCTAAAAAATTTTTAAACTTTTTGCAACACTTGTAAAAATCACTCGTCTTTCAAGTATGACAAGGCTTAAAACAAAAAACCCCGATCAAAGATCGAGGTTTCTGCGGTGGTGCCTCCAGGAATCGAACCAGGGACACAAGGATTTTCAGTCCTTTGCTCTACCAACTGAGCTAAGGCACCAGTGCGTTAAGCGGTGGCAAATATATATTCATTTTTAGAAATGCACAACAAAATTTTAAAAAAATCTGTTTTCGTAGCTTTGCAAAATAATTTTTGCAGATGAATTTAATTGTAGATATTGGCAACACCCAAATTAAAGTAGCTGTTTTTCAAGATGATGAATTACTCTATACAGATCGTTTTGAAGCTTCCCAACTTCTTTTAAAGCTAAAAGAAATTTTTCAAAAATTTCCGGCAATTCAATTTTCCATGGTAAGCAGTGTGAAAAATGTGAAGAAAATTTGGGAAGAAACACTTCAGCAAAAAACAAAATTCTTCTTGCTATCAGGAGCAACTAGAGTTCCTTTTATCAATAAATACAGAACACCAAAAACCTTAGGTGTAGATCGGATAGCATTAGTGGCCGCCGCTTCTAAAAAATTTCCTGATAAAAATACACTGGTCATTGATGCCGGTACTTGCATTACCTATGATATTCTTACAGAGAAAAATGAATACTTAGGGGGGGTAATCTCACCCGGGTTGCACATGCGAAATAAAGCCATGCATCAATTCACTGCCAAATTGCCATTAGTAGAAATTAATAAGCCTCTAGATTTTTTTATTGGGAATAGCACGGAATCTTCTTTGCAATTGGGGGTTTTAAAAGCAATTTCATTAGAAATTGATGGATTTATTGGGGAGTACAAAAATAAATTTGAAGATTTAACAGTTATTTTAACCGGAGGAGATAGTGAAATTTTGTCTAAGACCGTAAAAAATAGCATATTTGCCCCCTCAAATTTCCTGCTAGAAGGATTGAATTATATTTTAGAATTTAATAAAAGTTAATGATTAGAAAGTTAGTTACAGTAGCCATCTTGTTTTTTGCAGTAAGCCTAAGCGCTCAAGAAATTACCTCTTCGCCTTATTCATTTTTTGGAGTAGGTCTTCAAAAATTTAAGGGAACTGCAGAAAATAGGAGCATGGGAGGTTTGAGCATAGCATCAGATAGTATTCATATGAACCTGCAAAATCCGGCAGGTTATGGCGCTTTAGCCTTAACCACGTATACCGTAGGTTTGTCGCATACAGAAAATACCCTTAGCAGTAGTACTGCAGAAGATGATTTATCAAGCACCAATATAGATTATTTGGCCATTGGTATTCCGGCCGGTAAATTAGGGTTTGGACTGGGAATTAAACCTTTTACCTCTGTGGGGTATGAGCTTCGAAATCAAGAAGGGGCAACCACTTCAGAATTCACAGGCCGGGGAGGGTTAAATACGCTCTTTTTGGCAGCCGGTTATAAAATAAACAATAATTGGAGAGTTGGGGTAGAAGGAAGCTATAACTTCGGGAATATCCAGAATAAAAACCTAAGCTTTCAAGAAGGGATTCAATTTGGAACGCGTGAAATTAACCGTTCCGATTTTAGCGGTTTTAAAGTAAAATTTGGAGTTCAGTTTGAAAAAGAAATAAAAAAGAATCTGCAAATTACAGGTTCGGCCAGCTATACGCCATCGTCTAATTTAAGCTCAGATAATTTTAGGGAGTTGGCCACATTAACCATTATTAATGATAATGAGGTGATCTCGGATGCTGAGGAAATAGAAGTAGCAGACGATGAAATGCAACTTCCTTCTGAAGTGCGTTTAGGAATGGGCATTGGTCAAAAAAGAAAATGGTTTGCCGGCGTGGAGTATCAACGATTGAGTTCAAGTGAATATTCCAACCGCTCGTTTGAATTAAATAATGTGCAATATACCGATGCTTCTACCTTTAGGGCAGGAGGATATTTTATTCCGGATTATAATGATATTACCAGCTATTTTAAAAGAATAGTTTATCGGGCTGGAGTACGATATGGGGAAAATGGTTTAAATGTAAATGGAGAAGATATAAATGAGTTTGGCATATCTTTTGGAGTTGGCTTACCCGCAGGAAGACTGCTCACCAATTTAAACCTTGGTGTAGAATTCGGTAAACGTGGTACCACAGATGCCGGATTAATAGAAGAAAACTTTATGAGTTTCTTCGTAAGTCTATCATTAAACGATAGATGGTTTCAAAAAAGAAAGTTTAATTAATTTTATTATAATCAACTATGAAAACCAAATTGTTAACATTAATAAACTTAGCCCTGTTAGGGACGGGTCTGGCCAGCGCACAGGCTAGCGCTCAAGAAATAGACTGTAATACTACAGGAAGCTTATTTTTTCAGAGTGCTAAAATAAAAGACTATAAATCGGCAAAACCTCATTACGATAAATTAATTGAAGGTTGTAAAGATTATCATATCGCTACTTACCAGTATGGAGAACGTATGCTGAAAGCATTAATCGATCAAGCTGAAGAAAGCGGTAATACCGCCAAACAAAAAGAATTGGCACAACAATTAATTGAAAATTATGAGTTAAGGCTGGCAAATTTCCCTGAAGAAACTAAAAAAGGAGAAGTTTTAGCTGATATCGCCCAAGTAAAATTCGATAATAAGATTGGTGATGTTGAAGAGCAATATGAAGCTTTTGATGATGCTTGGAAAGCAGATAAAGAATCTTTCAACAGTCCAAAAGCGCTTTATTCTTATTTTAACCTAATCGTTAAATTACAAGAAGACGGAGCGAAAGACCTTCAGGATGTATTTGTGAAGTATGACGAATTAATGCAAAAAATAGAAAAACAAGAACTTTATCGTGCTGAGCAAGCTGAACCTTTGATGAAAAAACAAGATGCAGGGGAGGAGCTAAATAAAGATGAAGCTAGAATATTAAGAAATACAGACATCTATCTTACCAACTTCATGAAAATCAAAGGATCTATTAATCAGGTGCTTGGGGATAAAGCAGATTGTGATAATTTAATCCCGCTTTATACCAAAGATTTTGAGAATAAAAAAGAGGATGTTGATTGGTTAAAAAGAGCTGCAAAAAGACTTTCGGCTAAAGAATGTGACGATCCATTATTCTTTAAGTTAGTAGAAGCACTTCACGAAGCAGAACCATCAGCTAAATCGGCTTACTATTTAGGTCAGTTAGCAGATAAAGATGGTAACAGTGCAAAAGCATTAGAATATTATAACCAATCTGCAGAGTTAGAAGAGGATCCAATTGATAAAGCGAAAGTCTATTATGTAATTGGTAATAAATATAAAAACAAAGGAAGTTATTCTCAAGCAAGATCATTCTACAATAAGGCTTTAAAAAATCAACCTTCTTTAGGAGTGGCCTATTTAAGAATTGCAGATATGTATGCGAAAAGTGCCAACAATTGCGGAACTACAAGTTTTGAAAAAAGAGCCGTATATTGGTTGGCGGCAGACTATGCAGATAGAGCAGGAAGAGTAGATCCTTCTTTAAAATCCAATGCAGAGCAAACCGCTGCAGCTTATAGAGGTAGAGCGCCGCAAAAATCAGATATCTTTACTTCAGATTATAAAACTGGAGACTCCATTAGCTTTGGCTGTTGGATAGGGGGAAGCGTGAAAGTTCCTTCACTATAGTAAATAATTTATGCAAATAGCATATCAATATATTTTAAAAGGCATTGTCGTTATGGTGTTAGCGACAATGCTTTTTTCATGTCAAAACGGTTTAAACGAAGCCCGAAAGTTTGAAACAGACAACGCCTCGCCACTAACAGTGGGAGAAGGTGTTAATTTGTTTTATACCGATAGCGGTAACGTAAGAGCCAACCTGCGAAGCCCTAAAATGCTCGATTTTACCAATCAAGAGTTTCCTTATCGGGAATTTCCTGATGGAGTGGAAGTAGATTTTTTCAATGAAGAAAAAGAAAAAACCACCATCGTAGCAGATTATGGGATCGTTTACAACCAAACCAATTTAATAGACCTTCAAGGCCACGTAAAAATTGTAACTAGCGATAGTACCATCTTAAATGCCGAGCAATTGTACTGGGATCAAAACCGGAGTTGGGTTTTTTCAGATGTTGAATATGACATCCAAATGAATAATGGAGCGGTAAACGATGGAGAAGGTTTTGATGCTAACGAAAATTTTGATAAATTCATTTCACGTTCCAATGTTGGGGTGCAATTTATTGATGAATCTAAAAAATAATGAAGTATTACAAATATTTTGAATACGCTTACCTCGTATTCGCTGTACTTTTTTTTATAGAATCTTACCGAAGCTGGGGACAAGAAGGAAGCCGAACCTACCTGTTTTTAGGTTTGGGCGGATTGGCAGTTTTCATGTACTTTTTTAAACGAAGGTTTAGGAAAAAGTTAGAAGAACGTAATAAACCTTAATGGAAGTAGATATAATTATAATAGTACTTTCTTTAATCCTTTCCGCTTTCTTTTCAGGGATGGAAATAGCCTATGTTTCCTCCAATAAAATTCATATAGAAATAGAAAAAAAGCAAGGGGATTTTTTGGGTAAAATCTTAGAGCGACTTACCAAAAAACCTTCCAAGTTTATCGCGACCATGTTGGTGGGCAATAACATTGCCTTGGTGGTCTATGGTTTTTATATGGGAGATTTGCTGGTCAACTGGCTTATGCAAATGGGGCCGTTTAGCAATGCGTTTTTCAATTATTGGATTAGCGATGGGCTCATTCTCACCCAAACTCTCATTTCAACCTTAGTAATTCTCTTTACAGCAGAATTTCTTCCCAAAGTGTTCTTTCAGATTTATGCCAATTCACTATTGAAGTTTTTCGCTGTGCCGGCCTATTTTTTCTATATTATTTTCACCTTTATTTCAGCGTTCATCATTTGGATATCAGATATGGTGCTGAAGCTTTTCTTTAAAACCGAAGGAGACGAAGTGCAACTCGCCTTTAGTAAAGTAGAATTGGGGAATTACATTTCAGAGCAAATGGAAACCGTTGAAGAACACGATGAACTGGATTCTGAAATTCAGATTTTTAAAAATGCCTTGGAGTTTTCAGAAGTAAAATCACGCGAAGTAATGATTCCGCGGAATGAAATAATTTCCGTAGATATTAATGAATCTCCAAAAAAATTAATCGAAATATTTACCGAAACTGGGCTTTCAAAAATCTTGGTGTACAAAGAAACCAACGACGATATTATTGGCTACATCCATAGTTTCGAATTATTTAAAAAACCAAAAGACCTACAATCTATCCTCATGCCGGTTTTATACGTTCCCGGAACCATGTTGGCACAAGATGTGTTAAATATACTTATCAAAAAAAGAAAAAGTATAGCCGTGGTTATTGATGAATATGGAGGCACCAGCGGAATGATGACCGTAGAAGATATTGTAGAAGAACTTTTCGGTGAAATTGAAGATGAACACGATGCCGTAGTCTTGGTAGAAGAAGAAATAGCTGAAAATAAATACAAATTTTCTGCCCGTCTGGAAGTAGATTACATCAACGAAACTTACAAGCTTAACTTACCCGAAGAAGAAAATTACGAAACCCTTGGTGGTTGGATTGTTAACCACACTGAAGAAATCCCGGAACAAGGTGGCACACTTTATATTGAGCCGTACAAAGTCACCATACTTGAGGTTTCCAACACAAAGATAGACTTAGTGGAACTCGAAGTCTTAGAAGAAGATTAGTTGTTAAAAGTCGCTTCGAGTGATTTTAGTTGAGCGTGCTAGCGAGGCTGAAATTGTATCGAGAATCAATTTTAAACTTCTTTTTATATTTCAAAAACAACGAGTTTACAACCTAAAATTTATAACAGGCTAATATAGTTTACTTTTTAAGACATATATATTTTATAATTACCTGAAATATCTTATTTTCGCCCACTATTTAGTTAAAAATTATATAAAATGGCAGTATTAAATAAAATCAGACAGCGCTCTGTTTTCTTAATTGTTATTATCGCCCTTGCGCTTTTCTCCTTTGTATTGGCAGATTTGTTTAAAAGCGGAGGCTTTACCGGTCAAAAAACGCAAAACACCATCGCTACGGTAAATGGTGAAGACATAGACCGTGAAGATTTCGCCAGACAGGTAGAAAACCTTCAAAGAAATAGAAGAAACGTTACCACTACCCAAGCGGCCAACCAAGTATGGGATATGACCCTTCAAGAAAAACTAATTGAAGAACAATTAGAAAAAGCAGGAATCAGAGTTGGAGAACAACAGTTTGATAATGCTTTACGTGAAGTTTATGCAGGAAACCCAAACTTTAGCAATGAAGCCGGAATGTTTGATAAAGCCGTTCTTAAAGAATACGTAGCCAACTTACAGGCCACCTCACCACAAGCTTTTCAACAATGGGAAGCGATGGAAGATCGTATAGAAGACCAAGCCAAAAGGCAAATCTATTATAATATGATTAGAGCCGGTGTTGGAGCAACTTTAGTAGAGGGCAAGCAAGCTTATTTAATGGAAAACGAAAGCGTAGATTTAAAATACGTTTTAGTGCCTTACACTTCTGTAGATCAAGTAGAAGTTTCTAAAGATGAAATTAAAAACTACATCAACGAGCATAAAACCCGTTTCGAGAAAGAAGCAAATACAGCCATTAAATATGTTTATTTTGAAGAAAAACCTTCTTCAGAAGATGATGATGCTACTAAAGAAAAGCTAAACGATTTAATTCAGGACTTTAATAAAGCTGAAGATGCTGAAGCCTTTGTGAATCAAAATTCAGAAATGCCTTATAACGGAGATTTCGTATTCAAATCTTCCTTACCATCAGAAAACGCTAACCAGATTTTCAATTTAGAAGAAGGCGGAACTTACGGACCTTACAAAGAAAATGACTTCTGGAAATACAGTAAGGTTACTGGAGTGAAACAAATCCCGGATTCAGTAAAAGTTAGAAAAATATTGGTTTCTTACCAAGGTACTCCGGTAGATCAAGGAGAAATGACAAGAACCCAAGAACAAGCAGAAGCTTTAGCCGATAGTCTTGCTGGAGTAGTTGAAAATGACGCTAGTAAATTCGCAGATTTGGCTAACGAATATACCGATGATCCTCGTTACAAAGATAAAGGAGGTGATATGGGATGGAACCGTTACACCAACGCCCGTTTAATGCCGGAAGTAAAAGATTTTGTGTACAATAATCCAGAAGGGAGCATTGAGGTAATTGAAAACCAATTGGGCTATCACATTGTAATGGTAGAAGAAGCAACCAATATGCAAAAAGCCGTTCAAGTAGCGACAATTGCTTTGGAAATTGAACCTTCAGAAAAAACCTCTAGTGATCTTTATACCACCACGACTAAGTTTGAAATGGAAGCGAAAGAAGCAGATTTTGACGCCGCTGCCAAAGAAGAATCTTACGAGGTGAAGTCTGTAAACAACATCAAAGCGATGCAAGAGAAACTAAACGCTACCTTAGGAAACCAAAGAGGTATTGTTCAGTGGACTTTCAATGAAGAAACCAAAGTTGGAGACGTGAAGCGTTTTGATATCAATGGAGGTTATGCTGTAGTTAAATTAACTGCTAGAAACAAAAAAGGATTACAGTCGGTAGAAGAAGCTTCGCCTAAAGTGACTCCAATCTTGAGAAATCAAAAGCAAGCTGAAATGATTAAAAAGGAAATTGCCGGAAAAAGCATTTCAGAAATTGCCGATAGTAAAAACCAAAATATTCAAACTGCCAACGCTGTGAATTTAAATAGCCCAACCTTGCCGGGAGCCACTAAAGAACCGGAAGTGGTGGGAGCAGCATTTTCTTTAGAAGCAGGAGAAACTACTGAGCCAATTGCCGGTGAAAAAGGAGTTTATGTAGTAGAATTGGTGAAGAAAAACAAAGCTACGCCGTTAGATTCTTACAGAACGATGGCTAAGAGAGAGTCAGCTTCTAGGTCTGCGACAGCAATGCAACGCGTAAATGAAGCTTTAGAAAGTTCAGCAGAAATTGAAGATAACAGAGCAGAGTTCTACTAAAAATAGAAATCGTATAGAATTGAAAAACCGTTCCCTTAGGAGCGGTTTTTTGTTTTATAGAACCATTTCAGAAAAATCAAGAATTGTAGAATAGCCTTTTTCTGTGAAGTAGGTTTTTTCAGCATCGTTTCCTGTTGCTAAGATAAAATCGCCGCCCCAAGCCCCTAAACTTTTTAAATTTCGAGGATAATCAGGAAATAAACGTTCTTTAACTGTTTGCATTCCTAAAATTTCGGCAAGTAAAGTTTCGTGGCGTTCAATTAAATTTTCAAAAGTTGAAATCGATTCAGCCTTCAAAATTTCAGAAGTAATTTTATCTGTTTCTTTAATCCAATCCTGCTTTTTTGCTAAATTTTGCTGACGGTAATGCTGAATCCCTTCCCGACTATTTTGTTTTTGATTGAGATGAACAAAAAACAGTTCCTCTTGAAAATCGGGTGAAAATTCAACTTCTTCTACTAATGGATTCATTTCTTTTTGAAGTTGAAAAAGAATAGGAGACGAATGCTTTGCGCAAGCCAAATCGTAACCGCTACCGCCAAAAGTTTTCGCTAACAATTCATTCGGATTCACATTCGCCCAAGTCGCCAAATTATTGATTAAAGTCGAAGAAGAACCCAATCCCCAATCTCGGGGAAATTCCAATTCAGTAGTGAAGGAATATCCTTGCTGTTGAAATAATTCCGGTTGAAACGCTCTTAGTTTTGAAAGAATATTCTGCAAAGCCCTACACACCAAATTTTCTTCTTGGGTTGGTAAAGATTTCTTCGGAAGAAATTGATGCGAAGTAATTTCATATTCCTGCTCGAACCAAGTATTTCCGTGGCTGTCAACACTCTTCCATAAAAGTTGATTTTTCTTTGCTTCAGCAACTTTTAAAGACTGACCTTTTTTTGTAGGAACAGCCAATGCTTTCGCACCATCCAATACCAAATATTCTGCCGTGAGTAAAAGTTTACCGTGACTATAGAATTTAGTTTCCATGACGTAAACCTTGAATAATTTCAACCACCGCGCTGTGGCTTACCGTATTGCTTTTAAAATGTTCAATCACCTGTTGCCGTTCGCTATCATTTGCTTCAAATTGGTTGAGGATATTCATCAAGTGCATTTTCATATGCCCTTGCTGAATTCCTGTAGTGGTCAACGAACGTAAGGCCGCGAAGTTTTGTGCTAATCCGGCCACCGCAACAATTTTCATCAATTCTTTGGCCGATGGTTTTTGTAGCATTTCCAAAGCCAATTTTACTAACGGATGTAGACTGGTAAGTCCGCCCACCGTTCCTAGGGCCAGTGGGACTTCCATCCAGAATTTAAAAATTCCGTTTTCTACCGAAGCATCGGTTAAACTGCTGTAGCTTCCATCTTTGGCAGCGTAGGCATGAACACAAGCTTCAATCGCCCGAAAATCATTTCCGGTCGCTAAAACCACCGCATCGATGCCATTCATAATTCCTTTGTTATGCGTCACGGCACGATAAGGTTCTATTTTGGCAATTTTAACGGCTTCTACAAATTTGTAGGCAAACTTTTCAGCATCAGCTTTATTTGGCAATAAATCTTCCACAGGACAACTCACTTCAGCTCTCACCAAACATTCTGGAACGTAATTGGAAAGAATACTCATAATTACTTCCGGCTGTTCTTCCACAGAAAAATAATTTTCAGCTTCACGGGTAAAAGTTTCTGCAATCTGCTCTAAACACGAATTGATAAAATTAGCGCCCATCGCATCTAACGTTTCAAAAGTGCAATGTAGTTGGTAGTAATTTTTTAGTTCTTGGGTTTTATCGCGAAGCTCGATGGAAGAAATTCCTCCACCGCGTTTTTCCATATTTTTGGTTATGGCTTTCACCTCTTCAATTAGTTGCGGTTTTACTTGTTGGAAAAACTCATTCAATTTGTGAAAATCGGCAGTTGAATTAAAATGAACCTGACCTACTTTTTGTGTTGAAAGAACTTCGGCTTTAAAACCGCCTTTGTCTAACCAAAATTTTGCGGCATTACTGGCAGCAGCCACGACAGAGCTTTCTTCAATCGCCATCGGGATGGTATAAAGCTGGTCGTTAATTAAAAAATTGGGAGCGATTCCAAAAGGCAAATAGTAGTTAGAAAGTGTATTTTCGGTAAACTCGTCGTGCAGTTTTTGCAACTTTTCATCTTTATTCCAATAGAGTTTTAGTGTCTCTTTTGTTTTTTGTGAATTGCTGAAATAGTTTTCCGTCAGCCAATTTATTTTTTCTTCTTTGCTAAGTTTCGAAAAGCCTTTTACCTGCTTCATGAGTTTATTGTAATTCTGTTGAACGGGCAAAGATACAATTCGTCCTCATAAATTTTGAATAGTTGGAGCGGTAAAGCAAATTTCAGAGGAACATTTCAACTACATTTCTTTAACAAAACCTTAGTATTTAACATCTATATTGCCTATTTTTTGGCGATTTTTTAGTAAACTTGACCTTCAAAATTTGAATTTTCTAATAAATATGAAATTACGGAATGTTTTTGTGGCTGCTTTTTTGGTGGTGACAAGCCTTATAAATGCTCAAAACAAAGAAGTTACACTCGAAGAAATCTGGGGTGGTGCGTTTAGGCAAGAATATATGCAATCCCTACGTTCTTTAAATAATGGCGAAGAATATGCGGTGAGAAACTTTGACCGTGCTAGCAAAACGATGAATGTAGAGGTGTATAGCTATGAAACGGGTGAAAAAACCAGAACGCTCATTAGCTCTGCCAATATTAAAGATTTGGACTTTTTTCAAGATTACACCTTGAGCGAAAATGAAAATAAAGTAATTCTTTCTACCGAAGTTCAATCCATTTACAGGCGTTCAACCACTGGTGTTTATTACGTGTATGATTTTGAAAGTGAAAAATTAACACAGATTTCCGAAGATAAAATTCAGGAACCAACTTTTTCTCCAGATGCGAGTAAAGTGGCTTATGTTTTTGAAAATAATATCTACATCAAGGATTTAAGTTCTGGCGAAACTACTCAGGTTACTACCGATGGAAAACAAAATGAAATCATTAATGGCGTAACCGATTGGGTTTACGAAGAAGAATTTGCCTTTGTAAGGGCATTTGATTGGAACAAAACCGGAGATAAAATCGCTTTTTTACGTTTTGATGAAACCGAAGTTCCAGAATTCTCCATGGATATGTACGGAACGTATGGAGAACAATTGTATCCTTCACAATACGTTTTCAAATATCCCAAAGCCGGAGAGAAAAACTCAGAGGTTACTCTTCACTTATACGATTTAACAACTGAAAATACTTCCGCAGTTAATTTACCAAAAGCTTACGAATACATACCAAGAATTAAATGGACCAATAATTCTGAGATGTTGAGTGTGCAAGCGATGAACCGACACCAAAATAATTTGGATTTGATTTTTGTAAATGCTGAAGAAAATACAGCAAAAGTAGTTTTAAATGAAACTGATGAAGCTTACGTTGATATTACTGATAATCTTACTTTTTTAAATGATAATAGCTTTATTTGGACGAGTGAAAAAGATGGGTGGAATCATATTTATCACTACGACAGAAACGGAAAACTGCTAGACCAAGTAACCAAAGGAAACTGGGAAGTAACGCAATATTATGGTTTTGATGCTAAAACCGGAAGAATTTACTTCCAAAGCACCGAAAACGGAAGCATTAACCGTGATGTGTTTTCGGTACGTGCCAACGGAAAAAATAAAGTTCAGCTTACTCAAAAACGCGGTACGAACGACGCCGATTTTAGTGCGGACTTCACTTATTTTATTAACTCTTATACAAGCGCTACGACTCCTTACGAATTTACACTTCATAAAGCCCGCAACGGGAAAAAAGTAAGGGATATAAAAGATAATAAGGAATTGTTGGAAAAATTAAAAACTTACAATTTCTCTAAAAAAGAATTTTCTACCATTGAAGTGAACGGAAATGAATTAAATATGTGGATGATTAAGCCGAAAGATTTTGATCCTGCTAAGAAATATCCGTTGTTTATGTATCAATATTCAGGACCGGGCTCACAAGAAGTTTCCAATACTTTTTTTGGTGCTAACGATTATTGGTATCAATTATTAGCGCAGCAAGGTTATATCATTGCCTGTGTAGATGGTCGCGGAACCGGTTTTAAAGGAGCCGATTTCAAAAAGGTTACGCAGAAAGAATTAGGAAAATTCGAAGTAGAAGACCAAATTGATGCCGCTAAAAAATTAGGAGCGAGAGCTTATATTGATACTGAAAGAATAGGAATTTGGGGATGGAGCTACGGCGGTTTTATGTCGTCTAACTGTATTTTTCAAGGAAATGATACCTTCTCCATGGCCATTGCGGTGGCACCGGTCACCAGTTGGAGATTTTACGACACCATTTATACGGAACGTTATATGACGACTCCGCAAGAAAATGCTTCCGGTTACGATAATAATTCACCTATAAATCATGTAGAAGGGTTAAAAGGTGATTTTTTATTAATTCACGGTAGTGGGGACGATAACGTACACGTGCAAAATACTATGCAAATGGTAGAAGCTTTAGTTCAAGCAAATAAACAATTTGATTGGGCAATTTATCCTGATAAAAACCATGGTATTTATGGAGGAAACACAAGACTCCATTTATACACAAAAATGACCAACTTCATTAAAGAAAATTTATAAAAAATTCTGATATATGAATTCACAAACTATTCCAGCTCATAAAAAAGAACTTTTTGGGCATCCGGTAGGATTATATATTCTTTTTTTAACTGAAATGTGGGAACGTTTTAGTTATTATGGAATGCGTGCAATTTTAACACTTTATATGGTTGCTGAAACTACTAAAGATAATCCGGGTTTGGGATGGGATAAAGCTGAAGCTTATGCCCTTTACGGCTGGTATACTATGTTGGTTTACGTTATGTCTATTCCTGGAGGAATGATTGCCGATAAACTCATTGGTCAAAAAAAGTCAGTATTATACGGGGCGATTATTCTATGTTTCGGCCACGGTGTTCTGGCAATTGAACAAGATTGGGCATTTTATACCGGTTTAGGACTCGTGATTTTGGGAGTAGGTTTTTTAAAGCCAAATGTATCAACACTTGTAGGTGGTTTGTATAAAGAAGGAGATATACGAAGAGATAAAGGTTTTAGTATTTTCTATATTGGAATTAATTTAGGTTCTTTATTAGCAACTACTTCTGTCGCTCTAGTAGCGCAAGAATATGGATGGCATTACGGATTTGGTTTGGCTGGAGTTGCCATGGTTATTGGACTTGTGGTATATGTTTGGGGACAAAAATTTTTAACCCATGTAGGTAATCAAGCTACGGAAAAAGATCCTAATGAAGTTTCTATTTTAGATTTGTATAAAGACCTTTTCAACTCTCCAATTCAACTTATAGTTACATTAATTTTATTAGCTGCTTCGATATATGGTTGGTACAGCTTAGGTTGGGCTTATGGTTTACTGTTTATTTTCCTATCCGCGATAATCGGATTAATGATGATGATCTATAAAGACTTAGAGCTAAAAATTAATAAGGATAGATATTTAGTATTGTTGCTCTCCTTTTTAATTGTAATTGTATTTTGGGGGGCATTTGAGCAAGCAGGTGGATTGATGAACGTTTATACTGAAGAAAATACAGATAGAGTTTTATTTGGTTATGAAATCCCTGCGGCAATGTTTCAAGGATTAAATGCAGCTTTTATTATCATTTTCGCAACAATAGTTGCCGGCTTTTGGGCAAAAAGAAAATTGAAAGGAAAAGAAGCTTCTTCTTTATTTAAAATGGCTGTTGGAGTCATTATTATGGGGCTTGGATTTGTATTTATGGTTTTTGCATCTCAACAATTTGAAGCCACAGGAAGTTCAGCTATGTACTGGTTAGTATTAGCTTATTTATTTCATACAATAGGAGAATTATGTGCTTCACCTGTAGCGCTTTCATTCATTACTAAATTAGCTCCATTGCGCTATGCTTCCTTAATGATGGGGGTTTATTTCGCTGCTACTGGATTAGGAAATAAAGTTGCTGGGTTATTAGGAGAAGGATCAGAAGAAGTCGGAGAGCAAACTATTTTCTTAGGCATTACCATTTTTACCGTAATTTTTGGTTTACTAGTTATAGCTATACTAAAACCTCTTAAACGTCTAACCCATGGAGCAGAAGATAAAGAGCGTAAGTTGGACGATGTGGAAGACAACGAGCCTTACGAAATAGAAGAGAATTTACAAGGGAATTAATATTGAATTAGATAAAAATAAAGATGGCAGCAGTAGCATCAGCAGAACACGATGAATTTTTTAAAAGCAAAGTTTTAGGTCACCCCGCCGGACTTTTTGTATTGTTTTTTACTGAAATGTGGGAACGTTTTTCCTTTTACGGAATGCGTGTGTTATTAGTAAATTTTCTCACTATGGCAGTGGTAGGTGTAGATTTTCCGGGTTGGGGATGGTCTACCGAAAATGCCGGAGCTTTATATGGTACTTATGCCGGACTTTTATATTTAACTCCTATTTTAGGGGGAATTATCGCCGATAGGCTCATCGGTTATCGATGGGCAGTAGTTGTTGGAGCAATTTTAATGACCTTAGGGCACGCAGCTATGGCAGTAGAAACCGAAATCATGCTTTATGTAGGTTTAGGTTTTCTTATTTTAGGAACAGGATTCTTTAAACCCAATATCACTTCTATTATTTCTGAAATGTATAAGTTTTTACCTGAGAAAAAGGATGGAGCTTATACCATTTTTTATATGGGAGTAAATGCCGGAGCCTTTTTTGGAATGATGCTTTGTGGTTATTTAGCCGAAAAATTAGGCTGGAGCTGGGGCTTTGGTCTTGCCGGAATCTTTATGTTATTGGGAACGCTTCAGTTTTGGTTGGCGAAACCATTATTTGGAAAAATCGGGGGCGTCCCTGAAAAAGGTAAAGAAGTTGAAATTTCAGAAGAAGAGAAAAAAGATTATAAACCTAATCCGTTTACGTTATTCGATAAAATTTTAATTATTGTCAGTGCAACTATTGGATTTTTATATCTCATTAATGACCCAACTTCAAAAATTGGAGATGTAAATTTACTTCCTGAAAAAATGCCTTTTGAAATCGGGATGGATTCAATGACGGGACCTATCGGGTTTGCAATAATCGGATTGGTGTTGTTCCTTGTACTTATTGTATCTAGAATCTCTCGTTATACCAAAGTGGTTCGCGATAGAATGATTGCGGTAGTAATATTTGCTTTCTTTACCGTGATTTTCTTTTTGTGTTTTGAACAGGCAGCCTCATCACTAGTATTGTTTGCTAGGGATTATGTAGATAGAACTTTGGAAGGAAGTGCCGCACTTACCTATAATATCATTAATAGTTTATTAACCGTTATTCCATTGGGGATTATTACGTGGGTATTGGTTTTATTATGGAAACAAACCCATAAGAGAGTATTAGGTTCTAATATTGTACTTATCGTATGCTTCTTGGGTGTCTGGGGCTTGGTACTATGGATGTTAGGGAGAGAGTTTTCTTCAGATTCTATTGAAATAACCGTTTCGTGGTTTAGTATTCTTAACTCTTTCTTCATTATTACTTTTGCTTCTATGTTTTCTAAATGGTGGGAGAGTAAATACAATCCTTCCGCGGCATTAAAATACGGAATAGGTTTAGTGTTGGTAGGTATTGGTTTTGCCTTCTTGGCTTATGGTTCAGACGGTGTAAATCCGGGAATTAAAGTAAGTATGGTTTGGTTAATCTTAGCCTATTTGTTCCATACCTTAGGAGAACTCTGTTTATCTCCGGTAGGACTTTCTTATGTAAGTAAATTAGTTCCTGCAAGGATGATTGCGCTGATGTTTGGAATGTGGTATTTGGCCATCGCTATTGGTAACAAATTAGCAGGTTCGTTAGGGGGTATGGTAGATATCATCAAAGAAGAATATGATTTATCTACTTTTTTCTTAATATTTACTATTATTCCGGTAGTCGCAGGAATTTTAGTTTCTGTGCTCAACCCTATACTTAAAAAATTAATGCACGGCGTAAAATAAGATATCCTTCTGATACGTTGATATTTATATAAATTAACTGTCTTGGAATGGTTTTTGAATTAATATAGTTATGAAAAAGATATTTTTAACTTTTGTGCTTCTCCTAGGAGTTGGCCTTAGCAATTACGCTCAAGAAATTGAGTGGATGACGATGAATGAAGCCTTAGAAGCTCAAGAAGAAAATCCGAAAAAGATTTTCATGGACGTTTATACTTCTTGGTGCGGACCATGTAAGTTGTTAGATAAAAATACCTTTCAGAATAAAGATGTAGTGAGTTTTATAAATGAAAATTTCTACGCCGTAAAGTTTAATGCTGAAGGAACAGAAGAAGTAGAATATCAAGATTTTACATACACCAACCCTAATCACGACCCTAACCGAAAAGGAAGAAATAGTCAGCATTTATTTGCACACGCTCTTAAAATCTCAGGATACCCAAGTATGGTGTTTTTTGATGAAGAGTCGAACGTAATTGCTCCTATTACCGGTTATCATACTCCAAAAGATTTAGAAATCTATTTGAAGATGATTGCCAATAACGATTACAAAGAGCTAACTACCAATGAAGCCTGGAATGAGTACAAGCAAAATTTTGAAGGTACTTTTTAATGAAACTTTAAATGTTGATGTTGAAAAATGTGCTAAGATGTTTCAATAATCAATAACGAAAGCTCCCTTTTCTCTCGTGTAGTGAAAAGGGACTTTCTTTTTTCTACACGTATTTTTCCATCGTTCCACATAAGAAAAATAATTATTTCCATCTACAATCACCTGTTGAGGTTTTATTTCCTGTAATACTTTTTCTAAATTAATTTTAGGCGAATTACTTAATAGAACATAATCGGCCTGAATACCTTTTGGTAATTGCCAAATTCCTAAACTATCAATAACCAGTAGATTTTTATGATTAGGAATTTTATGGAAGTTTCTAAGCTGAAAAGTATCCAATTCACTGGCCAATTCAGTTTTAAAATTTTCTAGGAGGTGGGATTTTTTCAGTGAAGTATTTTGGTTAGTGAAAACCTTTAACTGCCTTCCTGTTTTATCAACAATGATTGACTTTCGGCTTTTGTGCAATACAAACAACTTTTCCTGTTGATGAATTTCATAGAAATCATAGATATAAATACTTTGAAAAATCAACACCGAAATGAGTAACCCAAACATCAATGGTTTCTTTTTGTAGTTGAAAAAAAAGAAGATGAAAAGAATCGCTACATACAAAGAAAGCATCATTTCCTTCGTGAAATAAATATTTCTGAAAATTAGATTTTCATAGCTAGCGACTTGATGAATAATGAAGAGTAAAAAATTTAAAGTGCTTCCGTACAATTCATAAAGCAACGGGACTTCTAATTGAATAAAAGAAGCAATAATTATTACAATTCCAAAACCGAGCAGAATAAAAAGCCAAGGAATGATAAGTAAATTCGCCAATAAGAATAAACCCGGAAACTGGTGAAAATAGAAAATACTCAGCGGTAAAACTCCCACTTGCGCACAAAAACTTACCAAAAGTACATCGAACAATTTTCTACCCAACCAATTTTGAATATAAAACTTCCGCTTCACTAAAGGTTGAAAGCTAATAATTCCCAACACGGCTAAATAACTCATTTGAAAACCTACTGAAAAAATAAGGTAAGTATCATACATCAAGATCACTAAAGCCGAAAGACAAAGCATATTGATGGTGGAGGCTTTTCGTTTAAATATCAAACCGGCATTTAGAAAGGTAAACATGGTTGCGGCCCTAATTACGGAAGGTGAAAACCCAACCAATAAAGCGAATAGCCAAATGCAGGAAACACTCAATACATATTTAAAATATTTCCCACCTTTTACTTGTTCTAGCGGATTCAGCACAAAATTCAAAATCATTAAAATAATGCCCACGTGCAAACCGGAGACCGCTAAAATATGAACCACTCCGGCAGAAGTGAAATCATTATAGATTTCAGCATCTAATTCCTTTTTTTGACCCAGTAACAAAGCAGAAGTCAACGCTACTTGATTTTGTGATAACCCGCACTTATTTAAATTCTGAATGATTTTTTGCCGAAAACCAGCAGCCTTTTTCTTCAAAGAAGAAGAATTATTTTCTACTATTTCAACAGAAGTATACTCAGTTTTTATTTGTTTAAATACTCTTCTCTTCTTTAAGTATTCTTGGTAATTGAATTGATAAGGATTTAGAGGAGCATAAACATCGTTGAGTTTTTCCTTAAAGATAAGTTGGTCTCCAATGTCAAGATTTTCTTCAGTAGAATCTTTTTCCATAGAAAATAAAACTTTTCCTTCCGCTTTATGCTGTTTTAAGTTTTCAATTTTGAAGATGTAATTGGCATAATAACGATTCGGCTTAAGCTTTTCAGAAATAGTTCCTTTCACTAAAACTTCTTCAGCCAAATTAAAATGTAAATAATGTTGAGGTTGATGTTCCAGTCGTTGAAATTGAACAATCCCAAAACCTAAGCTCACAAAGGAAAGTCCGGTGATGATGGTGTGAAAAAGAGTAGGAAACAGATGCGATTTGTTATAAAAATAGCTAGCGCAAAAAATCACTAAAATTGAGCATAAGCAGATAGCGGTCAATTTTAGTGGCATCAAAAATTGAAAACCTAAAATTATACCAAGAATTAGAAGTGGGGTAATGAATAAAATGGGATGATTCATTAACTTCATTACACGATAAAGTTAACGAAAAATATTGAATTCTAAAACACCCGTTTCGCCATCACAAAAGCACTATTCCAATAGCGCTCATTTAAAGAAGAAACAATGACCCCTCGCGAAGTGGTTGAATGAATAAAATTGACACTGCCGGGAACAAGTTCAACCACCAAGCCAACATGATTAATTACTGCACGATTTTTATTGGTTTGAAAGAACACCAAATCACCTACATTTATTTCATTTACGTGAAGCATTCGGCCTTCTTTTGCCATTTCACGCGAAACTCTGGGTAACTGAATGTTTTCACTTAAAAAGGAAGTGTAAATGAGTCCGCTGCAATCCATTCCGCGTTTAGTAGTTCCGCCATATTTGTAACGGGTTCCTTGAAAACCTAAAGCATAATCGGCAATTCGGGTAGCTACAGGAATTGGGTCGTATCGGTACGAACTACTTTTTTTCACCGGACCGGTGGCGGGAGAATTACCGGCGATTCTTTTTTTACTTCCACAGGAAACAAGACTAATGGTTAATAAACAGAGAATAATATATTTATGCATCAGATTTAATTTTTTCGTAAATAAGTTGAGCGGTGTTTTGGCTGGCTCCCGTTCCTCCTAATTTTTGTCGAAGTAGTTGATAATCTTTAAAAAGTTGTTCGCGATGTTTTTCATCTAAAATTTTAGAAAGTTCAGCTTTGAGTTTTTTCACGTTGAAGTCATGCTGAATTAATTCCTTAACCACTTCTTTATCCATAATTAAATTCACTAAAGAAATATAATCGAGATTTATGACGCGCTTGGCAATTTCATAAGAAATCGTACTTCCTTTGTAGCAAACCACTTCAGGGACATTAAATAGAGCGGTTTCTAAAGTTGCCGTTCCCGAGGTCACTAACGCAGCGGTGGAGACACTTAGCAAGTCGTAGGTTTTATTCATAAGTAAAGAAACATTGCTTTTCTTTAAGAAGGGTTCATAAAACTCTTTGTCCTGACTTGGCGCGCCGGCAATGACAAATTGATAATCACTAAAATCTTTGGTAAGCTGAAGCATGGTCGAAAGCATTTTCGTAATTTCCTGCTTTCGGCTGCCCGGTAATAAAGCAATAATGGGTTGGGGAGTTAAATTATGTTGTTGTGTGAATTCTTCAAAAGAAATATCCTTTCTATTTTCAATAGCGTCTAATAACGGATGTCCCACAAAATGTACCGGAAACTCGTGTTTTTTCTCGTAAAAATCTTTTTCAAAAGGAAGAATGACGTACATTTCATCTACATCGCGTTTAATAGCCTTAATACGGTTTTCTTTCCAAGCCCAAATTTGAGGTGAAATGTAGTAATGTGTTTTAAAGCCCTCTTTTCGTGCCCATTCTGCAATCCTGAAATTAAAACCCGGGTAATCAATAAAAATAATCACATCGGGCTGATAAGCAGAAATATCCTTTTTACAAAACTTAATATTTTTGAAAATCGTCCTTAAGTTAAAAAGAACTTCCACAAACCCCATAAAGGCTAAATCTCGGTAATGCTTTACCAGTTCGCCACCTTCTTTTTGCATTAAATCGCCTCCCCAAAACCTAAAATCTGCTTTTGGGTCTTGTTGTTTTAAGGCTTTCATTAAGTTGGAAGCGTGCAAATCTCCGGAAGCTTCGCCGGCTATGAGGTAATATTTCATTTTAAGTAAATTTGAAAATCACAATGGCAATGGCTGCTATTAAAGTAGCAATAAGCACTCCACGGGAACGATAAGGCTGATTTTTCTTCAAAAAAACAAAAAACGGAAGAAAATTTAAAATGGCTCCCAACGCAATTAAACTTCCTATAAAATCTTCCCGCATCGCGTTTTGTAAAGTTTCTTCTAAACTATCTGGAGAAAATGCCATAATGTAAAGATAAATGCCTGCCAGGTTGGCGAATAGACCTACTAATAATCCTATGAAAATTTCTTTTTTAATCATTCAAACTCCAAGTATTTAATTCTTTAATCGTATGATGGGCGGTTAAATCAAATTGTACCGGAACTACTGAAACATAGCCATTTTCCAAAGCCCATTCATCGGTATCTTCACCGCCGTCTTCATTTACAAATTCACCGGTTAACCAATAATAATCACGACCTTGCGGATTGGTACGTTTGTCAAACTCTTCTACCCAATGTGCTTTAGCTTGGCGGCAAACCTTGATGCCTTTTATCTCTTTTTCCTCTAGTTTAGGTAAATTCACATTTAATACGACTCCATCGGGCAATCCGTTTTTAAGGACTTGCTTAGTAATGGCCTTTACAAATTTGGTGGTCGGCTCAAAATCTGCGGTTAGCGAATAATCCAATAAAGAAAAACCAATGGCAGGAATCCCTTCCGTTCCTGCTTCTACCGCAGCACTCATCGTACCGGAATAAATCACATTGATGGAAGAATTGGATCCATGGTTAATTCCGCTCACACACAAATCAGGCTTTCGGTGTAGAATCTCTTGCGTGGCAATTTTCACACAATCTGCCGGCGTACCCGAGCAACTGAATTCCTGATGTTTTTCCGTTTCTTTCAATTTTACGGGATCGCAATATAAATTGTCGTTGATGGTGATGGCGTGACCCATTCCACTTTGAGGGCTGTCGGGTGCTACCACCACTACATCACCAAGTTGTTTCATTAGTTTAATTAAATGCCTGATTCCGGGGGCGGTAATCCCATCATCATTAGTCACTAAAATAAGGGGCTTCTCTTTGCTCATAAAGAATTTTTTATAGAGCTAAAATAAGCATTTATCACACAATCTATAAGATTTTTAAGGATATTCAATAGCTTCGTATTATCTTTATTTTATGATTTTAAGTTGAAAAAAAATACTATTTTTAAACTTTTGCCGAAGCTCAGTTTAAATTATCTGCTAAAAAAAATTAAACTGGCATAATTTTAGGATAGTTGACAGAAGAAATTGCTAATGAATTTAAATAGATTTATGAAAAGGAATTATAAAATTTTCTTACTCGGATTACTACTGGCAGTCGCCTCTTGTAGTTTTACCACGAAAGAATTTGATGCAGATTCAGATAAAGATGAAGTTCTTGTCGAGCTTATTTCATTTGTACTTAGCAGAGGTCATTACGACCCGAAAGATATTAATGATGATTTTTCTGAAAAGGTGTACGACGATTTTTTGAGTGATTTGGATCCTCGAAAAAGATATTTTTTACAAGAAGACCTCGACAGTTTTAGTGTTTATAAAGACAAAATTGACGACCAGATTCAAGATCATAAAATTGAGTTTTTCTCGGTTACCTATGATAAGTTTCAGCAACGTCTTGACGAAGCAGAAACTTACTATCCAGAAATTCTAGCGAAGCCTTTTAACTTTAATAGTAAAGAAGAAATCAATACCGATTACGATAATTTGGATTATGCGTCTTCAAAAGAAGAATTAAAAGAGCGTTGGAGAATGCAATTGAAATTTGCCACCTTGAGTAATTTTTACGATTTAAAACAAGAGCAAAAAGCAAAAGCTGAAGATGATGAAAACTTTCAGCCAAAGTCTGATGAAGAATTAGAGAAAGAAGCACGCGAGATGACAAAAACTGCTTTAGATGAATCTTTTGATATTCACGATGATTTAGAGCGTAAAGATTGGTTTTCTATCTATTTAAATGCCATTGTTGAAGAGTTTGACCCACACACTTTTTATTTCGCGCCAAGAGATAAAGAACGTTTTGATATTCAAATGTCAGGAAGTTTAGAAGGTATTGGAGCTAGACTTCAAAAGAAAATGGATAATATTTCAGTAGTAGAGATTATTTCCGGTGGTCCTGCTTGGAGAGGTGAAGAATTAGAAGTAGGGGATTTAATTCAAAAAGTAAAACAAGAAGATGAAAAAGAGCCGGTAAGTATCATAGGAATGCCTATAGATGATGCGGTAGATTTAATAAAAGGTCCAAAAGGGACTAAAGTGACACTTACCGTGAAAAAAGTAGACGGAACTGTAGAAGACATTACTATTGTAAGAGATGTGGTAGAGATTGAAGAAACCTATGCAAAAAGCACGATGGTAAAACAAAATGACCATAATTATGGGTTAATTAACTTACCACGTTTTTATTTTGATATGGAAGATTCCAGTAGAAGAACAGCCGCCAGTGATATTAAAGATGAAATCATTGCTTTGAAGAAAGAAAATATGGATGGTTTAGTACTGGACCTTAGAAATAACGGTGGTGGTTCTTTAGCTACTGTGATTGATATTGCAGGTTTATTTATTGAAGAAGGGCCTGTGGTTCAGGTAAAATCTGGAAATGGAGAGCGTGAAATACTAACAGATGATGACGATGAAATCCTTTGGGACGGACCGTTAGTAATTTTAGTAAACGAACTTTCTGCATCGGCGTCAGAAATTTTAGCGGCAGCGATGCAAGACTATAAAAGAGCGGTAATTATCGGAAGTAAGCAGACCTATGGAAAAGGAACGGTACAAAATGTAGTGGACCTTAACCGTTGGATGAGAAACAGCGATTTAGGAGATATGGGAGCGTTAAAAGTAACTACCCAAAAGTTTTATAGAATCAATGGAGGTTCTACGCAATTAGAAGGTGTAAAAAGTGATGTAGTCGTGCCAGACCGTTACAGTTACATTGATATTGGAGAAAGGGATATGGAAAACCCACTTCCTTGGGATAAAATTGAGCCTGCAGATTATGAAGTTTGGGACGGCTATAAAGATTTTGACAAAGCTCTGGAAAACAGTAAAAAACGAATGGCAGAAAGCACGCAACTTCAATTAATTGATGAAAGTGCAAAATGGATTAGTGAGCAACGTAAAAAGGATGTTTATCCGCTAGATTATGAAGCTTACTCGAAAGAAATTACAGAAAATGAAGAGCAAGCTAAGAAGTTCGATTCCATTACTGAATACAAAACAGATTTAAGTTTTTCATCTTTACCAAAAGAAGAAAAGATGTTTACTCAAGATACAACTTTACAAGAAAAAAGAGTTCGTTGGCACGAAAGCTTAAGCAAAGATGTGTATGTAGAAGAAGCAATTCACGTATTGGATGACTTGAGAAAGTCAAGCATGAAAAAATCTGAGTGGGCAAATATTAAAAACTAAGTTGCGGTTGAATACAACTTCCAACTCATTAAGTCAATTAGCGCTTCAGAGGTTTAAAAAAAACTTCTGGGGCGTTTTAAGTTTTTGGTTCATCGTGTTGTGTTTTTTAATGGCAATTTTTGCCTATGCATTAGCACCTGATGATTCAGAAAATGCCAATCAAATGCATTTGCCTATACATTCCAAAGCTCCGGGTTTTGAAGTGACAATGCTTCATCTCCCCAATCAAAATCATTCCGAAGAAAAATCTTGGTTCAGTCAATTGTTTTTTGGGAAGCAATTTACCGGAACAGAAATTCCTATCAATAAGTATTCATTTAGTGAAGATGAATTAAAGATAATTACCTACAATGAAGGTGAAATTGAAGGTTTGGAGAAATCGTATGCTTTAGCTGAAACTTTTCCGGGAGCTACTTCAGCCGAAGAAATCAAAGAAAAATATATTCAACAAAAAACATTTCTTTTAGGAACCGATAAATACGGAAGGGATTTGTTAAGCCGAATGATTATCGGGATAAGAATCTCTTTATCCATTGGCTTTGTAGCTGTTTTCATTTCTTTGGTCATTGGGATGAGTTTAGGAGCTATTGCCGGTTATTTTGGAGGAAAAATAGATGCTGCGATTATGTGGTTAATTAATGTAACATGGTCCATTCCCACATTACTTTTGGTAATTGCAATTACGTTGGCATTAGGGAAAGGCTTCTGGCAAGTTTTTATTGCCGTAGGCTTAACGATGTGGGTAGAGGTGGCTAGGGTAACCCGCGGACAAGTAATGAGTGTAAAAGAAATGCAGTACGTAACCGCTGCAAGAGCTTTGGGTTTTGGAAATACCAGAATCATTATCAAACATATTATCCCAAATATTTTAGCGCCCATCATTGTGATTTCTGCGGCTAATTTTGCCGCTGCCATTTTAATAGAAAGCGGATTGAGTTTTTTGGGAATAGGAGCACAACCACCCATGCCTAGCTGGGGTGCAATGATTAAAGATCATTACAGTTATATTATTTTAGGAAAACCTTATTTAGCCATTATTCCCGGCTTGGCGATTATGAGTTTGGTAATGGCGTTTATGCTAATGGGAAATGCTCTCCGCGACGCACTCGATGTGAAGGCATAATTTTTTATATACCACAATATTTAATTATCTTCACTAAAAAAAGAAACTATGGCATCTATCTTCACTAAAATTATTAACGGAGAAATCCCCAGTTATAAAGTTGCAGAAACCGACGATTTTTTCGCGTTTTTAGATATTAATCCAAATTCAAAAGGGCATACGCTTTGTATTCCAAAAAAAGAAGTTGATAAGATTTTTGATTTAGAGGAAGAAACCTATATGGGTTTAATGCAATTCTCCAGAAAAGTAGCGTTGGCTATTAGAAAAACGGTCGATTGTAAAAGAGTAGGGATGTCAGTCATCGGGTTGGAAGTGCCGCACGTACACGTTCATTTAATTCCGCTGCATACGATGGAAGATGCCCGTTTTCAGCAAAAAACAAAACTCTCTGGTGACGAAATGGAACAACTGGCAAAAGAAATTGCAGCAAACTTTTAATCTATTTTTTTCAGCTTAATTTCAAAAGTAGTTCCTTTATTCACTTCGCTTTTCAGGACTTTTATTTTCCCGTTATGGTATTCTTCTATGATTCGTTTAGCTAAGGAAAGTCCAAGTCCCCAACCTCTTTTTTTAGTGGTAAATCCGGGTTTGAATATTTTTTTGTATTTGGTTTTAGAAATCCCTTTTCCGGTATCGGTAATTAAAATTTTTACGCGCTTGGGTTCATTGATAATTTCCACATCAATATTTCCTTTTCCTTTTAACGCGTCAATCGCATTTTTAACCAAGTTTTCTACCGTCCAACTGAACAATTGTGGATTCAAATTGACCAGTATTTTTTCCTTCGGAACTTTTAAAGAAAAGTTGACCAATTTAGAACTTCTGGCTTTTAAATATTCATAAGAGGAAACCGTTTCTTCTACAATATCGGTAGGTGCTAAAACAGGTAAGGAACCAACTTTAGAAAAACGATCGGTAATGGTTTGCAGTCGGGAAATGTCTTTCTCCATTTCTTCCACATAGGTAGGGTCAACATTTTCTTGTTTCAAAATTTCTGTCCATCCCACCAAGGAAGATAAAGGTGTTCCTATTTGATGAGCGGTTTCCTTTGCCATTCCTGCCCAAAGTTTGCTCTGGTCGTGCGATTTGGAAGTCGAATAAAAATAATAGAGCATCGCCAGGTAAAGAATCACAATCATTATTATACCAATAGGAAAATACTTTAACTTGTTCAATAAACTGGAATTTCCATAATATAAAGTGCCAAATTTTTCACCTTTAACGGCAATTTCAATCGGTTGATAATCCGAAGAAAATTCAATAATTAATTCTTCAATTTGCCGATTGTTTTCCGCTTTCTGTCTTGGGATATTTCGGGTGTCGTATAAATCATCTTTTTGGTTGTAGATAATCATCGGGGTGGAAGTATTCTTGGAAAGAACCATGAGTTCTACCGGAATATCTTCATTTAAATCACTATTTAAAATTTCGGCATATGCGTTTACCCAAATTTCCATTTTATCGCGTTCCTCTTTTTTCAGCCTATTAAAAAAAATAGAAACATTCCATAGAAAAAGCCCAACAATAGCTACGGAAGAAACTAAAATAAACCAACGAACAAAACGGTTTTCATCATTAAATATCATGCAGTTCTAAATCTTGAAAGTTTTAAATATAAAGGTTTTTCTGCTCAATTATTGTTAGTTCTCAGTTTTATATTCCTCTTTCTTATGGTTATCTTTGTGAAAATTATTTTCTAAATGCTATCCATAAATCCTAAAGAACTCGCTACCCAAAAATTATACGGTTTGATGGTGAGTAGTGTTGGGCCGCGGCCTATTGCGTTTGCCAGTACAATTAACGAAAATGGCGAGGCTAACCTATCACCTTTCAGTTTTTTTAATATGATGAGTGCCAACCCGCCTATTTTGGTGTTTTCACCTTTGTTAAAAATTAGCGATACCTCTAGCAAACACACTTTACAAAATGCTGAAGCGACTAAGGAAGTTGTTATAAATATTGTAAATTACGATATCGTACAACAAATGTCTTTGTCGAGTACAGCTTATGCCAAAGGCGTTAATGAGTTTGAAAAAGCCGGTTTAACGATGCAGGAGTCTGAATTGGTGAAACCTTTTCGGGTGAAAGAATCTCCTGTTCAGTTTGAATGTAAAGTCACTCAAATCGTGAAATTGGGAGAAGAAGGCGGTGCAGGAAATATGGTTGTTTGCGAAGTAGTAAAAATGCATATTGCTGAAGATATTTTAGATGAAAATGAAAAAATAGATCAGTTTAAACTCGATCAGGTCGCTAGAATGGGAGGCGGTTTGTATTCAAGAGCAAACCAAGGGATTTTTGAAATTCCCAAGCCTATTTCAACGATGGGAATGGGCGTAGATCAATTACCGGAAAATATTAAAACAAGTTCTATTTTAACCGGAAATGACTTAGGAAAATTAGCAACTTTGGAAAATGTTCCTTCAGAAAATGAAGTGAAAGAATTTATAGAAGAAAATAAGTTAAAAGAATATGTAAGCGAGAGCTCTTCAGAAAAAATTCACGCCATTGCGCAAGAATATTTAAAGAAGGAAGAAGTGCTTAACGCTTGGAAAATTTTATTGGCAAAAAAGTAAGAATTAGATGGAAGTACAAGGAAGAATTAAAAAGATTGATGAGACTAAAACCTACGGAAATAATGGTTTTAGAAAACGTGAAATGGTAGTGACTACCGAAGAACAATATCCGCAACATTTATTAATTGAATTTGTTCAGGATAAATGTGATTTGTTGAACAACTACCAAGTAGGACAGCAAGTAAAAGTAGGTGTGAATCTACGCGGAAGGGAATGGGTGAGCCCACAAGGGGAAACCAAATATTTTAACTCCATTCAAGGGTGGAGAATTGAAAATTTACAAGCTGGTGCTCCTCAAGGAAATACTGCTCCAGTACCGCCGGCAGACCAGTTTGAACCTGCTCAAGATTTTAACGAAGAAGACCACGACGATTTACCTTTTTAAAGGAAAGCAAAATATCATTGTAAGAAAGCGAAAATCCGACCAATTGGTCGGATTTTCATATAGTGGTTTAAGTTAACCCTTTAAAAACAAATTCAAAAAAAGCAATGATGAACAAAATTTATCTCAAAAGGTTGCTTCAAATATCGTTAAAATTTTGATAACAAACAATCAAATTGATATTTTAATTGTTACCAAATCATTATTTGTCAAATAGATGCATATTTTAGGACCAGAAAATGTTTTTCCTCCTGTAGAGAATTCAGATATAGAAGGACTATTAGCAATTGGTGGCGATTTGTCTTCAGAGCGTTTGCTTTTGGCGTACCGTTCAGGGATTTTTCCTTGGTATGAAGAAGACCAACCTATTTTGTGGTGGAGCCCGGATCCACGAATGGTTTTATTTCCGCAGCGGTTAAAAGTTTCCAAAAGTATGCGCCAATTATTCAATAAAAAAGCTTTTCAGGTTACTTACAATCAGAATTTTGAAGAAGTGATTCAAAACTGTGCAGAAATTAAACGCGAAGGTCAACGTGGTACTTGGATTACCGATGAAATGATTTCAGCCTATATTCAGCTTCATCAGCAAGGTTTTGCCACTTCTGTTGAGGTTTGGGAAGATGATGACTTAGTGGGAGGATTATACGGAATCTATTTAAAAGAAAAGAAAATTTTTTGTGGAGAAAGTATGTTCACTAAAGTGAGCAATGCCTCCAAATATGGTTTTATTTCTTTGGTCCGGCAATTAAAAAATGAAGGGGTGAAATTAATAGATTGTCAAGTATACACGTCACACTTGGAGAGTCTTGGTGCAGAAGAAATAGACCGAACTGTATTTCTAGATTATTTAAAGGGAGATTTTTAAAGCGCTCACTAAAAATAGTTGGGTGTAAGGGTTTTGTGTGAAATTACGATAGCGATACTCGAAACCAAAATTAAAAATGGTATTTGCTAAAATCCGGTAACCTAAATAATTGCTGTACCTTACTCCAAAATTGGGGATTTCCTCTTTCCCAAATTCCCAAACACCTTCCAAGGAAGTTACTAATCCCAGTTCTTTTGCATCGACTCTGTTTCCTTTTAAAGGAATTTCAAAAGCAAATCGATAACGTGTTCTGAAAGTGGTTTTTTCCCTTAAGCGTTGAGCTAATCGTAGTCGATGGGCAATTTTAATGCGCTCGTATTTTTTAGCATAGGCATATTGCTCAACTAATCGGGTTTCATTTTGTTCATCTTCAAAAAGCCGATTAATTCGATACCGAACCCCGGCACTCACTTTACTGTTAAAACCAATTTGCCGACTGGTGTAATGACTGAATTCTAAAAATAAGGGTTCAAAATCAGAATTCTCGTTATGGTAAACAATATCTCGATTGGAGACTCCAAAACTATACGACCAAGGCGTTTCGTTTTGAATGTTAACAGAAACGATGGGGTTAATAAGTCCGGTGAAATTTTTTTGTGCGTGTGAAGTGAAAAATAGGAGAAGAAATAAGCATAACAGGGCATTTTTAAAAAATGAGGTAGTCATAACTGTTTTTATCTACTTTTCGTTTCTTTTTAAAATTTCCGAAAGCATCAAATAAAAATTCATAAACAAAATACTGCTGGTTTTTTCTCACCTGAACAATGATTTCGTAATTGTCAGGAGTTTCATTTTGCTGAAGCGATTCTTGAAAAGTCTTTTCTGTTTTCCCTTTATCCTTGAACTGTTCTTGAATCTTTTCAAGCTTAAAGGCATCAAAATTCTTTTCCAGATAAACTTCAATCGCTTCTTGGGTAGAGGTAGGCATTTCTTTCTTCCGAATTACTTTTTCTACATCCTGAAGTTTTCCGTCTTCAGAAAACTCTACACTGTACGCGTGTTTTTTGTAAATGAACTTAGCTTCGTAACTTTTTTTGTTTCCATCGGTTTCAAAAAAGTAAGTCTTTTCCTTAAATTCTTTTTCGTTGAATTTATCTAAAAGTTGAATGGCTTTTGGGGGCATTTCATTTTGTGAAATACGCGCTTCCTTTTCTTTCTTTTTTGATTGTGCAATACTACTCAAACTAAACAAAATAAGCAGCAAAAAAGTTAACTTTTTCATAACCATAATTTAATCTGGCTTTACTTCTTCGTACCTGAAACAAGAAACTTCATGGTCATTTACCATTCCGGTGGCTTGCATATGCGCATAAACCACGGTAGAACCTACAAACTTAAATCCGCGTTTTTTTAAGTCTTTACTCAAGCGGTCACTAATTGCGGTAGTAGCAGGAGCTTCTTTGTAATTTTTCACAGCGTTTTGTATAGGTTTTTCGTCAACAAAGCTCCAGATGTAGTTACTGAAACTTCCAAACTCTTCCTGTACTTTCATAAAAAGTTGGGCATTGGTTACGGTAGCCCTAACTTTTAGTTTGTTTCTGATTATTCCGGGGTTTTGAAGCAATTCTTGGATTTTATCTTCTGTATAATCAGCTATCTTTTTATAATCAAAATGGTCAAAAGCTTCCCGAAAATTTTCGCGTTTTCTCAGAATGGTAATCCAACTTAACCCCGCTTGAAAAGTTTCTAAAATCAAAAACTCAAAAATGGTATCATCGTCATAAGCCGGAACGCCCCATTCCTCATCATGATAAGCTTCGTAAAGCGCATCGCCTTCACACCAACCGCATCGTTTTTTCTCCATATTTCTCTTGATTTAGTAACAAAAGTAACCTAAAAATTAATCTACCTATATTAACTTTGCTTTAAAAGAAAACCATGAAAACATCATCTTTACCTCAGATTATAGAAGAAAGTTTAAGCGAAAGTTATAGTTATGACGCTTATAAAAAATTGATAGATGATTTACTGAAAGAAGGTAAATCTACCGCGCCTGTTCAAGAAGAAAGCCTTACTGAATATTCGAAGATGAACCAACGCCGTATGAAGCGCTGGGATAAAACTTTAAAAATCGCTGAAGAGGCTGAAGCCCAGATAAAAGCTTATGATAAAAAGCTAATCTGGTTAGTAATTTCCGAAGGTTGGTGTGGCGATGCCGCGCATAGTTTACCGGTGATGAATAAAATGGCTAAATTAAACCCGGATATTGAACTAAAAATTGTGTTACGGGATGAACACGAAGAATTTATGAATCACTTTTTAACCAATGGTGGAAAGTCGATCCCGAAGTTAATCATGTATGATGTTGATCAAAAAGAAGTGATTGCAGATTGGGGACCAAGACCAACTACGGCAACACAGATGGTTGAAGATTACAAAGCCAAACACGGCCAAGTAGATATTGAATTTAGAGAGCAATTACAACTTTGGTATAACAAAGATCGAGGTCAAAATATTATCGACGATTTGCTGAAACTATTTTAGTCTTTTTGCTTACGTTCCGGTAAAGTTTCAATAAACGTATCGATCGTAAAAGCATTTTCGGCGTTAAAATCACCAATTTTGGTACGACGTAACGCCGATAAATGTGCACCGCTTTCTACCGCTTTACCAAAATCGTGCGCTAAACTTCTAATGTAAGTTCCTTTGCTACAAGAGACTTTAAAATCTACTTTTGGTAGATCGATATTGGTCAATTCAAAAGAAGAAATATTGACGGTTCTTGAGTTAATTTTTACTTCTTCGCCTTTTCGAGCGTATTCATAAAGGCGTTTCCCGTCTTTCTTTAAAGCTGAAAATACCGGCGGAAATTGTTCAATATCTCCTTTAAATTGTTCTGTAGCTTGCTGAAGTTTTTCTGCAGAAAGATGCTCGGTTGGGAAGGTTTGATCAATTTCAGTTTCTAAGTCGTAAGAAGGCGTTGTGGCACCAAGTGTGAATGTACCTGTATATTCTTTTTCTTGCCCCTGTAACTCCTGAATTTTCTTAGTGAATTTTCCCGTGCAAATAATCAATAATCCCGTTGCTAACGGATCTAAGGTACCGGCGTGACCTACTTTTATTTTCTTGATCCCGCAGTTTTTTCTTATCAGCCAACGCACTTTATTCACCACTTGAAAGGAAGTCCATTCCAGGGGTTTATCGAATAATAAAATTTGTCCGTTTTTAAAATCTTCAGCAGTAAACGAGTTCATAAAATTTTCATTTTCGCCCCAAAGATGAACTTTTCAACGCTATTTACAAAACAAATTCATTTTTGTAACTTTAGGTAATTCGCAAAATAGTTCAGATGAAAAAGTTATTTCAAAATAAACACAAATTGTTGTGGGGAATTTTTCTTGTCGATATTGCTCTCGGAATTCTAATTTGGACCGCAGTAGAAGCTGGGGTTTTGTAAAATGTATAGGTTGAAATTTATATTTTAAAAACTCTTAAAAGAAAAATATGCTTCCTGTTATGCTAAACTTATTTCAGCATCTCATCAATGTTCTTTAATCGTCATTCCGGACTTGATCCGGAATCTCATACGGTATAGAAAAGTGTTAATTATGGTGTATGATCCTGAATCAACATTTCGACTCCGTTCAGTGTGACGAGACGTGTTAGTCAGAATTTAAAATATTCCTGCCTACGCAGGAATTAGAAATAACTCACCACGATCGCAATCACGCCCACGATCAAACAATAGATTGCAAAATAACTCAGTTTGCTTTTTTTTACCAACGAAATCATCCAGGTACACGCGAAAAGTCCTGAGATAAATGCAGCGATAAAACCAACGATTAAACCGGTACTATTGCCGGTATGGGTAAGTTCACCATCGAGAAGGTCTTTGGCAATTTTTCCTAAAATTAACGGGACGACCATTAAGAATGAAAAACGCGCTGCTTTGGTTTTGTCATTCCCCAATAAAACCGAAGTAGAAATCGTAGAGCCACTTCTAGAAATACCCGGTAATAAAGCGATGGCTTGCGCCACACCGATCACAAATGCATTGGAATAACTAACCGGTTTTCCTGTGTTTTTAGCTTTATCGGCAAGCCACAGTAAAAGCGCGGTGATGATCAGCATAAAGCCAACGAGTAAAACGCTACCGCCAAATAGTTGTTCGAGTTCTTCTTCAAATAAAACGCCTATAATGGCGGCGGGAATCATGGAGATGATGATTTTTAAAGAGAATTGGGTTTCTTCATTCCATTTAAACTGAAGTAAACCGCGTAAAATTTTCCAAATGTCTTTTCTGAAAATTACGATAGTACTTAAAGCAGTAGCGAAATGCATGACCACAGTAAAAAGTAAGGATTCTTCAGGAATGCTATTGTCACCAAGAATGGCCTTTCCCAATTCTAAATGTCCGCTGGAAGAAACGGGGAGAAATTCAGTTAATCCTTGGATAATACCAAGAATTAGAGCGTCTAAAACATCCATTATTTTTTCTTCGGATTAAGTAGGATCGCGTAAACTTCTATCCCAAAACCAAGTAGTACTAGCATCGGCGCTAATCTAATTCTTCTCCAACTATAAATTTCTGGATTAAAAACTTCAGGGTCATCACTGCCACCACCGGCCATTAAAATAAAACCCAGTGCGATAACGGCCATTCCAATTAACATTACTTGGTAGTTTTTCTTTTTGAAAATAAAGTAAGGTTCCGGCTTTTGTTCTTGTTTACGTTTTTGTTCTCCCATTTGTATTTTTATTTAAAACTGAAATAATTCAGTATAAAATTCTTAATAATAAAGCTCATCGGTTTGCAGGTTGAGGAAACGTTGGGTAGCAAAGAAGGTACTTATCCAACTAATGATAATTCCTATCAAGAAAACGGCTGCAAATAAAGCAATCAATAAGTTTCTATCGGCTAATAAATTGAGTTCTGGGAAAGTTTGGTTGATATAATAAAGTACGGCTGCCATTCCACCTAAAGCTAAAACAGCTCCAATAATTCCCAATCGAACGCTTTTCCAAATAAAAGGTCGGCGAATAAAGCCTTTGGTGGCTCCTACCATTTGCATTGTTTTAATGGTGAAACGTTTGGAGTATACCGAAAGCCGAATAGAACTGTTAATCAATAACACGGCGATAAAAAGGAAAATTCCACTCACCACCAAAATCCAAAAACTAATTCGTTTTACATTATCGTTGAGTAAGGCAATCAGTGGTTTGTCGTAAACCACATCATCTACAAAGTCTTTTTCTGAAAGGTCTCGGGAAATTTCTGCAATCTGTGTTTCAGAAACATAATCGGCATTAAAAAAAACATCAATTGAATTTTGAAGCGGATTGTAGCCTAGAAAATCCATAAAATTTTCGCCAATCTCTTCACTATGTTGTTTGGCAGCTTCTTCTTTTGAAATAAATCGTGTGCTTTTGGTGTAGTCTGCCAAAGCCAAGCTTTTTTCAAGCTGGTCAATTTCTACTTCTTTTGCAGTATCTTTTAAGAAAACAGTAAGTGCGATTTGTTCTTTAAAATGGTCGGCCACTTTTTTGGTGTTCAATACTAAAATTCCTAAAATCCCTAACAAAAATAGGACTAAAGAAATACTAATTACTACTGAAAAGTAAGACGAGATCAATCGCCTTTTCTGATATCTTTCAAAAGAAGAACTCATATATACCGCACAAGTTTTTTGTAAAAATAATAAAGTTTGTCATTTCCTATATTTAAAACGTTTAAAGTTTTAAAAAATTGGTCATTACGCTTAGAATTAGGATTTGTTGGTTGCTGCGCTAAAATCTAATTCGGTAAAGTTTTCGTTGACTGTAATGGTTAAATGTCCATTTTGCTCTATAGATTCGATGGCTTCAATCTTGTTATCTAATTGTATGGTTTCAATTTTAAATGGTAACCCGTGAATTTGTATTTTGAATGTTTTAGAATCACTTTTAAATGAACCTTCTATGTGTTGTTGGATAACTAATTGATTTTTTCTGCCGGTGAGCTTAAATGTACGAAGGCAATAGTTGCCGGTAGTGTAATCGTAACCATCTTGTAAATCTTCAAAAAACTGAGAATCTTCTACTCCTTCTTTGTAATAAACGTCCAGTACAATTTCTTCAATCTTTTTCTCCCCTACATATTGCTGAACAGGATATTTGGGAATGATGGCGCCTTCTTTAATAAATATAGGCATCGTATCTATATCGGCTTCTACCCAAATTTCTTTTCCGCCTATTTCAATTTTATCGGTCCAGTAATTGTACCAATTTCCGCGAGGGATGAACATGCGTCTTCCTTTGGCATTAGGTTCTAAAACAGGACAAACCAAAATGCTGTTTCCGAAGATAAATTCATCTATTCTATAGTGGGTGTTGGCATCTTCTTGGTCATACATCACTAATGATTTGATAAGCGGAATTCCTCTTTCTGTATATTCCCAAAAGGCGGTGTATAGATAGGGAAGAAGTTGGTAGCGTAACTCGATAAACTTTCTGACGATATTGGTGATGTCTTCGCCAAACGTCCAAGGTTCTTGTTCTCCGTGGTCTCCAGATGAATGAACTCTAAAAAACGGATGGAAGGCTCCTAATTGTATCCAACGGGTAAAAAGTTCGCCTTGAGGTTGCTCTGCAAAACCGCCAATATCGCTTCCTACAAATGAAAAACCTGAAGTTGCTAAGCGTTGAACTTGTACGTTGGCTATCCATAAATGTTCCCAGTTGGCAATGTTATCTCCTGTCCACGTAGAAGTATAGCGTTGCGTACCGGAATAAGCGGCTCGGGTAATGACAAATGGCCGTTTGGGATGAGCAAATTTTTTGACGCCATGGTAAGTCGCTCGCGCCATTTGCATACCATAAATATTATGTGCTTTTCGATGGCTGCAAGGATTATCATCATAATCGTGTCTTACATCGAGAGGAAATGTTTTGTTGGGAACTTCCATGATGGCGGGTTCATTCATATCATTCCAAACTCCTCTTACTCCAATTTCACCTATGAGTTCTTTGAAGAGCCCTGCCCACCATTTGCGAACTTCAGGTTTAGTGAAGTCGGGGAAATAGCATTCGCCGGGCCAGACTTTTCCTTTGGCGTAAGGGCCGTCTGCTCTTTTGCAAAAATAATCATTGGCCAAGCCTTCTTTAAAGATTTGATAATCAGGTTCTATTTTGATGCCTGGGTCTATAATGGCCACGGTTTTAAAACCTTCATCTGCCAGTTCTTTTACCATGCGCTTTGGGTCGGGGAAATAATCTTTGTTCCAAGTAAAACATCTAAATCCATCCATGTAATCGATATCAAGATAGATAGCATCACAAGGTATTTGCAGTTTCCTGAAAGTGGAGGTGATTTCTTTTACTTTACTTTCGGGATAATAACTCCATTTGCATTGATGAAAACCCAAGGCCCATAATGGTGGTAATTTGGGTTTGCCGGTAAGTTCTGTGTAATTTTTAACTACATCTACCATTTTGGGGCCGTAGATAAAATAGTAATTCATCTCGCCGCCTTGTGCCCAAAAGCTGGTGACGTATCTTCGTTCTTGCGCAAAATCAAAAAAAGTTCTGAAAGTATTGTCAAAGAAAATCCCATAGGCTTTTTTGTTGTACAGTCCTGTATAAAGCGGAATGGCTTTATAAATTGGGTCTGTTTCTTTTCCGTAGGCGTAAGAATCTGTTACCCAGTTTTCAAAACGCTTGCCTTTTAGGTTTAAGTTGTTAGATTTGTCACCAAGACCAAAATAGCTTTCTCCATCGTGGGAAACTTTGCTCATTTTAACGATATCTCCTCCGTGCTCATAGCTTTCTTCCCAATGAAAACCGAGTTCATCTTGGTTTACGAGCGTACCATCAACGCTATCGTACATTTCAATTTTAAGGTTTTTCTTAGCAACCTTACAAATAAGTTTGGAAGTAGTAATGATGTAATATTCATCATCATCTTCCATGTCTAATTGATTATGACTTGTGTGATAGTGATTATTAATGGCGTACGAAAAGTCATTAGCAAATCTACCAGTAGTAGAATACCTGAATCTAAATAACTCTCCACGAAGAATAGTTATTTGAAGGGCGACACCATTTTTAGTGGTAAACTGAAATGAATTTACATCTTTTGAAAAGGATACTATGTTGGAAGGGAATACATTTCCCTTTTTTTCTAATTCTGTATTTGTAATCATAAATGAAAGATTATAATAAAGTAAATTAACAGAATAGTTATGATATATAAGCTGCTAATAAAATAATTATTTAAATGTATGAAGTGAATTTCTTTAAATGCTATAAAGTTTTTATAAAAGTTAAATTGAAATGGAATGAATTCAATTTATTCATTATTTGAGGAAGTGTATTTGAATACAATGGTGGATGACGGTGGAATTTTAATAGTGGCTGAATATTTTTGAGACTGCCAAGGGGACTTATTTGCTGAAGTAATTTTGTTCTTATAATTACCAGTCCCGTAAAAAGATTTATGGTCACTATTGAAAACTTCTTTTATTTTTCCTAGCTGTGGGAGTCCTATTTTATACTCTTCAAAAGGAGTAGGAGTAAAGTTGCAAACAACGATGAGGTTGTCTTTTGAATCTTTCCCTTTTCTGATAAACGATAACATCGAATTTTCAGCATCATTATAATCAATCCATTCAAAACCTTCCGGGAGAAATTGCTTTTCATAAAGCGCAGGTTCATTTTTATAGAATTTGTTTAAAGCCTTTATGGCTTCCTGAATACCTTTATGCGGAGCATATTGAAGTAAATGCCAGTCTAAACTTTCATTAAAATTCCATTCTTCACTTTGCCCAAATTCACAGCCTTGAAATAATAAATTAGTGCCGGGATGCATAAACATATAGGAATAGAGTAAACGTAAATTCGCAAAACGTTGCCATTCATCTCCTGGCATTCTTCCTAATATGGAACGCTTGCCATAAACCACTTCATCATGAGATAGCGGCAACATGAAATTTTCCGTGAAAGCATAGGTCAACGAAAAGCTAATATTGTTTTGATGGTATTTTCTATAAATAGGTTCTTTGGAAAAATACTGAAGTGTATCGTGCATCCATCCCATCATCCATTTCATTCCAAAACCAAGTCCGCCAAGATGAACGGGTTTAGAAACACCGCTATAAGCAGTAGATTCTTCAGCAATGGTTTGTACATCTGGATAATTTGCGTAAACCTCTTTGTTGAGTTCTTCTAAAAAAGAAATAGCTTCTAAATGATGATTCCCACCAAATTGATTAGGTTCCCATTCGCCCTCTTCCCTCGAATAATCTAAATATAAAATAGAAGCGACCGCATCTACCCGTAAACCATCGATGTGGTATTGGTCTAACCAAAATAAGGCATTACTAATTAAAAAAGACCTGACTTCGTTACGACTGTAATTAAAAATTAAACTTTTCCAATCGGGATGATAACCTTTTTTCGGGTCGGGGTGTTCATAAAGATGAGTTCCGTCAAAAAAGCCAAGCCCGTGACTATCTTCTGGAAAGTGAGATGGCACCCAATCTAAGATAATCCCAATATTGTTTTGATGAAGTTGGTCGATTAAAAATTTAAATTCTTCTGGGTAACCAAACCTTGAAGTCGGTGCAAAATATCCGGTAATTTGATAACCCCAACTTGGGTCATAAGGATATTCCATAATGGGCATCAACTCCACATGTGTAAAGCCCATTTCTTTTACATAATCCACTAATTCGGTTGCTAATTCAAAATAAGAAAGCGACCTGTTTTCTTCTATTTTCTTTTTCCAAGAAGACAAGTGAACTTCATAAACAGAAAAAGGAGCTTCTAAGGAATTCTTCTGATTTCGTTTTTTAAGCCAAGTTTTATCTTTCCACGCATAATCATCGTCCCAAACTATAGAAGCAGTGTTGGGCGGATGCTCGCACCTTCTGGCGTAAGGATCTGCTTTTTCGGTGATGATGTTATGGTGATGACTATGGATTTTATATTTATAGAGATTTCCCTTTTTTACCTCAGGAATAAAGCCTTCCCAAATGCCGCTTTCATCCCAACGCACATTGAGTTTGTGCTCATTGTCTTGCCAATAATTAAAGTCTCCAATAACCGAAACTTGTTTTGCGCTGGGCGCCCATACCGAAAAATAAGTGCCTTCCACTCCGTTTAGTGTAATGGGATGCGCTCCGAATTTTTCATATAATTTAAAATGCTTTCCTCCTTTAAATAAGCTAATATCAAAATCGGAAAAAAGACTGTACGTATCAACTTTAGCCATTATTTTATAATTGTACCCACGGGTAAAACTGCTCCTTTTTTTAATACCACAATACCTTCCTTGATGACGTAAGAATCAGTTTCTTTATCTTCTAAATGCTTTCCGCCTTCAATAATCGTGTTATCGCCAATCCTGCAATTCTTGTCAATAATGGTATAATTTATCTTGCAATTTTCACCAACACCGGCTAAGATCTCTATTTTTTCTTTTTCAATTTCTTCCAAAGATTCATAATCATCATTTCCCATCATATAAGTATTGGTAATAATAGAGCCTTTTCCTATTCTAGACCTGACCCCAATTACCGAGGATTCTATTTTTTCGGCACTAATAATACACCCTTCCGCAATAACCGCTTTTTCTAGTTGAGTGTTTACGATTTTTGAAGTTGGCAATATCCGTGCACGGGTGTACACCCTGTTTTTAATATCATATAAATTGAATTTAGGAATCTGTTCGGTTAAGCCAATGTTTGCTTCAAAAAAGGAATCGATATTTCCGATGTCTGTCCAATAGCCTTCAAATTGATAGCTAAATACCTTTCTTTTTCCAATGGACTGGGGAATGATTTCTTTTCCGAAATCTACCGTGCTTTCGTCATTCATCAACTCTACCAAAAGCTCCCGATTAAAAATATAAATTCCCATCGAGCCTAAGTATGACCTACCTTCCGCTTCCATTTCCGGACCGGTGGGAGATACCCATTCGGGTAAGAGATCTGAACTAGGTTTTTCTATAAATGAAGTGATGCTATTTTCCTTATTTGTTTTTAAAATTCCAAAACTCGGAGCTTCTTTTGCATTTACAGGTACGGTTCCGATAGTAATATCTGCACCGGTATCTATATGCTGTTCGATCATTTTGTTATAATCCATATGGTATAATTGGTCACCCGATAAGATCAAAAAATAATCAAATTTATTTTTCAGAAAATGATGCATACCCTGTCTCACTGCATCTGCCGTTCCTTGATACCAAGTTTTGTTATGAGGAGTTTGTTCCGCAGCCAATACATCTACAAAAGCTGAACTAAAAAAGCTAAAATTGAAAGTGTTTTTGATGTGCCTATTTAAAGAGGCTGAATTAAACTGAGTAAGCACGTACATACGTTTTAAATCAGAATTAAGGCAGTTGGAAATAGGAATATCTACCAATCTATACTTTCCTGCAATAGGAACTGCAGGTTTAGACCTGCTTTCTGTGAGCGGGTGCAATCGTGTGCCTTGCCCACCACCCAGAATTACGGATAATACACTTTCGTTAAACATGTTAGCTGGTTTTTATGGATTTATATAAGTCGTTGTATTTTTTAGCAGAAGCGTCCCAAGAATGATCTACCTTCATCATTGTTTTTCTAATATTTTTCAAGTTGGGCGTTTCTTCATAATAAGTTACCGCCCGTTGTATAGTATCTAAACAATCCTGAACACTCACGTGGTCAAAACGAAAACCAAAACCATCATCTTTTACGTCTGTTACCGTATCTTTTAATCCTCCGGTGCTGTGCACAATTGGGATGGTTCCGTATTGCATCGCATACAATTGATTAAGTCCACAAGGCTCTACCCGGGATGGCATCAATAAAAAATCTGACCCCGCGTAAATCCGATGGGAAAGCTGTTCGTCGTAACCGATGCATTTATTGTAATTGGTGGGATGTTTCAATTTTAATTCTTCCAACTGTTGCTCTATCGCTTTATCTCCTGAACCTAAAATTAAAATATTGCAATTTTTTTCAGAAAGAGCTTTGTCAATTACTTCTGGTAAAAGGTCGGCGCTTTTTTCATACACCAATCGCCCAATAAAGGCGAACAAAGGTTTAGACAGGGAAAAACCAAACTCTTTGCAAAGCCATTTTTTATTAGCGGTTTTTCCTGTTTGAATGTTATTGATTGAGTAGTTTTTAGTAAGCATATCATCCGTTTCAGGATTCCAAACTGAAGTATCTATGCCATTTAAAATACCCACACATTTATCTCTTTCATGACTTAACAGACTTTCCAGCCCATTGGCATCCTGTTGTAATTCTTCCATATAACTTTCAGAAACCGTGGTTACTCGCCAAGCGCATTTAATTCCTGCGGCCAACGGATTGATCACGCCGTCCCAATCCAACAATCCATTGTGTGAAATGTCAAAAGCAGGCAGGTAATGCATTAAATCGTGCGGAAACCAACCTTGGTATTGCGCATTATGAATACTCAATATAGTGGGAATCTGATTGAGTTCTTTATATCTATAACATTCTTGCAGCATAAAAGGGATTAATCCCGTATGATGGTCGTGACAATGAATAATAGAAGGTTTTTGCTTTAAACTCAATATCCAATCTAAAGCAGCAATCTGAAATGCCATAAAACGCTCCGTATCATCATCCGAATACACATAATCTTTAAATAGAAGTTCAGGGACATTAATAAAAGTTACTTCTATTGATAAGGTGTTTTTCTTTAACCGTAAGATTTGGTAAGCGTACGTTTTTTCACCTAAGGAAATTTCGGCCTCGGCAATTTTTTTAAACTGATGTTTTCTGGTAAAAGCATTATCATAAAATGGCATCACAACCATCGCTTTTACCCCGGAATTTTCCTGATATTTGGGTAAGGCGCCAACCACATCTGCCAAGCCTCCCACTTTGGCAATTGGGTAACATTCAGCACTTATATGTATTACATTCATCATGGAAGTAAAGTAATCTAAAGAGTTTTGTTTGGTTAATTCGTAAAAAAGCAGCTTTAAGTTTGTAAGATTTACATTTTTAGAGCGGGTTTTTTTCAAATGACTTATAAATTTAATGAAATAGGTAGAGCTTTATCTGTTTATTTTGAAAAATTTAAGGACTTAATTTTTATGCTAATCCATTTTCCATAAGTTCCCATAAGTGGTTTAAAATTGTAAATTTGCAGTCAATAATTTTGAAGCAGTTTTGCGCTAATCAAACGGATAAACTATAAAAATGAGCTATAACTTTAACAAGATAGAAGATAAATGGCAAAAATACTGGGCCTCTAATCAAACTTTTAAAGCTACTAACCAAAGCGATAAAGAGAAATTTTACGTACTCGATATGTTTCCTTATCCATCAGGAGCAGGTTTGCACGTGGGACACCCGTTAGGCTATATTGCCAGTGATATTTATGCTCGTTTTAAAAGACATCAAGGTTTTAATGTCTTGCATCCGCAAGGTTACGATTCATTTGGATTACCGGCAGAACAGTACGCGATACAAACCGGGCAACATCCGGCGATTACGACCAAAACTAATATTGCACGTTACCGCGAGCAATTAGATAAAATAGGTTTTTCATTCGATTGGAATAGAGAAGTAAGAACTAGTAATCCTGATTATTACCAATGGACGCAGTGGATCTTCATTCAGCTTTTTGAATCCTATTATTGCAACGATTCACAACAAGCCCGACCCATTGCTGAATTAAAAGAAGTTTTTGCTGCGGAAGGAAACATAACCATTAATGCTGCTTGCGATGAGGATGTAACTGAATTTTCTGCGGAAGCCTGGAAAGCACTTTCAGAAAAAGAACAAGAAGAAATTCTTTTAAAATATAGATTAACCTACCTAGCGGAAACAGAAGTGAATTGGTGTCCGCAACTAGGTACGGTTTTAGCGAATGATGAAATCGTCAACGGCGTTTCAGAACGTGGCGGTTATCCCGTAGTTCGTAAAAAAATGAAACAATGGAGTATGCGAATTTCTGCCTATGCAGAACGTTTACTTCAAGGGTTAAATGATATCGATTGGACCGATAGTTTAAAAGAAAGCCAGCGCAACTGGATCGGAAAATCGGTGGGGGCAGAAGTTGAATTCCCCATCCTATCCTTCCCCAAAGGGGAAGCGAAAGCAGAGCCGGGTTATATGACAGGCGGAAATAATTCTAATTCACATCTTTTAATAAAAAAAGCTCAAGAAAACAGAGAAAACCCAACAGAAGCTGAAAAAATTCTTTGGGAACAATTAAGAAGTAAAAAGTTAGAAGGTTACAAATTTAGACAACAACATTTGATAGATGACTTTATTGTTGATTTTGTGTGTCTCTCTAAAAAATTAGTTGTTGAAGTAGATGGAAAAATACATGAAACCACCAAGGAATATGATGGAGAGCGAACTAAAATTCTAGAAGAAAAAGGTTTTAAGGTAATCCGTTTTAAGAATGAAGAAATTATTGGTGACCTTGATAATGTTTTACAAGAAATTCTTGAAACTATAGAGAAACAGGCTCCCCTTTCCTTCGGAGAGGGGTCGGGGGAGAGGATTTCCGTCTTCACCACACGTCCCGATACGATTTTCGGAGTAACTTTTATGACGTTGGCCCCAGAGCACGAATTGGTTTCAAAAATCACCACGCCTGAGCAAAAAGAAGCGGTAGATGCTTACGTAGAAGCGACAGCAAAACGTAGCGAGCGTGAACGAATGGCCGATGTAAAAACCATTTCCGGAGTATTTACCGGAGCTTACGCGGAGCATCCGTTCACCAAAGAACCGGTGCCAATTTGGATTGGTGATTATGTGTTGGCAAGCTACGGAACCGGAGCGGTAATGGCCGTGCCTTGCGGCGATCAGCGTGATTTCGATTTTGCGAAACACTTCGATATTCCGATCAAAAACATTTTTAAAGATGTCGATATTTCTGAAGCGGCACACGCCGATAAAGACGGAACCGTGATCGCGAATTCAGATTTCTTAAATGATCTTCCGTATAAAAAAGCCTTAAAACGAGCGATTTTTGAATTAGAACAAATCGGTCAAGGTAAAGGGAAAACCAATTATCGTTTACGTGATGCGGTATTTAGTCGCCAACGTTATTGGGGAGAACCTTTCCCGGTGTATTACGTTAATGGAATGCCGAAAATGATCGACGCTGCTCATTTGCCAATTCAATTACCGGAAGTTGAAAAATATCTTCCTACTGAAGAAGGTGAGCCGCCATTAGGTCGTGCCGATGTTTGGGCTTGGGATACCGAAAAGAACCAAGTCGTAAGCAATGAGTTGATCGATGATAAAACCGTTTTCCCTTTAGAATTGAATACAATGCCGGGTTGGGCAGGAAGCTCTTGGTATTTCTTCCGATATATGGAACCTGCCCGTCCGGCAGGCGGGGATGAAAAACGTGATGAGGTTTTCGCTTCACCGGAAGCTTTAAACTATTGGCAGAACGTCGATTTATATATTGGCGGAAGCGAACATGCCACCGGGCATTTACTGTACGCGCGTTTCTGGACCAAATTTCTAAAAGACCGTGGACTTGTTCCCGTAGAAGAACCTTTTAAAAAGCTCATCAACCAAGGAATGATTTTGGGAGATAGTGCTTTTGTTTATAGAGTTAGGTTAGCTGATATGGGTAATAAAGGTGAAGAAATTAAATTATCATTGCCAATTTTTATTAGTAAGGATGTTTACAGAGAAATTTCTGAACCTGAATTTATAGGGAATAGTACTTATACGGCTCCAGATAAGTCTAAGGAAGCATTTCAAAAATCAAAGAAGTTTATTGAAGATAAAACTGATATAAAATTACCTGAAGATAAAAATTTAATAATTTCGGGTACGGCTATTCATGTTGACGTTTCTCTAGTCAATACTTCAAATGAATTAGATATTGAAGGATTTAAAAACTGGCGAGCAGAATTTAAAGATGCTGAATTTATTACGGAAGAAGACGGAAAATATATTGTAGGTCGCGAAGTAGAAAAAATGTCCAAATCAAAATTCAACGTCGTCAATCCCGATGATATTTGTGAAGACTATGGCGCCGATACCTTGCGTATGTACGAAATGTTTTTAGGTCCCCTAGAACAAGCCAAACCTTGGAACACCGCTGGAATCACCGGAGTACATAACTTCCTTAAAAAACTATGGAAGCTTTACCATTCCCCCTCCAACTCCCCCAAAGGGGGAGAGCAGTTCTTTGTAACTGATGCCGAGCCGAGCAAAGACTCCTTAAAAACATTGCATAAAACCATCAAAAAAGTAACCGAAGATATTGAGAACTTCAGCTTTAATACTTCTGTTTCTACGTTTATGATCTGTGTAAATGAGTTGACTTCGCAAAAATGTACTTCAAAAGCGATTCTAGAACCTTTAGCCGTTTTAATTTCGCCTTACGCGCCGCACATTGCTGAAGAATTATGGAGCAAATTAGGGAATGAAGGCAGCGTTGCGTTTGCCGCTTACCCAAAATTTGAAGAAAAACATTTAAAAGAAAGCTCTAAAACTTATCCGGTTTCCTTCAACGGCAAAATGCGTTTCACCATGGATTTATCGCTAGACTTGTCTAAAGATGAATTAGAAGAAATCGTGATGAACGATGAGCGTGCCAAAAAACAATTAGACGGAGCAACCCCTAAAAAAGTAATTATTGTTCCGGGCAAAATTATAAATATTGTAAAATAACCCCTAAACTTTGAGGGTCAATAAGGGTGTTATAAACTTTTTTAAGTTTAACACCCTTGTTTTTTTATTTTAATTATTTTTAGGAAACCAAAATTTACTGTTATGATTGTAGGTGTTCCTAAAGAAATTAAAAACAACGAGAGTAGAGTAGGGATGACCCCTGCCGGAGTTTTAGAACTCACCAAGCGAAACCACACGGTTTATGTACAAACCACCGCGGGAATTGCCAGCGGATTTTCAGATGAAGATTACCAAGAAGTAGGAGCACAAATTTTACCTTCTATCGATGCCGTTTATGCCGAAAGCGATATGATTGTAAAAGTAAAAGAGCCCATTCCTGAAGAATACAAATTAATTAAAGAAAATCAGGTCGTCTTTACTTATTTTCATTTTGCCGCCGATCAAGAACTCACCGAAGCCATGATCGATAGCAAATCGATTTGCATTGCTTACGAAACCGTACAAGATGCCAACGGTAAATTACCTTTATTAACTCCAATGTCTGAAGTTGCCGGAAGAATGTCGATTCAGCAAGGAGCAAAATATTTAGAAAAACCCGTAAAAGGTAAAGGCTTGCTGCTAGGCGGAGTTCCGGGAGTTTCTCCGGGTAAAGTATTGGTATTAGGTGCCGGAGTTGTAGGTATTCAAGCTGCAAAAATGGCGGCCGGTTTGGGCGCGCACGTTACCATTCTCGATATTAATATGGATCGTTTGCGTTACGTAAACGATATTATGCCCAGCCACGTCGTGACCGAATTTTCCAATGAATACAATATTCGAAAACACATAAAAACCCACGATTTAATTATTGGCGGAGTTTTAATTCCGGGAGCAAAAGCCCCAAAACTCATCACCCGTGATATGTTAAAAGAAATGGACCACGGGACGGTAATCGTTGATGTGGCGGTCGATCAAGGCGGTTGTATCGAAACCACCAAAGCTACTACTCACGAAGACCCAGTTTACATAATTGATGAAGTGGTACATTATTGTGTGGCCAATATGCCGGGCGCCGTTCCGCATACTTCTACCGTCGCTTTGACCAACGTGACTTTGCCGTACGTGATTAGCTTGGCAGAAAAAGGTTGGGAAAAAGCCTGCAAAGAAGACACTACACTATTTAAAGGACTCAATATTATTAAAGGGAAAGTCGTTTATCAGCCCATTGCTGAAGCTTTCGGTTGGGAAGAAGTACATTCTTAGGGCGTTCCCTGCGGGTCGGGCTATTCATTACAATTCCTCGTCCCGCTCTGGCGTGACTGCGGGATTTTCATTACTATCCCTAACGTAAAACCACCCCGCCCTATCGGGCATCCCTCCTTTTAAAGGAAGGGAACTCTAATGCATTAAACAAGAATTTAATTAAGTATTCCTGCAAGGTCTTTTTTGACCTTGTAAGTTTTCTTTTTCAGGAATTAATACCTGCAAGGTTTTTGAAACCTTGCAGGATATATTGGGAAATTACTTTTGCTACATCTTTGAAGTCATGCTAAAATAATAATGAGAGTTTGAAAAACAACTTAATTCAACTCAGTATGACAATTTAGGTAAGCTAAGAGTTCAAATCAAAAAGGCTCCTTCACTTAAAGAGGGAAGGTGGCTTATGTAGCGATAGCGAAATAAGTCGGAAGGGTTTTTATTTTGGTTTACTTAAAATTTCAAAACATATTCTAATATCTTTAGGTGAACTTCAGATTTTGCATAAGGGATGGAAGCGGCATCCTTTTTAGATTCCTGCCTACGCAGGAATTTGAAAAGATATAGCGGACAGCCCGACCCGAAGGGATATGCCCAACTAGACAAAACGTCACATATTTAACTTGGCTAGATTTTTGATTTCAGCATAACTAAAAACTGAAAAGGATAAAATTATGATAGGATATTATGTGCTTATTGGACTCATTATGCTGGTAAGTTGGTATGTGAGCCATAAGCTGAAATCTAAATTTAAAAAGTACTCGAAAACGCATTTACAAAACGGGATGAGCGGTGCCGAGATCGCTCGAAAAATGTTGGAAGATAACAGGATTTACGACGTGAAAGTTATTTCGACCCCGGGACAATTAACCGATCATTACAATCCGCAAAAGAAAACCGTGAATTTAAGTGAGGCAGTTTATAGTCAGCGAAATGCGGCTGCAGCTGCCGTTGCGGCACACGAATGCGGTCACGCGGTGCAACACGCCAAAGCTTACAGTTGGTTAAAAATGCGTAGTGCGTTGGTGCCGGTGGTTAGTGTGGCTTCGCGTTTTAGTCAATTTGTGATTATGGGTGGTATTATTTTGATGGCGATAGTTTCCTTTAATTTAGGACAGATGGTTTTGTTGGCAGGAATCATTCTTTTTGGAATGGGAACCTTATTTAGCTTTATCACTTTACCGGTAGAATACGATGCGAGTAATCGTGCGTTGGCTTGGTTAAAAGCAGAAAATGTAGTGACTTCACAAGAATACGGAGATTCTAAGGATGCCTTGAAATGGGCCGCTAGAACGTATGTGGTTGCCGCAGTAGGTTCGTTAGCGACTCTGCTTTACTTCATCGGAATATTTTTGGGAGGAAGAGATTAATTTTTGAAAATATGGATATAGAAAAACCCTTCTGCCATTTTGGTAGAAGGGTTTTTTGGTTTTTAATTTTGCATGGAGGTTCCTATTAATACCTACAAGGTTTTCAAAACCTTGCAGGATACAAATAGTTATATTTATCCAACTACATTATCTTCGTTATAACCTAAATACTCTCGTTCTTTTTCTTTAAATACGATTCCATTTTCAGCGAGTTCTTTTAAGATAGGATCGTAAACCTCTTTCGTGATTGGTCGTAAAACTCCGGGTGTGGTGATTTCTTTATTCAAAATCTTGAGTGTGGCGATTCCAACTGGTAAACCAACAGTTTTTGCCATGGCCGTATAGGTTTGGTCTTCGCCAATATGAACCATCGTTGAGTCGATTTGACTGGTTTTGCCATTAATTTCATAACCAAATTTGTGATACATCACAATCATATCTTTATCGTCAGGAGCGAGTGTCCATTTTTCTTCTAAGATTTTCTGGAGTGCTTGCGCCGGCGTCGCATTTTTTATTCCGATTTTTTTATTTCGATTAAAAATGTCTAGCTCCAACAACTTTTCCCACATCACATCGTCTTGATCTATTTTAAGATTGTAACGTGTTTTTAGTTCTACCGAATCGGTTGGTGAATAAGGAAGAAAAGAATTGACAAAATCACGATAACTCATGTTTTCTGAATCTTGCAGCGTATAAGTGTCGTCGGTCATTCCTAACTGTACGAACATATTCCAGGCTTTACTAAAACCAACGCGACGTAAAGTTCCGCGGTAAAGTGTTTTAATATTATCGAGTCCGTAAACACTTCTGTATTTTAGGGAATCACGATTGGCAAGACCTTCAAACCTTCCGTGATTTTCGACTTCTAAAAATTCAGTTCTTCTAAATAAACGATGATATGGAATGTATTTGTACTTGCCTTCTTGCATAAAAACAGCAGCTCCACCTTGACCTGCTACAACTACATTTCTTGGGTTCCAGGTAAATTTGTAATTCCAAAGGTTGGTGTCACTTTCTGGAGCTACTAGTCCGCCAGTAAATGATTCGAAGAGTAGCATTTTTCCGCCTTTATCTCGAATTTTATCAATTACTTGCATAGCACTCATGTGGTCGATTCCCGGGTCTACACCAATTTCATTCATAAAGGTAAGTCCTTTTTGCTTTACTTCTTCATCTAAAGCTTGCATCTCGTTGCTCACGTATGAAGCCGTCACTAGATTTTTGTTGAAATTTACACAGTCTTTGGCTACTTCAATATGAAAACGTGCCGGAAGCATAGAAATGACAATATCTGCTTCTTTAATGGCAGTTTGCCTTTCTTCAGCTTTAAAAATATCTAGCTGAATTGCTTTAGTATTGGAATGATTTCCTGAAAATTTCTCTGCATTTTCCAATGATAAATCACCAATAATTATTTGAAGTTGTTCTTTTTCAGATTTTTCTTTTAGGTATTTAATGAGTGAGGAAGTAGATTTTCCTGCACCAATCAATAATATTTTTCGCATGTTTAAAATTACTTGGTTAATTTTGTGGTTCTTTCAAATTACTTAATAATATCTTATTAAAAAAAATAAATCATGCAAAGAAACCTTTTAATTCTTGGCTGTATTTTAGGAATGTTGGCTGTTATTTTTGGGGCTTTTGGGGCTCACGGTTTAAAAGAAGTTTTAACTGAGGAGAGCTTAACAAGCTATGAAACCGGAGTGCGATATCAGTTCTATCACGCGTTTTTAGCGCTTATTATTGCGAATTCTTCATTTTTTACTTCAAAAACTAAGAATATTGTATTTTATATGCTTTTAGTGGGGGTGGTTTTGTTTTCAGGGTCTATTTATTTGTTAGCTACCTCTGCTTTAACCGGGGTCTCTTTTAAAAGTATAGCATTTGTAACTCCAATAGGGGGTGTTTTTCTAATTCTATCTTGGCTGATATTGTTGGTTAACTTGTTGAAAATGAATAAGAAATAAAAGTAAAAACTTATTAGGCTTTATAAGTTTTATTTCTATTTTTGCTAAACAAACACAACAAATAAATTTTATGCTTTCAAACAATGTAACTACGAAAACGTTTTCGTTGTCCGATTACGGAATTAAAGAAGCAGATTTTCATTATCAATTATCTCCCGAGGAACTTCATCAAATTACCATCGATAAAGATATGGGAGTAGAAGCTAATTCTGGTGCTTTAGCTGTGAATACAGGAGAGTTTACCGGTCGCTCGCCTTTAGACCGTTTTATTGTAAAAGATGAAATTACGGAAAATGAAGTATGGTGGGGAAACATCAATATCCCTTTTGATAAAGATAAGTTTGATGCCCTTTATAAGAGGGTGACTCAGTATCTTTCAGATAAAGAATTATATGTAAGGGACGCGTATGCTTGTGCCGATCAAGACAATAGGCTTAATATTCGGGTGATTAATGAATATCCTTGGAGTAATATGTTTGCTTACAATATGTTCTTGCGCCCAGAGGAGGAAGAGCTTGAAAACTTTCAAGAAGATTGGTTAATTGTAAATGCTCCTGGATTTAAAGCTGATCCTGAAATAGATGGAACTCGACAACACAATTTTGCTATCTTAAATTTTAGTAAAAAGATTGCTCTTATAGGAGGAACCGGATATACCGGAGAAATTAAAAAAGGTATTTTTTCTGCCCTGAATTTTATCTTACCCATATATAATAATGTATTGCCTATGCATTGCTCTGCCAATGTAGGTGAAGATAATGATACCGCAATTTTCTTTGGTCTTTCCGGTACTGGTAAGACAACGCTTTCTGCAGATCCAGATCGTAAACTTATTGGTGACGATGAGCATGGATGGACTCCTAATAATAAAGTGTTTAATTTTGAAGGAGGTTGTTATGCGAAAGTGATTAATCTTTCTGCTGAAGGGGAACCTGATATTTACAATGCGATTAAACCCGGAGCGATTTTAGAAAATGTTATTTTGGATGAAGAGGGGGAAGTAGATTTTGAGGATACTTCCATTACCCAAAATACGAGGGTAAGTTATCCCATTTACCATATTAATAATATACAACAACCTTCGGTAGGGGAAAATACGAAAAATATTTTCTTTTTAACAGCTGATGCTTTTGGAGTTCTACCTCCAATTAGCAAATTAAATCCGGGACAAGCAGCTTATCATTTTATAAGTGGTTATACCGCTAAAGTTGCCGGAACTGAGGAAGGTGTTACCGAGCCTATCCCAAGTTTTTCAGCTTGTTTTGGAGCGCCATTTATGCCTTTGCATCCAACCAGATATGCTGAAATGCTTAGTGAGAAAATGAAAGCTTCCGGAGTAAATGTTTGGCTTATAAATACAGGTTGGACGGGCGGTCCCTACGGAACTGGTTCTAGAATGAAATTGAAATATACCCGAGCCATGATTTCGGCGGCATTAGAAGGTAAGTTAGATCATGTTGAATTTGAACAGCATACTATTTTTGGGTTAGAAATGCCTAAAGAATGCCCTAATGTCCCTGCGGAAGTATTGTGCCCGAGAGATACTTGGGAAGATAAAGAAGCTTACGATAAGAAAGCTGGTTTACTGGCTTCTTATTTTAAAGATAATTTTAAAAAGTTTGATGATTTCGCTAATGATGAGATCTTAAAAGGAGGTCCTATTGTTTAGTGGTTTTTAAGTTTGAACCAAGAGAAAGGGCATTGAATTTCAATGCCCTTTTTTAGTATAGTTATTTATCTTAACTCTTATTTTTTATTTTGTTCTTTAATGTACTTTTCTAACGCCATCGTCATAGAAGGCGTTTCTGGAGTTGGAGCTTTAATATTCACGGTTAAACCGTGTTCTTTAGCGGCCTTTATCGTACTGTTCCCAAAAACTGCAATCCTAGTATTTTTTTGTTGAAAGTCAGGGAAGTTTTCAAATAAAGATTTAATTCCGCTAGGGCTAAAGAAAACCACGATATCATAAAACACTTTTTCTAAATGAGATAAATCGCTTACTACGGTTTTGTAGAAAACAGCTTTCTTCCAGTTTACCCCGGTTTTATCCAATTGTTTCGGGATGGCCGGTTTCAACATGTCTGAGCAAGGCAGTAAGAATTTCTCGTTTTTGTACTTTTTAATCGTAGGGATTAATTCTGGAAAAGTTCTTTTTCCTACATAAATTTTTCGTTTTCTGTACACTACATATTTCTGTAGGTAATAAGCAACGGCTTCACTTTGGCAAAAGTATTTTAAAGAATCTGGCACTTTAAAGCGCATTTCTTCAGCAAGTCTAAAAAAGTGATCGACCGCGTTTCTGCTTGTTAAGATAATAGCGGTAAATTGGGAAAGATCCACTTTTTGTTGACGTACTTCTTTCGAGGTTACTCCTTCAACGTGAATAAAAGGAATAAAATCAATTTTCACTTTTTGCTTTTCTTCTAATTCAGCATAAGGAGAATTTTCAACCTTTGGTTCGGGTTGAGAAATTAAAATTGTTTTCACTTTCATTGTTGCGACTTTTTTGGCTCGATATTATTACACTTTTGTAATCACTTTATACAAAATGAAATACGGTGCAATTTCGAGAGTGCAAAGGTACAAAATAAAATAGAACCAATTGCCTAAAATAAGTTTTTGATTTTGAGAATAATATTTAGCTAAAACAAAGATATTGGCTATTACCCAAATCCCTATAGCTATAATTAAAAAGTTCTTCATATAAGGGAGTGAATATGCTAAAATTAATAAAACAGGAAGTACTGCTATAGCCAAAAAATTTTTATAAGTAATTTTATAAAAAAGGTAATTGTCCAGTAGATTATTGATATTAAAAATTTCCCCTATAATTTTTTCAATTAAATATTTCACCCCAATAAATATATTGAAAGCTAAATAAATCTGTATAAAAATGACGTGGTCTAATGTGTCGGGTGATAATAAGGACAAGGCTTTAAGAAGAAAATAAATTCCTAAAGAGATAACGAGTCCTTGGACCACAAAAAACAAAAAGGAAAATAAATTAAAAACAGAAAGGGTTCTTTTATGAGAAGTAAAATATTTGTTGGATTTGAATATACGTGAAAAATCAAAAAAGTCTTCCTGAAAAAACTTTTTGGAGAATGCCAACAATAACAAGATAATTACGAAAACAATCGTAATCCAGTCATTAGAAATATAATTTCTGGTGAAAACTTCCAACTTCAATTTTTACTGCAAATTTAAGACTAAATAGGCACAATTTCTGAAATAAGACAGCTTAAAAATAATTACATTTGTCAAAAAAATTGTATGTCTGCGCGTTTAGTGATTATACCTACCTATAACGAGATAGAGAATATAGAACGTGTAGTACGCAATATTTTTTCACAACGAAAGGGTTTTCACGTTCTTGTGGTAGATGATAATTCTCCAGATGGGACTGCAGAGAAAGTACAAGAACTTCAAGCAGAATTTCAAGAGGAATTATTTTTAGAAATCCGTACGCAAAAATCGGGTTTGGGAACAGCTTATATCCACGGCTTTAAATGGGCACTACAGCGTGAATACAATTTTATTTTTGAAATGGATGCAGATTTTTCTCATAATCCCAACGATTTAATTAGGTTATACAATGCGTGTGTAAAACAAAAAGCAGATGTAGCTATTGGTTCTCGGTATATAAGTGGCGTAAACGTAGTAAACTGGCCTATGAATAGAGTATTAATGTCCTATTTTGCTTCTGAATACGTAAAATTCATTACCCGAATGAATATACAGGATACCACTGCTGGGTTTGTTTGCTATCGGAGAAAAGTATTAGAAAAAATTAATCTAGATACCATACAATTTGTGGGTTATGCTTTTCAAATTGAAATGAAATTTAAAGCTTACCTTCATAAATTTAATATTGTGGAAGTTCCTGTTATCTTTACAGACCGAACCAAAGGAGAATCGAAGTTAAGTAGTAATATTATTTCTGAAGCTGTTTTTGGAGTAATAAAAATGAAATTAAAAAGTTGGTTTGGTAAAGAGGTTTAAGTTTAAAATTATTTATTTGCAGAGTAACATCTGAAAATAGAAAATTAAAAAAGCAGATGAAAAAGATTTTAATAAAGAATGCCAACATCGTTAACGAAGGAAAAGTTTTTGAAGGCGATGTGTATATTGAAGATGATATTATTGTAGAGGTGGCCGATATTATTAGTGCCAAATCTCAAGACGTACAAATCATTGATGCCGAAGGAAAACATTTGCTTCCCGGTGTAATTGATGACCAAGTACATTTTAGGGAGCCGGGCTTAACTCATAAAGAAGATATTGAACACGGTTCTAAAGCAGCCATCGCTGGCGGAATCACTTCTTTTATAGAAATGCCCAATACCATACCGCAAACTACAACCATAGAAAAACTGGAAGAAAAGTTTGCTATCGGTGCCGAGAAAGCTTACGCCAATTATTCTTTTATGTTTGGCGGAACCAACGATAATTTAGAGGAAATAAAAAAAGTAAACCCTAAAAATACTGCAGCCTTAAAACTGTTTTTAGGTTCTTCTACCGGCAATATGTTGGTAGATGATGAAAAAGTTATTGAAGAAATTTTCAAGCATTCTCCACTGTTAATTGCTACGCATTGTGAAGATGAACAGACCATTCAGGATAATTTAGCGAAATATAAAGAAGAATTTGGAGACGATATTCCCATTATTTACCATCCTGAAATAAGAAGCGAAAAAGCTTGTTATCTATCTTCTTCTCGCGCGGTGGCACTTGCTAAGAAAACCGGAGCGAGATTGCATGTTTTTCATCTTTCAACAGCTAAAGAATTAGAACTTTTTAGCAATAAAAAGCCTTTAAAAGATAAAAAAATCACAGCGGAGGTTTGTATTCATCATTTGTGGTTCAACAACGAAATGTATGAAGAAAAAGGAACTTTAATTAAATGGAACCCAGCGGTGAAAACCAAAAAAGACCAAGAAGCCTTATTAAAAGCTTTATTGGAAGATAAGTTGGATGTCATCGCAACAGACCACGCGCCTCATACCCGAGAAGAAAAAGACAATCCTTACACAAAAGCTCCAAGTGGAGGTCCGTTGGTGCAGCATGCGCTTCCAGCTATGTTGGAGTTTTATCATAAAGGAAAAATATCCTTAGAAAAAATTGTAGAGAAAATGTGTCATAATCCGGCCATTTTATTTGAAATTGAAAAGCGCGGTTACATTAGGGAAGGCTATAAGGCCGATTTAGTATTGGTAGATTTAAATGCGCCTTGGACCGTGCAAAAAGATAATATTCTATACAAATGTGGTTGGTCTCCTTTTGAAAAAACCACTTTTAAATCTAGAATTACCCATACGTTTGTTAACGGAGCGTTAGTGTATAAGAATTTCAAGGTTTTAAACGTTAAAAATGCAGAACGTCTAACTTTTGATAGATAATGAAGTTTTCAAAAACTATTTGCCTTTTTTTATTGATTGGGGTTTTTGCTTGTCAGGATGTTGATAAAGCTGAAAAACCAGAAAACCTTATTCCTGAATCGAAGATGGTAAATGTTTTGGTGGATCTTTTAAAACTTGATGGAGCTGAAAGTATGTCGTCTATTGAGTTTGAAAAAAGGGACGTAAAAACCAAAGAACTTATCTTTAAAAAGTACCAAGTAGATAGTTTGCAATTTGTAAAAAGTACCGAATATTATGCTGAAAATTTTAAAACAAATCAGCGTATTTACGATAGCGTGCAAGCTAGGTTAGAACGGGAGAAAACCTTATTAGATTCTTTGGTGAAAGAAGAAAGGGAACAGTCTAAGGAGGAAAAAGATTTGAAAAAAATAGGAAAAGAAAAGTTTAAAAGCTTTACCAAAAACGTAGAAGTAAAAAAAGATTTGGAAGTAGATTCTACAAAGACTATAAAATAACTTTCGTCATTCCGTGCTTGACACGGAATCTCATTCAAGATTGAAACAACTAAGCCTTGAGAATGAGGCCTTGAATCAACACTTCGACTCTAGTTTGTCCTGAGTAAAATCGAAGGGATCAGTGTTACAAAGCGTTTGTATGATATATCACGGATAATTAATAAAGTAATTACTTTTTCTCTCCCAAATAACCAACAGCAGTAGTATTTACAGCTTTATCAATAGGAGTAAATTCAAAAGTTGGTAAGGTTGTTTTTATTTTATTGTTGTCGTAATAAGTTTTATTAAAAACCCCTTTAATGGATTTTCGAGTAATTTCTTTTTTGGTGTTGAATAAAAAACTGCCTATCGATTGAAAAATCCATCCCAAAAATACCATCCACGGTTGTAATGCTTTATTAGGTTGAGGCTTGTTTAAGGCTTCCGCTACTTTACTTTGCACTTCTTTGAATGAAAGATTTTCAGCTACTAAAATGAAACGTTCATTTTTTACTTCAGCCTTCATTAATTTCATCATCGCTGCGGTAACATCTTCTACTGCTACAAAACCGGTAACAAGCGGAATATAGTAACTTAAACCTTTATCAATTCGGCTAAAAATTTGTCCGCTGCCTGTTTGCCAATTTCCACTTCCAATAATTACCCCGGGATTTACCATTACTACGTTTAATCCTTCTTGGGAAGCCCGCCAAACTTCCATCTCTGCCCCATATTTACAAATGGAATAATTATCGTATTCCAGTTCGTTATTTCGGGGAGAGTTTTCTGTTACTTTTTGATTGTTCAGTTCGCTTCCCAATGCCGCAATAGAACTCACGTGGCAAAACTTTTTAATGTTTCTGCTCAACGAAATATTTACCACATTGGCGGTTCCTTCAATATTTATTTTTCTAAGAGCTTTGTAATCTTTTGGGTCGTAAGAAATAAGTCCGGCGCAGTGATACACATAATCAATCCCTTCAAAAGCATCGGTCAGTTCAGGAATTCGAGTGATGTCGGCTTGAAACCATTCAATTTTCTTTAAAAGGGCTTCAGTTTGTTCGCCTAATTTTTGCTGAATAATCTTTTGGGTAGAGGCAATTTTAGCTTCCGTCCGGTATAAAGCCCTTATTTTTTCTTCTTTCAGCAGTAGATCTGCCAACAAGTGAGAACCTACTAATCCGGTTGCGCCTGTAACTAAAATCATAGCGTAAATATAAGCTTTTCTAAATAGGAAAATTTTGAGTTTCTCCTATCTTTGCCAAACCTATTAAAATTTCAACATAAAAATTAATTAGCTGAAATTTATTCAACATTAATACGTAAAATTTAGATTAAAATGGCCAAAAATTTTGTAGAAGAATTACAGTGGAGAGGAATGTTACACGATGTAATGCCGGGAACCGAAGAGCATTTACAGGAAGAAATGCGCTCTGCTTATATTGGTTTCGATCCTACTTCAGATTCTTTGCATATTGGTAGTTTAGTGCCAATTATGGTCTTGGCACATTTTCAGCGTTGCGGACATAAACCTTACGCTTTAATTGGTGGCGCGACCGGGATGATTGGTGACCCAAGCGGAAAATCTCAAGAGCGAAATTTATTAGATGAAGAGAGCTTAAGAAAAAATCAGGAAGGAGTAAAAAAGCAACTTTCTAAATTCTTAGATTTCTCCGGGAAAGAAGAAAACGGAGCGGTATTGGTCAACAATTACGATTGGATGAAAGAGTTTTCATTTTTAGAATTCATCCGGGATGTTGGGAAGCATATTACCGTAAATTATATGATGTCGAAAGATTCGGTTAAAAAGCGTCTTTCTTCAGAATCAAGTGAAGGGATGAGTTTTACGGAATTTACCTATCAATTGGTGCAGGGTTACGATTTTCTTCATTTATATACTGCTGAAAAATGTACGTTGCAAATGGGAGGTAGCGACCAATGGGGAAATATTACTACAGGAACTGAATTGATTAGAAGAATTGGTGGCGGAAAAGGTTTTGCGTTAACTTCCCCTTTAATTACCAAAGCCGATGGCAGTAAATTTGGAAAGTCTGAAGGTGGGAATGTTTGGTTGGATGCTGAACGGACTTCGCCTTACAAATTTTACCAATACTGGATTAATACGAGTGATGAAGATGCTGAAAAATTCATTAAAATTTTTACTTTCTTGGAAAAAGAAGAAATTGAAGCTTTAGTGAACGAACATCAAGAAGCGCCTCACGCGCGTGTTTTACAGAAACGTTTAGCAGAAGAAATTACTGAAATGGTACATTCTAAGGAAGATTTAGATAATGCCATTAAAGCTTCTAATGTGTTATTTGGAAAAAGTACTGCAGAAGATTTAAAATCTTTAGATGAAAAGACTTTCTTAGATGTTTTTGATGGTGTTCCGCAAGCCGATGTTGAAAAAGCTAAGATTGAAGCCGGATTGGATATGATTGCTGCACTTGCTGCTGAAACCGATTTTTTAGAGAGTAATGGAGAAGCGAGAAGAGCTTTAAAAGAAAATTCTGTATCCGTTAACAAAGAAAAGGTGAAAGAAGACTACACCATTACTGTTAATGATTTAATTAGCGGGAAATACATCATTATTAATAAAGGAAAGAAAAACACCTATATTATTAGAGTGGTTTAATTATTTAAAAAGCGAAAGCCCGGGTAACTACTCCCGGGCTCTCTAAATAACTAACCAATCTATTATGAAAAAACTTCATCTTAGCACTTAATAAGACGAAGAGATTCCCTTATAATTACAAAATATTTTGAGATTAACATAAGAATAACAATTGTTAGGCTAAAGTACCATCAAATTGCAGCCTCTTATGTCACTATTGTCAAACCTTCCCAGAATTTCAAAAGCATTATTCTTTATTTTTTTTCCTAAATCTTGAGTAGCGATGAATGAGCAGGAATTTAGGTTGGCAAGGTCAATTACATTAATTCCGCCGGTTTTTCCATCGGGGAGATAACTTAGAGCATCTTCTGTGTCACGAATGAGCAATTGCATATGTTTGGGACAATGAAAAATTCCGTTTCCTTGTGAGTAAGCTTGTGAAAGTAATTCTGTCATTCCATATTCTGAATGAATGTTTTCTACGCCAAAACCTTCTTTTAAAATTTGATGGAGTTCTTTTCTAATCATTTCTTTTCGTCGTCCTTTCATTCCGCCGGTTTCCATGATGATTGTGTTTTTTAAGTTGAATTGATGTTTTTCAACTAAATCCAGTAATGCAAAAGAAACACCAATGAGAAGTACTTTTTTTCCTTCAGTATCTAATTTTTTTAAAAGGCTTGCCAATTCGTCTAATTCATCTAAATAAAAACCGCTTTCCGGGTGATTGCTGTGCTCGATAAAATAGTTGGCCATATAGATTAAAGAAGAGCCTTTGCGCTCTAAATAAGCGGGAAGTAGAGCCAATGTGGTATAATCTTCAATTTCGCCGTAAAAAACTTCAAAGGCTTTGATGAAGCTCTTTTCGTAAAGGCTTAAATTGGTTACTAAATGTTTGCTGGTGAGATTTCCTGTGGTTCCGCTACTGGTGAAAGTTTCTTCTATTTTTTCTGTAGAAGAAAGTATGTGATGCGTTTTAAAAAACTCGATGGGCAAAAACGGAATTTCATCTAACGAGTTTACTTTTTCCGGCTGAGTTTTTAATAAATCGCAAAATTTTCGATAAACGGAATTGTTTTTATATTGAAACTGAAAAACTTGAAGTGTCGTTTGCAGAAAGTCATCTTCATTTTGAATCTTGAATATTTGTTTTTTCAGTTTCATGGGTAATTGAAAATTTCAGCAAAAATAGAAAATAAAAAAGCGCCTACTAAGAGGCGCTTTAAATTTATAAGTGTGAAATAAGATTATTTCACGATTAACTTTTTGGTAGAAGTAACTCCATTTTGAGTAACTTTTACTAAATACAATCCAGCATTTAAACTAGAGATATTTAAATTTCCGTTGCTTACTTTTTTAGCGATTACTTTTTTTCCAAGAATATCAAACACTTCTACTTGAACAGCATTTGTAGTTTCTGTTTGGATGGTTACTTGTCCTTTTGCAGGGTTAGGGTAAAGGCTAAAGTTAATTTGAGTATTAGATTTTGTTGCTAAAGTTGCATCTATATCATTAGAGTTTCTAGGATAAATTTGCGCATTACCATTAAATTCTGCCCCTAAGCCAACTAAGTTAATAGTATTTGAAGGTAGTACACTTCCTATATAATCTGCATCATAAAAATTTGTTCTTAAGACACTTGTTTCACTTCCATTTGAAATTTCATAACTCTCACCGCCTTGGAAAGTTCCATCACCGTCAATTATATCACTGACAGTAATATTTTGAAAAGCTATTAATTCTGACTCATAAGAATCTGGATCATTATTAAATTCTGAAATTGAGATGATTTGTGGTGTGATAGAATTTCCTGTAGAAGTTGCAACTCCAGGATCTTCGAGTGGTACAAATTGTAAAACACCATTGTAATTAGCCAATTGCCCCGTGATACCTGTTATACCATCCCAGATGTTATAAGTAGTAGTGATATTCTCATCTGGATCGTCTATAAGGATTGCCCCAGAATTATCTTCGATATATTTTTGATTACGATTGGCTCTTTGATATGTTAGTACAGCTTCTCCAGTTAAATTATAGTAATCATCAATAGAACCAGCTCTTAATGCTGCTATATCGCTTGCTTGATTAATTGTAGGAATTGAAAAGCTTATTTGTTCTTCAACATTAGGATTAAGAGTATTTCCACTATTATCTACAAGTTGAACTAAAACCGTATATGAGCCTTGAGTTAGATTTGTTAAACTAATATCTGTATCATCAAATTTATCGGTGTAAGTTGTCCCTCCATCTAAACTATATTGTATGTATCCATCTCCATCATTTGCAGATGCATTTGACGAAATAGTGAAATTATTAAGTGTAAAAGACACATCAACATTAGTAGTATTTGGTGTGAAAACTGTACCGTCATTAGGAGAGGTGATTGCTAACACAGGAGTTGCTGTGCCATTGTAACTTGTCCATGTTACATTATCAATGGCAACTTGTCCTCCAGTAGGGTTGAAAAACCTAATAGTGAAATTGCCTGGTTGATTAACTGTTATTGTATTTGAATTTAAAATTACATCTTGTTGGTTCGAAGATGTAACCGTACCGACTAAAATGCTATTAACATAGACTTCAAGATTAACATCAGTAGAAAAAGCTTGCATGTAATCAAAGCTTAAAGTACCTATTCCATTCGCTATAGAGCCAGATTCGACCTCAGCGTCTGGAGTCCTGTTTCTTCCTAACATTAAAGCCTGCCCACTAATTTGGAAATCTCCTCTTGATTGAAGGTAATTCCAAGTAGACCCATCTTGACCTTGAAAATTTCCGTCAGAATAAGAAGAGCCGGTTAATGTTAAATTATCAAAAGTTTCTGTTCCTTGAGCAAATATTAAGTTTGTGAACAAAAAGGAAAGAATTAAAAAAGTAATTTTCTTCATAAAAAAAGATTTAAATTATAATTTGTGCAAATATAAACAATAGCAATTAGTAAATATAATATTTGATTCTTATCTATAGATTGATAACTTTTATTTAATAGAAAAGCTGCCTCAAAAATATGAAGCAGCTTTTTTGTAAATAGATTTTTTTTAAATCTTAATTATTTCTCCAGTCAAACATAGAAACATCTACAGTTGCATCTGCATCATAAGTGTTAGTTGGATCAGATATAACACCGTCAATCATGATATTAGCAAAATCACCTTCAGCATCGGCTAATTCAACAGTTGTATCATATCCTGTAAGAGATAAACCTGTAATGATTGCACCTGATACAGATTTAAACTGTAAAGCAGTTCCTCCAGTTTCAGATATAGCAGTAAAGTTTTCAATAGTAGGTTGTTCAGTATTTCCGTCTGCTTCTAGAGCGGTAGAGAAATCATCTCTTGTATGTAAAACGTAAGTATTAGTTAAAGAACCGTTCCACCCTTCAGTCCAGTCAATGGCATCATCCTGAAGATCTTCAACATATACGTTGGTTACAACTGCAGCACCACCGAAAAATTCGATTCCATCATCTTCCCCATTTAGTAAAACGATATTGTCGATATAAGTTTCAGAACCAACAGCATAAAGGGTAAGACCATTATATTGAGAGTCTGCATTAATTTGTGCACCAGAATTTTCTATAATTAAATACTCGATATGACCAGAATCATCTGAATTATCTGTACCTCCATAGATAAGACCTCCTACTTCAGCAGTAGCGTCTACACCTGCAGTAGTTTCACCTTCTCCTAATATTACAAGACCTCCCCAAGTTCCTGGTTCTGATGGCTTCATTCGTACTGGAGCCGAAGGAGTACCGTTAATTACAATATCTGCTCCTTGTTGTACAGCAATGTAGACATCTGTACCTGTAGCAGTATTGATGGTTGTTCCTGCTGGTATAGTTAATGTAGCACCGGATTCTATACTTAGTACTCCATCTAAGTAATAAGTAATTGCAGCATCTAAGGATGTATCTGCAGTAATTTGTCCTGATAAGGTTTCTGGCTCAGTCAAAGCGTCATTGATCCAAGAAAAAATGGATAAATCTACTGAACTTGGATTAGAGTAAGTATTGTTAGGATTTGAATCTTGACCTTCAATTTGAATATTAGCAAAATCACCTTCAGCATCGGCTAACTCAACGGAGGTGTCATAGCCACTTAAAGATAAACCGGAAATGTTTGCGCCAGATACAGATTTAAATTGTAAAGCTGTACCACCTGTTTGTGAAACTGCTGTGAAGTTTTCGATGGTTGGTTTTTCTTCGTTTCCATCAGCCTCAATAGCAGTAGAGAAATCGTCTCTTGTATGTAAAACATAAGTATTGGTTAAAGAACCGTTCCATCCTTCAGTCCAATCAATCGCATCATCCTGAAGATCTTCAATATATACATTTGATACTACTGCAGCACCACCAAAAAACTCAATTCCGTCATCTTCCCCATTTAAAATTGCAATATCGTGAATTTCAGTTTGAGAACCAACAGCATAAAGAGTTAAACCGTTGTATTGAGAGTCTGCATTGATTTGTGCGCCAGAGTTTTCAATGATTAAATACTCTATTGAACCAGAATTGTCATTGTTATTACTGCCTCCATAAATTAAACCGCCAACTTCAGCAGTAGCATTAGTTCCAGCAGTAGTTTCACCTTCACCTAATATTACGAGACCTCCCCAGGTTCCTTCTTCGTTAGGGCTCATAATCACTGGAGCATCTGGGTCACCATCGATGATAATATCTGCGCCCATTTGTACAACGATATAAACATCGGTACCGGTATTGGTGTTAATTGTAGTTCCTGCAGGAATAGTTAAAGTCGCGCCAGACTCTACGCTGAAAACTCCTGTTAGTTGATACTCCTCAGAAGCATCTAACATCATATCTTCAGTAACTTGACCGTTTAATTCAATTGCATTTGAAGAAGGTCCGTCATCTGTGGAAGAAGAATCATCATCGTCGCTACAGCTTGTAAAAATTGCAACAAGTGTTAACATCGAGAATAAAATCGATAAATTTTGAATTGCTTTTTTCATTTTTGAAAAGTTTAATTGATTAAAAATTTGATGGTTTATAAATAATGTTCATAGTTTAAAAATTATAACTAACACCTAAGTTTAAGACACTTCCTGCTGTTTGTGAAAGTACTGTTTCTGTTCTTTCCTCCCCGCCGATAGGTCTAACCTTTTGAGTTCTGTTCATCTCTGGGTTTAATAAGTTTTTACCAGTAAACCTTACTCTCCAATGGTCGTTTAATTCTTGTGCTAATACTAAATTTAATGTTACAAAGCCTTTTTCTATAATTTCATCTGAATAAAAGTTTTGATAATCAGTAACATCTGTAGTAGAACCTAATGCATATATTTTGTCCGATGCATAGTTTGCCGAAATATTTGCAGAGAATTCTTTATCCCAATCTGTATTAAAATTTAAAGCAGCATTTAATATCCAATCGGAAGCACCTTGAAGTTCACTGGTTGTATTGTTTTTATACTTAAAAGTTCTTACCAACTGTCCATCTTCACTATATACATCTTTTAAATCTTGTTCGTGCCACATTCTCGTAACATTCACATTAAAATCTAGATTACAACCATTATCTTCAACAGAAAGAATGTTAATACTTGCATCGAGTTCTAAACCATATACCTCTGCTTTTTCCGAAGGGTTAAAAAATCTAAATACGCCTGATGAACCTGTCTCTTGGATTTTTTGAATAGGATCTTCAATTTTTTTATAGAATCCAGTAAGTGATATAAGCTCTGTGTTAGAAGGAAAAAATTCCCATTTTAAATCTAAATTATAAGCGGTACTTGCCTCTAAATCTACATTACCCGCAGTCACTTGTGCGTTAGGAGATACATATTGGAAGGGAGATATTTCCTTAAATTCTGGAAGTGTGATCGTTTTGCTTGCTGCCAATCTTAGGTTGTTCTTCTCATTAACTGCATACTTGATATTTAAGGAAGGATAAATATTATCATAGGTTTTAGATACAGTCCCATCATTAGGGTTAATGTTTTTTACATTATAATCTACATCAATTTGATCTTCTTGATAACGAGCACCTACATTAAAATTAAATTTATTAATTGTGTAATTTGCTGAAAGGTAACCTGCCGTAGATTGTAAGGTGCCAGTATAAGTGTCTGGAGTTTGATCTCTTACGTACAATAGGCCATTATCTATATTCTCTTGATTTAAAATACCATCTAAATTATCAATAGAAGTGCCGATAACATTGCTTCCAGATGTCTCATCTAGAGCGAAAAACTGAGAAGAAAAATCTCTTTCTTTATTTCGGAAGTTACCCCCCACATTTATGGTTAATGAAGAAATGGTATCATTTTCAAACACTTTAAATTCATCATTCAACCTTGCATTAAACTCTGTGTCATCAATGGTTTGTGTACTTTTCCTTTCTTGAAAACCACCTTGTTTACCTAACCTTACTTCGGTTTCATTAATGTTCACTTCATTTCTAATACGGTTAGGTTCATCTGCTTCTACGAGGTTCACTCCTGTACCCCAAGTAAGTAAATTTTTCTCTCCAATTTTGTGTTCTCCAAAAAGTTGATTAACCCAAAGGCGAGTATGTCTAATATTCTGGTCTCTTATAAACTGACTCAAATTATCACTTGGTGCAGTTTCCTCAAAAGTAAATCCTTCGCCATTTCTACCAGCTTCATACACTATATCTGAAGTTTTATTAATTAATAAACTCATAGCTTTTAGTGAATGATTTTCATTAAGTCTATATTCTAAGTTTAATAATCCTGTAGTGTTTATAGAGGTTTTGTACCAAGTAGCATCAGAATAGGAATCGTCTAATTTATTTTCTAAGTATTCTTGAAAAATACCTTCTCTATATTCAAACTTTTTAGATTGTGATCCTGAGAATAAGACTTTAAAATTTTCGCCAAACTTCTTTCCTGCAGTTAAGGTATATCTATAGTTTAAAGGAAGATCACTTTTTTGAGTGTCCCAGCTTTGCTGAGTTAGAGCATCCTCTGTAGATATATCTGACGAATAAAAACCAAAAGTAATGTTATCTGTATTTGGAGATTGTTTAAAGTTGTCACTAACTCCGTTTTGGAAGACATTTGTATTAATACCTACTCTGGCGCTAGCTCCTAATTCTTCTATTCCAGTTAACTCTCTTGAAGCAATATCAATATTTCCAGAAGCTTGGTCTGCAGAATTTTTTACAGAATAGGTTTTGCTAATTCCAATACTCTGTACAATTCGAGTAGGAAATAATTCTAAATCTATATTTTTTCTTTCAATATCATCAGAAGGTATTGGTAATCCGTTAAGGGTTGTGTATAAATACCTGTCTCCGAGACCTCTTACATATACTTCGCCAGAACCTTCACTTGTACTAACACCAGAAATTTTCGTAGCCGCGGTAGCAGCATCACTAACTCCTAATTTTGCTAATTCTTGAGCGCCAATGCTTTCTTTAATGTCTATGGCGTCTTTTTGATCTAACAGAAGTGCAGTTTCAGAATCTCTTCTGGCAACTGTAGTAATCATAACTTCATCTAAGGCAGCAGCACTAGCTCCTAATCCAGTATTAACTTCAGTTACTTTATTGGCAACTACTTTTACCTCAGGTACTTCTAAGGTTTCATATCCTACAAAACTAAATACAACTGTATAAGTTCCTGGATCGATGTTGGTAATTTCATAAAGGCCATCAAAATCGCTAGTGGTTCCTTTACTGGTGTTTTTAATGGTGACGTTTGCAAATGGTAGCGGTTGATTTCCCGTTTCCTTGTCGGTGACCGCTCCGGCAATAGAGCCTTTCTCCTGTGAATAAGATATCACTGATACTAAGCAGATTAAAATACTAAAAATTCGTTTCATTTACTTTTTACTTTTCGTTGCAAAGGAAGCTAAGCTGCTCTCAATAAACGTTAGCCTGTTGTTAAGAATAAACCTATGATGTGTTACGAAATTGTTACTAATGTTATGAGTGCAGAAGATTTGTTAACTTAGATATTTTAATATTATCTTTACTTTTACGCCAACCAATTTTTAACTTTTTTAAAACAATGGAAAAGCAAGAGATTACCATTTTACTAGTAGATGATGAGCCAGATATTTTAGAAATTGTAGGGTATAATCTATCTTCAGAAGGATATACGGTGATAACCGCAGATAATGGGGCAAAGGCGGTAAAGATGGCCAAAAAGAAAAAGCCAGATTTAATTATTTTAGACGTAATGATGCCAGAGATGGATGGTATAGAAGCTTGTGAGCAGATTAGAAAAATCCCGGAGCTTCAAGAGACCATTATCACTTTCTTGACCGCAAGAGGCGAAGATTATTCTCAAGTAGCCGGTTTTGACGCTGGGGCAGACGATTATATTACCAAACCCATTAAGCCGAAATTACTTTTAAGTAAAGTAAAAGCTTTATTAAGGCGTCGTCGTTCAGAAGGTGAAGAAAGCAATATCATGGAAGTAGGGGATATTGTTATTGATCGTGATGAGTATAAAGTAATTAAAGGAAAAGAAGAAATAATTTTGCCTCGTAAAGAATTTGAATTACTTTCATTATTAGCCTCTAATCCCGGTAAAGTATTTAAAAGGGAAGATATTTTAAATAATGTTTGGGGCAACGAAGTGGTCGTTGGCGGAAGAACCATAGATGTTCACATTAGAAAATTACGTGAAAAGATAGGAGATAAAAAATTTAAAACCGTAAAAGGCGTAGGTTATAAGTTTGTAATTTAATGGCGAAAGAGTTTAAAAGATCATATAAGTTTGCATTCTATACATCTTTATTCATTACTATTTTTGCAACTAGTGCTCTAGTTGTATATCAGGTTTTGTATGCAAACTTTTCTTTTACTCACACAGCAATTTTCTTTGCTTTATGCTACTGCTTTGCCTTTCTGATTATTCAGTTAAGGATTGAACATTTTATTTACCGACGGGTAAAAGCAGTATATGATAATGTTTCCCTTTTAGAATCTTCTTCACTTCAAAAACAGCAAGTTACCACCGATATGGCAACTTTGACCCGTGAAGTTGAAAAGTTTGCTGAAGGAAAAAAACTGGAAATTGAAGCTTTAAAGATCCGGGAAAATTACCGAAAAGAATTTATGGGAAATGTTTCTCATGAATTGAAAACCCCTCTATTTACCGTACAAGGTTACATCCTTACTTTAATTGATGGGGCCATAAAAGATAAAAAAGTACGCGATAAATACTTAAACCGGGCAAGCAAAGGATTGGATAGACTTATCTATATCGTGAAAGATTTAGATATGATAACCAAATTAGAAGCCGGTGACCTTCATCTACGGGAAGAAGAATTTAATATTATTGAAGTCGTTCAAAATGTGTTCGATTTATTTGAAATGAAATCTTCCAAGAAGAATATCTCCTTAACCTTCGACCTAGATTACGAAGAACCAATTTACGTTTATGCCGACAAAGAAAAAATTCAACAAGTTATTACCAATTTAGTAGTCAATTCCATCAAATATGGAAAAATGGGCGGAACTACCGAAGTGAGCGTCGAAGACTTAATAAAAAACAAAGTAATCATAAGAATTACCGATAACGGAGAAGGAATTGAACAAAAAAATATTCCAAGACTCTTTGAAAGGTTTTATCGAGTAGATAAAAGTGGTTCTCGTAAAGAAGGAGGTTCTGGACTTGGTTTGGCCATCGTGAAGCATATTTTAGAAGCTCACAACGAAAAAATTTATGTAGAAAGTGATTTTGGAGTAGGGAGTGAGTTTTCTTTTACCTTAGAAAAGGCTAAACAAAGTGTTCCAGTCCAAACCGCTGCTACTAAAGCTTAAGCCGTTGTAAAAATCGACTTCCCTTAATTTTTCAGCCTTAAACCTATTTTGAGAACAACTTGGGGAAATTCCGTTTTCTTTCAGTCTTTTCGCTAAATATTCTTGCTCCGTTTGTCCGGGAGTGGGGATAAAAAATGCCTTTTTCTTCAATTTAGCAATGTCCATTAAAGTAGTATATCCCGAGCGTGATAAAATAACCTCACTTTTATTGATGGCTTCCTCTAAATCTTTTCCGCTTAAATAATTATAAAGTGTGATGTTATTGATGGTTCCTTTCGTTTGAACTTCTTCTATTACGCCTCTTACAAAAATGATTCGTTTGTCGGTATCTTTAAATTCCAGTAAAAGTTTTTCTTCCAATAAAGTGCGTTGAGGTTCAGGTCCCGAAAGTAAAACCATCAAATCATATTCAATAGGCAATTCTTTTTTTTCTAATCTACTTAAAGCCCCAATATATTTAAGGTTGAATTCCCCTTCACTTTTTAAATGCCCCAATCTTCCGCTAAGATTAGGAGACCCGGCAAAATCCGGCACCCAACATTCCTTGAACTTTTTAATATAAAATTGATGTATTTTAGAGCTGAAATAAGTCGTGTTTCCTGTCAATACATTTAACTGATGCGTAATAAAAACTGAAGGGACAAACTTGCAGAATACCCCTAAGCGGTTATCAGAAATAACTCCGCTAATTTTTTCCTTTTCATAAATTTCGAGCGTAATCTTCCGTTCTTGATTTACTGTTTTTAAAATCTTATAACTTTTAAATAGTAATTTTGACTTAAAGAAAAACCCTTTTCTGGCGTATTTAATGTTGTAAGAAGGGAGTTCATAAAATTTTAAATGCGGAAATTCTTTCTTCAATAAAGCCAAAGCACTTCCATCTGAAGCCAAGATAGGTTCAAAATTGTTGATTTCTAAAACCTTAATAATAGGGATACATCGGGTCGCATGGCCCAATCCCCAATTTAATGGTGCAACTAAAATCTTTTTTTTCGGCATAATCAAAGATAGCGTATTTACCTCTGCTTTATTTTATTTAATTTTACCAAAATATTAAAAAATACCCGTGGGAAGTAAAAATAAATTAAAACGGTTTAAAGAAAACGAGACTTTTGATAATGTTATCCAACCAACTAGAGATGAAATTGTTGGCGATAATTTTAAGTTGAAAGGAAAATGGGCACAAGAATTTTTTAAAAATAACTTACCCATTGTTTTAGAACTTGGCTGCGGAAAAGGTGAATACAGTGTTGGTTTAGCTGAAAAATATCCTGAAAAGAATTTTTTGGGAATTGATATTAAGGGTGCCCGTTTTTGGCGTGGAGCGAAAACCGCTTTGGAAGAAGAAATGCTGAATGTAGGTTTTTTAAGAACCCAAATAGAATTGGTAGACCAGATTTTTGCTGAAGGTGAAGTAGATGAAATTTGGATTACCTTCCCGGACCCACAAATAAAATACAAGCGAACCAAACATAGATTGACCAATTCTGAATTTCTTCAGAAGTATAAAAAGATTTTAAAACCCGATGGAGTAGTCAATTTAAAAACCGATAGCGAATTTATGCATGGTTATACTTTAGGATTACTTCACGGCGAAGGACACGAAATTTTACACGCCAATCACGATGTTTACAAGAATGAATATTCACCTGAAGAAGTAGTGGGTATTCAAACTTTCTATGAAAAACAGTATCTTGAAGAAAATAAACGAATTACGTATATTCAATTTCGTATAAAATAATTCAACCTTGGAAGAATCGAAGCTCTTTTTGTTTACTTTTTTAGCAGCACTTGGTGGGGTGATTCCTCCGGGATTGGTAAATATGACGGTTGCCAAATCCTGTGTTGAAAGAGGTAAGCGAAGCGGGATTTTCGTTGCTTTAGGTTCTTGTACCATTGTACTTATTCAGTCTTTTTTAGCGATTATGCTTTCCAAGTACATTTTAAGTCATCCTTATGTCAATAAAATGTTACTTCGGGCAGGATTGGTGGTTTTTCTTTTACTCATGATTTATTTCTTCATTCAGGCAAAAAAGAATAAAAAAGTGAAAACCAGTAAAAAAGGAGATTCCGGTAAAAGTTATTTGAGAGGATTGACCATTGCATTATTCAACGTATTTCCCATTCCCTATTTTGTCGCCTTGAGTACTGCTTTTTCTCCAGAAAAAGGCGGTTACGATATGGTAGATATGGTTATTTTTGCTTCCGCAGCCGCTTTGGGTAGTTTTGCAACTTTGTATGGTTATGTAATTGGTTTTGCTAAAATTGAAAAGCACACCCAATCTTTCAGTAAATATTCTAATTATTTTATGGCAGGTTTAATGTTGGTCTTGGTAATTATCACCTTAATTAGAATCTTCAAACCTTTTTCATGACCACTTCTTCTAATTTTTTTGAAAAGGTTTATCAAGTCGCCCGACAAATCCCTTATGGAAAAGTAACAACCTATGGAGCCATTGCCAAAGCCATTGGCGCAGCAAAAAGTGCGAGAATGGTAGGTTATGCGATGAATGGAGCAGGGGAGCGGGAAGATGTTCCTGCACATCGCGTGGTAAACCGAAATGGAGTGCTCACGGGGAAGCATTATTTTTCAGGAACCAATCTTATGCAGCAGCTTTTAGAAAGTGAAGGGATTCACATAAAAAACAACCAAATTCAAAACTTTAAAGAAGTGTTATGGAAACCGGAAATACTTTCCGAATAAAATTGAAAAGTCTTATACATAGCATCGATAAATTCAATAGATGAACTTCAAAATTACATTGCTATCCCGTATATTTGCATTTTAGAATAATTCTAAGTAAGCAGAAAAGAAAATTTCTATATGAAATTAGATAAAAATGAGATTTTAAAAGCCTTGGAAACCATTAGCGTATCCGGTGAAGGGCAAAATATGATAGAGGCAGACGTGGTAAAAAACGTCAATATTTTTGGAGATGAAGTTGAAGTGGATTTAGTGTTGAAAACCCCTGCGATGCACATTAAAAAACGTGCAGAAGTCGATGTAATGAAAGCTATTCACGAACATGTTTACGAAAAAGCGAAAGTGAAAGTAAACATTCGGGTAGATGCTCCCACAAAAAATAAAGCTCCAGAGATTAAAGGAAAACCCATCCCTGGGATTAAAAATATTGTAGCGGTAGCTTCCGGTAAAGGTGGCGTTGGTAAATCTACGGTTACGGCAAACTTAGCCGTAAGCCTTTCTAAAATGGGCTTTAAAGTAGGCTTGTTAGATGCCGATATTTATGGGCCTTCAGCAACCATTATGTTTGATGTGGAAAGTGAAAGACCACTTTCGGTAACTGTTGACGGAAAATCGAAAATGAAACCGGTAGAGAATTACGGAGTTAAAATCCTTTCTATTGGCTTTTTTACGAAACCCAACCAAGCCGTAATTTGGAGAGGACCGATGGCGGCAAAAGCCTTAAATCAAATGATTTTTGATGCCGATTGGGGAGAGCTGGATTTTCTTTTGGTAGACCTTCCGCCGGGAACAGGTGATATACATCTTTCCATTATGCAATCAATGCCCATTACGGGTTCGGTAATAGTGAGTACACCGCAAAACGTAGCTTTAGCCGATGCTAAAAAAGGAGTGGCGATGTTTCAACAAGAAAGTATCAATGTACCCGTATTAGGTATTATTGAAAATATGGCGTATTTTACTCCAGCTGAATTACCGGAAAATAAATATTATATTTTCGGTGAAAAAGGAGCTAAAAATTTAGCCGATGATTTAGAAATTCCATTTTTAGGTGAAATACCATTAGTACAAAGCGTTCGTGAAGCTGGGGACATAGGAAGACCGGCAGCTTTACAAGAAAATACGCCAATTGCTAATGCTTTAGAAGATATTACCAGAAATGTAGTAGAAGAAACGGTAAAAAGAAACGAAAACATACCGCCTACAGAAGCTATTAAAATTACGACAATGGCCGGTTGTAGTGCCGTAAAAAAATAGAGATATGACGACGATTAACAAAGACTTAAAGCAAAACGTAGAGAAAGCCTTAGATGAAATTCGCCCGTTTTTAAAAAACGACGGAGGAGACATTTCTTTAATAGAAATCGATGAACAAGCAAATGTTGTTCGTGTACGATTAGAAGGTGCTTGCGTAGGTTGCAGCGTTAACCAAATGACGCTGAAATCTGGAGTGGAAATGACCATTAAAAAATACGCTCCGCAAATAGAAAAAGTAATCAATATTGAAGCTTAAGAATTTTTTCTGAAAGCTGATGATTATCATTTTTTAACTGAGTCTTAAAAGTTAATATCGCATCGTATCTTAAGAAATAAAAATTTATGATTAAGACAGATATATTAATTATAGGAGCCGGGCCAACCGGTCTCTTTACTGTTTTTGAAGCAGGATTACTTAAACTAAAATGTCATTTAATAGACGCACTACCGCAACCCGGCGGGCAATGTGCAGAATTATATCCTAAAAAGCCTATTTACGATATCCCGGGTTTTCCAGAAGTTTTAGCGGGAGACTTAGTCGATAATTTAATGGAACAGATTAAATCTTTTGAGCCTGGTTTTACGTTGGCAGAAAGAGCAGAAACCATTGAAAAATTAGAAGACGATACCTTTTTAGTAACGACCAATAAAGGGACACAACATAATGCACCTATCGTAGCCATTGCTGGCGGATTGGGAAGTTTTGAACCTAGAAAACCGCCTATCCCCAATGTTGAGAAATTTGAAGACAAAGGAGTGGCTTACATGGTGAAAGACCCAGAAGTGTATCGAAATAAAAAAGTTGTAATTGCCGGTGGTGGAGATTCTGCGTTAGACTGGAGTATTTTCTTAGCAGATATTGCTGAAGAAGTAACGCTAGTTCACCGTAGAAATGAATTCCGTGGCGCTTTAGATTCCGTAGATAAAGTAAAAGAATTAAAAGACCTTGGTAAAATTAATTTAATTACTCCTGCTGAAGTAGACGGTTTGCAAGCCGATGAAAACGGACATCTTTCTTCCGTTATTATAAAGAAGAAAAGCGAAGCTACCGAAGAAATTCAGTTAGAGGTAGATCATTTTATTCCGTTGTTTGGGTTATCTCCAAAATTAGGACCCATTGGTGATTGGGGCTTAGAGATCGAAAAGAATGCGATTAAAGTAGATAACACCTTAGATTACCAAACCAACATTCCGGGTATTTACGCGATTGGCGATGTAAATACTTATCCTGGGAAGTTAAAGTTGATTCTTTGTGGTTTTCATGAAGCGACTTTAATGTGTCAAAGTGCTTACAAGAAAATTCATCCCGATAAAAAATATGTGATGAAATATACAACCGTAGGCGGTGTTACTGGTTTCGACGGAACTAAAAAAGAAGCACCAAAAGCGGTTGTAAAAGCGATTGATTAAAAAGTATCAGTTGTTTTTCAGTAAATTTGAAGAAAAGTTTATCTATGGAAACTGTCAAACTTGAAATAAGTAAAAAGATTTACAATAAAGTAATTTGGTTGCTCAAACAATTTAAACCAGAAGAACTTCGAATTGTTAATGAGGAAGAAACCAATTTTGAAATTCAAAAATCATATCTTCAAGAACAACTGAAATCTATAGATAATCAAACAGCTAAGTTTATTTCTACCGCAGAGCTTGGTGATTTTTTAGATAAAACTATTGAAAGGTATGGAAATAGTAATACTTGAAGAATTTGCTATCAAGCTCAGTCAACAAGTTGCTTATATTTCTATAGATAAGCCTAAAGCTGCCAAAAAATTTAAAGAAGATATATTACAGTTAATAGAAAATATTTCCAATATGCCTATGCTTCATCGTCAATCAATTTATTTTGATGATGAAAATATAAGAGAGGCAATATTCAAGGGATATAAAATTGTTTATCGTATCAATAATTCAGCCAATAGAGTTGAAGTTTTTGGTTTTATCAATCAACAGAAAGGACTGTAATTTCTTATTAATTTGAACAATGGAACAAGACGTAAAAATTACCATTATAGATCGTGAAGGTGAATCGCATGAAATCGATGCGCCAACCGATATGAATATGAATTTAATGGAAGTAGTTCGTTCCTACGAATTAGCTCCTGAAGGAACCATCGGAATTTGTGGCGGAATGGCTATGTGTGCTTCTTGCCAGTGTTATGTGTTAAGCGATACCGAATTGCCGGAAATGCAAGATGAAGAAGAAGCTATGCTTGCAGAGGCTTTTCACGTAGAAGATAATAGCCGTTTAGGTTGCCAAATTCCTATTACAGAAGAATTAGCAGGACTTAAAGTGCAATTAGCGCCGGAAGAATAAGAGTCCTGATTCACTTATAATTTAAAAAGCCTTATCAAATTTTGATAAGGCTTTTTCTGAATAGAAAATAATTCAACTTAAAAAGAATATTGCGTTCCCAATGTAACTGAATATTGTTGCTTTAACTGTATTCCGTTGGGTTCTTGGTATGCAGGTAATTTCACTTCCGCAGCAAAGCGTAATCCTTTTAATGCATTTTTATTAAAATAATAATTAGCTCCAAGAGCATAATTCAATTGCATTCCGCCAATATTACTTGTGTTGGCTGTGGTTACCATCATCGGGTTTAAAGCAGGATTGTAACCTTCAATTTGTTCAACATAATTAGCTTCTGCTCTGGCCGAAAAACTAAAATTTTGAGTAGCATCATACGCTAACCAAGAAGTTGCTAAATATTGATTGCCTAAACGGTAATTGTTATCGTTTTCATTCAAGAAAAACTTCACGTTTGCTTGTGCTCCTCCGCTAAGTTTTTCAGTTTGCCATAAATAGGTCATTCCTAATTTAGTTGAAAAAGAACCTGAACCAATTTGCATCGGGTAAGGTAAGATCACTTCCTCTCCATTCGACATCGCAGTTTCATCTTTCTCATCGATAGAACCAGTTGGGATGCCTATGCCAAACTTTGCATGTAAAGCTTGCTTGTTTTTATTCATTAATTGTACCAAAGCACTTACGCTTACATCACCAAAACCGGAAGAGGCCGTTGAAAAATCGGTATCCATCGTCATGCCCATATCATTGGTCATTCGCATGGTTAAATCCATGTCATTGGTTATGTAGTTAGCCATTGCCATAAAGGTTAAACGGTCCGACGGCGCATACATCGCTCCTAGCATATGCATTCCCATTGTCATTTCTTGAGGAGAAGTCATGTAATTTTGGTAAATAAAATCGTCATTGACGTCGTTCTCATTATAGCGAAGATCTTTCATAAACATCGTCATGTAGCGGTAAGAAACCATAAATTCACCTTTGTGGTGTGTGTGATCTCCCATCACGCCGATTGGCGCGTGACTACTTGCTCGGTGAGCATTCCATAAATTTTCTTCTTCGTTGTTCTCTTGTGCGTTTAGGTGAAAGCAAAACAATGCCATTGCTACCCATAAAATATTTTTCATGAAATGATTTTTAAAGATTGTAAATTCGATTTCTCCTTTTGTTATTATTGATTTAGGAGAGCTCGATTTATTTTGAAATGTGAGTTGTGTTGCTGAAGTTTTTCAGCATTTATAAATATAATTCTGCATTTGTTACTTTAAAATAATTGAGTTTTTCGTCATTCCTTGCTTGACACGGAATCTCATCCTAAACTTGAAATAATATTTTCAGGATGAGACCCTGAATCGAATTCAGGGTGATGCGTTCTTTGGTGACAGAGCACAAACAAATATTTAAAGTAAAAGAAAAATCAAACCTGTGGCGGCTGAAAAGGAATATTCTCTTCTAAATACGAATAATTATTGAGGTAAAAATAAGTCGGTTTTAGGGTGAAGTTAAATTGTTGAGGTTGAATAATTTCAGCAATTTCTATAAAACCAATTGGGTAATTTTCTAGTTGAATGCTTTGCGCTTTTTTAGGTGAATTTTCGCCGCTTTGTTTTTGCAGTTGCTTCATTAAATAGCACTTTCCGTTACAATTTAGACGGGGTTTGTCTTTATTCACACAAAGAACTTCAACGATATAATTGTAGTTAAAGCAATATTCGAGAATAGGCTCCACCGGTTTCAGCATTGCCACCAAATAAAGCGTTGTAAATACTATGGAAAGAAATTTAGGCAAGTGTTTTCTGTTGAATTATTTCTTCTTCAATTCCGTTCCACAAGATAATTCGGTTTTCCAAAGCTTTGATTGAAGCTTCTTCCACTTCTTGCCATTTTTGCTCGTCGTTCTCACAAAGTTCTTCGATCATTTTTAAAGCCATCGGGCCGTGTTCATCTTCATCTAATTCAATATGTCGATCAAAATAATACTTAAATAACCTTAGATCTTCTTCCGGAAATTGTTGCTGAATTTTCGTGATGATCGAATTAAACATCGCCGGGATCAAATCTTCTCGTCCAAACGTAAAAGCGGCAGCAATAGCGTGTGGCTGATTGGCGTAAATAGTTTCAAACGTAAACTTCAAAAACTTTTTTACGCTAATGGGTAATTCTGAAGCCGCGATAATTAAATAAATATCGGTGCCGTGCTTAATTTGCTCCATAAATTTATAAATCGCTTCAGTGCTGGCGCCACCTTTTTCCATCGCATCTAAATACATTTCGTAATGACTTTGGCGATTACCGTCGAGGTTGATATCGGTCTCTTCAGCTAAAACAATTTCATTAATTAAATAGCGAACTTCAGGATTTCCTACAGGATACCAAGGGAATTTGGTGTTGGTTAATTTAGACTGAAGCGCTTTGAGCAAAGACATAAAATCCCACACGGCAAAAACGTGATGCTCCATAAAAATCTGAAGATCTTTAGGTGTCTGAATTTTTTCATATAAAGAATGATTCAGTAATTGTTCACGTAGCTCTTGCGTAGCTTGCTCAATGCGGGTAGTGCTCATACTTTAAATTTTATGCGAAAATAAGGCGCGATTCTTGTTTATTAAAATACAAAGGGAAGTTTAACGCCTGTTTAATCACTAAAAAGCAGATTTTTTTGAATCTTGAATTTTATGCAGCTGAATATTTTAATTTTCTATTCGAACCATTCCAAAGATTTTTTACGTGTGGATGGTGTGGTGCCTAAAAAAGAAGTAAAGCTGAAGAAGAAATGTTGTGAGAAATATTTAAAAAAGGGCAAACGTTGTAAACGCTGCCCTTGCTTTGATCTGCTTTCTTAATAAGTATTGATTGTCACACTGAATCTATCGAAGTGTGATTTTTTCACCATCCTGAATCAAATTCAGCTTAATGATTTTCTATTTAAAAGCTGATATTCCTGTAATATCAAGTCCGGTAATTAAAAGATGAATATCGTGCGTTCCTTCATACGTAATTACACTTTCTAAATTCATCATATGGCGCATAATGCTGTATTCGCCGGTAATTCCCATTCCGCCTAAAATTTGTCGTGCTTCACGAGCAATTTTAATCGCCATATCTACATTGTTACGTTTCGCCATCGAAATTTGTGCAGAAGTTGCTTTGCCTTCATTTTTAAGTTGACCTAAACGTAGCGCCATTAATTGTGCTTTGGTAATTTCAGTAATCATCTCTGCTAATTTTTTCTGCTGAAGTTGGTAACCGGCAATTGGTTTATCAAACTGAATACGTTCTTTCGCATAGCGTAAAGCCGTATCGTAACAATCCATCGCTGCGCCAATCGCTCCCCAAGCAATCCCAAAACGTGCAGAATCTAAACAACCTAGCGGAGCTCCCAATCCATTTTTGTTGGGTAATAAATTTTCTTTTGGGACTTTAACGTCATTAAAAATTAACTCACCGGTAGCCGATGCACGAAGTGACCATTTATTATGTGTTTCAGGAGTGGTAAAACCTTCCATGCCGCGTTCTACGATAAGACCGTGAATTCTGCCTTCTTCATTTTTTGCCCAAACCACAGCGATGTCACAAAATGGCGCGTTCGAGATCCACATTTTAGCACCGTTTAATAAGTAATGATCGCCTTTATCTTTAAAGTTAGTGATCATTCCGCCGGGATTAGATCCGTGGTCGGGTTCAGTTAAACCAAAACTTCCCATAAACTCGCCGGTCGCTAGTTTAGGAAGGTATTTTTTGCGTTGTTCTTCGCTACCGTATTTCCAGATAGGATACATCACCAACGAAGATTGGACTGAAGCTGTCGAGCGAACACCACTATCACCACGTTCAATTTCTTGCATAATTAATCCGTAAGAAATTTGATCTAAACCGGCACCGTCATATTCTTCCGGAATATAAGGGCCAAAAGCGCCAATTTCAGCTAAACCATTCACGATCGATTTTGGGAATTCTGCTTTTTGTGCAGCATCTTCAATAATTGGAGAAACTTCACGTTTTACCCAATCGCGAGCAGCATCACGAACCATTTTATGTTCATCGGTTAATAAGTCGTCTATATGGTAATAATCTGGAGCCTGAAATAAATCTGCCATAAGTTATTTTTGAAATTCTTAAAAATTTATGGGTAAATTTAAGGAAAGCTTAAAAAGAGAGCAATTTTATGGCTTACATTTTTAAATAAAAATCTTTTACCAAATTTTTATACTCTTTCGTATAAATATATCATTCAATTTTGATAATTAATTATAAAATTTGAGTTAGTGTTTTTGTTAAAAAAATAAATTTAATCGATAAATTTTGTGTTTAATCATAAATTAGTCTAAATTTAATATTCCAATACGATACTTACTGTTAAATTACTAGACATGATAGACTTGTTTGTAAGCTATTTAAGCGAAAGTCATTATAATCCTTATATAGAAGAATTTCGAGACCATTACCAATCTCATCCCAATTATCCCAGTTTATATGCTATCACCGACTCTTTAAGCCTTCTAGGGATAGAGAATATAGCTGCTCAGATACCAAAAGATCAATTTAGTGCCCTCCCTGATAAATTTATTGCGCAGGTTCAAAATGATGGAATGAAAGAATTTGTTCTAATTCATAAGCAAGAGGGTGCTGTTGCTTTGGAATTTGATAAAAATCTAAGAAAAAAAGTTACAGTTGAAAAATTTCTAGAGGATTGGACCGGGTTAATTGTTGCAATTGAACCCGGTCAAAATAAAGATAAGAGTATAGTCAAACTTTCTAAATCTAATAAATATTATGTTCTTGGGGCAATAGCTTTGTTGTTAACCATGAGTTCTTTTTTATATGAAGATTATCGTTCATCCTATTTTATTTTTATGATCATAAGTTTTATTGGGTTAATCTTTTCAATTTTTATTTTAAAGGAAAAATATTCGGACGAATCTTCAGGGCTTGTTTCTAAAATTTGCGGAGTAAACAGTTCTTCCAAATCTAATTGTAATGTAGTTATAGATTCTGAAAGTAAATTTCTGGGAATCATAAATTATACAGATTTACCTTTAGTATTTTTTGTGACTAATTTCATTCTTTTAAGTTTTAATTCAGCTTACTTATCAGTTATTAATTTCGTCTCTCTTTGTAGTATTCCTGTGATACTACATTCTTTTTATTTACAATGGTTTAAGATAAAGTCTAAGTGTACATTGTGTTTAACTATTGCTGGTTTGATTCTCTTGCAACCTATCGTCTATTATGCAAGTGGAGAAACTATTTTTAATATTGAATTTGTTCTTGTTTTTCAATATTTAACTTTTATGGCTGCTATGTTCTTAATATGGACTAGCGTAGATAATCATTTAAAACAAGAGAAAGCTAACCGTACAGAGAATAGACAATTAAGAAGGTTTAAAAGGAATTTTGAGCTTTTTCAGCATTCCTTGCAAGAAATTGAAAATGCTTTTTTAATAAAGTCTTTTCATCCTTTAATATTAGGTAGCAAAAGTGCTGCTATAACATTGAAACTTTTCTTGAGTCCCAGTTGTGGGCATTGTCATACAGCATATAATGATGGACTTGAACTCATTAAAAAATATCCAGAGAAGATTAACCTTCAAATTATGTACAATTTGAATCCTGATAACCAAGATAATCCTTACATAAAGTTGGCAAAAATTACTTTGTCTTTAGGTTTGAAAGATGAAAAACTAGCAGAACAAGCATTGTATGATTGGCATATACAAAGATTGGATCTAGAGACTTGGCTAGAGAAATGGTCGAACTACGAAACTGATGAGAAAACCTCAGGTATACTAAAAAAACAATATGAATGGTGTCGGGAAAATAGCTTCAATTTTACACCGGTGAAACTAATTAATGATTTTAAATATCCAGATAATTATGAATTAAAAGACTTGGTGTATTTTATTTCAGATTTAGAAGAGGAGCAAGACAGAAGAATCCAAAATGATACTATTCCAGCAATGGAGAATATTTAAAAATCTTGTACAAGAGAGACATATATCTTGAATGTCTATAAACGCTCAAGAAATTATTTTAACCTTAAAACTTTTAATTATGTTAAAAAAAATTTTAAATCTAGATGGAGCTAAAGAGCTCTATAAAAGGGAGCTTGTGACAGTATCAGGGGGGAAAGTTGCCTGCATGGCTCATAGTGATTGTGGTCCGTCTCAATGTTGTGGGTACTATAGTAAAGTTTGTGAATCTGTAAATAATAATGAAGGCCTATGTGATGGTGATGCTCCCGAGCCATCTCCATTAGATCCTTTACCATAACCTATTTATAGGAGAGGGCGTTTGCCCTCTTTTCTTATTTAATAAATAAGTTGTTTAACCTTAAAACTTTTAATTATGTTAAAAAAAATTTTAAATCTAAATGGAGCTAAAGAGCTCAATCAAAAAGAAAAAAAATCGATTCAAGGCGGACTAAAAGAATGTATGTTCTGGGATAATGAATGTAAGGAGTATGGGCCGCAATGTGCCGAGTTAGAGTGTGCATTGATACCGTTTCCTTAAGATTTTTAAGACATATATCTTGAATGTCTATAAACGCTCAAGAAGTAATTTTAACCTTAAAACTTTTAATTATGTTGAAAAAAATTTTAAATCTAGATGGGGCCAAAGAGCTCAATCAAAAAGAAAAAAAATCGATTCAAGGCGGGAAGTGGAGCTGTGGGCCTAGGGCTTCCGATGGAACTTGCGCACCTTGTCCGGAAGGCTATATGTGTAATACGGGATCAACTTGCCATGGTGGGTCATATTGTATTGTAGAAATACAGCCTTTGTAAAACTTGTATAATTAATAATGGAAAGGAGAGGGATTGAACCTCTTCTTTTTTAACTTAAAATCATTTGGAAAATTCCTTCATTATAAACAGATGGAATAATAAAGGTCGTGTTCTAATATGTTTAAAAATAATTTCAAAAAAAAATGCTTTTATAACCATAAAGCCTTTTATTATGTTAAAAAAAATTTTAAATCTAGATGGAGCTAAAGAGCTTAATCAAAACGAGAAAAAATCTATTAATGGAGGAAGACGTAAATGTCCTACATCTCCATGGGATCCTCCTTGTCCTGTTAATTCACCTTGTTGTAGTGACGGTTATTGTAAAGATAACCGAAGTCCTTTTGAATGTGGAGGTGGAGAACTTGAATTATGACTATATAATAAAAAACGAAAATAGGAGAATGAATGTTTTAAAAGATCAGGATATCATTAATATTTAAACTTTTAAATTATGAAAAAAAACATTTTGAAATTTGGAAAATCTCTTTCTCGAGAAGAACAGAAAAATATTCATGGAGGAAGAACACTTCCTGGAGGAGGTGGTGGTTACCTCTGTGTATTAAAAACTGGGACAAACTGCCCTTCCGGTTGTGTGGAAAAGATACAAGATGGAGGGATTTACTGTTGTGAAGCAGAAGGGCATTATTGTGATTTTAATGAGACAATAGAATAAAATATTCTATATTCAGACAGTCATTATATTGTAGATGTAATGACTGTTTTTTTATTATAAAATCAACTCTTATCGAAATAGTTGAAATTGAAAAGTAATTTATTAAAATAATTTGAAAAAATTTCCTCACTACAAACAGGCAGATAATAAAGATTGTGGTCCAACGTGTTTAAAAATAATTGCAAAAAGCTATGGAAAGTTAATAGATATACAACAACTTCGAGAGTTAAGCCAAACAACTAGGGAGGGAAGTAATCTTTTGTTTTTAAGTGATGCTGCCGAGCAAATAGGCTTTCGTACGCTAGGAGTAAGGTTAACGCTGGAGCGGTTAAATGATGTTCCGCTGCCCTGTATTTTACATTGGAACAAAGAACACTATGTAGTACTTTATCAAATTAAAAAAGGGCGCTATTACATTTCTGATCCTGCATTTGGCTTAATTGATTATTCTAAAGAAGAACTTCTAAAACACTGGATTGGTAATAATGCAACAGAAACCACCCAGGAAGGAATTGTGTTATTAGTAGAGACCACTCCTAAGTTTTATAAAACAAAATTTGATGAAGAAGATAAAAAATCAAATTTTGGTTTCAAATTGTTGTTTCAATATCTATATAAGTATAAGAGTTTTATCGTTCAGTTAGCGATAGGACTTATAGCCAGTAGCTTACTCCAATTAATTTTTCCCTTTTTAACTCAAAGTGTTGTAGATGTAGGTATCCAGAACCAAAATATTCATTTCGTTTATCTAGTGTTAATTGCACAGCTGTTTCTCTTTTTTGGACGGACTGCTATAGAGTTTATAAGAAGTTGGATATTGCTTCACCTTTCAACGCGCATTAATATTTCATTAATTTCAGATTTTTTTATAAAGTTAATGAACCTTCCCATTGCTTTTTTCGACGTAAGAATGACTGGTGATATTATGCAACGCATCAATGACCATCGTCGTATAGAGAGAATATTAACCACTTCTTCCCTAAATGTACTTTTTTCATTTATAAATATGTTGGTGTTAGGCTTTGTTCTGGCGTACTATAACCTTCAGATATTTGCAGTGTTTTTTATTGGAAGTTTTTTTTACTTCACTTGGGTTACCATATTCTTAAAAAGAAGAAAAACATTAGATTATAAGAGGTTTTCAGAAGTAAGTCAAGAGCAGAGTAAAGTAATAGAAATGATTAATGGCATGCAGGAGATTAAACTTCATAATGCTGAGAAACAAAAAAGGTGGGGTTGGGAATATGTTCAGGCGAGGTTATTTAATGTTTCACTCAAAAGCCTTGTTTTAGAACAAACCCAAACCATAGGTTCTAATTTTATAAATGAACTTAAAAATATCATTATTATATTTCTCTCAGCTACTTTGGTTATTGACGGAGAGATAACCTTAGGGATGATGATGGCAATTACCAGTATAGTAGGAAGCTTAAATGGTCCTATATCCCAATTAATCGGATTTGTGAGAGAAGCACAAGACGCAAAAATATCCCTTTCTAGACTAGCAGAAATTCATGATAAAGATGATGAAAAACAAACCGATTTAAAAAAGAGCAATCACGTTCCCTATGAAAAGGATTTGCAAGTTGAAAATGTATCTTTTCGGTATGTAGGCTCTGATGTAGATGTCTTAAAAAATATTAGTTTTAAAATTCCTGCCAAAAAAGTTACTGCAATTGTAGGGACAAGTGGAAGCGGTAAAACCACTTTAATGAAATTGCTCTTAAAGTTTTATGAACCAAAAACAGGAAATATTAGTATTGGAGGTCAAGACCTCGATCAAATATCTCAAAAAGCTTGGCGAGGAGAAATAGGCTGTGTGATGCAAGAAGGTTACATCTTTAACGATACCATAGCTCATAATATAGCCATTGGAGAAGATAACATCGATAAAGAACGTCTGCAATATGCAGCAGATATAGCGAATATAAAAGAATTCATAGAAAACTATCCTTTAGGTTATAACACTAAAATAGGAATGGAAGGCGTTGGGATGAGTTCTGGGCAAAAACAGCGATTAATGATTGCGCGTGCTGTTTATAAAAATCCTAAGCTTTTGTTTTTTGATGAAGCAACCAGCGCGCTAGATGCCAATAATGAAAAAGAAATAATGGGTAAACTAGACAGGTTTTATCGAGACAAAACAGTAGTGGTGATCGCTCATCGATTGAGCACAGTGATCAATGCCGATCAAATTTTAGTAGTAGAAAAAGGTGAAATCATAGAAAAGGGAAACCATACGCAACTCATAGAAAAAAAAGGGAATTATTATAAATTGATAAAAAATCAATTACAATTAGGAGATTAAAAATATGCCCAGTAATAACTCAGATATAAAACTAAGAAGCGAAGAGGTACAGGAAATCTTGTCTAAGATGCCTCATTGGACCATTAGATGGGGAAACCTTATTATTCTTATCCTTCTGGTATTGGTGTTACTTTTCTCTTACTTTATTAAGTATCCAGATATAGTAAATGCCCCCGTAGTAGTAACTACGCAAAATCCGCCACAGCAACTTATAGCCAAATCAGCTGGAAGGTTGGAGAAAATTTTAGTCAGCGATAAAGATACTGTTCGTGAGAACACTCCCATAGCGGTTATTGAAAACACCGCTAATTACAAAGATGTTTTTTTGCTGAAAAAAATATGTGATACCATTAATTACAAAAGTTTTGAGGGCGAATTTAAATTTCCGTTTGAAAAACTACCATATCTAGATTTAGGTGAAATTCAACAGGCTTATAATATTTTTGAAAAAAACTATACAGCATATCAACTAAATAAGGAATTAAAGCCCTTTGAGGTTGAAAAGAATTATCAATCTTACGAATCAGAGTATTTAGTAAAGCGATTAAACCTATTAAAAAGTCAGCGGGATTTTGCAGAAAAAGAATTAGAACTTAAAGAGAAAGAAAATGAGCGTTATCAACGACTCTATAATACAGGAGCAATTTCTTCGCAAGAATGGGAATCCAAAAATATGGAGTTGATACAAGCAGAACGGAATTTTCAAAATATACTTTCTCAAATCACCCAATTAGAGTCATCCAGAAGTAACTTAGCTAAAAATTCTGCCACTACAGAAATCTCAGAACTAAAAGACCAAACAGAGCTTTCAAAAAATCTCTACCAGTCTTTTAGTGATTTAAAAAACGCTATAGATAGTTGGGAATTAAAATATGTATTCCGTTCCTCCATTAAAGGCCAAGTATCTTTTATGGGGATATGGTCCGAAAATCAAATCGTAAATATAGGAGACTTCGTTTTTACCGTTATTCCTGTTAATTATAAAGGATTTATAGGAAGAGTGGAAGCAAACCTTCAAAATTCAGGAAAAATTAAACAAGGACAAAAAGTTAATATTCATATAGATAATTATCCCGATAACGAATTTGGTGTTTTACAAGGAAAAATTAAATCTATATCCTTAGTCCCGAGTGCCGAAGGGAAACTGTTTATTAACGTCGATTTACCGGAAACATTAATAACTTCTTATGGAAATAAAATTAATTTTAAACAAGAAATGACCGGGCAAGCAGATATTGTTACCCAAGATTTACGATTAATAGAACGTTTTTTCTATCAATTTAGAGGGATGTTTAGAAGATAATAGAATTGAGTTATTTGTGGTAGAGATTAGTTTAAATTTTTTTACATTTTTAAATAAAAGTCTTTTACTAAATTTTTATAATCTTCCGTGTAGAAATGACGCTCGATTTCAATGATTAATTCTGAAGTTTCTAAAGCGGTTTTTTCAAATCCAAATTGGAATAAACTTCTTTTTAGTGGTGAGTTTTTATTGCCACGAACTCTTGTGATTTTCTGTGGGAACAATTTTTCTTTTGAAGCCAGTTGAATAAATTCTTCTTCATTTTTGTATGGAATGATTGTACAAAATTTCCCTTCTTCGGAAAGAAGTTGTGCTGCATATTTTATGAGTTCTTCAAAAGGAAGAGCTTCTGTAAATCTTGCTTTTTTTCTTGCTTCACTCATTAGTTTTTCCCCTTCTGGGGGAAATGCCGAAGGCAAAGGGGGATCATAAAAAGGCGGATTACTAATAATGAGATCGTAGGTTTCGCCTTTCATTTCTTCAGCAAATTCATCTAGCGCTGCGTGATAGCAAAATAGTCGGTCGCCCCAATCGCTATTTTCAAAATTATCTACACATTGTTCGTAAGCATTTTCCTCAATTTCAAGCGCATCGATTAATTCAGCAGAACTTCGTTGAGCAAGCATTAAAGCAATCACACCTGTGCCGGCACCAATATCTAATACAGAAAATGGTTGATGGTCGATATTTGCCCAAGCACCTAACAGAACGCCGTCAGTACCAATTTTCATAGCACATTTGTCCTGCTCTATTTTGAATTGCTTGAATTGAAATGCTTTTGACATAGAAATTTAATTGCTTAAGACTTAGAAATTCCTTCAAACTCACTGCCTAATACCTACAAACTACTCCAAGTACATTTCAATGAGTCCTTCAGGAACATTGAGGTGTAGAGTTTTATTGGGTTTATCTAGCTTGGCTATAAAATCGTCGTTTACAGGCACTAGAATTTCTTTGCCGTCACGCTCGATTTCAAATAAAGCTTGTGGTGTAGAATCGTTAACGCCTTTTAAAATCCCAACATCTCCAAAAAGTTTATCGGTTACTTTAAAGCCAATAACTTCGTGAAAGTAAAATTGATCGTCTTCCAGTTCAGGAAGAAAAGACAAGGGAAGGTATAACTCCTTTTTTAGAATGCGATCGGCATCCTCTTCTGAAGTGATTTCTTCAAACTTAATTCGAAGTAAATTTGATTTTTGGAGGGAACTTTTTTCAATAAAAAATGGAATCAGGTTTTTATTCATATCAATAAAAACCGATTCCATTTCTAGAAAACTTTCAGGATCGTCGGTGTCAAGTTTAACTAAGACTTCTCCTTTAAAACTGAATTTACTAACGATTTTTCCAAGATAGAAACAATCTTCCTTGCGCATCGTTAGGCTAATTTATTCAGATTTTTTCTCTTCAGCTTTCGCTTCTTCTGCAGTTTCTGCATCTACTTCTTTAGCAGCATCTGCCTCCGGTTCATCTTCTTCAGTTACCGCAGCAGCTTCAGTTTCTGCTTGAGCAGCTTTGTATTCTGCTTCACGCTTTTCGTTTACCTCTTTTTCAGCAGCAAGGGCTTTTTCTCTCGCTTCTTGCTCTTCTTTAGAAAGGTTTTCTTTCTTAGCGTTAATTTTTCCTTCTTTTTCTTCTAACCAAGCTTTAAATTTTTCTTCAGCTTGTTCTTCAGTCAAAGCACCTTTACGAACACCACCGGCTAAGTGATGTTTTAATAAAGCACCTTTGTAAGAAAGGATAGCACGGGCGGTATCGGTTGGCTGAGCACCGTTCTGTAACCATTTTACAGCTCCATCAACATTTAAATCAATAGTTGCTGGGTTGGTATTTGGATTGTAAATTCCTAACTTGTCTAAGAATTTACCATCTCTTTTTGAACGAGCATCTGCGGCTACGATCCAGAAAAAAGCTCTACCTTTTCTCCCGTGTCTTTGTAATCTAATTTTTACAGGCATAATTAAATTAAATTTTGAGGTTCCCGACCTCGGTTATTAATAAGTCTGCAAATGTACTATATTATTTTTTAAACCAAGTGAAAATATTATTAATTTTTATTTTACATTTGTAACACTCAAATAGTTAAAGAAACCTCAAATTTATGAAAAAATTAAGCCTACTTTTACTTTTAATGACGATTGCTATTAGTTGTAGTGACGATATTCAAAGTAACGCCCCATCCATACAAGGTGAAGTAAATGGTGAGTTTTTTAGAACTAATGCTTCATCTGCCTATTCAAATCAAGATGGTTCTATAACTTTAACAGGTGAATCAGGGTTAGATAAAATTACTTTGAAGGCAGCTGAGTTTGCAGTAGGAACCTATGAGTTGGGAATGAGTTCTCAAAGTGAAGCCGCGTATGAAATTAATGGAGTAGGTGTTTATTCAACAGGAACCACGGGAGATGGTGCTATTGAAATTACAAGGGTTACTTCTACTACACTTTCGGGTGAATTTTATTTTAATGCTTATCTTAACGGAAATGGGGATACGCTTAATGTAAATAAAGGTTCTTTTTTTGATGTGCCTATTACCAATGTAAGTGGCGGGGGAAATGAAGGTGCTTTAACTTGCAATCAAGCACAACAAGCAACTACAGCTGCCCAAACAGCTTATGAAGGTGCAGAACTTGATTCAGAAGGGTTTGAAGCTATTTGTAATAATTATAAAGCAGCTTTGCAAAACCAGATAGAAGCTTGTGAGGATACCGATGGAACTTTACAAAATGCTATAGATGGTCTGGAATGTGGACAATAAAAAATTAGTAAGATAACAACGTAAAAAGCTTCAGGAAATTTCTGAAGCTTTTTTGTTTTCTATACAATATAATGATAAAATTTGCGTTTAATTGACAAAATCGTATCGAAGCGTTTTTTGCCCCAAGTTTTAAAAAGCCACCGCTTGATAAGCAGGTGGCTTTTTTGTTGATAACTTCACTTTATTTTAAGCTTATCTTTTTCTAATTTTATACGTTCAATTCTTCAAAAATAATCACCGCTCATGTACTTGATTTTTGATACCGAAACTACCGGATTACCAAAGCGTTGGGATGCTCCTATAAGCGATTCAGATAACTGGCCAAGAGCCATACAGATTGCTTGGCAGCTACACGATGAAATGGGAGAGCTGGTCGAGCATGACGATTTCCTTATTCAACCCGATGGATTCAATATTCCTTATGATGCTGAAAAAATTCACGGAATTTCTACAGAATTAGCTGCTGAAGATGGAATCACTTTACAAGAAGGTTTAGCTCGTTTTCAAAAAGCTTTAGGGAAAACCAAATTTATCGTTGGTCAAAATGTAGGTTTCGATGTTAATATCATGGGGGCTGAGTTTTATAGGCAAAGGATTGAAACTAAGCTTATCGAGCTTCCGGTGTTAGATACCTGTACCGAAACTACCGCGCAGCTTTGTCAGATTCCCGGAGGGCGTGGAGGTAAATTCAAATTACCTACACTTACCGAACTTCATGAGCATTTATTCGGTGAACCTTTTGCTGAAGCCCATAACGCAACTGCCGATGTGGAAGCTACAACCCGTTGTTTCTTGGAATTGGTTAGACAGCGAATTTATACTGCAGAAGAATTAGATGTTGCCCCTGATTATTTCGAAAATTATTCTGAAGCCAATCCGCAGCCTATTCAGCTTATCGGGTTAAAACATATCAACCTAAAAAAAGCTTCCGAAGTTATTCGGAAGAAAATGGCGAAGCAGGAGCCACAAAGTGAACTTTCAGAAGAAGAAATACAAGAGAATATTGAAGTATTGCAAGATGAAGATTTTGTTCATTTACACAATCACAGTCAATATTCTATTTTACAATCTACCATTAGCGTGCAGGATTTGGTGCAAGCTGCTGCCAGTAAAAAAATGCCGGCAGTTGCCCTTACCGATCATGCCAATATGATGGGAGCTTTTCATTTTGTTTCAGCAATAGCTAAACACAATGATGAAGTTAAAAAGAAGAAACAAGAAGCCGAAGAAAACGGAGAAACCTACGACGGAAAAGAAATTACCGGAATTGTAGGATGTGAGTTTTTTGTGTGTGAAGACCATACCGATAAATCTCGAAAAGATAATGGCTATCAAGTTGTACTCTTAGCTAAGAACAAAAAAGGCTATCATAACTTAGCCAAAATGTCGTCGCTAGCCTATACCGATGGGTTTTACTATGTGCCACGTATCGATAAAGAAGTCATTAAACGTTACAAGGAGGATGTAATGGTGCTTACCGGGAACCTTTACGGAGAAGTGCCCAGTAAAGTGTTGAACGTAGGAGAAAATCAAGCGGAAGAAGCTCTGCTTTGGTGGAAAGAAGAATTTGGCGATGATTTATATATCGAATTAATGCGCCACGGGCAGGAAGATGAAGACCGTGTAAATGAAGTATTGATTCGCTTTGCCAAAACGCATGAGGTTAAACTTATCGCTTCCAACAATACCTATTATTGCAATAAAGAAGATGCCAATGCGCACGATATTTTGTTGTGTATTAAAGATGGTGAAAAACAATCAACTCCCATAGGAAGAGGGCGTGGTTATCGTTACGGTTTACCTAACGAAGAATATTATTTCAAGTCTTCAGAAGAGATGAAAGAACTCTTCAAAGATCTCCCAGAAGCCATTACCAATATTCAAGAAATTGTAGATAAAACTGAGCGTTTTACCTTAGCACGGGATGTATTATTACCTGCCTTTACCATTCCGGAAGAATTTCTTCACCCGGAGGATAAAGAAGATGGTGGCAAGCGAGGGGAGAATGCCTACTTAAAACATCTAACTTTTAAAGGAGCTGAAGAGCGCTATGGCGAAGTTACAGAAGATATTGCTGAACGTTTAAATTTTGAACTTTCAGTTATTGAAAATACCGGTTATCCGGGGTACTTCTTAATTGTAGAAGACTTTATTCGGGAAGCAAGAAATCTTGGGGTTTCTGTTGGTCCTGGAAGGGGTTCGGCTGCAGGAAGTGCGGTGGCTTATTGTTTGAAGATTACCAATATCGATCCCATTAAGTACGATTTGCTTTTTGAGCGTTTCTTAAATCCGGATCGTGTGAGTATGCCCGATATCGATATTGATTTTGATGATGAAGGAAGAAGTCGGGTAATGGATTATGTGATTGGAAAATACGGAGCCAATCAAGTAGCTCAAATTATTACTTATGGAACGATGGCGGCAAAGTCTTCAATTCGTGATACGGCACGTGTGCTTGATTTACCGTTGAGTGATGCCGATCGTATCGCGAAGTTGATTCCCGATATGTCGAAGCTGCATAAAATTTTTGCTTTAGACGAAAAAGGCGTGAAGGCAAAATTCCGAAGTGAAGAAGTAGAAAAAATAAATGAGCTTTTTAATATTTCTGAAGGGGAAGACTTAGAGGCACAAACTGTAAATAAAGCCAGGGTTTTAGAAGGTTCGGTAAGAAATACGGGAATTCACGCTTGTGGGGTGATTATCACACCGAGTGATATTACCAATTACGTTCCGGTTTCGGTGGCAAAAGATTCCGATTTGTATGTCACACAATTTGATAACTCCGTAGTGGAAAACGCCGGACTGCTGAAGATGGACTTCTTAGGGCTAAAAACCTTAACCCTTATTAAAGATACCATCAAAATTGTAAAAGGCCGTCACGGAATTGAATTAGATCCGGAAACATTTCCGTTAGATGATGAAGAAACTTATAAACTTTTCCAACGTGGAGAAACCGTAGGGATTTTTCAATATGAATCTCCCGGAATGCAAAAACATATGCAATCACTTAAACCAACCGTGTTTGAAGATTTAATTGCGATGAATGCCTTGTACCGACCGGGACCAATGGAATATATCCCGAGTTTCATTGCCCGTAAGCACGGTGAAGAAGAAATTACCTACGACCTTCCTGATATGGAAGAATACCTGCAAGAAACCTATGGAATTACCGTTTACCAAGAGCAGGTGATGTTACTTTCACAAAAACTGGCAGGGTTTACCAAGGGTGAAGCCGATATGCTTCGAAAAGCGATGGGAAAAAAGATTTTCGCCTTATTGGAAAAATTAAAACCTAAATTCTTAAACGGAGGAGAAGAACGAGGACATCCTCGGGAAACCTTAGAGAAAATCTGGAAAGACTGGGAAGCCTTTGCAAGTTACGCGTTTAACAAGTCGCATTCAACTTGTTATGCTTGGATTGCTTATCAAACAGCTTATTTAAAAGCCCATTATCCGGCAGAATATATGGCGGCGGTACTTTCCAATAATATGAATAACATCAAGAACGTGACCTTCTTTATGGAAGAATGTAAACGGATGAAGTTACCGGTATTAGGTCCCGATGTAAATGAATCCTATTACAAATTCTCTGTAAATAAAGAAAATGCCATTCGGTTTGGAATGGGGGCCATAAAAGGAGTGGGGAGCGGCGCTGTGGAAACCATTGTGGAAAACCGAAAAGAAGACGGTGCTTATCGTTCTATTTTTGATATGGCTAAACGCATCGATTTACGAGCGGCCAATAAAAAAGCTTTTGAAAACCTTGCCTTAGCAGGTGGTTTTGATTGTTTTACACCTACGCATCGAGCACAATATTTTCATGATGAAGGGGATGGAATCACCTTTTTAGAAAAAGTAATGAAATTTGCTTCGAAGTTTCAAGAAAGTCAAAATTCTTCTCAGGTGAGTTTGTTTGGTGAAGCCAGTGAAGTTCAAATTCCAGAACCGCAAGTACCGCCTTGCGAAGAGTGGACCACAATGGAAAAACTAAAAAAAGAACGAGATGTAGTTGGAATTTATATTTCAGGACATCCGTTGGATGATTTTACCCACGAGATCAAACATTTTTGTAACAGTACTTTAGAAAGCTTTGGTGATTTACATAGCCAAACCAATCGGGAGCTTTCCTTTGCAGGAATTATTACCGATGTGCAACATCGGGTGAGTAAAACCGGAAAAGGTTGGGCGGCATTTACCGTAGAGGATTATATAGAATCTTATGAGTTCAGGATTTTTGGAGAAGACTATTTAAAACACCGTCACTTTTTAATGATGAATAGTTTTGTTTATATCAAAGCATTTGTCAAACAGGGTTGGGTAAATAAAGACACCGGTAAAGTGGGCGATCCACGAATTCAGTTTAATTCATTTAAACAATTGCAGGATGTGATGGAAGAATCGGCCAGAAAACTCACCATTCAGCTAGATGTTCACGAGTTAAAACAAGAGCGAATTGATTTTCTAAAAGATTTGTTCGTTACCTTTAAAGGTGATCACACCCTTAATTTTGTAGTTTACGAAATGAAAGAACGTGTAAAACTCCATATGCCAAGCAGAAAACAGAAAGTGAAAATCTGTAGTGAATTATTAGAACAATTGAAGGAAGAAAAATTGGCTTATAAAGTGAATTAGTTATTTAGTTTTTTTTTGGAAATTCTTTTTTGCGGAGGAATTGAGAAAAGCGACTGCCGAAAGTCCGACCCGCAAGGAAACTCCCTTATAAAAATAGTCAATATTTGCATAACCTAATGTAATGTAAAAGATGATGGAGAGGTAAAAATATTTCCGTATTTTTGTATTTCAATAAAAAAAGATAATTATGGCTTTAGAGATAACAGATGCAAATTTTGAAGAAACTGTATTGCAGAGTGACAAACCTGTGATGGTAGATTTTTGGGCTGCTTGGTGCGGACCTTGTAGAATGGTAGGACCTATTATAGATGAAGTGAGTAAGGAATACGACGGAAAAGCCGTAGTAGGGAAGCTAGACGTAGATGCCAATCAAGAATTTGCAGCAAAATATGGAGTAAGAAATATCCCAACCGTTTTGGTGTTCAAAGGTGGAGAGTTAGTTAACCGTCAAGTAGGTGTGTCTCCTAAAGATACCTATACCAAAGCCTTAGATGAGTTGCTATAAAAATAAAATGAATAATTAGATTTGAAAAGGTTTGGCTTTTGCCGAACCTTTTTTATTTTTAGTGATGCTGCACCACGCTCTGGCGTGGCCGGGTCTTCGCTAGTCGCTTTTTTCAATTCCTGCGCAGGCAGGAATCTCCAAAGAGCTTCAACATGCCGCTCAACCCCTTGCAGGAAAAACAGAACTATGAATTTACAAGACGAAGTAAACAAAACCAGTGGGTTCACCCATTTAGAACTTTTAGCCAAGCAAGTCGTAGAAGGTTTTATTTCCGGGATGCATAAAAGTCCGTTTCACGGTTTTTCAGCAGAATTTGCCGAACATAAAATCTATAATCCAGGAGAAAGTACGCGGCATATCGACTGGAAGTTATTTGCCAAAACCGATAAACTCTACACAAAACGTTACGAAGAAGAAACCAATCTGCGTTGCCATTTAATTATCGATAATTCCGCTTCCATGCATTATCCGTTTCTCAAGCAACAAAATATTGACCAGTTAAATAAAATAGGTTTTTCGGCATTGGCTTCAGCTTCCTTGATGCAAATTTTAAAAAAGCAACGTGATGCCGTAGGCTTGAGTGTTTATAGTGATGCTTACGATTATTATGCGCCTGAAAAAGGAAGTGAGCGGCACCATCAGATGTTGTTAAATCAGTTGGAACAACTGGTAACGAATCCCGTAAAAGAACGAAAAACAGAAACCTATACTTATTTGCATTTAATTGCCGAAAAGATGAAGCGACGCTCCCTTATCTTTTTGTTTACCGATATGTTTCAAGTCGATGAAGAAGAAGAACGTTTATTTGAAGCTTTGCGGCATCTAAAATATAATAAACACGAGTTAGTACTGTTTCATACTTATGATAGCCGTCACGAATTAGAGTTTGAGTTTGACAATGCTCCCAAAAAGTTTATTGATGTAGAAAGTGGGGAAAGTGTGAATTTGTATGCGGAGAGTATCAAAGAAAATTATGCCAATGCGGTTACTAATTATTTTGAAGCTTTAAAACTAAAATGTATGCAGTACCAAATTAAATATGTTCCGGTAGATATTCATGCTTCTTTTAATAAAGTGTTGACGACTTATTTGGTGGAACGGCAGAGGTTTGGTTAATCTTTAGGTTGAGTGAAGCTTTTCTAAATGGGTTAAACCTTCAAAATTTTATTTTTAGTAACATACAAGAAGCGAACTAATTCTCCTTTTGCTGCATAAACAAATATTTTAAACCATCATATTCCGATGGAATAATTACAGAACCGTGATTTTCTTCTGGATAATACTTAAACCTCCAGCGTAAGTGTTTAGGCTGAAACTTTTTAAATAACGGTGATAATTCTTCCTGAGTTTCACTTAAATTTTGATGGTTGGACGAAGAAAAAAACAAACTTTTTCCGAAAAATTCTGTAGTTACTAATTTTTCTTTTGCTAGCTCTAGCAAGAATTTATCTGCCCACCAAATACTAGGATCGATTGCTAAATAATTAGTGAAATAATCGGGATGTTCTAATAAAGTGTAAAGGACGGTTAGTGCGCCAAATGAATGTCCCACAAAAGTAGCGGTAGATTTTACTCTATAATTTTTTTCAATTTCAGGACGAAGTTCTTTTATTAGAAATTTTAAAAATTCTTCTCCGCCACCGCTTTCTTGCAACATTGTTTTATTCTTCTGAAATTTCTTAGGAAGGTTGTTTGCCTTTACTGGCGTTAAATCACGATTTCGATTGGTGTTGACTACACCTATCACAATCATTTTTGGGATCATCCCGCCACGTCTTCCTCTTGATAGCATTTTTTGCAAACCCGTAAAACTGTGAAAGTTAATTTTTGCGTCTAATAAATAAACTACCGGATAATTTTGACTTTCATTTTCATTATAATCATCAGGTAAATACAGCCAATATTCTCGTTCTTCCTGTAAAATTTTAGAAGAAATGGTATATGATTTTCCGATACTCAATTCGTTTTTGATTTGTGCCATTCCAAAGTAATTCAGCAATAAAACGAAAAGGGATATTATTTTTTTTACTGTATTCATAGTATAGACTTTCTAAAATTATTATTCACGAAATTTCTTGTGCAACAATATTATACATAATTAAAAGATAGTTTTCATATCAACTCCGATTGATGTGAAAATAGCTTTAATAGCAATCCATTAGTAACTGACCTCGATTTTGGTAATCACTTAAGTTTTTCAATTTATGATTTTTACAAATTTCAGTAAGCAATGCTAAAATTGCCTGCTGCATAAAAACAGAACCGCAGATCATAATTACTACGCCATTTTTTAGGTTTTCAGCAATTTCAGCAGCATTTTCAGCCAATTGATCTTGAACATATCGTTGCTGATCTTCTCTTGAATACACCGGAATAAATTCTTGAAGTTGATTGGTTTCTAAAGCGGAATCAATAATCGGCTTATAGTGTGTTAATGCTTGCTGGTCTCGCGCTCCCCAATAGAGTTGAGCAGCTATCTTTTTGGTGTTATGTGCCAACATTCCTAAGAACGGAGCAATCCCGGTTCCCGTGGCGATCATCATTATTTTTTTTGCCCGCTTCGGAAAGTAGAAAGCTTTATTTTTTAATCGAGAGGCTTGCAAAATTTCCCCTTCATTTAAATCGTGAAGATAATTAGAACAAACTCCGTTGTTGTGCAATTTTATACTCAGTAAAATGTTATTTTCTAAAGTGATTCCTAAAGAATACAAGCGGTCGTGATGTTCTTTACCGGGGCTTACCGCCAGTAAATCTCCCGACTTCATTTTTTGTTTCTTTACCGGTTTTAATTCAACTAAAAAGCTTTGATGGTTGGGAATTAGTGCTGTTTTTCTCATTACCTGAAAAGCGACTTTTTTTCTTTTTTGAGTTTCGATTTCACCTTCAAACTTAGGAAGGTTTATCTCGCTCAATCGCCCCCATTGTGCTAACCATCGGTTAAACGATTCTGCCGATTTGTTGTTGATTGTGTGTAGCGACAAAAAGCAATTAGCATTTTCTTTTTCATCTAACAACTGTTCTGTGGTGTAGGCAAATTTGCAAAAATCGGGATAAGCAAACGAGCCAAAACCAACTACACTATATTGAATCGGGTTTATGAATTGCGTTTCTTTCAGCTTTGCTTCAAATTTTGTGGCATTTGTTGGTGGTTCTCCAACGCCGTAAGTTGCTGTAAAAACGATGAGTTGCTGAAGGTTTTTAGGCACTTCAAATTCATTCATTTGCGCAACAAAAGCTTTTACTCCTTTTTTCTGAAGTTCTTCCTGAAACCAAACCGCAAACTGCAATGTGCTTCCTGTTTCTGAACCTACTAAAATAAGATGAGTACAGTCTTTGAGCTTAAACTTATTTTTGATTTTTGCAGCTTTTCTTTTGAATGTGATCTTAAATCCTGAGTAGATAAAAAACAATAAACTCACGCAAGACAACAACAACACAAACGACCAGATGAAATTGCCTTCACCGGTGTGTAAATTGTAGCTATAATTAAAGAGTTTTTCACTTGCGGAAAGTAAACTTTCGTCTAAAATTTCTCCGGTAAATTGGTTCACCGCGAAGCTTTCTTCCTGAAGTTGCAACACATAATAATCGTTCACCTCTGTTGAAAAAGGAAACTCAATACTTTTAACTTCAGCAACCGAAGTGTTTTTAAAAATAGGAATTTCAGCAATTTCGAGTTGTGGTGTTGCACTAGTTTGTTCAGTATCAAATTCAGCATTAAAAATTGAGTGTTCTAAAATGTTGAATTGAAAAAGCGACAAATAAACTCCGGATAGACTGATGATGATGATTGGAATAAGAAATAATCTTCCTAAATAAACGTGCCCGTATTGAAAGAAGTTTTCTTTTATAATTTTTGAAAATAGCTTTCGAAAACCTTGTTGGCGTTTCAGTAGAAGTATGAGTCCGCTGGCGCTAATTAAAAAGAGTAAAAATGAGGTGAGGCCAACAAAAAACCTTCCGGTGGTTTTTAAAAATAATGAACGGTGTAAGCTACGGGCAAACTGAAAAAAAGACGATTCTTGCGCTAATTCTCCTACTTTTTCTCCCGTTTGCGGATTCACGTAAAACTCTGCCATCTCGCCATCTTCCGTAAGTACCGATGCCGAAACCCGCTGGTAATCATCTACTTTTACTCCAAAAACTTCTAGGTAATTTTCTTTTAAGTTTGAAATTAACGTGGCGGTAGTAGTTTCTTCAACAGGAAAAGTTTGCGTTTCTATTTCTTGCTGAATAGGCTCAAATGCTAAGACAATTCCGGTTAAGGAAGCAGTTAGTATAAACAAAAATGAAGATACGGCCAAAGCTAAATGACTGTATCTCCAAACAGAAATAATCATTTAAAAATGATTTTAATTCGCAATTAATCTCACGTAACGAATGTAACCCGAACCGTCGAATTTTCCTTTTAAATTTTCTTGGGTAAGTTCTACTTCCAGATCTTTTTTATGGTAATCTTGATCTTCAACGGCACTTTCAAAACGAAGTTTGTAGTGTTTTCCAATTTTATCTTCAGGAATTTCAAAAGCGATAATCGATCGTGCTCCAGGGTTGATGGTTGCTCCACTTATGGCATCGATATTTTCTTTACCATTTTTACCCAATTGATCCCACCATTCTTTTAAGGTGTTATACCATTCATCATCTTGACCTTGCATATACAAGGTTTGTTGGTATTTTTCATTTTCATCTACAATAGAAACCACGACATAAGGCTTTTTACCTGAATAATTTTTAAGCTGTAATAAGCATTTTACTGTAGTTGCTTTGGCTTTATTTTCGTGTTGAGGAGATGTAAATGCGAATAACATATAAGCAGTTAAGCAAACTGTTACACTCGTTAAAATATACTTTTTCATTTTTTCAATTTTTTCTTGTTACTACAAATTTCACTCTACTATTGAAAACTTGCTGAATTACTTTAAAAACTCTAACGATTCTCCGCTATTTGCTAATACTTCATTTTCTTTTGCTAGATCGTATGCACTTTCTTCAAACTCTGTAGTGATTTTTTTGTCGGCGCCAACCGCTAATAAATACTTTAAAATTTCTGTGTTTTTTGAGTTTAAAGCAGCTAATAATAAGGCCGTGTTCCCTTCATTATTTTTAGCATTTACATTAACACCCCATTCTGCTGCTTTTTGCGTTAAAGCCAAATTATTGTTTTGAACGGCAATGTGCAATAAGGTACTTCCGTTTGGTTGAGGTTGGTTAACTTTTAATCCGTTTTCTTTTAGCAACGAAAGTTTTTCTTTGCTGGGAGGGATAACCCCTCCATCTCTAGTACGTTTCCCCGAGGTGGCCCAATAATAGACTAAGTTGTTACCATCGTTATCTTCTAAATTAAGTTTTGCTCCTTTTTTGATTAAGTACGCCACAACTTCATCTGAATTTCCTCTTACCGCAAGCATCAAAGCGGTTTGTCCTTCCTCATTTTGATGATTAATATCTTCTGTTTTAGATGCTAAAAGTTTTACAATTTCTAAGGTGTTTCCTTCAGCTGCATTAATTAATGCATTATTCCCTTCTGCATTAGTTTGGTTAGCATCGACTCCTTTTTCTAAGAAAAACCTAAGAAGTGAGGCATCTTCATTTCTTCGACTTAATAAAATTAGTGGTGTTTCTCCGTTTTTATTCACCACGTTAGGATCAATCCCTTTTTCAACTAAAAATTCAAACGTTTCGAGTTTTGGAGTTGCCCCACGAATGCCTTGACTGGCCACAAGAATAGCATTTCCGCCCAATTTATTTTTAGATTGGTAATCAATTCCTTTTTTTATAAGTGCATCCATGACGTCAATATTTCCACCTTTGGCAGCATAACTAAAGGCACTGTTCCCTTCGTTGTCTTTGCTGTTTAGATCGAGCCCTTTTTTCTGAAAGTAATCGATTATCTCTAAATCTTTCAACCGTTGCATAATGAGCAGGATTGCGGTAGCTCCGCCTTTATTTTTCTGTTGAATGGAAAGACCGTTATCGGTTAAATAGTCGTAAATTCTGTGGTCTTCAACTCCGGCATAAGCCGCAAAAGTGATAGCTCCATAACCGTGTGTCCCTTTAGAATTGACATCGGCACCGTGATCTACTAAATATTTAACAATGGGGTAATTTCCGGCGTAGGCTGCCCACACCAAATAGCTTCTTCCATCATGGGTGCGTGTGTTTATATCAACACCATCTAGAGAAAGTAAATATTCGATATCTTCTGTGGGAGCACCCGCAAGAATCGCGATAGTGATTCCATCAAAATGAAAATCGTTAAACTCTTTAGGATCATTTCCGGCTTGGAGGTTTGATTTTACTTCTTCTACGGAAGGTTTTTGAGACCAAAAATCCCGTTGTAAGAAAATATTGTCTTGTGCAAAAATGCCAGAAGACATGAAGACTAAAACGGTAATTGTAAGTATGTTTTTCATTTCTTTTTCTTTTTTAATTGCAGTTTTTCGTATACTCAAAAATAAAGCTTTTATAAACACATTCAGCCTAAACTTACTTTAGGCTGAATGTTGAGTGGCTATTCAAATAAATCCCTATTCATTAGATAATTTTCCGATGGCACTGATGCTTTCTGCAACAACTTCTGTACCTGCAGTCATGGTATTATTATCGGTATTTAAAATATATAAACGGGGATAACCTTCTGTTTCAATAGGGAAAACTACTTGATTCTTGTCTGTATCTACATAAGGGGTTCCTATACCGGTTATGTTTGAAGGAACGCCGGTTTCTACCCAATTAAAAGATTGATCGATTACGTTTATTACAGCAAACCTGTTACGTATATCTCCCGGGGTAGTAGTGGCCGAACCTTCGTCAGAAAACATTCTTAATACAAAGGTATTATCTCCTACGTAATAAGTTCTGTATAGCTTATACCCTCCGGAAGCTTCACTAATATTGAAGAAATAATCTTCATCAAATTCCATGGTTCCGTTATTGATTTTTAAAATTCCGGAAGGAACATCAGGGGCATCGATAGCGGAGGAGAATACATAAATATCTCCGTTTTCAACCGGCTCGATCCCTGTTTCTCCTTGAGAACGTTGTTGCCCGGCTACGTTGCCTGTTCTACCTTCATCGATAATTCTTTGTTGCAATTCTAAATCTTCATTGTAAACAGCGATTTTGGTAGAATTGTTAAAATCACTATTGAATGCATTATCTTCCCCATCTGATCCGGCTTTAATGGTTCTATAACCTACCAATACTTGACCGTTATATTCTGTGATATCTGTAATGTAGGCATATTCGCCGTTATTGGCCAATTCTTCCGTATCAACGGTGATAGGCCCGGTGACGCCTTGCGTTTCTCCATTGATTTTATAAAAAGTAGAAACAGCTTCTATGTAATTTCTAGAAGAATATTGCACGAACATTTCATCTCCAATAATTCCTCTACTTTGGATGGAAACCTGTAAATCTAATTCGTTACGCCCTTCCAAGTCTCCTTCTTCATTTAAAATATAAGATTGTGTGGTACCCGGATCTCCTTGTCTATATACAAAAGAATAAGCTGCTACATCTTTAAAAAAATACCAAGATGGTGTCCCTACTACTTGTAAACCATCACCTACAATAGATAATTCTCCTTCAGAAATATCTTCTGTAGTTAATAAATATGAGTTTTCTTCTGAAGTGGCTGCCACTACATATTGTTCTGAACCATTACTACTAGAACCCGAACCTCCTCCTGTGCTACTAACATCATCATCGTCGTCACTACAAGAAGTAAAACCCAGTACTGCGGCTAAAGCAAAGGACAAATAAAGTTTTTTGTTTAATAAAGTTTTCATCATTGTTATTGGTTTTAATTAAAATTTATCTAAAAAATATCTGAGTTTTATGGCAAAACTTCTGCCTGGTTTTTCCAAACCGATATTGTCGTAGAGGTTTTCATCTAAAATGTTTCTACATTCTAAAGAGATATTGTATTTACCGTTTTTTAAACTATAATTAAGATAGAAATCGTGGGCAATTTGCGTAGGCACCGAGCGTGCAGAATTTTTGCTGCCTAAGCCGGGGTAATCTAGGGTAAACTCGTGAATATAGAGTAAACTGTAATTAAAACTTAAGACATCTTGCTGTTGCCAAATATTATTGAAATAAAACGCAAAGCCTGCATTACCATATAAATGTGGTGTATTTGGAATACGCAAATCGTAATAAATATTCTCTACGGTTTTGCCTTGTTTGTATTTTAATTTATTACGAATATTTTGATAGGTAAGACTCGCATTAGCCGTAAAAAAATTGCCATAACCATATCTTGCTTCTACATCGATACCGCGATTTTTTACCAAAGCTTCGTTTATAGATTGTGCTTCTCCATCGGCAGAAGTTTGCCTTCTTATAAAATCTTTAATATCTCTATAAATAAAACTAGCATCAAAGTTTAAATACTGATTTTTGGTTAGTTCCCAGTTGTAATTGGCTCCTATATTTAAGTTGTCGCTATTTTCAGGTTTTAAATCGGGATTGCCCAATTCAAAATTACTTCCGTTACCAAACAGTTCCCTTCCGGTAGGTAAACGATATGCTTTTTCATAAGAAGCTTTTACTTGTAAAGCCTCTGTTAAAAAATAAGATGATGCTAAGCCATACCCGTAAGTATCTGTAGTTTTAGTGAATTTTTCATAATTCCCTACTGCTTCAGGATCGGCATATTGATTAACTTTATTACTGTAATATTTTCCGAAAAGGGAAGTGCTCCAAGCTTCATTGGGCTGAAATTTATACCCTAAACCTAAAATGTTTTTTATATTTTCGTTTGGGTAATCGTCTGCCGGACTCGGTTCTACTTCATTTTTTCCTTTTCTAGAGAAAATATTTACCACATTATTTAAGGTGATGGCGTGTTTTTCTTTAAAAGTATAAGTGGCATTAGCATTTACACTTCCGTTTCTATTTCTAAAAAACCTTCGGGTGTATTGATATTCCCCTTTTTCATCTTTCACCACATAATCACCTAACCAATTGTAATTTCTGTTGGTATCATCGATATAAGAAGATTCCCCAAAATTGTAGTTGGCCTGTAATGAAACATCTAAATTATGAGTAAATAAATCTTTCTTTCTATAGGTTAAAGAAGGCATTAAGGTTTCTGCTGTTTCATGAATTTGCCCGAAAGCGATATTCAATATAAGCGGGATGTTGAACTTCATTATATTCATCTGCATATGTGAAGCCTAATAATAATTGATCTGCAAAGGACTTATTCACCAATCCAATTTTCCCCATTAGAGTATAGTTGCGGTACATATCATGAAACCTTCGCACCTCTCTAGTGGTACCGTCAAATTGAGATTGGTTTTCACCTGTTAATTCTGCAATACCAACATTTACCTTATAATCGTTATCAGAATAATTTTGGTAAGCGGTGAGCCTAGCCGTAAAACCAGAGTCTGAAGTGTAAGCGGTGTTTAAAAAAGACTTATGAGTGTTGAAGGAACCATAAGAGTAAGAGGCATCTACAAAATTTTGCTTGCCGTCTTCGGTTACAATATTGATGGCTCCGCCCAATGCATCTGCCCCAAAATTAATGGGCACCACGCCTTTATAAACTTCAATGCGTTTTGCAAGGTTTATAGGTATGTTATTGATGCTGAAAGCTGAATTAAAACCTTCCATTGGAACCCCGTCTAAAAACAACTTTACATGGCGGCCTGTAAACCCATTTAGCATAATATTAGCATTAGAACCTACACCGCCATCTCTTCGAACACGCACACCGGAAACACGTTCTAAAGCCTGAGCAACATCTAACGTAGTGTTATGCAAAGCTTTTGCATCAAGTGCAGATACATTATAAGAAGATTCTTCTACTTCTTGCAATGCAGATTTGCCCAAAATGTTTACATCATCGAGTGTCATATTGGGATCTTCTTTTAACTGAAAATCTAATTCTATATGTGCATGGCGGGAAACCTCTATTTCCTTAATCTGTTCTAAATATCCAAGTCCGTTAGCCGAAATTCTATATGTACCTTTTGGTAAGTTTATTTTAAATTTTCCTTTTCCGTTAGTTTCAGAGAAATAAGTTTGATTAATTACGTAAACGAATATTCCTGGCAATGCTTCTCCTGAAACATTAGTAATGGTTCCATTAACAATTGACTGCTTATTGTTTTGAGCCGCTGTAGGATGCACTAACAGTAAAACTGGAATAAGAAAAGAAAAATATAACTTCAACTTTGTTTTTATTTAAACTGATTTTAAATAACTTGTGCAAAAGTATTTTATCTTATTCCTGAACGGTTTCGGTTTTGGAAAAAAAAATAATGGAAACAGAATTATGTATATTCATTCTAAATTAAAAAATATTGGCTTTTCTCTTTTTAATCTTAATTTAAAAGATGTAACTGGTTTTAAATCAAAGACTATCACTTGTAAGCCAAAAGATTGGTTAGAGATTAACTGCTCTTTACAATACACTCAGAACTTCTGTATTATAAATACTCACTTTAATAACACCCAAAACTTATTAGATGTTTTTTGTATAGAAGGAGAATATTTTCAAATTTCGTTAGTTGGTAAAGGAAATTCAAGTCTCGAAAATCCTATCAATGAGGAACATATTCATCCCGGGAATATCCAATTTACCTTTCAACATTCTTCTTCATGGGAAATTTTGATGCCGGCTAACACATCCACCCATTATACCTCAGTTATTTTGTCTAAAGATTTTTATATAGCCTTACTGAAGGGTGAAAAATGGATTTCCCAAGATACTTTATATAAAAAAGTAATTTCTCAAGATTACCTTAAAATAGGTGAGCGTAAGTTTCCAATTACTTTCTCGATGCAACAGATTTTACATCAGGTTAGTGAGTGTACATTCCCTAATGAATTTAAGGAAGATTATTTTAAACTGAAATTAAAAGAGCTGTTTTATGTATATTTTCTTCAGCAACAACTCCAATCGCCAATTTCCGGAATTTCTGAAGACACCATACAAAAAGTAAAAAATGCAAAAGCGTATTTAACTACAAATTTTCATAAAACGCCCACTATAAAAGAAATTTCCAGAAAAGTATTATTGAACGAACAAGCTCTGAAAACTTCTTTTAAAGAAATTTACGGAACCACAATTAGGGGATACGCTATTCAATTAAAAATGAAAAAATCCCTCGGTTTATTAAAAGATCATACGGTGAATGAAATTAGCAATATTTTAGGCTATAAAAGTACCTCGCATTTTATTATGATGTTTAAAAAGTACTATGGCTATACCCCAAAACAGGTTTTAAAAAAATAAAAGGAAAGAGTTTGTTTTTATAAAAAAATCAATGCTACTATGATTAATTGATGAGATAATAGACTTAGTTGAGATCCGTAGTACATTAAGAAATTAAAATTAGTCAGGTCGATTTTAAGAAGCGGAACGAAGCAAAATTGTTTGAGAACTTAATTTTAGCTTCAAGACCGTCAAGGAGTAAAAATAGTAAAATGTACCAGTGATAGGTATAGTAAATTTAGACGTTTTTTTCATCTGCTAAAAAAAGAGTATAAAATTAAATTTTAAGATTAGGTATGGTTTTAATCAACTCTACATTTTGGTTATGTTCCGCACTATAGGTCATTACTAAAGTTCCTTTACTCCCGTCTTTAGCCTCAATAGCAAAAACAATAACTTGATTTTCCGGATCAGTATCCTCATCAAATCGATAGGAATCCACTATAGTAAGATCTTGGGGTAGGTATTCCTTCCTCGAAAAGTTCCCAATAATTTTATCACCTTCCGCTTCAAAATCTTCTTCATATCCTTCTTTAGTTAGGGAGTCTACTGCTTGAGAAAGCGTATCGAAATTTCTAGTATACATAGATTTATTTTTTTAAGTTCTTAGTGATCCATTTAATTTAAGGACATTCTTTCTTTGGATAAGTTAAATATTTTTTTGAATGTAATTTACGTCGTTAGAATAACTTACTTTCCTTCATTAAATTTAAGAAAAAAATAATTTTAAAGAATTAATTTATAACCAAATTTTTTGGAAAGTGTTTCCATCCTAATTTTAAAAAGTGGAAATTATGTGGGAGTGAAAAAGCTTTTTTCTAATAAAGCTTTATTGGATATTGAATTGATATCCAGTAAATTTATAATTAAAACGAAGGTGATGAAAAATATTCTGTTATTGACCGATTTTTCTAAAAATGCATTTGATGCCCTTACCTATGCTTTGCATTTATTTGAAGCTGAAAAGTGTAATTTTTATATTTTAAACGTCCAAAAACCCTCTGGATATATTACTGCCGATTTAATCCACGCTTCGACTACAGAGAGTGTTTATAACCATATGATTAATTCACATCAAGAGCAACTTAAGGAAGTTGTGAAGCAATTAAAAATAATGGATGAGCATCAGCAACATTCTTTTACTCCGTTGGTAACTTTTGATGATTTTACCCATGCAGTAAATAAAACCTTAAAAACTCACAGTATTGAACTGGTAATCATGGGAACTAGTGGCGCTTCCGGTACTGAAGAAGTTATTTTTGGGAGTAATACCCTTCAGGTGATTAGGCATATAAAGTGTCCAACCATTACCATCCCTAAAGATTTTAAATACCAACCACTAAAAAATCTCATGTTTTGTATGGCATACCAAAAGCAATTTAAAGAGAGGAGTGTCCAGATTTTGAAGGAGTTGTTAAAGCTTTATGACCCTGAACTTCACCTAATAGAAATTAATAACAAAGCTGAGTTTTTAAAGAAGGAATCAAGTAAGGAGCGCTTGCTAGAAAAATTTAAAGATTTTAATTGCCATTATTATTTTATAGACCAATTACCTATGTGGATGATTGTGCAGACTGCTACCCAACTTTTAAGAACCGATATAAATGCTGTTTTTGTGGAAAGGGAAAGCTTTTTTGAACGTTTATTTTCAAATTCAGAAATGGCCTACATCTCTCATTCTAAAAAAGTGCCTTTACTTTTTTTAACGCCGTAGAAGATTAAAGTAATCGCCTAGATTTTTCTTGTTTAAGGAGTTCTGTGAATACTTTAAAAATTCTTTCTTTTGTTTTTCTAAAATCGGTATAAAAATTTATTAACCTCATCATCAATTGATAATGAATATTTTTATAGTGTGTAAGCTGCTTAGCTATTTCAACTTTCTTCAAGAGTTTTTGTAAGTTATGTTCATGCTGCTTTAAATCTTGGTGTAGTTGTTGAGCGCTAAGTTCATAAGCATCCAACTCTCCTGCTATTTTTTTAGCTCTCTCCAATGTTTTTTCGTGAATAAGTACTAAGGTATAATTGGTGAGTAAGTCCCTTAAAAATTGTAGTTCATCTTTAATAAATTGAATATCAGAAATAGAATGAACTGTATCTTCGTGTAACCCTTGAGAATCTTGCCATTTAATATACTTGAGACCGACGTTAGTTTTCATAGGAGTATAATTTAAAAAAGCAGAAAAAAGAAGTTTTCTTTTTCCTGCCTTTGTTTAAGAATTATGCAATTTCAATTAGCTTTTTTACAGGTGATTGGGCTCCGCTTATTTTGGCCAGTTCTAATTTTAAGAGTCCGTCCTTATAAGTGGCTTTTATTTCCTGTTCTTGGTTTACCGAAGAAGGTAACTGAAGTTTACGGTCTAACGAATTATACATAAATTCTTTATAGGTGTAATCTTCTTTCTTTTCTTCTTCTTTCTTTTCTTTTTGTGCATAGATGTGCAATACATCATTCTCTACAGAAATTTCAATTTCCTTTTTGGAAAAACCGGGAACTGCCAGTTCTACCTCGAAGCTTTTTTCATTTTCTTTAATGTTCATCGCTGGCAGATTATTTTTGAGGGTGAAAAAATCATCTCCAAAAAAATCATCGGTATCCAACCAACTTGAAATCCCTTCGTGAAGCCAAGGGAACCTTTTTTGATTAAATTTAACTAAAGACATCTTTTCTAAATTTTAAGGTTATTGATTTTTCTATTAAAGGTAATTTGCTGTTCGTAAGAAAAATATGATAAATGTCAGTTTCCAAAACAATTTATACCTGATGTAGTTTGATTAATAGCTGCTTCCAGAGTTTAAACTGAAATCTCCACTACCTCTCGCAGTTGAGGGATGGTAACGTTCCACTTAAAAGTATCCTTTAATTTTACCCGTAGGCTGTCTAATGCGGTTGGTTCCCCGTGGATAAGAAAAGTTTGTTCAGGAATGTTTTTTAAGTTTCTTAACCAATCTAAGATACCGGCTTGATCTGCGTGGGCAGAAAGGCTTTCCAGTTGATGTATTTTCGCTTTTACCGGATAATATTTCCCAAAAAACTTAAGTTCTTTTGCCCCTTCCAATAATTGGCGTCCCCGCGTTCCTTCCGCTTGATAACCTACCAGCATGATAGAGGTAGTAGGCTTATCTATGAGTTGTTGTAGATAAGTCAGTACTCGGCCGCCGGTGACCATCCCGCTTCCTGCGATTACAATTTTTGGACGTGGATCGTCGATGGTTTCCCAAGTTTCTTTATAGGAAGTAATAATGTTCATCCTATCATTCATTTGAGAAAACTGAGAACGGGTAATTTTATGCCATGCAGAATATTGCTCGAAAACCGATAAAACATTGTTTCCCATGGGGCTATCAATAAAAATAGGAATGGCGGGAATTTTTCTTTCATCATAGAGTTTCCATAAGAGGAACATCAGGGTTTGTAGTCGTTCAACTGCAAAAGAAGGAATAATTAGCGTCCCTTTTTGGTGAATTGTTTGGTTAATGAGCTCTACTAATTTTTCGGTCACATTTTCTTTGGGATGTAATTTATTGCCGTAAGTACTTTCAAGAAAAAGAAAGTCGGCCCATTTAGGTTTTTGGGGCGGGTACAGTAGTAAATCTTCTCTGCGGCCAATATCGCCGGAAAAAACCATTGTTTTTCCAAATATTTCCAACTCTATAAAAGTTGCTCCTAAAATATGTCCGTTATACTGAAAGCGGAACCTGATATTTTCTGCTAATGGATGCCATACCTCATGGGCTAAGCTTTGGAACCTTTTTATCGTATTTTCGGCTTCTTGTACGGTGAAATAAGCTAAGGCCGGATGATGTTTTGTATATTGTTCTTGATTGGCCTTTTCTGCCTCTTCTTCATTTATTTTGGCACTATCCTTTAATATGATTTCGGCAATGGCCAAGGTAGGGGAGGTACCTATAATTTTGCCCTTAAAACCTTGTTGAAGTAAGCGTGGCAAATAACCGGTATGATCTAAATGACCATGAGTAAGCAATACGGCATCGATTGTTGAAGCATCCACGGCTAAGTTTTTCCAGTTTTCTTCCCGTAAGGCTTTGATTCCTTGAAATACACCACAGTCTACCATAAGGTTGTAGGTGGGGGTTTCAATCATAAATTTTGATCCCGTAACAGTTCCGGAAGCTCCTAAAAAATGTATTTTGATGGTTGGCATAGCATTAATTTTTACTGAGTGTTTTTACTTCTAAAAGAATTCTTTTTTTTCTGTTTTCTCCTATCCCCAGATGGTCGAGGTGAAAATCATTTTTGGCCAATTGACGTGCTAAGACGATGCCCTTGCTCAAGAGCAGTTGTTTCTCACGATTGGTTAATAAAGTAGAAACAGTGATGGGGTAAAGGCCCAACCTGTCTATTCGGTCTTTCAGGCTGTTATCTTTGGGATAGTCCCAACTTAATAAATAAAGTCCAACACAATTTCCGTAGGTGATGGCATCTTTCGTAAAACGGGTATTGGTGACCACCCAGCCTTCATTAGGGCAATCAAGTGCAGATTTATGTTTTTCTTGAATATCTTTAAACCTAGCGTAGATATAAAGCGGTATTTTTACATTACAGGAAGTGGTTTTTTCACTATGAAATTTACATTCAGCCAAAATGTATTGATTTTCTTTTTTCGCTACCACATCTATTTCGTGAGATACACATTTGCCTTGTAGGACTTTCCCTACTTCTACGGTATATCCTGAGTAGGAGAGTACTGCTCCGATAAATTTTTCAAACGGAAATCCGGTGGGTCCCAATTCATAAATGGCCTTTTTTAATTTGTATTTTGAGGCGTAGATCGCTTTCTCTTTTTTTAAGAGTGCAAAAGCCCTATTGTAAATTTCTTTAGTGGAAATACCTTGATATAATTCGTCCCTAACCTTATTAATAATCTGTTCCACGGTTTTTTTATTGGCTCCACTTCTAGCTAAACTATGGCGGAGTTTGGGAATGGAAAAAGAAACTTTATTTCCCGAAGCTTTTACTATTTGTATATTTTTCGGTTTCATGGCTTATGAAGCTAACTTATTATGATTCGAAAATTAATGAAAAGAAGGTTAGCAAATGATGATAATTGTCAAGTTTGTGGTAACGGTTAACATCTCCTTTCCTTAGTTTTTCTTAAGAAAAGGTACAAGTTCTTGTTGTTTATTCCGTTGAAGTTCAAAGGTTTGTTTTGGTAAGTCTATATGGGGCTTAAAAAAAGTTGAAAAAAAGTTTGCAGGAACTAAAAACCCGCTTATATTTGCACTCGCAATTATGCAACGGTCTGGTAGTTCAGTTGGTTAGAATACCTGCCTGTCACGCAGGGGGTCGCGAGTTCGAGTCTCGTCCAGACCGCAGAAAATAAAAGCTTCAAGGAATTGAGGCTTTTTTTATGAAGTTGTGTTGTGAATACTAAATTTAACTATTTGGTATTTAATAGGTTGTAAGTGTTCAGCCAATGAGAAGCTTTTCCTGTAGTAAGGAGAGGCTTTTTTCGTTGATCTAAACTTATACTACTTTTCTACTTTATTGATCTCAAATCAGGGATTTAAACCCTCCAATTTATTGAGACACTTAGATATTTTTAAAAAATCTATATTTTCGGAATATAAGTTATCAAAGAAAAGAAGTCATGCTGTAAGCTATCTAATTTGTTACATATTTTGGGGGACTATATATCGTTATCAGGTATTGTGCGGAGATATTCAAATATGTTGTTGTGGTCTTTTGATCCAGATTGATGAAACAGAAGAGATAGGGGGCTAAAGATATTGTTAGCTCCGGTCACGTTCATAGGCATATAATAATGCACAGTAGTATATTAGAGAAGTTGAAAGGTTGAACTTCTCAGAAGTTTAATCAAGAATTTCCTGAATTAAAAGAAAATTATTGGTTAACACTCTCGCCTGCCGGTAGACAAGTTTGGGTAAGTGTATGTGGTGTATGGAGTACAAGTAATATAACTAATAAAATGATAAATGAATATTTGAAACATTACCGTCGAGATTCTAATGATTACTCCAATTTTATATTGAAATAATAAAAAGGGGACTAAAAAGTCCCCGGTATTAATAAATATCTTCACTTTCAGCGTAAAGTGGTTTCGTTTTGTTAATAAAATCTAAAACTCAGCATTTTTAGGAGTTCTCGGGAAAGGAATTACATCACGGATATTTCCCATTCCGGTTGCGAAGAGTACTAAACGCTCAAAACCTAAACCGAAACCACTATGTACACAAGTTCCAAATCTGCGAGTGTCTAAATACCACCATAATTCTTTTTCATCAACACCTAATTCCTTCATCTTGGTTTCTAAAACATCTAAACGCTCTTCCCGTTGAGAACCACCTACAATTTCCCCGATTCCAGGGAAAAGGATATCCATGGCGCGTACGGTTTTCCCATCGTCATTTAAGCGCATATAAAAAGCTTTGATTTTCGCCGGATAATCAAATAAAATTACTGGCGATTTAAAGTGCTTCTCCACTAGATAGCGTTCGTGCTCACTTTGTAAATCTGCACCCCATTCTTCAATAATGTAATTGAACTTTTTCTTTTTGTTAGGTTTAGAGTTCTTTAGGATATCAATAGCTTCTGTATAACTTACACGCTTAAATTGATTTTCTACCACAAACCGAAGTTTCTCTCGCAGTAACATTGGCGAACGTTCTGCTTGAGGTTTGCTTTTGTCTTCTTGTGCTAACCTGTCTTCCAAGAAAGCCAAATCGTCCTCACAGTTTTCCAATATATATTGAATGACGTATTTTATAAAGTCTTCCGCTAAATCCATATTACCGTCTAAGTCACAAAAAGCAACTTCCGGTTCTATCATCCAGAATTCTGCTAAATGACGTGAAGTATTGGAGTTTTCCGCTCTAAACGTCGGGCCGAAGGTATAAACCTGGCCAAGTCCTAAAGCATAGGTTTCTGCTTCTAATTGTCCGCTTACCGTAAGGTTAGATTCTTTTCCGAAGAAATCTTCTTTGTAATCTATGCTTCCATCTTCCTTTTTAGGCGGATTTTTAATATCGAAGTTCGTGACTTTAAACATTTCTCCGGCACCTTCTGCATCACTTCCCGTAATAATAGGCGTGTTCACGTAGTTGAAACCGTTTTTGTTGAAATATTGATGAACAGCAAAAGACAGTTGAGAGCGAACCCGCATGATGGCTCCAAAGGTATTGGTGCGTACACGTAAATGGGCTTGCTCGCGTAATTTTTCTAAGCTATGACGTTTTGGGGAAAGGATGGTTTTCTTTACATCTTCCGGATTAGCAATCCCAAGAATCTTAATTTCTTTGGCTTCAATTTCTACCCGTTGCCCTTTTCCTTCACTTTCCTTCAGCATTCCTCTTACTTCAATCGCAGCGCCAACATTTATTTCTTCAAGAACTTCCTCGGGAGTATTTTCAAAATCTACCACACATTGCAAATTATTTAAGGTAGAACCGTCGTTTAGAGCAATAAATCGGTTACTTCTAAAGGCTCTTACCCATCCTTTAACGGTAAAATCCTGTAAAAACAAGTCACTTTTTAATAATTCAGCAATTTTTGTGTGTTTCATCAGTTCAGTTTTAATTTATTTAAATTGAAAAAAGATAGCTTGATTAATAGAACTTTCTTTTTTCTCCTATCATTAAGCAGCAAAGATAAATTTTTCAAGAAAGCATAAAAAGGAAGTGACGAGAAATTCACGGTCAGCAATTAATTAAATCGGTACATAATCGAGAAGTGAGGGAAGTTGATGAAATCTCTAAAATTATTATTGCTGAAATCTGACCTGTTTTCAAAGTTAGGTTGTTCACTATAATAAGAAAGTACATCTTTGAAGATTAAACTTGCAAGCCAATACTCGCTAATATTGAAAGATATACCAGCATCTAAGTAGCTTTTTAGATAAGTATTATGGGTATTATTTGTATGTAGATAATTATAATTGAGACCGATTTCTGATTGAATAAACAATTGTGGTAATACTTTAACAATGAAATAACGAGCGTTAATACCTGCTTTATAGTTTTGGAGATTGAGGTTTGAAGAATGATCACTTTCAGCAAGGTTCATGCTAAAACCAAGATGTGCTCCAACTAAAAATTTATTGAAAACGGCATATTCAATTTTAGGAATAAATTGAAAAGCAAGTTGATTTTGAATTTCGGGTTGGCCTAAATACGTTTGCTGGTTTATTCTTGCCAATTCGTTATTATTGAAGCTGAGTCCAAATGTTCCACCTAACCAAACTTCTCCTTTATGAAAGTTAATGTTTTGTGCAGAAATTATATAGCTGATTAATAATGTAAATGTTAAAAAATAGTGTTTTCCCATATATCTGGAATGTTTTCTAAATTTTCTAAATCCATCGATATAAAAATATAAGGAATATTTTCTTCATTTTTTAACTTTTTTAAAAATGAAATATAAGGCTTAATTTGATTATCTATTTTATTACTGTATAGAACTATTGCATACAATTTTTTTTCCAAATCATTGAATTGAGTTCTAGATTTTATGTCTTTTATTATTAAACCTTTATAATCTTTATTAGATTTCATAAAAGTTTGTATATATTTTCTTGTGATTTGCGTTTCTGAAACGTGACAAGTATTTAGAGAAACCGAATCGCCAGTTTTGTTTTCTACTTCTATTTTATCAATAGAGGTAGATTCTTCCCCTTGTACGAAAGATATGAGAGATGGCTGTAAATTTTCAATAAAATTTGGTGAAGATTCTGAAGAAACATAGTAAAATGTTTCTTCAGAAACATCTAATTTTTTAGTAACATCTTCTAGATATTCTTCAGATTTTTCTTTTTTTTTATCAATTTTAATACTAATACAAGAACTAGATAAAATTGATAACATTAATAACATTAATAAAATTGATATTTTTTTCATTTTTCAATTTCTATGTCAATAGTGTAATTAAACTTACCGTCTTCCACTTCTAACGGATAATTGCCTTCTAAAAAAGTTACATCTCCGTGAACTGTATTTTCTGTAACATTAAAGTTATTGAAATCTTCTAGATTATGGGAGTCTGATTCAATAATGTTATTTGGGAAACTTAATTTAATTTTGTTTTCACTTATAATTTCCGCATTAAATATTACTTCACCAGTTGATGAATTAAAAGATGGTTCCGCTATTTCTACGGGTTCTTCCCTAAATAAGATAATAATGATTTTAAAGCACAGTCCAAATCCAGTAACACAATCTGTAGATTGAAATTTGGGAACATGAAAAAGTTTAATTGGACCTGGAAATTGATACCTTTGATTTAAATAATCTGGTGACTCTGAATCCTTGGAAGCCAAATTACTTTCTTTTTCTAGTGGTGTATCGAGTGATTCAGTTGCGTTTTGTAGATTGCTATCTTTCAGTGAATTAGGGGAGCAGGATACTACTAATAAAGTAAGAATTGTAAATAATTTAAAAACTTTCATTATGATATGATTTATTGATTATTATTCAATCTAATCAATAAAATGTGAAAAATATATGAAATTAATATAATTTTAACTTAATTAAGAGATTATATTACTTTTTTGATTTTTCTTCTTCCTCTAATTCTTCACCGTCGGTTAAAATTTGTAAATGAGGTTTTTTAAGCGTTTTCTTATTGGCAATATTTCTTTCTAAGGAAAGCAATAAAGATGGCAATAATAACAAGTTTGAAAGCATAGCGAAAAGTAAGGTAGCAGAAACCAATCCGCCTAAGGCTTTGGTGCCGCCAAAACTACTAATCATAAATACGGAAAAACCAAAGAACAATACAATAGAAGTATAGAACATACTTACTGTGGTTTCCCGAAGTGCGGGATAAACTGATTTTTTAATCTTCCAGTTGTGGGCTTTTAGTTCTTGTCGGTATTTCGCTAAGAAGTGAATGGTGTCATCTACTGAAATTCCAAAAGCGATACTAAATACCAAAATGGTGGAAGGTTTTATGGGAATTCCCAAAAAGCCCATCATTCCGGCGGTGATGAGTAAAGGCAATAGATTAGGAACTAATGAAATGATAATCATTCTAAACGAACGGAACATCCACGCCATAAAAATAGCAATGAGCACAATAGCTAAAGCTAGAGACATCACTAGGTTTTTGACTAAATAAGTAGTTCCTTTTTGAAAGACTAAAGCACGTCCCGTCATCGTAACTTCGTAACGGTCTTCCGGGAAAATTTTATAAATTTTAGGCCAAAGGTTCTCTTCTATCTTTTCCATTTCTTCTGTACCTACATCTTTCATGAAAACCGTCATCCTTGCATATTGCCCGGTAGAATCTACATAAGCATCTAGCTGGTTACTGTTTCCGTTGGAAAGTGATTTGATATAGGGAAATATAAAATTTTGTTCTTGTGAAGTGGGCAGCTGATAGTATTTTGGATTTCCGTTATAATAAGCTTGTTTGGAATATTTCATCAAATCTACTACAGAAACCGGCTGCGAAAGTTCAGGGATATCTAAGAGCAATTCTTCTAACTGCTGCATCCGTTTTAAGGTAGAAAGTTTTAAAACCCCTTTTTTTCTTTCAGTATTAATTAAAATTTCAAGTGGTAAAATTCCATCAAATTCTTCTTCAAAAAATTCGATATCCTGAAAGAAACCGGTGTCCTTAGGCATATCTTCCAATAAACTTCCTGAAACCCTAATTTGGTAAATCCCAATAATACTTGCCACTAAGAAGATAAGCGAACAAATGTAAATGGTAATTCTTCTATATTTTACGGTACGCTGAATCCAATCTACAAAACCTTCAATCCACGTTTTGCCCAAATGCTTTAAATGTTTCTCTTTGGGTCGTGGCATGTAACTGTAAATAATAGGAATAATGAGGAGGCTTAGAATGAAGATAGCCAGGATATTCACTGAAGCTACAATACCAAATTCTTTTAAAAGAGTACTTTCTGTAATAATAAAGGTCGCAAAACCAGAAGCGGTGGTAACGTTGGTCATTAAAGTAGCATTCCCTACTTTGGTAATTACCCGTTGAAGGGATTTTGCTTGGTTTCCGTGATTTTTAATTTCCTGTTGATATTTGTTGATTAGGAAAATACAGTTAGGAATTCCGATAACAATAATTAGTGGTGGAATAATAGCCGTAAGTACCGTGATTTCATAATGCAACAATCCAAGAAAACCGAAGGACCACATTACTCCAATAATTACGGTAAACATGGAAATTAAAGTGGCTCTAAATGATCTGAAAAAGAAAAAGAAAATTAAGGAAGTTACCAATAAAGCGCCACCTACAAAGAGTCCGATTTCATCGATGATGCTTTGTGAATTCAAGGTTCTGATGTAAGGCATCCCAGAAACATGAACTTCTATGTTTTGCTCTTTTTCAAAGTTTTTGATGAGCGGAACAATTTCATCTAAAATGAAAATTTTCCGCCGTTTGGAATTCACAATATCTTTTTTGATGTAAACCGCAGTTTGTACCGTATTGGTGTTTTTACTGTACACCAATCCTTCATAAAACGGAAGACTGTCAAAAAGCTCCTTTTTATAATTGGCCGCTTGTTCTTTATTAACGCGGTCTTCTTTTACTAACGGAACTAACTCAAAGCGTGGAGGATTACTAAACTTTTGAAGTTTTTTAAGTTTGCCAATCCCGATCGTGTATTCCACTTCCGGAAAGGAATCTAATTTCTCTGCAAGCTTGTTCCAAGCATTGAATTTTTCAGGGGTAAATAAAGAAGCATCGTTGGTGGCAATGAGCAATACATTTCCTTCTTCCCCAAATTGATTTAAGAATTTTTGATATTCTTGATTAATTTCGTGATGGTCCGGAAGTAAATTTGCTTCTGTATAAGAAAAGCGCATATTTTTCCATTGCATCGCTAAAAAGACGGTAATAGCCGCAATAATCACTAAAATTACAGTACGATTACGCAAAATTACGCCTGCAATGGTATTCCAAAACCCGAAACTAAAAATCTTAGACATATCTAAAAATTACGGGCGCAAAGGTATAAAATGCTAGGTAATAACCTATTGAAAATTGTATTAAAGCTTGAAATAAAATGTGAATTTAAAAGAGATGTTATCGGTGATTTCAGGAAGGTGGTAAGCACCGTAACGATAAGCGAAATTTAACCCAAATCCGGCAAAAATATTATTTATTTCAAAACCAGATTCGTTATAGCCATGATTAAGCGTTTTAAAGTTTACTCCAAAATGTTCGTTTTTGTCGGTCATTCCGCCAATAGCATGTCGAGTGATTAATACCAATTGAGGTTTGGAATATTTACCCAATTCAAGCGGTCTAAAAAAATGTTTTATTTGAAGGTTGGCCAACTTGTCACTAAAAAACTCACTAAAGTACATAGTTTCAAAAGTTCTTCTTCCGGCTACTGAAAAACGTTGAAAAACACTTCCTTTGTCAGGATTGTTGGGATAAGCGTGAAAACTGTGGGTTAGGGGCAAATCGCCAAAAGCATAATTTCCTTCCAAAATAAACTGAGTAGCAGTTTGGTTTAAGCGTTTATGGGTATAATTAATTTTTGCAGCAAATTTGGTAAAAGAAAAATCACTGCCTAAAATATTATCGACTGCTTGTACTGCTTGAAATGAAAAAATAGGATAACCTTCTTTGATTTCAATACTCCGGTCATCGGCTTGTAAATAATCGCTAAATGGAGTCCAACGGAAAGAGGCTGTCAATAAAGTAAGTTTGTAACTGCTGAATAGTTGACCGTTGTGATTATAAATATATCCCCGGGTTTGTTCAATACTATTGCGGGAAATTTGAAATTCGCTTAGCAGTTCCGGTAAAAAACGGTGTTGTAAACTTATTAATGATTTTCGGTATTTGTAATAATAATTAATGTTTACCAAACGAGGTTCAAATAAGGAATACACGCGGGCATCAGTGAGGTAAAAGAAACTTCCCATTTCAGCAATATCATCAGTATAAATTGCATTGAGCCAAGTTTGTTTTTTCTTGTTTAATAAAACACCACCACCCAGGCTGTATTTGGCTTCCCGATCTTTAAATCCGTAAACGCCATAACCCTGAAGTCTAAACTTTTCTGAAAGATTATCATTGGTTACTCCACCTAAACCTAAGCGGAATCCTTCATAGCGGTTGTATTTGATAATCCTTCTTAAATCGAAATCAAAAAAGCCTAAAGGGAAATAACCATTGTTGAAATGCTGAACAAGTTCTATTTTTCGGTCTATGTTTTCAGCTTTAATAACGCTATCTACTCGTTGAAAAGTCTGTTGATCTCTATTGGTAAACGGAATGGTTCTCAGGTTTTGCCAAGTGCTGTCACTGGTTTTGATGGCTTCACTGCTAAGTTGTACTTCGGCTTGCTTCTTCTTGAGGTTTACAGGAATATTAAATTCAACCTCCTGATAAGTAGTAACCGATTTTAAATAGAGTTTTTCATTTTCGGAACTTTCTTCAGGAAGCCTACCTAAATCAATATTTCCTCCGAATATGGAAATTTCTTTTCCTTGATTTCCCGGTTTGATGGTCACGGTATTTTGCTGTGGAAACCAGATATTTTCTTCCGGGTAGTAACTAAATTGTTCTATAGCTTCCAGATTGACTTTTCCTTTGAGTTGTGCAATGGCTTTTTGCAATCCGTAGTTTTCGGTATCAATATAGAGAACGCCTTCTAAACTGGCTACACTTTTATTTTTCTTAGGCTGAAATAAAATCACATAGGCAGGTCGGCTGGTAGTTGTGGTATCTAAAATTTTGAAATTATAATTTCTGAAGGCACTATTGGAAAGTGGGGAAGCGTATTCTGAACCAAAAACCACATAATCTTTTTCATACCAACTGTTCGACTGTACTTTAGTGGTTAAAAGTTCGTAAACAGGTTCTTTAAAACCAGCAGTTCGAGTGGCTATGATGGTTTCTTTTTCACCTTTTTTTTGTTCAAATTGAATTAAACTACTTTTTTCAGCTAAATAATTTCTTCCATCCTCAATAACTGTTTCAATCCCTACATTGGAAGAATCTGCCGTAAGGTTGAGCTCTGCTTTTTGGTTGTCTATGATGAATTTGTTATAGCTGGAATATTGATAGCTAGAAAATTTTTGCTTGGGATTGTTTTGCGGTTTTCTATCTATTGCTTCCAGAATAATAGCGTTTGCTTTATTTCCTTCGGAAGAAATAAAAACTTTGTTTAATTCTTCCGGGTTAGGTTGAAGCTGAATTTCATAAAAATCTGCTCCGTTGATTTGAACCGATTTAGAATTGTAGCCAATATAACTGATGTTAAATTGGGTGATACTATCGGAAACTTGAAACTGAAAAGTTCCATCGGCATTTATCAAAAAGCTTTCATTGCCAGGTTGAAGTTGAATGGTGGCATAAGGTAAAGTTTGTTGGGTTTCTTGGTCTTTTACAATGCCTTCAATAAGTTGTTGTGCGTTTATCGTAGATAGCGCTAAAATGAAGCATAAAATAATAAAAGCTTGTGGGGGCTTGATCATAAACGCAAAAATTATCAGGAGGCTAATAAAATGAAAAAAAGCGACAAAAACTGCCGCTTTAATTAAAATTTAGTAAATATAAACCTTAAACAGTCATAATTTCTTTTTCTTTATGCGTTAAGATGTTATCTATTTTAGCGATATATTTATCAGTAAGGTTCTGCACATCTACTTCTGCATTTTTCTTTTCATCTTCAGAAGCTTCTTCTAATTTTTTAATATCGTTCATGGCAGATTTACGATCGTTTCTTACCCCGATTTTTGCTTCTTCTCCTACTGCTTTAGCTTGCTTTGCTAATTCTTTACGACGCTCTTCGGTTAATGGAGGAACACTAATAATTACACTTTCTCCATTGTTCATTGGGTTAAAACCAAGATTTGCCATTTGAATCCCTTTTTCGATTTCAGGAATAAGTGACTTTTCAAAAGGATGAATGGAAATGGTTCTTGCGTCTGGCGTGTTTACGTTTCCTACTTGGTTTAGTGGAGTTTTAGAACCGTAATATTCTACGAGTACGCTGCTTACCATGTTGGGATTGGCTTTTCCGGCCCTGATTTTTACCAATTCTTTTTCTAGGTGCGTGATTGCTTTCTGCATCGACTCTTCAGCAGAATCGATAATAAAATTAATTTCATCCATAACTTATTTTTTAAACCTGTTTTAGTTCAACTTATAGGTTAACTTTTGTACCAATATTTTCACCGGAAACTACTTTTACTAGGTTTCCTTCTTTATTCATGTCAAAAACAATAATGGGCAATTCATTTTCTTGGCTAAGGGTAAATGCCGTGGTGTCCATTACTTTTAATCCTTTGTTAATTACATCTTCAAACGAAATAAAATCAAATTTAGTCGCTTGACGGTCTTTTTCTGGGTCGGAAGTGTAAATACCATCTACCCGAGTTCCTTTTAAAATAACATCTGCTTGAATTTCGATAGCTCTCAATACTGCAGCTGAGTCTGTAGTGAAGTAGGGATTTCCTGTGCCACCACCAAAAATAACCACTCGGCCTTTCTCTAAATGCCTGAGGGCTTTTCTCCTGATAAAAGGTTCTGCTACTTCATTTATCTTTACGGCAGATTGTAAACGTGTTTCCATTCCTGCATCTTCACAAGCACTTTGTAAAGCTAAGCCGTTAATTACGGTAGCAAGCATTCCCATATGGTCTCCTTGAACGCGGTCCATTCCTTTGCTTGCTCCCGCAACTCCTCTAAAGATGTTTCCGCCGCCTATGACGATAGCAACTTGTACTCCTTGATCTACTACAGATTTTATTTCTCTTGCGTAATCTGCTAATCGTTCTGGGTCTATACCATATTGGCGTTGTCCCATTAATGCTTCACCGGAAAGTTTTAGAAGAATTCTTTTGTATTGCATAGTTTTTCTTGTCGAGTTGTGCAAATATAGTGATTATCTTAATTTGAAAAAGTCTTGTATAAAAAAACCACTTTCAAAATAATTGAAAGCGGTTTTTGCAAAATTTTATGTTTTCAGGAAATTACCCTAAAGCTACTCTTTCAAAAGCAGTAACTTCTGCATCTTTTCCTAAATTATCTGCTACGTATTGAGAAACAGATTTTTTGTTGTCTTTAATGAATGCTTGGTGCACCAAAGTGTTGTCTTTAAAGAAACGTTTGATTTTACCTTTAGCGATATTGTCTAACATTTCTTCTGGTTTACCTTCTTGACGTAATTGGTCTTTAGCAATTTCAATTTCTTTATCGATAGTTGCTTGCTCTACACCGTCTTCATTTAAAGCTACAGGGTTCATCGCAGCTGCTTGCATAGAAACGTCTTTAGCTACTTCTTCTGCATTGTCTCCACCTTTAGATAGACCTGTTAACACAGCAATTTTATTACCAGCGTGGATGTATGAACCTACAAATGGGGCTTCTAAAGTTTTGAAAGCACCAATTTCGATTTTCTCTCCAATAACTCCGGTTTGTTCTGTTAATTTCTCTTCAACAGTAATACCTTTATAATCTGCAGCTAATAATTCTTCTTTAGAATTTAATCCTAAAGCTAATTCTGCAAAATCGTTAGCAAGTGCTACGAAATCGTCATTTTTAGCCACGAAGTCTGTTTCACAGTTTAAAGAAATAATCACTCCTTTGTTAGCGTCTGCATTTACTTTTGCGATGGCAGCACCTTCAGAAGAATCTCTATCGGCTCTTTTGGCAGCAACTTTTTGACCTTTTTTACGAAGGTTCTCGATAGCCGCATCAAAATCACCATCAGCTTCTACTAAAGCTTTTTTACAATCCATCATTCCAGCTCCGGTAGCTTTTCTTAATTTATTTACTTCAGCAGCAGTTATTTTTGCCATGATTGTTTGTTTTTTACTTGTTAATAAAATAAGTCGTTTAGCTTACGATTTTACAACTAAAATGAGCTAAACGACTTATCATTAAATTTATAAAATTGTTATATTATTTGTCCTCTTTAGAATCAGACTCTGCTTTTTCTAAAGTTTCTTGTTTAGACTCTAACTTTACGTCTTTTTTAGCTTCTTTCATCGCCTTCTTGTCTTCATCTTCTTTAGAAGGAACTTCGCCTTTTGCTGGTTGAGGAGCTTCAGCTTTTTCAGCTTTCTCTTTTTTAGTAGCAGCTTTTTGTTCTTTCTTCGCTTCTTTGTCGGCTTTTCTTTCAGTTAAACCATCTACAATCGATTCAGAAACGTAAGACATTACTTTCTGGATTGATTTAGAGGCATCGTCATTTGCTGGGATTACGTAGTCTACTTCACGAGGATCTGAGTTGGTATCTACCATTGCAAAGATTGGAATGTTTAATTTCTGTGCTTCTTTAATTGCAATGTGCTCACGTGTAATATCTACTACGAATAATGCTCCGGGTAAACGGGTCATATCTGCAATAGAACCTAAGTTTTTCTCTAACTTAGCTCTCATACGATCTACTTGAAGACGCTCTTTTTTAGAAAGAGAGTTAAAAGTCCCGTCTTTTTTCATACGGTCTACAGAAGCCATTTTCTTAACTGCTTTACGAATGGTAACGAAATTAGTTAACATTCCACCAGGCCAACGCTCGGTGATGTATGGCATGTTTGCTTTTTTAGCTTCTTCTGCAACAATTTCTTTTGCTTGTTTTTTGGTAGCTACAAATAAGATTTTTCTACCGCTTGCTGCGATTTTGCTTAAAGCTGTAGCAGCTTCTTGCATTTTTGCAGCACTCTTATATAAGTTGATGATGTGGATGCCGTTACGCTCCATATAGATATAAGGAGCCATATTTGGATTCCATCTTCTGGTTAAATGTCCAAAATGTACACCCGCATCAAGTAATTCTTTAACTTCTACTTTGTTTGCCATTTTTGTAATAGTTTACGTTCTGTTGAGATAGCAATAAACAAGTGGCGATCTTTTTTCGGCCTTGCTTATTTAGATGCTAAACTAACCTCTGCCGGCTGACAGAGTAACAACAAATACTTTTTAAAAATTTTAATTTTTTGAAAAAACAATTTCCAATTAACGTTTTGAGAATTGGAACTTCTTACGAGCTTTTTTCTGCCCGAATTTCTTACGCTCAACCATTCTAGGATCTCTTGTAAGTAATCCTTCTGGTTTAAGGGTAGTTCTGTTTTCTGCGTCTAACTCGCACATAGCTCTGGAGATTGCTAAACGTACAGCTTCTGCTTGTCCTGTAATACCACCTCCGTTAACACTTACAGTAAGATCGAAATTACCTTCGTTACCGGTTAACATTAAAGGTTGATTTACCTTATATTGTAAAGTCCCGGTAGTAAAGTAATTGTTTAGCTCTTTTTTGTTGATGGTAATATTACCTTTACCTTCAGAAAGGTAAACACGAGCTACGGCAGTCTTTCTACGACCAATTTTGTGAATTGTCTCCATTTACACAAGTTCGTTTAGGTTAATAGATTTAGGCTTTTGAGCTTCATGATCATGTTCTGAACCTACATAAACCTTTAAATTTTTGAAAAGGGCAGATCCTAATTTGTTTTTAGGTAACATCCCTTTTACAGATTTTTCGATAAGTCTCGTAGGATCTTTCTCGAATAACTCACTAGCTTTTAAGCTTCTTTGCCCACCTGGGTAATTGGTATAACGAAGGTATTCTTTCGCATCCCATTTTTTACCGGTCAAGTTGATTTTTTCTGCATTGATAACAATTACGTTATCTCCGCAATCAACGTGTGGGGTGTAATTTGGCTTGTACTTTCCTCTAATAAACTTTGCAGCAATAGAAGCAAGACGACCAAGCGATTGTCCTTCAGCATCTAACACGACCCATTCTTTATTTACGGTCTTTTTGTTGGCAGATACTGTTTTGTAACTTAATGTGTCCACACTAACTATTTTTAAAAATTAAACATTCCATTCCCGTCCCAATTCTGGGAAACGGGGTGCAAATGTACAATTATAAATTTATTTAACAAGGGGTGCGCAGTAATAATTTTATCTAATAATCCTAGCTTCCAAGTATTTGGGATTCAAAATTATAACATATTAATGAAAAACCTATTGAATTTAACTATCTTGCTCGTTGAGTATTTCATCTCAAGAAGGGATAAAAACTTAAAACTAAATCATGGATAGAAAAAATTTTTTAAGGAATGGATTGGTTGGATTGGGAACCATCGTTGCAGTACCCACCGTAATGACTTCGTGTTCAGAAGAAGATGATAACAACTCAGATAATAACGCAACTACAGGAGATTGTGATTTATCACCAAGTGAAACAGTTGGACCTTTCCCCATTAAAACCCCTTCACAATTAGTACAAGAAAACATTATAGGAAATAGAACTGGAGTTGCATTATTAATTAATCTTACCATTCAAGACCAAAGCGATAATTGCAATCCGCTTTCAGGGGTGTTTGTAGATATATGGCACTGTGATGCTAAAGGGAATTATTCCCAATACGGAGGAAACCAATTACAGGCAACCGATTATACTGATGAAGATTTTCTGCGGGGCAGGCAAACCACCGATGCTAACGGACAAATATCTTTTATTAGTATTTTTCCGGGTTGGTATATGGGAAGGGCTACCCATATTCATGTGGAAGTATTAGATGCCAATGAAGATTCATTGCGGGTGACGCAAATTGCCTTTCCTCAAGATGTTTGTGATGAAGTTTACGCTACCAATAATTATAATGGAGAAGCAGATACCTCTAATACGGGTGACGCCATATTTGCTGATAGTCTTGATGAAAATATGCTTGATTCCATAACAGGTAATACCACCGATGGCTATACCCTTTCAAAAACAATTGTAGTTTAGAAAATACTTGATATTTTTATTATTCCAGACCTGCCAGCCAGCGAGGCAGGTTTGATCTGAGATCTCATAACAAGTTGAAAAAAATCTTCAGGACCACATGCTTTTATGATATACTATGGATAATCATTTTTTAATTCATACATATCTTATTATTAATTTTAAATACTAGAAATTGAACCGAACATTAAAAGAATTTACTAAAGAAGATTGGGATATACTATTTCCGATTGAACTTGTTGAGCACAATTCGGAGTGGAGTAGCATTTTTGAATCAGAAAAGAAAAAAATTAATGAAATCACAGATTCCAAATTCTTAAATAGAATTGAACATTTTGGTAGCTCATCTATCCCTAACATAAAGTCAAAACCCTATATAGATATTCTAATTGAAGTTCCTAGAAATTTTCTGTTCAATGAAAAGTTGATAAAACAACTAGAAAGCATTGGTTACACTTGCCTAACCCAACCAGATTCTGAAAATGAAAATAATTATATGATATTAGTAAAAGGCTATCATCCAAATGGAACCTGCGATCAAGTTTTTCATATGCATGCCTGTCCAAAAGATCATCCCATGATGATACAGTTAGAATTTAGAGATTTCCTTTTTGCAAATCCTGAACGGGCAAAAGAATACGAGAAATTAAAAACACAACTAGAACAAGAATATAAGAACGATAGGAGTGGTTATAGAATCGCTAAAACTGACTTCATCACCGAAACATTAGAATTAGCGAAAGAATAAAAAGCTTTCTAAAGTATAATAATTGAGGCTTACAAATGAAAATTAATCCTTGGGCATTCGGAATTTTATTTTTTGTACTAGCTGTTGCTTTTATGCTCAATAACTTTGAAATTCCCTTTGCTTCCTTATTTAAGGAAACTAAAAAAGCCGATGCGTTAATCGTTAATTCAAAAATTGTATTAGGCAAACTACCTCAGACTAAAAACTTAAGTGTTGATATTTTATTTAAAACTCAAGATACTTTATACTTTACAAATTTAACTTTAAATAATAGCTACACCGACTTGAGTATTGGCGACTCCATAGCAATCGAATATCAAGTGGATAATCCCTTAAAATGTAAAATTGAAAGAGCATACGGCAATGTGAAGAATAAATTTCCCTTTCACAAAGAGCATCAAATATTCACTTATATTAAATCAAACGGGTTTAAAGAATTAGAATTGACAGAAAAGGTTTTTAAGTTCACAGATTATGGTGAATACAAGAAAATCCTAACTAAATATATCGGTCATTATCAGATTAAAAACGATACTATTAAGTTAAAACCATTATTAGAATTTAAAAATAACAGTTACGAAGCCGTCTCTGAAAAAGTGAAGTTAAGTGAGTTTTTAATCACTTACGATGAGAAGGTTTGGGAAATAAACACCAAGCAAAAATATGATTAAATATGTTTACCAAGAACAGTTTTATTTAAAACCTAACTTATTTATTTTTAGTTTAAGTTGTTCGTTTTAGTGAATTTTATAAGCAACCTTTTTTGATAGTTTTCACCTTCTACTTAAAACCTATTAATCACTAGGCAATGAAAAATATACTGTCACTTCTTTTGATATTTGTTTTAATTACCGGGTGTTCTAAAGACGATTCAACAAATCAAAAAACAATAGAAGAAACGTTGGTTGGGAATAAATATGCCCATTTAAATTTTGAAACACGTGAAGAGTGTGAAGCGGCTCAAGAGCAATATTTTATAAATTGTGCTCAAGTTTTAGAAATTCTTAATGATTCTGAAGCTCAAATTATACTTACCGATATTGTCTACAATGTTAATTTCTTTATAGAAAACAATGAGTTGATTGTTGAAAGCTCTCCAACTACTTATGAGTTTTCTGAAGATTTAATTTTCACCCTATTAGAAAGCGGAAATTTAAAATTAAATGGTAGTAATTGGATAGAATATGAGGAAGATTATTATGAATAATTTTCTTCTAAAGTAAGTAAATAATGAATGTCAGCGATTCTGCAAAAGATTTAAATTAAAATCAAGTCTTTTTTAATTTTAAGGTTAATTATTAGGATATGCAGTCTTGATTAAGTATTGTATAATAATAAAGTCGGTAATTTTGCTCATCTTGCTTTTTAACCTGAATTGTATTTTTTTGTAAATTTGTGATAAAGATTGTATAAATGGACATTCGAACAACAAAACTTGAGTTGCTGAAGACTATCATAGAAAATGAAAATTCTGAATTCATTCAAAAAGTAGCTGACTTCGTAAAAAAGGAGAAATCTGATTTTTGGAATGAGCTAAGTGTGTCTGAACAAAAAGAAATCAAAAAAGGCGTGGAACAATTAAAAAATGGGAAAAGGGTTTCTTATGAATCATTTCTAAAGAAAATCTCTTGATGAACGTATTTTTATCAGAACTTGCAGAATCAAAACTTACCCAACTCTTAGCCTACTTATTAGAAGAATGGAACGTGAAAACCCGTAATAAATTCATTCAGAAGTTAACCGATAAAATTAATCAAATTTCTTCCCAGCCAGATAGCTGTACAAAATCTACAGAATACGAAGGACTCTATAAATGCGTAGTCACTAAGCAAACAACTTTTTGCTATCAGGTATTAGTAGAATCTAACGAAATTGAAATTATCACCTTGTTCGATACAAGGCAAAATCCTGATAAATTAAATAAAGATATTAAATAGAAAAGGACGAACGACTAATAAGCAATTACATTATATACCAAGACTTTGTTAGTTTAATATCAATAACCTAATTACTGAAAATAAGCAGTCTTCTAAAGTATTGTATAATAATAAAGTTGACAATTTTGTTTATTTTAGTTTTTTAAAAAATCCGCAATTGAAAAGTTATATAAATTCATTTCTGCCATTTAAAGAATATTAATATGGAGATAGATGATCTATTGCCGCTATTGTTTACATCAATACTTACTGTGTTGAGTTGGTTTATTTTACATAGACTTAATAAATCAAAGAAAGAGATGCTAAAAGGAAAGATTTAATTGTCTCATATTTAATAGAAGCTTGGCAAAAACTTGAATATGCTTCTCATAGATTTGAATATGATAAGATAGAATATTTGGAAAAACCAATTGCTAAGATTCAAATTTTTGGAACCAAAGAGCAGATAGAACTTGCTCAAAAGTTTGCGAATGATATGTCTTCAGAAAATCAAGCTTCTCTTACTGAACTTCTACTAAGCTTAAGGCAACATTTGAGAAAAGAATTAAACCTAGAACCTGTTCCAAAAAAAATAAAACATTTAAGATTTTCAAATGATAGGATATTCTCTCACAACGAACATTGTATCCAATGTGGAGAGGCTTTGCTAAAAGGGCAAGATATCTGTAGGTTTTGTAATCCAGAACTAACTTAAATATAAAGTATGGAAAGAAAACAGGATATAAAGATGTAGAAATTAAGCCATCAAAGATTCCATATCGGATATGAAAAACCTATATTCCTAAAACCTATCACTCAAAACCAACTACCTCAATCCTAATGCGCTTCCAGCCAATTTTGTCCTGTGCCCAGTTCCACCTCCAAAGGAACCTCCAGTTCAAAAGCATTTTCCATTTCAGATTGAATCATCGGTTTTAATTCTTCCAGTTCCTCTTTGTGCACATCAAACACCAATTCATCATGAACCTGCAATAACATTTTAGATTTATAGTTGCCTGCTTTTAATTTCTTTTGAATGTTAATCATTGCCACTTTAATAATATCGGCAGCACTTCCTTGAATAGGCGCATTCACCGCATTACGTTCCGCACCGCTTCTCACCACGTGATTTCTCGCGTTGATGTCTTTTAAATATCGGCGTCTTCCCATTACTGTAGAAACATAACCGTGTTCACGCGCAAACTCTACCTGCTCGTCAATATAATCACGGAGTTTCGGGTAGGTTTTATAATAGGTTTCAATCAGTTCTTTCGATTCAGCACGGGTTAAATCCGTTTGGTTGCTGAGTCCAAAAGCAGAAACCCCATAAATAATCCCGAAGTTCACCGTTTTGGCATTGCTTCGTTGCTCGCGGGTCACTTCTTCCATCGGCACGTTAAAAACTTTTGCAGCCGTAGAAGCGTGAATATCTTCCCCGTCCTGAAAAGCCTTCATCATATTTTCTTCCTTACTCAACGCGGCAATAATCCGCAATTCTATCTGCGAATAATCCGCAGCCAGCAAGACATAATTTTCATCCCTCGGGATAAACGCTTTTCGCACCTCGCGACCCCGTTCCGTTCTAATCGGGATGTTTTGCAAGTTCGGGTTGTTAGAACTTAACCTTCCCGTCGCTGCCACCGTTTGCATATAATCGGTATGGATTCTTCCTGTTTTTTCTTCAATCTGTTCAGGGAGCGCATCCACATAGGTGTTTTTCAACTTTACCAATCCACGCCATTCCAGAACATCAGCTACAATTTGATGGTCACTGGCCAAATAAGAAAGTACATCTTCGGCGGTAGAATATTGTCCCGTTCTGGTTTTTTTCGGTTTATCGACCAATTTTAGTTTTCCGAAGAGAATATCACCCAACTGCTTAGGTGAACCAATGTTGAATTCTTCCCCGGCTTCCTCATAAATGGTTTTTTCCAGTTGAAGAATATCTTTCTCCAAGGCATCCGATAATTTATTGAGGAAATCTTTATCCAATCGAATCCCTTCCATTTCCATCGCTGCCAGTACCCGAAGTAAGGGAACTTCAATTTCGTTGAACAACTTTTCGTTATTGGCGTCTTTCAGTTCTTCCGCAAAAAAACGTTTCAATTGAAGCGTAATATCAGCATCTTCCACCGCATATTCCGTTTGCTCCTTTACAGGAACTTCCCGCATCGATTTTTGGTTTTTGCCTTTCTTCCCAATAAGACTTTCAATAGAAACCGGTTGATAATTCAAATAAGTTTCCGACAGCACATCCATATTGTGGCGCATATCGGGATTAATAATGTAATGCGCCAACATCGTATCGAATAAAGGCCCTTTTACCTCGATATTATAATTGGCCATTACCTTAATATCGTATTTCAGGTTTTGGCCTATTTTCTCTATTTCTTCAGCTTCAAAAAACGGTCGCAGTAAATTTACTGTATTTTGTGCTTTTTCATCCTCTTCAGGAATAGGCAAATAATAGCCCTTTCCTTTTTCCCAGCTAAAAGCAATCCCGACTAATTTTGCTTGATGCGTATTTAAATCAGTCGTTTCCGTATCAAAACAAACCGATTTTTGTTGTATTAGTTTTTCGATGAAAATTTCGGTCGCTAGGCCTTCTTCCACCATTTGGTAAAAGTGCGAAGTATTTTCAATAGTTAAATAACCCTGAATATTTTCTGCGGAAATATTTTCTGAATCGCCATCGCCGCCAAAAAGGGAAAATTGTCCCGCACCGGCCGTTGGTTTTTCTTTCTTTTTCTTTTCTAAAGGGGATTGCGGAGTGGTTAATCCTTTCGTGGAAACTTCGCCTTCCTGATTGTACATTTTTACAAACTGCTCCGTCAGCCTTCTAAACTCCAGTTCTTTGAAGATTTCGATGACTTTTTCAGCATCTGGTTGAGAAAGTTCGTAATCATCTGCATCAAATTTGACGTTACATTCCGTAAAAATGGTCGCCAGTTTTTTAGACAGCAATCCTAATTCAGAATTTTCGATGACTTTTTCTTTCATTTTTCCTTTTAGCTGATCGGTATTTTCCAGCAAGCCTTCCATACTCCCAAATTGCTTGATGAATTTTTTAGCGGTTTTATCGCCAACCCCGGGAAGTCCGGGAATATTATCAGAAGCATCGCCCATCATTCCCAAATAATCAATCACTTGTTCGGGACGTTCTACCCCAAAACGTTTTTGTACTTCAGGAATTCCCCAAACTTCAATACCGTTACCCATTCTTGCGGGACGGTACATAAAAATATTTTCAGAAACCAATTGCCCAAAATCTTTGTCAGGCGTGACCATAAAGACTTGGTAGTTTTCTTTTTCGGCTTGTTTGGCTAAAGTCCCGATAATGTCATCGGCTTCCAATCCCGAAAGCTCAACACAGGGAATGTGCATCGCTTTTAAAATATCCTGAATAATGGGAACCGACTCTTTAATAACGGTAGGCGTTTCATCTCGATTGGCTTTGTAATCTTCATAAAGTTCGGTACGCTCGGCACTTCCGTCTTTATCAAAACAAACGGCCAAATGGTCCGGGTTTTCCCTTTTGATCACATCGAAAAGAGAATTCATAAATCCCATAACGGCTGAGGTGTCTTGACCTTTAGAGTTTATTCTCGGGTTTTTAATTAAGGCATAATATCCTCTAAAAATAAGTGCGTAAGCGTCGAGAAGGAAAAGTCTTTTTTGTTCAGCCATCAGGAAATTTTTATGATTTCTCAAAACTACAAGTTATTTCAACAAAACGGAAATGTAGTTTTATATGATTTGAAACACTTTTTATTTTTTATCAAAGAGAGATAATGAATAACGTTTTAAAAGGCTTCCTTTTTATAAGAGTCTAATGCAAGCATTCATAATATTTACGAGGTTATGCCCGAAAATAGGAAGAATAACATTGCCGGAAAATTTTCTAAGCAAACCAAGACTTAATGAGGTAATTAAGGTTAAATAGATTATCGTGATGAGGTCGAAATTGAAAGTAAGATTTTCTGATAATGAAACACCATGCATCATAGCAAAAAGAACAGTAACAATAATAAAATTCCAACCAAAAGAAATACCTTTAATCTTTTTATAAGATGTAAAAGCTTTGCCGAGTAACCATAAATAAATTCCTCTAAAAAGTAACTCCTCAGTTAGCCCTGGCATAGTAGATTGAAAAAGAAAAGTTTCGATATTAAAATCGCCTCCTTTTGGGAAAAGAATTAATTTAAAAACCAAATCGAATAAAAGAAAACCACTAAAAATATAAACTCCGGTTTTTAATGTTCTTCTGTTGAATTTAAAAGTGAAACCTATATCTTTTCTAATTTCTTTATTATGGAAAAGAATAAAACTCAAGCTTAAACATAGGCTTAAAATTTTTCCGCTCCAATTCCAATTTAACCCCAAAGCATCTAAGGATAAAAATTTTGCCCCTAAGGATTGTAGATAGCAGTCTGCCAAAAAATAAATAATAAAACCAAAGAGATATTTTAAGTGTGTTTTTTGTGAGGTGATTTTAGCGATAATAAATAAAGGGGAGATTAATGAAATCCATAGAATTGGTGTCCAAAATGACATAATAGTGTGGTTTAGGTTTTCAATCGATATACTACTAAGATGACGAATGAAGCTCTTCTTTGTTACGTTTTACTATAAAAACGAATCCATTTTGCGTTAAATATTTAGAAATCATCGTTTAGACACCTTATTTGATTTAATTTTGCGGGCTGAAAATAGAATATATGCGTTGGGCAATTTTTATAGTGGTTTACATAGTGGTAGATATTTATGCATTTCAGGCATTAAAAACTATCACTAAAAGCAGTTGGGTTCATTATTTATATTTAGCCATTTCTTTATTGGTATTGGGTAATTTTCTTTTTCAATTTCTTCAACCGGGAGAAGGTCGCGTGCTTTCAGTAGCTAAAAGTTATGCTTTTGGTTTTTTGTTGGCCTTACTTTCAGCAAAACTGATTTTAGTAGTGTTTATGTTCGGGGAAGATTTGGTGAGGTTAATTATCGGCGGAATTCGTAAAGTTTCCAATAGCGAAGCAGAAAAAATGATTCCTTCCCGAAGGGGCTTTTTAAGTAAAATTGCTTTGGGGATTGCCGCGATTCCTTTCGCTTCCTTACTCTACGGAATGTATAAAGGAAAGTACAATTACCGCGTATTGAAGTATGAACTGGCGTTTGATGATTTACCGGATGCATTTGATGGTTACCAGATTACACAAATTAGCGATGTGCATAGCGGAAGTTTTGACAATCATAAAGAAATTGAATATGCGGTGAATTTGGCTAATGAGCAGGAGAGTGATGTAATTTTCTTTACGGGAGATTTGGTGAATAACTTAGCTTCTGAAATGAAAAACTGGCAATCACTTTTTTCAACTTTAAAAGCAAAAGATGGTGTGTTTTCTATTTTAGGAAATCACGATTATGGCGATTATGTAGATTGGAGTAGTGCGGAAGAGAAAGCTGAAAATCTTCAACGTTTAAAAAACCTTCAGCAGCAAATGGGTTGGGATTTATTGCTGAATGAACATCGAATTCTAAAAAAGGGAAACGATAGATTAGCTATTGTAGGTGTTGAAAATTGGGGAGCCGGCGGTTTTGTAAAACATGGTGATGCCGATAAAGCTGCCGAAGGACTTTCAGCAGAAGATTTTAAAATTATGTTGAGCCACGATCCATCGTACTGGCAGGAGAAGTTAAAAAATGACCCTAAAAAATATCAATTAACCTTAAGCGGACACACACACGGTATGCAGTTTGGTATTGAAATTCCGGGGTGGATTAAATGGAGCCCGGTAAAATATCGTTATAAAAACTGGGCCGGTGTTTATGAAGAGTTTGGCAATTACATCAACGTTAATAGAGGTTTTGGTTATATTGGTTATCCAGGTAGGGTAGGGATTTGGCCAGAGATTTCCGTGATTAAGTTGAAGAAAAAAGCTTGATTTAATAAAAGATTAATATTTTATTAAAAACTCAAATAATTATCACTTCGTAGATTTGGCGATTTTTAAAATTACCCCACCTATGAAGATTGTTTCTATTTTAATTTTATTGATTTCTTTTAGTCTAAGTGCCCAAGTAGGAATAAATACTACTACTCCTAATGAATCAGCCGCATTGGATATTCAAAGCTCTGAAAAGGGAATCTTAATTCCTCGATTAAGTACAGAAGAAAAACAAGCCATTACAGACCCTGCTGCAAATTTATTAATTTTCGATACAGATGAGAATAACTATGAGTATAATTCGGGAACACCAGCAGAGCCCGAGTGGACCCGAACATTAGATGAAACTTACAGTGGGGCTCGTGCTGCTATGAATATTACTTCTTCTGCTTATGATGCTGGACCTCAAACTACTTTTAGTACTAAAGGTATTGCAACCCGACAAAAAATAGCTGGTACTACTAATGCTTCAGATTTAGCCAACTTTCAGGCGAGTGGAAATAATCGATTAGTTTATACGGGGTCACAAACCCGTTATTTTCGGGTAAGTGCGTCAGTTTCTTTTTATTCTAGTGCTAACAACACTATTTTAGCTTTTTATGTAGCAAAAGGTAATTCCGGATCTAATGCTCCAACTGTTCTTCAAGATACAAAATCTTATGTTATTTCTTCTGGAACCAGCGACGTGGTTACCGTACCTGTTACCGGTTCGCTAGAACTCTCAGAAGGAGATTTTATAGAGATTTGGGTAGAAAGGGATGCTGATTCCGGTGGCGGAAGTAATGCTTTTATTCGTGTCTCTACGATGAATGTAGTAATAAATTAGAACTTGACTTTATTTCTGTTGAATAATTATAGCTATTTGATTATAAACTAGAATTTTAGTTTCATTTAGAATAATTGATAGGAATGTATGTTTATAGTTAAAAAGGCTTACATGTTGTGGTTTAGATAAATATTGGTTAATTTTATTTTATTCTGAATAAACATTTGTTTTTTTGGTATTTTAACTATTTTTTATAGCACTTAATCTGTTTTGTTTATTAATTTGAAAAAAAAGATGCAAATGAAACAGAGACTACCTCAAATTTTGGTAATGGCATTTTTTATTTTTTCCATACCAAATTTAAAAGCGCAAGTAGGAATAAATACAACTACTCCTGAAGAATCTGCAGCATTAGATATTCAAAGTACAGAGAGTGGATTGTTAATTCCTAGAATGACTACAGCAGAAAGAAATGCTATTGCAGATCCTGCAACTTCTTTATTGATATACGATACCGATTTAAATGGTTATTATTTTAATGAAGGAACTCCTGCTGTCCCAGACTGGGTTTTATTATTGACTTCTACCAATGAACGGGAAAATTTTAAATTGGTGAACTCTACTGATGATCTAAGTGAAGAACTTACTGCCGGCGGAGGCTCTACTTATGAGCTCTCAGAAGATACATTTTATGAAATTAACGGTACCGTAGTTGTTGATAATCCTATTGATTTAAACGGTGCTTATGTAGCAGGTTTAGATACGAGTGAAGATGTTTTGGTAAATGCTACTGGTGGTACTCTTTTTCAGAGTACAAGTTCTGGCGGAAGCTTGCGAAACTTAACATTAAATGGTAATGGCGCTCAACTGTTTGGGATTAGCGGTGACGGCTCTCAAAATTTTATTATTAATAATAGTGTAATAGTAGGAGCAAATAGTGTAGGTTCTTTTTCTAATATGAATGTGGTTTTTTTTAGTATTATTCAATTCGTGAATAATACCGGAGGGCTTACTTCTTCAGATATTCATTCTTATTTTTTTAATTTAGCATATTGGAACGAGTCTAACTCAGGCACTTTTCAAGATTTATCAGGAAGCTTTACCGATATTCAATTTGCCAGTGGTAGGATAATTTCAGAAACAGGGGAAACAGGTTTAGACCTAAGCTCTAATCCTTCTGTAAGCCGTTCTGCAGTAATTACCGATGTGACTTTTGATGGTGCAGGGACAAGGGTAAACCCTTATACAGGAACGGGAACTTACTCCGGGTATAATTTTACGAATGATTGGGAAGTTGCTTCTCCAGGTATACCAAGAGAATCTGATGATAATGCTTTTGGTAATATTTATATCACCCGAAATTCTACTACCGGTAACCCATCATTTAGTATCGCTTCTGCAACTCCTATTGATGCGAGTATAGATGAAGGACAATTATTCAGGTTTTCTACAGATAACGCTAATGTGACCGGTAATAATAATATATTGGTTTATGAAGGTCAAGAAACACGTACGTTTAGTGTTCGTGGCAATTTAGCTTTTGAACCAACTACAACTTCTGGTGGTGCTACTGTTTATGCGTTTTACATTAGAAGGTTTGATAGTGCCGGAAACTCTATAGAGATCCCATTAGGAACAGAAGTATATGAAGAAGTAGGTTCGGCAACTAACTCAAGTTCAGGAGATTTTTTAGTAAGAGCTATTCCTTTAAGTGGAAAAGTTACTTTAGACCCGGGAGATTATGTTAGAATTTACGGTCAGTTTATTTCAAACTCTGGAAGTGGTGCAAGAAATAATATTCGGGTTTATTCAGTAAGTTTAACCTTGGATTGATAAGCCTAATAATGATTTTGTAAAAGAAAAGTTAAAAAACCCGATAATCATTATCGGGTTTTTTTATCGTTAAAAATTTGAAATTCATTTACCTAGCAAAATATGTATTTCACCGTCTTCAGGTATTGGATAAGCGAAAAAAATAAAATAGAAACATAATTATATAAATATTTACTAAAAAAATTAGCTATTCTTTAAAACCTTGATTTAAGAATAGATGTGTAAATATCTATGATTATGAAAAAAATATATCCTTTTGTCTTTGTGCTAGCAGTAACGTTTAATATTTCTTTGTTGAAAGCTCAAGTAGGAATTAATACTACTACTCCAGACGCTTCTTCTACCTTGGAAATTGAAAGTACAGAGGGAGGCATATTAATTCCAAGAATGAGCACTGCACAAAGAAATGCCATTACGGATCCAGCGCATTCCTTGTTAGTATATGATACCGATTTAAAGCAGTATTATTATAATGAGGGGTCTACTTCTACGCCCAACTGGAAAGCCATTTTAAGTGATGCTACTGAGAGGGATAACTATAAACTGGTAAAATCTACTGCCGACTTGCAAGACGAATTGACGGCCGGAGGAGGTACTACTTACCAACTCTCGTCTAATGCGCTTTACGAAATTAATGGCACAGTCGCTATTGACTATCCAATAAATATTAATGGTGCTTATATAATTGGTTTAGACTCTAGTGAAGATATTTTGGTTAATGCTACCGGTAGCACTCTTTTTCAAAGTACATCATCTAGTGGGGCCTTGAGAAATTTAACTTTAAACGGAAACGGTAATCAACTTTTTAATATTAGTGGAAATGGTAGTCAACAATTTCTTTTCAATAACTGTGTTATCGCCGGAGCGAGTAGTGTTGGTTCTTTTTCTAATATGGGAATCGTTTTTTTTAATATTGTAGATTTTATAAATAATTCAGATGGTATTCAAGCTTCAGATATAAATTCTTACTTTTTTAGTATTGGTTATTGGGAACAATCAAATTCCGGTACATTTCAAGAGCTTTCTGGGACGTTTACCGATATTCAATTCGAGAATGGACGGATTGTAGCTGATACCGGAGAAATAGGTTTTGATGTAAGCGCAAATCCTACTGTGACAAGATCAGGTGTTTTAATGGGTTTTGTTTTTGGTGGAGATGGTACAAGGGTAAATCCCTATACTGGAACAGGAACTTATACGGGGTTTAATTTCACGAAGGAATGGGAGGTAGATTGTCCCGGAATACCTTTAGAGTCTGATATAAATGCAACAGGGAATATCTATTATGACGGGAGCTTGACCACAGGTTATTCAATGACTGTTAGTAATAATTCTGCTTTTAGTATTGCTACCAATGGTTCTACAACGGCTCCTAAATTATTTAGGTTTTCTTCACCGCAAACGGGAAGGTTAACTTATGAAGGACAAGAAACCAGAAACTTTCAAGTGAATGCTTCCGTTTCAGAAAGAGTGACCGGTGCATCAGGAGATTTTTATGCTTTTTTAATAGCTAAAAACGGTACGGAGTTAATAGAAAGTAATTCGGTACAAAGAATTAGCAGTGATAGTGATATCCAGTCGGTGTCGATAACTGCCACAGTTGAGCTATCTCCAGGGGATTATATCGAGATTTATGCAGAGCGATTAACCGGTTCCGGAACAGATTCTCTAATTATTTTTTCCTCTAACCTTACTATTCACTAAATCACGGTAATTTTTTAAAAACATACCCTAAACTTGAATAATGCCCCAAAACCTTCGGCAATACTTGTCGAAGGTTTTTTTCTGCTTTTAAGCTATCGTGGAAAATAATAATACTTCCATTTTTAACTTGTGATAGAACTGTTTGTAAGCAATGTTCAGGAGATAGGTTCTGGTCGTAATCTTCGCTGATTACATCCCACATGACAATTTTATAGCCTTTTTGAATAATTGCCTTCGCTTGAGCGGAAGTACATTTGCCATAAGGAGGCCGAAAATAAGCGGTAGAATACCCTAACTTTTCAAATTGAATCACATCCTGTAGGTATTCCTCTGTAGTAACTTCCCAACCTTTAAGGTGATGAAAAGTATGATTACCTATTTGATGTCCTTCTTCTTTTACCTGTTGAAGGATTTCTGGATGCTTTTCAATATTTTTTCCTAAACAAAAGAAGGTAGCTTGGGCCTGATATTTTTTTAATTGTTGAAGCACCCACGGAGTCACTTCCGGGATAGGACCATCATCAAAAGTAAGGTAAAGTACTTTTTCCTTTTTGGAAGGCAAACGCCACAGTCTTTTAGGATAAGCAATTTTTAAAAATGGCACAAGTGTATTGAACCACCTCACAACTAAGAATTTGGGTCTAGTTGTGAAGTAGTGTCAACATCTAATGTTCTGGGTTGCATGAGTTCGTTCTCCAGTCCATCAATTTCTGAATTTTCAGCGGGTACAGGATCTTCTTCGAAACCTTCATTGTCATCGTAAAAATGCTTGAACTTCTTTAAATAATTATTGAATTCTTCAGCTTTCGTACGCATTAGTTTTTCATCTTGTTGAAGAATCAAAATATCCACCAAGCTTCGGTAGCGTTCAATATTGGTAATAATTTCATCCCCTAATTGATATTGTTCCTGCAATGGCAACTGACTAAAATATACGAGTTTCTCATGATATTTTTCTGCCACATCTTCCCAGAGTTCTCTAGCTTTTTCAGTTTCACCTATTTCATAATAACCTTGAATAAAAGGTTCTAATAGGGTGTAATACCCAAATTTATCTACCGGCATTTTTTCCATTCCTAAATCAAGTACTTTTTTAGCCCTTACCGTATCTTTTTCAGCTAAAAGATTTTCTACTAATCTTGCTAAGTTTCCTCGATAGGTAATCGAGTTTTTACGGGTTTCTGGGTCGTGGTAAATTTCATCACTACCTGAATTGCCCCATTCCCAATCCATAACAATATCGTACATTTTATCGGTGTCAATTCTACCCATATCGTAAGGTACGTCAGGATCTATTGGAGTTTTAATAGGAACTAGTTTATAGCAAACTCCTTCCAATTGTAAGTAGTCTTTCATCCATAAATAATCGGAATCGTTAAAACTACCTCCGGTAAAATAAACCGGTCGCTTCCAATCGGTATTGGCAACTACATCAAACATTAAAAGTCTGTTCTTGTAGATAGCACTACTGTTAATGGTAATGTCAATATACGGTACAATTTTATCCCTATCTTCTTCTTTTACTATTCCACTTTCTATAGCATTGCTCGCACTTACCGGTAGCCTAATGTGCTTTGTAGGGAAGGTGTTAATCATTTGTCCGTTTTGCATTTCAGCTTTTGTACTTGGATTATCACTTTTAATGTATTTAATCCAATTTTCAACTAACATGGTATCGCGTACACGTGGATCTTTATAATACCTAATATAATCGTTGGTCCCGTAACTATAATCGCTATGTTCTAAGGTAGTTTTTACCGCTTTACTTTTATAGGCGGCGCGTTTCATTTGGTCAATGTACCACGCTGTAGCAAATAAAGAAGTGTTAATAACGCGAACATCGGTACGGTAACCTTCAATTTCTTGCGCATACCAAAGGGCAAACGTATCATTATCACCAATGGTAAAGAGGATTCCGTTTTCATCTACCGAATCAAGGTACATTTTTGCCATCGAGGTGGCGGTGTATTTATCGGAACGGTCATGGTCATCCCAGTTATTGGCCACTAAAATGCCGGGAACGGCCAGCAGACAAACAATAGTAATTGCCGGCGCCACAATTTTAGGTGTTACGTATTTTTTGAGTGAATCAAAAAGCGCATAGACTCCAAAACCAATCCAAATCGCGAAAACATAAAAAGAACCGACGAGGGCATAATCCCTTTCACGCGGTTCAAAAGGGCGTTCGTTGAGGTAAATTTTTAGGGCAATTCCTGTGAATAGGAAAAACACCAACAATACCCAAAAGCTTTTGTTGTCTTTATTTAAATGAAAGAAGAAACCTACTAAGCCTAATATTAAAGGAAGAAAATAATAGGTGTTTCTCGCCTTGTTGTTTTCTACATCACTTGGTAAGTTATCTTGTGAACCAAGATGCCATTCATCTATAAAATCGATACCGCTTAGCCAGTTGCCGTGTAATCTACCATATTGTCCTTGTTCATCGTCTTGGCGCCCTACGAAATTCCACATAAAATAGCGCCAGTACATATAGCCTATTTGATATTCAAATAAATATCGAAAGTTGGAAGAGGTAGAAGGTTTTTCAACCTTAATATAAGGAGCGAATTGTTGAAGGAAGCTTGCATAATCATCATTAGAAATCTGCCCCATGTTGTAAGCTCTTCTAAATTCATTGACCGTCTGTACAAGTTGCTGTTCACTTTGGTATTCCGGTAAAATGGTAAAATCAATAGGACCGGTAAATTGCATGTAATTGGCTACGTGGTCGGTGCTCCACATTCTAGGCAAGAATGTTTTATGTTCGGCACTAGAATTTTGCTTGGTGTTTTTCCACTCGTTTACAATAATGTATTTTCCGGTTTTTTCATCTTCCTCATATTTTGGTTTATCATCAATATAAGGTTCATCAGGGTCTAGACCACCATAAATATCGGTGAATTGCGGACCATAGAATAATTTTGTTTCCGGGTATTGTTCACGGTTGTAATACGCGAGTAATTCCCGTGCGTTGTTCGGGCTGTTTTCATTAATCGTAGTTCCTGCGTTAGCACGTATGGGTAGCATAATCCAACTGGAAAAGCCTACAAATATGAAAAGCACACATAATAATAAGGTATTGGCGTGAATATAACTTTTCTTTCTTGTATAATTTAAACCGAAATAGAAAAGTGCAATTAAAGCTAAAGCAGCGATAATAGTTCCTGAATTAAAAGGCAACCCTATAGAATTCACGAAGAATACTTCCGCTACCGCAAAGAAAGTTAAACTATACGGTAAAAGGAGTTTGAAAATAAACATAAGAATCGCGACTACAATAATATTGGCGATAATGAAATTTTTAATGGTAACTTTTTCTGTGTTTTTAAAGAAATATAAAAACCCGATGGCCGGAATAGTAAGCAAAGCCATAAAATGCACTCCAAAGGAAAGCCCTATAATAAACGAAATTAAAATAAGCCAGCGGTTTCCTCGTGGCTTGAACATATCTCTTTCCCATAGTAAGCCGGCGTAGAACAATACCGCCATTAAGAAACTTGCCATAGCGTAAACTTCCGCCTCTACGGCACTAAACCAAAAACTATCAGTAAACGTAAATGCCAACGAACCCACTAAAGCACTTCCTAGAACTGCAATTTTAGAAGGAGCAGAAAGTGTTTCTGCCGGGCCGGCAATTTTTCTTACCAATAAAGTAATGGACCAAAACATAAATAAAATGGTAAAAGCGCTACTGAAGCCAGAAACTAAATTTACCATAAGCGCTACTTGGTCTGCATCTGAAGCAAAGGTAGAAAAGAATGCTCCCATCATTTGAAAAAGTGGGGCTCCCGGAGGGTGTCCCACCTGCAATTTTGAGGAAGTCGAAATATATTCTCCCGCATCCCAAAAACTTGCTGTGGGTTCTACGGTACACATATAAGTGATAAGGGCGATGGCAAAAACCAACCATCCTAATATCTTATTCCACTTTTGAAAGTCAAAATTTGTCATAAAGCGCTATTAAGGTCTTAATAATCTTGGGCGAATTTAAGAATAAATGCTGAATGTAATAGGAACGTTTGAAGGCTAAAAATATTTTAAAAAATAATTCAAAAAAATATTTGGAAGATTGTAAGAATGTATTAAATTTGCATCCGCATTACGCAATTGGCCTATGGTGTAACTGGCAACACGTCTGGTTTTGGTCCAGAAGAGTCTAGGTTCGAGCCCTAGTAGGCCAACAAAAATTAAATCCCAATCTTTTCAGGTTGGGATTTTTTTATTTTGGAAAGCATGTATTCTCGGGCAGAAGTTTATTGATTAAGCCTAATTGTTGTGTTTAAACAAAAGTCGTAGTTAATCTATAAAGGAAGAATTCTATATCTTCACTCCTCTAGACTAAGTCCTAAAGGGTTTTATTTTTGTACTGAAAAATTCTAGCTCAAGTATTTTTACTTCTTAATATAAATAAATTTTAAAGATATTTAAAAAAGAGTTTTTAAGTAAAAATAGAAAGAGGTTTTAGATAGGACTAGTAGGATTTTGAGTAGGAGCTATTTTTTTCTGCGTCTCCCTTGCGTCTTCAGTGATTTGAGAAGGATAGTTATAAAGCTCAAGGATTTTAATGGCGTTTCTGGTTTTTAATTTCCCTTCTTTGAGCTGATGATCAAAGCTGAGCTCATTATTTTCAATTTGTTCGCTAAAATGATATAGATCAAACTTTTCCTTTTGAAGAAAATCTGTTAATTCAATATCGTGGGTAGAAACCAAAACCATATTATTTTCACTATTTAGGTAAGAGAGTATGGCTTTTCCGCCGGCAATCCTTTCGATGGTATTAGTTCCTTTAAAAATTTCATCAAGAATAAATAAACATGGCTCGGGATCTTGTGAGGACTTAATGAACTCTTGTAAAGTTAATACTTCTTTTAAGTAATAACTGGTATTCTCCAATACATCATCTGCAATCCTAATAGAAGAATATAATTTGAAAAAGGGAGTAGCAAACTCTTTCGCAAAACAAATGTTTAAGGTTTGGCCCAATATACTATTGATTCCCACGCTCCGGATGAAGGTAGTTTTTCCCGACATATTAGAGCCCGTTAGTAATAAACTAGAATGCGCCCTAGATTTAAATTATTGGGAATACAGTTTTCAATTAAAGGATGAGTAATTTCTTTAATTGTTAAGTTTTTAGATGTTGTAAATGTTGGGCTGCAGCACGTAAAATTGCTTGCTTTTAAAGAAGCCGTTGAAATAGCAGCATCAATCTCTCCTATAAAATGAAACATTTTACATAACTCTTCTTGTTTATCCCGAATGGAATCAACAAAACTGTAAAACACAATGTACTCTACATTGAAAAGAATTTTAATGAACTCAATAAGCAACCAGATTACAGAAGCAAATTCATTATCAATATTCTTTTCAAAACTGATAAATTTTGTTTTCAGCTTAATTTTTTCTACGTTTTTTATGAAACTAGTTTCCGAAAATTTACTTTTCACTTTAGAATAACCAGCAATGGTTTTGCTAACTTGAAGTACTTTAGTCATCTGGACAACTCCATCTAAGTAAGTAGATACATTCCATTTATTTTTATAATGAAAAGCCATATTGGTTGCTACAACAGGAATAAGAAACAAATAAAAAATCGGGAAAAAGAAACCTAAGGTTATAAAAAGCAGGGATAAAAAAGACAAGGTATAGATGAGCCCTATGAATTTAGGCTTAGGGATGGGTTCAGAATTAACCAATTCTTCAAAATGGTAAGAAGCGTTGGAATTGATTTGTGATAGTTGAAATTGGGTTTTTAATCGTAGTTCTTTGTCTTGTGCAAATAGTTGGGTTATAGCATCAAATTCAGCTAAACTATCTTTGTCTTGAATGGTTCTTATTTTATAATATAAGTACTGTTGTCCAACTTTAGAACTGGTCCTGTCTATTACTTTAAAAACTTCATCAAGATCTAAGTCTTTGGCACAGCGGTCTGAGATAATATGATAAGCCTCCTGAAATTTCCGAGTGTTTTCAAAATATTTTTCAATATAGTAAAAGTTGAAAAATTCCTCAGATTTACTTTTTCCCCAATTATCACGAAGATTTTGGAGGGTTCTTTGTCGCTTCTTTTTAGCTCGGTAATTAACGATCATTATACCTAGAATAATAATTATCAAAAGTCCGAGAATCCAATTCATCATACAATAAAGGATTTGTTCAGATACGAAGTCTGATTTTTCAGCAAAAAAGTATTAGAAATAGGTGCAAAGTTGTTGGTCTTTATCCCTTGGGCCGTATCTTAAAGCTACTTCAATAGAATTTATGGTAATGTTGGGTGCTAAATATAGAAAAAATTATTTATAACAATTACTGCCAATAATTAAATACATCATCTCCATTTTCATTTTGATAAATCTTATCTTCTTCTGCTTTAACCATTCATATCTTTCCAATTGGATAGGTATAGTTAGCATATATCAAGAGGCGATTGTAACCTTATTATAATCCATAAAAATCTGTAACCAATTGAATATTGGTTTTATTATGTGAATTTAAATCATTATCACTCCTACATGAAGAAATAATTAAGCAGATGGCTATGATCGAGGTAAGAAAAAGTTTGAAAATGGAATTATTCATAATAATTAAACTGAATTTCATAGGTATCATCATATACTTGCTTATGAAGTAAGAAAGGATAATTTTTTTCGTTAACTTCAAATACCTGGTTTTCGTCTTTAATTAAATACGGAGTGGTTCCATAGTTATTTTGAATTTGTAGTCCTAAATAGAAGTTTAGATAATAAGTTTTTTGATAAAATTTATAGAATGAATCATAATACGGGTTTTTGATATCTTCATAAGTATAATTTCTTATTATTTCTTCAGCATTCTCATAAGAAGTGGTAATAGTTTTAATAATATTCCCTCTATTGTCATATTCATATATGATTTCTTCACCTTCCTCAGGAGTGAGATTTACCATTTTTACAATACGTCCCTCATTATCTAAAAATAGTTCTCTTTCTTCTGAAACACTATTATTATTCCCATATTCGTAATATTTATGAGTTATTACTTTATTTTTTTCGTATGATAAAGCAATATAATTATTAGTTCCTACTTCCTTTTGTTTAGAAAGTCTTCCTTGGGTATCATATTCATAAGTAAAATATTCGTATTCATTTTGCATACTTTCCAAACGACCTTCCTTACTATAAGAATAATTACCTAGTAAGCTAGTGTATCCAGAAGCAGAGGTCAATAAACCATTATCATACTCATAAAATTCATCGTAATTTGGAGCGTCAGACGGAAGGTTAAGATAGATTTTAGACTGTAAAAGTTCTAAATCATTTAAATTGTCCTGATCTTTAACATCTGTAGAACAAGCAAGACATACAAAAATAAAGGCAGCGAAATAAGATAAAAGTTTTATTTTCAAAATTTTAAATAGTTTGGATGAAAAATAAATTGTGTTGGTAAAACTAAAATAAATATTGGGATATAATAATTGTTCTATGCGAATAAAAACTTGAACTTTACAAGTTAAGTTAGATCTTAATTATGATGTTTTAAGATTAATCCATAATTGAAAAAAACTCTTATAAAGAGTTTACAAAAACCTTAAGGTTCTTTTATCTTTATTGTATATATAAGACATAACGGCTTATTTAAAATTTAAAGTTGCTACTTTTTTATCTTTATAAAAAAGTTCATAATTTAAATCTATATTCTCTTTTAGAATTGGGAAAAAAAGTTCAGCTGTAAATTTTTTAAACTGAGTTTCTCCAAAATAAATGATACTTAACTTAGGATTTTTATTTGTTCCAAAATTAATCGGTATTTCAAAGTTAGTATATCCTTCTTTATCATAATCATTAAAATAATCTTTTTCTGATTTATCGAAAGGAGGTCCGTTCTGAATTGATTTTCCTTTTTTATTATATAATTCTTTCTTTCGATAAGGAATAAGTTCTGGATAACCTATAATACTGGCATATCCTTTATAATCTGCTAAGCGATACCTGATTTTGTTTTTAGTATCCAGTAAAGAAAAAGCACTTAGTTTAGTTTTGTTGTGAGGAGTTGATTCAATTTTAGTCTTAATCATTACTTTTTGTAACTTGTCACTTTTTACTCTCAGTTGCCTTATCCCTATTACACTTACATTATCTACTTGTTTAGATTTTTTTATCTTTATTTCGATTTCTTCACTCGTTTCTGACTGAGAATAAGCAATGGAGGTACAAAAGAGCAAGATGACAAGAATTTTCTTCATCAAGAATTTATTTAAATTTTTAACGAGATAAAAATAGACATTTGTTTTCAATTACGTAGACGAAAAACAACAAGAAGAAAAGTTTTTAATTATTAAAAGTTGCATAAATTTCTAAACTAAACCATTCTTCAGAATACACTGCATCCTACAAATTCTTTTACCTTTGAAGTTGCATCCAAGAAAATTTACGCTTTATGCGCCTTCAAAACGCTACTCAGAATAACCTTAAAAATATTTCTTTAAGCCTACCTGAAAACCAATTGATTGTGGTTACCGGTCTTTCTGGTTCGGGTAAGTCTTCGCTGGCGATGGGTACGATCGCTAACGAAGGTTATCGTTATTTTTTAGAAAGCTTACCGGCTTATCATCAACAAAACAGTATTGGCATTCCTACGGCAGAAGTCGATGCCATTAGTGGTTTGCCACCGGTAGTGAAGGTAGAACAATCTAAACGTTTTCAGTCCATCAAAGCTACTTTTGGTACGTTGTCTGAACTCGCGCCTATTTTTAGAGTTTTATTTGCGCGTTATGCAGGTAAAGAGAAAATGAGTAAATCGTTATTTTCTTTTAATCATCCTCAAGGAGCGTGTGCTCAATGTCGTGGAATTGGAGAGGAAGAATATATCGATATTGAAAAACTAATCGGTGACGAAAGCAAAACCTTGCGTGAGGGTGCGATTGTCACCACTTTACCTAATGGTTATATTGTGTATTCGCAAGTTACCGTTGAAGAACTCAATAAAGTTTGTAAAGCGCACGGTTTTCACGTCGATATGCCTTGGAAAGACTTAACCGAAGAGCAAAAAAATGTAATTCTCTACGGCAGCGATCGCCTTCAGGTGTTTTATGGCAAACACAGCATCGAATCGCGTTTACGTTGGCAAGGCTTTAAAGCCAAACCGCGAGAAGAAGGTTATTACAAAGGGGTGATGCCTATTATGGAAAACATTCTTCGACTCGATCGTAACAAAAGTATTTTGCGTTTTGTGAGTTCGCGAACCTGCCCCAACTGTGGCGGAGCCAGAATTAAACCGGAACACTTAGCATTTCAGTGGTACGGATTAAATTTTCAAGAATGGATGCAACTTCCCTTAACCGAACTGTATGAGCGCTTGCAAAAATTAGAATTTTCAGCAGGTGAACAGGTTTTGGTTGATAAAATGAATACCCAATTGTTCGATTTTATTCGATTGGGAATGGAGCATTACCGTTTAAATACGCCGAGCACTGAAATTTCTTCGGGTGACGCCCAGCGCATCAAACTCATCAAGCAAGTGAACAGTAGCTTGCAAGGCATTTTGTATGTGTTTGACGAACCTTCGATCGGTCTTTCTGAAGCCTATCAAGAACATCTACTTCATATTTTACGCCGACTCATTCGCAACGGAAATACCGTGATGGTGGTCGAGCACGATCTCGAATTTATTCGATCGGCAGATTGGGTGGTCGAGTTAGGTCCGGGAGCGGGAGTTGAAGGCGGCGAAGTCTTGTTTAACGGGAAGCTAACAGATTTTTTAACTGCGGAAGAAATCACTACTCCAACGAAAAAGGCTTTTGAAAGTGATCGTTTGACTGTTGAAAAAGTTAAAGCGGTACAACCAAAAGATTTTCAACCTCAGGTGGAAGCTTTGCATGTGATCAGTAAAAAAACGAAAGCGGTTACCGAGAAAATAGTTTCTTTTTGTAAGAACAATGATTTTCAACTGCATCAGGTCGACGATCAACCCATTGGGAAAACTCCACGAAGCAATCCTGCGACCTATACCGGTTTGGCCGATAAGATTCGGGATTTGTTAGCGAAAACTACCGCTGCCAAAGAAGCGAAACTCATGAAAAGTGCTTTTTCTTTTAATAATAAAGCCGGACGATGCCCACATTGCGAAGGCGCCGGTGTGATCATCTTATCGATGAGTATGCTGGGAACGGTGAATCAAACTTGTCCGCATTGTTTAGGAAAACGCTTTCAGCCTGAAGTCTTAGAAGTCACATGGAATCAAAAAAACATTGCCGATATTTATGAGCTGAGCATTGATGAAGCGCTCGATTTCTTTTCTGAAGAAAAAAAATTAGCAGGCATTTTATCATTAATGCATCAATTGGGCTTGGGGTATCTCAAGCTCGGGCAAGCCTCAAATACTTTATCGGGAGGAGAAGCACAGCGTATCAAACTCACAAAGCATTTTGCCAAATCGGCAAAGAAAACCTTGTTGTGGTTAGAAGAACCTAGTATTGGTTTACATCAGCAAAATGTAGCTCAATTACTGGCAGCCTTGCAGCAATTAAAGGTGAAAACAGCCGGAATTGTTTGTATAGAGAATCATCAACTTTTTCAGCAAGCGGCCGATGTTTGGCTCGATAATGCTGAAGTTATTCCGTATCAAGAACCAACGCTTCCTGCGGTTCAGCAGCAAGATGTTATTTCGGTAAGAGGAGCGCGAACCCACGCTTTAAAAGATTTGAATGTTGAATTTCCGAAGCAACAATTATCGGTGGTGACCGGTATTTCAGGTTCAGGTAAATCGTCTTTAGTGATCGATACCTTGCACGGTTATGGTTTGCAAGAAATGACCAAGCAATTTTCAAGTTACGAGCAATCTCGCGTCGGTGTTAATTTTCAGCTAGAAGTGGAACATATCGAAGGTTTAACGCCTAGTATTTGCATTAGCCGGAAAGAGAAAAATTTTACTGATCGCTCCGATCTTGCTAAGCAAACCGATATTGATAAAAGTTTACGTTTTGCCTTTTCAAGAAAAGCACAGTATGAAGGAAAAGATTGGACGGCGAGTCATTTTTCTAATCAGCACGAATTAGGAAAATGTGTGGTTTGCGATGGCTTGGGAGAAGAGCAATTGCCCGACCCGCAAAAAGTGGTGATCGATGCCAAAAAAAGCATTACCGAAGGAGTTTTTACCCATAACAAAGCGCTGGCGTATTATGGGCAACCTGATAGTCAATATATGGCGGTGTTGAAGGAAGTAGGGAAGGCGAATGGCTTCGGTTTACAAACGCCTTTTGAAGATTTAACGCCTGCGCAACAAGAACTCATTTTTAATGGAATTCCCGATAAAAAGTGGAAGGCTACTTGGGAGTTTAAAACCAAAACCCGAACCGGAACCCAAGAATTGCATATGGTTTGGGAAGGGTTGTTTACCTATTTACGTGATGAATATTTAAAAACGCGAAAAAACAAACACATCAAAGCTTTGCAAGCTTTACTTTCGGCACAAACCTGTAGCCATTGTCAAGGCAGCGGCTTGAAGCCGGAGCGATTAGCCATTGAAATTGGCGGCAAGTCGTTGCACGATTTAAAATCGATGAATTTTGAAGAATTTGCTGAATTTTTATCGGAAACTTCTTCATTTTCCCAAATTGATCGAGATCTAGTGAAGCGTTTAGAAGAACATTTACAAACCACTCTTTTACGCGCGCAGCAATTGCATATCGATTATTTACAGTTGAACCGAAAATCGAAAACGCTGAGTGGCGGTGAACAACAACGCGTTGCATTGATCAAGCAATTAAATAGTCCGTTGCAAGGCGTTACCTATTTGTTAGATGAACCTTCGGCCGGTTTATCGCAAGCTAATATTCCCGATTTAATTCGGTTATTGAAAGAATTGGTAGCGAAAGGAAATACGGTGATCGTGATCGAACACCATAAAGATATCATCTTGGCTGCTGATCGACTGTACGAGATCGGTCCCAAAGCCGGAAGTTTAGGAGGTGAGTTGATGTTTGAAGGGAGTCCGCAAGCATATTTGAAAACTGAACATTGTCATTCGTTTTTGAAACAAGCTCCCGAGGCGATTCAGCTTCAACCGGGAACGAAACAAATTCAGCTTCAGCAATTAGAAAAACACAGTTTAAAGAAAGCGCATTTGGCCATTCCTGTGGGCGGAATTACCGCCATTTCCGGTAAATCGGGCGTGGGAAAAACTACGTTGGTCAAAGAAATTTTAATCCCCAGTATGGAACGAGGCAAACCGGTGAATTGTGCGCAAATTGAATTTCCTACTACTTATGCCGGCGTTGATTATTTTGAACCGAAAAAGTTACGCGCGCATCACAAAACCTTGTTGGTCGATTATTTAGATCTCCTGAAAGTGATCACCAAAGTATTTGCCGATCACAGCGAACAACCGTCTCGCTATTTTTCTTATAAAACCAAGAGCAGCCAATGCCCCAACTGTAAGGGCAAAGGGTTTGTAGAAACCAGTTTAGATGTGGTCGCTAATGCTGTGGAAGTTTGTGAAGTTTGCGAAGGCAAGCGTTATCAAACTGAAGTTTTGGACGTGAAGGTCGAAGCGAAAAGTATTGCGGATGTTCTTGCGTTTAGCATTTCAGCATTAAAAGATTGGCTGCAAAACTTCGCGGTAAAATCTACTACAGAAAAATTCCTGCAGCAGCTCATCGAAATTGGCTTAGGACATTTAGCGATCGATCAAGCGGTTACTTCACTTTCTTCCGGAGAAAAACAGCGTTTATTATTGCTAAATTGGCTTCAGCAACCTGAAGAAAATCAATTATATATTTTAGATGAACCCAGTACCGGATTGCATTATGCCGATATTGATTTGTTGTTCAGTATTCTTCAGCAACTCAGTACCACTAATGATTTGCTGGTGATCGATCACAATCTTTATTTGTTAGAAAAAATAGGCGTTGGGATGATCTTGGTATAATATAACCTCAGGGAAATTTTTCAATTTCCCTGAGGATTACGTTTAGTTTTTCAACACTTTTTGCGACCAACTAGCTCCACTAATATCGGTGAGTTTAAGTTGGTAATTGCCTTTAGGTAATTGTTTAAACCTTTCGTTGGTAAAGCTTAAAACTGCTTTTGCTCCTAACGGAATCACTAAACTATGTTTGCCTGGTTTTACTTTAGCCACATATTTATTTTTAATTTGATGGCTGTTAAGTTGGGCTAAATCTTCTTGTTTGTAAGCCATCACTATTTTGTTTTCGGTATTCAATACTTCCACTTTAATAAGCCAAGAGCCGTAAACATCAACGCCTTCTGTTCTGTAAACTTCAAAAGAAAGGTTTTCTTGGTTGATGCTTGCCTGGCTAATTTCTAATTTGGGTTTAACCGATTTGTTATGCAATTCTCCCCATAGGCCACCGTGAAAAATTTGATTGGTACTCAAGGTGATCGCTAAAATTACCAATGAGCCTACGAGTACAAATTTTGGTAAAAGCTTTGTGTTTAACGGGAAGTCACCAGAACCTAGCCACGCAAAATATTTGGTTTGGGTCAATTTAACTTGTTGCTGAAGCCAATAGTGATCGATCGAGTAGGTGCTGCTTCCGGTGAGAAACAGTACAAAACCTGCGGCAATCCCTAACACTCCAATTTGCCATTCGTCGAGGCAGGTCGTGCCAATCCACCCCGAACCTAAAAGAATACCCAGTGCTAAACCCATCACGCCGATACTCATTAATCGAGTAAATGCACCGAACATTAAACATAAGCCTACTAAACCTTCGATAATGGTAAAGATGAGCATATGTAGCCATAAGGCCTCCGGATGTTCTACTAAATATTCGATAAAAGGTTGTATACCGAGTGCGTTTGGCAAAAAGTGATTGAATTTTTTACCGATGTAACCGGCAAATTCAGGATCTAGTTTTGGAGCCAAGATGGTTCTGCGCCAAAATGCAGAAAAGTACGTCCAGCCCACGACGAGTCTTAAAACTAAAGTGAACAGTCCGCTATTGTGATTGAGATTTATATTTTTCATCATTAAATACTTAGGGTTAAAAATCCTTGTTTTTGAAGTTGAAAAGCGTGTAAAATTCCGTTTTCGGTAATTGGTAAACCGGGCGGTACATCTTTTTTACTCAGGTTAAATTTGGTTAATGAAATTCCGCAGGCAAAAATTTTCACCCGTTGCTTTTTTGCAGTTTTTAATAGAGCTGCAAAGTCTTGGTTTTGTGGAATGTTCTGAAGGGTTTTTCCGCAGAAAATCACCTGAAATTCTCCAAATAGTTCACCGTCTTCATTTTTTAATGCAGTGGCGGTTTGTAAAATAGCCGGTAGTTGTTGAATGTTTTTAGAAAGCACCACATACTTATTTTTTTCAAGTTGAGTTTGTGCTTTTAAATTTGAAGTTGCCATTCCGAAGAAAAAGAGAGAACAGCATATCATGATCGTATTTTTCATTTGATAAATGATTTAAAATTTGATATTAATAGTTGTGAACCCTTACGTGAGGTAAGCGTTTTAGAAAAGTTGGAAAGTAGCTTAAGTGAGCATTGAAATTTTAGGTATAGCAGAAAGCCCCTTTTGTAGGGTGAATAAAAAGAACTACGTAAAAAAGCTTCAGCTTAAGCTATGCGAAATAAGAAGGGTGATCTTTAAAATTCTGGTAGAGAATGTAGAGCGGGACCGGTTCATTTCTCAAAATTTGAGAAGTTAGTAGCGGACCAACTTTCGTTTTTATTTCGGTGGAATAAAAACCGGCAGAAACTGAATTAGGTAAAACGGCAAGCGTTTGAAAAGTTGCCTCATTTTTTACCGTAGTTGCGGTAACTGCTTCAAAAGCCACACAACTTGCTGGGCTGAGTGTCGCTTTACTTTTATTGGTAGCTTCGGTAGTTTCTACACCAATTTGATCCTGAATAAAATTGCGAAGCTTGCAGGGTGAAAGTACTAATAAAACAGCGCATACCGCGACGGCGGTATTATGCAAAAGGTAGTTATGGGAGTGATGTACTTTCAAAAAAACTATTTCAGTTTATTGGTCATCTAATTCAGCTAAAGTACGAATTTTAATATGAATGTTCGTTGAATCTACTTTTTTTAGTAAACGTTCTTTATGGTAAAATAGTATTTGTGTTCCAAACCTAAATAATGCATTATCATCTATAAAAGATTAAATTTCTTTTCCACTTTTTAAATATACTTTAAAATTAGAACCTTTATTTATTTCACTTTCTACTTCTATGGAGCCTCCTAATGCTTCTATTTGATTTTTTGTGATAAATAATCCTATTCCCCGGGAATCTTTGTGATTGTGGAAGGTTTTGTACATCCCAAAAAGTTTAGCTCCAATTTTCTCTAAATCCATGCCAAGACCATTATCTATTACTTCAAGCTCAATAAAGTTAGCTGTTTTTTTGGCAGCTATCTTTATTTTCAATTCCTTTTCCGGATTTCTATATTTAATAGCATTGGTGATTAAATTCAACAGTATGCTCTCTAAATAAGCCGGAATCGCCTTAACCTTTAATTTTTCATCTACATCTATTTGTAGGTGAGCGTTTTCAGATTTAATAGAGGCAGAGACATTTTCTACTGTTTTTTCAACATAGTGGAGCAGATTTAAGTTTTCAATATTTTTCTTATCAACGTTCTGCATCGCCACTACTTCGTTTAAATGGCTTATTGTTTCACTTAAATTATCTACCGACTGTTCTAAAAGAGGCATCAATTCATTTTCTTGTAACTCGGGATAATCTGAATTCATGAGTTCCAATAACATGGATAAATTACCAGAATGAGATTTTAAGTTGTGTGAAACAATATGTGCAAAATTTATTAAACGTTGGTTTTGATCTGTAGTGATATCTAAATAAGAAGTAAGCTTTTGTTTACTTTCATATTGGGCAGATAGATCGATTATTTGTGCTAAAAAATTTAATATTTGTCCATTTAGATCTCTAATTACAGTGAGCACTAAATGGATATGTAAAGTGTTTCCGTTTTTGTGCTTTAAACATTTTTCTGTGGTGTAAGTATTAATTCTGCCTTCTTTCAGTTTGTTAAAACTGATGAGAAAGCGTTCTAGGTTTTTTTGGATGATATATTCCTTAAAATTGGTTTCTTCCATTACATCACAGGAATATCCCATTATCTTGCATAAGCCATCATTGGTGTTTTTAATGACACCGTTTTTATCTAAAAAAGCGATTCCTATACTGGTGTTTTTTAATACATCATTGGTGATTTGTAATTGTCTGTGAAGGCGTTCTTGCTTTCTTTCTTCTTTATCAATATCTTGAAATAAACCATATATACTAATACATTTACCGTTTTTAAAAACTGGGACACCAATAGCTCTTACCCATATATCTCTTCCCTTAGCGGTATTTATTTTTACTTTTATATCGTATTCTATATCTTGCTGTATGGCTTTTTTATAGCTTTCTTTTATTTTTTTAAAAGAAGTGGGGTCTTTATAAAAGCTCCAAATATTTTCAAAATTACATTGAAAATTTTCATCAACATCATGAATTAATTTCGTGACCTTACTCCAATAAATTTCATTTTTTTCAAAATCTATTTCCCAGCTACCCATCTTTGCATGAATAGCGGTTTTTTCGAGTAAGGCATTAAAATTTTTTTGAGACATAGGTTTGTTCTATAAAAATAAAGTTTGATGATTATGACTTTCAAAATGCAAAAAACTACAATATGACTTTATATAATATATAATTATCAATTTTTTATGATTACATTATATTTTTTTAAGAAAATTGAGAATATTGAAATTACCAAAGTAGTTTTATTAGTTAAATTGAATTTTTATTTTCGTTAGCATAGGTGCCGTTGAAGTTTAATGGTAACTAAGTGAAGTTAAATGGAAAGATAAAATATTAACTCAAATAATTAGAAGTGATTTTCTTTATAATTATGATATTTTAATAAATAAAATGTTCTGTTAACAATAATTTGTATTATTTGATGTGTTTGCGTCAATAATTCATTGAATATGACAATTGCGTAAGAAATAAATAAAAGAGCTTTGCATAGTAAAACCATAAAATTGCTATGAAAAAGAATACCATCCAAACCGATTTTGAAGAATTTATCTTGCAGCAAAATCATCCTTGTGTGATGGCGCAAAGTGTTTTTAATTTTGAAAAAGCCACTATCAATGATTATAAATATTTAGCTCATCCTACAAGAAGTTCAGAACTTTTAAGCGACTTAGAAAATTATATTCAAAACTACGATTTTACCACTAACGAATTTAAGACCTTTATCGCGGTTTTTAGTGAACAAAACATTCCATCAGAAAAAGATTTTGAAGAAAAATTATGGCAGCAGTTATCACTACTATCTTCCTTAGATCCTCTTCCGTGGGACGATCAAGTACAAAGCGATCCAGCTCATAAAGAGTTTAGTTTTAGTTTATTGGGAAAATCTTTTTATCTTGTAGGAATGCATCCCAAAAGTAGTAGGCTTGCGAGACAAAGTCCTTATCCGGCAATTGTTTTCAATTTGCATTGGCAGTTTGAAAAATTAAGGGAAATGGGAACTTATTCTTACATAAGAAATAAAATACGTAAACGCGATAAAGCTTTACAAGGAAGTATTAATCCCATGCTGGAAGATTTTGGGGAAAATAGTGAAGCTAGACAATATAGTGGAAGAGCTGTAGACGAATCTTGGAAATGTCCTTTTCATAACCAATAAATTTATATTATGTGCAGAATCGAAACCATCGCCAAACAAACCGGAGCTGCTTTTACTTTACGTAAGGGCGATTATTTAAAAGTGATTGATCCTGAAGGAGAGCAAGTGAGTGATCTTGTTTTATTTAATAAAGACGATATAAGGGAACGGATCTCTAACGGAAAAAGCATGGACTTTGAAGAAAGTATATTACTAACTCAAGGCAATACGCTGTGGAGTAACCGAAGCCGAAAAATGGCTACTATTGTGGAAGATACAAACGGGCGAAACGATTTTTTGTTGGCGCCTTGCAGTCCGGCAACTTTCAAGATTATGTATAACAATCACGAAGAACACCCCAGTTGCTTTGAAAATTTACTAAGAAACTTGGAACCTTATGGCGTTCGTCCTGATGATATCCCTACTGCTTTCAATGTTTTTATGAATGTTCAATTTGATAAAGATGGAAAATTAAGCGTTGAACCTCCTACGAGTAAGGCAGGGGACTATGTGCTGTTTCAAGCAGAGATGGATTTAATTGTGGGCCTCACCGCTTGCTCGGCCGAAGAAAGTAATAACTACTCTTTTAAACCCATACAATATCAAATTATAGAAAACAAATAATTTTAAAATAGCGTCAAACCTAGCGCTTACCTTAACTTTTTTATAAGTATATAACTCTTATTTTCTATCTATTTTTATAGAAAATCCAGACCGATGAAAGTTTATAACCTTGAAGGAATAACCGTAAAAGATATATTAGAAGAGCTTTCCCAACAAATGGAAACTTCTTTAAAAGAAAATTTTACAGAATATACTTTAAAAATACCGGAAGAACTTGGGGAAGGAGAAATACAGGGAATTAATTTTCCAAATGGAGTAGGACTTTTAAAGTTTAAAGGGAAATTTAAAAAGCAAGTAGTCTTACACTTAAAAAGTAGCGATGTACATCCCTTAAAATTTATCTACGGGGTAAAAGGAGAGCTTACCCATTCTATTAAACCAGATGGTGAACGTAAATTTATTCAAGAATTACAAAGTGCTATTGTCGCCACTTATTTTAATTATGGACATATCTATAAATTTCCGGTCAATGAAGAATTTTATTTTCAAAGTGTTGAAATAGACCGAAAAAAATTCAGAAAGCATATTGATTATCAGCTAGAAGATATGCCTTACTACTTCTATAAAATATTTGCCGATGTGGAAGGGGTTCAGCCTTTATTTTACAAGAGCAATTACAGCTTAAAAATTGCTCAACTTATAGAAGAAATGGAAACTTTTGCCAAAGAAGGTCTTATTAGGGTAAACTATTTGGGGGCAAAAGCCTTAGAAATCTTAGCCTTAATGCTCAGTCAATTTGAAGACGATCAAAAAGATAATCAAGACCAACGTATTCTTAGAAAAAGTGAAATAAAGACGATAGCGGAAATCGCAGAATTCATAAATAAAAATTATGCTCAATTTGAAAATATTGATAAACTGGCACAAGAATTTGGATTGAGCAAAGGAAAAATTCAACAAGGTTTTCAAAGTGCATATCAACAAACCATTAATGAGTATTTAGTTAGGATTCGTTTAGAAAAAGCCCTTGAATTATTAAACGAGGGAGAGAAAAACATAAGTGAAATTGTATATGAAATAGGCCTTTCGAGCCGTAGCTATTTCTCTAAAATTTTTAAGGAACGTTTTAAAATTACTCCAAGTGATTATGCCAAAAGAAATTAATTCAAAAATGTTTCAATAGAAAAAAACATGTAAAACTGAAGATAATGTGAGCAATAATAAGTTGTAAACTATATTCAATAAATTTAATTTTTGGAGGTTTAGGATGTAAAACGAAGAATATTTTCCACCCAATACTTCCTATAATTCCGGCAATAATACCAATGAGTAGTGTATTTATCCAATTTGGTTGCATAAACGTTTCCCAAAAAAGATAGATGATAACTGTAAAAATTATTCCGAACACAAAATGCAATATCCACCCCACTATACTTTTCTTCCTAATAGGAATCCCTGAAATTCTGGTAAGTAAAAGATTTAATAATTGGGGTTCTTTAAAATTACCTTTACTTAAATAGGCATACAAATAACTAAAAGCAGTCATTAGCAAAGTGGCTACAGCACTTACCACTAATAGAGTTAGATAAATATTCATACACCTGTTTTTTCAATATATAATAGAAAAATAGGGCTATAATATAATAAAATATAGCCCTATTTTTTTAGCTTGATTAAGCCGGAATACTTTTAGCTTTTTCTTCTCGGTCCCAATTTCGGTGATTGGCGATGGCTTTAGCAAAATCATCAGCCGATTGGTTTATAAAAACCGCTTTATCATCCTTAAAATCTTTACCATACGTGGCGTCTAGTAATTGTTCACCTTCCTTGCTTACTGCTAAAGCTTTACAGTGCATTAAAGATTCATTGATAAATTTTTTGGCTTTAGCTTCAGCTAATAAATCATTTACGCTTTCTTCTCCGCCAGGTATAAAAATCGCATCAAATAATACACTTTCTGTAGTAAGTAAAGCGGCATCTACTTGATGATTTTTACCTTTATCACATGTTACAGTTCCTCCATGAGTGGCTACAAGTTGAATAATAGCTCCCTTTTCTTCTAGCGCATTTTTCATGTTCATCAAAGCTTCTCCATCAAATCCGTCGCTTACCAATGCAGCAATTTTTCGACTTACAATGCTGTCTCCGGAAAGATGGGTTTGGCTTAGAGCTTCAGATTTATCTAAATAGACTTTTTTCTTTGGAGGTTGGTGTTTTTCCACATCGGCATCTGCCCCGATAGCTTGGTTTAAAGGAGTGTCTATTTCGGTAGGTATTTCCATTCCTAAACCTTTGGCTACTTTAGCTGCTAAATCTTCTTCAATCTGATTCAAGATATAGAGCATTCTTTGTTTGATATAATCGTAAGTGCATTTACCCAATTCAAAGGTATAAGCATCTACCAAGTGGTTTTGTTCCCAGGCTTGTAAGCTTCGGTAAAAAAGAGCGGGCTGGCTAAAGTGATCGTTAAAGCTTTCACTACGTTCCCTTACTTTTTTAGCGTCGATTCTTTCTTCATAGGATGTAAAACCTCCCTCGGCCATTTTAGCTAAATGAGGGCAGCCACCTCCAATAGAGTTAGGAAAATAAGCGGTTTTACCTTTATTTACGGTCATCCGCATATGAGCATCACGCTGATTATTATGTACTTCGTTTATTGGGCGGTTAATAGGGATTTCCGAAAAATTTGGACTGCCCAATCTAGAAAGTTGAGTGTCGGTATAAGAGAAAAGACGACCTTGCAATAAAGGATCGTTGGTAAAGTCTATACCTGGCACCACGTGACCGGGATGAAAAGCTACTTGTTCTGTTTCTGCAAAGAAATTATCTGGGTTACGGTTCAGCGTCATTTTACCGATGCGTTGTACGGGAACCATTTCTTCAGGAATCAATTTAGTAGGATCTAAAATATCAAAATCAAATTTGTGTTCATCTTCTTCCGGTATTATCTGAAAGCCTAATTCCCATTCTGGGTAATGCCCGGCTTCTATGGCGTCCCAAAGATCACGGCGGTGAAAATCGGTATCGGCGCCGTGAATTTTTACCGCTTCATCCCAAGTAATAGAGTGAACTCCCAATAAAGGTTTCCAATGAAATTTTACAAAATGTGACTTTCCTTCATGATTAATCAGTCGAAATGTATGTATTCCAAAACCTTCCATCATTCTAAAACTTCTTGGGATGGCCCGGTCACTCATTACCCAAATTTGGTTGTGCAAGGTTTCTGTAGTATGAGAAACAAAATCGTAAAAAGTATCGTGAGCAGAGGCTGCCTGTGGTATTTCACGATCGGGCTCAGGTTTGACGGAGTGAATTAAATCGGGAAACTTCATCGCATCTTGAATAAAGAAAATAGGCATATTATTACCCACTAAATCAAAAATACCTTCTTCAGTATAAAATTTAGTAGCAAAACCTCTTACATCCCTAGCCAAATCTGCAGAACCCTTGTTACCGGCTACCGTTGAAAATCTTACAAACACAGGGGTCTTTCTTGAAGTATCTGTAAAGATACCGGCTTTTGTATATTTTTCTTGACTTTCATATAATTCAAAATAACCGTGTGCACCACTTCCTCGGGCGTGTACAATTCGCTCAGGAATACGCTCGTGATCAAAGTGAGTGATTTTTTCACGTAGAATAAAATCTTCTAGAAGGGTAGCGCCACGTTCTCCGGCTTTTAAGGAGTTGTTGGTGTCGTTTACTTTTTGTCCTTGATTAGTGGTCATTGCTTTTCCTTCAGCATCTTTTGTATTTCTTTTTAAATCTTCTTGCTTAGGATTGTGCTCTTCAGATGAGTTCTTTTTCATAAGTTTTTGGTTTTAGATTTTTCCGAAGATAGATAATCGTTTTTCAAAAGACTCTTAAAATTATATTTAAAAAATGTTAAACAATTGCTTTACAGTTAATTACGAGAGGTTTTTAGGTGTTGTAAAGCAATAGCGTCCGTTTATTATAAACCTTATCTGCTTATAACCAACCAAATACAATTTATTAAGCTTGAAATGTTCTATATAAGTAAAAGTTTTGACTGTAATAATTCAAAAGATATTAACATTTATAAAAGCTTCTATTTTTGTGGTCACTTCCATAAAACGAGCAACCAGTGATTGTATACGATATTCATTCAGTAAATGTGATTGAAATTCTTAAAGACCTTGCACATGAAATGAAGGCTAACCTAAATTCAGCTTTTGGAGAATATACGTTGAATGTTCCTGATCATTTAGGGGCTGGGAAGGTTGAGGGAATAGAGTTTTCCAAGGGGATAGGCTTATTCAAAATAAATGTGGTTTTAAAAAAGCAATTGATTATTCATTTAAAGAGCAAGAAAGTTCATCCCCTTAAATTGTTTTATAGTTTAGAGGGTGATTTTAAGCATAGTATGAAGCCAGGTGATCAATGGTTGCGCATTCATGAGCTACAAGGAGCTATTTTAGGGTCTCATTTTAAATTGGGACATATTTATAATTTACCGGTTCAACAAAAAATTTGTTTTTATTTTATTGAAGTTGACCGAACTACTTTTCTTAAAGAATTAAATTATAAAGCTCAAGAACTTCCATATTATTTTTATAAACTTTTTGCAGATGTACAAGGGGTTTATCCATTTAGCTTTAAAGGAAAACCCAGCTTAAAAATAGCTAAAGTATTTAAGCAAATGGAAAGTTTTGAGGGAAAGGGCATGGTAAGGATGAATTTTTTAGAGGCTAAGGTTTTGGAAATATTTTCGCTTATGCTTGCTCAATTTGAAGCACATCAGTTTGAAGCGGAAGAGAGTATAGGTTTACGAAATCATGAACTCAAATTAATTCATCAAATTGCCAACCATATTCAAGAAAATTATGCTAATTTTCAAAACATAGATGAAATATCGCGTGAATTTGGATTAAGTAAAAGTAAAATACAGCAAGGGTTTCAACAGGAATACGGTTACACGGTAAATGAATACCTGAACGATGTAAGATTAGAAAATTCTATTCGGCTAATGAAAGAAGGAGACAAGAATATAAGTGAAATTGTTTACGCAATTGGGCTTTCCAGCCGCAGCTACTTTTCTAAAATTTTCAAAGAAAAATTTAAAGTCCTTCCCAGCATTTATTTAAAAGAATTTGAGAAATAATTATAGCTCCTCTTCATTTTCTGTATGAATTAAAGGGTGATCTTGTCTATTAAGGCCAATAATTTTAATAAGTGTGGTGATAGCTTCATACAACATAATAATTACCGAAACTATTGCTCCACAAACAAGACTGGAAGTAATTGATAAGCTATAGTACAAATAGGTGTAAACCTTTACATTAATTCCATCAGCTTTGGTTAAAGGATTATTAATAAGCAAAAAGGTAATTACACTAACTATAAAAACCAAGGCGTCTAATCTTGCCACTGCAATAAATCGATGATAAAATTCTTTTTTTAAGGTAGTATTAGAACCATAACTAATATTGGTAATAGTTAATAGCAAAGTTAGAATTGTTCCCGAAGCTAAAACTACCGTGTTGAAAAATGTATTCATTCGGGGAAGGGAATTTTCTATAAGTTCTTTGGCTTTTAAACCAGAGATGTGATCTAATAATAGCATTCCCACAGAAGTGATGAGTGTGGCTGCAATACCACCAAAAATAATTCGTTTGGTATGCGTTTTCATATTTTTTTGAACAAAGAACAGAAAATAAACAGGGGAGCTTTAATGCAATTGGTGTTTTTCTTTGTGCAATCACAGTGAAGAAAAAAAAGCGGGAGATTGAAAAATCTCCCGGGTTTACTTTAATTTAAGGAAGACTTCAATTGTTTGTTTTGATGGTACAGAAAAGCGTGAGTAGTAACTTCATCTTTTATAGGACAACAATCTTGACAGAGCGCCACCTTAGCGTAATATTTATGAGCTTCTTTTAGGATTTCTTGAGAATTTCTGAAAAATCCTAATTTAATTTGGTAAAGTGGTGCAGGTTTTAGCTCACATTCATAGGCATGAACATAACGAAATCCGTCCTTTGAAGGCTCCCGGTTTAAATAATAAAATCTTTCTTCCATTATCTTAAGTTTTAAAGGTTGTTTCCAAATTTAGGATATCAATTATTTTTTAAATCCTTATAAAATGTGAATTAATACCCCTTTAACTGCTATTTTTCTTTTTGCGTTACTACTGGCACTTATAGCGTTAAAGAGAAATACTATCCCTTCTATATTTGCCGATTGTTTTTTTAAATTTATGAATATAAAATATTTAACTTATTAAATTATGGAAAAAGAATCAACAAATAGGGATAATCGGGAGGATATTGAAGAGTTATCACACGATATTAAACTAACCAATAGAACCGGCTTACTTATAGCAGTAATTCTCATTTTAATTTTAAGCATATCCTTATTAGGCTATTATTTTAATTGGTGGCAATTATAAACAAGTTAAGTTGTCGCCCCTAGGGTGATCAACTTAACTTAACTTAAGTTTATTTTATAGGAATAGGCTTTTTTCCTAAGCATTTAAAATCCCGAACTCTAAACCTCTTAATTCAGCTAATCCCCTTAACCTCCCAATAGCAGAATAACCGGGATTGGTAGTTTTCTTTAAATCATCTAGCATTTTGTGACCGTGGTCGGGGCGCATAGGCATTCGTAAATCTTTTCTGCCGGCTTTTGTTCTTTTCGCTTGTTCTGCCAATAAAGCTTTCATGACTTTGGCCATCGGGACATCACCTTCTAAATGATTGGCTTCATGAAAATTACCTTTTTCATCGCGTTGGGTACTTCTTAAATGAATAAAATGAATTCTATCTCCTAAATTTTTAATCATTTTCGGTAAATGATTATCAGGTCGTACGCCAAAAGAACCCGTACAAAAAGTAAGTCCGTTATTACGACTATTCACCGCTTGGTAGATATCTAAAATATCTTTTTCGGTACTTACTACCCGCGGCAATCCTAAAATAGGATAAGGAGGGTCGTCTGGGTGAATACATAAGTTAACTCCGGCTTTTTCTGCAGAAGGAATGACTTCTTTTAAAAAATAGAATAAATGTTCCTTGAGTTGTGGAGCATCAATGTTGTCATAAGTAGCTAATATTTCGTTAAACTCTTCTAAGGAGTATCCTTCTTCAGCGCCCGGCAATCCGGCGATGATATTGTTAATGAGCACTTGCTTTTTTTCTGGGGAAAGTGCTTCCGCATAATCTTTGGCTTCTTTAATTTCTTCTTCAGAATAATTCTCTTCAGCATTTGGTCTTTGCAATAAAAATAATTCAAAAGCAGCAAAAGCTACCGCTTCAAACCTTAATCCGGTAGAACCATCTTCCATTTCATAATCTAGATCGGTTCGTGTCCAGTCCAAAACTGGCATAAAATTGTAGCATAACGTATCAATACCATATTCGCCTAGGTTTAAAATAGTTTGCTTGTAATTTTCAATATGTTTTTTAAAATCCCCTTGATGGGTTTTAATACTTTCGTGAACAGGAACACTCTCTACGACCGACCAACTTAATCCGTATTTTTCTATTTCTTCTTTTCTCTTTTTTATTTCACTAACCGGCCAGACTTCTCCATTGGGAATATGATGCAATGCGGTTACAATCCCCGTGGCGCCGGCCTGTTTGATATCTAAAAGTGATACATTGTCTTGAGGACCATACCATCTCCAAGTTTTTTCTAAAGTTAAGTTCATTGTTTTTAATTTTATAATTAGACCCCGCTGTAAGCACTAAAACCTCCATCTATAGGAACAACGATTCCGGTAATAAAGTTAGAACTTTTATTACAAAGCCAAAGGGTCGTACCCACAAGATCTTCCGGATTTCCAAAACGTTCCATCGGTGTTTGTTGAATAATGGTTTTTCCTCTTTCCGTAAGTTCACCATTTTCTTGAGTTAATAAAGCTCTATTCTGGTCGGTTAAAAAGAAACCGGGAGCCAGTGCGTTTACCCGAATTCCCACTTTTGCAAAATGTACCGCCAACCATTGCGTGAAGTTAGAAATAGAGGCTTTTGCAGCGCTATAAGCCGGTATTTTGGTTAAGGGCGTAAAAGCATTCATCGAAGAAATATTTAAAATGCTACAACCTTCCTTACCCACCATATCTTTTGAAAATACCTGAGTGGGCAATAAAGTTCCGATAAAGTTCAAATTGAAAACAAATTGAATTCCTTCCGTATCGAGATCAAAAAAACTTTTAAAATCAGCTTGAGTATTTTCCAAGTCTTCTTGTTCTAAATGTGTTTTAGAAGTGGTTCCCAACGGATGGTTTCCTCCGGCGCCATTAATTAAAATATCACAACTGCCAAATGCTTCATGAATTTTAGCCTTGGCTTCTTCCAATGATTTTTTTTCAAGTACATTGGTCTTTAAAGCGAGTGCTTGCCCACCTTCTTCCTGAATTTGTTGTGCTACAAGCGCTGCATGTTCAAGTTTTAAATCTAAAATCGCCACTTGATGACCTTCTTTGGCAAGAGCTTTTGCGATGGTGCTGCATAACACACCTCCGCCACCGGTAATTACAATTGTTTTTTGCATAAGAAAAATTTTATTGAATGTTCCAAAGTTCTTTATTTCTAAGGCAACAAAAATTTCAATAGTTCAAAAAAAGGGTCGATTTATACAGGGATTTGTTTTTAGGAAAAGTCTTATGAAGGATGCTGAATACGATGGATTTTATAAACTTGAATAAGTTAAAGAATAATTTTTTTTTGATTTAAAGCACTAGGATTAAGCAATCTGTACAATAATTACCTCGATTTAGAACTTTTATTATCCTTTTTCCAATTTCCTTTTCGTGCTTCAACACTTAACTTTACGCAAATTGAAATTTCGATACTTAAATGAATTCTGATTTTTATAAAAAAACCTTCGTTTGCTTCATTTTATTGATTCTGTGTGCTCATCTTCAAGGACAACAACTCCCTGAAATTATAAGCAACAAAAAGGTGATGAAAAATAATTACCTGCCGGATTTTAGCTATGCCGGTTATCATTTTGGAGAAGAATCTCCCGATACTCAACATTGGAAAATGGTGAAGGCCACCGACTATGGAGTGATTGCTAATGATGATAAAGACGATTCTGAAGCTTTATTGAAAGCGATGAAAGCCGTAAAAGAATTAAATGAGCCTATAATCTTACAGTTACCAGCCGGTAAAATTATCTTAAGTGAAATTATCTATATCGAGCGGAGTAATTTTGTATTAAGAGGAACAGGAAGCGGTCAACAGGGAACTGAACTTTATTTTCCGCGGCCTTTAAACTATATTAAAAATCCTGAGCCGTTGAAAGAATTACGGGAATATTTGAAGAAATTCAATAAACGTCAACGTGTAAAATCTAAAAATATAGATTTACCCTTTTCACAATATGCTTGGTCGGGTGGTTTTATCTGGACGCAAGTGCCGGGAAAGCGGGTGAAATATTATTTAAAAGAATATGACCAGCCTAAAAATATATTAGCGGAAGTAGAGAAAGGAGAAAGAGGAAGTCATGTGCTACAAGTGAAAAAATCTCATCAGCTGAAGGTGGGTGACGTAGTGCAATTGGAAATTTACAACAAAAATGGTGAAAATGGGAAATTGATTACAGAATTATATAAAGATACCGATGTAAAAGTGGGCGGTCACCATTGGAACTTTCCTCAGTTGCCTATCGTGCGTCAACAAGTGACAATTACTTCAGTTTCAAAAAATAAAATTGAAATTAAATCGCCTTTAACCATTCCTGTTCAACCTTCTTATCAAGCGAAAATTGTAGAGTGGAAACATTTAAAAGAAGTTGGGATTGAGCATTTGCGCATCACTTTTCCCACTTCGCCAAAAATAGCGCATCACGTAGAGATGGGGTATAACGCCATTTATTTAACCGGTTTGTACAATAGCTGGGTGAAAGACGTGAAAATAACGAATGCCGATAGTGGTATACTTACAGAAGGAGTTGCCAATACGACCATTCAAAATATTGAAACCAATGGGGAAAACCTTGCGCATTATTCGGTGGCGATGTCTGGGGTTTATAATGTGTTGGTAAATAATTTACAGGTAAAAAATGAAGTTACCCATCCGCTAAGTTTTAACACCTTTGCTACCAAAAGCGTTTATCAAGACTGTGAAGTTTTTACAGAACCGGTTTTAGACCAACATTCCGGCGCAAACCATCAAAATCTTTTTGATAATATTAAAGTTCATTTGAATGTTGATGAAAACGGAGAATACCCACTATTTAAAGGAGGTGGCGCCGGTTATTGGAAACCTTCTCACGGAGCGTACAGTACTTTTTGGAATATCGATATCCACTTTCAAAACCAACTTTCGCAAGAGAAATCTTTCGTGTTGAATGGAATGAAAGATGGAGTATATGCTAGGCTTATTGGCGTTCACGGGAATCATAACTTAGAAATAAATTATGCTCCTCAACCTTATATTGAAATGACGAATAAAGAAATAAAAGAAATATCGTCGTTGTACAATTATCAGTTAAAAAAACGCCTTCGTCAATAGACGAGTAACCACCATAAGTCAACTTGAAATTTTCTCGTTTTGTATAGGTTTCTCTACATTTGACATATGAATATAGAACTAGGATTTATGCTTGAGGATGAATGTGATTTTTACTCTAAAACTAAGAAAATGAAACGTTTGATTTTTCAAATGCTCTTAGGGCTGTTATTGTTTTCAAATCCCCTTTTAGCACAACAGGATTCCTTAGAGTTTAGAAAAATTTCTACTTCCGATGGACTTTCCCAAAGTTCAGTAATTACGATAGAGCAGGACCGTTTAGGGCGAATGTGGCTAGGGACTCGGGACGGTTTAAATCTTTATAATGGAAATACATTTAAAGTATTTAGAAATAATCCCAACGATAGCCTTTCCATTAGTAACAGCGACATTCTTTCTATTGATGAAGACCAGGAAGGTTTTATTTGGGTGGGAACCTATTATGGCTTAAATCGTTATAACCCGCAAAAAAATACTTTTCAGCGTTTCGTTCATCATAATTCCAACTCCATTGCCGGCAATACAGTGTGGAGTGTGAAGGTTTTAAAAAATGAAGAAGTGTGGATAGGAACTTCCGAAGGAATTTCAATTTATCATCCCCAAACCCAAACTTTCTCCCAGTTAAATATCAACGATTTATTTGAAGGAATTTCTGTTCAAAGTATAACGGAAGCTACAAATGCCACAGTTTGGTTGGGAACTTCAGTGGGCTTGTTTAAAGTTGAAAAAAAGACGGAAGAAAAATTTGATATTCAACATTTTGGTGAAGGATTATTTGTTCAAGATGTTATAGAAGGGGAAAACGGAAAATTGTGGTTAGGTACAAAATCCCGTGGACTCTATACCTTTGAAGTTGCCACAGGTAAACTGCAGGCATTCCAACATAAGGAAGCCGATAAGATTAATAAAAATGTACGCTCCTTAGATTTTGATAAAGAAGGCACACTTTGGGTGGGAACTTATAACGGCGTGAATTTAATTTATCCCAATGGAAAAATAACCAAGGTAACCAGTAATCCCTATCAGCAAAAGAGCTTAAGCAAAAATACCGTCAAATCTGTTTTTGTAGATAAAAAAGGTTCGGTATGGATTGGCGCTTATTATGGAGGCGTGAATATTTGGGATATTTCCAATACAAATTTCAACAGTTATAGTGAGAAAACCGGTAAAGTTGGCTTGAGTTACGATGTGGTAAGTTCTATAGAAAGCGATGGTGAAAACTTCTATTTGGGGACAGAAGGCGGCGGCATCACTATTTTGAATCAAGCAGAAAATACAACTTCCTATTTAAACCAAGAAACGCTTCCCGATTTTCCTAGCGGAAATATTAAATCGCTTCTCTACGTGAATAATCAACTGTGGGTAGGAACATTTAATGCCGGAGTTGCTCTTTACGATTTCAAGAAAAAAGCTATTATATCTACCAAACTCACACAAAAAATAAATACCTATTTACAAGGTACAGGAGTTTACGCCATAGAGAAACAAACCGATTCTATACTTTGGTTGGGAAGTTTTGGTAAAGGTTTACTAAAGTTGAATATTAAAGAAAAAAGTCTTCAAACCTTTAAAGCGCAACCGGAGATAAAAAACGCTTTATCGAGCAATAATATTAGAACCCTGCTCGTGGATAAGGCACAGAAACTTTGGGTGGGAACCGATAAAGGTTTAAACCAGTTGCAAAATCTGTCATCTGAAAATAGTGTAATTCAGCGATACCTGTTCAATCAAGAAGAAGTCACGGGCGATGATGTACTTAGTATTTATCAAGATACAAATGAAATTATCTGGGTAGGAACTAAATATAACGGACTTTTTAGCTTTCAGAATAATTCCCTTAAAAAAGTAACGGTTAAGATTGCTGAAGAAAGAATTACTACAATTCACGCGATTGTAGAAGATAAAAACGGCCATCTTTGGTTAAGCAGTAACCAAGGAATTATTGACTTCGATCCTCAAAAAAACACTTCAGAATTATACAATCAAAAAGACGGATTGGTAAGTAATGAGTTTAATAATAATGCCGGTTTTCAGCAAGGAAACCGTATTTATTTTGGCGGTCCTTCAGGAGTAACTTTCTTTAACCCTCAAAAAATCACTAAAAATGCTTATTCACCCCAAGTCATCCTAACCGATTTTAAAATTCAAAATAAAAGTGTGGAAGTAGGTGGAGAAGAAAAAATACTTCAAGAAAATATTACTTATACCGATGAAGTAGAATTGAGTTACGATAAGTCTAATTTTTCTATTCAATATGCAATTCCCAATTTTATAAGTTCCAGTAACAATCAATACAAATACCGTTTGTTGGGCTTGGAAAAAGAATGGAACCTTACCTCAAGTAACGAAGTTAACTACATTATCCAAAAACCGGGAACTTATACTTTTGAAGTAAAAGGTGCCAATAATGACGGAAAGTGGAATGAAGAAGCCACACAATTAAAAATCACCGTTCATCCCGCACCTTGGCGTAGTGCTTGGGCTTTTATTATTTATGCGTTACTTATAGCTGGTGCTTTATTCGGTTTGTTACGCATTATAAAATCCAAATCAAAGCTTCAGCATAAATTAGAATTAGAGAAAATTGAAAGTGAAAATAACCGAAAACTCAATAAAGCCAAATTAGAATTTTTCACCAATATATCCCATGAATTCAGAACACCTTTAACCTTGATTATCGGTCCGTTACAGCAACTCTTAGCAGACTATAAAGGCAGTAATTTAATGTATAAGAAATTATTGGTGATAGAAAGTAGTGCTAATCAATTGTTGCAATTGATTAACCGCTTAATGGATTTTAGAAAACTGGAGAACAACCAAACCAAATTGGAAGCTGCGGAAGGAAACATCGTTAAGTTTCTACGGGAAATCTATCTTTCGTTTAGCGAATACGCTGAAAACGGAGACTATACCTATACGTTTAAAACTTCGCACGAATCGATGCTGGTTTACTACGACCGGGTTCAATTAGAACGGGTATTTTTCAACTTAATTTCCAACGCGTTTCGATACACTCCCAAAGGAGGCGAAATTTCAGTAGAAATAGAAAAAGAAGAAAACGAAATTAAAATCGCTATCAAAGATTCCGGTGTGGGAATTCCTGAAGATAGTTTAGCTAAAATTTTTGACCGTTTTTATGAAGTAGAAAAACCCCAACCTGCCGAAAATTATAACCAAGGAACCGGAATAGGACTTTCTATAGCTAAAAATATTGTTCAATTGCATCAAGGCAAAATCAAGGCAGAAAACCAGTCCCAAGGGGGAGCGGTGTTTACGGTAATCTTAAAAACCGGGAAAGAACATCTTTCTGAAGAAGACCTTATCAAAGACTTCAAGTTTAGTGACGACATTTCCCAATATGTTAACCAATTGGAACGCCCGGAGAAAATTATTAAAAAAGAATTTGATGACTTGGTGCTGGAAGAAGGCAAGCACACTTTACTATTGGTGGAAGATAGTGAACCGCTTCGTTCCTTTATGGCCAACCTTTTAAAAAGTGAGTACAACATCATAGAAGCCGAAAACGGAAAAGTAGCGTTAGAAAAAACCTTGAAATACATGCCAGATTTAATTGTGAGCGATGTTATTATGCCAGAAATGGTGGGGACAGAACTTTGTTCACAAATTAAGAAAAATGTAAAAACAAGTCATATTCCGGTGATTCTGTTAACGTCTAGAAGTGCGCTGGTTTATAAGTTTGAAGGTCTGGAAAGTGGTGCCGATGATTACATTAGCAAACCTTTTAATGTGAAAGAATTTCAGTTAAGAATTAAAAACTTAATCGATTCTACCCAACGTTTAAAAGCTAAATTTTCTTCAGAAAATAATTTGGTGCCCGAAGATATGACGGTTTCTTCCCTCGATGAAAAGTTATTTAAAAAAGCCTTGGATATTGTACGGGAAAATATTTCCAACGAGCAATTTAACATCCCCACTTTTAGTGCCGAACTGGGAGTGAGCAGAACCATGCTTTTTACAAAAATTAAAGCTTGGACCAATTGTACGCCCAACGAATTTATTCAGGAAATAAGAATGAAAACCGCCGCACAATTATTAGAAAAAGGAAAGATAAATATTTCTGAAGTAAGTTATAAAGTAGGTTTTAAAAACCCGAAATATTTCTCTAAATGCTTTCAGAAAAAATACGGAAAAACACCTACGCAATATTCCAATACCTTTTTTGAAGATTCACAGGAAAACTAAATAAGTCTTCCAAAGTCAATGAAAATCAGGGAGATTGTATTTTTTTATCCTTTTTTTGAATTATTAGGTAAAGCTTAGGGCGTAGATTTGAAGTATGAAATTTAATAAGCCCGGGTCTAAAGCCACCGAAATTTTCTTAATGCTAATCATTATAGTATTGGGGCTCGTTATTATTTATTTAAGCTATTAATTAGCTGAAAAATTCTAGAAAAAGAAGCTATGTTTAAAATAAAAATAGTAGCATATATTATTGCGTTTATATTACTGGGTTGTCAACCTAAGAAAAAGAATAAGGAAGAACGTGTAGAGGTAGAAAAAGAAGAAAATGTGGTGTTGAACTCCCGTTACCAAAAACTTTTAGACTATCCGGTAGATTCCCTTTCTTTTCCCAGAAGTGCAGACTCATTAGGTCAAATTAAAAAAGTACCTTCCGGAGATTGGACCAGTGGTTTTTTTGCAGGGAATTTATGGCAACTCTATCAATTAACAGAAGAGCAAGAATACCGTGATAAAGCTCAACAATGGACAGTTTTTATCGAAAAAGAAAAGCTGAACGGTAAAAGTCACGATGTAGGATTTAAAGTATTTTGCAGTTTTGGGAATGGTTTAGAAGTAAACCCTGAAAATAAGCATTATCAAAAAGTGGTGGTGAAAGCGGCTAACACCCTTGCCAGCCGATACAGCGATAAGGTGAAGTCCATCCGTTCTTGGGATTTCAATAAAAAACAATGGCAATTTCCGGTCATCATTGATAATATGATGAATTTAGAATTGCTCTTTGAAGCAGCTAAAATTGCGAAAGACAGTACTTTTTACGAGATAGCCGTCAATCATGCCAATACCACTTTAAAAAACCACTTTAGGGAAAACAACAGTACATTTCATGTGGTAGATTACGATTCCCTTTCCGGTAATATCCACGAAAAAGTCACTCACCAAGGTTTTAACGATTCCTCTTCGTGGGCAAGAGGGCAGGCTTGGGCAATTTATGGTTTTACGATGGCCTATCGTTACACGCAGAACGAACGTTATTTAAATCAAGCCAAAGCCACAGTGAAATTCTTTATTAATCATAAAAACTTACCGGAGGATGGGATTCCTTATTGGGATTTTAACGACCCAGATATTCCCCAAGCACCAAGAGATGTTTCTGCGGCTACTGTAGTGGCTTCCGGATTGTTAGAGTTATATACTTATACCCAAGAAGAGCCTTTTTTAGCCTATGCAGAAAAAGTGCTTCACACCTTAAATTCTAAGGAATATCTTCTGAAAACTGAAAATGAAATTCCGTTTATTTTTAAACATAGTACCGGTAATTATCCCAAAAACGATGAGATAGATGTTCCCATTGTTTATGCAGATTATTATTACTTGGAAGCCCTACTGAGAAAGAAAAAATTTAATTTATAAATTCCCTATAGATGAAGTTATACCAAAAAGCAATCTTGCTATTGCTAGCTATACAAGTATCTACAAGTATGCTTGCAAAGCCTGTTGAAAAAGAACAAAAATCGTCGAAGAATATTGTTAGAACAAAAACCAATCTCAATAAAAATTGGGGGTATTGGCCCAATAATACTAAGGATATCACAAAAGTAGAAGCTTCAACTAGTTGGACAAAGATCAACCTTCCCCATACTTGGAATGATAAAGATGTGGTGGACAGCGAACCGGGCTACCGCAGAAGTGCTAGTTGGTATAAAAAAGAATTGAATATAGATGAACTTTCTTCAGAAGTAATTTACCAACTTTATTTTGAAGGTGCTAACATTACCACCAAAGTGTATGTGAATGGACAAGAAGCAGGCGGTCACGTAGGAGGTTATTTGGGTTTTAAAATTCCCATTAATAATTTCATAAAAGAGGGAAAAAATGAAATTTTGGTGCGGGTAGATAATAGCTATAACCCGGAAATTATTCCCTCACAACAAAACGATTTTTTCATTTATGGCGGAATCACCCGCGATGTTTGGTTAGAAAAATTACCAAAAAACAATATTGAAAAAATAAAAGTAACCACTCCAAACGTTTCAGAAAAAAAGGCATCCTTAAGCGTAGCGGTTAATGTAAATGATATTTCTGCTAATCTCCATATCAAAGGAATAGTAAAAAACCCTGCAGGAAAGTTGGTAACGACTAAAACTGTAAAAGCTAAAGCTGAAAATAATTCTTTACAGTTTTCTACCATTAAAAATCCTCAATTGTGGGATACCGAAAATCCGCAATTATATACATTAGAAATAGTATTGATGAAAGGAGATGAGGTGATAGATTGGGTTTCAGAAAAAGTAGGTTTCCGCTGGTTTGAATTTAAAGAACACGGCCCATTTTACCTCAATGGAAAACGATTACTGCTTAGGGGAACTCACCGGCACGAAGAAATTGCCGGGGATGGAGCAGCGATGACCAATGAGCAGCACCGGAAAGATATGCAAGAAATTAAAGAAATGGGGGCTAACTTTGTGCGTTTGGCCCATTACCCACAAGATCCTGAAGTTTATAAAATGTGTGATAGCTTGGGTATTTTAGTGTGGGATGAATTATCTTGGAGCCGTGGTGGAGTGGGTAATCAAACCTGGAAAAAAAACACCAAACGTTTATTGAAAGAAATGATACTTCAGAATCAAAACCACCCCAGTATCATTATCTGGTCCATGGGAAATGAAATTTATTGGTTACCCGATTTTGAAGATGGAAATAACCCGGAAAAAATTAACCCGTTTCTACAAGAACTCAACGATCTCTCTCATGAATTAGACCCTTCCCGAAAAACCGCCATCCGAAAATATTATGAAGGAGCCGATATTGTAGATGTTTTTTCTCCTTCCATTTGGTCCGGCTGGTATTCCGGAAGTTATAAAAGTTATGAAAAAGCGGTTCAAAAATATAAAAAAGAATATCCCCATTTCTTACATGCCGAGTATGGAGGTTCTAGTCATTTAGGGCGACATACCGAAAATCCTGTGACAGGAGAAGGAGTGATTAAATCAGATGGCTGGGAAGAAGAGATCGTACAAACCAAGGTGAAGAATATTGCCCAGATTGGTGATTGGAGCGAAAATTATATGGTCGATCTTTTTGATTGGCACTTACGTATCTCTGAAAATGATCCCACTTTTATAGGGAATGCTCAATGGGCATTTCGGGATTTTGCCACACCATTACGGCCTGAAAATGATATTCCTTATATGAATCAGAAAGGTTTAACTTCGCGCTCCGGAGAACCCAAAGATGCCTATTATGTGTTTAAAAGTTATTGGGCCAAGGAACCTTTTACCTATATTGAATCTCATACGTGGAAACATCGCCAAGGTCCTGAAGAATTAGCCCGTACGGTAAATGTTTTTAGTAATTGTAACAAAGTCGAGTTTTTTATGAATGGTAAGAGTTTAGGAGTGAAAGAAAAAGACCTCACTAAATTCCCTGCTTCAGGACTAACCTGGGAAGTTAATTTCAAAGAAGGCGAAAATCAACTTCAGTCGATAGGTTATGCGAAAGATGGGGAGAAGGTAAAAGATAAGTTAACCGTTAATTACCGTTACGAAAAAAATGGAGTAGCAGAAGCTTTAAAACTCGATTATAAAAAACTGGAAAATGGAAATTACCTTGTAACCGCAATTGCTGAAGATGAGAATGGTTTACGCTGTTTGGATTATGAAAAGAAAGTCTATTTTCAATGTTTAGAAGGAGGAAAAGCTCTCAAACATCAAGGAACTTATCAAGGCAGCAACATCATCGCTATGGCTAATGGAAAAGCTTCTATTGAAGTAATTCCCAACCCGGAAGGAGATTTTATAGTAATGAGCGTACTTAATCAAAGTTTTAAGGGAACCTATTTAAAAATCCCGTTAAAATAGTCTAATTCTCAAATTTGCTTTTAATTTCAAAACTTCATAGGGTGTTTTCAACATCTTATGAAGTTTTTTGTTTGAAAATAGCAGTAATAACTCAGACTTTCCCAACAGATTTTAAACGATAGCTCTAAAGATACGCCTAGGCAAAGCCATAGTGCGAGTAAGGTGCGTCCATAGCCCAAGCACAGTCAGAGCACAATAGTCCAATAATGAGTGGAGGCAAGGCAGGTTCGAGGTGTTGAATCCGAATATTTAAGATGCGAAATTTATAACATAAGGGATAACTTCTTAAAAGTAGAAGGAGGGTGTAAGAAATTTAGAGATTTACTTTAAAAAAATCACTTTTCTGATTATACTTTGGGTAGACTTAAAACGAAGTAATAATTGTAGTTAATAAAAAAACTAATCCCTAATAATCACTTTCTGAAAGAAATTTTGAGTTGATGTAACCACTTTCATAAGGTACATTCCTTTGGGTAAGGAAGAAATATCTATGGGATTGGTAGGATATGAAAGCGTACTTATTTCCTGCCCATTCATATTGAAAATTGAGATGGAACTTAGGCTTTCTTCTTTACCGGTTTCAATAAACAAATTACCTTTTGTGGGAATTGGGTAAATGAGTGTTTTCTTTTTTTTTAAAGCTCCTTGACTTTGATTGGCCAACTGAATTTTTTCAATATAAAAATCGGCGAATTTTACGCATTCATCCCTTAAATAGGAAGCGTTTAGCAAACTTCGGTAAATTCCCCATTTAGGACGAAGAAAATTAGCACCAGTCTTCCACATTCTTAAGTTTTGAGAAGAATAATCAAGGATAATTTGATTACTGTCTATTTGTGTTAAAAGGAGTTGATAATTGGCTAGCCCTACTTCTCCATAGGTAATGGTTTCTTCGGCTTGTATCCATTGGCCGGTCACTTGATCTAAATTAATTTGAGTGATTTTTTCTTGGTCATTGGTTTCGGCATGAATGAGCTGTAATTTATTGGGAGAAGCTTTACGCGCTGTTAAGGTAATGGTAGGCATACCGCTTTGGGAGCCGCCTACTGCCTTAATTTGATGTAAATGAGTGAAGTTGGGAGAGGGTTTGAAGTTAGCATCTAATTTAAATTTCCATCTGTAAATTACGGTATCTCCCAAAAAGCCTTTCAACTCATTGGGCGAACTGCCATAAGTTTTAATTTCGGTTCTTTGCCTGTCATAATTAATACAACGGTCATTGTCTTCATCGGTATGAGCGTAAAAAGTAAACACATAGTCTTCTAATTCTGCATCCCAAGCTTGTTGAATATGTTCTCCAAATGCAGGATGTGCACAGTCGGGTACTTCTACTACATTTCCTGAAGGGGCAAGTACGCTATTAATAAGTGAATAGGTATTGCTTTGGCCATCGGCATTCAATGTAGTTTGCGCATAAGTGCTTATACTTACCAAGAAAAAGAAAACTATGTGTTTTTTCATAAGCTTATTTTACAATGAATCTTTTTGTTAATTTTTGATCATTACTATTAATCTCTACAATATACATTCCTCTGCTAAGACTAGAAACCGATAGGGTCTTATTTCTACCAATTACTTTTTGTAATACTTGTTGTCCCAACATATTATAAATTTTTACTTCTTTAATTTCAATATTGTTTTTAGTGAGGAAAGAAATTTGAGTAGAAGCTGGATTAGGATAAATACTTACTTGCAAGTTTTCAAAATTATCTATGGCTAAAGTAGGGGCTAATCCTGGTGTTCCAAATAAACCGGAGTCCCCGTAAGATTCGGTAGCGACAACCCAATTATTGGCTTCATCGTTGGCATTACTATCGTAAGCATTTTCCATTAACTCAACACTGTAGCCTTCGGCTGTTCCTTGTGGAGGTAAATTAATGGGCATACTTCCGTAGCCGTAATTGTAAATTACTTCGTCAATTAAGGTTCCATCATTTAAGGTAAGTCTGATGCCATCAGTTTCATCATCGGAAGTATCACCATCGTCAAAACTAGTTTCATTATTCAATCGGGGATAGTCATCGGCATTAATGGTACTTCCATCAGGAGAAGAAGCAAATCCATAAGCATAGGTAACATTGGTAATCCCGCTGTTTTCAGTTTCATCCTCAGTGGGTGAAAAGACTGCATAGCTATTGGCCGGTACGATTGCTGAAGAAGTTATTAAGTGAGCCTTGGAACTGGAAGAAACATCTTCAATTATCCACCCTTCCATATCAATAGCTTCATCTGTGGTGTTGTACACTTCAAACCATTCGGTAAGCCCTTCATTTCCGGTAGGGTCCGTCATTAATTCTGTAATAATAATATCTCCTTCTTCTGGAGCGTTAAAAGTTTGGTAGCCCGGTGTTCCAAACATACCGGAGTCTCCGTAAGCTGTGGTTGCCACTACCCAATTTGTAGCGACATCATTAGCTGCGCTGTCGTAAGCATTTTCAATTAATTCCATACTGTAACCTTCGGGAGTTCCTTGTGGAGGTAGGTTAATAGGCATGCTCCCGTAGCCGTAATTATAAATTACTTGATCGATTAGGGTACCATCGGCTGACATTAAAATATAGCCATCTTCCTCATCATCGGTAGTATCACCATCATCAAAACTGTTTTCGTTGTTCATCCTTGGGTAATCCTGTGAACCTAGTTCATTTCCGTTTTCATCAAAACCAAACGCATAAGCGACATTGGTGATTCCGCCATTTTCGGTTTCATCATCGGTAGGAGAAAAAACCGCATAAGCATTTGCAGGGACGATTACTGAAGAATGGATGACATGAGTGAGACTACTATTAGACCCATCACCAATAATCCATCCTTCCATATCAATGGCTTCGTTGGTGGTGTTATATACTTCAAACCATTCCCTTTTAGATTCGTTGCCGATAGGATCATTCATAAATTCAGTGATAATGATGTCCCCTTCTTCCGGCGTGTCAAAGGTTTGGTATCCCGGTGTTCCAAACATCCCGGAATCTCCATAGGCTGTCGTGGCCACTACCCAATTGGTATCTACATCGTTGGCAGCGCTATCATATGCCCCTAAGATGAGTTCGACACTAAAGCCTTCAGCTGTTCCTTGAGGAGGAAAATTAATGGGCATACTTCCGTACCCATAGTTATAGATTACTTCATCAATTAAGGTGCCGTCGTTTAAAGTTATTCGAATGCCATCGGTTTCATCATCAGAGGTATCGCCATCATCAAAACTGGTTTCATTATTCAGTCGCGGGTAATCATCGGGGTCAATCGTACTTCCATCGGGAGAAGAAGCAAATCCATAGGCATAAGCCACATTGGTGATTCCGCCGTTTTCGGTATCATCATTTGTGGGTGAAAATACCGCATAATCATTAGCAAGAATGATTACTGAGGAAGTAATTAAATGAGCTTTAGAGCTGGAAGATTCGTCTTCAATAATCCAACCGTTCATATCAATGTCTTGGTTGGTGGTATTGTACACTTCAAACCATTCTTTATTGCCTTCATTTCCGCTGGGATCTGTCATTAATTCTGTAATGATAATATCCCCTTCATTTTGGGAATATCCTAGATAACTCGCAAGGAGCAATAGGATATAAAGTAGATTTTTTTTCATTTCATTCTATTTTTGTTAAACAAATATTTAATGGGTAACTTTTAGTTGAATTTTAATTAAGGTTTTTTATCCTTCTTCCGCCCAATATTGATCACTTGACCAGTCTTCTGCGTCAAATTCGGTAAGCACACTATCGGTAATGATGAACCAGTCTAGACTCTGCTCTTTTATCTCTGCTCCAGAAGAAGTAGGCTGAATTCTTATATCCAACTGAGTTGATAAATCACTTGCCGTGCTAATAAAGTTTTTGAGGTTCACGGCCACTAGAATCCATTCGCCATTTGTACTTCGGTAATCATCTTCCAGTTCCCTTCTTTGTCCACCCATATATATTTTGATGGAAGAAACACCATCTGATTTGTACCAAAAGTGGAGGTAGGGAGTATTGTTGAATTCTCCATCGTTTAGGACTGTGGAAAGTGGTTGCTCGTTACCGGGAATATCGTTAAGCCTAAAATCGGAAACCGAACTATTAGTCAAACCTTCGTGTACCACATTATAATAGGCTTGGCTATTAGGAGGGAAAGAAGGCTGTAAAGCCGGATCTGTGATATACTCTTGAATAGCAGTAATCGGATCGGGATCAAAACGGATTTCGTCTCCATCGATGGGATAATTGTCAAAATCCAGCACATTTATAAAATCACCATCAATATAGGGAATGTCTTCCAGTACCACTTCTTGATCTTCAGAATGATAGAAAGTGATATCGTAATATCCGGTGGTTAATTCGGTAGGGGCGTAAAAACTTAGTCCGTTTTCAGAAAATTCTTCCATCGGTACATTTTGACCTTCAATTTCGATAGAAGTAATTAAATTGATGTTTTCCCCAAGTACAGATACCAATTTGTCCCTCAACATTAATCTTGGTGGGGCGGTAATTGCCGGAGCAGGAATAATAATTTGATAATTGGTTTGAATAAGCGTACTCTGCTCTCCGGCTTCATTATTAAAATGAATGGAGACGTCCATAGGGCTATTGTTGTTGAGAGGGGTTCTAACGACCAGCGAACCTTCTTCCTGAAACTGAATAGGACCTTCTACCTCACCAAAAGTTACTTTGGTTACAGCATCTAAATTTTCGCCTTCTAAGATAATGTCTTCGTTCACCAAAGATGAGGTAGGTACTTCTGAATTTACCACGGGAGTAGGATAAGTAATCGTTAAATCATTTTCTGAAATTACTTCTTTCCCGGCGCCGGTAATTAACTTAATAGGTCCGGAAGTCACTTCTTTTCCTGCTTCTATGATGAGTTGAGTGGAGTTGACCCGTTGATGAATAGGCGTTTCTATGCCGTTTATAAAAGCTTTCTCTACAAAATTAAGTGCGCTTCCTTCTACAGTTACATTTCCCAATAGGGGAGTGCTCTGTGGTGAAAAGGAATTGATGGTAGGTTGTTCTCCTACAATTTCTTCTAAAGATCGATCTACCTCCGTATCGGCATCACAGGCAATGAGAAGCAAAATAATAGAAAGCAGCGAAACGATTCTTAGGTATATGTGAGTAGTGGATGTAAATAATTTCATCGTGTGTCTTTTTTATTAATAACTTAATAGTCCTATGGTTTCTATACCATTGTTTTCTTTACGTAAATACGAGTTTTTAGAAGGGATAAACTTTTGTTCATCTTCCCATTTCGGGTTTTTAAACATCAGGTTTTCTTCTTTTGCCCCTTCAGAAAGTTTTACATTTTTACAGTCGTGCAAAACACTGTTTTTGATAAAACTGTTTTTACCGACTAGTTTTACCGGGTATTTAACATTATAGCTTTTTTCAAACACTGTATTAGTGATTTCAATTTGATAGATTCCTTTGGTTTCTAACATTACTTCATCATCTTCATTATGAATATTGCTAAATACGCAATTGGTGATTTCTAAACTGGCATTGTTGGTCTTGCAGCCTTCCCCTTCACAGTAGAAGTTTATAGCGTATTCTTCAATATTCTTAAAAGCGGTATTTTGAATAATAATGTGATTGGCATTTACTTTTCCTGAATTGTCTTTTTGATAAGAAAGGTTAAGCCCTCGGTAACTATCTTCCAGTCGGGCATTTTTAAAACTAATAGTATCGGCAAAGGTGTTTTTATAAGCCTTGTAAATACTTCCACCGTTGGTATTGGTGAAGTTAGAAAAGGTGCAATCTTCTATGAATAACGAATAAGTGCTTTTTACACCTTCACTAGGAGAAACTACCGCATATTTTGGTACGTGCTCGCCGGAAGCGTCTAGCGATAAGTTTTTTAAGTTTAGACGACTATTGCCATTGATTCTGAAAAAATATAATGGTCGCTCTTCTACCTCTTCTGAAACTTTTAAAATTACTTTCCCTTTTTCTAAACCTATAAGCTTAATATCACCTTCCACTCTAATTTCATCATCGATAAAATAAGTGCCGGGCTTCAGGTAAACTTCTGTTTTGGTAGAACTTTTTGAAAGGGCTTTTTGTAAGCTTCCGGTACCGGGTTGAATGGTAATGGAATCTTTTCTTAATTCTACCTTATCAATTTGTGGTTTATAAGAAGGGCCTACACTCATCTTAATAGCTTCGGGCAAATCTTTAGGATCAAGATTAAAAGCTCCCGCTACATAGGGTTCTCGTATAGCTCCGGTAATATCTTTATCCGGACTGTTTTTCAATTTTTTAACCGAAGCTAAGGCCGGATTGTTGGTTTTTGGGACCGGAAGCGAACTCATGCTTTTCCAATTAATAGTTGCTTTTTTAAAATATTTGGGGTCGATGGCTGCGGAAGTAGTAGCGATATTTCCTGAAAAGTTAAATCCGCTGAGTTGATCTTCGGCTTCCATTACCTCGCCACCGGTAAAATTGGCTATCAAATTATTGGCAAAGGTGACCCCGGAAGGGGCAACGCTTTTTTCTTCATCTTTTCCCACGCCAAAAGCAACCGCTTTACAATTGATAACCGTATTATTCTGAATATTTACATCTTTTACAGGTTTATAGCGGTTTAATGGAGAGTTGGGAACACCATTCATCACCGCAATAGGCGCGCGGTAACCATCTCCCGTTAATCCTACCATCAGGTTGTTAATCACGGTATGCCCTTCATTAATAATTCGTATGCCGCCTGTTTCAGGTTTATTATTCCCTAAAAAAACATTTCCTTCTACGTGAGCTCTATCTCCATGCCTTAAGGTTAAAGTTCCTTCACATTCAAAAAATAGATTGTTTTTTATCTGATTATCCCCAGATTTATTCGAAATGATTTCAATTTCCCCATTGCATTTCTGAAAGAAATTATTTTCGATAATCGTTTTTGATGAACTTTCAGAATATGTGCTTGTACCTATTCGAATACTTTCTCCACCGTTCTGTCCTAATGCTGGTCTTTCACCAAAATAATTATGGTCTATTTGATGCTGGTTTTCCACGTGGTCTTCACCTTTTAACCAAACCACAACGGTAGTACCAGCATTATTTTTTCCGGTGAAATTATTATGGTCTATCCTGTTGTGTTTGCCCCAAAGTTCAACGTAATAATATTTTAGGTTGGTGGACGGATTGTAATTAGAAATCGTACAATCAGTCAATCGACAGTGATTCGCTAAATGGTCGTTGTTTTTTTTAAAGGAAACCACCGCAGATTCTGTGGTAAAGCCTTTTTTAAACCACAATCCTTGAACAGTAACATAACTGCCGGCAATTTCTAAATTAGAATTTCCCGTGATGATTACTTTTCCAGCGGTTTCTGCCATGACAATAATTGGCTGGGAGGAAGAGCCTTCTCCCATGGCTAGTAGCTGCACATTTTTCCATGTGCCATTTTTAAGAACAATGGTATCTCCTGCCTTACTGTTCTTAAGCGCTTTATTGAATTGCGCCTCGTTCTCCACCAGTTGTTTTTGTGAAAAAGCTGAAAAGGAGTAGCTTCCGCAGAGGCATAATAAAATGATATGTAAATAATTCAACTTCATTAATAACCAATATTTTGAGCGATATTCGGGTTTAAGTCCAATTCATATTGAGGAATGGGCAATAAGAGTTGCCATTCTTGAATAGGTTCTGCACCTTTTTCTGGACTTTCTGGGTCGTTGTAAATAAATTCTGAAGCAAAGTGTTGGTTGATTACGGTTACTGCCCGATCGGTTCTTGCCAAGTCAAACCAACGTTGGTTTTCAAAAGCAAATTCAACCCTTCTTTCTTCTTCAATGGCCAATTTCATTTCAAAATTTGTGTTGATATCGGCAGCGTCGTAAGGTTCAACCCCTGCGCGTTCGCGTACCTGATTGAAATAAGTGATGGACTGAGGAATCCCTTGGGTTTCCAATGCTACTTCACTCATCATCAACACCACATCGGCATACCTTAGAATAGGCCAATCGTTGCCGGCATCGTTATAAATATTAAATTCTGAATTGTATTTTTTAATGTATTTATCATACTCTTCTTCGCCATTGGCATTGATCCAAAAATCTGCCATGGAAGGTTCTTTTCGTTCTCCATTTGTAAAATAAGCATCAGAAATACTGTTGGTAGGGACATTGTAAGAACGCCCATTTCCTTTTACAATTAAATCGCCTGTTTGAAGTGGAGCAAAATAATTAGCAAATGGCGCACCAATCCCTAAGCCACCACTTTGGTAGCGAACGGCAAAAATAATTTCGTTGCTATATTCATTCTCTATATCAAAAATACTGGCATAGCTGGCAATTAAATTAAATGGACCTTCTTGGATGATTTCTTCCAGTTCTGTTTGTGCTGAATCGTAATCTTGCAGCGTTAAGTAAACTTTGGCCAATAAGCCTTGTGCTGCCCATTTGGTAGCTCTTCCTTCTTGGGCACTTTCATAAGATTCTGGAAGGGAGGTTTTCGCTATTTGAAAATCATTAATAATAAAATCATAAACTTCATTTTCAGGTGATCTATCTAATTGAAGCGCTTCTTCTCCCGTAATAGATCTATTTACAATAATTAATGGTCCGTAAAGTCGAACTAAGTTGAAATAAGCGTGAGCTCTTAAAAAGCGGGCTTCCCCTTCAAATTGATTTCTTTTATCTTCATCATCGACCGCGTCCAAATTTTCCAATACATCATTGGCCAAAGCGATGGTAGAATAACAAGCTCGGTAATAATTACTGGAAAGCTGATTGGTAGAAGTGAGGGTAAACCTGTCTAAAGTAAACCGGTTGATGTCTGAATCTGGTGTCCCGTCCGGTCTAAAAAATGTATTATCAGAGCGGATTTCAGTAACATTCCATTCATAATCCAACATTTCATATAAACTATTATAAATAGCGATAACGGCTAGATTCACTTCTTCTTCATTATTGTAAAATGAATCTGAAGAAATAAAAGATTCCGGTTCTACGTCCAGCTCATCGTCACATGCCACACAGGATAGGAGTAGTATAAGGGGTAGAAAAAGATAATTTTTTAGGTGATGGATATTGAATTTCATAATCTATTTTATTCGCTTTTTAAGTTTTTTGTTCTACTTAAATTTGTTAGAAACTTACATTTAAGCCTAAAGCTAATTGTTCTTGCACCGGCGTAACACCTCTTTGGTAACCGGAGATGAGAGGATTGTTTAAGTCCCGTAAGGCTTCAGGGTTAAGTCCGGTGTAATCATCGGCGGTGATATAAATGAGGTTTTGCCCCAAGACGTATAGCCTAATATTTTCAAAGCCTAATTTTTTCACTGTCTTTTTAGGAATATTGTAACCCAATGCCACTTCCCGTAACGAAATGTAGGAAGCATCTTGCACGGTATAGTCTGTTTCTAAGAAAGGAACTCCCGTTCGGGCTGCCGGTTTAGAAGCAGGAAAGTTTTCGTTGAACCATTGGCCTTCCACAAATTCCCGTTGGTTTTGAGCAATTTCCAAGTAGTAACCTAAGCCATACACCACATCTGCTCCTTGAGAACCTTGAAAAGTAAGGTTAAGGTCAAAATCTTTATATGTAAAGAAATTGGTGAAGCCCCAAATAAAGTCGGGAAAAGGATTTCCAATCACGGTTCTATCATCAGCATTAATAACCCCATCCCCATTGATGTCAACCCTTCTTAAGCCTCCGGGGCGATCTACGGAACCACTTGGGTTGTTGTCAATTTCTTCTTGGTTTTGCCAAACGCCATTGGTTTTGTAACCATAAAATTGAATGTAAGGATCGCCCACACGCGTCAAGTATTGGTCGGTTCGCTCGCCATTGGTAATCACGCGTTCAGAACCTCCAAAAGAGATGAGTTTATTTCGGTTGAAAGAGATATTGGCGCTTCCCTGCCAAGAGAAGTCGTTCTTTTCTAAATTAGTAGAAAGTGCAAGTTCGACACCGGTATTTTGAACTTTTCCGATATTGTTGAAATATTCGTCAAATCCGGTATTGTAAGAGACAGGTTGTCTTAAAATAAGATCTTCCGAAATTTTGTAATAATAATCTGCTGTTAGGCTCAATTTGTTATCAAAAAAGCCAATATCTACCCCGGTATCATATTCTATAGTGGTTTCCCAGCCAATACTTCTATTTCCTAAAAAGGAACCGATATCCCCTAAACCGGTCTGTAAGTTATTTCCTAAAGAATAATTAGCTTCATACAGTAAGTTTCGGGCAGGGTAATTTTCCAGTCGTATGTTGTTACTTCCAGACTTACCTACACTTTGCCTAATTTTAAACCGATTGATAAAGTCGATATTGTTTCTCCAGAAATTTTCACGGGAAATATTCCACCCTATAGAAGCTGAAGGGAAAAAACCGTATTTATTGTTAGGGCCAAATTTTGAATACCCATCCATTCTTCCTACTAAAGATAGAAGATATTTTCCTTTATAATCATAATTTATACGTCCTAAAAAGGAAGCTAAGGTAGTTTCATACTTTTCAGTATAGGTGTCCTCTAAACTTAGGGTAGAAGCTCCATTAAGCGTAGTTACATTTTCTACCGGATAGTTATACCCTTCAATATTAGTGTATTTGTATTGTTGGTTTTCATAGGTTACTCCCAGCAAAGCATCAATTCCGTGCCCGTTAAAGTCTTTGTCATAGTTTAGAGTGTTTTCAATAATGTATTTTAAGCGTAAGCGGTTATCTTCTGCTCCAGTATTGATGTTGGTTTTTTCGCCACGGATTCCGGAAAACTCTTCCCGGGTACGGTAATGAAAATAGATTCCCGGTGAAGTTCTAAAACTTAAGTCTTCCGTAATATCCCAATCGAGATACCCGTTAAAGAAAAAACGGTAATTATACTCATAATTTTCAGTTTCCCGTTGTCTTGAAATAGGGTTGAAGTTAGATGAGCCCCATAAATTGGTAAGATTTCCTGTGTTTTGCGGATTTCCGTCGGCATCAATAAAATCAAAACTAAGGTTTCTGTATTGCGGGTTATGAGAATAAGAACCCACAGGTTCACCGGTTAATGCTGAAGTGTATTCGTTATGATAAACAGGCATCCAAGTTTCGTAGCGATAGGTATCTTGAAAATTAATCCCCGGTCTTCTTATTTTTTCATAAGAAGGACGCAAGTTCATACTTAAATCTAGATCTTGGTTAAGTTTAATTTTTAATTTAGTTTGAAGGTTAATCCGTTCCAATTCATTATCTTTTAAAAGACCTTCATTTTCAATATATTCTCCCGAAGTATAATACGTAGTTTTACTATTTCCTCCGGAAATATTAAGTTGGTAACTCTTAATGGTGGCCGGGTCGCGTAAAGCTTCTTCCTGCCAATTGGTTGGCCCGCCAATATTATTGGCTATTGTTCTTTTTCCAATATTCCGATCAGTATAGTTTACTCGAATAGGCTCCCTTCCTTCTTGCGCCGCTTCAAAATTTTCTACTCGCTGGTCCCTGCTTCTATCCAAATCAGAATATTCATACACATCTAGAATATCGGTTTGCTTCCAAGCTTTCTTAAAGCCGGTAAAGGTTTTGAATTCGTATTTGGTTTCTCCCGGTTTCCCATTTTTAGTAGTCACCAAGATTACCCCATTGGCTCCACGGGAACCGTAAATAGCTGTAGAACTGGCATCTTTTAATACCTCAATAGATTTGATGGTACTTGGGTTGATAAATTGTAAACCATCATCAAACGGAAAACCATCCACAACCACCAAAGGGGAAGAACTTAAACTAATAGAGCCTGTTCCTCTTACCGTGATTTCGGGAGCATCGCCTACATCACCCGAAGTATTTTGTACCCTCACTCCTGCAATTTTACCCTTAATGGCATTGCTTACATTGGAATAGGGCAGTTCTTCTAAGTTTTTATTTTCCAGCTGAGCAACAGAACCTGTCAAACTGGATTTTTTCTGGGTTCCATAACCTACCACCACTACTTCATCTAACACATTGGAATCTTCCAAGGCTACATCAATGCTTTGTTGGTCGGTGATTTCAAATTCCATGGGTTTTTTCCCTACATAGGAAAATGAAATCACATCACCGGCGCTTACTTTTATTTCATAATTACCATCAAAATCTGTTATTACCCCTCTTTGTTCACCAACAACTAAAATATTTACGCCGGGGATGGGCATTCCATCGCCTTTCGAAGTGACGGTTCCGGTAAGGGTGAATTCATCTTGAGATTGAGCAAAAGAAGTTTTTTGGCAAATAATCACCAGAATTATAAAAAATATCTTTTTAAAATGCATGAAGTTTGTTTTTATAAAATGCTGTTTGTTTTATCACAAAAACGTTTTCGTAACTCGTGATAATCTTCCGCAATTTTGATAAATATTAAAGACTAAACAATTCTTAAAGTTCAAAATAGGGGTAAAAAAGTTCCACCCTACTGAAATAGATAGGTTTATACTTTCTGGCGGTAGAAAATATATTTCTTAAAATCTATGTTTTAAATTGATATTCTTTCAAAATGAACTGTTCAATATTGAGAATTTAGCATTCAAATTTGTATTGTTTATGCTGAAAATTTTATCGGAGCGGACTTTTTAGGAACAGAAAATCCGTTTGTTAGGGAGATTCAAAAATTACCAATCACTTTTGCTTGGATTTTATGAAAAATAGCTTGATGTCTTCCAGGGTTAAGTATAAACAAGGCACGATAATGAGAATAATGGAAGTAGCAAAGACAATCCCGAAACCTAAAGAAATAGCCATCGGAATCAGATAAAAGGCTTGACTGGAAGTTTCCAGAATAATAGGAGTGAGCCCGCCAAAGGTGGTCAGCGTAGTTAACATAATTGGCCGAAAACGCCGGAGTCCCGCTTCGTGAATGGCGTCGTAAGCCGTTTTGTCTTTTCGAACTTTATTAGCATAATCGACCATAATTAAGGAGTCGTTCACCACTACACCGGCCAAGGCAATCATCCCCATTAAACTGACCAATGAGAGGTCGTAGCCTAAAAGAATATGGCCAATGACCGCACCTACAACCCCAAAAGGAATAGCGATCATCACGATTAAGGGTTGAGAATAATTGCTGAAGGCCAAGGCTAAAAGTGCATAAATTAGGAGTAAAGCCATGGTAAATGTTCCCCAAAGGGAATTGGTAGATTCCCGCATATCGGCTTGGCTTCCTTCAAAGGTCCATGTAAGTCCGGGATAATCTGCCCTTAATTGCGGAAGTACTTCTTCGTTAATCGAAGCCAGTACTCGACTCACCGCATTGGAAGGTTCTACGTCCATTCCTACATTCACTACCCGGCGTCCATCCCGACGATTAATGGAAGTAAAGGCTTCTTTTTGGTTGACTTCTACAACATCAAGTAAAGGTACTTCAATGCTATCTTCAGTACGAATAATAAAATCTTCCAGATTCCGAATGTCTTTTCGTTCTTCCAAAGGTAATTTCACCCGTATTTCTACCTCATTGTTTCCACGGAGTTGCCGCATCGCCAAAGCACCGAAAAATGCATTTCTAACCTGTCTACCCACTTCGGCAGAAGTTAACCCTAAATTTCGACCTTCCGGGAGAAGTTTGAAATCATATTGAATTTTTCCTTTATTATAATTATCGCTTACATCCCTCGTGTTTTCAAAAGCTTCCATTCGTTCTACAAAAGCTTTGCTGGCTTTTTCCAAGACAGCGATATCTGTATGACTTACATCTACACTAATGGCTTGGCGTGCACCACCGGGACCGCGTTCTGCTTCAAAAGTAATTTGGTCCACTCCGCGAATATCTCCAATATTATCTCGCCAAAGGGCAATTACTTCCCGAGCGGTCATTTCCCTTTCATCAGGTGGGCGCATCACGATTTCGACATCGATAAAATTTTGACCACGGACATTGGTTTTTACCCCTTCGGCTACTTCATATAGGTTATGTTCTTCAAACATTTTTCGGGTAGCACTGGTTACTTCTTCAGCTACTTGCGCAGCTTGATCCGGTGTAGTACCTACCGGAAGCCTGATTCCGGCTTCAATTTCATCGGCTGCCACTTCAGGCATTAAAATCATTCCCATATGGTCGCTTAAGCCGTAGCCGCCAACAATAAGTAACAAAGCGATTGCAGCACTCAAGGTGATGTATTTAAATCGTAGACACTTATCTAAAAATGGGTGGTAATATTTTTCAATAAACTTATCAAAAGACTTAGCAAATTTCCCTTGATAATTTTCCAGTTTTAAAATGAATCCTTTCTTTTTCTTCTTTTTGAGATGCCCTAAATGGGAAGGAAGTATAAAAAGCGCTTCAATTAAAGAAACCGCTAAGATAACAATTACTACTGCCGGGAGTGGCCACCAGAATTTTCCGGTTTCCCCGGGGATAAATAATAAAGGGATAAAAGCAATAATCGTGGTAAGAATACTAAACAATACCGGTTGGGCAACATCTTTGGTCCCTTGAATGGCAGCCTCCATGATCCCGTAGCCTTTTTGTCTATATTCATATACATTTTCCCCCACCACGATGGCATCATCTACCACAATGCCCAAGACTACCAAAAAGCCGAACATCGAAATCATATTCACGCTTACCCCAATAAGCGGTAAAAAGGTAATGCCGCCAATAAAGGAAACCACCATCCCAATCATCACCCAAAAGGCGAGTCGGTATTCTAAAAATAAAGCCAGAATTACGATGACGATGACAATGGCCATCAATCCATTTTCGGTAAGTAGTGAAAGGCGTTCGCGGTAATCTTCCGCGCGGTTACTATCAATTCTGTACTGTACGCCCGGAGGTAGTTGAAAATCAGTCAGCATCTCATTAACCAACTCCTCAATGTCCAGCGGAGATTGGTCGCCTACCCGAAAAATCTCCATACTCACGGCAGGCGTTTGGTTAAATTGTCCGTGGAATCCGGTTTCTTCAAAGCCATCGGTAATGGTAGCGATATCGCTTAGTTTTACTTGTCCTCCGGAAGGAGAGGAGGCGATATTGATATTTCCAAATTCTTCCGCCCATTGTTTGCGTTCCTGCATTCTCAACAGAATCTCTCCGGAATTGGTTTCTACTGCCCCGGCAGGAATATCCCGACTGGACTGTTCGATGATATTGGCCACTTGCCCGAGCGTAAGCTGATATTTCCTAAGGTTATTTCTAGGGATTTCTACTCGTGTTTCATAATCGGGAACATTGTCTAAACTCACCTGTGTAATTTCAGGCTGACTCAATAACCGGTTCCGTAAACGTTCTCCTAACTTTCTTAAGGTCCAAATATCCACATCCCCATACAGGGCTATTTGCATCACATCGCGTTGCCGGTCTTGTAAAACTACTTCCGGTTGTTCAATGTCATCTGGAAATGTGCGTATGCGGTTAACCGCTTGGTCTATATCCTGAAAAGCTTTCATTCGGTTGGTGCCGGCGACCAGTTCAATACTGATTTCACCGGAACCTTCGTTAGCTGTGGAGGTAATTTCTTTAATCCCTTGAATACCCCGAATAGCCTCTTCTACGGGTAATAAAATTCCTTGCTCTACCTCTTCCGGGGAAGCACCGGGATAAACCACCGAAACATTCACAAAGTCTAATTGAAATTGTGGAAAGACTTCTTTTTGAATGTTGAACATCGTGTAAATACCACCGCCTACCAATAGCAACATCAGTAAGTTGGAGGCAATGGAATGATTTGCCATAAAAGCAATGATTCCTTTTTGCTTGGTGTTATTTTCGGTTTGCTGTTCCAAGGTTATTCTGTTTCTGTAGATGGAGTGGTGGGAGCATCGTCTTCAATTCTTAATGGAACTCCATTGGTCACCGTGCTAATGTTGGTGGTGACCACTTTGTCTTCATCTTTTAGTCCTTCTGTAATGTAGGCGAAATGGGCATCGATAAGTTTTATTTTTACCTCCCGAATTGCCAGTTTTTTATTTTCCATGACCCAGACCGTGTTGTTACTTCTTAAATAATCCCGATTTAATTGAACTACATTTTCAATGGGCTTCGCTTCAATGGATGCTTCCACAAAATCATCAATGATGAGTTTGGGTTTGTTTTCTTCAGTCGTATTTCCCAGTGGGTTGGGTACTTTTATTAAAATTCTGGCTAACCGGGTTTGGCGGTCTAAGGCTCCTACTTGGCGATATAAATATCCGGTTCTATATTCGTTGGCATCCCAAGAGCTATTATTTTTTATTTTCACGGGAGCACCAAATTCTTGACTATCTTCGGGAAATTGAAGCCATTTTAAATTCCTTACCGGAAGGTTAATCTGCACCCAATATTCTTCAATACCTACCAATCGTCCCAAATTATCACCCACGGCTACCTGTGAACCTAGGGTAACATTTTGGGAAATTACCTGTGCATCAAAAGGAGCCCGAATAGTGGTTCGCTGCAAATTGAGTTGAGCTTGATTAACAGCAGCTTTCGCCGATGCTACCTGCGCTTTAATGGCTGCTAATTGCGGCTGGCGCAATACCAATGATTTTTGCTTTTCAGAAAGGGTGTCTCCTCCAATTAAGGCTAAATCTTGTTCCGCGATATTTTGCCTTCCCATTTCAATTTTTAAATCGGTTTGGGTTTGTGAAAGCTCACTTTTTCTCAACGCTAACCGGTTTCGGTAATCAGCAGGATTAATTTTTAAGAGGACTTCTCCTTTTTTTACCAAACCGCCGGGAACAAATTCCGGCATGCGTTGAATAACTTCTCCGCTTACTTGGGCACTCAACCGAATATCCTCTACGGCTTGCACGGTTCCTGTGGTGATAAATTCCGGAGTGAAAGTTCCTTTTTCTACTTTTTCAACACTAACCAACATGGCGGTTTTTTTAGTAGCTCCTTCACTTTTGGCGGTAGGTTCGGTCGAAAAAATAAGGAATACAGCTAGGGTAGCAATTACTAGAATTCCTAGGCAAATGAGTACAACTTTTTTCTTGTTCATAATTTTAATTTCTAGTTCTCGGTGGCGTTATCTTCCTCATATTCCAATTCAAAACTTCCTGCTAAAGCCCGATAAAGCGATATCCGGCTTTCATATAATTGTTGCTGTAAGCTGAGTCTATCACGTTCTAATTGTTGCTGTGCATCCAAAGAAAGCAATACATCCAAGTATTCGGTAAAGCCATTGATGAATTCATTCTGAAGTTGTTGATTCACTTTCTTCGCCATCGTAATTCTTTTATTGATGACTTCTAGACGCTCTTTTTGTTTTTCTTCCCGAATAATGGCGTTTTCGACTTCTTGAAAAGCCGTGAGTACCGACTGCCCGTAGTTGTATAGTTGTTGTTGCTTGATTGCCTCGGTACGGTCGACTTCAGCGCGTAATCTTCCCCAGTATAAAATGGGAGCGACCAAGTTGGCACCCAACGTATAAGCCCAATTACTGAATAATTCCGTATAAGTATTGGAACGTGCTTGGGTAGAAAGGTTGACGGATAATCTCGGAAATTTATTCCGTACCGCCACCGCCATATCACGGTCTGCCGCCAATAAATTATGATAAGCCCGTTGAATATCAGGTCTTCTTCTAATTAATTCTAAAGGCAATCCCGTTTCGGGTTGATTGGGGAGTTGAGGGAGCGAATCTTTTGCAGCAATAGTGAAATTTTGAGGAGGCACTCCGGTAAGTACCGCTAATTGATTTTTTTGAAGGCGGATATTGGTTTCATAGATTAGTTTTTGATTGTTGGCTTCTTCCAGTAATTGTTGTTGTCGAAGAATATCTACTCCTTTAATTTGTCCGGCACCAAACCTTACCCGAATGAGCTTGATGATTTTTTCATTGGTAGCAATTTGTTTTTCGGCTAAATCAAGTTGCTTTTTAGCCGTGATTAGCTGAAACCACGTATTGGTGATTTGAGCCGAAAGCGTCATTGCCGCCGCTTGATAATCGTAATAAGAAGCTTGTAGCCTAAAATCTTCTGCTTGTACGCCGGCGCGAATCCTTCCCCATAAATCGATTTCGTAGTTGGCCGTAAGTCCGATTTGGGTATTTTCCCCACCGGCAAAATCGGGTTCCGGTCGGCTAATGGCAGTTTGAGCATTGGCTTCAATATCGGGAAGTAGAAAAGTAGACTGGGATTTTCGAATAGCCGTAGCTTCCTGAAGCTGGTACCAAGTGCTTATTAAATTCATATTATTGGTAAAAGCACTATCTACTAATCGGTTGAGTTGTTGGTCTTCAAAAACTTTCCACCATGGGTTAGTAATACTATCTTGACCTATGGCTGAAAATGCTTCCGGTTTTTTAATAGGAGCTTCATAGGAATTGATTTTTGGAGAACATTTCGTAAATAAAAGCATCACCAAACATAAAAAGGTGTATACATACCCCGATGAATGGTGAAAAATTGTATGATAGAAATGAGCCAAGTTCAGTATTCCTTATAAGTTAAGCATTTAAAATAAAGCATTTTAGGAAGCTGACAAAATTACGAGGATGATATTACGAGAATCTTAAGGAATGTTGAAATACCATCCTGTAATTTTTTACTAATCATTCAGTTATCCTAAGTGCGTAGCACCTCCCAAGAATAATTCGGCACTTTCCATAATGGTTTCCGAAAGGGTAGGATGGGGGTGAATGGTTAAAGATAAGTCACTTGCTGTGGTTCCCATTTCTACCGCTAACGTAATTTCAGGAATTAAACTTCCGGCATCTTTACCGGCAACACTACCGCCTAGAATAACTTTCGTTTTCGGGTCAATAATTAATTTGGTTACTCCGGAATTTTCTCCAATCGCGACTGCTCTTCCCGAAGCAGACCAAGGGAATTTTTTCACTTCTACTTTTTTGTTTTCTTCTTTGGCTTGAGTTTCGGTAAGTCCGCACCAAGCTAATTCGGGATTGGTAAAGACAATGCCGGGAATAACTTTAGGGTCGTAACCGGCTCCTTTTTTACCGGCGATAACTTCTGCGGCAATTCTTCCCTCGTGACTTGCTTTATGGGCCAATAATGGTTCTCCGGTAATATCACCAATCGCATAAATATGGGAATATTTGGTTTTTCGCTGTAAATCTACTTCGATGAATCCTTTTTCATTCGGGGAGATTCCAATCTTGTCCAAGCCTAATTCTTTCGTATTAGGCGTTCTTCCCACAGCCACCAAAACGGCATCAAAGCTTTTTTTCTGTTCTTTTTCCTTTCCTTTGAGGGAAACACTCAAGCTTTTTTTATTCACTTTTAGGTTTTCAACTTTAGTTTCAAAAAACACCTCTTGAAAAGGATGCTTTTTCTCAAATACTTTTACCAAATCCCTATCAGTGCCGGGTAAAAATCCGTCGGTCATTTCGGCGACGGAAACTCTACTTCCCAACCATGCATAAACACTCCCCAGTTCCAGACCAATATAACCGCCACCAATCACCAATAATTTTTTCGGAATTTCTTTAAGTTCAAGTGCATCGGTAGAATTCCATACTTTTTGATGATCAACCTCTATATTGGGTAAATTTACTTCCGATGAGCCGGTAGCAATAATCGCGTTTTTGAAGGTGAGTTGAGTCGTTTCTTTCTCTTTCGTGGTGACTTCCAGTTCATTTTCTCCGGTGAACTTGGCTTTTCCTTGAATGTATTCAATATTTCGGGATTTACTTAATTGTCCCAAGCCATTGGTCAATTTTTTAACCACACTCTTTTTCCACTTTTTAACTTTTTTAAGGTCAATTTTGGGTTCTTCAAATTTCATTCCCCAAGCAGAAGCATTTAAGGCTTCTTCTTTGGTTTTGGTAAGGTGCAATAAAGCTTTTGAAGGAATACAACCCCGATACAAACAAACCCCTCCGGGATTTACTTCCGGATCTACCAAGCTTACTTTTAAGCCTAAATCTGCTGCATGAAAAGCCGCGGCGTATCCACCAGGACCTGCACCAATGACTACCAATTCTTTCTCGTTACTTGCCATATCTTTCATTTTCTAGTTAGCTTAATAAAGCTTCATAAGGATCTTCCAATGCTTTTTCAATCCAATGGATAAACGCGGCACCATCGGCCCCATCAATTAATCGGTGGTCGTAGGATAAACTTAATGGTAAAATGCTTCTAGGTTCAAATTTCCCATCAATATAGACCGGTTTGGTACTGGCTTTTGAAATTCCTAAAATTGCGACCTGTGGATGGTAAACAATGGGAGTGAAATTGGTACCGCCAATACCTCCTAAATTGGAAATGGAGAAATTGCCCCCTTCCATATCTTCGTTAGAAAGTTTTCCTGCTCTCGCTTTTTCAGCAATTTCAGCGATTTCTACCGATAGGTCTTTGATACTTTTTTGATCAGCATTTTTAATCACCGGCACTAAGAGTCCTTTTTCGGTAGCGACTGCGATGTTGATGTTTACGTACTTTTTCAGAATCATTTCTTCTTTTTCCATATCAATACTCGCATTGAATTTCGGGAATTGATGTAAGGCTGTCGCTACAATTTTGGTGAGGATCGAGGTTAAAGTCAGCTTGCCGCCGGCTTTTTCAACGTTCTCCTGATGTTTTTCAATATAAGCTTCGATACCGGAGATATCGGCTTCCCCAAATTGAAATACATGCGGAATGGACTGCCAAGAAGCCGTCATGTTTTTGGCGGTGGCTTTCTTGATGTTGTTGAGTTTTTGGGTTTCTATGGCTCCCCATTTGCTAAAATTAGGCAACTTTTCTAAAGAAGAACCGGTTTTTTGACCACCGCTATTGTTTTTGTGGTTTTTTACATCTTTTTCGGTAATCCGGCCGCTTTCTCCGCTGCCTTCGAGTTCTTGAAGGTTAACTTCTAATTCTCTCGCTAAGCGGCGGACTCCCGGAGAAGCATAAACCTTGTCGGAAGATTTTTTGGTAGAAGTAGAAGAACTGTCTTTTTGTTTCTTTTCTTCAGAATCTTCTGAACTTTCTTTGTCTTCTTTTTTATTTTCCTCTTCATCATCATCACTATCCTCCGTTTCCTCTTTTTCGTCCTCATCTTCTTTTTCTTCATCAGAAGTGTCTTGCTCTGCTTCTTCTGTTTCTTCTTGGTCGTCTGATGAGGTATCTTCTTCCTCTTGTTCATCTTCCTCTTCATCAGCTTCTAAAATAACGACTACTGCGCCTACTTTTACTTCATCACCTTCACTTACTTTAATTTCTTTAACTGTTCCTGCCGCGGTAGAAGGAACTTCGGCGGTGGCTTTATCGGTTTCTACGGAAACGACGGCTTGGTCTTCTTCAATGGTATCTCCTTCCGCAACTAATATTTCTGAAATAATTGCGGTGTCTACACCTTCTGATATTTGTGGTATTTTAATTTCTTTTGCCATGATAGATTAATTATGAGGTTCTGGGATTTGTTTTTTTAGGATCGATATTCAATTTTTTGGCAGCTTTCTTTAATTCATCTAAGCTGATTTGTTCTTGCTGCGCCAATCCATAGAGCGCGGCATAAGCGATATGTTTGGCATCAATTTCAAAGAAACCGCGTAGAGCTTCCCGGTTATCACTTCTACCAAAGCCATCAGCGCCAAGGCTAATTAACTTGTCTGGGAAATAATTAGCAATGGCCTCGGGTAATGCTTTTACGTAGTCGGAAGCGGCTACAAAGGTTCCTTTTTCATCTTTTAATTGTTGTTCTATAAAAGTGGGTTCTTTGTTTACCTGTGCCTTTAAGCGGTTATTGCGTTCGGTGTCAATCGCATTGTCATATAAAGCTTTGTAACTGGTAATGCTCCAGATATCTGCACCTACATCAAATTGTTCTTCTAAGAGTTGGGCGGCTTCCAGTACTTCTTTCATAATCGCCCCGCTACCGAATAAATGTGCTTTTTTGGTTTGCTTTCTGGTGTTAGATTTTTTGAATTTATAAAGGCCTTTAATAATGTTTTCTTTCTCCACATTTTTTGGAAGTTCCGGCATTGGGAAGGTATCGTTGCTAATGGTGATGTAATAAAAGAGTTCTTCTTTTTCGACATACATTTTTTGGATACCTTCTTCTACGATTAGGGCAAGCTCATAGGCAAATGCAGGGTCGTAAGCTCGTAGATTAGGAAAAGCCAAGGCATACAAATGACTTTGCCCATCTTGATGCTGTAAACCTTCACCGGGGATACTGGTTCTACCGGAAATACCACCCATTAAAAATCCTTTAGCACCGGCATCTGCTGCAGCCCACATTAAATCTCCTGTGCGCTGAAAACCGAACATCGAGTAGAAAAAGTAAAACGGAATCATATTGATGCCGTGGGTAAGGTAAGTGGTTCCCGCGGCAATAAATTCTGCCATACAACCCGACTCTGTTATCCCTTCTTCCATAATAGCACCATTTTTGGCTTCTTTGTAATAGAGAAGGCTCTCTTTATCGACGGGGTCGTATTTTTGACCCTCGGGAGCGTAAATTCCTACTTGACGGAATAAAGACTCCATCCCGAAAGTTCTGGATTCATCCGGAATGATGGGAACGATAAGCTTAGCGAAATTTTTATCTTTCATCAGTTTGCTAAGCATTTGTATCATGGCCATGGTAGTGGCTGCATCTTCTTTCCCTGAACCTTTTAAAAAGCTTTGAAAGAGTTTTTCATCAGGTGCTTCCAAGTTTGGACTTTTATCCTTTCGTTGCGGAAGGTAACCGCCGAGCTCTTTTCTTTTTTGTTGAAGGTAGTTGAGTTCTTCGCTATCTTTCTTCGGCTTGATGAACGGAATTTTCTCTAAGTTTTTATCTTCTATCTGAACCTTGAAAAAATCCCGAAAATGTTGTAATTGTTCTTTGTTGAATTTTTTGGTTTTATGGGAAACATTACTTGCTTCGCCTGCGCTTCCTTGACCATAACCTTTAATGGTTTGTGCTAAAATAATGGTAGGTTGGTCTTTCGTTTCGGTTGCGGTTTTATAGGCGTTGTATATTTTATGCAAATCGTGTCCGCCGCGGGTGAAGTTTTTCAATTCTTCATCAGAATAATCTTCTACTAATTTAGACAGGTCTTTATCACTTCCGAAGAAATCTTTCCGAAGAAATTTACCATCACTATAGGCGTATTTTTGTAATTGCCCATCGGTAAGTTGAGTAAGTTTTTCTAGTAATTTTCCACTTTTATCTTTATCGATGAGTTGCTGCCATTGTTTGCCCCACAATAGTTTAATAACATTCCAACCGGCGCCTTTGAAAAGTTGTTCCAGTTCCTGAATTATTTTTCCGTTACCACGAACGGGGCCGTCTAAACGTTGCAAGTTACAATCGACAACAAAGATGAGGTTGTCCAGTTTGTCGCGGGAAGCAATGTTGATGGCACCACGGGCTTCGGTTTCATCCATTTCACCATCACCTAAAAAAGCCCAAACTTTGCTGTTGTTTTCTTCTATAAGTTTACGGTTATGTAAATATTTGTTGAATCTCGCTCGATAAATGGCCTGAATGGGGCCTAAACCCATCGATACAGTGGGATTGCTCCAAAATTCGGGCATCAAATGCGGATGTGGGTAAGAGGTAAGTCCATCTTTGGATTGTACTTCGTGCCGAAAATTTTCTAAATTCTTTTTGGTGAGTCTGCCTTCGAGATAAGCTCGGGAGTAAATCCCGGGGGAAGCGTGCCCTTGAAAATAGATTTGGTCGGCGATTTCATTTTTATCGATTTTGAAAAAGTGATGAAACCCTACTTCCCATAATTGTGCAATCGAAGCATAAGTAGAAATATGTCCGCCAATTCCGGAATCAGCTTTGTTGGCTTTTACCACCATCGCCATCGCATTCCAACGGATGTACGCCAGTATTTTTTCTTCGAGTTCTTCATCTCCGGGATAGTCTTCTTCTTGAGCGGCAGGAATGGTATTTTGATAAGGCGAACTTAATTCTTGAGGAAGTGCTACCTGATGTTTTTTAGCTTCGTTTTGAAGGATTTCCAAAAGCTCGCCGGCTCGTTTGGCCGATTTATTTTCGATAATCCAAGTAAGGGAATCTATCCATTCTTGGTTTTCTAGGGCAGTGGCATTTTGTTTTTCTTTTTGGCTCATTTTTTTCAAAGAAGTTTTTAGTGGTTAACTACTTCTATGAAATTAGTTATAAGCGTGTTGAAAGTAAAAACAATTAACAAGGCTATGGCACAAAAAGCCTAAGTTTTATCATTATTCTAACGTTTGTTGGGATAGTTTTGGGAAGTGTGTTTTTATGATACATTATTATCCAAGGCCTAGTGTATTATTATACTTCACTAAATTGCTTTTAGCCCTTCAAACTAGTCCCTTTTACTTCATACTTAAGCTATGGCCTCCTTATAACTAGTTCGATATTCCTTCGAGACTTCTTCGAGTTTTGCTCGAGTAAAGTCCCGGATTTCCTAGAAATATCGAAGAAAACTCGAAGAAGCTACGGAGAAGCTATGGCTTATCGTACAATCTTACTGGGCGAAAGTCGGGGGGAAGTTGTTGCTATGGGTGTTTAATGTGCTTGAAAAGAGTGCGATACAGGATTCCGGCAAATTCATTAGTATATTTGGGAGATGGAAGCGGAATGTATGAGTGGTTATTTACAGTTATTGTTCGGGGGCTGTTTTTTCTATTTTAACTAATTCTTGACTTGATAAGTAAGAGGGCTTCGAATTCTTGACGAACCAATTGTTTGTAAAATATAATTTCATGACCGTACTAGAGGAAGTCTCTACTACGATGGAATAGATTGCTTAAGTCACTTTTTCGTTACCACTATTTTTATTTTGTCGGTTTTTACAATACATCAGAAACACTAAGATTATTATTGTTACAATAACTTTTATTTTGGTTTACAGGATACTTCAATTAAATGAAAAAACGGTTGGAGTACCCATTCCAACCGCTATTACTTATTTTCAATTTTTTTATCTATCTCCTACCCAATGTGGATAAATGGGTGTTTGTTTTGAAATCTCGTTGAGTTGGTTGAGGTGCTCTTGGGACAGGTTCCAACCGACAGAGGCTATATTCGAGAGCAACTGCTTTTCGTTTCTCGCTCCGATTACTACGTTGGAAACGCTTTTGTTTTGAAGTAACCAGTTGATAGCTATCTGTGGAATGGATTTTTCAATTTCGTTACTTATCTTTTCCAATACGTCAATTATATTAAAAAGAAATTCGTCCTCGACCGGTGGGGCGCCTACAGCTCCGCCCGATTTTATTCTACCGTCTTTCATTTCCATGCCTCGTTTTATCTTTCCTGTTAATCTTCCCCAACCTAACGGACTCCAAACCATCAAGCCCATATGTTGGTCTTTTAAAAGAGGCATCAATTCTTGTTCATAGTCTCGACCAATTAATGAATAATAGCCTTGATAAATCACGTATTTTTCCAAGTCTAATTTTTCAGAAATAGAAAGTGATTTCATCAATTGCCAAGCTGCGAAATTTGAGCAGCCAATATAGCGTACCTTTCCGCTTTTTATCATAGTATCAAGAGCTCTTAAGGTTTCTTCAATGGGTGTGTTTCGGTCGAAACCGTGCATCAAATACAGGTCTATATAATCGGTATTCAAACGCTTTAAGCTAGCTTCCAAGGCATTCATCAAGTGGTGTCTTGAAGAGCCTTTTTCGTTGGGGTGTTCGCCCATTTGAAATGTGGCTTTGGTAGAAATAAGGGTTTTGTCCCTTTTGCCTTTTAATGCTTTACCCAAAACAATTTCCGAATCGCCAATAGAATAAACATTAGCCGTATCAAAAAAATTGATTCCTCTTTCAAGACAGAGGTTAATAAGTCGGGTCGCTTCTTTTTCATCGGTTTGTCCCCAACGCTGAAAAAATTCGTTGGTTCCTCCAAAAGTGCCTGTTCCTAGACTTAATACGGGAACTTTTAAACCTGAATTTCCTAAATTTCTGTATTCCATTTTTTATCTGTTTTTATGTTAAAATTATTTTTCTCTTTTGATGCTGCTGATAGTTATGAGGATGGCTATTGCCGAAAATATGGTACTCATTAAGGTAATTGATAATAATCCTACTGATTTGGAAATTAGTATTCCTCCAATAGAGGAACCTAAGGCGATGCCTAAATTGAATGCGGAAATATTCAAGACCGAAGAAACATCTTCTGTTCCTGCCAAGTATTTTTCTGAAAGCTGGATGATATATAACTGCATCCCGGGAACGGTCGCAAACCCGATAAAACCCATCGTGGCCACCAAAACAAGTGCAGGAATTTTGTACGGTAGAAATACGAACATCAACATGAATGTGATAGATAATAAAGCAAATAGAGCCATAAGCGTTCTGGTTGGCTTTTTATTGGAAAACTTTCCGCCTAAAATATTGCCAAACGCCACAAAAATTCCATAAAGTAACAAGATCAGCGTGATTTGATTTTCCGTAAATCCTGAAACGCTTTCCAATAAAGGTGATAAATAGGTGAAGGTTCCAAATAAAGCCGCAAAGGAAAATAGCGTTAAAGAAAATCCTAAAAGCATAGACTTGTTCCCCAAAACCTTTAATTGGTCTTGAAACCGAATCGGTGCGCCTTTTTTTATATGGTTAGGTAGCCAACATTGATTTGCCAATAAGCAAAGAAATCCTACCACGGCAATTCCTCCAAAGGTAAAGCGCCAACCCAATTGTTGACCAATATAAGTGCCCAGCGGCACACCGGTGACCATGGCTACGGTCAAGCCTGTAAACATGATCGCAATTGCGGTAGCTCTTTTTTCCTTAGCAACCACACTACTGGAAATGTTTGCACCAATCCCTACAAAAACTCCGTGAGCCATTCCCGATAAAACCCTTGCCATGATCAAAAGGCTAAAGTTGGATGAAATGGAAGCCACAACATTACTGATCACAAAAAGTAAAACGATAGCAAGAAGTAATTTTTTCCGATTTACTTTATTGGTCAATGCGGTAAGCAAGGGGCCACCAATTGCTACACCTATCGCATAGGAAGTCACCAACCAACCCGCTAGAGCTACAGGGATTGAAAATTCTTTGGCAATGGTTGGCAACAAGCCAATCATCACCACTTCGGTGGTGCCTATGGCAAAAACACTTAGCATTAAAGCCCAAATGGCGATGGGCATTCGGCCTTGTTTGGTAATTAAAAGATTGTTGTTTTTCATACGACAAAGTTCTGAAGAGCATTTTTTGCCCAACAGGACATTTGTCAAAGATCTGATGTGAGGAATGTCACATTCTTAAGCCTCTATTTTGGTCAATCGGCTTAAGGTTTCTCGGGTAACACCCAGGTAGGAAGCTATCATTGCTTTAGGAACTCGCTGGATTAAGCCCGGATATAACGTAAGAAGATTGTGGTAGCGGTCGTTGGCATTGCTACTTAAAAAACAGAGGATTCGTTTTTGTAGGGCAATGTAACCATTGGTCGTTTTTTTGAAGAAAAAAGTCTGCATTTTTGGAAGTGCCCTGCTTAACTTTTCTTTATTTTCTAACGTTAAAGAAAGTGTTTGGGTGTCTTCCAGGCAATCTACCATTAGGGTTGATTTGGTTTTGTGATGAAATGCCTCCGCATCGGTAATCCACCAATTTTCCATACCAAACTGTAGAATGTGTTCCTTTCCGTCAGAATCCAGCCTTGAAACTCGCATTAATCCTTTTACTACAAAGAAGTCAAATGGGGCATAGTCGCCCTCGTGCAAAACGATCTGATGTTTTTTGAACGCTTTTTTTTGAAAATGTTCTAACACGAAGTCAAATTCTTCATCGGTCAGTTTAACAATTTCTTCTATTTGTTTTCTTAAAGGATGTGCGTTCATAATTAGTTATGACTTAGTTATAGAATTAGATCTAATGTGTTATAAACGACATATAGATGTTGGTTAAAACTAAGATAAAAAAATCTTCTAACTTTTATGCTTGTGCGGTTGCGGTTGCAGACACAAAACCACCATTGGAAATATACATTTTACTTGCTGGTTTTGCTCTTTCTAATGGCATTCTTCAGCTCGTGATTAAATTTTTCTTATTCGTAGTTTATGGGTTGAATATGGTTAAGACTCTTGTTGAGCATTAGTAATAATTTCGATCGTAAAATTAGTACGGTCTACAGCTCCTTTATTCAAAACGCGATGCCTATCAGATAGACGCAAATACCAACATTCTCCAACTTTCATAGGGACTAAGGTATCATTCAAATAAAACTCAACCCCCTTTTCAACTTCTATTTCGAAAGATAAGGTTTTAAGAAAGAATGTAACTGGAAGAAAATTTCTAGCTCAACACGGAGTAATTCGCCGTATTAACCATAGCCATTTTCCTATCCAACAAAATCATTCAGGTATCCACTAAAGTTAAATTTCATGAGATCAAATATCTAAGCATTAGCATCCAAATTTTAAGTCGACATTCCAATAAAAGTTGATCAACAATAAAAACAAAGACATTAACATTTTTCTCAACTTTAAAAAAATAGAAGCTCAAACCTAATCCACAATTATCTAACGGTTTACAATTTGGCTAAAAAGGTTTCACTGCTTCCAATGGAGCATTTTATCGCATGAAACTTCAGAAATTTGCTCTATTCATTTACGGTGTTGTTCCGTTTAATCATTTAATAAATTAAAAAATATGAAGTTAAAAAATTACTTATCCGTTGTTCTTATTTTTCTCTTTACTTACACTACACATGCACAAACCTACGAGTGGGGTGGCGTTATAAAAGGAAGTGGAGAAGAGTCGATGCTGGCTATGGATGTGGATGCAGAAGGTAATACCTATTTTACGGGAAGTTTCAACGAGTCTATCGACCTAGGAATAGATGGAATAGAACAGATGTTTGAAACCAACGGTACCATCGATGCTTTTGTAGGCAAGGTAAATACCGACGGAAACCTAGAATGGGCTTTCAGTTTGGGGAGTACTGAAATGGATTACGGAACAGCCATTACAGTTGATTCGGAAGGGAATGTTTTTGTATCTGGTTACTTCGATGGTGATATCGACATGGATCCAGGCGAGGGTGAAGCCATGCTTTCATCGCAAGGCGGTGGAGATATCTTTATCCTTAAGCTAACCAATAACGGGGAGTTTGTTTGGGCCAAATCAATTGGCGGCTCAGACTACGAAGAAGTTACCAAATTAGACACTGACGAAATGGGCAACCTGTATATCCTGGGTTATTATAGTATTGCCTTAGATGTAGATCCCGGAGAAGGGGAAGAAATCCTTTCGCAGGACGGATTTATAAGCGATTTTATCAGTGTGCTTAATGCAGATGGTGAATTTGTAAAAGCCTTTAAAATAGGTGGAGATGGAGTAACCATTCCAATGGATATGGAAGTAGTGAGTAGCACCCAAATTGCAGTTACCGGTTATTTTACGGGAACAGCTGATTTAAATCCACGCCCTGATGAAGAACTTCCAATTATTACAACAGGTTATAATACAGGATTTGTTTTGCAATTTGACGATACCGGTATGGTAACCAACTTATATGTAACGGATGGCGGCGAAATTTATATGCACGGCTTGACAGTAGATGATGACAATAATATTTATGCAACTGGAATGTTTGGGGGCACGGTAAATTTCGATCCCCTAGCTATTGAGTCAGATTACATCTTTAATACTGAAATGGTATATAATGCATTTATAGTAAAAGTTTTACCTAACGAAGTACTTGGTTGGGCTAAACACTTAGAGTCTGGTGATTTATCATCTTCGGGATATGACATTAAAACAGATTCAGAAGGAAACTTACATACCACCGGTTACTTTGAAGGTTCTGTGGATTTTGACCTTTCTAATACCGGTGAGTTTATATTAACTAGTGAATCTGAAGGAAACTGGGTAGATGGGTTTTGGCAAACAATGGATGCGGATGGAGAGTTTTTAAATGCCTATCAATTTGGGGGAGCCAACCTACTCCGTTACCATCACTTATACTTTGATGCCAACGACAATGCCTACCTAGGGGCACATTTTGAAAATACAGTTGATCTAAACCCTTTTCCAGATGAAGAGGACGAGGTAACTGCTATGGGAAATTTTGCAGATAATTACCTGGTAAAAATCAATTCTCAATCGCTGGGAATGAATGACTATCAGTCTGCCCTACTCGGTTATTACCCCAACCCTGCTACGGATAAAATTCACATAGAATCATCAGAAAATCTTGTAAATACAACATACACAATTTTTGATCCTTCGGGTAAGGAAGTATCGAAAGGAAAAATTGGAGAGTCAAATATGTTACCTGTTTCCAATTTGCAACAAGGTTTATATATTGTGTCCCTTGCACACAACGTTAGTTTTAAGTTAGTTAAGCAATAAGTCACACGTTGTCCGAAAATAGCACACGGATTCTTCCGATAATATGTGCTATATTTCGGGCGTGAAAGATTGGACAATGTTTTTTGACTTTGTTTTAATAGCAGGGATGTCCCTGCTATTCTTGTTTGCAGTATTCCTGCTAAAATCGGGCAAAGGGAGTTCTAAAAAACTCCTTTCCATTTTCTTTGTCAATTCTATTTTTTACCTGCTTTATTATTACGGGTTTCTCCACCGTCCTTCTAACCTGGTGCCCATTGCTTTTTTGTTTGGAAGTGGAGCCGGATTTTTACTTGGACCCACCTTGCTTTTTTACATCCGATCCTTGGTTTGGAAGAAAGGGAAAATCAAGAAGCCCTTCTTAAAGCACCTCTCGCCATTTTTTCTGCATTGGCTGCTTATCGCTGTTCCAGTTACGGTGAATATCGCTTTTGGGGTTTTACCCAGGTACCACGATTTTTACGTGAGGATTGCCTACTATCTCAATCTTTCTGAAAATCTCTTTTTCATCACATACGGCATAATTTCCTACCAACAGGTAAGGAAAATACAAAAGGCGAAAGCTCAAATGTACGCATCCGTAGCTTCAGATAGCTTAGATTGGATTTTGTACCTTATCATTGGCTTAATAAGTATCGCCGGTTTAGATAGTTTGTTTTCTCTTTACGAGCTTTTCTTTCCTATGATTCCCTGGAATATAGGTACCCTTACCGCCTTTGCTTTTATTGGATTGTATTGCTTTTTGGGGTACAAAGGTATGTTTCAATCACAAATTTTGCTTCCCGATTTTTTTCTTGAAGAAATGAATGAGACACCTGATCAAATACCGGCAAAGCCTTCCCCCTCCCCCCAAACGGAATCTCAATCGGACACAATGGAAACCACCCGTGTTAGCACTCAGCTTTCAGGGTTTTCTGATGAGGAAATAGAAGCGTTAAAGGAACAACTCCTTCAAATTTTAGAAACGAAAAAGCCCTACCTAAACGATTCCATTAGTCTATCTGATTTGGCCGACGAATTGGGAATTACGGATAAGAAACTCTCCGAACTTTTAAATCAATACCTCGATACTAACTTTTACAATCTCATAAACGATTACCGGGTAAGGGAAGTAAAACAAAAGCTCAGCGAAGAAGATAGTAAGAAATATACGTTGTTGAGCATTGCTTACGAATGTGGTTTTCCTTCTAAAACGAGCTTCAATCGTGTGTTTAAGCAAAAAACGGGTTTATCTCCATCTCAGTACCGTAAAGAAAAGATTGATTCTAATTAGGAGCGGTTTTATAGAACCTTAAAAGCATCCATCAAAACAGTTAGATTAAATGGGTAGGTTTCGTTCAACTTTTTCTTTTTCGTCAAAATACAATAGTAAACAATCTTGTCATAAATTTCCTTGGTTTGTCCATAGTCGATTTCCAAAATCCATCCCCTAAATATAACGTTTTTTAAGATAATCTCATTAAGGTGGTTTTCTTTTATATAAAACCCCATTAAAAACTATCAAATAAGTCAATAATTTGTAAAAATCGTAGCAGTAAAAAGCGCTAAAATTGAGTACTTTTCCGGTTAAAATTTCACCTATGCATTATCGATTAGTATTCCTGTTATTATTTATAAGCCTTTACAGCTGTAAGCAAAGCCCTCAAACTTCAGAAAAGCCCACACCCCAATCCTATACCAGCACCGATAGTGTTTTTACCTATCAAGGAAGGGTACAGGCCAATTCAATCCAACCATCTACCAACTTAATTTCTGCCGCTTCGTTGGTGCAATTTCAAGCCCAAGGGGAAAACATAGCAATACAACTTAAAGCCGCCGCTCCACATCACGCTTTTGCCGCCGTGGAAGTCGATGGAAAATACCTAGACCGCTACCAAATTTCAGGCGATTCTGTCACCACGATTAGCGTTCCGCTCAAAGGAGAAGATTTTCACCACATCAAAGTTATCAAAGCTACCGAAGCCAGTACGGGCGACCTTTATTTTTTAGGTGCCAAAGCCAATCAAATCAAAACTTTCGAGGATAAAAATGATTTAAAAATCGAGTTTATCGGGAATTCCATCACCTCCGGGATGGGCAATGATGCTAGCGATTTACCTTGTGGAGAAGGTGAGTGGTACGACCAACATAACGCCTATTGGGCGTACGGGCCACGCGTTGCTAGGGAATTGCAGGCAGATTATATCTTGAGTTCGGTTTCGGGAATGGGAATGTACCGCAATTGGAACGATGAAGATCAACCCGTGATGCCTGACGTTTATCGAACGCTGTCGCTAGATGGAGATACCACGCAGCTCAGAGATTTTACTAAATTTCAGCCTCATTTAATCAGTATCTGTTTGGGAACAAATGACTTTTCAGATGGGGATGGCGAAAAAGAGCGCAAGCCTTTTGATGCTGAAAAATACGAGAAGAATTATATCAACTTTATACAGGCTTTATACGAAAAATATCCTTCCGTAAAAATCGCTTTATTGACGAGTCCTATGATTGGTCGGGAAAACGAAAAAGGAAAGGCCTTGCTTGCTTCTCTAAAAAAAATTAAAGCAGAATTTGAAGCCAATCACATCATCGCGTTGTATGAGTTTGAAGATATTTATCAGAAAGGTTGCGGTTACCATCCCAGCAAAGAAGGGCACGCAACGATTGCCCAAAAACTGATTCCTTTTTACAAAGAACTCCTCAATCGCTAAGTTAGTTATGAAAAATAAGCTTTTTATTATTTTATGTCTTTCAGGTGTGTTGGCAAAAGCCAATGTCAGGTTGCCACAAGTATTTTCAGACGGGATGGTACTTCAGCAAAACACCACAGTAAATGTGTGGGGTTGGGCGGCCCCCGGCGAAGAAGTTGCTATTGTCGCTTCTTGGAACCCTCAAGATACGTTGAAAGTAAAAGGAAGTAGATATGCGAAGTGGGAAATTCAATTGTCTACTCCCAAAGCCGGCGGACCTTATCAACTAACATTTACAGGCTATAATAGCATTACATTGAAAGATATTCTCATTGGCGAAGTTTGGTTAGCTTCCGGACAATCGAATATGGAATGGAGTGCTTCCGCAGGAATTAAAAATCAAGAAGCAGCCATTCAGAATTCTACCTATAAAAATATTCGGTTTTTTGATGTGCCGAAGACTGCTGCTGAATTTCCGCAGAAAAATGTGCAAGGGAAATGGGTGGAAAGTCAGCCGGAAACGATGAAATATTTTAGTGCCATCGCTTACTTTTTTGCACAACGTTTACATACCCAATTAGACGTGCCTATCGGAATTATCGGTTCCAACTGGGGAGGAACGCCTGCTGAAGTATGGATGCCCGAAGCGATTTTTGAAAAAGATAGCTTATTACAAAAAGCTGCTGAAAAATTACCTTCGGAAGAATGGGGACCCAACGAACCCGGCGCGGTTTACAACGGAATGATTTATCCGATTATTCCTTATAATTTGGCGGGGGTTTTATGGTACCAAGGCGAAACTAACACCGCTAATCCCGATGAATATCCTCATGTTTTTTCTACGCTCATAAAAGATTGGCGGACTTCCTGGCAGCAGGATTTTCCATTTTATTACGCGCAAATTGCACCCTATAATTATGGTGACAATAATGATAACGGAGTGAAAGTAAGGGACGCACAACGCAAAACCTTAACAATTCCCAACACCGGAATGGTATTTACAGGCGATGTGGGGAATTTTGAAAATATTCATCCGCGTGATAAAAAGACTGTGGGCGTTCGTTTTGCAAACCTTGCTTTAAAAGAAACTTATGGAAAATTTACAAATGAAGTGTACGGACCTTTAGTTGAAAAAGTATATGAAGAAAGAAAATATGTGGTAGTTGAATTTTCTCACGCCGAAGGTTTATATTTTAAAGACAAGAAAGATTTGCAGTTTGAAATAGCCGGAAAGGATTTGAATTTTCAGCCTGTAAAAGCAAAGCTGAAAGGAAATCGTATCTTCTTAAAGAAAAATAAGCTGAAGCAACCCAAGTACGTCCGCTATGCGTGGAAAAATGCTATTGTCCCCAACTTGTTTAACAAAGCCAATCTCCCGGCTTCCAGTTTTATGATGGAAATAGAATAGTCTTCTGAATTTCATGAGGAGAACCTGAATCAAGTTCAGGTTGACGATAGTTATCGTTCCTTCCCTTTCGAGGGAAGGTGGCTTATGCAGCCTTAGCGAAATAAGCCGGGAGGGTACTTTCTAAATGGATTACAAATAAAAAGCTCCGAGTAATCGGAGCTTTTAGGTAATAATAATTAAAAAATAATTACTCCACCATGAAAAAACTATCTTCTAAACTTGTTTCTGAACTTCCGCCTATGAATACTTGAAACTCGCCGGGTTCTACTAAATAATTTCCTTGTTCGTTATAAAAACCGAGTTCTTTAGGGCCAAGCTCAAAGGTAACGGTTTTGGTCTCGCCTTTTTTCAAAGGAATTAACTCAAAACCTTTTAATTCTTTTACCGGTCTGATGATACTTCCGTATAAATCCCTGATATACAATTGCACAACTTCCCGTCCGTCATAATTTCCGGTATTGCTTACTTCAACAGAAAGTTTTAGTGTTTCGTTCTTTTTGATTTCTTTTTTTGCTAGCTGAAGGTTTTTGTAAGCAAATTCAGTATAACTCAAGCCAAAACCAAACGGGTAAAGTGGCGCGTTTTCTTCATCGATGTAATGCGACCAAAACACTTGTTCCTCTCCGGGAGCAGGATCTACCGGTCTTCCTGTTCTCTTGTGGTTGTAGTAGATAGGAATTTGTCCCACGCTGCGAGGGAAGGTCATCGGTAATTTTCCGCTGGGGTTGTAATCGCCGTAGAGTACTTCTGCAATGGCATTTCCACTTTGTGAACCCAATTGCCATGCTTCTACAATCGCGGGGATGTTTTTCTCTGCCCAATTGATGGTTAAGGGTCTTCCGTTTTGAAGCACTAATACCACGTTTTTGTTCACTTTGTAAACCTCTTCCAATAATTCTTGCTGAAGCCCCGGTAAGTCTAGTTTAGTTCGGCTTCTTCCTTCGCCACTCAAAAATCCGTGTTCTCCTAAAGCCATAATCACTACATCTGCGTTTTTGGCTACTTCCTTAGCTTCTTCAAAACCAGAAGTATCAGTAGTATTGATATGCAATTCTTTAGTAAATTCAGCTTGATTGGTAATTAATTTTACTCCTTGCGTATATTCAATTTTATTGTTGCTGTATTTTTCTAAACCTGTTTTTAAACTGACTCCGGTAGAATCATCAGAACCCAATCTCCAGCTTCCCAACGGACTGTTATTTTCATCAGCCAAAGGTCCAATAAGAGCAATAGTTTGTTCTTTCTTTTTAAGCGGAAGCAGATTGTTTTCGTTCTTCAATAAAACAATGGATTTTTTGGCCATATCTTTTACTGCTTCTATATGTTCAGGATTGCCAATTACTTCTTTTTCCCGCTCTGGATCACAATATTTATAGGGATCTTCAAAAAGGCCTAATTCAAATTTAACCCTTAAAATTCTTCGTACTGCTTCGTCAACAATTTCTTCTTTAACCTTTCCGGTTCTTACCATGTTGGCCAATTCTTCCATATAGATATTACCTTCCATATCCATATCTACGCCTGCTTCTGCTGCTCTAACGGCTGTTGAAGCTCTATCTTTGGTGTAGCCCCAAGTGAGCATTTCTTCAATAGAAGCCCAGTCTGAAATGACAAATCCATCAAAACCCCATTCTTTTTTAAGGATGTCCCGAAGCAAATAATCATTTCCGGTAACCGGAATTCCGTTTAATTCGTTAAAGCCTGTCATAAAAGTTCTGGCTCCTGCTTCTGCCGAAGCTTTAAATGGTGGTAAAACCATATTATGAAGTGTAACCGTCCCTATATCTGCTTTGTTGTATTCTCTACCCGCTTCCGCAAAACCGTATCCTGCAAAATGTTTAGCGCAAGCAGCGACAGTTAACGGATTGGAAAGATCGTTGCCCTGAAAACCAGTTACTCTGGCTTTCGCGATTTTACTTCCTAAATAAGGATCTTCACCGGCACCTTCCATCACTCTTCCCCAGCGAGGGTCGCGCGAAATATCTACCATCGGGGCAAATGTCCAATTAATCCCTGAGGCTGCTGCTTCGGCTGCTGCAACCTCTGCAGATTTTTTAATCGCTTCTAAATCCCAACTCGCTGCTTCAGCTAGCGGAATTGGACTAAGGGTTTTGTACCCGTGAATCACGTCAAAGCCGATGATTAACGGAATGCCCAACCTGCTTTCTTCGGTCACAATTTTTTGGACGGCTCTCACTTCTTCGGTTCCGCGAACGGTAAGCATAGAACCTACCCAACCTTTTCTAAGGTGTTCGTATTTTTTCTCGGCATTGCCTCCTTTAGGCGAAGGTCCCGTTACATCCCAAAATCCGTTGTACTGCACCATTTGACCCACTTTTTCTTCTAGAGTCATCAGGGCAAGTAGGGAATCTATCTTTTTTTCAATATCGTCGTTAGGCGGGAACTTTCTCATTTTTTTAAATTTAGGAGCAGCGAAACTTGCTAGGCTTAAGATGCCTATAGCTATACTTAAAATGATTATTTTTTTCATGGCTTATAAATTATTGATAAGCTTATTGTATTTGTAAACAAGGTTAAGTGTGGTGGTGTCACTTGCAAATACTGAATTTAAGCCTTGTGGTTCTTGTGGTGGGTCGGCGCTAAAATCGTCTCCAATTTCCCATTTTCCTCTTTTTTGGTCTGTTTTGGCAAAGCCGGCAAAACCCCAAAAATTGACTCCGCTTAACACACTTTTGTTTTGATAGCTTTCTTCCAATCTTTTAAAGATGGCTTCATAAAATTTATTTCTGTTGTTAAGGGAAGCGTTTTTCATTAAACTTTCTCCCTCCCTTGGAAAGCCAAATTCTGAAATTACAATGGGTTTGTTTAAAGTTTTGGCTACCTGAATGTGTTCATCTATGTAGTTGTTGGCTTTTTCAATGGAAGAGATGGTCGAAGCATCTTCATTGTTTACATCGTACCAAACCCAGTTTTTAGGCCACATATGCATCGTTAAGTAATCGATGTTTTTATTGGAGTGAAGCATTTGGTAAGTGTCTATTTCCTGAAGGTAACTTGCTTTGCCTTCCGCTCCGGTTGAAATTAAAGTATTCGGGTCTAATTTTTCCAATAAATCAACCGTTTCATCTAACCAAATTTTGAAAGGCTCTCTATCACTTTCTGTGAAAATACGAGGCTCATTGGCGACTTGCCAAGACATAATGGTATTGTCATCGGTATATTTTCTGCCGTTGTATTGGTTGGTTCTACCAATAATAAACTTTACGTGTTTCTGAAAAGCTTCCCGACACGGCGTACAGGTATGAAATTGCTGGGTGTAGTTGAAGTAATCTTCCCAAGAGTATTTATCGGTAAACGGATTGTTGACTTCCCCATAACCATTCCATTCTAAATAGGCCGACATTCCTCCTGACCAAATCCAGTTGTTGTTAAGGTATAACACCGCGTACATTTCCCGTTTGGACATTTCAGCTAAGAGAAAATCCAATCCGTCCAGTAAATCTTCGTTGTATTCTCCTTGTTGAGGTTGTAAGGCCGGTTTAACTTGAAAGTCTTCGGTACCGCCTTCAGCTCCAACTAATATTCTTAAATTATCAATTCCCAAACTATCCATTATATCCAATTCTTTGAGGAGTCGCTCCCGGTCGCCAATGTTTTTAGCAGCGATAAGCGGTCCGTACCAATAATTGGCACCCACAAAATAGTAAGGCTGGCCACCTTTTTGAAATTGCCCGTTTTGAATAGTAATTCTTGGGGTTTTTAAGTCTTTGTATTGATAGGTTTTACAGCTTCCCATTACGATGGCAAAGCAAATAAGTGCTACGAGTTTTTTCATGAGTTGTCTTTTAATAAAATGGTCAATGCACGGGAATTGTGGTACGGGGCTTTCCACATACTTAACTTGTCTTCATTTTCATAGGGGATGTTTTCTTCGTTTACCCGAAAATACCATTCTCCGTTTTTTCGGTCTATGAGGTGATGTTGGGTGTATTCCCAAATATCCAAGACCGCGTTTTTATACTTTTCATGCTTGGTAAGTTGGTAGGCGTAATGCAAACCTACCATCGCTTCTACTTGTGGCCACCAATGGCGGTCAGTATCTAAATGATTATTACTTCTGTTAAGTTCGTTAAATACGCCTTCACCTTTTTTGTAGCCTAATGCTAGAAATCTATCAGCTATTTGAACGGCTGTATCTTGTGTAATTTCCAGTAAAGCTTTTTCATTCAATGCTTTGGCAGCTTCTATGAGTAACCAAGCTGCTTCAATATCGTGCCCAAAGGAAATTTCGTTGCTAATGAGGTTCCATTTCTTATCAAAGAATAATTCGAAATTATAATCTTTGTTTAAAAATTGACCCAAAAACAGATCAATAAGATTTTCAAGGGCTTTTTTTAGTATTTCATCAGGATATATTTCTAGCAGCGAAGTATAAGCTTCCAGAATATGCAGATGAGTATTCATGGTTTTTTCTGCATTCATATCTTTTTCGCTAAGCCGCACATCGGTTAAAGGAGACCAATCTTTTTCAAAAGCTTCAATATAGCCGTTTTCAACTTCGTCTAAAGCGTGTTTTTCAATTAAATGAAAAAGTGAAATTGCCCAATCTTTGGCTTTTTCGTCATGGGAAATTTTATAATATTCTACTAAACTATAAATTCCGAAGGCCTGTGCGTAAATTTGTTTTTTAGGTTGAACAGGTTTTCCTTCCGCACTAAGTTCCCAAAAAAGTCCGCCGTGTTCTTTATCCTGAAAATAGTTTTTTAAATATTGAAAGGAACGTTCGGCAATTTCTTTTAAATTGAAATCAGGATTGTGTTGTTGAAGTGTTGAAAAAGACCATAGCAAGCGAGTGTTTAGAATTATGCCTTTATTGGCATTAGAAACAATGTTGTTGAAATGATCCCGCTGTCCCAAAAAGCCTCCTTGTTCTTGGTCAACACTATTGTTTTTCCAATAGGAGGCGATGGAGTTTAATTCGGTTACTAAGGATTGATAAAAGCTTTTTGGGTACTTCATCTTAATAGCGTCCTTTGTTTTTATCAACTAGCTGAACAATAGAGTTTACTGAAGCTGCTGAAGTAAAATCTTTTTGTGGACTGTTTTTTACAAAATCTACCAGTTTTTCTACCGTAGAAGTGGCTACGTGGCATCGGGTGTCTGATGAAGCGTAATAAATAAATACTCGCCCTTCTTCTTCTATCCATCCGTTGACAAAGAGAACGTTGGGAACATCACCTACGGTTTCTTTATAATTTGGGGCCATAAAATAACCGGAAGGTTGATAAATTACTTTGCCAATATCCTCTAAGCTTGTCATAAACATATACAAGGTATAACGTAAACCACCGGCGGTATTTCTTACACCGTGAGCCAAGTGAAGCCAACCTTCATCAGTTTTGATGGGGGCGGGGCCTAAACCATTTTTAAGTTCGTAAATGGTATGATAGACTTTTTGGTTAATGATTTTTTCGTTTTCTACTACGGGATTTTCCATGGTTGCTATAAAACCTAGACCAATTCCGCCACCGCTTCCAACGTTAATAAAACCGTCTTGTGGTCGGGTGTAAACCGCATATTTTCCGTTAACAAATTCAGGATGAAGAACTACGTTTCGTTGTTGACCGGTATGGCTAATTAAATCCGGTAAGCGTTCCCATTCTTTTAAATCTTTGGTTCTTACAATTCCCGCGTTGGCTACGGCAGCACTAGTATCTGCTGTGGGAGCATTAGGGTCTTTTCTTTCGGTGCAGAAAATACCATAAATCCACCCATCTTCGTGATGGGTTAACCGCATATCATACACATTGGTATCGGGTTCTTCGGTTTGCGGTAATTGTATGGGTTTATCCCAAAATTCGAATTTATCAACGCCATTCGGGCTTTCTGCCATGGCAAAGAAAGATTTTCTATCGTTTCCTTCCACTCTTACTGCCAGTAAATATTTACCTTCAAACTTGATGGCTCCGGGATTAAAAGTCGCGTTAATCCCTATGCGCTCTAAACCTAATGGATTGGTTTCCGGATTCAGGTCGTATTTCCAATGGATGGGTGCGTGTTGTGCTGTTAATATTGGGTTTTTATAACGCTGATAAACACCGTTGTTTTCTTCAACAGGAAAATTAGGTTGATTAATTAAGCGGTTATAATTCTCAATAAGTTGGTCATAGCCTTGTATGGTAGATGTTTTATGATTTGTAGTTGCCATCTTTAACTATTTTTCGTTTATGTTAGGTTCATTTTTCATTTTGTCCCACCAGGTTTTTTTCAATATAATAATGCAGATCACTAGTAAGACAATTGAAATAATCATAGGGATGTTTTCGTGTAAGATTAAGTACATAGGAATCACTACTAAGAGTGTTTGCCCAATGGTACCAATAAGTACATTGAACATATCCCGTTTAAAAGCTTTATTCTTTTCAAATTCGGGTTCCGTTTCTTTAATTTTTTCTAAGATGGGTTTCCAAAATCCCCAAGGGCGTGTTTTTTTATAGAAATGAATAAGCACTTCTTCATTGGTAGGTGGAGCTGAGTACGTTCCTGCGATACAACCAATTAAGGAGATTAATAAAATTACCGGAAAGTAATATAAGTCTAAGGTGTCAGTAAACATCGGGAAAATAAGTGCAGGAATAATTCCTGAAAGCATTCCCCAGAAATAACCCTCGCCGTTAAATCGCCACCAGTGCCATTTTAAAAGATTCGACATTACGTAACTTCCGTAAAGCGCACTTACAATCCATTGTAAAATTGAATTGACATCTTGTACAAAAAAACCGAGTATGATACTGATTAATACGACTACGATTCCACTTGCGTAATTGACTTTGTTTATTTTTTTGGAAGAAGCCTCAGGATTTCTTTTTAGGTAAATATCGTTAACCAAATAGGCTTGTGCAGCGTTTAGCGTACCGGCAAAAGTTGACATAAATGCTGCTAACAATCCTGCTAATAGTAATCCTAATAAACCTACCGGGACAAACTGCTGAATGGCTGCCGGTAAAATTTTTTCAAAATCTAAAATCCCCGCAGTTCTTAAATCTAATTTTTCGTAGAAAAGGATTGCCAGTACCGAAAAACCACCAATCATTAAGTATCTTGTTGGCATCAACGCAAGATTGGAAAAACCGCTCATCATCGCCGCTTGTTTGGGTGATTTGGTGGATAGGATTTTCTGCATATCGTAATTGGGTGCCGGTCCTGCAATACTTGCCAAGATTCCTTTAAAAAGCATGAGCATAAAAAAGATGCTGAACAGGGAATAACCATCGGAAGCAATTTTGGTATTTACTTCATCTATAATTCCACTCCAATCCATATTTAGTTCCCATTCAAAAAATGGATTGAGCCATCCTTCGGGAACATTCAGCGTTTCATTACCCATCGCTTGAAATGCGATCACCGCAATAGCGATAGAAGAAATGGTCATAATGGTATATTGAAGTACATCGGTCCAAACAATACCGGACATCCCTCCAATCACTGAATAAAATACAGCGAAAAGCGTGAAAATAATTCCGTAGAAATGGGGAATATAAGCCGGCGGAACGGTAAATGGTACGTAATCGCTAACCATTTCCCAAGGGATAAAAATTTCTACAAATTTCCCCAGACCAATAAATCCGTAGGCTAAAAATCCTAAACAACTTAAAATGGCAAAAATTACGATAATGGTATGCGACCATTTGCCGCCTTTACCATTATCGAACCTGAAATTAATCCATTCTGCTCCTGTGGTAACTCCGGACCTACGTAACCAAGCAGATAAATACATCATTAAAAACACTTGGTTGAACACCGGCCAAAGCCAAGGAATCCAAATACTTTTTAAACCATACACAAAAGTTAAGGTAACCAGCCACATCGTCCCGGAAATATCAAACATCCCTGAAGCATTGGAAAGTCCCAGCATATACCAAGGAAGGTTTTTTCCGCCCAAGAGGTAATCGTCTTTACTCTTTTGGGCTTTCTTTCTAAGGGTTAATCCAATGATAATAGTACCGACGAGGTAAACTAATATAATGGCTATATCTAAAGGTTGTAACATAAATGAAGTTATTGTGCGGTAGCTTTTACTTTAAATTTCTTGATTTCTTTAAGGGAAAGTAACTGCATATTTTCTGCAAATTCCGTAAAGTTTTCTGCTGAAACTTCTTCAGGATAAGTAGCAAAATAATGAGAAGGCCTTGCGTTTCTCCAAAGTAAGAACCAGCTTATTCCTGATTCTTTAATGCCCGGTTGAAATACTTCGGTCCACCATTTTGGGTTTTCAGGATGTGTATTTCCGGTTTCAGTTAATGCATAAGGTTTGTTATGAAGTGCAGCAAAATCTCTCATGAGAGTAATATCGTGCTGAAGGTTTTTTAGGTATTGTTCATCGCCTCCATAATTGTAAATATCTATTCCCAAAATATCCACATATTCATCTCCGGGATAAAATTTTTCATACTCTTCAGGGGCGTTTAAAGCGTTGGGTGAATAGGCATAAAGAAGATTATGTACGCCGTTTTCTTTTAATAATTGAAATGTTTGACGGTAAAGTGCTTTATATTCTTCTGTTGTACAATGTTGCGCTCCCCACCAAAACCAACTTCCGTTCATTTCGTGAAATGGCCTAAAGATAACAGGAATGCTTTCGTTGTTTTCGGTTTTTAAACTCTTAAAAAATGCAGCGAGATTGCTAATCCATTTTTCATAAAGCTTACGTTTTTTTCCTTCCTTTAAAATAGAAGAAACCACTGCGGTGGTGTCCCAAGAATTTCCTTTTGTTTCAGGATGGTTAATGTGCCAGCTTATGGTATTGATTCCTCCTTTTTGATGAATTTTAATGATTTCATTTCTGATTAAATCGAAAGAAACGCTGTCTAGGTTTTGTTTTTTCCCTAATTCAATATCACCTAAATCCCAACCATAGATGGCCGGTGAAAAACCTGCAGTTTCATCAATATCGTTTTTGAATTTATCTTTGGAAGAAAATTTCCAACCAACTCCATAAGCCGTAGCATCTTGATGCCCAATAGCGATACCTTCTTTAGATAAAACTTGAATACGTTGATAAAGTAATTTTGCAGAAGTATTGGCGGCGTTGTCAGCAACCTTAATTTCATCAGGTTTTACATAGGTGATACTCGCACAAGAATAAAGTAAACTTAAGCAGATATAAAAATACAATAACCGAAATGACAATTTCATACTAAGAAATGATAATATATTTGTTGTAATGTTGATTGTGTTTTTACAATTTTAAACACTATAAAATTGATGAATTTATATTTTTTTGACATTTAATTGTTCAAATTCAAAATTAAGCTTAGGGGTTTTTCTGTGTTAATATAATTTTATCATTTATTAATCAAATTTTTACTTAATATTAGAATTATTTTATGCCTATTCGAAACAATGCTCATCGCGAGATTACTCAATTAGCACCAGAAGATAGCTTTTTAGTCTTTGATAGAGTGAAGTCTGATTTTGATTTTCCTATTCATTTTCATCCGGAATATGAATTGAATTTTATCCATAATGGTAAAGGTGTGCGGCGAGTGGTAGGCGATAGTTTGGAAGAAATTGACGAACTGGAATTGGTGCTGGTGGGGCCTAACTTAGTGCACGGATGGGAATTACATAACTGTACCAATCAAACGATTCATGAGATTACCATTCAGTTTCACAATGATTTATTCGATAACAAATTGCTTTCCCGTAGGATTTTTAAACCTATTAAAGATATGTTCAATAGGTCGAACCATGGAATCCTGTTTTCAAAAAAAATCACGAAGGAAGTGATGCCCAGGATTATGAAACTTTCTAAAATAGATAGTATCGATTACTTTTTGGAGCTCATTTCTATATTGCATGATCTTTCTAACAGTAGGAGTCAGCGCTTGCTATCTACCTATATTTCAGAAAATAAAAACTTTGAGAATAGCGAAAAAATCAAAGTGATTTATGAATATGTGCAAGAAAACTTCAGCAAAAAAATAACCTTGGCTGAAATTTCTGAATTGGTAAATATGAGTCCGGTGTCCTTTAATAGGTTTATTAAAAAACGTACCGGAAAAACCTTTATAGATTATATGAACGATACCCGCATTAGCTATGCTACCCGTTGGTTGATAGAAACCGATTTAAGTATTGGCGAAATAGGTTTTAAGTGTGGATTTAATAATATCGCCAATTTTAATAGGGTGTTTAAAAAGGTGAAAAATTGTACGCCAAGTGATTTTAGAGAAGAGTTTAAAGGAATTAAAAGAGTATTGTAATGAATAGTTATCGAATTTTTAGCATTGGTTTATTATTTTTTGTCTTTTCCGCCATTATGTATGCGCAAAAAACGCCCGTAGAATGCCATGGGCAATTAAAAATTGAAGGAGCGCATTTAAAAAATGAACATGATGAAGTTCTGCAGTTAAGAGGAATGTCTCTTTTTTGGAGTCAATGGAAACCTAAGTTTTATTCAGCAAAAACAGTTGAAATTTTAAAAAATGAATGGAAGTGTAATGTAGTTAGGGCAGCTTTAGCAGTAGATTATGACGGATATTTAACCCATCCTGAGCGAGAGCTCAAAAAGATTGAAAAAGTGATCGATGCAGCCATTGAGGAAGGTCTGTATGTAATTGTAGATTGGCATGACCATCATGCAGAAGACCATTTAGAAGAATCGAAACGATTTTTCGAGTATATTTCAAAAAAGTATGGTGAGTATCCCAATATTATCTACGAGATTTATAATGAACCTCTAGAAGTTTCTTGGTCTGAAGTTTTAAAACCTTATCACACCGAAATTATCAATACCATTCGTAAAAACGATCCTGATAATGTAATTGTCTGTGGAACGCCTACTTGGTCACAACGGGTAGATGAAGCTTTACGGGATCCTATACAGGTAGAAAATATCGCTTATACGTTTCATTTTTATGCAGATAGCCATCGGCAAGAACTTCGAGATATTGTTATAGAAGCCATGGAAGGTGGTCTTCCTGTTTTTGTAACCGAATACGGTAGTGCAGATGCTTCCGGCGATGGAATTGTAAATGAAGCGCAAACTAAAGTGTGGTGGAAACTGCTAGATAAATATCAAATTTCTTATTGTAATTGGTCTATTTCAGATAAAGATGAAGCTTGTTCGGTACTTAAGCCAAAAAGCAGTATAGAGGATTTAACTAAAAACAGCAAATTGACTCACTCGGGTAAATTTATAAAAGAGAAACTTCTTTCAGCAGCACAAATAAATTGTGATGAGTAATTATTCACATTTTATTCAAAAACTTATCCATTTGTAATATCATTTTATCAAAAAGCTAAAATTTTATAAGTAAATGATAAAATAAGATTAACATAGCCTTAACGATCCCTTTAATTTTGAATATGATAAAATTTGCGCACTAAATTATTAATGCTTCAATTTTTTGACCTTAAAAATGTAGATCTACGAAGCAAAGGTGTAAAGCAAACACAATAACTAATTATGCAACAACACAAAAACAAATCTTTACGTATGGCAAAATTTTTACAATTATGCCTATTGTCTTTTGTGTGCTTTTCGTTTTCGCAAATGCAAGCACAACAAAAAACAATTACCGGTACAGTGACAGATGAAAACGGGATGCCTTTATTGGGGGTTAACGTTTTAATTAAGGACAGTAATACCGGAACTACCACCAATTTTGATGGGGAGTATCAACTAAATGTTAATAACGAAAACGTTATCGTTTTTAGTTATGTGGGTTTTGAACCTGTTGAAGAAAAAGTTGGCGAAAGAACTCAGATAGACGTAACCTTATCTGAGGATTCTGAAAGCTTGGAAGAAGTGGTGCTAATTGGGTATGGGGCTCAACAACGGCAAGATGTTAACGGTTCTGTTTCTAGTATAGAAGCGGAGGAAATCGAAAATATTCCACAAGTAAGTATAGATCAGCTTATGCAGGGGCGTGCTGCGGGGGTAACTATCTCTCAAAACTCCGGTAAGCCCGGAAGTGCTGTTTCGGTAAGAATTAGAGGGGTGACTTCTATTACCGGTAATAATGAGCCTTTGTATGTGATTGATGGAGTGCCAATTTCAGGAGATTCCAGAAATACCAGTACAAGTGGAAGAACAGATGCTTCAGATTTTGGAGGAGTTGGGCAAGTGGGGACAAGTCCATTGGCTTCCCTCAACCCCAATGATATTGAATCTGTAGATATATTAAAAGATGCTTCGGCTACCGCTATTTACGGTTCTCGCGGCGCCAATGGGGTAGTAATTATCAAAACTAAAAGCGGAAGCAAAAATAAAGACGGAAGACTTCGTTATAATACCTATATCGCATTACAGGAGCCGCAAAAATTATTGGATGTGATGAAGCTGCCTACGTATGCTAGACTGCAAAATGAATTGGCAGAAGAATACGGCGTTGAGCCAAGGGTAGATTTTTCAAATCCTGAACTTTTAGGGCCTGGGACCGATTGGCAAGATGAAGTTTTTCAGCAAGCTTGGATGCAAAGTCATCAATTGTCTTATGCAGGAAGTTCAGAAAAAACAAATTATTTAATATCAGGAAGTTACCTCGATCAGGAAGGAACTGTTATTGGCTCTGGTTTTAACCGAATTACGTTAAGAACCAATATCGATTCGCAAGTAAAAGATTGGTTAAGAGTAGGAGCAAATATAACGGGGAGTAGAACCGATGAAGATATTACCTTAAACAGTAACCGTAACGGTATTGTAAGTTTAGGCTTATTACAAGCACCTGATATTGCAGTTAGAAACCCGGACGGAACTTTTGCAGGTCCGCCAAACGATCCTACAGCGGTAGAAGGTACTATTAACCCAGTAGCTTTAGCATTGAGCAGGACCAATACGCTGCTGAAGCATAATATCCTTGGAAATTTCTTTAGTGAATTCACAATTACCGAGGGATTAAAATTCAGAAATGAAGTAGGAGGTAATTTTGATTTTACCGAAAATAAACTTTTCACACCTACTTACCAGTGGGGAAGATTTGAAAATGAATACGCTACTTTGTTTGAAAAAAGAGGAAAGAGTAGATTTTGGATTGTGAAAAACTACCTTAATTTCACTAAAAACTTTAATGAAATACACAATTTAAATCTTTTAGTAGGTCAAGAAGCACAAGAGTCTTCTTGGGAAGGTGTACAGGCTACAGGACAAGAATTTGTGAATAACAAGTTGCAAACTTTAAATAACGCTGCAAGAATCCTTAATTATAGTGCGTATCAAGGAAGTACTTCTTTGTCTTCTTATTACGGAAGAGCTTTATACTCATTAAAAGATAAATATGGACTTACAGCCACTTTTAGAGCAGATGGATCTTCTAAATTTGATCCGTTAGGTGAGAAACAATGGGGCTATTTCCCATCGTTTGCTTCGTCTTGGAAATTATATAAAGAGCCTTGGATGGAGGGCGTCAACAAAGTAGTCGATAACATAAGATTAAAAGCCGGTTACGGTGTGGTAGGTAACCAGGGATTGCCTAACTACCGTTATGGAGCAAGTTTAGCAAGTGTACAGACAGGAGCCGGACTAGGGTATTATGTAACCAACATCCCTAACCCGGACTTAAAATGGGAAGAGAGTACACAGGTGAATTTAGGATTGGATTTTTCTCTGTTTAAAAACCGCTTAAATACGACTATTGAAGTTTATAATAAAGACTCTAAAGATTTCTTGTACCAACTTCCGCTGCCTGTATATCTTACAGGACCTGCCGGGGGAGAATCTTACCTAGGTGGTTTAAGTGCGCCTTATGTGAATCTTGGAGAGATGAATAATAAAGGGATTGATGTAACTATCAATTATTCAACCTTACAAAATAAAGATTTTACTTGGTCAACTAGTTTAAACTTCTCCCATTACAAAAATGAAGTGACTTCGCTTTATAGTGAGAATTTAGAAGTAATTAGAACAATTAATTCAGGATACCTATCTTCTCCTATTACTCGAACAGTAGAAGGACAACCTGTAGGAATGTTCTGGGGTTATAAAACAAAAGGACTCTTTAGAAGTCAGGACGATATTGATGGAGCTCCGGTACAATTTGGGATCCCTTTTTCAGAAACTTTGGGAGATAATTACTTAGGGGATGTACAATACGAAGATATCAATGGAGATGGAATGATTAATGAAGAAGACAGAACCTTTATTGGTAATCCGCATCCAGATTTCACCTTTGGTTTTACGAATAATTTCTCTTACAAGAACTTCGATTTAAGTGTCTTTTTACAAGGGTCTTATGGTAATGATGTTTTAAACCTTACCAGAAAAGAAACTACAGGTTTAGCAAGGTTATATACCAATCAATTAGTGGAAGCTCAAGATTACTATACCGCAGATAATACAGATGCTCAATACCCAAGACCACGTAGAGGGGATGACAACCAAAACCTTTTTATTTCCGACAGGTATATAGAAGATGGTTCTTATTTGAGAATTCAAAATGTAAGCTTGGGGTATAACTTACCATCAGAATTAACCGAGAAAATAGGAATAGGAAACTTAAAAATTTATGGGACTATTCAGAACTTATACACTTTTACAGACTATTCCGGTTACGATCCAGAAATAGGTTCTTATAACGGAGATGCATTACAGACAGGAGTAGATAGAGGTAGGTATCCAATACCAAGAACATTTACATTAGGCTTAAATGTAGAATTTTAAAAAGCATAATTATGAAAAATATATATTTAAAAACAAGAGCTTTACTACTGCTTGGGACTTTATTTCTATTGAGTGCCTGTAGTGAAGAATTTTTAAATCGTCCACCGGAAGATTCGGTAGCTTTAGATAATTTTTATTCCAGTGAAGAAGAACTTATTGCTAATACCAATATATTATATGGTACAGTTTGGTTCAACTTTAACACCAAAGCTTTTTGGTCGATTACAGAATTAACTGGCGGTAATGCAAGAACATTATCCGGTGATGTAGTTAACTTTGGTAACTTCACCGTTTCAGGAGATAATACCGTACTTACTGATGGATGGGAAAGTTTATGGGGTGTAGTAGCTCAATCCAATGCTATTATCAATTTTGTGCCAGAACGCGTTTCAAGTTCAGTTTCACAATCTGCGATTAATAATGCAGTAGGAGAAGCTCATTTTATGAGAGCTGTTGCCTATTTTTACTTAGTAAGAATCTGGGGGGCTGTTCCAATTATACAAAATAACCTTACCAATGTTTACGATCCGCAAATTCCTACCAATAGAGTAGAAGATATTTACGAACTTATTGAAAGGGATTTACAATACGCTATCGATAATTGCTATGATAAAACAAGAGGGAGCAACTATGAAGCCAATATTCATGTCTCTAGTGGTTCAGCTAAAGCTTTAAAAGCCAAAGTTCATTTATATCAAGAAGAATATGAGGAAGCCAGACAACTTGCTGCAGAAGTAATTAATAGCGGTGAGTTTAAATTATTTGGGGTAGATATTCCTTCCACAAGTTATTCCGATTTATTTTTAACAGCAAATAATAACAATGAAGAATCCATTGCCCAGATGCAATGGACCTCTCAAGGTTATGGAGTTGGGAACGCTATGCAGGCATCGTTTGCCATTAGTTCCCAAATCACGGGTACTGGAGATGGCTACAGTGTGATAGGACCTACCATCGATTTGCAACAAGCCTATGAAGAAGGAGATGAAAGAAGAAAAGCCACGATTATGTTGCCGGGAGATTATTATCCTAATATCCTTTCTGCCGAAGGAGGTTATACCGTACCTGAAGATGTAAACGCACAAAACACAAAAGCAGGAATTAAAAAATACGTAGTAGGAACGCCGGAAGATAATGGAGGAGAAGGTGCAGCTCAAGCAGCCCCCAACAATACCTATATTATGCGTTATGCCGATGTGCTTTTGATTCATGCCGAAGCAATTTTAGCGGGACAGTCCAGTACAAGCGATCCTGCAGCACTTGATTCTTTCAATACCATACGGGAAAGAGCAGGATTAGGAAGTTTACCGTCCATTACTTTAGAAGACATACTTCATGAACGAAGAATAGAATTTGCTATTGAAGGAGACTACTGGTTTGATTTGGGTAGGATAGATAGACAAATGGCTATAGAAATGATTAGTAATCAAGAAAGAGGAACTTACAGCAACGATACACCACCTGTAATTTATTCTGAAATGTTTACTCCTACGGCAGACGATTTTACCATGCCTTATCCATCTTCTGATGTAGCTTTAAATCCATTATTATTGGAAGAACCACAACCATATAATTTTAATTAAATAATTAGTTGAACAATGAAAAATATAATTTTTAACCACAAATCATTATGGGGTTTTGCCTTATTAGCTATGTTGCTAGTAGGCTTTACTTCCTGTGAAGGAGACGATACCGGTCCCGCAACAGTAGATGGGCCACCAAGTTTGCAAAGAGTGAGTTTGGCTGTAAAAGATTCAACTACTTCTGTAGGAATGCGCCAAAATATGTATCGAATTTATGGAGATAATTTAGCTACTACACAAAAAGTTTTCTTTAATGATACCGAAGCTTATTTTAATCCTACACTTGTAACCAATACAAATATTTTGGTAGCTGTACCCGAAGATACACCATATTTTGGGGCTAGCGACGAGCTAAGGGTCGTAACCTCTGAAGGGGAAGCTACCTTAGATTTCTCTATTGCACAACCGGCTCCTGTTATCGATTCATTTACACCATTAGCAGCCGGTGAAGGTGAAATCGTAACCATTACCGGAAGTATTTTTGAAGGACTCGAATCAGTACGGTTTGGTGAAACTGAAGCAGTAATTGTTTCAGCAACTGAAACTGAAATTCAAGTAGAAGTGCCGGCAGGCGTGGTACAAAGCTACATTTTTGTAGAAACTCCAGGCGGAGTAGCGCAATCTGAACAAGCCTTCGGATTTAAATTCGTGATTTATGATGATGTCTTGAACCCAAGCTGGTGGGTCGGCGGCTGGGGAGGTACCCAAGATTTTGAAAATACAGAACAAGTAAAAAGAGGACAGTATTCCATTAAGCGAGTTTATGAAGGAACGTATTCCGGTTTCCAAATAGGAAATGGAGGTGCTGCCCTAGAACTTTCAGAATATGCCGCAATTAAAGTTTCGATTTACGGGGGTGATGGAATAGGTGATGTTATGGTCGTAGTGAATGGAGATTATGATAACGGAAAAATAATTACTGTTACTCAAGGAGAGTGGAACAATTTTACCATTCCTTTTAGCGATGTAGGATCTCCTACCGGAACCTTAAACGAAATTGTAATTCAAGAGTTTAGCGGTCAAGCTCCTTCGACTATTTATATAGACGATTTAGGTTTAATATAAATTCAAAATTAGTTTTCAGAATTAGCTTAAATATACCCTAGATAAAAACTAGGGTATATTTTTTAACTCACTTTGTAAATGAAATTATTTCCTCCTCAAAAATTATTTTTTCTCGTGATTACCGGTTTGGTGATTTTAAATTTTTTTATACTGGTTAGTTGCGAAAAATCTAAAGAAGAACATACTCAGGCTGAATTTAAAAAATATCAACAACTACTGGCCGATAAAAATGCTTCAAAAGAAACCGTAGCTCTTTTTCATCATTTAAAAACTTTGGCAGATTCCGGGAAAACTTTATTTGGGCAGCAAGATTATACGGCAAATAGCTACGGTTGGGATAATATAGATGAACTTTCCGATGTAAAGGCCATTACCGGTTCCCATCCGGGGTTAAATAGTTTGGATTTTTATCCGATTACCAATCCATATAAAGATACAGCAAGAGGGAGAAGGGTATTGAACAAATTAGTGAAAAGAACCTATAGAAACGGCTCTGCTATTTCTTTTTGCTGGCATTACTACAACCCAAAAACCGGCAATAACTTCTACGATACCACTCCGGTAGTAAAAGACCTTTTACCGCAAGGCGATTACCACGCTAAATTTAAGTACAGTTTAAAACAAATAGCAAGTTTTGCAAAAAATGCTAAAGCGGAAGACGGGAGTTTAATCCCTATAATTTTCCGTCCGTGGCACGAATTTGATGGAAGTTGGTTTTGGTGGGGCAAAAATCATGTTTCAGAAGAAGACTTTAAAGAACTTTTTAAATTCACGGTTACTTATCTGCGGGATAGTCTGGAAGTCAGGAATTTTCTCTATGCCTTTTCACCCGACAGGAATTTTCATTCAGAAGAAGAGTATTTAGAGCGTTATCCTGGTGATGAATACATCGATGTGGTAGGAATGGATAACTATTGGGATTTTACTCCAGAGGGAGAAGGGATTGATTCCATCATCAAAAAAGCCCGGATTATTTCAACTTATGCCAAAAAGAAAAACAAAATAGCCGCTTTAACCGAAGGCGGGGTTGCCAATATTCCTGATAGTTTATGGTTTACCACTAAACTTCTAAAAATCATTAATGCGCCTGAAGTGAATTTAGCCTATGCAGCTTTATGGAGAGGAGAGTACGTACCATCACCAGAGCATCCTTCAGCAAAAGATTTCAACGAATTTACAGAAGAAGAAAATATTTTATTGCAAGACGATTTACCTAACCTTTATAAAATTGAATAATGAAAAAGCTCGTATTCCTATTTTTCAACCTATTTATATTAACTGCAAGTGCTCAAAAGTTTGAAAACTTAGCCCAAACTCCACCCATGGGTTGGAACAGTTGGAACAAGTTTGCTTGTGACATTAACGAAAAAGTAATTAGAGAAGCCGCCGATTATATGGTTTCCAGCGGAATGAAAGATGCCGGTTACGAGTACATTGTTATCGATGATTGTTGGCACGGGAAGCGGGATAGTTTAGGTTTTATAAGTGCGAATAAAGAAAAATTTCCTTCGGGGATGAAAGCCTTGGTTGATTATGTACATAGTAAAGGATTGAAGTTCGGGATTTACAGCGATGCCGGATGGGAAACCTGTGGCGGAAGACCAGGAAGCAGGGGAAGGGAATTTCAAGATGCACAAACCTATGCGAAATGGGGCGTAGACTATTTAAAATACGATTGGTGCAATACCGAAGGTTTAAAAGCAGAAGGCGCTTATATGACGATGCGAAATGCGTTACGTGAAGCCGGCCGACCTATTGTATTGAGTATTTGTGAATGGGGCGATAACCAACCTTGGGAATGGGCAGAAAATATTGGGCATTTATGGAGAACCACCGGTGATATTTACAATTGTTGGGATTGCGAAGAAGACCACGGTACTTGGTCTTCGTTTGGGGTATTGCAAATTCTGGATATGCAAGATGGACTCAGAAAATACGCTGGTCCCGGTCATTGGAACGACCCCGATATGATGGAAGTAGGAAACGGAATGAGTGTAAGCGAAGACCGCGCCCATTTTACGATGTGGTGTATGTTGGCCGCACCATTAATTGCAGGAAACGATCTTTCTAATATGTCTGAAGCAACCGTAGCTATACTTACCAACAGAGAAGTTATCGCGATTAATCAAGATAAGTTAGGGATTCAAGGTTTTAAATACAAAACCATCGACGATGTAGAAATCTGGTTTAAACCTTTAGAAAATGAAAATTGGGCCGTTACCTTTTTAAACCGTGGGGACGAGGCCCAAAAAGTGAGTTTTAATTGGAACGATGAACCTGTAGTAGATGAGTTGAATAAGCTTTCTCCCCATTTTGATGAAAACACCTATCAATTAAGGGATGTTTGGCAACACCAATCTGCAGGTACCACCCAAAGAAAGCTAAAAGTAGAAGTACCACCACACGATGTGATTACTTATACTTTGGAGAAGAAATAGTGGTATTTATAAGTAAGTACAGAAAGAGTGTGAAATTAGCGCTCACCCAAAGCCAATAACCAGTTAAATATCCAGTGATTTTACCTGTAAATCCTGCTTCATTTTTAATTATTTCTTCAACTTGAGTAAATGAGATAGCTAAGAGAAAAGCAATTAAGCTTAAAAACAATGCGGCTTTTCTTTTTTTAGAGAAGAAGATAAGAATAAATAAACTGATGAAAAACAAGGGATTTGCAAGCCAAATTAATCCGACAATATCAAAATTTAGCCATCCTAAAAGAAATGCTATAAGACCAAAAGAACCAATCGATTTTTCTCCATCAACAAGATAACATTCTAAAGTCAAGGATGATAGGAATAATATTCCAATTATAACTCCAATGACTTTATCCAAATGTTTACTCATACTTCAATTTATGCCAAATCTTTATGTTTCACTAATCAATTAGTCGCAAACTAAGATAGCTGAAATTACCGACTTTTATGCTTGCGCGGTTGTAATCGCAGAACACGTCATAGTTGAAGATAAATGTTGTTGGCTAATGTTTTTATTCTAATTTGTTATACATTTTATTTTGTATTCATTCATACACTTTTCATCCGTTTTAAGTTCATTAGAGTATATTGAATTTCCTTGCAAAATTGATACTTCAACAAACATTAATTCCAAAGTTTCTAAATTTACGAGTATTGAATAGGTATAATCTTTATTTTTTTGAGAAATAACGAAATTCAAATAATATGGCATTATCTCTTTTGAATGATACCACGAGGCGGATAAAGTTAATTTTGGATTAGGATGGATATTGAAATAGTATTTTATACAAGTAGGAAAAGTTAATTCTTTATTTCTTATTCGTAAATAACCTTTTTTAATATTAAATTGTGCTGGGCTGTATTCTTTGGGCAATCCAATTATCTTTCCATTTTCATTAATTTTTAAAATTCGGTCTTGATGAAAATTATTTGAATTAGCTGTAAAAAATATTATCAGTATGAAGGATAAAATTTTCATTGGTGTTTTTTTATATCTGCCAACAGTCTTGCCAACCATTCCATTGCAGATTGGTTAGAAACTAAGATAGCCAAAATTACCGACTTTTATGCTTGCGCGGTTGTGTCCGCAGGACACTAAGCCGCAATTGTTGTTATATGGTGTTGGCAAATCGTTATCTTTTAAATTTTACAGTATAATTTCTGTCTATTAGACTAAATTCAATAGGACCAGAATTGTCTTGTTTAGTTACAAAATAATCTTCCTCTTTTTTTCAGAAAATTTAATCTCCACATATTTAAATTCAGAATTTTCTGGTAATGAACCAGCGTGATTTTTGTCATTAAAAGAAACATAAACTACTTGTTGTCCTGTCGTTTTATAGTTGATTTTTCTTTTTTCTCTCCAGGTACATTTACAAACGGCTTTACCTTTCTTTGCAGTAGCGCCCATTCTAAATGAAATGTCAGTAATTTTATCTGGACCTCTGTGTTCGTGTTTTGAACCTTTTCCCTTGTGTTTCCAACATTTTATAGATGGTCTATCCATAATCCAGCCATCTTTTGCCCTATTAACTAAGTTTACAGATTTATATTTGTCTTTAGTTTTTGAACTGCCAGATGTAGCAGATTTAGTTGAGTAATACCATTTACTCGTCTCAGTTCTTTCTTTTGGTTCATCATAAAAAAATGTGACCGTTGCTATTTGTTCGGGTACCACAAAAAACCTTTTTGTATATTTATACTCTTTTCTTCTTTTGTATAGGACAACTTCGAAAGTGTTGGAATTATCTTCAGCTACAAATATATCTTCTTTTTTAAGTTGCACGAAAAATGTATTTTCTCTATCCGAAGGATTTGTACTTAGTGGAATTTTCTTTCCATTAAATATTATATGGTTTTTAGGATTATCCAATTTGACACCTTTGATAGTTATCTCTATAAAATCTTCTTGTGATGTTGTTATCAAAGGAATAGAATAGAAAATCGGTGTAGGTGTTCTTTTTGCAAAAGGAACTCTAGCAACCGAATTTTCTAAAGTAAGTGATAAACCTTGAATTAGTTTTTCTATATTATCTCCTTCTCTAATGATTGTGTTGTTGATGATTCTAATTTCTTGCAATAAATTAATTTCAGTTTTCTTTAGTTTTCGCGTTAAGTCTCCTAGTATTTCATTTTGCACTTGACCAATTAGATACTCCGAAAAGAATTGAAGACTAGAAAAAAACGATATTTGCTGTTCGTTCAAAATATCGTTGGCTTTATCTAAACTATTACTGACAGTATTTTCTAAAACATTAGCTTCATTTAGTAAATCATCAACTGTTTGAGCATAACCGAATTTAGTTATTGTTAAAAATAAAATTAACAGAATTATCTTTATACTTTTCATAATATATGGTTTTCCTTAGATTTTAAAAGTACTTAATTTAAAGTAGTTATAAATACCCAATAGCAGGTATATTAATGTTTGCCAACGGCAGTCTGTCCCAAAACTACCTAATTTGTTTTTAAAAATAATTGAAATTAGGGGTAAAGCCAAAATTTGCATTAATTTTTGTTTGCTTTTGTATTAATACCTTAAAAGTTCGTTTTAGTCTTATATGTGCTTTTATAAGCTTTCTGATGTTAAAAAAGAGGTTTAGTAGCAGTTGCATCAGCTCTACTTTACTATTGAACAATCTCCTTAAATTATAAGCTAGGGCAATAAGTCCAAAGTCGGCAGAAGCTGCTTTGATACCTTTTTTTGTTATGATATGATCAAATCCCCATTGGCGCTTGATGGTACCATAG
>NZ_RXOM01000021.1 GCF_008692195.1 Salegentibacter sp. R32
TTTAAAATGGTTCCGACAAGCTTCCTCACTATCAAAATGTGCTGTAAACGTGAATATATTCATACCATTGATTTTGAAGTAAATATAAGAAAAAATATCGAGTTATGAGTGTTTACGGATATTCAAATTTTTTTACTCTTATTCTGATTTATAAAGCTTATGCGGTTCTTTATACCGAAAAAAATAATACATAATTATATATAAGTAATATTGTGAAGAGCGATTTACATTAATGGATAACATATAATAAGCTCAATTTGAATTGATCTCACATTTTTTGAACCCCTGATTATACATACGAATGTTAATTTTTACTTTTAAAATATTTATATAGTCTCAATTTCATCCATTTACTTCGCTTCCGGTTGTTTTTCAATTTCAATGGTTTTTGTTGACTTCCCTGCTGCTCACTGTCCCTCCCTTTTTTACTATGCAAAATACCAGTAATTGGAAGTTAGTCCAGATGGCATAAGCCAGTCATTCTTCCTTTTTATACATCTTCCCTAATTCCAATTCCTGAAAACGTATCAGCATCAAAAAAGGGAACAGCTCACAGCTCTATGGGAAGTAAATCAAAAAAATATCATTATGAAATCATTTCAAAACAACAACATCGGAAGCGAAGTAAAAATCAAAAAGGAAAACGCTTCAGATATAATAAGTAAATCAATGTTTAACCTTTCTACACTAATGGTAGAATCTAAATTTTAATGTTATGAGTACGATCAAAAATCAAGTTCAATTAATCGGAAATGTGGGGAACACCCCGGAAACCATCACTTTTGACAGTGGTAAAAAAGCGGTTCGTCTATCGATGGCAACCAATGAATATTACCAAAAGGATGGTGAGAAAGTGCAGGATACCCAATGGCACAATCTGATCGCCTGGGGAAATCAGGCGGAGCTTATCGAAAAGTATGTCGGTAAAGGAAAAGAAATTGCCATTCAGGGAAAATTGACCTCTAGATCTTATGAAACCCAAACGGGTGAAAAAAGATATGTAACCGAAGTGGTGGTACAGGAAATTTTATTTCTTGGAAATCAAGCTGAGGAATAAGTAAAAAATAAAGAGGGCATTTCCAGTCTAAAGTAGTGCCCTCTTTTTCATTGTTAACCTTTAAAAAAAAGTCTCATGAAAACCAAAGTTAATGAAATTCAAATCAGCTACCACGGAAATCAAACGATAAATAACAATTTTAAAATTGGATGTTCGCAAGATGCTGCCAAGCTGGCTTTTGAACATTGGGATCAAAACCATATCGAAATGCAGGAGCATTTTAAAATTCTATTGCTCAATAATTCGAATATTGTTAAAGGTATTTACGAGGTTTCAAAAGGTGGGATTACCGGAACCTTAGTAGATCTTAGAATCTTATTTGCCGTTGTTTTAAAAAGTTTGTCTACAGCTATTATACTTTTACATAACCACCCAAGCGGCACTTTAAAACCTAGTGAAGCTGATCGACAGCTTACGCAAAAGATTATCAAAGCGGGAGAATTATTGGATGTCAAAGTTCTTGATCATCTTATTATAACTCCGAATAAAGAGTATTACAGTTTTGCCGATCAGGGAGTTTTGTAAATTAAAATTTCATTGATGATCTATTTAAATTATACGAATCTCGATAGCGAAACACAGGAACACTTAATTTCAATTTCTAAAAAGGAAGTGCATCGACGTTATGGTAAAGAATTGATGAGCTATGCTCAGAAAAACCATATGAATTATGACCAACTCCTAGAAGAGGAAGCCATAAGAAACCTATATACTTATCATTTTGTATTTAAAATGTAATTGCTAAATAACAACAAAAAAGCCCTTATTTAATGAGGGCTTTTTTTAATGTTTAATAGACTGAAATTCGTATATTTAAAGCATTGGAAGATAGAAGTTTTGGTCCTTTTATTTTTTGATTTGACTTTCCTGAACGACCAAATAAATAAGTTTTAATTCGTGGTTTTTGGTGACTGCCGGAGGTTTGAATTTTTGTCCCCCACGGGGACGAAAAGGAAAAGCAAGAGGATAACACGCAGAGCGGTGTTATAGCGATATGTTTCTTCTGAAATCGCCTAAGGATAGGGGGTAAGGTGATTGGTCAGATCGTGTACTTGCCTGTTTTTGCAGCAAATACTTTCGTGAGCCTTAAATACCGGTTAATTTTTACAGCAAATGGAACCTAAACCTTTTAAAAAGTACAAGTTTTCAGCGATTAATTTTAAAAAAGATGTGGCGGATCAGTTCCGGATTTTCTCCAAGAAATTAGGGGCTTCTCATAGTGATAGTTTAAAGGCCATGCTTCGATTTTTTGACATACATCAGCTTTCTCCTTATGAATCTTTAGGGAATAATATGGATACTTTGGAGCGTCGGTTAAAAAAAAGAATGAATGCAATGATCGCTATTATTAAAGATATTGAAAAAAGGCAAACCAAACCTACTCTGGCTATGCTTCAATTGCTCTTCGAACAGGTAGCGGCTACCGATGAGAATACCCCGGATATTCAGGAAAGAGAATTATTCAACCCGTCTTCCTCTAAAGAAGTTCCTGAACTAAAGGTGGAAAAGGAAGCTTCAAGCCGGGAGGCTCCGGAAGTATCTTCTTGGGAAATAGCCTATCATAGTGAACAGGAGAAAAGTAAAATGCTTTATGAATTATATACGGCTATCTCATCAAATGTTCGCTACATCAAACCCGGATTAGGTAGGAATTATTTCCGTTTGGAAATGACCCCGAAACAATGGGAGAAAATTCAACAAAAAATAGAGTATGTATATCACCATCACACCACAGAAGCTCGGTAGTCATTACCTGCAAAGTGCCGGTGATTTTGTAGACTATTTGGAAAAAGAAAATCAAGGGAAAACCCAAAATGAAATGGAAGCCTTTTTTGATCCATATGATGATAAAATTTCTGCGGAAGAGGTGAAAACGTCTATTGATGAAAACACAGCTAAACTAAAGAAAAAAGAGCCTAAATTTTATTCGATCACAATCAATCCCAGCGCGAGGGAACTGGCACATATTGCTGATAATCCTTCCGCCTTAAAAGCTTATACCCGAAGCCTTATGGAAAACTATGCCAAGGCTTTTCATCGGGAAATAGATGGACGTAAAATTACTAAAGATGATATTCTCTATTTTGCAAAATTAGAACACCAGCGTAGGTATAAAGGTACCGATAGGGCTGTTCGGGAAAATCGACCTTATATTCAAAAAATAGCTCGTTTACAACACGAGATGGTACTCATTAAAAAAGGGGAGATGGAAGGAAGTATTCAAACGAAAAAGCAAAGCATTCGAGAACTTCAGCAAAAAGCGCCGCATCAACAACAAGGGAAGATGATCGAGGAAGGAATGATCAAGGAAGGTGATCAACGCCATATTCACGTGCTGGTGAGTCGAAAAGATCGATCTAATCGGTATAGTCTTTCTCCCGGGAGTAGGTACAAAGCGTCAACAACTATGCTTCACGGGAAAGAAGTGAAGCGAGGTTTCGATCGGGATCAATTTTTTAAAGCGGCAGAAGAAGTTTTTGATCGGAAATTTCAATACCGAAGAAATTATGTGGAAAGCTACCAAGCTCGAAATACTTTTTTAAAACATCCGGAAAGGTATTTTAAACAACTTCTTCGGCTTTCTGCACCAGAGAAGAAAATAGCTTTCCAACTGCTAAAAGAAAGAGGAGTGAAATTACCCTTAACAACTATTCCCTTAACTTCCTCACAGCTCGCCGGAAAAATTATGGCGAAGCTTAAAAAAGGGTTTACGAAAGCCATCCATTCCGGATCTATTGAATTATGAGTATAGATATTGCTTACCTTTTCATTTATGTAGCTCCTCTATTGTTCTTGGGAGTGATTTGTTGGGGACTCTTTACCGAAAGAAGCACCCCAAAAGTCCCTGAAAAATATCAAGTAATACTTAAGCTTCGTGGAGGGCGTTTTAAAATTCAGGATATCAGAAAAGGGGTTTCGATCATCGGAGCTGCAGGAAGCGGAAAAACCTTTAGTGTGGTTTATAATTTGTTGCTGCATTTTAGCAAGTATAAATTTTCTGGGGTGATTCACGATTATAAAGATCAGGAACTTACCGAGATTGCTCTACCTTTATTTAAAGCGGCAGGAGTGCGCTGTTATCCTGTTTCTTTTGACAGGGTTCAATACCGAATAAATCCCATCGCTCCTCGATATTTGCCGAATGAAGAGAGTGTCAATGAAGTGGCGAAAGTTTTAATGGAGAATCTGTTAGAACAAAATCTGTCTTCAACGAGCGGAAGCAATCGTTTTTTTACAGATGCAGTGGAAGGATTACTGGCAGGACTTATCTGGAAACTGAAATCAAGGTATCCGCAGTATTGTAGTTTACCCCATCTTATCGCTGTGTTTCAGTATTTAGATACGAAGAGTCTGGTGGCTTTTCTAAGTAGTGACCTCATCGCAAAAAGTATGGCAGGGGCATTTATCAATGGGGTTGATTCTGAAAAGCAAACCGCAGGAGTTAAAAGTACACTTGCTAATGCGTTTAAAAAAATCAGCTCTCAGAAAATGTTTTATATGCTCTCCGCTGATCAGATTCCCTTAGATATCAATGCAGTTGAACATCACGCCGTGATTTCCATTAGTAACAATCCGCAATACGAATCTGCTTATTCCCCGATTATTGCCACCATTATTCATACCATTACCAAGCAGATGAGCGTTCGACAGCGGGAGGGATCTTTCCTATTGATGGAAGAAGCTCCCACCATCAAATTACCACATATGCACCGTATTCCAGCAACTCTTCGAAGCTATAATATTGCTACGGTCTATGTGATGCAGGATAAGATACAAAATGATATGCTGTACGGAGAAAAGGCGAGTAAGGCGATTCTGAGTAATCTATCTTATCAGTTTTTCGGAAAGGTGAATGATCCCGATACGGCAAAGTATTATGAGCGCTTTTTTGAAATCATTAAATCTCCTACCAAGAGTGTGAGTAAAAGTAGTGGATTAACTTTACAAAGTAGGGTAACCAAAGGGGAGAAAGAGGTTTCTAAACGGAGAGCTCACGAGTTTTTTAAACTCAAAGCCGGGGAGTTTATCGCTTTTGCCGATGGTAAGGATCGAAAAATAAACTTTGATTTTCCTAAGCATACTCATGTGAATGAAGCAACGATAGACACTGTAGATCCTGAAGTAATAGGGGAATGCTACCAGAACATCTTCGCAGATGTAAAATCTATTTTTAAATAATATTCTCGCAATATGCTGGATACTCGTTATTTAGGGCTTGTTAATTTTTAATTCAATCCTGACTGTTAATTTTCTTGTCAGAAATAGTTCATATTTATAATTTTGGAAAAAATCCTCTTAAAAGGAAAATATCCTAATTATGAATGCCAATTCAATACTTCATTTAGATCTTGATACCTTTTTTGTATCTGTTGAACGGTTAATTAATACGGAGTTATTGAATAAGCCGTTGTTAGTAGGTGGTTTGGGAGATCGTGGAGTGGTAGCGGCTTGTAGTTATGAAACCCGAAAGTTTGGTGTGCATAGTGGGATGTCAATGAAAGTTGCTCGAAATCTTTGTCCGGAAGCTACGGTGATCAAAGGAAATGCTTCTACCTACACAAAATACTCTCATCTGATTACCGAAATTATAAAATCTGAAGTGCCTTCTTTTGAGAAAGCCAGTGTCGATGAGTTTTATGCAGATCTAACAGGGATGGATCGTTTTTTTGGTACCTATAAGTTTGCAGGAGAATTACGTCAGAAAATTATAAGGGAAAGCGGACTGCCAATTTCCTTTGGTCTCTCTCAAAATAAGGTCGTTTCTAAAATTGCTACTGGAGAGGCTAAACCCAATAATCAAAAAATAATAGAAGTAGGTACTGAAAAAGGTTTTTTAGCGCCGCTTTCGGTGAAGAAAATACCGATGGTCGGAAATAAAACCTTTCAAAAACTCGTGCATCTTGGAGTGCATTATATTCATACACTTCAAGAAATGCCTTTGGAGATGTTGGAACGCGTACTTGGAAAAAACGGTAAGCTCATCTGGCTTCGGGCGCAAGGGATTGATCATTCTCCCATTATTCCTTTTCACGAGCGAAAATCTATTTCGATGGAGCGTACCTTTAATAAAGATACCATCGATGTTATACGACTAAAAGCAACTATACAGGCGATGGCAGAGAGTTTAGCTTACCAATTACGGAACGGCAATAAATTAGCATCCACCGTGACAATTAAAATTCGCTATTCTGATTACCAGACTTATTCGAAACAAACTAAAATTCCGTATACCAGTGCCGATCATATTTTGGTGCCTAAAGCTCTAGAACTTTTTCAAAATCTTTATCAACGCCGGGTATTGATTCGGTTGATCGGTGTTCGCTTGTCGGGAATTGTGGGCGGAAACTATCAAATTAATTTGTTTGACGATTCTGAAAAAATGCTGAATCTCTACCAATCCTTAGATAAGATTAAAAACCGCTTCGGCGAAAAGAGTGTGTTACGCGCTTCAACCTTAGGAACACGAACTATTGGGGGCGTACAAAACCCGTTTAATGGAGAACCGCCCATTGTCTTAGCTCACCGAAAGCAATAAATATGTATCTAAATTGTCATACTTGGTTTTCGTTACGCTATGGTACTTTTTCAGCAGAAGAACTGTGTCGATTAGCAAAGAGCAAGGGGATTTCAACCGTAGCGGTTACCGATATTAATAACACTTCCGCTTGTTTGGAGTTTTTAAAAATTGCTCCATCCTACGGGATAAAGCCTTTGGTGGGAATCGATTTTAGAAATGATCATCAAGCTTTGTATGTAGGAATTGCCAAAAACCGTCACGGTTTTTTACGGTTGAACCGTTACTTGTCAGAACATCTCCATCAGAAAAAGGCTTTCTCAGTCATCGCCCCGGAACTGGAGGATTGTTATTTTATTTATCCTTTTGAACAAGCGTTACAACTACCTGCAACCGCATTTCAACCACAGCGGTTGATTGGTGTAGGTATGTATGATTTGAACCGTTTTAAATTCTCAAAATTTAATGCAGAGGAGTACCAACAACATTTAGTGTTTTTATCAAGTGTAACGGTTCGCCATCAAAAAGATTTTAATGCGCATCGCTTATTACGTGCCATTGATCTGAATACTTTATTGAGCAAACTTCCTAAGACTCAACAAGCCGACAAAGCCCATCGCATGTATGCTCAAGAAGAAGTTGAAGAGCACTTTCGTGATTATCCATTTATACTTGAAAATACTCACCAACTGATTGAAGGGTGTAGGGTAGATTTTGAATTTGGTAAAGGGCTCAATCAAAACCTGAAAGTGTATACCCGAAGTCAACAGGAGGATGAGGCGCTGCTACGGAAATTATGTGATGAACGTTTAGAAAAGCGTTATCCTCATCCTTCAGCTTATGTACATCAACGCTTGACCAAGGAACTCGATGCGATTATTCGGTTAGGCTTTGTGTCTTATTTTTTGATTAATCTGGATATCGTTGAATATGCCCGAAGCAAAGACTATCCTTTTATAGGAAGAGGGAGTGGGGCTAATTCTATAGTGGCGTATATTCTAGGAATAACCAATGTAGATCCTATTGAACTCGACCTTTATTTTGAACGTTTTATTAATCCCAACCGAAGTTCACCGCCTGATTTTGATATCGATTTTTCTTGGAAAGATCGTAATGATGTCACCGAATATATCTTTCAGCGCTATCAGCATACTGCTTTGATGGGAACCTATGTGACTTTTAAGCAAAAGGCCGTTGCTCGGGAATTGGGAAAGGTATTTGGGCTGCCTAAAGAAAATATCGATAAGCTTGCCTCGGGATATTACCACTATCAGCAGTTGGATGAATTGGAGCAACTGGTCGTGAATTATAGTGCCTATATCCAAGGCTTTCCTAACTATATCAGTGTGCATTCCGGTGGTATTCTGATTTTAAATGAAGCGGTGGAGAATTTTGCTGCCACCTTTTTACCTCCGAAAGGATTTGCAACCATTCAAATTGATATGAATATTGCTGAAGAAGTGGGGATCCATAAGTTTGATATTTTGGCACAACGCGGATTGTCTAAAATTAAAGATGCTATTGCGCTGATCAAACAAAATCAACCGGAAGCAAAACTGCTCGATATTGAAGCTATAGAAGCGTTTAAAAAAGATGAGCAGATCAATCAACTACTTCAAGTGGGGGATTGTATGGGCGTGTTTTATGTAGAATCTCCTGCGATGCGGGGTTTACTAACTAAATTGCAAACCGATAATTACTTGAATTTGGTTGCTGCCAGTTCGGTGATTCGTCCGGGCGTATCTAGTGCCGGAATGAAAGAAGAATTTATTTTGCGTCACCGATTTCCTGAAAAGCGAAAAGAAGCGCATCCGGTTTTATATGAGATTATGCCCGATACTTATGGCGTGATGGTTTACCAAGAAGATGTGATGAAAGTAGCCCATCATTTTGCCGGATTAGATCTTGATGATGCCGATGTGTTGCGACGTGGAATGAGTGGTAAAAAAACCTCTAAAGGGCAAATGGAGCGTATTGCGGCTAAGTTTAGAAGTAACTGTAAAGCCAAGGGCTATCCTGAAGCGCTCACCGAAGAAATATGGACGCAAATTTCTTCTTTTGCCGGTTATGCTTTTCCGAAAGGACATTCAGCTTCTTATGCCGTGGAGAGTTACCAAAGCCTTTATTTGAAATGTTATTTTCCGTTAGAATTTATGGTGGCTGCTATCAACAACGGCGGCGGTTTTTATACGGTTGAAACGTATTTACAGGAAATTAGAAATAAGGGTGGAGTAGTGCACCCTCCTTGTATTAATACAAGTGATCATCCCACGGTGATCAAGGGCAAAGCTATTTATTTAGGATTGGGATATTTAAAAGAATTAGAGCTTAAAACTATTCAGCGTATTTTAGAAAATCGAAATTTTTATGGGTCTTATCAATCTTTGGCCAACTTTTTAGAGCGCGTACCTATCGGAATAGAACAAGTGAGTATCTTAATTAAAATCGATGCCTTTCGGTTTACCGGAAAAGATAAGCACGAACTTTTATGGAATGCTCACTTTATGATTCATCAACCTCAAGTGCTTGAACATCAGGAACAGCTTTTTAGCAATCCGCCTAAGAATTTCGTATTGCCCTCTTTTGAGCATAATTTTTTAACGCAGGCTTACGATCAGTTAGCGGTTTTAGGGTTTCATTTGTTTCACCCATTTCAGCTTTTAAAACACAAGATTACCAGTAAAATGAATATCAAGCGTATTCGCAACCGCTATGTTAACCGTGACGGTTTAATGACGCTTGAACAAAACCCAAGCGTGACGATTTATGGATATTTGATCACGATGAAAGCCACTAGAACTAGTAAAGGGGAGTATATGTATTTCGGTACGTTTTACGATTATAACTTTACGATTTTCGATACGATTCACTTTCCTAACTTGGCGGCTCAATATCCAATTCAAGGAAAAGGGATTTATCGATGTACAGGAACTATTCAACTTGAATTAGGTTACCTCTCCATCACAATAAGCAAGATTGAAAAAATGGAATTATTGCAAGATCCTCGATTTGTGAGTAGGTATTCGTAAATGTTAAGTTTTGATATTATTGCTCTTCAGGGATAAAAATCTGAATATTTGATTGGTTACATTGAGTTATAGAATCCAGGATGATATTTTCAAATTAGCACAGAATCTTTAACTGTAATATAAATTGCTGAAGCTACTCTTTTAAAAATTGATAGGATTAACTTCATATCCACTATTTCTTAATTGTTCAATAATACCACATTGACCTTTTAAATGAAGTAAACCAACAGCAATAAATACCGAATTATAATTTTGTAATGAATTTTCAATTATAGGAATCCATTTTTCATTTCTATTTGACAACATATCCTCATTCTGTGTACATTCACTTTTAAACTGATAATCAATGTCCATTTTCATATAATTCTCAGCTGTTGCACAAATATTCTTTTTAAATTTTTTGTTTGAAAAATTTTTTTCTAAATCAGAAAATGCGTCTTTTACCATTTTCCAAGTAATTTCTTCATTATTTACATAATTTATTGAATTAAATTGTTCCGAACGGGTCTCCAATCCTATAATCTCAATCTTTTCTTTATTTATAATCGATTGTAAATATTCATCCATATGTTCACTAGTGTCTTTCGATTTTATAGTCCCACAGTTTCGTTTTATATATTCTTGTTTTAACCTAACTAAAAGCTCAGCAGGCTTATGTTTACTTATCGGTACATCCCAATCTGTAGTATACCTTTCTAAGAACTTAAAATCATCTCTTTTTAAGTAATTTCTATATGAAAAATCATCAGGTCTATCCAGCATAATTTTGGTAATCTCCTCATATCTATCTCCAATAGACTCAAAAATTACTGCATTAGACTTTTCTAAAAAAAAAATTATTTCAGGTTTGTTATCGACAAAAGAATTTCCCATTTGATGAAAAGTTCCAAAAAGATATGAGTCTTATTTGAATCTGGTTTACTAATAGACCAGAGAATGGTGTTTTGTGAATTCACCATGTTTACACTTAGTAAAATAGATAGTATTAAGATTATTTTTTTCATACTAGTAGTTTTATTTGTGTACTTGATCTTTTGAGAGGGGTCTTTTTTATCTATAAGTTATAAAAATTTGAGAAAGAAGATTGCTTAAACCACCTACTTTTATGATTTTACGATTGTGCTCGCAGTAGACAAAGCCGCAATTGTTTTTATACGGTATTCTACCTCGTTATTTTTTATTCTCATAAAGTTCAATTGCTTTTAAATAATTCATTCCGCCTGTCATTGTTTGGTCGTAGATAAAACCATTCAATTCAGGATGATTTTTATCAATCCAATCCACAAGTTCGTCTCTTTTTTTTACAAATACCGAATCGTTAAAAATTACATATTTAGTTGTTTCAATACTAGTTATTTTATCATTATCAAAACGGACAACTTGGTCAGTCACAATAGGTTCTTGATGAAGGAAAATGATTCTTTTATCCGTTTTTGAAATTTTAGCTTTTACGGTTCCATTTTTCTGTTTTATTTCGAGTATTTTATAAGTCGGTTCAAACACAGAGTCCCATTTCAGCCATTCCACATAATCTTTTTTGGAAAATGTCTGTACATAATTATATTCGGTTTCCTCCGTTGATAGGCTATCGGTGATCAAAGTTTCGATTCCAGAAATATTGGATTTGTCAAGAACTTCGTAGTATCATCTAGCCTTTTTGCACAAGATACTGTTATTTCAGTTAATGAAACTAGTAATTATATTGGACAGGAAGTTATCGTACAAGGTAAAGTAGATCAAGTTGTACAATTAACTAGTGTCCGGGGTAAACCGACCTATTTTAATATGGGAGGCAAATACCCCAAACAAAAATTAACCTTACTATTGTGGGATAGCGATGAGCATAAATTCATTAAAGGAACACAGTTCTATGAGGGTAAAACAATAAAGGTTTTAGGTACTATACAAACGTATCGTGACAAGCCTCAAATAGTCATTCGTGAACCTGAACAGATTGAGGTTTTGGAGTAGGTGTATTTGGTGACGTGTTTGTATATGACAAGTAAGGTGCAGAAAAGAGCGAAATTTTCGGTTTAGCACAGGTTTTAGCAATTTCAAGTGGATTCGTACGTGGTTTCCCTAAGGTTTGGGACACCGTAATTGCGGTTATACATCTTAAGTTTGTTTCTCATTAATTTTATAGTATAAATCAGAAAGAACAAAGAGAGGATTAAGGTTATGATATACGGTGAAGCTTTAGACTTCGACAACATTGATAATCCCCTCTCTTTTCTACACAGATTTCGTACATCCCGATAGCTATCGGGACTGTGAGGCTTTAGACCTCGTTTTCAAGTTGTTGTGATCACGGTAGTATGCTCTTTCATAAAACCAGTTCTTATGGATAAATATAAAGAAACTTTTGGAGTTGATATCAGTAAAGATGTTTTTGATGTTTATAGCAGTGAAGGAGGTCATTCTCAATTTAAGAATGATTCTTCAGGATTTAAATTATTTGTCAGCACATTAGCAGTAGACACTTTGGTAGTGATGGAAGCCACCGGGTATTACCATTATCGACTTGCACAGTTTCTTTACAAAAACGGTATACCGGTATCGGTAGTAAATCCTTTGTCAGTCAAGCGTTTTATTCAGATGAAATTATCAAAAATAAAGACCGATAAGAGCGATGCCAAGGCTATTTGTGATTATGGGTTATCTACTGAAGTGGCGCTTTATAATGCACTTAATGATGTACAGGCAGAATGTCTTCAGCATTTTCTTTTTCCGTATAATCAAAGCCTTCAATGGTTCCTCCTGTTGTAATAATATGTATCATAATTTAATAAATTTAGTGGGCTGTATAAGTTCTTGGAATTCTCTTAATTATCAATAAGTGATTTTTGAGTATTTTTCATTGGAAGATTTATAAAAATAAAGTAATCCAATAAAGGTAATTATAATGATGCCGGCTATAATGAAGGGATAATAAAACCCACCGGCAATGAGCCAGGTTCCGATGATCGGGCCTAAAATCTGTCCGACACTGTTTGCCGAGGTCTGTACAGAAATATTACTGCCCGCCTTTTCTTTTGAAAGTAAGGAAACGGCTGAAAGTAGGTTAGGGGTTACAATTGCTCCACCAGTGGCGAATGTTACAATCAGTACATAGACATAAATTTCATTGCCGAAAAAAGGAAATGCGATTAGTGAAATGCCTGAAATCAACAATCCGGCTCCAATTTGTTGTTTTGCTGTCAATATTTTCTCTCCATAGGTCGCAAATACAGGTTGTAATACAGCCATTACTATCCCACAGACCATAAAACCAATTCCTATCTGATTACTTGAAAATAGCAACTGATTTTTTCCATAAATTGAAAAAACCGTTTCAAAGAGGGTCACTACAAACTGCATAACAAAAGAGAGCAGTAATAGGACAATAAAGAACCTACTAAAACTAAAATTTAATTTTTGTTTTCCTGAAACAAACCTGCTAACCGGTTTTGTATTCCTAAACGATTTAATCAAAATAACCAATACAGTAAAACCTAAAAGTGCAACCAAAATAAAAGGAACTGAGAACCGGTCCAGATGTAATATCCAAAACGAATATTTAAAGTGTAGGTTAGTTTGGGATAGAAAACTGCCTAAAACAGGTCCAAAAATAACCCCTGAACTTATCGCTACCCCAGACCAAGCCATAATTTTAGTCCTATGTTTTTTAGAAGTGATATCACTGAGAAATGCGTTACTGACAGGAATAACAGCTGAAGTGAATATACCTCCGAGAATACGCGCTATATAGAGCATTGTAAGGGAGGTTGCCAATCCAGTAAGCAGTTGCATTACTATAAACCCAATTAATCCAACAACGATAATGGGCTTACGCCCGTATTTATCGGATAACCTCCCCCAAAGTATAACGAAAAGAAGCTGAAAGAAGGGGTAGATACTCGTTAATAAACCAATATGAAAATTGATCGAATTAGTATCGAGGTTAGCTCCTAAAGCAAGCCTTTCGGTATAGTAAGGAAGGGTTGGCAATAAAATACCATAGCCTAACATCACTACAAATAAACTCAACAGGATTAAAAATATCCTGTTGAGTTTTTCTTTTTTGTCCATTTATTTTTTACCGATTTTTCGCTTTAATAGTTGCGCATTAATGGCCACTATAATCGTACTTAAACTCATAAATACAGCTCCAACGGCAGGTCCTAAAACAAAGCCTGAAGAATATAATACACCGGCTGCTAAAGGAATAGCCACTACATTATATCCTGTAGCCCAAATCAAATTCTGAATCATTTTATTGTAGGTGGCTTTTCCAAAGAGAATTAAGTTGGCAATATCCTGTGGGTTACTGTTGACCAGAATGATATCTGCTGTTTCGGCGGCAACGTCAGTACCTGAACCAACGGCAATACCAACATCAGCTTTTGCAAGTGCAGGCGCATCGTTTACACCATCGCCAGTCATAGCCACAAACTCTCCCTTACTTTCCAATTCTTTTACTATTTCCACTTTTTGATGTGGCAAAACTTCGGCGTAGTATCCATCCAAGCCGAGTTTATCGCTAACAGCTTTGGCAGTTCTTTCATTATCACCGGTAGCCATTAAAACTTTTATATTATTCTTTTTGAAAATTTTGATGGCATCGGCAGATTCCGGTCTAATTTCGTCCGCCAATGCTATGTATCCTGCCAGTTTTCCATCAATCAAGACAAAGACGACAGTTTCAGCGGCGTCACTATAGGCATCTTCGGGAATAGTTATTTTTTCATCCCTTAAAAAACCAGGACTAACCACTTTTACTTGCTTACCTTCTACATTGGCCTCAACGCCTTTACCTGTAATTGCATTAAAGTTTTCAGGCTTTGGGATGGTCATATTATCTTCTTTGACTTTTTTAATAATACCTACGGCGATAGGATGTTCCGAACTTTGTTCCAATGCACTCGAAAGCCTTAAAATTTCTTCAGATGAATAAGTTTCGCTAACAGACTCAATTCGAGTAACGCCAAAATCGCCTTTGGTCAATGTTCCCGTTTTATCAAACAATAAAGCTGATATTTTTCGGGATTCTTCAAAAGCTGTCCTATTTCGAATTAATAACCCGTTTTGAGCTGAAACAGCAGTAGAAATAGCAACCACAAGTGGTATGGCAAGACCTAATGCGTGTGGACAAGCAATGACCATAACGGTAACCATTCTTTCTAAAGCATAGACAAATGGAAAGCCTAAAATCAGCCATACCGCTAATGTTCCAAAACCAATACCTAATGCGATATAGGTAAGCCATTTTGCAGCTCTATCCGAGAGGTTTTGCATTTTTGATTTGGTTTTTTGCGCTTCTTCGACCATTTTGATGACCTTGTTGAGATAGCTATCTTTTCCAGTATGCTCAACCTTTACTTTTAAGGTACTGTTACCATTTACCGAACCACCAATAACCTTATCGTTTTCATCTTTTTTTACAGGTTTGGATTCGCCTGTAAGCATAGATTCGTTCAGGTAACTTGAACCGTCTACTATAATCCCATCAGCAGGAACTTTTTCACCTGGTTTAACCAAAATCACATCATCCTTTAGTAAATCTTCAAGAGGGATGTCTTCTATGATGTCGCCTTTTACCCTGTGCGCTTCCGCAGGCATCATACTTACCAGTAACTGTAAAGCTTTTGACGCACCTAACACACTTTTCATTTCTATCCAATGACCAAGCAACATTATGGCTATAAGTGTTGATAGCTCCCAGAAAAAGTCTTCGCCTCTTAAGCCAAATACGGTCGCGGTGCTATAAAAATAAGCTACAGAAATTGCCATAGAAATCAAGGTCATCATTCCTGGCGCACCTTTTTTGATTTCAGACCAGAATCCTTTTAAAAATGGCCAACCACCATAGAAATATACGATTGTGGAAAGTGCAAAAAGGATATATGGATTTCCGGGAAGCAAAAACTCATATCCAAAAAAGTCCTGAATCATCGGCGAGAAGAACAGTATGGGAATAGTAAGTACAAGGGTTACCCAAAACCGTTTTCTAAAATCGGCAATCATCATTTTATGATGGTCGTGCCCGTGTTCTCCGTGCCCTGGATTGTGGCCAGAATGGTCTCCACCTTTGTGGTTCATTTTAGAATGGTCTTCTTTTTTGTGTTTCATCTTCGAATGGTCCATTTTAGAATGGTCCATTTCATCGTGATTGTGGTGTTCGTGATTTTCCATTATTGTCTTGTTTAAGTGTTATCGTAATTTTTTTCTCATAGCTTCCGAAATGTTTTCGGCATAGACGCCATAGGCATCTACCAGAAGTCCTTTAATTCCATCATTGGAGGATATAGCATATAAAATGCTATTATCGTCGGTACTGCTCATACCCTCAAAACGATGCATCTCGTCAACATTAAAATCTTCTGGGTGTATTTCAATTTTTAGTGAGGCACACTCCAAACATTCTGGTTTTAGGTTAAAATCATATGTATAGCCATTTCCCTGTAAATCGTTTATGGCTTCAGAAAGTGTATCGTAATTTTTCATCTGTCTTTATTTATAGTTTATTGTAAAATAGCTGTTATCTGCTTCTGAAAATTTCTGAAAAGTCAATAATCCTTTTTCATTTAATTTTTCAATAACAGTATAATTGAATTGCTTGATGCGAATACCCCAGGCATAGGCCTTAATATTTATTTTTGATTTAATAGTGTTTTTGCCAGCTTCTAATTTTCGATCGTAAATTTTTATGATGCTTTTTGAACCGAAAAAATTCAACAAGCCCGAGTCAAAACTCATTTCCAATTCAATATTTTTCAGATTATCCAAATTGTATAGTTCTTTAAATTTCTTTGAAGTGGTGTTGATTTCTGTTTTCTTTGATTTTGGATTGGAAAACGGGAAAGCCATTACCACTACACTTGCTTCATCAGGCTTGCAACGATAGGTTGTGGTGTATTTATCGGTCAATTTTTTGTCTTTATCAAACAATTCCGTAACTACCTCAATTTCATAGTATCCATTTTTCTTTATTGTTTCACTGGCTTTGAAAGTTTGTTTATTTAAAAAAGAACCATTTTCATCAAAGTTTTCCCGAATAACAACTCTGCCTGAAATCTGCCCAATGAGCATTTCAGTTTGTCCAGTCATTGTGATGCTGAATAAAGTGATTAGTACTATAAAGCCTTGTTTTCTCATATATGGTGCATTAATTTTTTTACCTCTTTTGCCATAATATCACTTAAATCTATTCCATTTGAAGAGTGTGGGATGGTATTACAAGTCACTATTTTTTCTACTCCGGAATCCAATAAATCTTGATAGGCGTTTCCTGAAAAAACGGCGTGAATGCCTACACAAATAGGTGGTTTCATTCCTGCTTTTTTAAGATGTTGTACGGTTTCAATCATTGTTCGGGCTGTGGAAATAATATCATCTACCAAAATGGGTGTAGCATCTTTATATATATCCACATCGGGAACAGAGACTTCTACATCACGGTCACCGTGACGCACCTTTTGTAATACCGTAAATGGTGCTCCTGCATTTTTGGCGACTTCTGATACCCATTGTTCACTTTCAGAATCAGGTCCGATAAGTACCGGGTTTTCGATATTTTCTTTAATCCATTCTGAAATTGCGTCGGCAGCGTGAATCACTTTATTTGGAATTTGATACACTTCTCCCAACGAACTAATTCTGTGCAAGTGAGGGTCAACTGTGGTAATGCTATCGGCGAAACCAGAAATCAATTTTCCGAAGAAACCGGAAGTCACTCCTTCTCCTTCATTAAATACTTTGTCCTGCCGCATATACGCCAAATAGGGTGCTACCAAACAGGTACACATAGCTCCTAATGATTTGGCTGTGTGGCTTAAAAAATATAGTGACAACAGTTTTTCGTCCGGTTCGTGCAAGGTGCATACCAGTACCACACATTTATCTTTAACATCAGACAATATGCGTGTGTATGATTCCCCGTCAGGGAATTTCCTTAATGTGGCTTGACCCACTTCAGCATCCATTTTTGTAGCCATTAGTTCTGTGAGTTCTTCATTTCCGGGAAGACTGAATAATATTGTTTTCATAGTATGTTCTTTAATTTATAGTTATGATGTCGTTATGGTTGTTTTCATATTCCAAGGCATAATTAAGTTCACCTTTGGATTCAGCATATATGGTATAAAGCAGTTGGTTCTCTTCGATTTGTTCTCCCAAATGCACATTTAGAAGAATCCCTGCCGATTTAGATTGTGGTGCTCCAGAAAGCTTGGCCAGTTTTGCAATTTTACGGTTATCAATTCGTTGCAAAACGCCTGACTTTTCAGCTTTAATTTCAATTTTATAAGGTGCTAAAACTGGTTTTGAAAATTGACCTTGCGCCTTACAAATGGCTACGAATTTTTCATATGCTTTTCCAGATTTGAGAATTTTATGTGCGGTTTCCTGTCCCTTTCCTTTTTCTACTTTTCCAGAAAGTTCTAATAGTTCAGTAGCTAAAAGCAATGCTCTTTCTGTTAAGTCTTTAGGTGCATCTTCCTCATTTTTCAAAACTTTTAATATATCTATGGCTTCTAAAGTTGGACCGATACCCCTTCCAACAGGCTGCGTGCCATCCGTAACTACAACTTTTACATTCAACCCAACAGCAGTTCCAACGGTTTCCATATGATTTTTTAGTTTTTCTGCCATTTCGGTACTGCGAACCTTGGCGGTTTCTCCCACGGGAATATCAATGACCACGTGAGTAGAACCAGCTGCTGCCTTTTTAGAGAGTACTGAAGCGATGAGCTGACCTTCGCTATCAATATCCAAGGCTTTTTCAATTTTAATGAGCACATCATCGGCAGGACTTAACTGCGCTGTACCGCCCCAAACAAAACATCCGCCTTCTTTTTCTACTACGGTCTTTATTTCCTCGGAAGAGAGCGTAACATTGGTCAGTACTTCCATTGTATCTGCTGTGCCTGCTGGCGAAGTGATTGCCCGTGAGGATGTTTTTGGCATAGTAAGCCCATACGCGGCAACAATGGCAACTACCAATGGTGTTGTCCTATTGCCAGGCAATCCGCCAATACAATGTTTGTCGACCACGATATCCTTGTTCCAGTTCAGTTGCTTTCCGGAAGCAATCATTGCTTTCGTTAGGTCGGATATTTCATCAATATCCATTCGGTCGCCAGCACAGGCAGTAATAAATGCCGAAAGGTGGATGTTGGAATAATCGCCTTCCACGATATCGGTTATGATGTTGTTATAGGCCTTATAATCCAGTTTTTTGTTATAGATTTTTGCCCTGACGTGGCTTAAGGATTCAATAGGCTCTAAATGGGAAACATATAATGTATCGTTTGGGGAAACATTGAGTTTTTTCGCAGCAGCATCTGATAGTCCGATTTCATTAGGCAACAGAATATCAGAATTCAGGACATTAAGACTTGCTACGATTGATGTATTTGCATTGGATATTCTTATTCGGGTAAGTGCTTCAAAACCTTCTGAAATACAAACGTGGCAATCTTCGCGCATATACACTACATTTTCGTTTTGGGTATAGATTCCGAGATGTTTATATTTTAATATGTTTGAGTGTGTGTCCATATTTTATTGGTTGTTGTGATTTTTCGATTTATTCTATTTCTTCGATGGTGTATAATTGCGGAATTTCTGCATCCCACCCATAGGTTTCCTTGATGCCTTTTTGCAATGCTTCTGCACTCTCTTTTTCACCGTGTACAATGAAAATACGTTCGGGTTTGTTTTTTATCTTATCCATCCAGTCCATAAGTTCTGCGTGGTCTGCGTGTGCTGAAAGACCTTCAATTTCTGCAACTTCCATATCAAAGGGCACCCATTTTCCATACACTTTAAGTTCCTTATCGCCTTCCAATAATTTTCTGCCTCGCGTACCTTCAGCTTGATAACCCACAAAAAGCAAGGTGTTGTTGGGGTTTTGTGCCTGTGTTTCAAGGTAGTTTAGCATTCTTCCGCCTGTGAGCATTCCGCTTCCTGCAATCACGATTTTCGGTTTATTATCTGTTCGTAATTCCATTGTTTCCCGATAACTGCTTACGACCGTAAAGTGCGAGCACATTTCGTCACATTCGTTATCTTCCAACCTGTGCCAATCTCTTGTGCGATGAAACAATTCTAATACACTTGCTCCCATTGGGCTATCCATTATCATTTGTATTTTTGGTATTTTCTTCTCTTTCAATAATTTCCAAAAAATCAGCATCATCAATTGGGCACGTTCTACTGAAAAACTTGGAACAAATAGGCTGCCACCTCTGTTGATGGTGTCATTGACCAATTTTTCTATCTGTGGAAGTGCTTCTACTTCATCAGGATGAAATCTTCCTCCGTAGGTGGATTCAATAAATAATACATCTGCCTTTTTTGGCTTTAAGGGTGGAAACAGTAATAAATCGTTTGTTCTGCCTATATCGCCAGAAAACACAAAACGTTTCCTGTGTACATCCAACTCAATGTAAGTTGCTCCCAGAATGTGTCCATTATATTGAAATCGAGCCCTTATGCCATCAAACAATGGAATCCATTGTGATTGCGGAATTCCTTTAAAATGAGGGATAGTTTTTTCTACATCCTTTAGGTCGTACAATGGTTCAGCAGGATTATGTTTGGAATAGCCTTCTTTATTGGCACGTTCTGCTTCTTGTTCCTGAATTTTTGCACTATCATTCAAAATGATTTTTGCAATATCCAAAGTGGGGTTGGTACCATAGATGGGTCCATTAAAGCCTTGCTTTACCAATCTCGGCAGATAACCTGTGTGGTCCATATGGCCGTGGGTGAGCAAAACAGCATCAATATCAGCAACATTAACAGGTGGGTACTCCCAGTTTTTAAGGCGTAATTCCTTTAGCCCTTGAAAAAGTCCGCAGTCTATGAGTATCTTTTTATCTCCTGTATCCACTAAATATTTTGAGCCGGTTACTGTGCCTGCCGCTCCTAAGAAATGGATGTTTATTTTATTTTTTTTCATTGGTATCTATTTAGGTTGTTGTACATAATTTACTACAAGAGCTGCTCCCCAAATTTGTGACCACCGCAGCAGGAAGGTGTATTTCCTTTATCTTGTTTTGATTTGCTCAATTCCACTATTTCTTTATATAGATTACGAGAATCCTCTTTAATAAAAAGAGCCAATTTCTTTACTGATTTAGGTTCAAAGTGAACCATTTCCAATAATATCTCAAGGGCTTCTTCAAGTAGTTTTGAGTCATCTTCCAATGCCTAGTAAAATGGTTCTAAATCTATGTTGCCCTGTTTTTGCAATTCTTCAGTTTTCATTTGTATTATTTTTAAAAATTAGTAATTATTCATTATTTGAATTAATGGGATCTACATAATTCTCTTGAATCTTCGAGTATCTTATTTTGCCTTAGCTTACTGATACCCATTTGTTCCAAAAAGTCTGGATTTTCGTGTAGCTCCTTGCAGAGTATGATGCCTTGATCCAATAATTTTGTTTTTTCAGCTTTGGTAAGTGTTGTTAAAGCGGTTAAGGGATGTAGCCCCGATTTATCTATTCTGTCCTTGAGACCATTTCCTCTTGGATAATCCCAACTGGTCATAAGCATTCCAACACATTTCCCGTACTGAATGGCATCGGTTGTGAAACGCGTATTGGTGTAAACCCCGCCTTTATGAAGTTTAGCCTCGTGACCTTTTTGGTGTTTCCATTGCTTTTCCACGTCCAAAAACCGTGAATGGATATATAATGGGATTTTTACATTGCAAAACCTGCCTTGGTCACTATGGTATTTACATTCAATCATATAATGTTTATTTCCTTTTTGCGCTATCACATCCACTTCGTGCTGAACGCAATTGCCTTGAACTATGACACCAACCTGTGTTGAAAATCCTTCGTGTGCCAATAGTTTGCCTACTAACTTTTCAAATGGAAAACCGGTTGGACCTAGTTCCATTAAAGCTTTTTTGAGCTTGTACTTTGAGGCACTTACCCTAGATTTTCGTTTTAGCATCTTGAAAGCCAACTGATAGATTTTTTTGGTTGTCATTCCTTCTTCAATCTGCTCTTGTACTTTCCGGGCTACATCCTGAATAATATCCTCATCTGCCCGTGAACGCCGCAGGGAGTTGATGAGTTTGTTTACATCAAAGGCTTCGTACTCACCAGAGTATTTTTTTATTAAGACTGATTTATTCATTGTTACATTTTAATAGTCATTACTGGTAATTCGGAGTGATTGGTTACACCCTCTGCGATGCTTTTAGAGAATAAAGTTAAAAAGCCTGTACGTCCGTGAGTACACATTGCGATTAAATCGGCATTTTTATATCGTAAAAAATTGTTTATCCCTGTTTCTACGTCTTGTTCGTTATATACATTCATTGAGAAGTTATCCAAATCGGGGAATTTTTTCAGGAACTCCTTGATGGGATCCAACCCTTGTTCTATACTGTTAAAATCGGTCTGAGTATTGACCCTCAATAAATGGATATGTGCGCCGCATTTTTCAGCAATCGAAATAACCTGCTTAAATGCATCGCTTACATCTTGAAGAAAATCTGAAACAAAAACGATATCCTTAAAAGGAAAGGATACTTCTTCATCCTTGACTACAACAACTGGTACATCAGCTTTCCTAACAATTTTTTCTACGTTGCTTCCCATTAACTCACGTATACCGCCTCGGGTGCCACTACTTCCCGTAACTATAAAATCGTGATGAAAATGACCCGAATGTTTAAGGATATTTGCCTGACCACCATCAAATTCAAGAAAAGTCCTGCACTCAAGGCCTTGTCGTTCTGCTTTTTTCTCCAGTTCTCTCAAGGAGGCTTTTGCGATGCCTATTTGCTTTACTGTTTCTGGATATCTTTTTTCTTTTTCCTTATCTAGCTCAACCCAGTTTACGGGGGTGTTAATTAAGTGAAAAAAATGAATTTCTGAATTGTAAAGCTTTGCCATTTCAATTCCGAGTTCCTCTGCTTTCTTGCAGTTTTCTGAAAAGTTTGTAGGTACGAGTATGTTTTTCATGATTTATTGTTTTTAAATTGTTTTCGTTATAATTAAGCTATGGTTATACTATCTTCCAGATATACCTGTTGGACGGAGTGCAGTAACTCAATCCCTCTAATAAAAGGCTTTTGAAATGCTTTTCGACCCATAATCAATCCAGAGCCGCCAGCTCTTTTATTGATTAATGCTGTTGTTACCGCTTCGGTCAAATCTGATTCACCTTTAGAGCCACCGCCGGAATTGATCAATCCTATTTTGCCCATATAGCAATTGGCGACTTGTAATCGACAAAGGTCAATGGGATGTTCTGTGGTAAGGGTTTTATACATTTCATCATCATATTTCCCAAACCCAATTTCCTTAAATCCAAAATTGTTTGTAGGTAATTTTTGTTTGATGATATCTGCCTGTATCGTTACGCCGATATGATTAGCTTGTCCGGTAACGTCGGCGGCAGCGTGATAATCTTTCTTTTCGGTTTTAAAATTTTCATTGCGGGTATAGCACCATAAAATGGTAGCCATTCCTAAACTATGGGCTTCTTCAAAAGCTTCAGCTATTTCTTTTAGCTGTCTGTTGCTTTCTGCTGAACCAAAATAAATCGTAGCTCCTACGGCAATTGCTCCCATATCCCAGGCATTTTTTACCTTACCAAATAATGTTTGGTCATATTTATTTGGATAGGTAAGTAGCTCGTTATGGTTAATCTTGACGATAAAAGGGATTTTATGGGCATATTTTCGGGCGTTCAATCCCAATACACCAAACGTGGATGCCACACCATTACATCCTGCTTCTATTGCCAATTTTATGATGTTCTCTGGGTCAAAATAATCTGGGTTTTTATAGAATGAAAAGGCCGCGCTATGCTCAATACCTTGGTCAACAGGAAGAATACTTAAATAACCAGTTCCTGCCAGATTTCCGTGATTGTATAATTGGGAAAGGCTACGAAGTACCTGTGGATTTCTGTTACTTTGAACAAATACCTTATCTATGTTTGCTTTACTGGGGGTTTGCAGTTCATCCTTTGTTATTTTTTCACAAACGTGTTCTAAATAGAAGTCTGCTTTTTCTCCTAAAAGTTCTACTATATTCTTGTCTGTTTTCATCTTGATAGTATTTAATGGATTCCTAAACTTTCATTTGTTTTGGCTATGGATTTTGTACCATCTGTTTCAATTCCAGTTAATGCCCTAATAGCATCAATTGTTTCCGGGATTACAATAGCTTGGTTATCGACCACGTAGGCATAAAAGAGTTCGTCTCCCTGTACCTTCAGCATATCTTCCCATAGTGCTACTTCGTACATATCGCCCCAAGGCCTTCCCATATCCAAGAACATTTCCTTAATGGTATTGTTAGAAACCAGACCTTGGTCATATTGAATTAATTTAATACGACTTGAAGTTTTGAAAGCATTTAGCACTTCTTCCTTTGTCGCCTGCTTTTTCAATTTCACATTCCAATAATGCATATGGCTTAAGGTTTCGGGTACCTTTACCGCTGCGGTGATGACATCCAATTCTGGATCTACACTTTTAGCATCCGGACCTTGATGGCTTGGGATATCTTTTTCGGGAACCATCGTATTCATAATACCACCCAAATGACTTTCCCAAGGGTCTGTAGCTCTTCTTAAAAGTGTACCTCTGGCATAATCCAATAAATCGGCTCTTTTTAAAGCGGTCAAGGTTCTTAAAATAGACGTAGTATTACAAGAAACTACTCTTGTCGCATTCAAGTTTAGAGCCGATTTGTAATTATTTTCTGCACTAAAGGAATGCCCTGTGGTTTCGTGTTTTTCGCCACCGTGTAGAATAAATTTGATGTTTTGCTCCTTGTAGATAACGACATTCTGAGCGGCAATTTTTTTGGGTGTACAGTCCACAACAAGATCTGATTTCTTTAAAAGTTCCTGTAAGCTTCCTTTTACCGAAATCCCTTCAGATTTCATTTTATCAGCAGCATCTTTAGTTGCTGCATAAATGTCGTATTCCTTTCTTACGGCATTTTGAATTCGCCAATCGCTAATGATATCGCATACGCCCGAAAGCTTCATATCGTTTTGTAAGTTGATGGCATCTGCCACCCTTTTTCCAATGACTCCGTAACCTATAACTGCTACATTTTTCATATAAATTGTTTTTAATTAATTATGATTTGTTGTTTTTATTATTTGTATTCTCCATTCCCATAGGCATATTGCCATCATCGTCTGTATGCGAAATCATAAAAAGGCGTTCCGCCACAAGTATTAGAACAATCCCAATCGCTGCTACGATAAGCACCAAAGGATCGTTCAGATATTTTATATAAAGAAAAGCTGCCAATACCGCAATGTCCAATACGATGGCTATTAATGGGATGATAGGCTGAAAAACCACTTTGTTTTTAAGGTGACGGAACAGCCCCCAATGGATAGCGATATCCATAATAAGGTAAAAAATAGCCCCAATGGATGCTATCCTTGTCAAATCGAAAAGCACGGTCAGTAAAATGGCAAGGGAAGACGTGAATATTAGCGCTGGATTTTTAAAATTACCTATCCTTTTTAAAGAGGGTACTTGTTTCATATTGCTGAGCATTGCCAACAAGCGTGAAGAGGAAAAGATACTGGCAATGACCCCAGAAACCGTGGCAATAATGGCAATGCCAATGGTAATCCAGGAACCCCATTCCCCAAAAACAGGTTTTGCGGCGGCTGCAAGGGCATAATCTTTAGCTTCGATTATTTCAGGAATGCTTAAACCTCCCGCAACAGCTAATGCCAAGGCTACATATATCAGTGTGCAGATAAGTATGGAAAACACGATAGACCTACCAAGATTTTTATGCGGGTTTTTAATATCGGCCCCTTGGTTCGTGATAGTGGTAAAGCCTTTATAAGCAAGGATAGATAACGCCAAAGCGGCCACAAATCCGAAGCCTTGTGGTAATGTCTCAGTATTTTTGGGAATATAGTTTCCCGTAATATCGGCAAAACCTGAAATTGCAAGGCCGGCAATAGCTAAAATTGCTATTCCCACTACCTTTATAATAGCGGTAAATGTCGCGGTGGCACCAATAACCTTATTGCCCAGGATGTTCACTATATAAGCAACAACAATTAGCCCAACACCCAGGGTAGAGGCATAACCTGCATAGGACTCGGGAAATAGTCTCAACGTATATGCTCCAAAAGTGCCCGCCACCAGACTTTCGGAAACTACCATTGATACGTACATCAGCAAAGAATAAAACCCTGTTGTTGTTCCAGGTCCATAGGATTTGTTAAGGAATTTAACCACACCTCCAGACGATGGAAAAGCATTTGAAAACTTGACATAGGAATATGAGCTAAAACCCACCACAACAGCACCTGCAATAAATGCAATGGGAAATAGATCACCCACCAACTCTGCTATTTGCCCCATAAGGACAAATATGCCAGCACCAATCATTACGCCTGTACCAAGAGATATGGAACCTATTAGGGAAAGCTTATTATTTTTATCTGTGTTTTTTTTCATTTCAAAATTATTTTGTTCTGTTTTTAATCGAAGATTTCGGTTTAAAGTTTCTAATAATCAGGCGGTTGCTCTTTTCATAAGTGAAATAACTTACCGCCCAATTAAAACCAACCATCAATCTATTTCTAAATCCACTTATGGACATCAAGTGTACTATGGACCATAGTAACCAGGCGAAATAGCCAGCAAACTTCATTTTTCCCAAGTCGGCTACTGCTTTACGTTTTCCTACGGTTGCCAAAGAACCCTTGTCTTTATATTCGAAAGGTTGTGTGGGTTTATTATTTATGAGGTTTAATATAGAATTACCCAGATATTTTCCTTGTTGAATTGCTGCCTGCGCCACCTGTGGATGCCCTTTGGGTCTTTCTTCAGAAATAAGCGCAGCTATATCGCCTATGGCAAAAATGTTTTCGTAGCCTTCTACTTTTAAATTAGCATCGGTTTTAATCCGGTTGCCCCTGACTATGTGTTTTTCATCAATACCATTTGGGAATTGTCCTTTTACGCCAGCCGTCCAGATAAGATTTTTAGCCAAAATGGTCTTACCACTTTTGGTAGTGACTTCGTTGCCGTCATAATTGCTTACAGCTTCATTTAATAATACCTTTACATTCAAATCCTCTAAATATTTGAGGGTTTTCGATGATGCCTTGTCTGACATTGTGCCTAACAACTCATCAATGGCTTCTATTAGATAAATATTCATAATGGAAGAAGGGTACTCTGGGTAATCTTTGGGAAGGATGTATTTGCAAAACTCTGCCAAAGCTCCTGCCATTTCTACGCCTGCTGGACCACCACCTACTATTACAAAATTTGTCAGCGCGTCGCGTTCTTTATCATCACAAGTAATAGCTGCCTGTTCCAAATTTTGCAACATCATATGACGGATGTTGAGGGAATCGCGAATATCCTTCATCCCCAAACTATTTTCGGCCACAGAATCCATCCCAAAGAAATTGGTGGTCGTGCCAGTAGCCAACACTAAATAGTCATAAGAAACACTTCCCTTATTGGTCAATATAGTATTTGAATCAGGTTGAATTTCCTCAACTTCAGCCAAACGAAAGAAAACATTTTTATAGCCATTGATTTGTTTTCTGAATGGAAATACAATACTGTCAGGCTCCAGGGCACTCGTTGCCACTTGATATAATAAAGGCTGAAACTGATGGAAGTTATTTTTATCGAGTAAAACCACTTGAACTTCTTTGTGTTTCAGTTTCTCAACCAATGCCAAACCTGCAAATCCTCCACCAACGATAACCACACGAGGTAATTTAGTATCTGGAAGACAGATTTCATCTGTTATCTTACAGGTGGATTCCAACGGAATGCTATGTGTTTGCTTTTCTTTCATTTTTTATTTCTATCTCTTGCAATCAGTACTGAACATTTGGCATTTGTGGTCAAATATTGGGATACAGAGCCCAATACTAAGCGTGAAAGTGCACCGTGACCCTGAGAGCCTACTACGATTAAATCTGCACCCCAATCTTCTGCTTTTTCATAAATAGTACTTTTGGGCAGGCCACTAATAACACTTGTGGTTATGGTAAGTGCCTTGTTTTCGGCCTTGATTTTATCGAAAGCTTCTGAAACGATTTTGTTTCCCAATTTTTGAGCGTTACTTCTAATTTCTTCTATGTAATTTCCTATCCTGCCGCCCATAGTATGCAATCCCAGGCCGGTTGTTTTCGGAACTTCATAAACATTTATAATATGAATTTCACTATTTGAGGATAGGGTCATTTTTATAAGTTCGTGAATGGCTACTTTACTGAAATCTGAACCATCTATGGCCAATAGTATTTTCATAGTTTGAATGTATTAGTTGGTTGATATTTCTTTCGATTTTATAAGTTTTCTCCAATACAAGTGTTCATATAATCCAGACCAATACATACCAAAGGTGAAAGCGAATAATAATTCTTCAATTGGAATTCCTAGAACAAGAATATGGGTCAGGTTGTCCAGATTCCAGTACAGCTCCACATATTGCGGATAAAACGGAAGGATGCTTCCGAAATAAATGAAGTACAGTATGGTAAACAAGATTCCTCCAACCCATATCTTTCCTTTTAAATCTGGGCGACAGTACAATGTTGCCAAACCACCAAAAAACATTGCAATGATGCCACAATAGATGTGGTTAAGCGTGGTGAAAAGACTAAATATGACGAATACAATGGCTGGAACAAAAAGTATATAAATATGTAGCTTATGTCTTTGGTGGCTCCGTTCGGTATGAGGCATATCTATATAGCCTTTTTTGAATATCAGATTATACAATACCGTCCCTATTCCGCCAATGGCAAAAGAGAAGATAAGGCTCTCAATATCAAAACCTGTTCTTTCCGCTAAATGGAATAAGGAAGGTGGCATCCAATATTCTGGTACAAATAATGGTTCTGTTAAACCAAAGGGCATCGTAATAAGGCTCATTTTGAGCATTTCTTTTCTATACCCCTTTTTTGACAAATAGATTATTGCCCAAAGAGCAAGAATTATAAGAGACCATATGAACCAGACATATTGCATAAATTTTATTTTACTCTCTTATTTTTTGACTTTTATTTGCGCATTATAAAAAGCCGCAATACAGGCACCTATTAGCCATCCTAAAATGAATATCTGTACTATTCCCAAACCAGCTTCCCATAGTGGCACATCCATCCTGATAATGCTTGTGGTATCTAAACCGTGCAATAGGCTGTTGAAAAAATCGATAGTGGCTTCTCGACCTGCTGTTGACATAACTATCATACAGCCTAAGTAAATTAGTGCCGCCGTAAGACCGAAAGCAAATCCGAGTTTTTTTACGTTTAATCGATACATAATTTTAAAGTTTTGAGTTAGTTGTCTGATTTTAATAATTTTTTGGATTCTTCAAATTCCTCCTTTGAAATTTCGCCCTTGGCAAACCTGTTTTTTAGGATGTCCAATGGCTTTTCTTTTTTTGGTTTTTGGTATGGGATATCAGTTGGGATAAAGAAAATCCAAATGATAAACGCCATCCAAATAATCCACCATATCAGGTGCATACCTCCGAAACTTCCGTCGTGAAAAAACATAATTTTTGATTTTAAGTTACTTTTATAGTTTTTCAATTGTGTAACCCTCAAGGTTGCTGAGTTGTTTTTGTAATTCATCTACTGAAAGCGTTTCCTTCATAGTGATGATTGTAGCTCCTTTTGGTGCCAGAAAAATTTCTGCCTTTTCAATCTTTGGATGTTCTTCCAATGTCTTTTTGACCCTGCTAATGCAGCCGCCGCAACTAATACCATTAATTTGAAATTTTCGTTTCATATCTTAAACTTTAGTGATGATGATCTCTTTTTTCATCCTCTTTTTTATCCTTCTTTTTTAAGTTCTCATCAGATAATCCGTGCGTATGGCTCCCGTGCCGCATGGGCATTAACAAGTGTACTGCGAACATTATTATAATAAATGCAAAAAGCCAGGTGCCACCACCAATTCCAATAGATGGTGCTAAAAAGATGAGTAAAAGCGGCAGTCCACAACCGATGACCATCCATATCCAGTGATTATTTTTCATTGTTGTTTATTTTAAAAGTTAAAATTAATGATGCTCGGTATGCTCACCTTTGGTTGGACTATCCATATCGTCCATCTTGTCCATACCCTGCATATCCATTCCTTTTTCGCCCATCATCTTTGAGCAGGATTCCATACAGTCTTCGCTCATCATCCCTTTTTCGTGCATCATTTTCATCATAGTGCCCATCATTTTGCCGTCATTCATCATTCCGTCCATCATTGAGTGCATCATTGTACTGTCTTTCATCATCATTTGCATTCCTTCTCCTTGCATCATTGAGCTCATCATTTTTTTGTTGCCCTGCATCATTTGCATTGCGTGTTGGTTGTCGTGCATACTTTCCATAAATTCGGTCATATAGTCGTGATTTTTGGAAATGGCATTAAAAACTTCTGTGCGAGTTTCAGGGTTTTCCATTAGTGCCTGAGTGTTTGTTTCTTGTTTGCAACTGTTTAAGCTTAAAAGCCCAACTGCCGATAAAACAATTAGTAGTGTTTTCATAATTTATTTTTTGAGTTAAACATTTATTTTAATTTTTATAAACCCATTCCCAACAATCTAAATGTTTATAGTTGAGGGAATGGATTATCAACTATTAATTCGCAGATTTTAAAAAGGTTATAATCTTTTTGAATTTCTTATATGTTATGTGTATTTTCAATATTATTAGATTTTTTTTATACGCCACTTCTTATTATTACCTTTAACTGCCACCAAATTTTCCGAAATCAATTTTGATGTGATGGCAGGTGGATTTTTATCATTCTTATCTTTTGGCGAGACGTGAATGGCCAATTGCGTTAAATGGTCAATGGTATTACCATTCTCATCTATAACAAGCTCAAAATAATGGTAGTTTACCACGTCTTTTTTGAAAATGTCATTATAGCCAATGGTTTCTTTTTCAACTTTTAACACCAAGGCTTTGCCATATTGAAAGTTGTTGGCATTGAGGAATTGTGGAGTGATGACAGTTTTTCCAGTTTTATCGATATAGCCATAATAGAGCACGCCATCTTTTTGGTTTGCAATCAGGCATTTTCCGTTACTGAATATAGGGTAGCTTGCATTGTCTGTTTTGGTTGCCACCAAATCATTTCGAAAATCAACGATTAAATTTCCTTCTGGGTCAATAAAACCCCATTCGTTCCCTTTTTTAATGGCAGCGACGCCATTGCTAAAAGGCGAGATGTAGTCTAAATTTTCAAAGGTTTGTGCAATTCCTATAAAGGGAATTAATACTAATGTGATAAGTAGTTTTTTCATTTTGTTTAATTTAATTTGATTAAATTAACCATTGCCTTAAGCTTTTGTCTGCATAACTTTCGTTGTTATTTATATAATTTCATCATAGAAATTTCGTTTCCATTTTTCTGTGTTTTTATAGTCGCTCATACTCATTCCCACAATCTCTTTAAACTGTCTTGATAAATGGTTAATGCTACTATAATCCAGCATATATGCCACATCTGAAAAAGAATATTGTTTTAATTGAATAAGTTCTTTTACTTTTTCAATTTTCAGTTTTATAAAGTATTTTTCAATGGTGGTGTTTTCATTTTTAGAAAACAGCCTGCTCAGTATTTTATAATCCCTGTTGAGCGTAGAAGACAAATGTTCTGAAGTATTTGTTTTCAAATGAAGTGGTAACTGAGTAAGCAGTTGGATTAGAATGATTTTTACTTTTTCAACCAGCATTTCCCCTTCACTTTGTACTATTTCAAAATCATTGGAATGAAGTACTTTGGTAACTTTATACGTAACCTCCGTGTTGGTGTTTTTTGAAGATTCAACCAATAGTTTACCTAATTCCAAAGAGAGTACGGTTATTCCCATCTCTTCCAGTTCTTGCGTTATTACTTTTAGACAACGGCTACATACCATATTCTTTATCCAGAATTCTTTCTGTAAATCCATAGTATTAATTATTTATTCTTAGAATGGTATTTATTCTAATAGATTATAAATTTCTGTTTTTCAAATAGTTGAGAGTGTGGTATGCTCAGGATAGAGCGCACCAGTTGTTAGCCTTTGCGTAGTACAGGCCAACATATAAGGTAGGTTGTTTGAAAAAGAACCTACTTAGGATGAAATCAAATTAAATATACCTCGTGGAGTACTTGAAAATCTTTCGGTATGAGGGGTGGGTCATAATCCCTAAAAGGGATTATATTTTGTTCCAACCCTTCGAATAGATTTACGTAAGTGTAAAAAAATGTGTGTAGGAAAATCAGTTTATGATTTTCCATCTCAAATGAAGCTTTTTGAAAGTTATCGCCACTTTCTTTAACTATAGATTTACTAGCACAGCAACCTTTTTTTTCGAACGAACATTTTTTTGAAGGATTGGTCTGAGCCTTCACCGCATTATCACAAACCTGAGCTTTATTTAAAACCGCCATATCCACGAGTTTATCACAGCAGAAATGCATATTCACAGTAAAAGACGATGAAGCAAACATTACTGCAAGTACCAATGAAACAGCTATTATTTTATTAAAGCTTTGCATAATACGAATATAAAAAAAAATAACAAATGTTAACTATATTTTTAACATAATTTTTAGTAATGTGTTTTTAACACCTTATTTAACCGAAGATACTGCAAAAAAAGACGACGGTAATATGATATTTATCATATTTTTAGAAATTTGATTCTCTTTTTGTCGAAAATAGTATAGGAAGTAAAAGTTTAACATAACGAAAAGAATTATTAATGTTTTTATATTTCGTTGTTTTATATATTTTAAATATATTTGCAGTCTTATGAAATCATTTTTCCATAAAATATTATCTGTAGCCTTAGCGAGCTTGGTATTTGTTACCACTATGTCGTTTACTGTAGATATGCATTATTGTGGAGATTCTTTGGTTGATTTTGCTTTATTTCATAATGCTCAAACCTGTGGAATGGAAAATCAATCATCCCAAAAAAGTTGTGAAGCAGGTTTTTCGGAAAAATCTTGCTGTTCAGATAAGCAATTAGTTGTTGAAGGTCAGGACGACCTGAAGATGTCTTTTAACACCTTAAATTTTGAGCAACAAGTCTTTGTTGTCTCTTTTGTACATTCTTATATCAATCTCTTTGAGACTCTTGATTCACACATTGTACCATTTAGAGATTATGCGGTTCCCTTTCTCATACGGGATATACAAAAACTGCACGAGACGTATTTAATTTGATTTTAAACAGTTTCCGATAAATATCGGAATAATTAGCCCTATGGTCAATACTATTTTGGGCTCAATTTCTTGTGTTTAATGTTTTGATTTTATCAAGATATTATTCGATGTATAACTATTTAATAATCATTGTAATGCTGAATAAAAGCATCAAATTTTTAATCGAGAACAAGCTAGTAGCCGTTCTACTACTTGCACTTTTTATTGCTTGGGGAGTCGTAAACGCCCCGTTTGAATGGAATACAGGCTCACTTCCTCGAGACCCTGTTGCCGTAGATGCCATACCAGATATTGGCGAAAACCAACAAATTGTATTTACTAAATGGGATGGTCGTTCCCCTCAAGATATTGAGGATCAAATTACTTATCCTCTAACCACATCGCTTCTTGGTATTCCAGGGGTTAAAACAATACGTAGTTCATCTATGTTCGGGTTTTCGAGCATTTATATCATTTTCGAAGAAGATATTGAATTTTATTGGAGCAGAAGCCGAATACTTGAAAAATTAAACTCATTACCAGCCGGACTTCTACCAGAAGGCGTTAATCCAGCTCTAGGTCCCGATGCCACAGGATTAGGGCAAATATATTGGTACACCCTTGAGGGACGTGATAAAGATGGTAATGTTACAGGTGGATGGGATTTACAGGAATTACGAAGCATTCAGGATTTCTACGTAAAATACGCACTGTCTTCGGCGAGTGGTGTTTCCGAAGTGGCTTCCATCGGCGGATATGTTTTGGAATATCAAGTGGATGTTAATCCCGAATTAATGCGGCAATACAACATAGGCTTGAGTGAGGTTGTAAAAGCAGTAAAACAAAGCAACAAAGATGTTGGTGCACAAACGCTTGAAATCAACCAAGCTGAATACCTTATAAGAGGATTGGGTTATATTAAGAAACTATCTGATTTAGAAAACGCGGTAGTTACTTCAAAAGATTTTACATCCATCCGTATAAAGGATATTGCGAAAGTAACACACGGTCCTGCTACAAGAAGAGGCTTATTGGACAAGGAAGGAGCCGAGGTTGTTGGTGGTGTTGTAGTGGCTCGTTATGGGGCCAATCCTATGGAAGTCATCAACAATGTTAAAGAAAAAATAAACGAGTTAAGTTCTGGGCTTCCATCAAAAACATTAAGCGATGGGAGGACTTCGCAATTAACCATCGTACCCTTTTATGACAGAACAGAACTAATCCAAGAAACCTTGGGCACACTTGATGAAGCGCTAACTTTAGAGATATTGATTACCATTTTTGTGATTATCATAATGGTCTTCAATTTAAGGGCTTCCGTATTGATTTCCGGATTATTGCCTGTTGCGGTTTTGATTGTCTTTATTTCTATGAAACTGTTCAATGTAGATGCAAATATTGTCGCCTTATCTGGTATTGCAATTGCTATTGGAACTATGGTCGATGTGGGCGTTATCCTTTCGGAAAATGTCTTGCGGCATATTGATGAAAATGAAGAAAAGCTACCTATGAATACGGTAGTTTATAATGCGACTGCCGAAGTTTCTGGCGCCATCTTAACGGCAGTAATGACCACTATTATTAGTTTCATTCCTGTATTTACTATGATTGGTGCAGAAGGGAAATTGTTTAGGCCATTGGCATTTACAAAAACGGCAGCACTCACCGCAGCTCTTATTGTTGCCCTATTTTTACTTCCACCATTTGCGGCCTATTTATTTAAAAAGAGAAATTTAAAAACTTCTTTTAGTTATATGCTAAATGGAGCATTGATTGTTTTTGGCGTTTTATCTTTAATTTTAGGCTATCCGCTTGGATTAATATTAGTTGCATTTGGCGTTGTTGGCTTCCTTTCACTAAAGGAAAAGATTACGTCAAAACGCGCCAACATCATCAATATATTTGTTTCGGCTTTTGCTATCATATTCCTATTGGCGGAATATTGGAGACCACTGGGAGTAGATAGAAGTATCCTTATAAACTTAATCTTCGTTGGTCTTATCTGTTTTGGTCTTTTGGGTGTATTTACACTTTTTAGAAATTATTATGTTCGAATTTTAAATTGGGCATTGCGCAATAAGCTGTTATTTCTTTCGATACCAACTGCCATTATAATTTTTGGAGTGATGATTATGCGTAATACTGGTAAAGAGTTTATGCCTTCACTCAATGAGGGTTCATTCCTGTTAATGCCCACTTCAATGCCACACGCAGGTGTGGAGGAAAATAAACGCGTCCTACAGCAACTCGATATGGCCGTTGCGAGCATTCCAGAAATTGAAACCATAGTCGGTAAATCTGGGCGTACAGAATCAGCATTAGACCCTGCACCGTTATCGATGTATGAGAATGTTATTCAATATAAATCTGAATATATTTTAAATGAAAATCGCAAAAGACAACGCTTTAAGGTAAACGAAGACGGCTTATTTGTTTTAAAGGATGGCAGTTTAGTAACCAACCCTAATAGCGAAATTGAAGTAGAAGATGATGACTATAAAGCCTCAAAAATTACAGACCCATTCTCTGTGACAAGTTCACAGCTCATTCCAGATGACGATGGAGAGTACTTTAGAAATTGGCGACCTGAAATTGAATCGCCAGACGATATTTGGAAAGAAATCGTAAGGGTTACAAAACTTCCAGGTATTACTTCAGCACCCAAGCTACAACCCATAGAAACACGCTTGGTGATGCTACAGACTGGTATGCGAGCACCTATGGGAATTAAGGTGAAAGGACAGGATTTAAAAGAAATTGAGGCGTTTGGGGTACAATTGGAAGATATCTTAAAACAGGCCGAAGGCGTAAAAGAAGAAGCGGTCTTTGCCGACCGTATTGTGGGGAAACCCTACCTACTTATTGATATTGACAGAGAACGACTTGCGCGCTATGGCATAACCATAGAACAGGTACAGCAAGTTATCCAGGTCTCTGTAGGTGGTATGGTGCTCTCGCAAACGGTAGAAGGAAGAGAACGCTACGGCATTCGTGTGCGCTATCCCAGAGAATTACGTGCAAATCCAAATGACTTAAAAGACATTTATGTTCCAGTAGAAAAAGGGAGTCCGGTTCCGTTAAGTGAGTTGGCCACTATTAGATATGAGAAAGGGCCACAGGTTATAAAGAGTGAAGACACTTTTTTAGTAGGCTATGTCCTTTTTGATAAATTAGATGGTTTCGCCGAAGTAGATGTGGTGGAAAATGCCCAAGCCCTTATTCAAGAAAAAATTGACAATGGCGAATTGACCGTTCCAAAGGGTATCAATTATCAATTTACGGGAACGTATGAAAATCAGTTACGAGCAGAAAAAACATTGAGCGTGGTAGTACCTCTGGCTTTGGCTATTATTTTTCTAATCCTATATTTCCAGTTCCGTTCTGTTGGAACGTCATTAATGGTCTTTACTGGAATTGCTGTCGCCTTTGCGGGAGGTTTTTTAATGATATGGTTCTACGGCCAAGATTGGTTCTTAAACTTCAGCTTTTTCGGAGAAAATTTACGAGACCTTTTTCAAATGCACACCATTAATTTAAGTGTTGCCGTTTGGGTTGGTTTTATTGCCCTATTCGGTATTGCAACTGATGATGGTGTGGTTATGGCGACCTATCTCACGCAAACATTTGATAAAAACAAACCAACAGATAAATCTGGGATCAGAGCATCTGTAGTCGAAGCAGGGGAGAAACGAATTCGTCCCTGTTTGATGACGACCGCCACTACCATACTCGCTTTACTGCCCGTATTAACATCAACAGGAAGAGGGAGTGATATAATGATTCCTATGGCTATCCCATCTTTTGGAGGGATGCTCATAGCACTTGTGACCTTATTTGTAGTACCGGTTTTGTTTAGCTGGACAAAAGAATTTCAATTGAAAAGAACTATTAGATGAGATATATAATTGTAATAGCACTTGTTTTTATTGCTTTCGCGAAAGCTGATGCACAACAACTGGCATCCTATATTCAGGAAGCTGAAAAGAATAATCCAGAAATTCAAGCTTTTGAATTGCGCTACAACATAGCGGAAGAAAAGGTAAATGAAGCAGATTGGTTACCAAATACAGAGATTGGCGTAGGCTACTTTGTGAGCGAACCCGAAACCAGAACAGGTGCACAACGTGCACGCTTTTCGGTATCACAAATGCTACCTTGGTTTGGCACCATTACCGCAAGAGAAAATTATGCGAGTTCAATGGCAGATGCTCAATATGTGGATATTGTCATTGCGAAACGAAGGTTAGCACTATCAGTATCGCAATCCTATTACAAACTATATTCAATCAAGGCAAAACAACTTATTTTGGATGAAAACATTCAGTTGTTGGAAACCTATGAGCGTTTGGCATTGACCTCTGTAGAAGTTGGAAATGCCTCGGCTGTTGATGTGCTGCGGTTACAGATTCGGCAAAACGAACTGGTGCAGCAAAAGGAAGTCTTGGAACAAGATTACTTAGCAGAACAAACGGTATTTAATAATTTATTGAATCGCGACGAAACACTGGAAGTCCAAGTGCCACAAGAGTTGACTATTCCTGATGAAGAACCATTGGTCTCTAATGAGAACCTCAAACTCAATCCAGAGCTTTTAAAATATGATAAGCTGTACGAATCTGTTGAGCAATCAGAGTTGTTGAATCAAAAACAGAGCTCGCCCAATATAGGTTTTGGGCTAGATTATGTACCAGTTTCTGAGCGTCCTGATATGAATTTTACCGACAACGGAAAGGACATCATAATGCCAATGGTGTCTATCTCAATTCCAATTTTTAACAACAAATACAAATCAGTAACAAAACAGAATCAGTTAAAGCAGTTACAGATACAGTCCCAAAAAGAAGATAGATTAAATAAACTGGAAACCCTATTAGCAGATGCAAAGTACAACCGAGAAAATGCGAGAATAAAATTCAATATTCAATCGGACAATCTAAAACAAGCAAATGATGCTGAAGAAATCTTGATAAAGAATTATGAAACAGGCACTATTGATTTTAACGATGTACTGGATGTTCAAGAGTTGCAATTAAAATTTCAAATAAACCTTATAGAATCTATTAAAGGCTATTATATACAATATGCTTTGATTAATTATTTAACACAATAAAAAATGAGAACAATAAACATAATCACATTATTACTATTTACCTCATTCACTTTTGCCCAAGTAGGCACAAACGGTTCGGATAGGAAGGAAGAAGGACGCACTATAAGGGAATATAACCTTACTATAGAAGAAAATAAAATGACGCTTGGGGGTGTAAGCGCAAAAGCAATGACCATCAATGGTAGTATTCCAGGACCTGTTCTAGAATTTGACGAAGGAGACCTTGCCATAATCAACGTAACCAATAAAATGGATGAAGAAACCTCAGTGCATTGGCACGGTTTGATACTTCCCAATTTTTACGACGGGGTTCCATATTTAACTACCCCACCGATTGAGCCAGGAACAACTTTCCAATACAGGATTCCAATCAACCAATCGGGAACATATTGGTACCATTCCCACACAATGCTACAAGAACAAAAAGGTGTTTATGGGTCTATTATCATTCATCCAAAAGAGAAAACCTTGGAATATGATAAAGATTTAGTCGTGGTATTATCAGATTGGACCAATGAAAAACCAATGAATGTATTACGAAACCTTAAAAGAGGTAACGAGTGGTATCAAGTTAAAAAAGGCACAGCAGTGCCATTAAGTAGGGTCATTTCAGAAGGTGCCTTTGGTGCTCAACTTAAATTTTGGAGAGACCGTATGGAAGGGGCTGATATTGCAGACATTTATTATCCCGCATTTTTGTCCAACGGTAAAAAACTGGCAGAGTATCCAGAATTTACGGCTGGCGAAAAAGTAAGGCTTCGCTTCATTAACGCATCGGCTTCTACCTATTATTGGATGGACTTTGGCGGAGGTAACCCAATGTTGGTTTCCAGTGATGGTGTTGACGTGCAACCCGTTTCCAAAAGCAGATTTCTCTTTGGCATAGCCGAAACGTATGATGTAATTGTAACTATTCCAGAAGGAACTATTGAAATTACCGCAACCGCTCAAGATGGTTCAGGTCATACCTCTATACAGTTAGGTAATGGCACTCTTTACCCAGCCAAAAGAATTGATAGACCTGATAAGGTAGCGATGATGAAGCAAATGGCTAAAATGGATATGAAAATGGGAGCACCTGCAATGGTTGGAAACAAGAAGAAGAATACACCCGAAGTTTTAATGCAGAAGTACGGAATGAAGATGAATATGAAGGACGGCGAGATGAAAATGGGGAACGATAAGATGTCGATGAAAGATGGCAAAATGAATGACCAAATGGATATGAAGATGGATGATACAATGGGAATGAAAAAAGACTCGATGTCAATGAGCCATAATGGAGCATCAAATAAAATGGAAGGTCATATGCACAATATGCCAATGATGCAGAAGGATTCTACTTCTTTTGATTATGAGGAGCGAAAGACATACTTCAACTATGATTTTTTAGAGGCAAAAGAAAAAACTGAATTTAAGGCAGATTTACCAGTAAATGAAGTGTTGCTTAACCTAACAGGTAATATGAATCGCTATGTATGGAGTATGAATGGGGTTCCATTATCAGAAACCGATAAGATAAATATAAAAGGAGGCGAGGTAACCAGAATTACATTAAATAACCTGACTATGATGCACCATCCAATGCACTTGCACGGTCATTACTTCAGGGTCATTAATGAAAAAGGAGAACGTTCCCCATTAAAGCATACCGTGAACGTACCACCAATGCAGAAAGTTATTATTGAATTTTATAACGAAGAGTATGGCGATTGGTTTTTTCATTGCCACATATTGTACCATATGATGGGTGGTATGGCAAGAGTGTTTAGTTACGATACCCCAAGGGATGATAGAATGAAAGATTATCCAGTTCAGAAACTTATTGATGAGACAGACCATTATTATTCGTGGGGATTGGCTCGTGCAGGTTCAAATTTTAATGAACTCTTTTTAACGTCGAGCAATATCCGAAATGAATTTGGTTTGAGAACAGAGTTCGATTACGACCAAAATCTTGAAGCCGAAATAAGTTATAATAGGTATCTGAACGATTGGGTACGTGTTTATGCAGGAGTAAATACCGAAACGTCAACACCAGATTCTTACGATACATTTAATACCGTAGGATTGGTTGGTGTAAAGTATTTTACGCCTTATAGATTTAATGTAGATGTGAGTATGGACCATCAGCTACGCCCAAGAATACGTTTGGACAGAGAATTATTGATTTTTCCAAGAATTTTTTTGGAAGGCGAATACGAATACAGAGCAGATTTTGGATGGGTCAATGATTTAGAGAATAATAAATCATTTGAAAGCGAAACACAATGGTTGGTAGGGGTTGCATACATTCTTTCGCGCAATTTTTCAATCCAAGCTAACTACAATAACCGATATGGATTGGGTGGTGGACTATTAGCAAGATTTTAAACAACTAAAAATTAAAAAAAGATGAACTATTATTTTAATAAAACAATCAATGGAACCTTCGAAGAGGTCATAGAGAAAGTGACACAAGGATTAAAGGAAGAAGGTTTTGGAATCCTTACAGAAATTGATGTAACAGAAACACTAAAGAAAAAACTGGATATAGACTTTAAAAAGTATAGGATTCTAGGGGCTTGCAATCCTCCCTATGCTCACAAAGCTTTGCAAGCAGAAGATAAAATTGGAACGATGTTGCCCTGCAATGTCATAGTACAGGAAATCGAAGCAGGTATCATTGAAGTTGCGGCCGTAAACCCAATGGCTTCAATGCAAGCTGTAAAAAATGAAAAATTGAATGAGGTAGCCAGCGAAATAACTGCAATGTTGGAAAACGTCATTGAAAAATTATAAGACACTATAAAAAGGCAGTAATAATAATTAATAAACACAAACTTAAATTAAAACAAAATGAGCAAATTAAAATCAACATTAGGTATAGTTGCGATAGCATTCATAACCTTAACAGTAATGTCTTGTAAAGACAACAGCAAAGAACAAAATAGCACGGATGGAGACCATTCAGAAATGAACCACGATAACAGTGATGGTCATCACGACGGCGAAAAGAGGGAAATGGCAATGGGTGGAGATAGTAATACACAAGCGGTATTAAATGACTATTTCAACTTAAAGAATGCCTTGGTGGGAGATGATAATGGCAAAGCCAAAGAACTTGGGGCAACCCTAGCAACATCCTTAGGAAATTTTGACGCCTCACAATATAACGATACCCAGCAATCGGAATTAAAGGATATTGTAGAGGATGCAGTTGAACACGCAGAACACATTTCAGAAAGTGATATAGCACACCAGCGCGAACATTTTAAAGTTTTAAGTAAAGATGTTATAGATATGGTTGCTATAACAGGAGCAGAGATGAAGCTTTACGAGCAGTTTTGCCCTATGTATGATGGCGGTACAGCTTGGCTAAGTACTAAAGAGGAAGTACGCAATCCATACTATGGTAGTCAAATGTTAAAATGCGGCAAAGTACAACGTGAAATTAACTAAATGAAAATTGTAAAGATTATAGCAATAGTACTACTGGTAGCGTTCGTGGGAATTCAATTTATTCCGACTACACGCAATCAAAGTGATACTGTACCGTCAACTGATTTTATGCTGGTCAATAATGTACCAGAAACTATTCAAAAAAAGTTACAGGTATCCTGCTATGATTGCCACAGCAATAATACTCAATACCCTTGGTATAATAAGATTCAACCTGTTGCTTGGTTTTTGGAAGACCATATTAAAGAAGGAAAAGCTGAACTTAATTTCAACGAATGGGATTCATTATCCAGCCGAAGAAAAGCAAGTAAGTTAAGGTCTATTATCAAGCAGATTGAAAATGGCGAAATGCCTTTGGATTCTTACACTTTGATACATAGTGAGGCAACATTTACAGAAGCTGAAGCAGAAGAGTTAATCAATTTTATCACACAATTAAAAGATAGTTTATAAACAATAATTTAAAAGTAATTAAAATGAAAAATTTAAAAATGAGTATTGCAGCAATGCTATTGTTAGCAGTTTCTTTTACCAATGCACAGGAAAAAGAAAAAATGAACCACGATCACGGAGATATGAAAATGGACCATAGCAAAATGATGAATAAAAATAGTGACGCAAAAGCAGAAGCTATTTTAAGTGATTACTTTAATTTAAAAGATGCTTTAGTTGCGGACGATACAAAAAAGGCAGCACAAGCAGGAACAAAATTGGTAGCCACTCTTAAAGCATTTGATACGGACAGTTATTCAAAAGAAAATCAAGAAGAATTAGAAGACATTATAGAAGATGCCGTAGAGCACGCCGAGCATATTTCTGAAAGTGCCATAGACCACCAACGCGAGCACTTTAAAACGTTAAGTAAGGATATTACTGATATGGTAGCTATTACGGGTACAAAAAGCACGTTATACGAGCAATTTTGCCCAATGTATGATAAGGGTAGTGCGTGGTTGAGTACCAGCAAAGAAGTGAAAAATCCATATTACGGCAGTAGAATGCTTAAATGCGGAAAAGTTCAAAAGACTATTCAATAGATAATCCTTTGTTTAAAAAATATTTTCAATGTTCTGGTTTATTAGTTAACAGAGAAGGTTGTAAAATGATAAAGATATCTGAATAGTTTTTAAGTCCTGTCCTGGGAAGGAAAACAATGTTGATGGTTAGTGTTAGTTCCTTCCCTAGTCAGGCACAACGAACTTTTGAAAAAGAAAAGTTGATTTGGTTAATAGCAGCCTGCACAAGGGAGAGGGATTAAACCCTTAAAATAATAACATCTCTCTTCCTATGTCAGACAATTAAAAATTTATGATGAAGAGAAGTTTAGTGAAGAGTACTTGATTGTGAGGGGTAAACATTTTGGTTGGTTTATTGGTTAATAAAGGTTGCCTCTCATTTTCAAGTATTATTTAAAGGATTTTGCATATAAAAAAGGATGATATAACAATGAAAGAGTGTTGCAAAGACGGGTGTCAAAATACAACTGAAAAGTCTGTAATTAGAAAATGGTTCAATTACATAATATATACCATACTAATCTTAATAGTTGGTGGTGCATTGGCGCTTCAATTATTTAGTTAAGGAAATAAATTGAAAATGACTAAAGTGAACACAATAGAAAAATCTGAAAACACAGGGTTTTACAAACAACTATTTAGGGTTCTTTAAAAATAAGGGTGTTGAAAGTACGATGAGCGGGATGGCACCTAAAAGCCCATTGCTTGAAAAGATTTTAAAGTATGTTGCCTATATCTGTTACGTCTGGTTGGTAGGTGGAATAATTGTCAAATATTTTGTGAATTAAATTATAGAAAGTATGGTCAACAGAAAGACAGCAAAATGGATTCGAAAAGCGCACCGATACTTGGGTATATTCCTAGGCATTCAATTCTTGATGTGGACTGTCAGCGGAATGTATTTTAGCTGGACGGATATTGATGAAATACACGGCGACCAGTTTAAAAAGGAAACACCAAAACAGACGGCTTTTTTCAATTTATTGGGAACAGCAAAATTAAACAGTGAGAAACCTATTCAAACTTTGGAATTATTGGAAATAGCCAATGAGCCGTACTATTGGATTAACGAAGCTAATTTATTTAGTGCTAAAACGGGTAATGTAAAAAAAGGTATTACTAAAGCTGAAGCAAAACAGGTAGCCAATAGATATATGCTGCCCGATTTGGAAATAAGGGGTATAAAACGAATTGAGAAAGTAGATGCACATCACGAATACCGTGGTCGTCCATTACCAGCCTATGAGATTTCATATAAAACTCCACAAAACTTGAAGGCTTATGTCGCCATAGAAAATGGTGCATTTCAGACCGTTCGTCATAGAAACTGGCGCTGGTTCGATTTTTTGTGGATGAACCACACTATGGACTATCAAGGCAGGGACAACTTTAATACCATAATCCTGCGGGCGTTTTCATTGTTAGGGTTAATTACAGTATTAAGTGGGTTCTTACTTTGGTACATATCGTCGCCCACAATTAGAAAATTGGTTAAAAAGAAACGAAAATAAGTAACACTAAAACCAACATAAAATGGAAAATTCAAATCAAAATTCAAAGAAAAACAACTACACAAAATTTGTAGGTATGCTCGTGGCATCCTTCATAGCAATGTACGTTACAATGTACTTAAACTCTTATGAAATTGACCACGTCTATTTTAGTCTTACCCGATTTTATATGAGCTGTTTGGGTATTGCCGCTATGGCCATTATTATGTTTGTAACAATGCGTAATATGTACCAAAACAAAAAGAAAAATATAGCAATTGTTCTTGGAAGTATTGTTCTATTTGGTGGCGCGTTAGGCCTTGTGAGGGCACAGGCCCCAATTATTGGCGATGTGCTCTATATGAAAGCTATGATTCCGCATCACTCTATCGCCATTTTAACCAGTAAGCGAGCGGATATACAAGACCCGGAAGTGAAGAAATTAGCAGATGATATAATTAAAGCACAAGAAAAGGAAATTGCAGAAATGAAAGCAATGATTAAACGATTAGAAAATAACAAATAAAAACAAAGACAATGAAAAAAAACATCATTTATATAGGTATTGCCTTGATTGTTGGCCTTCTAGGTGGCTTTCTACTGTTCGGTGGAGATTCTACTGATAAGGCAACAAATAGTGCTAAAGACAATCACGAACATTCAGAAGAAATTGCTACTAATCAAATGTGGACCTGCTCTATGCACCCACAGATTATGCAACCGGAACCTGGAGATTGTCCTATTTGCGGAATGGATTTAATACCTGCTGAAGCAGGAGCAGATGGTCTTATGGCAGACCAGTTTAAAATGACAGATAATGCAATGGCATTGGCCAATATTCAAACATCCATTGTTGGTCAGGGAGAGATTGGAAATAATATCCTAAAATTATCTGGAAAGATAAAAGCCAATGAAGAATCTAATGCTGTACAGGTAACCTATTTTGGAGGTAGAATAGAACAATTATATGTTAATTCTACTGGAGAACGTGTAGGCGCAGGCCAGCGCTTGGCTACGATATATTCGCCAGACTTGGTTGCAGCACAGCAAGAATTGCTTACCGCATCATCCTTAAAAGAGTCGCAACCAGAATTATATAAGGCTGTAAAAAACAAGCTTAAATTATGGAAACTTTCAGAAAAGCAAATTAATGCCATAGAAGCTGCTGGAAAAGTGCAAGAATATTTTCCGGTTTTTGCTACAGTTTCAGGAACAGTGACCCATAAAATGGTAGAAGAAGGTGACTATGTAAAACAAGGACAGCCCTTATATAAAATAGCCAACCTCAATACGGTTTGGGCAGAATTAGATGCCTATGAGAATCAGATTGCTTCCTTGAAAGTTGGTCAAACCATTAAAGTGACTACCAATGCGTATCGCAATGAAGTATTTGATGCAAAAGTTTCATTTATTGACCCTTTATTAAATTCTTCTACACGTACCGTCGTAGTTAGAGCAGTACTTAATAATAAGAACGACCTATTTAAACCAGGTATGTTTGTCGAAGGTAAAATTGAAGGTGCTCAAGAAAGCACTTCAAGTAAAATAACAGTTCCTGCTACAGCTGTGATGTGGACTGGTGAACGTTCTGTAGTTTATATTAAAACTAATCCTAACGAAGCTGTTTTTGAAATGAGAGAGGTCTTACTCGGTAATGCCAATGGAGACACCTATACCATAATTGAAGGTCTTCAAAATGGTGATGAAGTGGTAACTAATGGCACGTTTACAGTAGATGCTGCTGCACAATTACAAGGCAAAAAATCTATGATGAACACTGCTGGTGGCAAAACAATGACCGGTCACGAAGGGCATTTAGGTATGCAAGGAAACAATTCTGATGATAGTAAGGGGAATACTGACCATTCAGAAATGAAAGAAAGGATAGCTGTTTCAAACAAATTTCAAGGCCAGTTAAAACAGGTGTTTGAGGATTATATTCTTTTGAAAGATGCTTTGGTTAATGATGATGCCAAAAGTGCACAGCAAGCAGGAAAACAAATAATACAATCCCTGAAAAATGTAGATATGAAGTTGTTGTCTGATGAAAAAGCACATAACCATTGGATGACCATTCAGAAGGAATTAAATACTTCGGCAAATGCTATTTCAAGTAATACGGATATTTCAAAACAAAGAGGGCATTTTAAGCATTTGTCTGCGCATATGATAAGTAGTGTACAGCTCTTTGGGGTCAATGAAAATGTTTATATCCAGTTTTGTCCAATGGCAGACAATAATAAGGGAGCGTACTGGATAAGTTTAGAGGAAGAAGTCCGTAACCCATATTATGGCGAAGCAATGTTAACCTGTGGTGAGGTTAGAGATACGTTAAAATAATCAGGGTTAGAGTTAATTGGTAAAAGCGGATTCTTCAGCCTTTAATATTTTAAAGAGGAGAAAGATGATGAGTGAAAGTAGAAGAAATAGAAGAAAAAACAAGAAAAATACATATAAACAGAAAAATCCGATTACAAAAAAAGATAAGGTTATCGGAATTTCAGCGATGATAGGATTATTTATTGCTGCTGTAATACTAATCATATATCTAAATTTAGATTTTATTAGGCATTTTTTCAACCTATGAATAATACCATCCACATTAAAAATATGGTCTGTCCGAGATGTATATCCGCAGTTTCCCAAATTTTGGTAGGATTGAACATTGATTACAAAGCTGTCAAGTTAGGAGAAGTAGAATTGGTTTCGATGCTCAATGAATTCGAAAAAAAATCTTTGCAAAAAAAGCTACAAAATGCAGGATTTAGTTTGATTGACGACCGTAAAAGTCTGCTTATCGAGCAAATGAAAAATTTGGTAATTGAGAAAATACATTATTCCAATGAAAAGACCGAATTAAAATGGGCAGATATTGTTACTGGCGAACTTAACTTGGATTACAAATATTTAAGTTCCCTATTCTCGTCAGTAGAAAGCATCACGTTTGAGCAATATATCATCAACCAAAAAATTGAACGAGTAAAAGAACTTATTGTTTATGATGAATTAACCTTGAGTGAAATAGCCTTTAAAATGAATTACAGTAGTGTTGCTTATTTAAGCAATCAGTTTAAAAAGCTAACAGGAATGACACCTTCGGAATTTAAAAAAAGCACTAATAAGAACCGTAAACCTTTGGATGAGATTTAAGGGTTTTTACCATTATAAGTGGGATATTTTAAATCTATGGATAATATAACGAGTTACTAATAAACTGAATTGAGATATCAAAATGAAATTAGACAGAAAGAAACATTGGGATACAGTTTACCAAACTAAAAATCCAGACCAGGTAAGTTGGACGCAAGAAATACCAAAAACTTCACTGAAGTTTATACGTTCGTTCAAACTAAATAAAAAGGCAAAAATTATAGACATTGGTGGTGGCGACAGTAAACTTGTTGACTATTTACTCAAGGAAGGGTATAATAACATTACTGTACTTGATATTTCAGAAAAAGCAATTGCGAAAGCTAAAAAAAGACTGGGAGAAAAGGCAAGTAAAGTAAATTGGATTGTAAGCGACATTGCCGAATTTGAACCAGATACATCTTTCGATGTTTGGCACGACAGAGCAACTTTTCATTTTCTTACAACAGATGACCAGATTAAAAAATATACTAACATAGCGACAAAATTTGTAAGAGGTTATTTAATAATAGGAACCTTTTCACAAAACGGACCAAAAAAATGTAGCGGACTTGAAATAAAACAATACAATGAAGAGGAATTAACATCGGAATTAAAAAAAGGATTTGACAAAATTCGCTGTGTATCAGAGGACCACACAACACCATTCAACACCATACAGAATTTTCTGTTTTGTAGTTTTAAAAGACAATTAACTGTAAAGCCAGCAATACCTTCACCTACAAGCTAAAAGAACAGATGTACAATTCGGTAGTTTTAGTTTTTGCAAAACACAAATCAAAACAAAAGGAACATAATGATCAAAATTTACATATCATTCTTTTTTGTATTTAAGTATTTGCTTAAATAAGAAATAATTGTAACTTTGCCTTATGAAAAATAATTCTTGCATAAGACAACAGGCAGATATTGAACAGATAAACCGTTGTAAAAAGACAGTTTCAGAATTAAATGAATCGTTTGACTATTTGGCAAATGGACTTTCTTTAGTCGGAAATAATGTTCGGCTAAAAATTCTTTACCTACTCTTTGAGGAGAAACGACTTTGCGTTTGCGACTTAAGTGATATTCTCGAAATGAATATTTCTGCTATCTCTCAACATTTGAGAAAAATGAAGGACAGAAATTTATTGGAAACCGAAAGAGATGCTCAAACGATTTTTTACTCACTAACCCCTGAATATTCAACATTATTAAATCCGTTTTTTGAAATACTCGATAAAAACAAAGTTTTAGAAACGATATGAAACGTGAGAACAAATTAATTGGTGCAGGTTTACTTGCTGCTATTACAGCTTCATTATGTTGTATTACACCCGTTTTGGCTTTAATCGCTGGAACAAGTGGAATTGCCTCAACATTTTCTTGGCTTGAGCCTTTTAGACCTTATCTAATCGGGCTAACAATTTTAGTGCTCGGCTTTGCTTGGTATCAAAAACTAAAACCTCAAAAAGAAATCGATTGTGAATGCGATACGGACGACCTGCCTGCCGGTAAGGAAGGAAAACCAAAATTTATACAATCAAAAAAGTTTTTAGGAATTGTAACTGTATTTGCAATTATAATGCTGGCATTTCCATATTATTCATTCATTTTTTATCCAGATAATAAAAAAGAAGTAGTCATTGTAAACCAATCAAATATTCAAACTGTAAACTTTAATGTTCAAGGAATGACTTGTGCTGGGTGTGAAGAAAGCATAAAACACGCTGTAAATGAATTGGACGGTATTATAAATGTAACACCTTCGTATGAAAAGGGAAATGCCATCGTAGAGTTTGATAAGTCTAAAACCTCTAAAGTAGCTATTGAAAAGGCAATTAATTCAACAGGATACAAAGTTATAAAAGATAAATAAACGCAAAATTACCCATTATGAAAAAACTATCAATAGTGCCTATTTTGGCTTTAATGCTGTTTTCTTTTCAGGCCAAATCACAAAGCAAGGAGGTTACAAATCAAGTTGTGGAAGTAGCTTCAAAGAAACATAATGCAATCACGGTGAAATTTAAAATTACAGGCATTACTTGTGCTGGTTGTTCCAATGCTATTTATAATGCATTAAAGGAAGTAGATGGTGTTTTGGAACATTCGGTTGAATACCCTGGAGATATTGCTGTTATTGAGTTTGATGGTTCAAAAACAAGTATCAAAGCCCTAAAACTTATCATAGAAAAGAAAGGGTTTAAGGCCGAAGTAATTAAAGGGAAGGTCTAATTTTTAATAAGTAAACAGTACCGATTTCAATGAAAAATACAGCTAAAATGAAAATCAAAATGCCTCAAAATAGAGAAACCATTACATTGGAAATCGAGGGTATGACCTGTGAAGGTTGTGCAACACATATCGAAAAGGATATGAACGCAACTGAAGGAGTTTTAAGTTCCACAGTTAACCACGAAACCGGAAAAGGCGAATTTAATTTTGATGCTGATAAGATGAGTAAGGCAAATGTAATAGATGCTATAAACAGCGTTGGTGATTATTCGGTTGTAAATAATGTCGACGAGGAAGAGGTTTCCGCTGTAAATTCCAAAGGCCAAAATAAATTCGATTTAATAATTATTGGTGGTGGTTCAGCTGCATTTTCAGCAGCCATTAAAGCTGAAGGTTTAGGGCTCACAACACTTATGGTAAATGCAGGATTAGATTTTGGTGGCACTTGCGTAAATGTGGGTTGTGTACCGTCTAAAAACCTTATTCGGGCTGCCGAAACGGTACGTCTCGCTACGCATTCCAATTTTAAGGGTATAAAACCTAGAGGAGCAGACATTGATTTTACACAAATCATAAAAGATAAAAAAGCATTGGTTGCTTCACTTCAGCAACAAAAATATATGGATGTGGTAAGTGATTTTGAAAACCTGATAATGCGTACAGGTTGGGCTGAACTTGTTGATAATAAAACAATCCTTGTGGATGGAAAAGACACCTACACAGCAACCAACATTCTAATGGCAACAGGAGCAACTACCAATATTCCAAATATTGAAGGACTGAATGAGGTTGGTTATTTAACCAATGTGACCTTGTTCGATTTAGAGGAAAAACCTGAAAGTTTGACCATTATGGGAGCTGGTTATATTGGTTTGGAAATTGCGATGGCTTACAACAGATTGGGTGTAAAAGTACGTATCATTGAATTTACCGACAGGCCATTACGCAGTCAAACAAAAGATATTACAGATGTTTTGGTAGAACAAATGAATAGTGAAGGAATTGAAATCCTTCCAAACTTTAGAGCTTTTAAATTTGAAAAGAAAGGTAACGATACAATTATTCATTGTAATTGTCCTGATGGTTCCACAACTCAAATTGTTGAAAAAGGACATATTGTGGTGGCTACAGGGACGAAGCCTAACACCTCTAATTTAGGGCTTGAGAATATTGGCCTAAAGTTAACAGAAAGCGGCCATATTATTGTAAATGAAAAGATGGAAACCAATATTTCCAATATTTATGCAGCAGGCGACGTCACCATTACACCGGCATTTGTTTATACAGCAGCAACCGAAGGTAGTACAGCAGTGAACAATGCGTTTTCATCAACAAAAACAAGTATTGATTATTCATCATTACCTTGGGTAGTATTTACAGACCCTCAAATCGCAGGAGCAGGTATAGATGAAATTGAAGCAGAAAAAAAGGAAATTCCTTTTGAAGTCAGTAAACTTGATTTAATTCACGTTCCAAGAGCCTTGGCAGCTCAAGATACCAGAGGGTTCATAAAACTGATACGCAACACTGAAACCGATAAATTAATAGGCGCAAGAGTAGTTGCACTTGAAGGTGGTGAACTGATACAACAATTGAGTATGGCTATTAAATTTGGAATCACTGTAAAAGATTTAGCAGAAAGCTTTTATCCATATTTAACTTTAGGAGAATCTGTTAAACTGGCAGCGATTACCTTTGGGAAAGATGTTTCCAAATTAAGTTGCTGCGCGAGTTAAGTTTGAGTTATGAAAGGAGAACAGTACAAATTACCTACTGATTTAATCTTGGATATTAAATCCAGATTAAAAACTTTGAGTGGTCAAATAAACGGCATTGTTAAAATGCTTGATGAAGGAAAGGACCCCGAACAAATAAACATACAGTTCAGATCCATTGATAAGGGGATTCAAAAAGCACATTACTTACTGCTGGATGAAGTCTATCGAAAAGCACTTGCTATTGGAATTGTAAAGGCCGTGGACTCTTGCCCAGGAAATTGTGGCAATGAAGATAAAATTGAATATTTAAAAAGTGAATTCCCCAATTTGGAATTATCCGATTTGACCAATCGCTTAAAAGAAATCCAAACTATTGAAACCAGATTAAAAAACTACAACGAAAAAAAAGGTTAAAAAAAGTTTGGTGACCCCCTACCTCACGTTCTCATCTTTGTTCCATTATTAATTTAAACTTAAATAAGATGAAACGACAAATCGAGATTTTTACAGCAGGTTGCCCGGTATGCGAGCCTGTGGTGCAATTAGTAAAAGAGACAGCAGGAAAGGACTGCGAAATCACACTTCATAATCTGTCCGAGCAATGCGAAAGTAAAATCTGTGTTTCAAAAATGAAGGAATATGGGGTTACAAGAGTTCCCGCCATTGCTGTGGACGGAAAACTACTGAATTGCTGCACCAACATCGAAATCACAAAAGAGGATTTGGTAAACGCGGGAATAGGAAGTTGTTAGGTATGGCAATTACTAAATGGAACAAAAAAACATCTATGGGGACTGCTGTATTTTCAGCAGTTTCCCTTAAACTATGCTGCTGGGGTCCTTTGCTACTTACAAGTGTAGCTGGTATTAGTGGAAGTTCTGTCTATTTTTCTTGGCTTATTGCCTTGAAACCTTATCTGTTGGTTATAGCATTTTTGTCATTGGGACTGGCCTTTTATCAGGTTTATAAAAAAAAGAAGGTGGACGATTGTGGTAACTGTGATATGGCTAAGCCATCATTTTTTAAGTCGAAATTCTATTTGTGGTTGGTTACAGTGTTTGTTGTTGTAATGACATTGGTTTCTTATTATCCACAAATATTTCATTCAACGGAGAAAGTAGGAATTGTTGCAACAAACAATACCGATATTCAAACTGTAAAGTTGAATATTGAAGGGATGGTATGCTCGGGTTGTGAAGAAAACATCAACCATTCGGTAAACAAAATTGACGGGGTTACAAATGTATCTACGTCTTTTGAAGAAGGGACTTCAATTATAGAATTTGATACCACTAAAACGAATGTCGATGAGATAAAAAAGGTCATTCAATCAAAAGGGTATTTGATTACAAATAGTAGAGACTGATAGACACGTATCCATTGCGGTGATAAAAGATAAATTAAAAACGACTTATCCAATTGGTAGTAATAATTCGTGAAGAGTAAATTCTACAAATCATTCAGCATATAACGTAACACATTACAGTCTTTTAATCCTGAAATTTGTAACATACAAATAAGAACGGATTTATGGAGACAATCAACATATTTGAAACCAAAGAAAAGAATACTAAAAAAGGAATAAAGGAATCATTCCCTGTTACGGGAATGACTTGTGCCTCTTGTGCAGCAAGTGTTGAATCTGTATTAAAACACACGGAAGGTGTGTTTGATGCAAGTGTTAATTTTGCCAATAGTTCCGTTCTTGTGGAATATGACAAGGAGTTGAGTCCAAATCAACTTCAAAACGCGCTTCGTGAGGTCGGTTACGATATTATAATTGATGCCGAAGACCCTTCGGAAGTACAGCAAGAACTTCAGCAAAAGCATTATCAGGACATAAAAAACCGTACTATCTGGTCGGCCATACTTACCCTTCCCATTTTTGTATTAGGAATGTTTTTTATGCAATGGGAACCAGGTAAGTGGATTTCTTTGGTGTTGACTTTTCCAATTCTTTTTTGGTTCGGTCGTAGCTTTTTCATCAATGCTTTCAAGCAAGCCAAACACGGTAAATCAAATATGGATACGCTTGTAGCCTTGAGTACAGGAATCGCTTTTCTGTTTAGTGTGTTCAACACTTTTTTTCCTGAATTTTGGTTGAATCGTGGTATCGAGCCTCACGTTTATTATGAGGCGGCAACGGTAATTATAACCTTTATTTCCTTGGGGAAACTATTGGAGGAAAAGGCAAAGTCAAATACATCTTCAGCCATTAAAAAATTAATGGGACTACAGCCTAAAACGTTGAAAATTATTGAGAATGGTGAAGAAAAGGAAATTCCTATTTCGTCTGTTCAAGTAGGTCAGACCATTTTGGTGCGTCCCGGAGAAAAGATTCCCGTGGATGGCGAAGTTTCCAAGGGAAGCTCATATGTAGATGAAAGTATGATTACTGGTGAACCCGTTCCAGTTCAGAAATCCCAAGGGGAAAAGGTATTCGCTGGTACCGTTAATCAAAAAGGAAGTTTTCAATTTACCGCTGAAAAAGTAGGTGGAGAAACCCTGCTTTCCCAAATCATTAAAATGGTTCAGCAAGCGCAAGGGAGTAAGGCACCCGTTCAAAAACTGGTCGATAAGATTGCCGGTATTTTCGTTCCTGTGGTATTGGGTATTTCCATTGTAACCTTCATTGTCTGGATGTCTTTAGGAGGCGATAATGCCTTTTCACAAGCCTTATTGACCTCTGTAGCAGTATTGGTAATCGCCTGTCCTTGTGCTTTGGGATTGGCAACACCTACCGCCATTATGGTGGGAATTGGTAAAGGCGCAGAAAATAATATCCTTATAAAGGATGCCGAAAGTTTAGAACTCGGTCATAAAGTGAATGCTGTCATTCTTGATAAAACAGGTACAATTACAGAAGGAAAACCTTTAGTAACTGATATATTTTGGAAGGATAAACTCGAAGATATCAACGAATACAAAAAAGTTCTTCTAGCTATTGAAGCACAATCAGAACACCCTTTGGCGGAAGCTGTAGTCAATCACTTAAAAGATGAAAATATTGAAAAAGCTGAAATTGCTTCTTTTGAAAGTATTACAGGAAAAGGTGTGAAAGCTCAAACAGAAAATGGTTCACCATACTATGTTGGAAACCATAAACTAATGCTTGAGAAAAATATTCAAATCGATGCTTCCTTGATGCAAACAGCAGAAAGTCTCGAAGAGCAAGCGAAAACCGTCATTTTCTTTGGCAATGAAAAACAAGTGCTGGCGATACTCGCCATTGCAGACAAGATTAAGGAAACTTCAAAAATGGCCACAGCAACACTTCAAGAACGAGGCATTGAGGTCTATATGCTTACTGGAGATAACAATAAAACCGCATCTGCTGTCGCAAAACAAGTAGGAATAACAAATTACCAAGGAGAAGTGATGCCTTCGGACAAAGCGGCTTTTGTCGAAAAATTACAGGCGGACGGAAAGATAGTAGCAATGGTGGGCGATGGTATCAACGATTCGCACGCCCTGGCGCAAGCCAATGTGAGTATTGCTATGGGCAAAGGTTCGGATATCGCAATGGATGTAGCAAAAATGACCTTGATAACATCAGATTTACAATCTATCCCAAAAGCATTGGAACTATCAAAAAGAACCGTGTTGGGCATACGTCAGAACTTATTCTGGGCATTCATTTACAACATCATCGGTATTCCAATTGCAGCGGGAGTTTTGTATCCCGTAAATGGGTTTTTGTTGGATCCGATGATTGCAGGTGCAGCAATGGCATTCAGTAGTGTATCTGTAGTAGCAAACAGCTTAAGACTTAAACGAGTAAAACTTTAATAATTAATAAATTCAATACTATGAAAACTTTAAAATTTAAAACAAATATCAATTGTGGTGGGTGTGTATCAAAAGTAACCCCTTTTTTAAACAAACAAGAAGGTGTAGAAAGTTGGGAAGTAGATACCGCCAATCCTAATAAAATCTTAACCATTGAAAGCGATGGTGTAACCGAAGAAGATGTAAAGGCGACTTTGCAAAAAGTGGGATTTAAGGCCGAACCTGTAGATTAATACGTTTTTAATATGGCTTATATTTTTATTTCGGTTGTGATTGTTCTTTTTGCTGTTCATTTTTATAGAAAAGCAAAACGTCATAGTGTAAAACCATTTCCAGAACATTGGCATAAATTATTGACGGATAATGTGCTGTTTTATAGAAATCTATCAAAAGACGCACAGCTAATTTTTCAGCAAAAAATGATGCTATTTTTAAGTGAGGTCTATATCGATGCTGTGCAGTTTGAACTGGAAGAGTTGGATAAGGTTTTAATTGCAGCAAGTGCCGTCATTCCAGTTTTTGGCTTCAAGGAATGGCACTACACAAATTTAAGTGGCATCCTTTTATATCCTGATAATTTTAATGAGGATATGCAATTTAGCAGTAAGGATAACTCACGGAATATTGGTGGAATAGTTGGAAATGGAAGGTTCGAGAAACAGATGATACTTTCCAAGAAAGCATTGTACCACGGCTTTAAAAATACAACCGATAAAAGCAATACTGGCATACACGAATTTGTGCACCTTATAGATAAGTTGGACGATAGAACAGACGGTGTGTCAGAGCGGCTAATGGAACATCAATATGCCATACCTTGGTTAAACTTAATCCATAAAGAAATGGAAGCGATTAACGATAACCATTCAGATATTCGTAAATATGGTGGAACAAATCAAGCTGAATTCTTTGCGGTTGCTTCAGAGTATTTTTTTGAACGAGCGGATTTACTAAAAAGAAAACATCCAGAACTTTATGGGATGTTGGTGGAATGTTTTAGGCAAGAACCGAGCACTTGAGAAAATGAATCAGGCAAACTATAGAGAGTTCAGTTTACACTCTCGTGTAACGTGCTCAAACGTTAGTTTACTATGATTTCCGCATATCTTGCAAGTTCCTTTACGTTTCAAATTATCCTATGAATCCAGTTTTTTGATTTTATCAGTTAGTTCTTCAGGTTGTAAAATTGGTATTGCTTCACGTTCTACACGCAATCCCAATCCTTTGGTCTGATTTATATGGTTAGTAGTAAATTGATTTATGTGAACGTAAATAATTCCAATATCATCACTCATTCGGGTTTGCCAGTCAAAACCATACAATTCTTTCAACCATTTAAAAGGTGTAGTTCTGAACATAACATTGGGGTTTTTGTAATGCCGGCCATCATCCAATAGTATGATTAGCAGATAAACCCTGTTGAATCCAATTTCGGTATATCCATTTGCCTGAATAGTTCCCTTTTTTTGAACGCTTGTAATCTTGTTTATTTTTGGTGGTTGATTTTCAAGCGATTCGGTTTTTACTATTTTACATTCTATTCCAACCGCATTTTGTTCCTTTCCTTGTTCATACAGAAGAATGTCAATATCCCCTGGCATTTTGTTTGGGATTGTGATAGGTTCTTTAACGCCACATTGGTATTTCACCGAATTTGCGGATGGAAATACATTACTAAATAACATCTTTTTGAAATCTCGATTTTCCATAAGCCAATTAACGGCTTGGTCTTCGCTATCAAAAGTTCTGGTAACACTTACATCTGGCTTGGGATTGTTTACGAAAAATGAAATGGTCGAAGAACCATCAAGAGGTTGTCTATCCGAAAACACATATTCTGTCACCTCATATTCTGGTGGTGGTTCTTTTCGGAAGAATTGAACTATTCTATTTTTAATACCTGCCCATATTCTCATACGTTAAAATGGAAATATTTGGTTAGTAAATTGTTTGAATATGTCGCTGGCGATAGCTTTGTCAAAGGCTTTGGCTGCGACCAAATCGCCAAGTTTTGATTTTAATAACTGACCAAACGATTTTTTGCTAAGATGCGGAATGTCTTTGCGCAGCTCATCAAACTCATCGAAGATGATTTGCTGACCATATTCTGATCTTTTAACTTCGGCAAGTACCTCTTTGAGAAGTGTTTTTAATTCTTCATCAGAATCGCTAATTTTTGAGTAGTCGGGCACTTGGGATTTTCTGGCTTGTTCAATGGCATACTTTCCCTCAAGTTTTAGTTTGGCATTTACCTCACGACCATTCATAGTCTCAATAAGGCCTCGTTCTTCAAGCATTCTACCATAGTCCCAATCTTCGCTACGCCCACCTAACTTTAGGCCGTTACCTTCAAGAATCCACTTAATAGAATAGTATTTCCCATCATTATACAGTTCATATAGTTTAGAAAGTATAAGATCAAGAATGCCTTCGGTATCAAGGTTTTTATGCTCTTCTAAATCAATGTCATCAGCTCGCACAATAGCATCTGAAATGAATAATATTTTTAAATAGTAATCAAGCCCATTAATTTCATCTTTAATGGTTTGAATAGTGTTTTTGACTCTTTGGTCGATACCTAATTTCATTCCGAAATTATATCCTTGCTGAGCCTTAAACTCGTATGCAAAATTGGTGTGTTCAGGGTCAAAAGAAGCCTTTACATAACTGATTACATCGCTTTCCCACGATTGTTTTTCCTCTTTCAATTCATTTAATAAATCCTCAGTTCTTGCTGCTTTATATTTTTTAATAAGCGCATTTCCTTCGGACTGAAAATTTTCAAGACTACTTTTAAATTCAGTCCATTTAACCTTTAACACCATAAACATAAAATTATGTTGGTAAAGGTAAGGGAATGGCAATTGAATATGTTGAAATATGACTTTAAAATATTTGCAGATGGCTGATAATAGTTCAAAAATTTACCACACTATCCAAAGCATCATCTGCTTCTTTGTGAATAAAATTAGCTTGATAGTTCAATGTGGTTTTTAAATCGCTATGACGATACAATTTTTGCAGCATAAAGGGATGGATGGTATCACCAGCAATATTGCCAAAGGTATGCCTCGCAATATGCATTGTAATTTTCTTATCAATTTTCGCCTTTTTAGCTATAGATTTTAAGTTGTCATTAAATTTCTTGGTAGCTGTCTTTCTCTTGTTATAGACATCTTTTGCATCATCGAGATTCGCTTTTTTCAATTCGGGAAAAACAAAATCGGTTGCATATCTTTTGTCTTCTTTGTAATAATCTAAAATTTTGAAAACCTTATCTGGAATTTTTAATGATAGTAATTTTGAGTTTTTGTTCATTCTATAATGCAACCTTTTGTCGTATATGTCAGACCACTTTGTCCACAATACATCGGTAACTCGCATTCCGGCAAAATTAAAACTAAAGAGCCAGACATTTCGAGTGTGTATTTCACTCAAAGTTAAATTCTCAAGAGCTTCTATGGCTCTTACTTCAATAATATTCAACCCGACTTTGCTTGTTTCTGGAAACTTAATTTTAATCTTGTCACCACCAAAAGGATATAATTCCCTACTAACTATTTTGAGCTTAATAGCTCTGTTGAACAACAACCTAATGAGGACTAAGATGTTCATTACTGATGTTTCTGAAAGTTCGTGTTTGGCTTTCAAATATATCATCAGCTTTTTTAGGAAGCGTTCGTTAATTTCCTGAAAAGCCAACTGTTTTGATTTATTAAACTTTATGATATAGCTAACCAAAGCACTATCCGTAGATAAGCGGTTTAATTTTTCGGCGATTTCCAATTCGTCCAGATGCTCTTGTGCTAGTTCAAAAAAGGTAGCAGAGTTTCCCGAGGCATATATCTCTTTTTTGATTTGGTTGGCAGATGCATCTTTATGCTCGGATTGTAAGTCAATAAGTGCTTTATTGGCGTTCGAGAGTTCCTGTGATAGCAACTTGTTTAAACTATCAGCATTTGAATTAGACTTTCTTACTCGAATATTTTTTTCGTCCCAATCCTCTATGTCAATATAATGACCTATATATTGATATGTTGAACGACGATTTTTTGTAATTCGAACAGCTAATGGGTAAAGCCCTTTACTGTTTGGTTTTTTACGTAGAACTATCTTTGCGTTTGATGACATAATTGACCTGTTTTGAGTACGAAAGTCAAATCAGGTACAACATAGGTACAACATTCCATTTTGAATGTATTCCTTTACCTAAGTACACCATAAAGATACGAAATTATTGTTCTTTTCAGGTACAACATAGGTACAACAAATGTTGAAATCAATTGATATTAGATGATATTAAAGAAAATGTAGAATCGTATAATCAATTGAAAATGAATGACTTTGTTTCAATTTGGTGCAATATACGCTAGACTTTGGCTTTAGTAACTAAACCGCTATTATTTTTATACATCTTAAGTTTGCATTTTAAAATAAATAGTAATTAATCAGAAAGAACAAAGAGGGAATTAAGGTTCTGTTATACGGTGAAGCGTTAGACTTCGGCAACATTGATAATCCTCTCTCTTTAATTGCGTCAATCACGTTCAGTTCTGTGAGGTTAGACCTCGATTTCAAGTTGTTGTGATCAGCGTAATATATGTTCTTTCCAAAAATCAGTGTTATGGGTAAATATAAAGAAACTTTTGGAATCGATACCAGTAAATCAGTCTTTGATGTTTATGGAAGTAAAAGTGGTCATCGCCAGTTTAGCAATGATGAGTCCGGTTTTGTCTCTTTTTTAGGTTATATACCTAAGGATAGCTTAGTATTGATGGAGGCTACAGGCTATTATCATTATCGATTTGCACAGTTTCTTTACAATCAAGGTGTGAGCGTAGCAGTAGTCAATCCTTTATCAGTGAAGCGTTTCATTCAAATGAAATTAGCAAAGGTAAAGACAGACAAGAGTGATGCCAAAGCGATCTGTGAATATGGTCAATATACAGAATTGACCTTGTATAATGCATTAAGTGAAGTGCAATCAGAGTGCTATCAACTTTTTCGTTTACTAGATAATTATATCAAGCATCGCACGGCACTAAAGAATAAATTACAGGGAGAGGAAGTTTTGGGAATTCCTTCAAATTTTGCTTATCGTTCTTTAAAACGGAGTTTATCTCATTTAGATAAAGAGATATCTTCCTTGGAGGCACGTTTGTTGAGCTTGGTCAAGCAAGATCAACAACATCAATTAAGCTTATTGACGAGTATACCGGGAATCGGTACCAAGACGGCTTTATTTTTAATAATCGTCACCGATGGTTTTACCAAATTTGAAACCTCCTCTCAACTTTGTAGTTATGTGGGTATAACCCCAACGCTACGTGAATCGGGTAGTAGTATCCGTAGTCGTGGTCGTATAAGTAAGGTAGGTAATAAGAAGTTACGTAATCTCTTGTTCTTGTGTTCTTTTAATGCTTGCAAATACAATCTGGCTTGTAAAAAGCTCTATGATCGTTTAGTAGCCAAAGGAAAGAGTAAGAAATTAGCTTTGATCGCGGTATGTAATAAATTGCTGAAACAGGCCTTTTCGATTGCCAAGTCGGGTTTGGCCTATGATGCAAATTACGTATCAGTTTTAGCGACGAAGTAGTATTAAAATTAATAAAGATATGAAGTACTAAGATTAAAGAAATAGAGGTTTTAGTACAGGATAAATATGCTCTAAAATTAAGGAAGAAAAGAGTTGCTTTTTACCTCAGTTCTTTGTTGTAGCACGTTTTTTATATTCTTTCAGCATCATCAATTTCGGTTTGAAAATAGACTTGGAAGTTTTCTTTTATTTTTTTTCCGATATCAGAATTAAATGATTTTTTTATTGAATTAATTATTGTTTCGTCGAACTCCACAGCATTATCGGCTATATTCCAATATTCATAAAATTCAATTCCGATTCCATTATTATCAAATACTTCTTGAGTTTCGTGATGATAACCTGATATGAAAATATTCCCATTAGTTGCGTCAATATAAAATAAGAGTTGATTTTTATTAATTAATTTCTCTTTATTTATTTTCTCAAGAATAAAAATTAGGTCGGTAATTATTCCATTTTCGTCTATTGATTTTGAGTCAAATGAAATTAGCTTATATCCGTTTTTTTCAGTCAGATTTTTTTTCATATCCGATTTTATTTCTTTTTTGTCCGTTTTACAAGCATAAAGAGAAATGGTCAAAAGTATTATTATAAAAGCATTCTTCGTCATTTTATCAAATGTGCTACAACGGCAGTCTGTCCCAAAACTACCTAATTTGTTTTTAAAAATAATTGAAATTAGGGGTAAAGCCAAAATTTGCATTAATTTTTGTTTGCTTTTGTATTAATACCTTAAAAGTTCGTTTTAGTCTT
>NZ_RXOM01000019.1 GCF_008692195.1 Salegentibacter sp. R32
TGCGAAAAAATCTATATTTTCGTATTATGAGTTATCAAAGAAAAGGCTCTCATACGGTTAGTTATTTAACGTGTCATATTGTTTGGGTTACAAAATATCGTTACAAGGTACTCCGAGGAGATGTTCAAACTCGTTGTCGTGAACTTTTAATCCAAATATGTGAAGCTGAAGGTATAGAAATACTTAAAGGAGTAGTTAGTTCGGATCACGTTCATATGCACATCGAATATACTCCAAAATTGAATGTAAGTAGCATATTAAAAAAACTTAAAGGTCGTACATCAAGGAAACTTCAACAAGAATTTCCAAAATTGAAGGAGCGTTATTGGGGACAACATTTTTGGGCAAGTGGTTATGGAGTCTGGAGTACTGGTAATATTACCGATAAAATGGTCAATGAATACTTGGAACATCACCGGCGTGATTCGAGTGATAATTCCAATTTTATATTGGAATAGTAAAGGGGACTTTTAGTCCCCAGTATTAATGAACCTCTGCACTTTTAGTGCAGAGTGGTTTAGT
>NZ_RXOM01000020.1 GCF_008692195.1 Salegentibacter sp. R32
TAATTTTCTAAATCCGTTTTAGTTTCTTCAAGTCTCAATTCGTCCTTTTTGTTAAATATCGGATAACCTTTCCAAATACTTCCTTTCCAATAAACATTTCGTCCACCATTGTCGGCAGTCATATCCAATTGAGTGATTTCATATCTAACTTTTCCGTCTTTAAATCTTAATTCAGTTGTGTATGTTGCACTTATATCAAGTTTAACTCCGCTATTATTAACTTTTGTAAATTGTCCAACGTAAGTTTCAAATCGTAGATATTCGTTTTCTGTCTTTCCTTTTATTACTTTCTCAGGATTTTTATATTTTTCATTGATATATTTTATCGCATTTTCATAAAGTTCCGTTGCTGATTTATTTGGTGTTTTGATTACTAAATATTCATTTTCCAAATTTGATTTGTCCCTTAATCCGTTTGGTGTAACTTCAAATTCTTGAGCAAATCCGATAAAGCTTAAAAATAGAAAATTCAGAAGTAGAATTTTTTTCATAATTTTTGTTTCGAAATGTTTTACAAC
>NZ_RXOM01000023.1 GCF_008692195.1 Salegentibacter sp. R32
CAACATCATTAGAAACAAAATTGTTAGCAGAATTTTTGCTGTGGCCAAAAGGCAAACACCCTATGTGGAAACCTTTAAATTTGCAGCATAAAAATTTGGACAAACCTTAGAATACGGGCAGGTTCAGGGTGACGATACTTTTTATAATATATTACGGACAATCATTTGAATTATCGATTTAACTTTTGTTAAGTAAGATTAACAAATTTTTGGCGAAGCCCCTGTTTTAGCGAGATGCGAAAAAAATATCTTTGCTTTAGAAATAAAAAAAGCAGATTATGAAAAAATTATTTTTTACTTCTATTTTTATAATAGGAACGTTTTTTACTATGCAGGCGCAGGAAATTGCCAATAACGCGTTAGGACTTCGTTTAGGTGGAGCTAATGGTGTTGGTGCCGAAGTTTCTTACCAACGAAAAGTGGGTGCCGATAATAACCGTTTAGAGTTTGATTTAGGTTGGCGCAACGATTCGCATTTTGATTTATTAAAAGCCACTGCTTTGTACCAATGGGTTTGGAATATTGAAGGTGGTTTTAACTGGTACGTGGGCGCCGGTGGTGGTTTAGGGATTTTAGATGATAATTACGACCATCATCCTGAAAATCATAATCACGATGACGGTGCTTTTCTGTATGCTGCCGGAAACATTGGTATTGAATATAGTTTTGATATTCCACTACAGGTGTTTGCTGATTTAAGGCCCGAAATTGGTTTTTCCGATTATGAAGTCATCGACGATTTTGTTCCTGATTTTGCGATTGGAATAAGGTATCAATTCTAAACTCAGAAGATATAAAACGAAAATCCCGACTAAATTTGCTAGTCGGGATTTTTTATGGTTTTTACTGAAAAGGTATAAGTTCATATTTAGTCACACTTCGACATGTTAAAATGACAAAAAACTATTTTACTGGTTCCAAAGCTTTTTCGTACACTTCTTCGTAAAGTGGGACAATGGCGTTAATATCAAATTTAGAAACCATCTTTTTTGCATTTTCTTTAAAGGTTTCCAAGGTTTTGTCGTCTTTCAAAATAGAAAGTCCGTTTTTCGCCATATCTTCCACATCGCCTACGTCACTTAGATACCCTGAATAGCCTTGCTTATTAACTTCCGGTAAACCACCGGTATTGGAAGAAATTACAGGAACTCCGTTAATCATGGCTTCAAGAGCGGCCAAACCAAAACTTTCACTTTCTGAAGGCAATAGGAATAAATCTGAAAAGCAAAGGATTTTATTAATTTCATTACTTTCGCCCAAAAACATAACCCGCTTGGAAATGCCTAATTCATTTACTAAATCTTTAGCGGAAGAAACTTCCGGCCCTTCCCCTACCATAATAAGTTTCGCTTTTATTTCTTTTTGAATGTTATAAAAGATTTTCACAACATCATCAATGCGTTTTACTTTTCTGAAGTTACTAATATGGGTGACAATTTTTTCATCGTCTTCCGCCATTAGTCCTCGTTGGCATTCGGTAAACGGATTATCCCTTTTTGAAATATCAATAAAGTTTGGAATCACTTGAATGTCTTTTTTCACCTCAAAAAACTTCAAGGTATCATCTTTTAAACTTTGAGAAACGGAGGTGACGACATCACTTTTATTAATACTAAAAGTGACCGCAGGTTTGTAAAACGGATGGTTTCCCACTAAAGTAATATCGGTACCGTGCAAGGTAGTGACCATCGGGATTTCAATGCCTTCTTCCCGTAACATTTTCTTTGCCATATAACCTGCATACGCGTGCGGAATGGCATAATGTACGTGCAATAATTCGATTTGGTGCATTTTAATGGTATCGACCAATTTACTGGAAAGCGCTAATTCATAAGGCTGGTAATGAAATAAAGGATATTCCGGGACATTGACTTCGTGGTAATAAATATTGGAGGACAGTTGCTCCAATCTCACCGGTTGTTTGTAAGTGATAAAATGTATTTCGTGCCCCCTTTTTGAAAGTGCCATTCCTAACTCGGTAGCTACTACTCCACTTCCGCCAAAGGTAGGATAACATACAATCCCTATTTTCATTCTTTATAAATTTAAACGCTGTGAACTGTTCAGTCGTAAGTCTATTTTCAAAATTACGGCTTTATCATTTTAAAACCGCTTAAATTTACAATAAGATAAAGCTTTAGTACATAATAGATTCATAGATAAGCTCTTGAATCTTAGTCCGGATGTCGTGAGAAATTAACTTTCTATTAGAAGCAAATGGAAAAGTTCTATTGGAAAGGAAAATATAAACAATTTCTTCTTCAGGGTCTGCCCAAGCAAAAGTTCCTGTAAAACCGCTATGCCCAAAACTGGTCATGGAAACACAACCACAGGTGGGGCCTACTTCTTCTAATTGAGGTTTATCAAAACCAACGCCTCTTCTTACTTTATCGTCACAGTAATAACAAGTGTTGAATTTATCGATGGTTTCCGGTTTAAAATATTGAATGCCTCCATAACTTCCCTTATTCAAATACATTTGCATCATTTTAGCCACATCGTTAGCATTACTGAAAATCCCGGCGTGGCCTCCAATTCCTCCAAACATGGCAGCTCCTTGGTCATGTACAGTTCCTTGAATGGTATTGAAACGCCAGTAATCATCAACTTCCGCAGGAGCAATTTCATTCCTATTGAATTTTCTTAAAGGTAAATATCCTATGTAATTAGCTCCTAAAGATTCATAGATATGATTTTGCGTTAAGGTATGAAGGGAAGCGGCATAATAATGCTCTAAGAATTTCTTCAACAGGTAATAAGGCAAATCGCTATATTTATATTCTTTTCTTCTTAAAAGGTCACTATCCATAATTTTTTGATAGATGGAATCCTGAATATCTTTTCGCATATAGAATTTTTCACTCACCGGCACATTGAATATATCGGTTTTTTCTGAACGGAAATACTTCGGTGAAGCGTGCGTACCGTCTTCTGAAAGGGTTGCGGTATAAAAAGGAATCCAAGCTTGTAACCTCGCGTAATGGCTCAACATTTCTTTGAGCGTGATGTTTGCTTTATTGGAATGTTGGGCTTCCGGTAATAATTCTTTTAACTTAGTATCTAGACTAATTTTCCCTTGTTCTTCCAACTCCATCATCAAGGGCAAAGTAGCCATAATTTTAGTGAGGGAAGCTAAGTCATAAATTGTGGTATCGGTCACCGGTAATTCATTTTCGTAGGTATGGTAGCCAAAGTTTTTTTGATAAATTACTTTTCCTTTTCTAGCCACCAACATTTGAATACCGGGCGTCATTTCTTCTTTTACGGCTAATTGCGCAATAGAATCGATTTTATGCAATTTAGCTGAATTGATTCCTACGCTTTCCGGCAATCCGTAGGATAAACGATGAAGCTCTTGTGTGGTGAATTTTGTACACACAGGAAAACTCTCTCCTAAACTTACGGGTAATTTTCCTTTGGCCGGAATTGCCCCAAAAATTACTTGCGCGGTTTTTTGCTGAGCGATTTCACTGTTTTGATAGCCTATTACAATTCCATCTAAATTGGTGGTTGATTTGATATCTAAAATAGCATAGGGTCGGGCAAAAATGCTTAAAATAGTTTGGTTAGTCCGTGCAATTTCGTGTAGCCAAACCAATTCTTTTTCTGAAAATTGATAGGAAGCCCATGGCGATGAATTAGATTTATGATAACCGAGAATCACCAAGTCATAATCTTGCAGTTTCTCAAGTAAATCCCCTAAATTATTAGCTTTTACGTGGTCTACTTTTGTATATTTTTTTAATTGCTGAAGAAAAGAGGTTTCATTTAAACTGTCCCCTAAATTCACATAAGCAATTTTTTCATCTTCCAAATTCTTAATCGGTAAAATGCCTTTGTTATTTTTAATCACTGTAATGGCATTCTCCATTAATTCTTCATACAACAAATCATTATGAATGCTATTCAGGTCTTCAATTAAATAATTGGTATCTACGGGTTCATAGTTATTTAAACCGACTTTGTATTTTGCGGAAAGAATTTTCTTTACCGACTTTTCCAATCGTTTTTCTGAAATGACATTGGCTAAGTAAGCTTCTTTAATTTTTTCGGCTGCTTTAGGCACATCTTCTGAAATAAGTAGAATATCATTTCCTGCTAAAAAGGCGGCTAAATCAATTTCGCCAGGTTCGTCATAATCGGCAACGCCGCGCATATTTAAAGCATCGGTAAACACCAAGCCTTCATAATTTAATTTTTTCTGAAGTAAATCGGTTACGATAGGTTTAGATAAAGATGAAGGGAAATTAACCCGCGGTTCAAGTGCCGGAACGTTTAAATGACCAATCATAATACTGGAAACACCTTCTTTAATCATTCTTCTGAAGGGATAGAGTTCTAAGCTATCTAAACGTTTTCTGGTGAAATCTAAAGTAGGTAAGGATTTGTGAGAATCTACATCGGTATCACCATGACCGGGAAAATGCTTTGCCGAAGATAAAACGCCTTCACTGTGCATTCCTTGCATAAAAGCAACTGCTTTTTCAGTCACATTTTCTTTATCTTCACCAAATGAACGATTACCGATAATGGGATTATAGGGATTGTTGTTAATATCGACCACCGGAGCGAAGTTAATATGTACTCCTAATCGTTTACAATGTTTGGCTATTTGCGCTCCTGTTTTTTTTATGAGCTTGTTATCTTCTATCGCACCCAAAGTCATATTCCACGGAAAAGCATACGTTGAGTCTAAGCGCATAGCCAAGCCCCATTCGGCATCCATCCCAATGAGAAGAGGGACATTAGCCAGTTCTTGATATTCGTTATTGAGTTTGGCCTGGCGCATAGGTCCACCTTTGGAAAAGATGATCCCACCAATATAATTCTCTTTGATTAGGTCTTTAATCTTATCGGTTTCTGCTTTGCTTTTACTGGAAAAAATATCAACCATGAACAACTGACCTATTTTTTGGTCTAAATTCATTGCTTGATAAGTACTATCTACCCAAGCTTTTTGAACCCGAAAATCTTCTGTTTTTAAAGGATTATTTTTTTGAGCGAGCACACTCAAAGAAAAAAATAAAAGTAGGTAAGTAAGGTGTTTTATATTCATTTACAAATAGAAAGTTTTATCTTGATAACTCAAGAATAACGCCACAAAACAGAATTAAATTATAGGAATTAGAGAAATCTGCTATGCCAACTTTCTTTTAAAGGAACTTCCCAGTCTTGGATAAATTCTTGCTTATTATTCACCAAGTTATTAAAGACGATGGTATTGGCAGAAACGGATTTGTTTTTTACCATATCCTTAAAATCGAGTAAGGTTTTATGGGCTACAAATTGTCCTTGTTTAAAAGTTACATTCATTTTATCTAATAAATCAACCTTATACTTCTTCTCCAAGGATTGAATAAAATGCACACTAGCATCAATGGAACAACCACTTGCCGCATTGATTTCTTGGTCTAAACCAAACACAATAAAACGATTGTATTTAATGGTGTAAGCAGCTTTTAGGCTCGCTCCATGAACGGTCCAAGCGGTAAGAAAGTTTTCTATTTCTGGTTTTATTTCTTCTAATTCTTCTTCGGTAAATGGTCGATTTGCTTGGTAAATCCATACCCGGGCATCTGCCGGCAAATCTTTAAAATTAATCAGCATAATCTAATCTTCAACATTCAATGGTTATAAATCTTCTGCATCGGCAATCATTTCAGCAACATCCATTACTTCAATTTGCCCTTCTTTATCTTTTCCTTTTACGCCGTCGGTCATCATGGTATTACAAAATGGACAACCAGCTGCGATGACTTCTGGTTCGGTTTCTATGGCTTGCTCGGTACGCAAAATGTTGACGTCTTTGTTCCCTTTTTCAGGTTCTTTAAACATTTGTCCGCCCCCGGCACCACAACAAAGTCCGTTTTTCTTGCACTTACGCATTTCAACTAATTCAACTTCTAGTTTTCTTAGTAAATCACGTGGCGCTTCGTATTCGTTATTGGCTCTTCCCAAGTAACACGGGTCGTGAAAAGTAATTCGTTTTCCTTTAAATTTGCCTCCTTCCACTTTTAATCGGCCTTCTTCTAAAAGGCTTTTTAAAAATTGAGTATGGTGCATGACTTGGTAATTTCCGCCTAATTCAGGATATTCATTTTTTATGGTATTGAAGCAATGCGGACAAGCGGTTACAATTTTTTCAATTTCATAACCATTTAGCACTTCAATATTGGTAACAGCCTGCATTTGAAAAAGAAATTCGTTCCCAGAACGTTTTGCAGGGTCTCCGGTACAACTTTCTTCGGTACCCAAAACAGCAAACTCTACTCCTGCTTTGCTCAACAGTTTCACAAAAGCTTTGGTGATTTTTTTTGCGCGGTCATCGAAACTCCCGGCACAACCTACCCAAAATAAGACTTCGGGCTTTTTGCCTTCTGCCATATATTCTGCCATTGTAGGTACTTTAATTGCTTCTGCCATAAAATTTATTTTTTAAGTGAAAGAATTAATCTTTAAACACTTGAATTTTTACACTTTTTTCAACTAAATCGGTAAACTTACCCTTATAACGTGTGGCTTTTACCAAGTGGTTATCTATCCAATGGTAGTTACCGCCTCTTGGTTTCCCCATGAGTAAGCTGTGGTATTTGAAACCATTTTCATCTAACCAAGTTTCAGTAATCTCCCGATGCTCTTCGGTACGCGAAGTGAAAAAACAGATGCGATGTCCTTTTTCGTACCATTTGTTAACGGTATGTAAAGCGTCTTCAAAAGGCTTGCAGGTTTTCATACGTTCCGGCTCTTCGTTGGGAACATCTTCTGTAATGGTTCCGTCTATATCGATAAGATAATTTTTTACCTCTCGCGGAAGCACGGGACTTACCAATTCTCCATTTTCAGATTTATCTTTTAGTAAATCTTCTACGTCCTTTTCGTCTTTTCTTTCTTTCACAATTGTTTAGTTTTCGTTAGCCCAATTTAATCGGTCCATTTGGTTATATGGCCAAGGGGCTCCATTGTTTTCTATGTTCCCCATAGATATATTCAGTTCGTTGGGTGCAGCACTTTGTTCCATCATTAAATAACGTCTCATATCAATAATAATAGAAAGTGGGTCTATGCCTACAGGACAGGCTTCTACACAGGCATTGCAAGTAGTACATGCCCAAAGCTCTTCGGTAGTGATATAATCGTTTAAGAGCTGCTTACCGTCGTCTTTAAATTCTTTATTTTTTTCGATGTTCTTTCCTACTTCCTCTAAGCGGTCGCGGGTATCCATCATAATTTTACGCGGAGAAAGTTTTTTTCCGGTTTGGTTGGCAGGACATTCTGAAGTACAGCGCCCACATTCGGTACAGGTATAAGCATTTAACAATTGTACCCAATTGAGATCTTGTACATCACTAGCTCCAAATTTTTCCGGCACTTCTTCCTCACCTTCTGTTGGTTCTGGTGCGGCAAATGGATCTGCATTAGGATCCATCATTAATTTTACTTCGTTGGTAACCGCTTCTAAATTATTTAATTCCCCTTTTGGTTTTAGCTTCGCATAATAGGTATTTGGGAATGCTAATAGGATATGTAAGTGTTTGGAATAGTATAAATAATTCAAAAAGAATAGAATTCCTAAAATATGCAACCACCAGGCAGCACGTTCTACAATGATTAAAGTTGAAATACTTAATCCATCAAATATGGGTAATAAAAACTGACTGATGGGAAAAGACGCCATAATTCCGGCTTCGTTAGCATAATGATCGGCTCCTAAGATTTGGAGTTGATGATCTGCTGCATTCATGATAAGAAATAAAGCCATAAGCACCATTTCAAAATAGAGAATGTAATTGGCATCATTTTTTGGCCAGCCTTTCATCTCATTCGCCCAGAATCTTTTGAGCTTAATGACATTTCTTCGAATCCAAAAAACAATAACTCCTATTAAAACCAATAAAGCCAAGATTTCAAAAGAAGCGATTAATACATCATAACCGGTTCCTAAAAATGCAAAAACGCGATGGGTACCAAAAATACCGTCGATAATGATTTCTAAAACTTCAATATTTATGATGACAAAGCCTACGTAAACAAAGATGTGAAGCATCCCAGCGATGGGTCTTTTTACCATTTTTGATTGCCCTAATGCTACTCTAGCCATATTGGCAAAGCGCTCATTAGGTTGGTCGGTTCTATCTATATCTTTACCAAGTTTAATGTACTTGATTAGCTTTTTGATATTTCTGGCAAAAAAGCCAATACCAAAAACTAGCGCGATAACAAAAAGTATTTGAGAGACTATTTGCATAGAAGGTTAGTTATTTTAGAGAATCTTTTGGTTCTTTATATTTTCCTGCGTTTTTACCGAACACAGAAAAATGTACATATCTTTTTGGGTTAAGTTTTATGTCTTGTAAAAGTTCTTCTAATTGCTTGGTGGCACGATCTAAATTATTATAGACTTTTTCATCTTTTAATAATTTTCCGGCGGTACCTTCTCCATTATTCAATCCGTCGGCAATTCCTTTAAAATCTTTGATTACACCTTCAAACTCCCCTACCAATCGATTTACTTCCACGCGGGACAAGGTATCTGAAAAGCTATTTAAGTTAGAGGACATTTCATCTAAATTGGTAAAAGTACGATCCAGCTTACCAGAATTTCTATTAAGTAGTCCATCTAAATTTTGAGCTGTATTATTAAAAGAACCTAGTGTTTGGTTTAAGTTTGCAATAGCTCCTCTTACATTGTCACGGGTTTCAGGATTTAAAATGCCATTAATTCCATTAAGTAATGAATCTGCACTTACGACGGTATTTTCTATTTTTTCCTGTAGTGGTTTTAAACGATCGTTCACCAATTCTAATAAACCTTCATCAATCTCGCCTATTAAGGTATCACCTGATTTTGCAGTTTGTGCTTTATAATCTGGAAGTATAGCCATGGACTTTCCTCCGATTAAATCCCCACCATAAATTTGAGCTTTACTTTGGTTAGAAAATTCAAAATCATCTTGAACGGTCATCGTTACCACTATTCTTCCTTTTTTATTTAAGAAGCCAATATCGGTTACTGTTCCTACTTGTAAACCATTAATGGTTACGGGAGAAGAAACAGAAAGTCCTTCTACATCGTTATAGACCGCGTAAAAAGTTCTGTTGCTATCTAGTAAGTTGTTGCCTTTCAGGAAGCTGTATCCAAATACTAAAAGTACTATGGCGACAATGGCTAAAAGAGCAGTTTTGACTTCGTTGGTTAATTTCAAAAGTATATGAATTTAGTGATTAACAAATTTAAAGATTAAAAATAGAAAACAAGTCTATTTTGTTTTACTTTTTAACGCCTCATTAACGCTAATCTTTTGATTATTCTTAAAAGCAACAATATAACAATTTTTATAACCTACCTCTTTAGCTTGTCGTTGTTTTTCTTGAATGGCTAAATAATCTGAAGTACTTCCGAAATAATATTTATACAGTTCCCCTTCTTTTTGCCGACTTACACCCTCCAATCCTTTAAAGTTATAGGGCTTGGTTGCTAAAGGTTGCGAACCGGCTGCTAATTGAACTTTGAAAGTGATATTATCGTAAACTTCTGAAGAAGAAGATGTATTTTCTATGGTTGAAACAGAAGGGGTTTCTACTGTGGTTGCTTGTAAGTTTAAGCTACTTTTGTAATTTAAAATACCTTCAATAATAGAAGCTGCCATTTTTTGTTGACCAGCATTGGAATTTAAAAACCTTCCTTCACTATTATTGGTTAAAAAACCAGTCTCTACCAAAACACTAGGCATGTAAGTTTTTCTGAGTACCAGAAATCCAGCTTGTTTAACTCCCCTATCGGTTCTTTTTAACTTATTGGTGAATCCCTTCTGTACAAAATCTGCCAATAAAATACTTTGATCTAAGTATTCTTCCTGCATTAAAGTCATACCAATATAAGAAGCCGGGGAATTAGGGTCGAAACCTCCATACTTTACTTCGTAATCTTCTTCCAAATAAATTACAGAGTTTTCTTTCATCGCAATTTTTAAATTATCTGCGTTTCTATGCAACCCAAGCACAAAAGTTTCCGTACCATGAGCTTGAGAATCGTGAGCATTGCAATGTACACTTACAAATAAGTCCGCATTCGCTTCATTGGCAATTTCAGCCCTTTCATCTAATGGGATAAAAACATCGGTAGTTCTCGTATAAACAACTTTTACATCAGGATGCTTTTTTAATTCGGCACCAATTTTTAAAATAATGCTCAGCGCAATATCTTTTTCTTTATATCCATTACCTCGGTTCCCGGGGTCTTTTCCTCCGTGACCTGCATCTAGCACCACTACAAATTTTTCTGTAGGTGGATTGGTTGCTGCAAATCCGTGAAAATTCAACAGGATTAAAAAGAGAACTATTATAATAAAAGAAAATTTATTCGTTTTCATAATGAAAGAGTTAGTGGCCTAATTTTTGCTAAAATTTCAATTTTATAAAAAACTACGTTTAGCTTTCAAAAATATATGTAATTTTGGGCTTTCAAAAAGCAGGCCAAACGATACAAAAATAGTACTATTAGCATTGCAACCAAATCTAAAATACACACTTTTATTTTATTTAGTACCAGTATTTTTTTTGGGTAGTTTATACGCACAGCAAAGAGATTCGTTAACTCCTGTAAATCAACACTTAAATACTCCAGAAATCATTCCTTTTAACGAGTTGAATGGTTTTTTACTTCGTGAAAGTAATATTGTTGAATTGGATACCGTACTTATCGATTCTGTAAAACCGAAGCAAAAAAACGATAGTTTCTTAACCGATAATATTGTTTCTACAGCTAAAGATTACATTCGCTTTGATAGGCAAAATGAGCGGGCTTACCTGTATGACCAAGCAAAAATTGTGTATGGTGATTTAACTATTGAAGCCGGATTGATTATTCTGGACAATACTAAACAAGAGGTTTATGCTTTCGGAATTAAAGATTCCACAGGAAATTATACGCAACGTCCGGTTTTTACACAAGCTCAAAATGTAGTAGAACCAGACAGTATTCGGTTTAATTTTAAGACTGAAAAAGCATTGGTTTATAATTCCCGGACTGATCAAGGCGCATTTAAAGTTAAAGGTGAAGTGACCAAAAGGCAAAATGATTCTGTCTATTACATGAAAAATGTAAAATTCACCACTTCTGAAGATGTCGACGATCCTGAGTATTATTTCTATGCTCGGAAAATTAAAATGGTTCCCGATAAGAAAATCGTTTCCGGTTTTGTAAACATGTATATTGCTGATGTCCCCACTCCGCTCGGCTTACCCTTTGGTTATTTTCCATTGACTGACGATAGGGCTTCGGGTTTTATTATTCCTTCCTTTGGAGATAATGCGCAACGGGGTTATTTTTTACAAAATGGTGGATATTATTTTGCCATTAGTGATTATGCAGATTTAACCACGACAGGAAGTTATTATACTAATGGAAGTTACGATTTAAGAATGCAATCCAATTACAAAAAGCGGTATAAATTTTCCGGTGCTTTTAATTTCAGGTATGAAAAACTATTGAATAGTGAACCCGGTTTCCCCGATTATTCAGAGCAATCTATATATAATATTACCTGGAACCACTCACAAGATTCCAAATCCAATCCAAACTCCAGGTTTTCTGCTTCGGTGAACTTGGGAAGTAGTCAATATTATCAACGAACCATTAACCAAACCAACACCGGTAACTTTTTAAATAACTCCTTAAGTTCTTCCGTGTCTTATAATAAAACTTTTCAAGGGGAGCCACAGGTGAATTTTACAGCTGCCGCCACCCATACCCAAAATAGTAGAAGCGGAGAAATTAATATGACACTTCCTACCATTCAGGCCAGTATGTCCAGAATTTACCCGTTTGCTCCCAAAGTAGGTACAAAAAGTGGAATTATAGAAAATATTAATTTTAACTATAGTGTAAGAGGTGAAAATAGGTACAATACCAATGATTCTTTATTTTTTAAGCCTCAAATGTTTCGTGATGCGGTAAGTGGAATTCAACACACTGTTCCCATTAATACCAATTTCAAAATATTTAATTATTTTAGTGTGAGTGCCGGGACTTCTTACCAAGAGAATTGGGTCTTTAAAACTTACGAGAGATCCTATAATGAAACTACTCAAGAAGTAGAAAGAGATACCGTAAGAGGTTTTGATGCTTACCGAACGTATAACTTCAGCACTAGTGTCGGTACTACAGTTTATGGAATGTTCAACTTTGGGAAAGACAAAAAAATACAGGCCATACGGCATGTAATAAGACCTAGCGTGAGTTACAGTATAAACCCGAAGTTTGACGAATTTTACGATACTTATTTAATCCCTGCCACTTCCGGTTTGGAAGAAGAAGTGGTTGAATATTCAAGATTTCAAGGAACACTTTATGGAGCACCTAGTAATCGCTATTCCAGTAGTATAGGTTTTAATCTCACCAACGATTTTGAAGCGAAAATCACCCCGAAAGATTCTTTAGCCGAAGAACCCATCAAGCGAAAACTATTAAGCAATCTTTCCTTTAATACTTCGTATGATTTAGCGGCCGATTCTTTAGCCCTTTCTCCCTTACAAGTTCGCGGTACTTTACCAGTGATAAAAGATAAGTTGGATGTGAATTTTAATGCGGCATTAGATCCTTATGCATTAAATAATAATAATAATCCTATAGATGAATGGAATATTAACAACGGTGGGAGCTTATTTAGGTTAACCCGTGCGAATGCGAGTTTCGGATATTCATTCTCCAACAAAGATTTTGAAAGTACAACCGACAAAAACAGTGATAAAACTGAAAATGATACTTTTAGACAAGGAGGAAGACAAGACGACCTTTTTGGTAAAGGGATGAATACCGATGGTACTTTTGAGGATGAAGAAGACGATGACGAACCTATTGAAAACGATACCGAACGTTACAACTATACTATTCCTTGGGATTTAAGGCTTTCCTACACAGTTACCTACAATAACAATGCACGACAAAATGAAATTTCATCACATTCCTTAATGTTTTCGGGAAATGTAGAATTATCGCCACGTTGGTCGGTAGGAGCTTCTTCAGGTTATGATATTAAAAATAAAGGATTTACCTTTACACAACTTAGATTTCAGCGTGATTTAGAAAGTTGGAGAATGAGCTTTAACTGGACGCCTTTCGGTACGCGAGAATCTTGGTATTTTTATATTGGTATTAAAGCCAGTGTACTTAGTGATATTAAGTACGATAAAAACAGGGAAAGAGATAGAAACCTCTAAACTATTCAAGATGAAAAAAATTATTACCACCAAAAATGCTCCGGCTCCCATTGGGCCATATAATCAAGCAGTACTTAATGGTTATACTTTATATACTTCTGGGCAAATTGCAATCGACCCAATTACGAATGAATTATTTAAAGGTTCTTTGGAAGAAGAAACCCATTTAGTAATGAAAAATTTAGAGGCGATTTTAAAACAAGCCGATATGACCTTTGAAAATGTGATTAAAACTTCCATTTTCATTAGTGATATGAATAACTTCAGCATCATTAATAAAATTTATGCGGAATATTTTAATGAAGAAACCGCTCCGGCACGAGAAACCGTTGAAGTAGCCAACCTTCCAAAATTTGTAAATGTAGAAATTAGTGCAATTGCCGTGATGGATGCATAATATTCTATCTTTTTATTACATTTAGCAACCAAACAAATATCCATGTTGCTATCTACGTTAGATTGGCTATTCATTATAGCCTTTTTTTTAATTAGTTTATTTATAGGAATTTTAGTGGCTCGCCGTAGTGGGAAAAACGCCAAAAACTTTTTCCTCTCCGGAAGAAATATGCCTTGGTGGATTTTAGGGGTTTCCATGGTGGCAACTACTTTTGCTGCCGATACGCCTGGCTTGGTAGCCGGAATCGTAAGAAAGGATGGAGTCTTTGGGAACTGGATTTGGTGGAGTTTTCTACTCACCGGAATGCTAACCGTTTTCTTTTATGCAAAGCTCTGGCGAAAAAGTAACATTACCACCGATTTAGAGTTTTATGAACTTCGCTATAGTGGAAAAAGTGCCGCTTTTCTACGAGGTTTTCGGGCTTTATATTTAGGGGTTTTCTTCAACATTGTAATTATGGCTTCGGTTTGTTTGGCTGCCATCAAAATTGGGCATGTGATGTTTAATTTTTCTGCTTGGGAAACTTTAGTCATTGCTTCTATAGTCACGGTTACTTATTCTATGTTGGGTGGTTTGCAGGGCGTTTTAATTACCGATTTTGTTCAGTTTATTATCGCGATGGTCGGAAGTATTTGGGCAAGTGTTTACATTATTAATTTACCTGAAGTTGGTGGGTTATCTTCCCTACTCTCTCATCCTGAAGTAAGTGAAAACACCAATCTTCTCCCCGATTTTTCGAAACCGGAATTATTTATTCCGTTATTGATTATTCCTTTGGCGGTGCAATGGTGGAGCGTTTGGTATCCCGGTTCTGAACCCGGTGGCGGTGGTTATATCGCACAGCGAATGTTAGCCGCAAAAAATGAAAAACACGCTGTTTGGGCAACTATGTTTTTCAATTTAGCGCATTACGCCATAAGACCTTGGCCGTGGATTTTAATTGGTTTAGCTTCGATTGTCATCTTTCCGGATTTAGCAAGTTTGCAAAATGCTTTTCCTAATTTGGATAGTTCATTTGTAAAAGACGATTTATCCTATTCAGCGATGTTAACCTATTTACCCTCCGGTTTATTAGGAATTGTGGCAACGTCCTTAATAGCGGCTTTTATGAGTACCATTTCTACGCATTTAAACTGGGGAAGTAGTTATGTAGTTAACGATTTTTATGCCCGATTTGTCAATCCTGAAGCTACCGAAAAGAAAAAAGTTTTTGTAGGTAGAATAGCTACTTTTTTAATGATGATTGCTGCCGGCTTACTCTCTTTAATTTTAGAAGAAGCAAGGGACGCGTTCAACCTTTTGTTACAAATTGGGGCAGGAACCGGATTGTTGTTTATTCTTCGTTGGTTTTGGTTACGCATTAATCCATATAGTGAAATTGCGGCGATGCTGAGCTCTTTTAGTATTGCTATTTTCTTTTTTGTAAATAGTAAATTAGATGAGCCGTTTATCTCTTGGGAAAGTCATTGGGAATTGGTTTTCGGAGTAGTTCTAACGACTATCATTTGGGTAGTGACCACTTTATTAACAAAACCAAGCAATGAAGAAACCTTAACTAATTTTCAAAACTTGGTTTTTGATAAGGAAGGAAAATTTCATTATTTCAACTATAAGGTCTTAGCTTTTTTTGCAGGAACTATTGGAATTTACTCCATTCTCTTCGGAACGGGATTTTGGATTTATACAGAAATCACTTCAGCAATCATCGCTTATCTTATCGCTACGGTTTGCAGTTTATTTATTTGGAAGAATTGGAGTAAGATTGTTTAGTTTATCCACTATTTAAATGAATTATCTTTTACTTGATAAAAATTTCAACCAATGTCTGTTCGAGCGGAGTCGAGAACTATACAAAGTAAATTATCAAGTAATCAAACTGCGAAAAATATTTTAAATATTTCCTGCAAGGTTTACAAAACCTTGTAGGTATTAATTCCCTAAAAAAGCAAACCTACAAGTTCAAAAAGACCTTGCAGGAAATCTTGTTGCAAACTATTTCACAAAGATTTTCAGCTTCCAGTATTCTCTTTAATCAAAAACAATTTTATTAGATTAAATGCTATAATTTTATTTCCCCGGAAATACGATATAATCCGGCGCAAGGGATTTGGGATTTTCCTCTATTTCTTCAGGAACCTGTTCTACTTTTAGTTCTTTATTTAAAATTTTATAGATAAGTTCTTTGAATGTATCAAAATCTACCGAATACGATAAACCAACACCTTGGGTATATCCCCACTGCTGACCAATGTATTGAATGTTATTTTCCCGGTTAAATAAGTTAGCGCGCAAAGTTCCTTCTTCATTCAGTAATAATTCAACTTCTACATTACCCACCACCACAGATTGCGTAACTCCGCCAATAGGAACCCCTACCCGTCCGTTTACCAAAACACGTTCGCTAATTTGGGTCGATAAAGTCACCCCAAATCTATCGGCAGTATCTTGGTCTGGAGTTCTGTCTCCTTGTACATAATTAATTCCGACTTTAAACTTTCCATCATCATCGCCAAAAATATTATCGAATAAACCGGAAGCACGTTCTGCAATTAAATTTCCGGGAGCATTTTGTCCAATAGTATATTGACTAAAAAAGCTTCCTTGGGTAATTAAAGAAAGAGCTTGAATTTCCGTGTTCTGTCGGTCACTAATTCTATATTGAAGTTCTGATTTCACGACGGAACTCAAATTAGGATATTCCAAATCGAAGGTGATATCGGTTTCGGTTAATTCGCCATTTAAGTTAATATAAACTTCAACAGGGATATTTCGGTTAATAACAGGGTTTTCCAGTAAAATTGCGGGATTTGCTTCGGCCCTATACAAAGCACGCACATTTAAATCGGCACGGGTTGGGCTTCCATCCCAAGTGATGTTTCCGCCGGGAACTACTTCAAATTCTTTTTGAACTAAGCCAGCATATTTAAAGTTGTAAATACCATCATACACCACAAAATCTCCCCACATATTAAATTTTCCGTTGGTGCTTATTTCCATTAAAAGGGTTCCCGCTCCACTTCCCCGTAATGAACTTCCACTGTTTTGGTCGATAACAATTTCTACTTCCGCTTCATTGGTCACATCCAGTTCAAAATTAAGTTCAAGTCCTTTTACTTCTTTCACCTTAATTTCCTTTCCTTCTTGTCTGGCTTGTTTTTCTTCAGCAGTTAAAAAATAGATATAAGAATTATCACCAATGGTTTCGGTATCGTTCAGTGGAATTTTAAAAATAGTTCCTTCTTGTGTTTCCGCATTTACATTAATGACTAATTCTTCGGTAGGTCCGGCTATATTGGCGCTACCGCTAATAAAAGCAGTTCCGTAGTAAAGCGCTTCTTCAGTATAATCTGTATCGAGTACCAATAACCTTTGTGGGGCATCAAGGTCTAAATCCAATCTCCAATTTTTAAACCCATCGTGAGAAATGGTTCCATCTACCGCACCTTTGGTTTTATATTTTGTATCAACAAAATCTACATTATTGAATAAGAATTGCTGTTGAGTCAAATCTACCACTGCATTTTGCTGAAGGTTTAAATCTACATTGAGATAAGGAACCGTTAGCCCGGCATCTTTTAAGGTTAACCTTCCGGTAATGTCAGGATTTCGATAATCACCAGAAATTTTAGCATTTCCGTAGGCCAATCCACGAATATTAGAAATCACATCGGCTCCCAACGCACTAAAAGCGCTTAATTTAAAACTGTCGAGATTGACATTAAGATTAATACTAGGGTTTTCATCACTTACATCTAAATTCCCTGAAGCTTGGAGAAAATCGTATTCATCATCTCCCAAAAGTGCTTCAATGTTATACTGAGTTAAACTTTCGTTTCCTTCAATATCCAAATTTAAATCTCCATACGTTACTTCGTTTACTGCAATATCATCAATGGTCAACGAGGATGTGGGATAATAAACTCCTTTTTCTTGGGAAAAATTAAGTTTTCCGTTTACAATTCCGGCTAAATTTAAACTATCGATGGAAGGCGTGATTTTAGCAAGATCTACGTTATCAAACTTTAAATTGAAATTTTTATAAGTTGTATCCTTTGCCTCTCCACTTAATCTAATTTCTTCATCTTGATGAGTTAAGGTAAGCGTATCTATTCGGAACTGCTTAAAGTCTTTATCAAATACAAAAGTTTGGTTTTTGGTGTTGTTTTTATTGAAATACCACTTGCTGTCTTTAAATTTTATATCAGATTTCCGAACTCCCACTACCGACTTTTGCTCTTCATTAATCGTATGAAAAAAGCTGAAATTAAAATCGTCGTTATTATTTTTTCCGCCTTTAAATTCAGATCTTATAAAAAGTGTATCGTTGAGGGTTACATTAATTAAATTGAAATCTGAAGCATTATAAAAATTGGTAGAAATACTATCAACTTCTACATAAGTGTTAAACAGCGGGTTGGTATTATCAATTTGAAGATTCACCTGCTGAAACATATTTTCAAATACATTTATCTGCGGTGACCTAAAAGTAAGTTCGAAATCGGAATCTTCTGATTGTACACTCCCTTTGATGAATGTATTGGGCGCTAATTCAATATCGGGAAAGAAAACTTCAACAATCTTATTATAAATATCAAAGTTAAAATCGAGGTACTGACTTCCTTCAATAGGAATCGGATCATAATTGGTGTACAAACTTCCCACAGCATTTTGAAATAATGCCGGGACTTGATTCACCTGAAAAATTCCTTCTACTTCCCCACTAATAATATCTGGTGAGTTAATAGTAATAGTTCTTACCTGATTTTCGAAACTAGAGGTTAGTTCCAGTTCTTCAAATTCAAAAAGGTTATCCTGATTTTTATAGCTAAAGTTTTGTAAATAAAGCGAACCGGTCACATCATCTAGGTTTTTCCCCTCCATTTTCATGAGAATATCCCCTTTCATAATCGATAAGGTATCACGCTCTACAAACTTCAATGCATACAAATCAGCATATTTTACATTCGCTTTAAAATCGTAAATGTTATTATCTTCAGAAATATCGGCAAGGCCATTAAATTCAAATTGAAAATTAGGATCGTCGCTTATTAATTTTCCATTGAAAACGGGCGCATCCAGTTTTCCTGAAACTTTAATTTTATTATAAGTATACCCATTAAATTGTAGCTGATTGATGGTTCCGTCTATTTGAGTATTCAAGGTTTCTTGTGAAAACCCAAGTCCGTCTACATTTAAACTAAAAGTAGCGTAACCTAATGAAGAATTATCCAGTAACCGACCCAAATTAAACCGAATAAACCGAATTTTTCCTTTATAACTAGCAAATTTCGAATCGTTTAAATCATCTAAAGTGATATTTAAACTAGTACTTCCTAACTGAGTATTAATTTGAGAATCGGTCACCACGGTGGTTGGTGTAGCACTTAAATAACCATTTAAATTGACGCTTCCTACTTCAATAAGCTGCTCTGGTAAGGTATTTCCCAGCACATTGGGTAGTAAATTTACCAAATCGTAATAATTGGTAGAAAGCTCTTTAAAATTTCCAGAAACTTTAAACGTCTTTTCTTTATCGATTAAATTTTTAAAATCCAGCTCTCCATCAATTACGGTTCGGTCCATTCCCGTTAAACGCCAATTATTTAACTGAAAATCATTCAACGTTCCTTTTAAATCACCTTCAAACTGCATCGTTTCTGTATCTCCAAACTCATGGTAGAGTAATTTTAAATCACGGGTATCTACTTTAGAAGTGCTGAAATCTCCAGTGATTTGTACTTGATTTTCAAAATCTGCCAAACCGCCAATCTCATAATCAAAACGGATATCACTATTTATTTCTGAATAAGGGGTTTGCAATTGAAAATCATCAAACAGCATACTTTCTTTGGTATACCTAAAATCGGTACTTAAATGTTCTATTTTAATTCCCCTACTCTCATTTGCTTTCAGGCTTTCGATATTCACAGATACATTTGGTCCATCGACTACTAAATTAGAAGCATTGATGTTTAAGTCTTTAAACGAAAAAACATCTTTATCATCTAAATTCTCATCTTCATAGCTCACTTCACTATTGATAGCGATGATGTGATCGATGGTTAACACAAAAGGGGTTTGCGAAGCTTGACCATTATCAAACTTATCTCCAAAAATGGAAAGGTTATCTTTTTCTTCTCCTTTATATAGTTTAATGCGAAGTTTTAATTGCTCTGCTTCCAAATCACCAAAATCCAAATGCTGACCGGAAAGTATGGCCGGAACGTTTACCAAAGAGGTATTTAATTGTTTGGCACTAATAAGCGTATCTTGATGGTGATCTTCAATATAAACCTCTTCAATCACTACATCGCCATTATAAGAAATACTTATGCGCTCAACATTAATATTAGTATTAAAATCACTATTAATTCTTTCGGTAACTTTATGAGCTACTGAAGTTTGTACCGCGGGAATAGAAAACACCAAAACCAAAACCAAGAACAATAGTAAAATAGCTACTATAATTCTCCCTAATATTTTAAAAAACTTTTTAATAGGTTCTGGTTTTAATTAAGCTTGATTTTTCTTATTTACTTAGAATAATCCTAATTTTGCGTTGAGTTACACAAATGCAACCCTAAAGCTTGCAAATTTACATAGCTTTAAGAACAATTATAACAAATTTTAGACCTAAAAATTATAATGGACTCACAAAATATATACATTCTTGGTATTGAGTCTTCTTGCGACGATACTGCTGCTTCCGTACTTTGTAACGGAAAAATAAAAAGTAATGTAGTAGCTACCCAAAAAATACATGAAGAATATGGTGGCGTGGTCCCTGAATTAGCATCAAGAGCACACCAACAAAATATTGTTCCGGTAATACATCAAGCTATTGAAAAAGCGGGAATTAGCAAAGAAGATTTATCGGCCATAGCCTTTACCCGTGGTCCCGGCTTAATGGGCTCATTATTGGTAGGAACTTCATTTGCGAAGTCAATGGCGGCCGCGCTAAAAATTCCGTTGATTGAAGTGAACCATATGCAAGCCCATATTTTGGCTCATTTTATTGAAGAAGAAGATTTTGAAAAGCCTAATTTTCCTTTTCTCGGCTTAACCATCAGTGGTGGGCACACCCAAATCGTAAAGGTTTCTGACTTTTTTAAAATGGAAGTCATTGGTGAAACCCTCGATGATGCAGTGGGTGAAGCTTACGATAAATGTGGAAAAATGCTGAATCTGCCCTATCCCGGCGGACCTTTAATTGATCAATATGCAAAGGAAGGAAATCCCAAAGCTTTTCCGTTTCCGAAGCCGAATGTAAAAAATTTGGATTTCAGCTTTAGCGGTTTAAAAACCTCCATGCTTTACTTTTTAGAACGGGAAGAAAAAGAAAATCCCAACTTCATTGAAGAAAATCTAAAAGATATCTGCGCTTCTTTTCAATATACTGTCGTGAAAATTTTGATGGATAAACTAAAAAAAGCCGTAAAACAAACCGGTATTAAAGAAATTGCGATTGGTGGAGGTGTTTCCGCCAATAGCGGAATTAGAACCGCACTTACCGATGCGCAAAAACGCTTTGGGTGGAAAACCTATATCCCTAAGTTTGAATACACCACCGATAATGCTGCGATGATTGCCATTGTGGGACATTACAAATATTTGAATAAAGAATTTTCAGATGCTAGCGTGACCGCTCAAGCTCGTTATTCTATTTAAAGATATCGCTATGCAATTATTTTATAATCCATCCATTTCTGAAAACGATAAAGAAGTCATTTTTCCAAAAGACGAAAGCAAACACATTGTTAAAGTTTTACGTAAATCAGAAGGAGATAACTTAAACATAACCAACGGAAAAGGATTTTTATTTACTGCTGAAATAATTAATACCAACCACAATAAATGCAAAGCTAAAATTAAGAACTTCGAGCAGGAACGGGACAAAAAATATTATTTGCATTTGGCGGTCGCACCCACTAAAATGAACGACCGCTTTGAAACTTTTCTAGAAAAAGCTACAGAAATAGGGATTGATAAAATCACACCGATTATTTGCGAGCACAGTGAACGAAAAGTGGTAAAGATAAATCGGTTTGAACGGGTTTTGCAAAGTGCGATGAAGCAATCACTTCATTATTCGATACCGGAAATTTCTGAAGCAATATCTTTTCAAGAATTTATTCAGCAAGAACAAAACGAACAGAAATTCATAGCGCATTGCGAAGAAAACGATAAAAAATCTCTACAAAAAGAACTAGAGCCCGGTAAAAGCTACACCATTCTTATTGGTCCTGAAGGCGATTTTTCTTCCGAAGAAATAGAAAGCGCCATTAAAGCAGGTTTTGTTCCTGTAACTTTGGGAAATACGCGTTTACGTACCGAAACTGCTGCCATTGTTGCTGCGCATACGGCTGCTTTAATTAATGAGTTTCAGTAATAAAATTCTCTTTATATTTATTGAAATTTTCAACAGCTATGCAAAAGCTTTTTACGCTTCTTTTTTGTCTAACTTTTACCTTTTTACAAGCACAAGATATTGCCGTATTAAAATATAGCGGTGGCGGCGATTGGTATGGTAACCCAACGGCATTACCCAATTTAATTGAGTTTTGTAATCAGAATATCGGTACAAAAATCAATACAAAACCGGAAAGTGTCGAACCCAAAAGCACCGATATTTTCAGCTATCCATTTTTGCATATGACGGGGCACGGAAATGTGTTTTTTTCTGAAGAAGATGCTCAAAATTTACGGAATTACTTAATTAGTGGTGGTTTTTTGCATATCGACGACAATTACGGCATGCGACCTTATATTGAAAAAGAACTTAAAAAAGTATTCCCAAACCTAGAATTACAAGAATTACCGGCAGATCATCCCCTATTTTCTTCAGCGTTTAATTTTCCGGAAGGTTTACCCAAAATTCATGAACACGATGGTCAACGTCCACAAGCTTTCGGAATCACCTACCAAAATCGTTTGGTCTTATTATTTACTTTTGAGAGTGATCTAGGTGATGGTTGGGAAAATCAAGAAGTACATAACGACCCGCAACAAGTGCGTGAAAAAGCTTTAAAAATGGGTGCGAATATTGTAAAATATGCTTTTGAAAATTAGGTTATGAGTGAGCAATTAGATCATTATTCTACAAATTTTTCTTCAGAGAAATTTCCGATCCTATTAATTACAGATCAGGTCAATAGCCCGGCGAATTTGGGCAGTTTATTTAGATTGGCCGATGCTTTTCATATTGAAAAAATTATTTTCTGCGGAATTGACGAAGCTATCATCAACAGTAATCGCTTAAAACGAACAGCACGCTCCACACAAAATACTGTTTCGTGTGAATTTGAAGAAAATATTGAAGAGGTAGTAAATCAGCTTCAGGAGGAAAACGTACAATTATTGGCCTTAGAAATTACCGATGACAGTATTCCCGTAGAACAACTTCAACTTCAAGAAAATCAATCATTGGCTTTGATTATCGGAGAAGAGAATTTAGGCGTAAATAAAAATATATTAGAAAAAACTTCAGCAAATATTCATATTACTATGTTTGGGAAAAATAGCAGTATGAACGTTGCACAAGCCACCGGCATTGCTTTATATGAAATTACTAAAAAATTAAGCTCATTTCAGCAGAAATAATATCTTTACAGCGTGAGTAAGTCAATGAGCAAATCGATAGCGTACGGAATTCTAAAAGCACTCGGGGTAATCCTCGGTGTTATTTTATTATGCTATTTTATTTATGAAGTACAGTCGGTTATCGCTTACATTGCTATTGCTGCGGTGATTGCTTTGATAGGAAGACCTATTGTTATCTTTTTAAGGGATAAACTAAAACTGCCCAACCAACTTGCCGTAGTAATCGTATTGATGTTGGTTTTATTGGTATTTATAGGCTTAATAGCTTTGTTTGTCCCCATTATTATTCAACAAAGTGAAAACCTAGCACAAATCGATATTGATGCTTTCAAAAAGGATTTAAATGCACTAAATGCTCAAGTACGGGAATATTTAGGGGTAAAACAAATTGATATTATTCAAGGCTTACGCCAAACTACTTTTATTAAAAATTTTGATTTAAAAGTTATCCCTGATTTTATGAACTTGCTTTTCGGAGGACTGGGAACCGCTTTTATTGGTGTATTTTCTATTATTTTTATTTCTTTTTTCCTTCTAAAAGACAGCAACTTAATGTTGAACAGTGTTTTGGTTTTTTCTAATCACGGAGATGAAGGCAGATTTAAAAGAGTATTTGAAAAAATAAAAGTGTTATTATCTCGGTATTTCGTTGGGCTTACCCTTCAGCTATTGGTACTCTTTGTGTTGTATTCCATTTTACTAATGGTTTTTGATGTTGATAATCCTATAGCTATCGCATGTATCTGTGCTTTCTTGAATATTGTGCCTTACCTAGGACCAGTAGTAGCTGGAGTTTTAATGATGATGTTTGTGATTTCAAGCAATTTGGGAGCCGATTTTTCTTCTATTATTTTACCACGTTTACTCTATGTTTTAGGAGGATATTTAATTGCACAGCTTATTGACAATTTCATCAATCAACCCCTTATTTTTGGGAAAAGTGTGAAGTCACATCCGCTAGAAATTTTCTTGGTAATACTCATTGCCGGTTTACTTTTTAATGTAATCGGGATGATTGTCGCCATCCCTACTTACACAGCAATTAAAGTAATTGCCAAAGAAGCCTTTAGCGAATACAAAATTGTAAAAAACCTTACGAAAGATTTATAATGTTGAATAAAGCGATTCTTCATCCCGAAGTTCAAGAATTTATCAACACGAATTTAAAAACAGACCTTCCACAACTTATTTTAAAAGGAAGTCCGTTTAGTGATGTTTCCATACAAGAGCTCGCTACCCAAATTGAAACCAAGCAAAAAGCCGAAAAGAAAATCCCATTATGGTTTGCTGCGGAAAATATTATTTATCCCAAAAGTCTCAATTTAGAGCAGACTTCTTCCCAAATTACCGCTCAATATAAAGCTGAACAAATTGAAGGCGAAACTTTAATCGACTTAACCGGGGGTTTTGGTATTGATGGTTTTTTCTTTGCTGAAAAATTTCAAAGCATAACTCATTGTGAACTCAATGAAGAACTTTCAAAGCTTGTAAAACATAACTTTCAATATTTATCTAAAAAAAACAACATTGAATTCTATGCCGGCAACGGAATAGATTTTTTGAAAAATACCAATCAAATTTTTGATTGGATTTACATCGATCCTTCTCGCAGAAATGAGGTTGGCGGTCGCGTATTTCGCTTAGAAGCTTGTGAACCCGATATACTTCAGCATTTAGAATTGTTGCTGAAACATGCTCGCAACGGAGTTTTCATGAAAACTTCACCACTACTCGATTTCAGTTTGGGATTAAAAGAACTTCATTTTCAAGTAGAAGAAATTCAAATTGTTGCAGTAAATAACGACGTAAAAGAATTATTATGGAAAATAACGTCAGAAAAAAATGAAAGTAAACTTCCTGTTAAATGTGTCAACTTCAGCAAAGATAAAGAACAGGTTTTCCAAGCTGACTTTTACGCTGAAAACACTGCTGAAATTAATTACAGTGAACCACTTCCATATTTATACGAGCCGAATGCTGCCATTTTAAAAGGCGGATTTTTCAATTCGGTAGCAGAAAAATTTCAACTCAATAAAATCGCTCCGCATAGTCATTTATACACTTCTGAAGTAAAAATTGAATTTCCCGGTCGCGTTTTTAAAATCGAGGAGCAACTTCCTTTTCAGAAAAAAAGTTTTAAAAAACTCGGCATTACGAAAGCCAATGTTACTACGAGAAACTTTCCGTTATCGGTAGATCAGATCAGAAAGAAACTCAGCATTAAAGATGGCGGAAACACCTATTTATTTTTCACGACAAATTCAACTAACGAGAAGTTGATTTTGGTTTGTAAGAAGGTTTGATAAAACTATTTTAATCGATCACTCAAAGCTTTGATCAATGCTTTCTTTTCGATCAAATCTTCTAAATTGGCTTCAAAAGAGATCGCTTTTCGCAAATTAGGAAAGGCTAATTTTCGTTTTGCCATCGAGTTAGAGGTTAGTAAATTGAAGTAATTCATTGATAAGATCAATAACTGTACGCCATCAATTTTACGAGTTTTAAAGCCTAATTTTTCAGCGGTTCGGGCATTTAGAATATAAGTGGTTCCGGTAAACTTTACTTGCTTTTTTTCACCGTTTTCATAAGTTTCGATAAGATTCAATAAACCTTCTAAATATTGTTGAAGAATATAATTTGTTCGTTGTTGACTGTTCCATTTAAAATTCAACACAAAATAATAATCTAGCAAAGTTCCGCCGTGAATTTTCACCACTCCATTTTTCTCTTTTTCAGTAATCAGAAAATTAGAATAGTAAATCAGCTTTCCGGTTTTTTGATTGGTCGGCACATCGATAAACGGGGAGATAATCGTAATCAACAAGTAAAAAACGAAAATGGCAATAAAGAATATTTTAGTTTGCCAAGCAACGATCAAACTAGGTATAAATAATAGAAATGCAATTGCAACTACCTTAAGCTGAATTGCTTTTTTCTCCTTTTCCGTTTTTTGATAAAATGAGTGCGTATTTTCTAACTTAAACTTCATCAGTTTTCATTCTTTCATCTAAAAAACGAATAGGTTTACGATGATTCGGGTTAAAAATAGTTTGCTGAAGTTTTTCTGTTTTCCAAAAACTGATTTCCGGTAAAACCCGCAATTTTGCTCGAAGATGAGCTTTTAAAGTAGCTAATTCTTCCTGTTGAAAAGAATCCGGTAAAATAACTTCTAAATGATCGGTACCAACCTCACTGGTCGAAACTTTTACCAAATGCAAATCGATTCCCGGCCAATCGGCCAAGGCCTCGGTAATTTGTGGCGGATAAATACTGGTGCCTTTATATTTAATGAGTTGTTTTTTTCTACCCAAAACCGAACTCAATCGCGCTCCTTCCCGACCACATTTACAGAGTTCAACAATTTTTTTTACCAAATCGCCGGTGGCATAACGAATAAGCGGCATCGTTTCGATACCGAGTGTGGTCACCACCAACTCTCCTACTTCATCATCGTTGACTAAATTACCTTGTGCGTCGACAATTTCGGTATAAATGAGATCTTCCAAAATATGATTTCCTTCGTGTGCTTCACATTCGGTAAAAGCGGTGCTCATTTCTGTGGAAGCGTAGGTCGAATATAATTCGATTCCCCACAATTCTTCAATTTTTTTCCCTAAAGCATTGATTTGTAAATTTTTATCTCGTAAAGATTCTCCAATACAAATCGCAGCTTTAATCGAGGTATTTTTACAATCAATTCCGTTGGCTTTGGCATAATTTCCCAATTTAATTAAAAAGGAAGGAACCGCCACTAAATATGTCGGCTGAAAGCGATTAATTGAATCCCATTGCAACTCTGGCACTCCCGAACCAACTCGAACCAAACCGGCACCAAGCTTTCGCAATCCCAGAAAATAAGCCATTCCGGCGATAAAACGACGATCTAAAGTGGTTGTAATTTGCACCACATCCTCCGGAGTAACTCCTGCTAATTGAAAAGATTTTTCTTCATTTACAGCCAAACGTTGTAAATCGTTTTCATTTAAAGCAAAAGTTACCGGTGTTCCCAACGTACCGGAAGTAGTCACATAATCGATAATTTCTCTTTTGGGAACGCAAATAAAATCTTCATTTCTTGAAGCTAGATCTTCTTTCGTGGTAATAGGCAATTGTGTGAAATATTCTGCTTTTAATCTATTAGCAAAAACCCCTAATTGCTGAAATTTTTCTTGATAGAAAGTCGAATTTTCTTCCACATATTTTAATTGCTGTTGAAGTAATTTCCAGATTGCTGAAGGGATTTGCGTTTGAATAGATTTCATTAAATTTTACGGTAACTTTTTTTAATTCGTTTTTCGAGCATTTCTAGATCGGGTAAAGTCGTCACTTCTCGTTGCAAAGCTTGTTTATAGTAAACAATGGCTTTTTTATAGTTTTTTCGCTGAAAATAGTACTCGCCCACCCAATAATAAGCTTTCCAAAAATCAGGATTTAAAGCGGTAAAACTTACTAATTTTTCTTCAGAAACTTCTTTCTTCTGCTGAATCTTATGCTGAATCATCCGACTTTCCTTACGATAAGATTCATAGTTTTTAAATGCTTCAGAGTTTAAAAAAGGATCTTCAGCAATTAATAACGAATCAATTCCTTTTAACGAATGATCGCCGTTTTCAAACTCTTTAAAAACTTCATCTAGATCATACGCTACAAAAGCTCCTAACTGATATGGACTTGAAGAAACCCAAACTTTGCGCTCTTCGGGTTGAAAAATAATGCCGTGATGTGCTAACAATTGATTGATTGCTAACTCATTACCAAAACCTAAAGTTTTGTCTTCGACTCCTTTTTTATCGCGTAAAATAGCTGCTGCTTTTTCAGGATTAAGCTGTTCATTTTCAGCTAATAATTCTTTCATTCGGTCGTAGCGTTGTTGCGTATGACTGTTTTTTATGGCAGATTGATTCCTCGAATCTTCTGCGTAAGCTTCACTTTGAAAGTGATTCGAACAAATTAATTCCGAAGAATTTTCAACTTTATAAACTCCAAAATTTTTAGGCGAAACTTCAATTAAAATGGCTTTATGTTCCTCAGCACTTCCCACCATTATCGATTCTGAAACAAAAACTTCTCGCTTTTTAGCAATCGCAATCGCATCTTCAGTGGTTTTAGCATATTGTAAAATTTCTCTGGTAACCAGAGAAATTGGTGTTTTTGCGATCAACGGAATTTTAGATTTCCCGGCGTTGATGGTCACGGTAAGTCCGTGTTCATTCATCCCGCTCACTGAACCAATAAATCCCGGCCAAGAATACATCATAAATTTATAACCTCTATCCGGATTAAAAAATTCAATGATTTTTTCTTCGTTAAACGTATCTCCGGCATAAAAATCAAAATTCCTGCCGATCAATAATTGTCCGTTTTCGGTATGCTCATCCCAAGCGGCGAACGATGTACAACCCACCAACATCAAATCGCTCAAGGCGTGACCAATATCGTGAGCGCCGTGCAAATACAACGAAAGTACATAAGGCTTGGCAAACTCATCGTAATCGTGCGAATTGAAGCGGGAAATCCCGTAAATTTCTTGTTTATATTCTTCTGGAATATGCAGGTACATTTTTCGGTTATACCATTTAACGACCTTACTTAAAAACTTTTTTTGTTGGGGAGAATCGACAAAATCGTCGAGTTTTCCCATAAAAGCTTTTTCTTGTTTCTTCAGTAAATCCTGACTTAAACTACCGATCGCTAAACCACGTTCTAACGGATTTCCTTCGACATATAATTCCCATAAACCCTGTTGATTTTTCTGAAGTGAATTATTACCTAAGCGATAATATTCTTCGGCTTTCTGAATGCGAATTGTATCGATCAATTCTATTCCGGTGAGATCGGGTCGGTCTTCCAAGGATTTTTTTACTCCGCAAGAAGTAAGAAATATTATGAAAATGAAAGCTAAATATCGCATCGACAACAAATATATAAAACCCTTACGCATTCGACTTTCGATAAAGTAATCGAAATAAAAAAGGTTGTACGGTAAACGAAACCAAAACCGCAGAAACTATACCGATTAAAGAAACCGACGCGATCGATTTCAAAGCCGGATGTTGAGCAAAAACCATCACGCCCATTCCTAATAATGTGGTAATTACCGAAAGTAAAATCGAGGTTTTATAGCTTGATAAAACTTCATTTTTATGATTCAACTCATACTTTAATCCACTAGTGATAAATATCGAATAATCAACCCCTAAACCAAAAATAAAAGTTGAAATAATGATATTCAATACATTAAATTGAATACCTAAAATATACATGATAAATAAGGCTAAAACCCAAGTGATCGCAATTGGGATCAAGGTTAAGAAAGTAAGTTTTAGATTTCGAAATGATATGATTAAAATGAAAAAAACCGCAATAAAAGAATACAAAAGCAATTCATTAAAATCTTCTTTTAAACTGCCTAAAAAAGATTCATTCATCGCTTTTCGATCGATCGCTAAAACACCTTCTTCTTGATTAAATTTTTCAATTACATCTGCCGAAATTCGCTGAGGGACTTTGATCGAAGAAGTGATCGTCACTAAATTTTCTTCGGAAGATTGCTGAATAAAATCGTCGATAAATAAATTAGAAACTTGCTGATAATCTTGAAGGATCAGGGTTTTAAAATCTTTCTCTAGTAACTTTTCAAAACCTTGAAAAGCATTTTTTTTCAATCCTAATGAATCTGAAGCAGTTTCAATTTGTTGAAATAATTTTTCTCGTTTAGCAACCGACCAGAAATTTTTCCATTTTTCAATACGTTCCTGTTGCTCTTGTGTCGATAAAACTACTCCGCCAATACTACTAAAACTGGTAATCGCTTCATTTTCTTTCGCTTTTTGAAGCTTTTTATAAAGCATTTGATTGGTAAGCAACGCATCGTTCAAGGTATTGCCATAACTGGCTAAATAAAGCGTTTTGTTTTCGCCTTCTTCCAAAGCTTGCAATTGCTTTTCTGCTGTTAGTAAAGCTTTTGGTTGGTAATTGAGTTGTGCTAAGTCGTTATTAAATCCAACTTTATGCATAAAAAATAAGCCAACTAGAAAAGCTAAGCCAAGGCTTCCCAACAATAATCTATTTCTAGAAAATTCATAAGTTCCTAATCGATCTAAGAATGTTTGTTGAGGAAAAATTGTATCTTTTTTTCGGTACAAATGCGGAATAATTAACAACGCCACCATTGCAGAACCTATCACGCTTAAGCCGGCAAATACACCTAAATCTGCTAAAGCTTCGGTATTTAAAAATAGTAAACAGAAAAATGCGATCGCCGTCGTAAAACAGCTAATTAAAACCGGCTTTGTAATGGTTTTATATAAAGATTTTACGTCGGGTTGATTTCGATAATGCGTTAAAATATGAAGTGAATAATCTAACGAAATTCCCAAAAGAATAGCTCCAATCCCTAAACTGATCAATGAAACTTCGCCATTCAATAGGTAAATAAATGCCAGGGCAAAAATACCACCGACCAGGGTCGGTAAAAATAAAACCAGCGGAATATAAATTTTTCGATAGAAGAAAATAAGGATTCCCAGCAATATGAAAACAGCGATCCCAACGGTAAAAAGGATATCTTTTTTAATCTGATTGGCATTCGCAACACTGTACAACATACTCCCAAAAATACTAGCCTTAACCTCGTTATCTTGATTGAGTTTTCCAACTGTTGAATTTAAGAAATCGGCAAAATTGGCTTGACTTGCCGCATCTGAATAATTTGAATTTGGAGTAATTAACAGTAAAAGATTTTTCCCATTTTTATGCACTAAAAAATTCTTGTAGATACGAAAACCGGTTTGTAGTTCGAGACTTTTCAACTTCGTTAAACCTAAGCTACTTAACTGCAAAGGATCATTTAAGACGAATCTCTTTGTGAGAATGCCCGACGGACTTACCAAACTCTTGTAAACTCCTTCGATACTTGATTTCACGCTATCTTTCGATATTCGTTGCTGAATAATTTCGTAATCTTCATCGGTAAGGAAAAGTGGTAAATTTTCAAGAATAAAATCGTAAGTCTGCTGTACTTCGCGATCTGCAACTTTACCTTGTATTTTTTCAATATAAATAGAATCGGGTGATTGCTGAAGTTGTTGCAGAAAAGCTTCCGCATAACTTACCAAACTATCTTCAGCATTTGCATTTTCCGAAGAAATATTCACCACGATCTTATCGGTGAATTCTACGGTTTTTAAAATTCGCTGTAACCGAGTCGATGCTTCCGTTTTTGGGATGAGTTGTTGAATGTCTTCTTTAAAATTCAACTGGGAAGCGCCAAACATAAAACATAAAACCAATAAGAAAAATCCCAAAAAAAGCGAAAGTTTTATGAGATTGAAAGTATTGATAAAGTTGAAACAGCCACTTATGCATCCGCTGAATTTTTCTTGCTAAATAAACTGAAAATTAAGAAAAATAATATTCCTAAAACAATCGCACTCACGGCGGCTAAGGCAAAACTACCGATTAAATATTGTTTGACGCCCATTAAAATATCGAGCGAATTTTCAATATTTTCAATATTCAATGTTGCATCGGGCTCGTTTCCTAAAATGATCGCTCCAAATTGATAACTGAAATACAACAAAAACGGAATCATCGGTGGGATGCTCACATTTGAAGCGAAAAATGCCAAGACTTTATTCAGTTTAAAGTATTCTGCAGCAAAAAAAACGATTAACGAATGTAAACCCCAAAATGGCGAAATACCAATAAAAACACCCAAAGCAATCGCTTTAGCCTTTTGTAGCGGAGTTTCTTGAATTTTCAAAATATCTTCTCGCCAAAAACGCTTCCCTCCTTTTTGCCGAATTTCTTTGAGTTTTCTCACTGGTTTTACAAAGAAAAACGAGACAAAAACAAACCAAATATTAAGTAATGTAATTCGGGTAATATCGATCACCGGGCGAAAATGCGTCACCCGTTCTTTAGGATCGTACAACACATCGATAGGGATGTTTTTTAGCTCGACACCACGCCAGGCACTTTTCACCATAATTTCGATCTCAAACTCAAATTTAGGCGTAAATAACTTGATATTATTCACGATTTCGAGCGGATAAAATCGAAAACCGCATTGCGTATCTTTTAAATTGTAACCCGTTTCAATATAAACCCACCAACTCGAAAAAATATTCCCGAAACTATTACCTTGTGGTACGCCGGGACTATCCATTTGTCGAGAACCGATGATTAATAAAGGTTTTTCGTGAGGTTGCTGTAATTGCTCTATAAATTTCAGTAAGTCTTTGGGATAATGTTGTCCGTCTGAATCTAAGGTAATTGCATACTTAAACCCCAGTTTTCCGGCTTCTTGAAAACCTTTTTTTAAGGCATTCCCTTTCCCGCTGTTTTCTTTGAAATGAATCGTATGAATTTGCGGATAATTAGCTAAAATGGCTGCAGTATCGTCGGTAGAACCATCGTTGATCACCAAAAGATTTTCCGTATATTCTAAAACGCCGTCGATCACCCGTTTTAACGTGTTTTGATTATTATACGTTGGAATAATCACACAGCATTTTAACGCATTGAAAATAGGTATGTAAGCCGAATTTTCTTTCAATTTCTTGATTTAATGGTCGACAAAAGTCGTGAAAATCAATTTTACTTTGGCAATAACTTTTTGAGAAGTTTTGGCTATCGCTTTTAAAATAAACTTATTCTCTTGTTTTTCAATACTTCCGGTACAAATTAAAACGTTTTCTTGATCGGGATCGAGCACGTTCAAAAATTTAAGATTCGAAGCTTCTTGAAGCTGAAGTTCTTCCGCAGAAAAATCTTCAGCAATTTGCTTAAATAAATGAATCATCACCACGGCCGGCGTTACTTTTTGATCGGGAAAATGACCTTTATATAGTTCGTGATCGGCATTCAGCTTTAAATGAACTTCAAATTGATCTATTTCAAATTGCTGCTGAATGATTTCTGAAAAATTGTTAAGCATAACTTTTTACAATGATAATTTTATCTGTGGTCACACTGAGCTTGTCGAAGTGTAAGTTGGCAATTTTGTAACTATTCCTGAAAATTAATGAAGATGAAATCCTGAAACAAGTTCAGAATAACAAAGATTTTATTTTTCAACTTCAAAAACACTTTCAGCAATCGGTTGATTCACCTTTAAATCATTAAGCCGAATAAGCACATAACTTTCTTTTCCTTCTATCAATTTAATTTGTTCCACTAAATAATCGCTATTAAAATACAATTCAATTTGGCTAAATAATTGTTGTTGCTGAGCAATCGGTTTTAAAATCGTCTTGGTAAAATCGCCTGCTTTCGTATAGCTAATTTCAAAATCTTGTTGCTGAATTATTTTCCCATTAATACTTTTAGAAATAAGCTCACTTAACTGGTCGAACATTTTATAAGCAGAAACATCAATTTCTGTCGTTTTACCATTTTCCGTAAGAAATAATTTTCCATCAGTAAAAAGAATTCCCATTTCAAAAGGTTCTATATACGTCCAATTTAACTGGTTGTTGGTATTGTAGTAAAATTTGCCGGAGCTTTCTGCGGGTGAACTCAAAAACTCTTCGTGTTTAGTTTGTATAAAAGTTCCCTGCAAGTTTTCAACCTCTTCAGCTTTTGCAAAAACTTGTTGCTGAAAATTTTCGATTTCTATGGAAGTAAGCTCAGTTTGAGCATTCGAAAAAAAACTAAGAAACAAAAACGCTAAAAAACTAAGCGTAAGCTTTGATATGGAATAATTCATCAATAGTCACAGATTTAAAATTATGTTCTTGTAAAAATACCAATAATCGCTCCAAAATTACCAAGGTATGTGCTTGATTATCGTGCAATAAAACCACGTCGCCTTTTTTTAATCGTTTGGTAATGTTTTTAAATAAAAGATCTTCAGAAGAAAACAACGCATCAAACGAGCGTAAACTCCAGCCAATGGGTTGCATTTCTGTAGCTTTTACAGCTTTTTTAATATTCGGGTTCGCTACACCAAACGGAGAACGGAATAATTTTAAATCAACATTTCCGTGTGTTTTCGCGGCTTGGTTACAGGTTTCGATTTCACGAATAATAGTTTTCGATTTTAAAAATCCGTAATTTTTAGGATGTGCATACGTATGATTTCCAATCGTGTGACCTTCAGCAATAATTTGTTTGAAAATTTCAGGATGTTCGTCAATACAATGACCGATACAAAAAAAAGTCGCTTTGGCGTTGTACTTTTTCAATAGCTTTAAGATCTGAATGGTATTTGGGTGCGGACCATCATCAAAAGTCAAGGCAATTTTTTGCTGAACAACTCCGGGATTTTTATGTAGCGCAGGATAAAAATAATTCAGCTGAACATTTGTAGAGCCAATAATAGTAAGTAAAAACCAAGTTCCGCCGAGAATTAAAAACCAGTAGATTGGCCATTGGTATTGAAAAACCGCATGGGTTAATACAACCAATAAGATGAAAAAAACTGTATTTACCGGTTCACGTTTAAACATGTTCTAATAGAATCCAACTGTGATTTTTGCCTCGAAACTGGTTATAAAGTAAAACTTTTTTTATCGTTTTTTGAGGTTGAACTGCATTTAATCGATAAGCTTCCGAGAGATGTTGCGATTTTAAAATTTTTACTCCTAATTGCATTCCAAAAGCAGAAGCTGTATAAGATTCACCCACCAAATGCTTGTAATATACCTGCGGAATTTCTTTAAATTCCTGCTGAAGCGGCTGAAAATACGCATCAAAATCTACATCGCCATTATTGCCTAAAATAACCAGATCAATATCAACAATTGCTAGCTTGTTTTCAGCTAAAAATGCTTTTGTTTTGAGGATAACTTCTTCTGTTGCTAAGCTATTTTCTAAATGAACATCAAGAAGTTGCGCATAAGAATTATGTTTTTTTTCATCTGAAATCACAAAAAAATGAGCCCCTTCTCCAATAATACTTCCTTTAGATTTGTAATCGAGTAATTTTAAATTGTCAAGTGGTGTTTCACTTTTAATTTGTTGATCGAGTTGCAACAAACCAATCGTATTTTCTGAAATTTCATCAATTCCGCCTACTAAAATTTGATGTTTTTTTTCTTCCGTAAAGATTGATAATTGAGCATCAAGCAAGGCGCTTTCAAACGAAGCCGAACCTTGTACATACGTAAAATTATAAGCTTTACTTTTTAAGTACAACGCTACCTGACCACCAACCGTATTGTGCGTAGATTGCACAAACTTACTGGGAGAAAGCAATTCTTCATATTGCAAGAGTAAATTTTCTAAAAAAATATCAGAATCTTGCTTGCAACCCATTCCGGTTCCTGTTAGAATGGATGTCGGTGCCTTTACATTAGCATTGATTAACGCGGAAGCTGCTGTAAAAACGCCCATTTTTACCGATTTTGACATCCGGCGCATCGCAGCAGGTTTTATTAATTTTTTATAGCCTTTAAACGCAACTTGCAGCACCGGTTTTTCGAAAGTTTGAATTTGCTGAAAATCAAAATTTTCTTCTTCAACTGTAGATTGTGGCGACAGCGAACTAATGCCGTTAATGTAGCAAGCTTTTATCATACCGCCGAAAATAGTAAAGAAGAACAATTACCACCAAACCCAAATGAATTTGATAATACTTTTTCTATTTTTTGCTGTACTATCTCTGTTTCTGGAGAAAAAGATAATTCCGGTATTTGTGCTTTGAAATTTAAGTTTGGCCAGATTTTTTGCTCTTGAATTGCCAGTAAAGAAAAAACCGCTTCAATCGCTCCAGCAGCGGCTAAAGTATGACCTGTAAATGCTTTTGTGGAAGAGATTTTTGGTAAACTTTCTTCAAAAATACGTTGAATTGCGACACCTTCTGAAAGATCATTGTTTTCAGTTGCCGTGCCGTGAGCATTTATATAAGAAACTTCAATAGCATTAATTTTTGCCGAATTTAACGCGGCTTGCATCGCTAAAAAAGAACCTTCACCGGTTGCTGAAGATGCCGTTTGATGGAAAGCATCATTCGCATTCCCATAACCGTCTAGAAAACCCAAAATAGTTTTTTTTTGAGCTGTTGCTTTTTCTTCGGTCTCTAAAACCAGATACGCGGCGCCTTCACCTAAATTAAGTCCGCTTCGGTATTCATCAAAAGGTTGACAGAGTTTTTCAGAAAGAATTTTTAAGCTATGAAACCCGTTTAACGTGAATTTTGAAAGGCAATCTGTGCCGCCGGCTAACACCGTTTCAGCTTTCCCGGCTTTTAATAGTTTGGCTCCGGTAATTAAAGCATTAGCTCCGGAAGAGCAAGCTGTACTTACTGTGGTTACTAAACCTGTTATTGCTAAATGGTGTGCAATCGTATCGCTCGTAAAGCCCGGATGTTGCGCTTCAATATATTTTGTAGTATGCGGATTCTTAGAAAAATCTTGGTACAATTTCTCTGTGTAATCCATTCCGCCAACGCTGGTTCCGTTAACGAAAGCTATTTTATTTGTAGAAGATATTTGCGCTTGTTGCAAGGCTTCTTCCGCAGCTTTCACTCCTAACAAAGCCGCTCGAGTAAAGGTTTCATCTTGTTTGACCTTTAAGGCTTCAACTAAATGATTATTAGTTAATTTAATTTCGGCACAAGGAAAGTTTTGATGAATAGTTTCAAGCAATTCTAATTGACCAATCCCCGATTTTTGATGCGCTAACGCCAACAAATTTTCTTTCACATTATTCCCAATAGCAGAAACAATGCCCATCCCGGTTATGGCAATGCGTTGAATCATTAGTTAAATATTACTTGAATACCTACAAGGTTTTGAAGACCTTGCAGGAAATTTAGGAATGTTTTTCGATGTAAGTTGCCATCGTTTCTACGCTATAAAAAACTTCTTTTCCTTCTTTAGGATCGGTGATTTTTATGCCGTAATCTTTTTCTAATAAAACGATCAATTCTAAAGCATCAATGGAGTCGAGCCCAATTTCATCTCCAAAAAGCTCATCATTATCGTTAATATCTGTAATTTCTAAATCTTCAAGATTTAATTGTTCTATAATTTGTGCTTTAAGCTCTTGTCTTAAATTGCTCATAGTTTTCTTTTAAATTTTCGGCAGTCAAGGCTTTGCCTTTTTCATCTTGCGTTATCAGGCTCAAAAATACATTATATCCTTCTTTATCCAAATCTAACCAACCACAAATTGCAGCGTTTGCCTTGTTTGTACTGAATAGATTTTGCAAATAAACAATTAAAAATGAAGCATCAAATTTTTCAGAAATAAAAAAAGCGTTTTCGGTTTGTAATTGGTGCCGAATGCTCAATTCTCCCAACACAATATTCGGTAAAGTGTACACAAAAACAGAAGGCGAAGCGAAAGCATTTTCATCTGAAATGCCTGCCTGATAATTAAGATCGGTCTCTAAACTACCAGTGCTATTTTGTAGAATCAAGGCGGTTTCTGGGTTTAGTTGTCGATCTTTTGCTAGATATTCCGAAGCGATAAATCCTAATTTGGAAAGTAAATCCATTTTATAGAATTTAGCATAATCGATTTCTAAATCTTGATAGCAAGCTTTTAAGAATGCCGGTAATTCTAGATTTTCAGCGGTTTCAAAAATCACCTTTCCGTTGAAGATCACCTGATGATTTCTAAGCATGACCGATGCCGGAATTTGATGATTTTTATGCATACTTCAGATTTTTAAAAATCATCGCAAAATTACAACCTCCAAATCCTGATGCGGTTTTTAAAGCGTATTTTAATTTTTTTTCTTCTAAATTCTGCTGAATATTTAATATCGGCTCCACTCCTATTTCCTCACAACCTAAAGATGGAAATAATAGATTTTGCTGAAGTGATTTGATACTCAAAATACTTTCGATCAAGGCTGAAGCTCCAAATGTATGTCCGTAATAAGCTTTATAACTGGTTAAAGGTTTTTGCTGAAGGTTTAATCTGCCAAAAGCCTGCGCTTCCATCGCGTCGTTGTAAAGTGTTGCCGTTCCATGAGCAGAAATGCAATCGATCGCTGAAGCTTCTAGATGAGCTTCTTTTAAGGCTGAAGAAATTGCCTTGGCCAAACCTTCTCCCGTTCGTGACGGTCCCGAAATATGATTCGCATCATTTGCTGTGGCTTCCCCTACAATTTGAATTGTTGAATTTTGTTTTTCTGTACTCAATAAAACTCCGGCTGCGGCTTCACCCAAATTAATGCCTTTTCGGTTTTTATCGTAAGGTTTACAAATTTTGTCATCCATCGCTTGTAATAATTGAAAACCGGAACGTGTAAATTTAGAAACCACATCGCCGCCTAAAACCAATGCGTTTTTATAGGCATTTTCTTCTAGCAAACGTTTACCAACACTTAATCCTAAACCACCGGAAATACAGGCGTTAGAAAGTGTGATTAGTTCATTTTTTAACTTGAAATATTTCTGAATGGTCTTCCCTAAACTGTATAGTTTTGATTTTTCAGGAATTGAATTATCAGAATTGTCCAGTAATTCTACATTTCCTTTGGTCGTAGAAATAATTAGAACTGTTTCTTCTAAATCGATAGAAGAATTTCGCTCTAATAATTGATGAACCGTTAAAAGCAGTAATTTTTCTAATTTGGTAAAAGTTTCCGCTTCGGAAAATGCTAACCGACTAAATTGTTGCTGAATAAAATCGTCTTCGAAAAGTGCTGCATAAAACGAGTTTTCACCGCTTAACACATGCTTTCGAATTGCAGTTTTTTTCTTTTTAATTTGCTCTAAATTAGCGGAAGTTCCCCAACCTAGCGGCGCGATAATTTCATCGTCAATAATATGTACAGCGGGTTTCTGTCTCAAATTGATGGCGTTTATTTAAGACGAAAGTACAGTTTTTATTTCAGCCCAAGCTAAAAGTTCTTCAGAAGAATTAAACACTTCTACCTTAGCTAACTGAATACCAATCGCTTCGTATTGTTTTTCTACTTTGCCAAAAATCTGCGTTCCAACTTCTGGTAATGCTACAATCTCTGCTTTTCTAATGGCGCCTATAAACCCAACTTTTGCCTCTTTTTTTGATTCTCCCATAAAAGCAGAAGAAACCGCAATACTTTGCGCCATAAATTCTAATAATCCTGCTTCAGAAAAACGGTTTCTACTGACTAGCAAATTATCTTCTGCAATCGTTAAGGTTGAAAATACTTCGCTGTTTATTTCAACTAAACCATCAACCATCGTGAAAGGAGTTTTTTGCGGTAGAAGGTTTTCAACCTGAGATTTAGTAAGAAGTGTTTTCATAACGAATTAACTAATTTAACTTTTCGTCACCCTGAACTTGATTCAGGGTCACATCAAAGATTTTCCTATTTTGATGAGATGCTGAAACAAGTTCAGCATGACTTTTGGTTTTCAATTCAAAAATCAATCCCAAAAATCGTAAAAATTGAACCATTGTGTAGGATATTTTTTTACCATTTTTTCTAAATTTTGTAAATATCCATTTAGAATTTCTTGTGGTTCGTGATTTTCGACTTTTAATTTTCTGGCGTAAAAATGGTAATGATAATGAGGTTCTCGCATAATGTACACCATTAAGGTGGGCAGTTTTTTTAAGGCTGCCAATTTAAACGGACCTTCAAAAAACCGCGATTTTTCTCCTAAAAAGTCAGCTTTAATATGTTTACCTTCTCCACTACGATCGGCGGCAAAAACTAAAAGTTCATTATTACTTAAGGCTTCATTAATTTGAAATAAATGCGAAAGATCTTCTTTTACCACAATTAAGTTGAGTTTTGTTTTCCCGGTGACTGACTCTAAATAACTTTTAATGTTTTTATGTTCGTGATCGGTAACCACCATATTGATGGCAGCTTCGTTCCCTAATTCTTCAAAAAAAGTTCTCGAAATATTAAAATTACCAATATGCGCGGTAAATAAAATTCCGCCTTTTTTCTGCTGAATTAATTCTTTTATATGATGAATTCCGTCGAAATTCATAGTGAATTTATCGCGCTTGCCAACGGTTACCGCGACTCGATCGATTAAACTTTGCCCAAAAACATAATAAGTTTGAAAAATTTTGAAAACTGAAGTAACTACCGAAAATTCTAATCTGCGATGAAAATAGTAAAACAAGGCTTTGGATGCTTTTGGAGCAGCGATCACAAAATAAGGAACCGGTAAACTTAATAAAAAGTAAGCCGCTCGGAGTCCAAAATTTTTGATGAAAAACACAAAAACCTTAATGCCAGAAACGCTTCCGCGAGATTTACCGTTCCATTTTGCCATAAATTGTTCTTAATGAAGACCGCCGTTAATGTTAATTACTTCTCCGGTAATGTAATTGGCTTTTTTTGAAGCTAGAAAACTCACCAAGTCTGCCACTTCTTGAGCTTCACCAAAACGATTTGCAGGAATAATTTTCTTCAATTCTTTTTCATCTAAATCTTGCGTCATATCAGAATTTATAAATCCGGGCGCGACGGCATTCACGGTCACTTTACGTTTAGCAATTTCTTTAGCCAAAGCTTTTGTCGCTCCGATAATTGCTGCTTTTGCCGCAGAATAATTGGTTTGTCCCGCGGTGCCTTTTACTCCGGAAACCGAAACAATATTAATTATCCGTCCAAAACGTTGCCGTATCATCGGCGTAATTAGTGGTTTCGTAATGTTATAAAAACCCTGAACACTGGTGTTAATCACTTGATCCCAATCGTTTTCACTCATCGCCATAAACAAACCATCACGCGTCACTCCGGCATTATTCACAATCACTTCAATGATCGAATCAGGATGATTTTCTTGCCAGTTTTCTAAAAGGTTTTGAGTTTCATTTCTGTTAGCAACGTCGAATTTTAAAGTTTCGCAACTTGCATCAGTTTCAGCTTCAATTTCTGCTTTGGTTTGGGCTGCCGCTTCATCATTATTTGCATAAGTAATTAAGATATGATAACCTAAATCTTTAGCAATTTGCTTAGCGATTGCTTTCCCAATTCCGCGTGAACCACCAGTAATTAACGCATATTTAGTTTTCATAAGGATCGTGATTTTTCAAATAATGGGTGGTTTCTTCAATTAACGAATACAAAGGCTGATCTTTTTTAATTTTCGGAATAAATTTTTGTAACTGCTGAAGAATACTTCTTGTTTTTGGTGCTAATTTTTCTACTTCCTCTAAATAATACGCCGCTTGCACTAAGCTAATCACTTGCACCGATAAAACTTCAAAAGAATTATTGATCACACGTTTGGTTAAGCTTGCCGCATTGGTGCCCATACTCACAATATCTTGATTGTCGTTATTGTTAGAAATGCTATGAATGTACATGGAATTTGACAAGGTTTGGTTTTCTGCCGTTGTAGAAACCGCGCTAAATTGAGCGCCTTGCATACCAAAATTGAGTCCGAGTTTACCGTGATTTAAAAACGGCGGAAAAATATCGTTCAACTTCGCATTCATTAGATAATTCAGTTGTCGCTCCACCAACATCGAGAGTTTAGTTGTTGCCAAGCGCATTTTATCCATTTCTAAAGAAATATAATCTCCGTGAAAATTACCTCCGTGATAAACCTGTTGCTTTTCTGCATCAACAATTGGGTTATCGTTGGCAGAATTTACTTCATTCAACAAAACTTTTAATACATTTTGATACGTGTCTTTTATCGGACCTAAAATCTGCGGTACGCAACGTAAACTATAATATTCTTGTACTTTTTCTTTAAAAAATTCTTCTTCAACAGACTTGTATAAATGTGCCTCTCGTTTTTTTATGAGTTGACTTCCCGATAAAAGTTCACGCATTTGTTGAGCGATTTCCTGTTGGCCTTGATGCAATTTCGCTTCATTTAATTCAGCAGAAAAATGATCGTCGTAAGCGCTTACCAATTCATTAAGCAAACTACTCGTAAAAATTGACCAATTCAATAAACGTTCAGCATAATAAAAATTCAGTAAACCAATACCCGTCATTACCGAAGTGCCGTTAATTAAAGCTAAACCTTCACGCCCCTGAATAGAAATTGGCATTAGATTTTCAGCCTTAAAAACTTCTGACGTCGATGTTCGCTTTCCTTTATAAAACACTTCGCCTTCACCAATTAATACCAAGGCTAAATGTGCTAATTGCACTAGATCTCCGCTTGCGCCAACGCCACCGTGTTCAAAAATTACTGGATAGATTTCTCGATTAATGAGCTCTTTCATTAATGAAATAACTTCGGAAGAAATTCCGGATTTTCCTAAACTCAAGGTTTGAAGACGAGCGAGCATTACGGCTTTTACTTCATCTTCAGCTAAAACATTTCCCGTACCTGAAGCGTGACTTCTTATTAAGTTATATTGAAGATCTTTTAAACTTTCTTTCGGAATTTTATATTGCGCCATCGGCCCAAAACCTGTGTTTACGCCATAAATCACTTTATCTTCAGCAAAACTTTTGAGAAACTGAAAACTCTCTTCCATTTGTTGAAGTGTAGCTTCTGAGATTTCAACTTTTTTGTGCTGAAAAATAATGGCTTTAAATTCTGAAAAACTAAACGAATACGGAGCTTTCGGCATTAAAAATGGGTTAAGGTTTACCGGACAAATGTAGTATATTTACCTAGCAAAAAAAATTAGATGAATACAGAAAAGGTAGATGTTTTAATTATTGGCGCCGGACCTTCGGGTTGTGTTTCTGCTGCCTATCTCGCCCAAAAAGGTTATCGAGTTACGATTCTAGAGAAAAGTAAATTTCCTCGTTATACCATTGGAGAAAGCCTGATCCCACGTTGTATGGATAATTTTGAAGAGGCCGGACTTTTAGAAGATTTACAACAACAAAATTACCAAAAAAAGTACGGAGCCAAGTTTATTAAAAACGGAATTGTGGGTGCATTCGATTTTGCTGAAAAGTTTGGTGAAGGTTGGGATTGGACCTGGCAAGTACCTCGAGATGATTTTGATATGGTTTTAGCCGAATCTTGCCAAAAAAAAAGAGTAGAAATTCTTTTTGAAACTGAAGTAACTGCGGTAGATTTTTCTGCGGAAGAAGAAGTAACGATCTCCTATCGTTCTAAATCTATTTCTGAAACGATAACTGCTCGATTTATTATTGATGCCAGCGGTAACGGAAGAGTTCTCGCCAAACAGCTTGGTTTAGAAGCTGAAGCAAAAGTAAGTTCGCATTCTTCAATTTTCACTCAAGTGAAAGATATAGATCGAGAAAACTTTAAACATCACAATACGATCACCTTCGATATTTTAGAACAAGAGGTTTGGATGTGGTATATCCCTTTTTCTAACGGAAATACAAGTTTAGGCGTAGTTGCTCCAACCGATTGGTTAGCAAAATTTTCTGAAGATAACGAAACTGCTTTTCGACAAATATTAGCTTTAAGTCCAGAATTTAAAGAACAGTTTGAAAAAGTAAAATTTAACTTCGCTCCTATTCAAATTAAAAATATTGCTAAAAATGTTACTCAGCTATGCGGTGATCGCTTTGTATTGACCGGTAATAGCGCCGAATTTCTAGATCCGGTGTTTTCTTCCGGAGTTTCTTTTGCGACTGAAAGTGGTTTATTAGCAGCAAAATTAATCGATAAAGAATTTCAAGGAGAACTAGTGAACTGGCAAAAAGACTATGTAAATTATATGAATGCCGGGATTGAAGTTTTTTCAACCTACGTAAAAGAATGGTATACTGGGAATTTACAGGAAATTATTTTACATCAAGAGCCCAATGAGGATATAAAAAAACAACTTTGTGCGGTATTAGCTGGATATGTCTGGAATAAGAAGAATCCTTTTGTGAAAAAGCATCATCGTATTGTGAAAAATGTAGCCAAGCTCATTAGCTTAGAAAAAAGTTCCTGAAAATTAAAATGATAACTATTTGCCACTAAGCTTAATAGGATTTAATTATAAAAAAGCCTATATTTTGTTTGGTAGGAACGTAAAGAGGCTTTATATTTGCAACCGCAAAAATAACTTGCGCAGTTCATAATTTAACGGAGAGGTGGCAGAGTGGTAATGCAGCAGCCTGCTAAGCTGTCATCCTTCTTGGATGCCCGGGTTCGAATCCCGGTCTCTCCGCCACAAAAAAGAGTTTGGTAGTTTAAAAATTAATTTTATATTTGCCGCTCGAATTACAAAAGATAATCTTCGGGGTGTAGCGTAGCCCGGTTATCGCGCCTGCTTTGGGAGCAGGAGGTCGCAGGTTCGAATCCTGCCACCCCGACTGAAACCATTTAGAAATGGAAATAAAAACCTTAAAAATCTATTGATTTTTAAGGTTTTTTCAGTTTATAGGGTTTTTATATAATTCGTAATCAATATAAATGAGTCCGATTGGGTGACCTTTTTTTGTTATCTTATTGCTCATATTGATTTGACTTTCGTTTTCACGCTTTTTGTCTAATTTGAAAACGAAACACTATAAAAAATGCCGTAAGCTTCAAAATTAGTTTTGAGTTTTACTATATAATTCACTTTATAAAAAGAGTGCTACTTCAATGAAGTAACACTCTTTAATTATTTTTAGAAAAGTATTTAATTTTCTTTTTCTAAATGACCAACTCTTTTGGAAACTAGCCATTGCTCATTTTGAAAAATGTAATCATCATGATAGATTGCTCTAATTTCAGTCTTTACCGATTTCTCTGCTTGTACTTCAATTAAAGTAATGAGACTATAACAGATTCCTTTAGCGTGATCTCCATCAATTTTAAGAAGCTGCTGGCCATTGAAATGATAAGAAGATTTTAAATCTTTATTAAAATTAGAAAAAGCTTCTTGCATCGCTTTACGTCCTTTTACATTTAAAACCAGATTTCCATTGACAGAGGTTTCAGAGATCGCATCTTCAATAAATAACTTTACCTGATTTTCATAATCTTTTTGATCACTCAGAAAAGATATCTTATCTACCAGCTCTTTTAAGCCCAATCTATCCTTAAGATTTTTATCCGTCATCATTTAGATTTTTAGTGCGATTTTTCCCTGTATATGTCCTTGTTCTGCTCTGCGATGTGCTTCTTTAGTATCCTTAAAAGGAAACACGCTATCGATCACAACCTTAATGATATTATCATCTATTAATTTAGCAAGTTCTTCAAGTTGATTTCCGTTAGAGCGTACTTGGGTTGCAGATACGTTAACACCTAGTTTTTCAGCTTCATCTCTTCCATCGAATCCTAAAGGAAATACAGGAAATAAAGAGCCTCCCTTTTTAAGTGTTTTTAAAAATCTTCCGGTGGTTGGACCACCAACACAATCAATTACTAAATCTTGACCTGTTACGGTTTTATCGGCATCCTGTTGAGTATAATCAATAAATTCATCTGCACCCAGTTCAAGAAGTTTCGCTTCTTGTTTTCCAGAAGCTACGGCTATAACCTGCGCTCCTTTCCATTTTGCTAGCTGCACCATAAAATGACCAACACCTCCACCGGCACCATTAATCAGTACTTTTTTCCCTTCAAGCGGCACAGGTTCGTGACGATTATCTTGCAATGGATTTTGAACATCGTGACCAAGTTCAATTAAAAATTGCCAGGCGGTTAATAGAGACATTGGAGCCGCAGCTGCTTCTACAAAATCAATATTCTTAGGTTTTAAAGCTATTTCATCAGCAGAAACACTAACATATTCAGCATAAGCTTTACTATCTCCATAACTTGGGAATCGTACCATAGTGTAAACTTCGTCACCTACAGTGAAATCTTTTACCTCTTCACCAATTTCTGTAATAACACCCGCAATATCGGTTCCTAAAACGATCGGAAACGCAACTTCTGGTTGCCACTCTGGTGGTAAATCTTTATAGCCCTCTCTTAAATACCAATCCGGCGGATTTAAACCAATCGCCTTAACCTGAATTAAGACTTCTCCTTTTTTTACTTCGGGAAGTGGCGCATCTTCATATTTTAAAACATCTGGATTGCCATACTCATGTTGTTGTATAGCTTTCATCGTTTTTCTATTCTCTGATTTTAATTCCATAATTTTTATTTTAATTACGGAGCAAAGTTGAGAATAATAGTATATTTGTGTCAAGTATGTACTTTTTTGTACACTACATACTAAAAAGTATGTAATACTGATATTCAGCAACATATAAAATGTTAAATATGAAAAAAAAGATAAAAGAATGTCCCGAAACTCCGACTTGTTCAGTGGATTTTGCCTTTAAACGAATCGGCGGAAAATATAAAGGAAGGATATTGTGGTATCTCTATGAACATGATGTTTTACGATACGGAGAGTTAACCCGAACAATGCCAGATATCACTACCAAAATGTTGACGCAAACACTTCGCGAATTAGAATCAGATCACCTCATTAATCGCAAAGTCTACCATCAAGTTCCACCAAAAGTGGAATATAGATTATCTGAAGTTGGAATGGAATTGATCCCGTTTATTCAACATCTTAAGGAATGGGGAGATAAACAAATTGCAAAAGCAGAAATAGCGGTTGAGTAACTTATGAGGCTTATAAATTTTGATTAAATCTACAGTGTATGGAATTGACTAATCGAAGTCAATTAAAATTGAAATAAATAATGCCAATTCGGTGAGTTTTTGAAAGCGACTTTATAAATCTCCCGATTTACAAGACATAAAATAGGATGGGTAGCATCCTGCCATCCCGACTAAAAGCCTCATATGACTTTCATTTGAGGCTTTTTTAATTATTATTATATCTCTATCTCACCCTATTCTGAGCTATCTACTAATTTTTATAAGGCTACATTCTAATTTAAAATGATTTACTCTTATATTTTATTTTTTAATTAACCATATTTAACTGATTTTTGTATAAGGTAATTTAGCCTGAACTATTTTTTCAATTTTTCTACTTTTAAAAATTTTTGACCAAAATTCAATTAAACATGTTTGGTTTTAACAATAGCTGGAATTTTAAAAATTTAATCTACTTAGCATTACTTTTCATATGTAATCTATGCATTGGTCAAAAAAAATCTGATTTATCACAAATAAACGAAACTGAAAACCCGAAACATAGAATAGATTCTATAAACGATTTAGGATATTCTCTATGGATTAAGAAACCATCTCATTCTGTTGAATTAGGTAATAAAGCATATACGTTAGCAGAAGGAACTTCATATATAGAGGGAGCAGCATACGCTAAGCGAATAAGCGGAGTTGCTCATTGGGCACTAGGCGAACCTAGATTAGCTCTGGAAGATTTATATAAAAGTTTAGATTTATATTCAAGCATCAAAAATAAGGAAGGTATGGCCAATTCTAAGTTAAATATAGGAATGGTTTATGCCGATATTAATGAAGACTCTACTGCTTTAAAATTCTATAAAGAATCGATTAATGATTTCTCTTTATTAAAGTTAAATGGTAGAGTTGGTACAGTATTTACTAAAATTGGAAGTTTACAATTAAAAAATGGTGAACTAAATGATGCCCTGAATAATTTTTTGAATGCTTTGAAAATCCATACCAAAAATGATTTTCAATATGGAATGGCAGAGGTTCACAATCGTTTGGGTAAATTGTATATCGAAAAAAATAATATAGAACAGGCCGATTATCATTTACGTCAATCTCTTATTTTAAGTCAAAAAATAGAAGATAAAGACGGAACAATAAGTAGTATGATTCAATATGGAAGATTACAGCGGCTCATCAAAGAATACAAAATATCTAATATTCATTTAAAATGGGGACTGAAAGAAGCTTCTTCCCAACAGCTGAATAACTACAAGCTTCTTGCTCTAGAATATTTGGCAGATTTAAAAAAAGAAATCAATCAGCCTGATTCTGCACTATATTATTATCAGTGGTATGTAACCCTGAAAGACTCTGTTTATAATGTTAATAAATCCAAACAGATTGCCGCACTTGAATTTAAGAATGATCTGAATAAAAAAGAAAAGGAACTGCAATATTTAACTGAAAAAGAATCAACCAATCAAAAAATACAATGGATACTTTTTACAGCAATATTGATAATTATAGTATTATCCATTTTTTTGATAAAAAGTCTCTGGCAGCGAAATTCCGATCAGAGAATGCTGATGGAAAAAGAACGTTTACTTTCTACTAAACAATTGGAAAATCAAAGATTGAAGCAAGCGGAATTGGAGCAAAAACTTGAGCTAAAAAATAAAGAACTTACCTCTTATGCCTTAAATTTTGTGCAAAAAAACGATTTTCTAGATTCGATGCAGCTAAAAATAAAGGAATTGAAAAAATCTTCCGATATAAAGCAAAGCAAACAACTCATCGAGTTAGAAAAACTAATTAAGCTTCAAAATAGTAAAGATAAAGACTGGGAAGATTTCAGACAGCATTTTGAACAAGTATACTCTTCCTTTTTTACAAATCTGAAAACCGACTTTCCAAATCTTAGCGCAAACGATCTTAAGGTTGCCGCATTAACCCGCCTTAATTTATCAATAAAAGAAGCTTCCAATATTTTAGGGATTTCACCAGAAAGCACTAAAACAGCTCGCTATAGACTTCGAAAAAAAATGAATTTAGCTCCAGAAGATGATCTTTTTGATTTTTTAATGCGTTACGACCATAAAGTTTAAAAGTACTGATTTTAAGCTTCTTAAACATTAGCTAAAGAGATTTGTCTACCTAAAATCTACCTTTTCTTCTTTTTTGTATTCCTCAAATTTTAGCCTTGTATGCTCTGTATAAGGTTACTTTTCTTTTAAAAAAAATGAGTTACTCTAGGTTTGCCCAAAAATTTCTAGACGGGTATTCCGTCATTAATAAATCGTCAACATGATAAACAGAAAATTCAATCAAAAATTGAAAAGAACTAAGGTATCAGAAAATCCTTGGTCTAGAAGAAAAGAACAGTTTAATGCTAAGTTTAAAAATCAAAATTATAATTATGGACAAGGTTATTAGTAATTTGCCAACTCCTTGGGATATATTAATCGATCCCATTTCCCTCATAGTATTGGGAATTTATGGAAGTTTGATGCTTTGGGAAGCTATTTTACCTGCGAGATTGTTACCAAAAGTAAAAAACTGGAAAATGAAAGGTTTACTCTCTTTTACATTCTTTTTTTATCTTTCCACTTATCTCCCCCTCTTCTGGGATGAAAGTCTTGCTGGCTTTCAAATAATAGATCTTACGCACCTTGGTACTTATTGGGGTGCGCTTGTAGGGATTTTATTTTATGAATTTGGTTTGTATATCTGGCATTATTGTATACATAAGAATAATTATTTATGGAGGGTTTTTCACCAAATGCACCATAGCGCAGAACGTATAGATACTTACGGGGCTTTTTATTTTAGTCCTATGGATATGATTGGATTTACTTTTTTAGGTAGTATTTGTCTTGTAGCTATTGCAGGATTTACTCCTGAAGCTTCTACGCTAATATTACTGGGAACAGTATTTTTGGGTGTGTTTCAACATAGTAATATAGTCACTCCCAAGTGGATTGGCTATTTTATTCAAAGACCAGAAAGTCATACGGTACATCATGCAAAAGGGATTCACGCGTTTAATTATTCTGATTTACCAATTTTTGATATCCTGTTCGGGACTTTTCGTAATCCTTCAACATACGAAAACGAAACAGGCTTTTATGAAGGGGCATCTACCAAAATCAAAGAAATGATATTTTTTAAAGATGTTTCAAATGAAAATCAAATAACAAAATAAAATTATAACCGAAATTATAAGATAAGCACGATTCTTTAGAAAGAAATCCTTACTTGTTTTTTCAAACCCTATACTTCAAATTAAAAAAGCTACTTGTATAAATTATCATTATGCACAAAACGAGAATATTTTATTTTTTCTTACTCTTATCTGTATTGTTACTACAAGAAATACAGGCACAGCAGCCGGTAATTATTTCTGTTTTTAATGAGTCAACCACTATTCCTTACACGACTTCATTAAATACCCCTATTCATCCGGGTATTCAGGTGGGTACTGAATTTGCTTGGAAAGAAACAAAACGAATTAGATTATATCCATCAGTTAGAATTGGATATATGTTCCATAAACCATTATTTCAAGGAATTTATGTAAGTGTTGAGATGGGATTTGACTTGAAAACTAATTTTGGTTTAAACCTAAAAAGTAAATTAGGAGTTGGATACCTGCATACCTTTACTACCAAACAAGAGTTTCAATTTGAAAATGGGCAATATGTAAGTAATAGCGATAAAGGAAATTCAAGAGTAATGCCTTCATTATCGCTTGGGTTTGGTTATCGATTAAAGAAAAACGATTTCAATTCACCAGAAGTTTTTGTACTCTATGAATCTTGGATAGAGTATCCTTATTCACCTGAATTTATCCCTCTAATGAGTCATACCAACATGCACTTGGGCCTTAAATTTTTTCCATTTAATTATCAAAAACAAGATTAATCATGAAATTGCGAAATCTATTCATAGTATTATTTTTTTTAGGGTGTGAACAAGAACCGATTTATGAGGATAGTTACTTTGCTTGTATAAGTACTATTCAAGATAATAATGTAAATGCTCCTGGTTCCCAATCTTATGAATCGACACTACAAAATATGATAAACTCAGGCATTCCGGGAGCAATGTTAACTGTTCATAATGAAAATGGCTATTCTTCTTATGCAAAGGGATATGCAGATTTAGCTTCTAAAGTAGCATTACAACCTTGCCATATTACTCGGGTAGGAAGTACCGTAAAAACTTTTACTTCGGTATCTATCCTTTTGTTGCAGGAATCAGGAAAATTGAATATTGATGATCCTATCTCCAATTATTTATCGAGAGAACAGATAAAGGATATTGAAAATGCTTCAAAAGTCACTATTCGTCAACTCTTACAGCATTCTAGTGGAATTTACAATTATATTCAAAATTTGCAATTTCAAACTGCTTCGCTGAATGATTTAACTAAGATATGGCAACCTGAAGAGTTATTAGATTATGCAAGAGGAAAAGATGCTTATTTTAGTCCAGGAACTAATGTAAGATATTCCAACACCAATTATATCTTATTGGGGATGATTATAGACGAAGTAACCCAAAGACCTTTTTATGAATTTTTTGAAGAACAAATATTTAGACCATTAGGTATGGAATTTACAGAGTTTGCAGCTATTAATCATGTACCTAAAGGAATTATACGAGGATATATTGACTTATATAGCAATCTTAATCTTATTGACACTACTTATTATAGCGGATGGGATTATTTTACTGCTGATGGCGGATTAATTTCCAATACCTATGATTTAAATATATTCTTGACTAATCTTTTTCATGGAAAATTACTTTCTGAAAGCTCCATGGAAGAATTTACTAATTGGAGCTCGCCTAACGAATCAGATCACGATGGATTTCCTACTTATTATGGCTTAGGAATCTTTAAAGTTGATACCGATTATGGTCCTGCATACCTTCATAGTGGTGATGCCATCGGATATTTTGCAAGTATGGTTTATTTTCCTAAACAAGATATTACCATAAGTTGGGCAGTCAACGGTAATTATGGTAGATTGGATAAGTACTCTCAATCCACAGAAGCTATGGAAAGTATATTTAAAGCTATTTTAAAATAATTCCAGCACAAAAAAAGTTATTTATGAAATAGCCTACATATTCTAAACTTATAATTGATGCTGTTCCCCTCACCCTTGATCTCGTTATCCATCTCTTGGCCCTGGAAGCCATACCTGTAATCCGAGGTGTTGCCGTGCCTGTTCGGTAGCAGCATCCCGCCGGGGTAGTAATCGTTAAAGGCTTTTACCTCGGGGTTAAAATATACCAAAGAACTTCCTGCTAAGGTAGGGATTTTTTTGTCACTGACCACACTTAATACGTTGCCCAAGTGATTGGAAAGCTCATAACGCTTATCGCCCACTTCCCGGTTCCTTACATAGCGTTGGGATTTGCGGAGTACCCAACGCTTCCAAGGGTATACCACGCTTTCGAGTTCCATCACCTGGTCCTGCTCGCTACGGGGGTTGCCCTCGCCTTCATCCAGCCTAAAGCTGTCTTCCATCGCATTTTGTTCGGTACGCAACTGGTAGCTGAGCCCGTACAGCTGAAAATCTACATTCCCGCTGCCCCCCAATTGCGATTCCACTTCTTCTGGAAACGCTGCCGTGGTGGGATAGCTCGCCTGGGGGAGCACTTCTACCGGAAATTCATGATCGGCCAATGTTACCGTGGCTTCTTGAACTTCTTCAATAAGAACATGGCATCGCTCTAAGGCATTAAAAAGCCCTTGCAATTCATAATGCAAAGGCTTTACTTTTATTTATCTTCTCTCTTCATAGCAAAACGACACTAGTAGTGGGGCATGTATAAAGTGTATGAGAGGTTAATCAAACTTCAAGTTAACCAAAAAGTGCTTTAAAAAAATAGTAAAATAAAATGGACATGATAAGAACTCCAATGAGTCTTGACAGTTTTTTAAATTTTTCGTCATTCATATTTTTCTATTTTAAAACTATTTTTCTCTATTAAATGTACTACTTTACTTATTATTAACTTTCTTTTTAAAAATCTCTCTATCATTATTTAAGTAATATATAGAGTCATTTTTATATGCTTTAAAATAAGTCATTGATTTTTCATAATTACCATCAATTTTTAAGTCAAATTGTATTATTGAATCTTTTAAGTCAAAAATAAATGTATGATTGTTATGGTTATTATTATTTTTTTTGAAATAACATACTTCGTAAATTAGAATATCTGAGTAATAAATCAAAAAACAAGACCAACCATAAGAACTTAAATAAGTCTTTTTAATATTTCCATTTTTAATTATAAAGCCATTTTCTCGTTGAAAGATATCAATTTTGCTTTTTTTTATATAATTATTTTGACTTACTAACTCGATACCTCCTGAAGAATTTACGGAATTCCAAAATTTTTCAACAAAATGTATATTATAATTAATACAAATAATTAATATAAATATTAACAATAATAGAATTTTATAAATATTTTTCATAATAATCTATCTAGGGTCGGCTCCTATAGAATATAAATAATTAGCAGCACCACCTTTTTTCGCTATATAATTCATTAAACTTGGTCTATAATAATTCCTATATGTACCCAAGCAAAAGGAGATTTTCCAAAAGGATATGAAACACCTCCTGAAGCTCCACTAATCTTTCTAAATCCTGAATTATTTTTAAATGCTTCTACAACATTTGGACCGTCTGAGGGAGTAGCATTTGAATGACAAGTATTTATTTGTGCCGTGCATATCTCTAACATTAACAATACTTATCGATGCACCTTCAACGTTTGCTCCTGCATTTCTTGCTCTAGCAATAGCATTTATTTCGGCACATTGAGCTGGAGAAAACCTTGGTCTTAATCAGTAAAATAAATATGGAGGTTGACGCCAAACTCCTAAAGCGTGTTATCGAGTTACAGAGAATGGACGAGGAGTACAAAAAGCATATCCTCTACACTCTGGATGCACTTATCGGAACGTAAGCATAATATTATTAATTTGAAGGCTAAGAGGAAATCAATAATAAACAATATCCTTTTTAGAAAAAGAATAATAATACTTATCATTTTTTATTTTTTCTATTAAATCTCCATCATTAAGGTCTACTTTATATAAATGAAACTGCCCGTCGACTAAGACTCTATCTATAACAAATTCTTCGTTAGGACTTATAAATAAATCTTCTCCAGATAAAAAATTATTTATTAAAATTACTTTTTCAAAAGTATTCAGGTTTATTTTATAAATATCGACTAATGGATAATAAGTATCTTTTTTAGATTCCTTTGCAATATAGATATTTTCATTAATACTAGCGGCTACTGCTCCTTTTAGACTAACGACAGAAGCTTTAAAATTTTCAAAATCTAACTTTCTAACATTTTCATCTGAATATAAATTATAAAATAAAGTTCTTTTTTTTAAATTAAAACTAAAATTATATGGTTCACCATCAAATTCTAAAACTTTCGAAATCGATTTGCTTAAATTTTTATAGTAATAAGCTCCCCCCTTTTTCGATATCAAAAAATCATGCATGGCATATAGAACATTTTCAGAATGACCTAGTTCATATAATTTTATATTTTCTTTTCCTTTTCTATAATATAATGATCCATCCTGATTTTTAAAAACAGGATTTTCCATATAATAACCGACAAATGTAGTTTGCTCAAAATTATTTCTATTTTTACAGCTTACAATATTAACGAGCAATAAGAAATATATTAATGTAAATTTCATAAAACAAAGATATTTTTATTTTGGTTCTTCTTCCTTTATTGGTTCTAATGGACCTATGAAGTCATTTTGATTTTGAATAAAAACCAATGGCATATCATTGTCAGGATCTGTATTTGGTTTATAATGTATACCCAATCTGTCCCCAGCTTTTGTAGCCATTTTTTTAAGCCCCTTTCCTAACTTTTTAAAGTTATTTTGAATTTTTAATAAGCTAGCAAAAAAACCATTACCTTTTGAATCATCTCCAATATATTTAAACCATTTAACATCTTTTCTTTTAGATTTTCCAAATGAATAATTGGCCGTTTGAGATTCTTCCCTCATACCACCACCTACATCAAAAACGGTAGGAACGTCTTTTTTTTCACCACCCCAATTAGATGAAGCAGTTTCTCCTGGTACAGCTATAACTACATGACCACTTGAACCTGTGTCATTTTTCCAAGCTCCTATTACTATATATCCCTTATCGGCTAAACCTTGTACATCTTCAACATCTACTTCCTTAAAGTTTGCATCATTCCCTGTGGTTAAATAATCATAAATATCGTTTGCCCTACCAGGATTAGCAACTTTACCCCCTGAATTTACGGGGTATAATGTTTTTTCATCTGTTATTAACTCAAACGCAGTTCTTACACCAAAATTACATACTGCCTTACTACTTCCGTAATTTGTAGTCATTTTTGTAACAACTAATTTAGCTTTACTTGTAAGATCTTTAGGTGTCGTAGATTCTAGACCTTCCAATTCAATCATATGTATAACCCTATTCTCACTAAAAGCATAAGGGGAATTATAAGCAAACTTTCTTTCCAAAGGATCCACCGCAAAGAACCTCCCGACCCTTGGGTCGTGCATACGGAACTTGTAGTTGATGGAGTTCCCCTCTCCTTTGACCTCGTTGTCCATCTCCTGCCCCTGGAAGCCATAACGGTAGTCGCTGGTGTTCCCGTGGCGGTTCGGTAGAAGTTGCCCGAAGGGGTAATAATCGTTAAAGGCTTTTACCTCGGGGTTAAAATATACCAAAGAACTTCCTGCTAAGGTAGGGATTTTTTTGTCACTGACCACACTTAATACGTTGCCCAAGTGATTGGAAAGCTCATAACGCTTATCGCCCACTTCCCGGTTCCTTACATAGCGTTGGGATTTGCGGAGTATTTTTTTAAAAAGGCTTCCTCCTTATTCTTTCTAACGGTTACAATCCTCCCTTAAAGTAAAATAAGGAATTAATTATCAAAAAACTCTTTAAAACTTTTACACTTTATAAAATTTTCTCTTTCAAAGAAACAATCATTATCATTATCAATTAAAATAAATAAGTCTTCAGGTAAAATTTTTATTAATTCAATAGATTTTTGAAATTTATTAGTATCTAAAAAGTAAAATATTGGATTTTTTAAAAATTTTTTAATATAATTTAATTCTTTTTCATTGTATTCTTGCTTATCAATTGGAAAAATTGATATAAAGGAATTACTAGTTCCGTAATTAAATATATTCTTTTCTGTTTTTTCAAATTTTAGAATTGAGTTATTGATTAAAAATCTTTCTAAAACTAATTTATTTAATTCATCAATTATTATAATAATACTGTAACTCATAATTATTTATTAATATATTCAATTAAATCTTTGGCGTTATCAAACACTTTTATTCCATTTTTTTCCAATTCTAATTTTGCATGTTTTCTTAAACCTTTACCATAGATTATAACTTCTTTACCGTTAGAGTTAGGTACTATTTTATTTAAAATCTGATTGGATTTACCTTTTCCGCTATCTCTTGTTACCTCAATTATATATTTATCTGTTTCAATGTCAAAATCTGTCATTAACTTACCATTCTTACCTAGAATTTGTTTTTCAATAGCTTTAATTAAATTTGGATTACTTTTAGCGATTTTGTTAGCTAAATTCCTTACTGTAGTTTCGGCCTGTAGTATTTGAGAAGCTAACCGAGGATTATTTTTAGCTAGTCTTGCTACCCCGGTTAACGAGCCGATTATTTTGATAGAAAGTGCCTCTACTAAAGCATCTCCAGAACCAATTAAAAATCCGTCAAATACTGCTTCTTCAAATGTTTTTGAATAATTGGTTTCCTTTTTCCAATTTTCAGGATTATCCAAACCTTCTAAATTATCACTTTGATAAGTAAAAGTATCATAACTCCTACCCACATAGTGATTTCCAGATAGTAAAGCTCGAGATGGAATTTTGATTTTTATTATAAAACTTTTTTTAACATCTGATTCAATCCTAATATCGGATATTACACCATCATCTGAAACAGACGCACTATAATTCTTTAAATGTGAAAATGGTATCCAATTCGGAATCTTTTTTTCATAAATAGTGTTTACAGTTAATGTATATGTATAAGAAATTTTTTCTAGACCTTCCAACTCTAACGATGCAATAACATCATTTTCGCTAAACGCATATGGGGAATTCCAAGGAAAAGAATGCATCAAAGGATCCACCGCAAAGAACCTGCCCACCCTTGGGTCGTGCATCCTGTATTTAAAGTTTATGCTATTCCCCTCACCCTTGATCTCGTTGTCCATCTCCTGACCCTGGAAGCCGTAGCGGTAGTCCGAGGTGTTCCCGTGCCTTCCCGGCAGGAGTATTCTGAATTTATATCTAACCTGTTTAATGAATATTTAATTTTTGGTTTCGATTAATTTTCCATCATTCCATATTTCTACATTTTCCACACACCCCTTTTTAGAATAATAAATCCATTTCCCTGTTTTCCGTAAGTGAATCTCATTGCCAAAGTCATCAAATTTACTGCCGGAGTATTCTCCTTCCGATTTTAACAAACCATTTTTGTAATAAGTATACCACATACCCATCCTACCATGCGGAGGTTGATAGTGCCCATATTCCTTAGGGAAATTGCCTCGGTAAAATGAAAGATAGGTTCCACCAAGCACCTTCCCATCTTCGTCTTTTAACCATTTATAAAGAATCTCCTTCATAAATACCTTATCATAAAAACTGATCCTAACAAACCGATCTTTTCGGTTAAGCTCTAGATTATCGAATTCGGTTGGAATATTGAACTGTTTATAATCGAACATCTTGTGCACTCTGTATTTCAAGGTATCGGGTTCAGAAATCGAAAATTTAGTTGCCAGTGTATCTTTTTTCGTGGCCTGAATAAATACGGTCAAAGGCATTTTGTTAAGGTTCATGTAGATATGATAACGTATCTCATCTTTAAAATAGGTAAACGACTGTTCCTGAAAAATTCTCACCAATGAATCCCTATAATAGGTCCTGATATACCTTCCGTTCGGATCAATAACCATATGTCTTCTCGCAAAAAGTTTTTCAGCTTTGTTTTTGTAATCGCAAATAGAGTCATAGTATAAAGATAGTTTGCCGTTATATGAAGATAGATTATCTATCCCTGAAACCCATCTTGGCTGTCCATTTTTGTAATAGGTTATAGTATCTTTAGGCTGTGTGTGCTCATTGTATTGGCCATACAGAATACCGAAGGACATCAATAAAAAAATCAATAAAAAATTTTCAGTCCGTTTCATCAAGTAAGGGTATATTGTCATATATTTCTGTTACATCGATGGGTCTGGTTGATATATCAATACTCGTGCCGTTTCCATCTACATCTATTAAAGCATTAGGGTAAAGGCTTTGAAAATAATCCTTAACCTTTTGAACAGCTTTTTCATCACCATAAAGCCAGTTACTCAGTCCTAAGCTTACATTGGAAACTGCTTCATTGCTAATACCATTTTCATCTAATCCCGCATTAAATTCACTGGCAAATGGGGCAGCAAATTCCTTTATGAACTGGTCTCCTCTATCATCTATATATCCACCGCCACCTAAGCTAGAATCATTTATTGTGAATTCTAGTTTAGTTCTTAGAGTAACATCGGTTGAGATTTGTCCACCTGCTGTACTAATACCGCTATAAACTTCTTTTTTGTCATTGGTCATTTTATTTTCATAGCTAGTATCGGAAAGTAGAACCTGATTACCTGTGCTTATAAGTTTTGTATTGGTCTCATCAAGCGCTTTATTGGAAATTTTCATAGCCCAATCGTAGGATCCTGCACTCTCAGGAGAAGTGCTTTGATTAAGCACGGAGTTCCCTTGCTGTAAAATCATTGGAAACACTTGTTGCAAGTTACTCGAAAGATTGTTAGAATTTGATATCCCTACATAGTTTAATTGAAGTTGAAAATAATTAGAATTGTTCGGGGTTTCCGTTTTTAATACCCTTATCTTTACAGTTCCATCCTGATATCTTCCCAGAACATGAACATTCGCCTCTTCAAGCCCATCAAGATCTATGAAAGCAATTGGTTTGTTACCGGCAAACTGATATGGTGTGTACCATGGATAGCCCTTGAAAAGCGGATCGGTAGATAAAAATCTTCCAACTCTCGGATCGTAAATTCTGAAACCATAATCATATTGTGCACCTTCCCCTTTGATCTCATTATCTACTTCTTTGTTATTAAACCCATAACGGTAATCCGGAGTGTTGTGATGCCTGTTCGGCAGGAGCATCCCAAAGGAAAACTAATCTTACGCCTTTTTTTATGCGGTTGACCGGTTTTTCTTAATGCCTACTTTTCAAAATTTTATAAAAGAACGTATTGCCTTTCAGCTTTGTAAATATAAAATAATTTTCCGGTTTCCCATTGCCATCCGCTCCCCCGCCCGGGCTTTAGCCCTTATGTTCCCTGCAACACTTTTTTGATGTCCGCTCATTGGTTTCTATCGGTAAAAAAGAGTTGGCAAACGGGAACGGGCAAAAGCCCTTCCCAAAGCTATCTTTACATAATTGGGCATTATGTCAGCATTCATTTGATTTCTGTAACATAATACAACTATGTAAAATAGCCGGCTTTGCCAACGCTCTTTTTAGCAAGTTTGCGGATAGCTAACGCCCTGCGGTTGTTTCATTTTTAAAAGCTGAAGATTGCCTTTGCGCATCAATCAGCCTCGT
>NZ_RXOM01000022.1 GCF_008692195.1 Salegentibacter sp. R32
CCGTTGTGCGCAATACAAAAAATCACTAATCAAATTTAAAATATGGAAATCAAAAAGTTTTTAAACGAATCTCAGGATCCAAAAATCGTAGAAAAAGTTCTTGGAAAAATTAGCGAATTACTCACAAGAGAAGAAAAAGTGGAGTACGTTGCCGTTCAAAAAAAGCCAGCAGTAAATTTATCACCTGATTCTATTGCCCTAACCAATAAAAGAATAATATTTTGTAGACCAAAAAACTTCGGACTTTCGATGAATTTTCAAGACTTTTTGTGGAAGGAAATAGCTGATTGTCATATGAAAGAAGGTATTTTGGGTGCTACTTTTACGGTTAAAAAACTTAAAGGTGGCGGAATAGTTTCATTAGACTACTTACCAAAAGCTCAGGCAAGACTCTTATACCGATATGCTCAAGAAAGAGAGGAAGAAATGGATGAATACAGAAGACAGAGAGAATTGGAAAATTCAAGAGCAAGTGCAGGTGGCGGAATTGTTGTAAACAGTCCAAATTCTGACAACCAACAAAAACAGGAAAAAAGTGATGATCCTGTCGCTAATCTTAAAAAACTAAAAGAACTTTTAGAAAATGATTTGATTAGCCAAGAAGAGTTTGAAACTAAAAAAGCGGAGATATTATCTAAAATGTAAATAAAGTACTGCGCACAACAACGGCTATAAGTAATGCGGGATTAGGTGCTTAACTCAAAATTAGTGGCTAATTTGCATCGACCGCCAAAACCTTGTTTTGACTTTTTGAAGTATTAAGATAAAAAACCAGAAAACAAGGTTTTGGCTCTGTGCTCAACCGAATGGAAAGCGCGTGTTTGCGCCCGCACTACTCATAGCCAAGACCGTT
>NZ_RXOM01000024.1 GCF_008692195.1 Salegentibacter sp. R32
AAAGTACCTTCAATTATACCTGAATGAATTCATCTATAAGCTAAACCGAAGATATTTTGGGGAGAAGCTTTTCGATAGGCTCGTCATTGCTGGAATCACAGGATATGACTAATTACGGATATTCAATTTATTTTTTTAAGAAAAATTTCCTAAGACTAAATTTAAAATGGAATTAAGGATTTTTGATGCTTATTTTTTGTGAATTTACTAATTATAATTTATTTATTGAAGAAAAGTTAAAAGGGTTATTTACCTATTTATTAGTGCATTATAATATTGATAATGAGATATTTTTATTAGATTTTAAATTCTAGCAGTATAGTACAGGATACTAAAAAAGTTATATCAAAATATATTTGAGTGTTAAATAATTGTGAATTTTATAATTAATCAACAATATGAAACACAACTTACAAAAAATGATTGCATTGAGTGTGATATTCTTAATATCCATTTCAATGTATGCACAAGAGCAAACGGTAACCGGTACGGTACAAGATGCCAACAATGTACCATTACCGGGGGTAAATATTTTAATTAAAGGAACCAATCAGGGGACACAAAGTGATTTTGATGGAAACTTTTCTATTGAAGCTTCAGATGGCGATGTGATTGTTTTTTCGTATGTAGGTACGAAAACGATTGAGAAAACTGTAGGCGAAGATGACTTTGGTTCAATAACAATGGATTCAGATAGTTCAGAATTGGATGAAGTTGTAGTAGTAGGTTACGGAACTCAAAAACGTAAATTGGCAACTGGCTCTATAGGCTCGTTGGATACAGAAAATTTTGTAGAAAGACCTATAACAAGAGTAGACCAAGGCTTAATAGGCCAAATGGCAGGGGTAAGTGTGCAACAAACTAGTGGAATGCCGGGTAGCCCTCTTAGTATTAGAATTAGGGGAACAGGATCTATCACAGCTGGTAATGAACCATTATATGTGATTGATGGTTTCCCTGTGGAGACCAATGGAGTTAATTCTAATGGTAATTTTACAAATGGTAGTCCTCTAGATAACATTAACCCTAATGATATCGAATCTATAGAAGTTTTGAAGGATGCCGCCGCCGCCGCTATTTATGGTTCGAGAGCTTCTAATGGTGTAGTTATCGTTACTACCAAAAAAGGTAAAATGGGAAAACCTAAATTTACACTTAATACTTATGGAGGTATATCACAAGAGGCAAGGAGAGTAGATATGTTGAATGCGGAAGAATGGATTGACCGTGCAAAAACAATGATCGATCAGCAATGGGTGAATTCTGGGATTCCGGGAGCAAACGCTAGTCAATCTATCGAGGAAAGAAGAAATATTTATAATCAATATCAAATTTCTGAAGGAAATGATATACTGGGTCCTGATGAATTTGATACAGGTTATATGTATGATCCTCGTTGGGAGTTACCGGGTTATGGTGATCTTGATGTAATAGATTGGCAAGATAGAATTTTTAGAACTGGAGTTTTTCAAAACTATCAATTATCAGTGTCAGGAGCAACAGAAGATATCAACTATTATGTGTCGGGTAATTATCAAAAGAATGAGGGATATATTATTAATACCGATTTTGAGCAATTTGGAGCGAGAGCTAATATTACGGCTAATATTACCGATAGATTATCTATGGGGGTAAATTTAGCTCCATCTTATTCTATTAAGAATGATCCGGGAGTTGAAGGGAAAGATAATACTTTGCATAAAACAATATCAACAACTCCCTTGATGGAGAGTACACCCAATGAGTCTGGTGAATTATATACGACTAGATATGCATGGGGAAGTAGTAATACCGATCCACTTCCTAGATTAAATAGAACCGGTAAGGCGAGTATGTTCAGAAATTTATTTACTACCTTTTTGAATTTTGAAGTTTTAGATGGATTAACCTTAAGAAGTACATTTAATTTTGATAACACCGATAGAACTTCAGAATCATATTTACCTAATGATAATCTTGAAAGCATTCGTGGCGGGTTTGGAACTTATAGAAAGCAGAACTTAGTAAACGAGAATACTTTAAATTATGTGAACTCTTTTGGTGAGCATAATTTTAATTTCTTATTAGGACATTCTTATAATAAATATCAAATATCTTCTTCAAGCTTAAGTTCTGGTAATCGTTATACTAGATATGGTATTTATACCTTGCCTGATGGATCAACTGGGGGTACAAGTGCTTCGAGAAACGTGATGATATCTTACTTCTCTCGATTGCAATACGATTTTAAAGAAAAATATTTATTGACATTAAGTTTAAGAACAGATGGTTCATCAAAATTTGGTCCAGAAAATAGGTGGGGTCTTTTTCCGGCAATATCCGCGGGTTGGAGAATTAGTGAAGAGAGTTTTTTGGATAATGCAAATTGGTTGAGTGAATTAAAACTTAGATTAAGCTATGGAGTTAACGGTAGTAATAATATTGGGCCATATGACTGGAGATCAACTTTAAGTGCCAGTAATTATGTAATAGGTAATTCGTCTGTTCCTGGTACTGGAGTCGCTAGTATACCAAATAATTCGATAAGTTGGGAAGAATCTGAAAGTACTAATATTGGATTGGATTTAGGTCTCTTTAAAGGTCGTGTAAGTACCACACTGAACTTTTATAGAAAAGAAAATTCAAAATTATTATTAGAAGTTCCTGCCGTTCAAGCCTCTGGTTTTAATAGTTATTTAGATAATATAGGTAGAGTAAGAAATGATGGTGTTGAAGTTGAGTTAACTACATACAATATTGTAAATAATGATTTTCAATGGAAAACTTCCCTTAATGCCAGCCACAATAAGAATGAAGTTTTAGAATTAGGGCCTGGACAAGAACGTATAGAAGTATCTTCCGGCTACAGCAATATTCCTTTTGTTGTTTTAGAAGTAGGAAAACCTATGTATCAAATTCATACCATTCAACAAGATGGTGTTTTAACCGCAGAAGATGTAGCTAATGGTGCTGCAACGTATGGAGGAGGTGATCCGGTTTTAGGAGATCCAAAATATGTAGATCAAAATGGGGATGGTGTGATCAATGCAGATGATCGAGTAGATATAGGTAGCCCTTTTCCAAAAATCAATTGGGGGATAACCAATACATTTAAATACAAAAAGTTTGATTTAAACATCTTGCTCCAAGGCCAAAATGGAGGGAAAGTAATAAGCCTTTTAGATCGTGCCATAAATAGAACCGGAATGTCTGCTGGAGAAAATCACTTAGATGTAGATCCTAATGTTCAAGGTAACTGGAAAACTAATTTCGGTTATGTAGTAAATAGTTCTTGGGTGTATGATTCAGATTACATTAGTTTACGAAATATAACTTTAGGTTTTGATATGTCTGATTTTTTTGGAGAAAGAATTTCAGGAGCCAGGATTTATGCTACTGCAGAAAATTGGTTGTATTGGACAGACTATAGTGGTTTTAACCCAGAGGCTACCAATGCACCGGCCAGTAATGATGGTAGATTCCCAGTGCCGGCAGATTATGGTGGAGCTCCTATTGCAAAAACACTAATCGTGGGATTAAATTTTAATTTTTAAAAAAAAAGAACATGAAAAGATTTATATATATACCAATTCTCATTCTTTTATTTGCTTGTGATTCAGATTTAGATCAGATTCCCTTATCGACAGGGACCACAGAAAATTTTTACTCAAATCAAAATGATTTTGAACAAGCAAGAAATGCAACGTATTCATCAGGTCTTTATTCATATCCAACACGTTTGATGAATTTAAGTGAAACAAGATCTGATAATATATATACTGTACCTGATGTAAATTATGGATGGTCAGAAATTCATAATTTCTTTTCTTCGATTACAGCTAACGGATTCATCGAAGAGGCCTATGCAACTAATTACAATGCAATTTATAAAGCCAACCAATTAATTGAAAAATTAGCAGAAAATGGTCAAGTAATTACCAATGAAGAGGTAAGATTGAATATAGAGGCAGAGGCCCATTTTATGAGAGCTTTCTGTTATTTTGATCTAGTTCGTTGGTTTGGACCGGTACCCCTTCTAGATCGTACTGTTTCACCTCAAGAAGCTGCAGAAATACCAAGAGCACCTGTAGAAGATGTTTATGAACTTATCATATCAGATTTGCAATTTGCCGTTGAAAATCTTCCAGAGAGTTATGAAGATGATAATTTTGGCAGGGTTTCTAAATATGGAGCTAAAGGAATTTTAGGATTGGTTTATATGACGCGCTCAAGTGAAACTTATGGGATTGACGGTCCGGGGTTAAACTCAGGTGAATGGGATTTAGCCTATCAACAGTTAAATGATATCAAAAACAGTGGTTTATTTGAATTAGAAGAAGATTATAGTACAATTTTTTTAACAGAAGGAAACCAAAATTCTGAAAACGTATTTGTTATACCATTTTTAGAGAATACAGGTAACGGAGTAGGTACAAATTTTATGTCTGAGCATATCGGTGCAGATTCTTATTTCGCGTCTTTAGGTTTATCAGCTCAAGGAGCTTCGGAAGGCAGATTTGTTTCACCTGATTTAAGAAGCAACTTTGCTGAAGGAGATTTGAGAGCAGAGTATGGTATCGTAGATGCTTACGTAGTGAATGAGGGTAGATGGGAAGGTTCTTATAATCGACCTGTGTATTCAAAATATGCTGATATCACTCGCTACGGAGATGGTAGAACAGATTGGGGAGTAGATTTTATGGTTCTTCGATATACCGATATTTTAATGTTAATGGCAGAATGTACACTACATGGGGGTGGTGGTTCTCAGGCAGATGTAGATGCCATTGTAAACGACGTTCGGGAAAGAGCGGGACTAACACCGGATGCAGCAAATGTAAATTTAGAAGAATTATTTCAAGAACGACAAAAAGAATTTTTTGCTGAAGGAAATCGTTGGTTCGATTTGTTTAGATCAGGTAATGCAGTTGGTATTCTAAATGATTGGAAAAATGAAGTTGATGATCAAGATGCTCTAGGCGATATTACTCAAAATTCTTTAATATATCCAATCCCATTGCAGGAAACACTTTCCAATCCAGGTTTTTATGAGCAAAACCCTGGGTATAACTAAAATAAAATTCCACTTTTAATTTTTTTGAATTGTTCTATATCCTGTTTTCATAGAAGGCAGGATATTTTTTTTAAAGATTCCCCTTTATTTTAAAAAGACTTAATAATGAAACTTCACAACAAATCTAAGTTAGTATTTGCAGTAATTGCCATAAGTGTTTTCTTTTGCTGTAAAACAGAACACTCGCATAAAAAACAAAAATCATCAGATCATTCAACTCAGTCTTATGTATTGGCCTTTCCGGGAGCAGAAGGCTTCGGGAAGTATGCCAAAGGAGCAAGAGCAGTAAAAAAACCGGAAGTCTATAAAGTTACCAATTTAAATGATTCAGGCGAGGGGTCATTTCGGGAAGCTGTTAGCAAACCGGGAAGATTTGTTGTGTTTACGGTTAGTGGCATCATACATTTAAAATCACAAATTACAGTTAAAGAGAATATTACTATTGCTGGGCAAACAGCCCCCGGAGATGGAGTGATGTTTTATGGGAATAAAATTTCTTTTACAGGAGCCAATGAAACTATTGCAAGATATTTAAGAATAAGATGTGGTCAACCGGAACAACTTTCAAAAAATACAGATGCATCGGGAATTTCTAATGGAAAAAACATAATATTAGATCACCTTTCGGTGTATTGGGGCTTAGATGAAGTTTTATCAATTAATTGGAATAAGAATAAAAAAGGCTTTGAACCCGATAGTATAACCATTCAAAACTCGATAATAGCCCAAGGGCTGCATTATTTTAATCATTCTGCAGGTGGTCTAATTCAATCTGAAAATGGTCACATCAGTATTATAAAAAATCTATATGCCAGTAATAAAACAAGAAATCCCAAAGTAAAAGGGAAAAATGAATATGTTAATAATATCATCTATAATTTTGGGAATCTAGGTAACCCTAAAGGTCATACCGTTTCTGGAGCTGCCTATATAATGGGAGGATCTGCGATGGTTTCTAAAGCAAATATTATCAATAATTACTTTATTAGTGGTCCTCTAACCCCGAACACTTTTAAAACTCCTTTCTCAAGAGGAACATCTACCTTTCATTTATTCGCAGAAGGGAATTATTTTGATAATAATAAAAATGGAGAATTAGATGGGAAATTAATAACTGAAGATACATTAAGTTATCCGGGAATAGTAAAATTGAGAACAAAACCCTTCGATTATCCTTACTTAAAATCTGCACTTTCAGCGAAAAAAGCATTTCAACATGTTCAAAATAAGGTAGGGGCCAATTTACCTAAAAGAGATGAAATCGATAGTCTTATCATTTCAGAATTAACTTCATTGGGAAAAAAAGGGTTATATGTTTATACTGAAGAAGATTTACCTTTTTCTAATAATGGACTCGGGAATTATTCTAATGCTATTGTACCAAAAGATAGCGATAATGATGGAATACCGGACAAATGGGAAAATAATAACGATTTAAATAAGAATGATCCTACCGATGCTTTGGAATACAGTAGTATAAATACGGGTTATTTGAATATAGAAATCTATCTAAATAGCCTCGTAGATTTATAATTTTTATTAAACCTAAAAGTCTACCTGAAACGGTAGGCTTTTTTATAAACACAGTATAGAGCAGGATACTATCAGTGCTCACAAATATTATATTTACAAACACTAAAATTTTAAAATACTTAAGTTTGAAAAAATTAGGACTCACAGTTTTTAGCTTCTTTCTGTCATTTAGTTTTTTTGCTCAGCAAATAGGTGACTTTCAAAAATTTAAAAAAGAAAAGAACAATACCTTTCATTTAAAAACCTCAGAAGCCAATGTGAAAGTTGAATTCTGTACTTCTTCTATCGTTCGGTTTAGAACCTCTTGGAACGGAGATTTTCGAGAAAACGAACCTTATATGGTTTCTAACTATAATTGGGATCAGGTAGAAGTTCAACAAAATGAGAATTCTGAAAAACTAAGCTTTCAAACCAGTCAATTAAATGTTGAAATTCAAAAAAGTCCGTTTAAAATTCATATTTACGATAAACAAGGTAATTTATTAAATGCCGATGTTGTTGCAAAAAAAGAGTCTTCAGAAGAAACTTTTGGCGCGACCAAAAAACTACAAGCCGATGAGCATTTCTTCGGTTTTGGTGAACGTATGGATGTACTTGACCGTCGTGGTAAAGAAGTAACTTTAAACGTTGGTCGCGGTTTAGGAAAGCCGCATATTATCGGCGCATATAATGTTTTAGAAGCTAATTATGCACCGGTGCCATTTTTTATGAGCACCAAAGGCTACGGTATTTTCTACCATACTTCTTATCCTTCTACTTGGGATATGGGAAAATCAAATACTAAAACCTATACATTTTCTTCGGAAGATAAAGAGCTCGATTACTATTTTATTTATGGACCAAAATTTCCCAAAATCTTAGATGGCTATACATCAATCACCGGTAAATCAACAATGCTTCCTAAATTTGCGATGGGATTACACGTGGGAACGTATAGCGGAGGAACTTGGGGACACGAAGAGAAAACCTCAGCCAATTATCCTGTCGCTTTAGTCGAGAAATTTAGACAATTTCAAATTCCTATCGATGTACTTCACTTAGATTCTACCTGGAGAATGTTTGGTGAAAATGGAGGGAGCGGAGCCACTACTTTTGAGTGGAGAGAAACCTTTCACGATACAGAAAAAATGTTTGATAGTTTATATGCGCTAAATTTAAACGCGGTAGGTTTACACGTTCGTCCGCGTTTTGATAATGGTAAAAAATTACGCTTGTTAGATGAAGCAAGAGAAGCCGGTTACGTTTATCCTGAACCTAATAATTCAGGTGAATTCGTCAACTTTTTCGATGAAGATGCTGTAAACTGGTGGTGGGAAAACGGAGCGATGCGCGTGGCAGAGCAAGGTGCTATGTTCTTTAAAACAGATGAAGGAAGTGCTTTTGGTAGAAAGGCTAACGAGAGTAATAAAACCGGACCACAAGGACAAGAAATCACCTCGCTACACAACGTATTTCCGGTAGCTTATGCAAAAGCTCCTTACGAGAAATATCAGGAATATAATAAAATGCGTGGGATGAATCACACTCGTGAAGGTTATGCCGGGATTCAACGTTATCCGTTTATTTGGGCAGGAGATTGGCCAAGTGAATGGCAATATTTTGAGCCGGTAATCAAAGCCGGGCTCAACATCGGGATGTCCGGTGTAGGCTATTGGAGCCACAATATGGGCGGTTTCGAGCACGTCGCAGATCCGGAATTATACATAAGATGGTGCCAATTCGGCTTTTTTAGTCCGGTAGCCCATTTATTTGGGATGGAGCATCCCAATTATAAAGAACCTTGGAATTACGGTGAAGAAGCGCAACGTATCTTTAAGCAGTATGATGACCTGCGTTATAGTTTAATTCCGTATATCTACAGTACCTCTTACGAAAATCACCAAACCGGGATGCCATTAATGCGCGCTTTGGTATTAGATTATCAAGACGACCCTAATGTTTACGAGATTACCGATCAGTATTTATTTGGGAAAAGTATGATGATTTGTCCTGTAACCACCAAAGGTGCAAAAACAAGAACTGTTTATTTGCCTGAAGGAAATTGGACCAATTACTGGACAGGCGAACAATTTGAAGGGAAACAATACTTAAACGTACTTTGCCCGATTGAAGAAATGCCGATTTTTATAAAAGGTGGAGCCATTATTCCTTCGCAAGAAGTTGTGCAATATGTAGGAGAAAAAGAAATTGAAACCATTACACTAGATATTTATCCCGACGGAAATTCTTCGTTTTCACTTTATGATGATGATGGTAAAAGTTTAGATTATCAAAAGGGAAAATATGCGCTAACTAAAATTGAAGTAAATGCTGAAGAAAATCAAGTTGAAGTAACAATTCAACCTGCTGAAGGGAAATACAAACTAGACGATAGAACTTACAAAATCCGTTTACACGGAAATTATTCCGCAGCAAAATCAAACGGGAAATCTTTAGAAATTCAGCAAAAAGAAAATGTTTCGACGGTAAGTATTTCAACTAATTCTAAGAAGAAAAGTAGTATCAATTTTTCAAAGTAATCTTTTAATTATTTCTGTATGGAATTAATGTCAGCTTGAGCGGAGTCGAAAGCTAACTAATAACCTCTCGGCTCCGCTCGATGTGACAAATTGAATGATGTATAAAGAAATAACTTATTAAGTTGGAAAAAAGAATTACTTAAAAGCGTCATTCTGAACCTGCCTGCCGGCGAGGCAGGCTTGATTCAGCATCTCATTCCGCTTATCAAATATGAGATGATTTCGAACCAAGTTCGGTAGAAATACTATCAAAGTAAATTTGACAAATAATAAAATTTAAATAATACCTAATAACTTTAAAAGATGATCTACTCAAAAAAAGATCTTCAGTTTCGTATTTTACTTTTCAGTTTTTTAATAGTTTCTTGCTTTTCCTGTAAAAATGAAACGAAAATTTCAGCAGAAAAAAAAGATGCTTCCACAATTCAAAAGGCAGAAAAGCCTAATTTTTTAGTCATAATCGCCGACGACGCGGGATGGAACGATATGAGCTTTCACGGGTCAGAAATACAAACCCCAAACTTAGATAAACTCGCAAAATCTGGAACACAACTCGAGCGTTTTTATGTAAACCCAACTTGTTCTCCTTCTCGAGCAAGTTTACTCACAGGAATGCCGGCCAGCCGAATGGGAATTGTCGCACCAATTAGCGGTCGAAGTGAAAAAACACTTCCCGATAGTATTATTACACTTCCGCAGGCTTTAAAAAAAGCAAATTATCAAACTGCTTTAATGGGAAAATGGCATTTGGGTTTAACACCGGCAAGCGGCCCGGAAGCTTATGGGTTTGATTATTCATACGGATTTTTACACGGGCAGATCGATCAATATTCACACGAATATAAAAATGGTGATCCTAGTTGGCATCGACAAGGAAAACTCATTGAAGAAGAAGGTCATGCAACCGATTTAATTACTCAAGAAGCTGTAAAGTGGTTAAGCGAGCAAAAGGAGAATCAACAATTCTTTTTGCAGTTAGCATATAGTGCTCCACATATTCCGTTGCAAGAACCTGAAAAATGGACAGAAAAATACAGTTTTATAGAAAATAAATCTAGGCGTGATTATGCAGCGGCAATGGCACATTTAGATGAAGCGATTGGGCAAGTGCTTCAACATTTAGACCGTTTAGGTTTAAAAGAAAACACGATTGTTCTATTTATGAGTGATAATGGAGCGCAAGAAAGTTGGAATCCCACGACGCAGTACGATGGCAAATATGGTCCTAACGATCAATTAGGAAGCAATCAGCCTTTACGCGATTTTAAAACCAGTAATTATGAAGGAGCCATTCGTGTTCCTGCCATTATTTCTTGGAATAATTTTATGGAAGCAGAAAAAAATCAGAATTATATTTCGGTAACCGATGTGATGCCTACTTTCTTAGAATTAGCAGCAGTAGAAATTCCAGAGCAAGTGGAAGGAGAGAGCTTCACTGCAATTTTAAAAGACAAAACGGATGAAAATCATAATATTTACGTTCGTGGGCATAAACAAGAAAGCTTTATTCAAAAACCTTGGAAACTCGTAAGAACGCGTCATCTCGATGCAGAAACCGAGTTTGAGTTATATAATATTGAAGAAGATCCTTCCGAAGAAAAGAATGTGATCGCAGAGCATCAAGAGATTGCTAATAATTTGAAAAAAGCAATTCAACAGCAATTTAATAGAGATGCAAATGAAGTGAACGTGCCATTACGTTAAATACCAACTTTCCTAAGGTTTTTAAAACCTTGTAGGTATAAAATTTTATTGTCACACTGAGCTTGTCGAAGTGCTCATTTAATATCTTTCCATCTAATCAATTATTAAAATGAAAACAGTTGCGTTTAAAATGAAATTAAAACCCGGCTGTGAGGCTGAATACAAAAAGCGTCACGATGAAATTTGGCCGGAATTAGAAAGCTTACTTCAAGAGAGTGGTATTTCAGACTATCATATTTTTTTAGACGAAGAAAGTCTAAGCCTTTTTGCAGTTCAAAAACTGAAAGAAAATTCAACAGAAGCAGAATTACCTAAACATTCGATCATGAAAAAATGGTGGGAGCATATGGCAGATTTAATGGAAGTTAATCCGGATAGCTCTCCGGTTGTTATTCCTCTGCAAGAGGTTTTTTATATGAAATAACATTCTTTATTAAGAATTAGGATTTAAAAATAGGATGTCTTAGTAAAAATCATAAAAAGATAATAATAACACCACGATGAACCTGCCCGTCCGACAGGCGGACTTGATCAAGAGTCTAATCTTCTAAGTTTTTTTTATATTTGCTTACCGTATAAGATTCAGGATCAAGCCTGCCTCGTCGGCAGGCAGCTCCGGAGTGACACATCTTAAATTCGGCTTACATTACATTCCTGTCCCAAGATAAAAACTAGGGTGAGGCGGTTGATTATAGCCTACATTTTGCCAAACTAAACTTAAGCGGTATTGACGATCTTGTATTAGCGTAGGAAGCTTAAATGAAGTCGGAATTGTAGTTGAATAAATTCTTAATTCTTGATTGTCTTCACTTCTAAGTATTAATTCTTCACGCCAATCCCCTAAAATGTCACCCGAAAGACAGGGAGTAGCTTTAGATCCGTTATTAGATAAAGCTCCCTGAGCCTTAAAAATAATACCTTTATTGTATTTTTTGATATAATTCTTATCCAACAACTCTCGTGATAAATCCCCATCCCACCAAATAAGAAAATTCATTTCTTTCGGCGCTTTCCCAATTATATTTCCTTTAATATCATATAGGTTAGGATTTCCCGACCACCACATTTGAGCTCCTTTTTCACTAGGAACTATATTCCCGGCTACACCGCGACCTACATCTTTATCTAAAGAAGCTTTAAACAGAAGCTCTCCATTTTTAGCTCGATATAGGGTGACTCCTGGACCGTGCGTGCTATTTTCAATTTCATGGATATTAAAAATTTCCAAACCAGGGAGATCGGGATCTAAATCACTTATATGCATGGCGTCACCGTGGCGAAATCCGGTAGTGTATAAACCGGTGCCATCATCATCTACCGTCATTGCACCAAAGATAATTTCATCTTTTCCATCGTTATCTACATCGGCTACAGAAAGTCCATGATTTCCCATCCCAGAATAAGGGTTTTTGCCATTTTCGGTATCAAACACCCAACGGGATTTTATTTCACCTTGTTCAAAATCAAAGGCAGTTAAAACACTTCTTCCATAGTAGCCTCTCCCCATAATAAAACTAGGATGCTCTCCATCGAGATAAGCAACGGCAGCGGTAAAACGATCCACCCGGTTTCCGTTACTATCACTACCTCCATTGCCACCTTTGCCTCCCCATTTACCAATATCTCCACGGGGCGGAATGTAATCTACCGTAGCCAATGCTTTACCGGTAGTGCCTTCAAACACAGTTAAATATTCAGGCCCTTGAAGTACTTTACCGTATTTTTTTGAGTTTTTCTCATAGTTTCGCCAATCTTTATTTTTATCACCAATGTAATTTCCTTTGCCATCCAAAGAGCCATCTGCGGTTTTACATACCAGTTCTGCTTCGCCATCCCCATCAAAATCATATACCAAAAATTGAGTATAATGGGCCCCTTCCCGAATGTTAATCCCTAAATTAATTTCCCAAAGCATTGTTCCATCCATTTCATAAGCTTGTAGAATAGCAGGGTCGGTTAATCCAGTATGAGAATTATCGTGAGCACGTCCTGTTTGATGTAAAATAATTTCATATTGCCCATCTCCATCTAAATCTGCTACAGAAGCATCATTAGGAGTATATCCTTTAGGAGTGTGTAAAGGAAGGGAAAAGTAAGGTTGAGGTTCAGCTTCAGCAAGAAGGCTGAATGAACCCGGTTCCTCTTTTTCTTTAGAATCCAAGATACTCTTAACAAACCAAGTGTTTTCTGAAGAGTTGTTGAACGTAGAATCAATACTCCAAGTTTTATTTGATATAGGTTGCGAATTTACCTTCACGGTTCTTCTGTTATCATCCTTCCGGTATAAATTAAAAGCAAGCTTTGGATCATCCTGTTTAAATGAACGCCAACTAATAAAAACTTTATTTCTGGCTTCTTTAATAGCCACAAGGCCACGGTCTAATTTTTCAAGTTCCTGTCCTGTTGAGATTATACTGTAACATACACAAAAAACATAAATTAAAATTCTATAATTTTTTTTCATTATTTCTTGATTTTTCTATTGATTTAAATAAATATAATCGCGGATGTAGCAATTTCTAATTTGCTCTAAGTTTTCAGCAACCGTTAAGGCGTTCACTTCTGCGCCTTCTCTATTGGTGTGCGTATGGTCTTTTGGAAAATACTCCTTCACTTTATCTTTTCCCATTGCTTCATATTTGAGGGCTACAGCATCATTCAGATTTACAAAAATGGCATCCATCTCTTCCGCAGCTTGTTTTGCTAAACCAGCATAATCGTCATCATTGCGCTCTACTTTATCTCTGTGCCAAATATTTCTAGGAACCATACTCAACACAATAGGAGTGGCGCCTTTGGCTTTGGTTTCTTCAATGTATTTTTTCATATACCAACCATAGGTGTGCACCACTTCGGTACTATCGTTTCCAAATTCTACTACCTGCGTTTCATCGCCCATTCCGCGAATAGAACCACGATATTTTGGCGTATCGATGTGTCCGCCATCGTTATGCCCAAATTGCATCAATACAAAATCTTCTTCGTTAAGCGAATCTTTCACTTCGTCCCACAAACCTTCACCGCGATAGGTACGACTGCTGCGACCTCCTCTGGCTTTGTTATGAATGCGAACTCGGGTAGTATCGAAATATTTTTCGAAAACAACACCCCAACCTACCAGCGTATCGTTATTGCTGGCAACGGTAGAATCGCCGATAAGAAAAATATCCTTTTTTTCCGGTAAATGGGTTCTCGGATTTTCTACTATATATTTCTTTAAACTATTATTGCTTTCCGATAATCCTTTGCTGATTAAGCGAGCCGATAACAAAGCACCATGTGCAGAAGTATGCGTATGGTCACGTTTGTAAAAGTAGGTTCCGGTTACTTTATCTTCACCCATAGGATTCAAAGTGTTCACCATTCTTTCATTTAAATTGATGAAGGTAACGCCTTCTTCTTCGACAACTTGTTTTGCCCAACCCCCATACGATTTATCGTTTCTAGACAATTTTCCGTCCGTCCAATCATTACGTGGAATCGGTGACATCACTATCGGAATTGCTCCTTTCTCCTTCGCTTCTTTGATCACTTTACGCAAATACCAACCGTAAGAATGTACTACTTCGTGTTCGCCGGTAAGCATATTGTCAATTTCTTCGCTTTCTTCTCCAACTCCTTTAATAGTTCCACGTGCACGAAAATCATCATTAATAGGTCCATTATCATTATGACCGAATTGCAACAACACATAATCTCCTTTTTTCAAGCTGTCTTTCACCGGTTCCCACAGCCCTTTGCTCTGGAAAGTTCGGCTACTAGTGCCGCCTAAAGCGTGGTTTTCAATATCGACTTGGGTGGTATCTAGAAACTGATCCATATAATCACCCCAGCCCCAAAGTCCGCCGTCACCTTTACCGCTACCATTTTTCACAGTAGAATCGCCGATGATGTAAACGGTGGGTTTGCCTTCTGGTTTTTGTTCGCAGCTCACAAAGCTTGCCATAAGTAATAACACAGCAAATAACTTGGTTGTTTTCATTTTTTAGTTGATGTTTTTTGGGCGCATCCCTGTCGGGTCGGGCCTGCCTGCGGCAGGCAGGCTGTTCGCTGTATCTTTTTTTGCCACTTATTCAAGCAAAAAAAGGATGCCGCTGCCATCCCTTGCGCAGTTGGTTTATTTTTCTAGAGGCTAGATCGCTTCGCTTTTAGAGTTTAGACTCTAGACTCTTTTTTTGTCTTTCCGAGCTTGACGCGGAATCTCATTACTATATTATCTGGATGACGTTTTCTTGTTTCCTGACTATTATTCTTGCTTCTCTAGTCTATATTCTATTGTCTATTTTCTAAAATCTACTCTTCAAAATCTCTGAAATCAAACCATAATTTCATAGAAATACCATCATCACCATTTTTGATTCGGATGTTGGTTGGTTGACTGCTTGGTCCTTGTTGCGAAAGCGGTTTAAAAGCGTGCATTCCTGGAATCTCGTACATAAACGAAATATTTCCTTCTGGAAAACTTGGGTGTGCTTTGGCTCTGGATACAATATTTTTAGGACTATCTGGCGTAAATAAACGTAGGAATAGTTTATCTGATTCACTGAAAATTCTAAAAGTTTTGTCTTTCGCTTCTAGTTTTCCGGCAATGAAATTCGCGTGGTATCCTTTAAATTCAGGATAGATAAGATTTTCAAAACTTTCTCCTGTAATGGTGTTGTTGTAATCTTTGTCCCAAACGTTGTATTCTACTCCGTCCAAACGGTTTTTCCAAACGCGGTACGGACCTTTTCCAAACCATTTGAAACCTTCTACAATCTCTTCTGGAAAATCAAACGTAAGTCCGAATTTGCTAATTTCTCCCTGGAAAAATGCGCCATCAAAACCACTGTTACGTCCGGCATTTTTCAGCATAATCGCTGCCATATGTACTCTTCCGTCGTTAGTGATGGTCCATTTGATATGATCGATGCCGCCATTGTAAAAAACGGTAGCTACCGCATTTTCTTTGTTGTTTTTGATTTCAATTTTATCCACTTCGGCTTGCATCCCAATTGGGCGAGGACCGTTTACAAATGGCATTTCACCTTTGGCGTTGGTGATTTTAGTAATTTCACCTGTCTTTTTATCGAGTGTTAGGCTTACGTTTCCACCACTTAAAACAACCGAATTTCCATTTTCTGTAGCGCTAACTTTTTCTCCATTGTCTTTTTGAATGAATTTTGCAGCAAATGCATCAGCGTGATGAATTTTCCACGTCCAGGTATAAATTTCTCTTCCGTGTTTGTCGGTTGCTGTAATTTCAACCCAATCACCTTCAAAGAAATTGTCTTTTACAGGCATTTTTAACTTTCGGGTTTCTCCCGGTTGAATGTCTGAAACTTCAAAATCTCCTTTGTAAATGGTTTGTACTTCAGCATTCACATACAAGAAGTTTGTTTGCGCCTGTTGTACTTTATAAGTGATGTTACACTCATTTAAATTGGTAAATAAATAGGTGTTTTCAACTAAAAAGTCACCATTAAAAGTTTGTGTGATCTGCAAAGGTTCAAACTGCATTGGCGCCCAAACTTCTTTTACAGCGTAGAAACTGCCTTCTTTTTCACGGTGTGGGCCCAAAGCTCCATCGGGTGCTAAATTTCCTTTAGAATCATATTTTTGTTCTCCTGTCCAATCGGTTCTTAAGACGGCTTCGTCGCTAAACACCCAAAGAAAACTTCCGGCAAAAAGCGGACTTTCACTATAATGTTCCCAAAAATCCCGTAAACCTGAACCGATTCCATTATCATAGGTTCCGTGCATCGTTTCTGTTGGAAAAAATACATTTTCACCACTTCCAAAACGGTGCACTCCTGTTTGAAAAGTAGGGTAGTGGTGCGCATCCCAGCCGTTGAAATCTGCCCAAGGATGAATCACGATTCTGTTTTGCGGATCGTATTTTGCAAAATCATCATCCAATTCATAGTTCCAGCCGCCTTCATTTCCCTGATCCCAAATAATAACTGAAGGGTGATTCACATCGCGCTCAACCATTTCTTTCACTAGTTTTTGTCCGGTTTCGGTGTCATATCCATTTTGCCATCCGGCTAATTCATCTAACACAAAAAGTCCTAGCGAATCACAAACTTCCAGAAAATGCGTGTCTGGCGGATAATGAAAACGCACCGCATTCATATTCATATCTTTGATGAGGTTTACATCCATCAAGCTGATGCGTTTGCTAGTACTTCGCCCGGATTCTGGCCAAAAAGTATGGCGGTTGATTCCTTTCATTTTTATTTTGGTGCCGTTCACGTAAATTCCATCACGCTTTCTGAATTCTAAAGTTCTGAATCCAATACGTTTTTTGATAGAATGTAAAACTTCTCCGTTTTTATTAAGATCGAATTGCACCCAATACAAATTAGGATCTTCCGGATTCCACGGATTCACATTTTCAAACTGAACCGAAATTCGTTGTTTTTCAGCTTTTTTATCGAGCTCTTTTGTGAAATTTTTGAAACTTGAAGACGAAGCGCCATCTGCGATCAGTGAAATTTCAACTTCTGCATTTTTAGTAAGATTTTTAAACTCTAAATCGGCAGTTAAATTCCCGTCTGCTTTTGCATCAATTGCCACGTGTTTGATATTAGTTTTTGGTAAAATAGTTAGCCAAACGGGACGGTAAATACCACCAAACAACCACCAATCTGCATAGCGTTCGGCTCTATTTACATTATGATTTTCTGAATGTTTCCAAACGTGGACTTCCAGTAGATTTTTTCCGTCCTCATTGATTAAATCAGAGATATCGTAGCTGAATTCATAAAAACCACCCTGATGTTTTTCACCGGCCAGTTTTCCGTTAATTTTTACTTCAGTATCAGTCATCGCACCACCAAAATGGATGATTACTTGCTGATCTTCATATTTCTGTGGAACTTCAAATTCATATTTATAAAAACCTTCTTCTTTGCTAGGTTCTTCCTTGTTCAATTCTTTGTACCAACGCCCGTAAGTATAGGTTCCGAAGCCCTCGGTTTCCCATTGCGATGGCACTCCGATTTTTGTCCATTTGCCTGAATTTTGCCCATCGGTTACTTTAAAATCCCATTCTTTTTGATGCTCAAAATCTGGACCTGAAAGCATTATTTTTTCAGTTTCCTGAGCGTTTATATTCAGAAGAAACAAAGAACAGAAGAGAAAGAAAGTAAGTTTTAGTTTGATCATTGTTGTTTAATTTCCGTAAGGTTTTATGCTTTCAAAACTTTTCGTAGGTTTCTCCCGGCCAATCATCGGTACGAAATGGCGAAGCCGGTAATCCGGCAGTATTGAATAAATTCGGTTCAGGAGATTTACTCCATCCAAAACGAACAGCCACTGGTTTTTTAACTTCAGCTGAAGAAACAATTACCGTATTCCCTTTTATTTTCGCTTTGGCAGGATAGAATTTTTGATCTTCACCGGCAATCTCAAAATGGGTGAGTTGTTTTCCCTTTTTCTGCAATCCGTTTTCAGCAAAGTCAAAATAGATCTGAATCTTGTTTCTTTTCACTTTAAAGTCTCTATAAAGCGGTCCTGAATATTCAATATTTTTTTCTTCATAGGTTTTTGAACGCGCCCAAAGCGCTAAACGACGGCCTACTTCTTGTTTATTTTCAGGATGAATATTTTTGGGATTTCCAATATCAGTGGTTACTACAATTCCGGTATTTTCCACTGACCGGTAAGCCATGAGTTGTGCTTCGCGTATTTCAGGATTCTGGCTATGATGCGGAGCGATTTGTACAAAATAAAAGGGGAGTTGTTCTTGTTTCCAATCACTTCGCCAATTCTGGATCATATCGGGAAATAATGTTCGGTATTGATAAGCACGTTGAGCATTACTTTCGCCTTGGTACCAAGTAACTCCTTTGATAGTATAATTAATTAAAGGATATAACATCGCATTGTACAATACGTATGGATCTTTATTTAACTCTCCATATTTTGGTTTCTCTAAAGTTAATTTGGTAGAATCTATTTGACTTTTTTTCTTCTCTTGATAATAGTGTTGTAACTTATTGTAATAAGAAATTTGTTTTTCGGTAAAGCGTTCTAAAATAGGAAGGTAATCAGGGGTATTTTCTAAAACTTCTTGAGAAGTCCAAGCTTCAGCGCGTGTGCCTCCCCAAGATGAAGAAATAAGTCCGATAGGGACGTTTAGATTTTTATAAAGATTTTTTCCAAAGAAATAAGCTACCCCAGAAAAATTGTAAACATTTTCTGGTGAAGTAACTTGCCAATAACCTTCAACATCATTTTCTGGAGTTTGAGAAGCTGCTAATCCTACTGTGAATAAACGAATTTCATTTTCCGTAGCATTTTTTATTTCTTCCTGATAATTGATTACACCGGTTTTCCAAGTGTTTTCTTGTTTGCCAAGCGGAAAAAACATGTTCGATTGTCCGGAGCATAACCAAACTTCACCAAATAAAATGTCTTTTAGTTCTATTTTGTTATTTCCTTCTAAAGTGATTTGATGCTTTTGGTGATCGGCTTTTAGCGTTTTAATCGTGGTTTTCCAATTTCCATCTTCATCAGAAAAAATGGTGATAGGTTTTGGCAGCCAATCGGTGGTAATGGTGATTTTTTCAGAAGGAGAAGCCCAACCCCAAAGCTTAACCTCGGTATCTTGTTGCAAAACCATATGATCGCCCACCAAAGCGGGAAGCTTTAGCTGTGCTTGAACCGATAATTGAAAAAATAGTAAACCTATAGCTAGTAAGAAGTTGTGCTTCTGCTGTAATCTCATAACTGAATTTTAAAATTCAGCATTAAAGATAGAGGGCTTTAAATGCTTAGGTATCCTGTACTGTGATGATTGAATCTAAAGTGAATTACGTTCGATGTACTTAAATACGTTTTTTACCTTCTCTTTTTTATTTTTTAATACCATATAAGCAGCAGATTCTCCCATCGCTTTAAAGTCGGTACTAATTACCGTGATTCCCAAGAGTTCTTTGAGTGGAGTTTCATTATAAGAGATAATACCAATGTCTTTTCCTAACTCTAAATTTTTAGCACGTACTTGTCGAACCAAATTTACCAGATCCCGCTCTTGTATGGTGACATAAACATCTTTGCTTTGCAGTTCCATATCATCGTAGATTTCATCTAAGACTTCAAAGTCAAATTCATTCTCCATACAAAATTGCTTAAAACCGTGAAGAATTCGCCGTGGATAAGGATTCACGGATTTTCGGGGATATACCAAAATAATCTTATCGTACTTCCTTATTTTTTCAAGTCCTTCTTTTAAAGCATTGTAAATATCTTTTTGGAAATCTTGATAGATGGAGCCATAATCCCCTTTAATATCGGGTTTGGTATTATCCAGAATAATAAGTTGGTCTTTCGGGATTTGTTCAATCAGTTGTAGAACTTCATCGGTAAAACTCACATGATTGGAATTTTCATCCCTAAAGTGGGGCATAATTACATAATAATCGTAAGCTCCTAAATTTCTTTCTAAGGAACGTTTAAACAAGGTTTGGTCACAGTGGTAAATAAATAAATTAACGTGACCATTGACCCCCATCGTATTAACAAAAGAATTATAAATCATCATTTTGTAAGTACTCGGTTTATTCACCAAGAAAAAAACGTTTAGTTTAGAAATTAAATCGGTTTTTGCGGTGTAATATCCTTTTCCTTTAACGGAAACGATGATTTTTTTCTCCTTTAAAAGTTTATAAGCTTTTTCTACAGTATCCCGGGAAAGTAAGAGAAATTCACTTAATTCATTAATAGAAGGTATTTTCTCACCCACCTGAAGTTTTCCCCTGGAGATATCCGTGATTATTGAGTCAACAATTTGTTTGTATTTAGGAACACGTGATTGCTCGTTAATTTGAATATTGAGGGTTTGCAACATTTCTAGGGGTATTATTTATAAAATTAGCAAATCATTTACATAATTTGCAGTAAAAGTAGTTAAATAATATAATCTAATTGATGAGAGCTGCATAAAATGTACAATTATTTCCCATGCTTGTTTTCAGCTTTCCTAACGGATGAAATATGAAGTTAATGATAATAGAGCATATAGCCATTTGGGTTTACGATTTAAAAAAAACTAAAAATTTTAATATCCATTATTTTGGAGTTGGGAGTATAGATAGAAGTGTCCCCGGTGTATATCCCGACCATCTTTTAACTTCTTTTATAAAATGGTTTTGATCGAAATAACCAAAATGAAAAAAGTCAGGCATCATTCCTGTCTTTTGGATATGGCGAATGGCCAATCGACAGCGAATCATCGACTGAATTTGTTTTGGGGAAAGCCCTGCGTATTGTAAGGTAATACGTTGAAGGTGTCGCTGGCTTACGCTCAATTCTTTAGCCAAGCAATAAGCAGTGGTGGTATAATGTTTTTGGTTAATAATTAAATCCAAAAAACGATTCCATAAGGAATATCCATTTTTAGGAGTATCACCGGCAAGTTGACTTATTTGCCTGGTTAGGGAAGGAATAAAAGTGTCTAAGTTTACTTCATTAAAAAACGGAGTCAACCAATTAGAACCAGGAAGGATATCCTCCTGTAAAATAATTTTATTGGTCAATAATTTTGTCTCTTCTTTAAAAAGGGGAAGCGTGCTGCCAAATTGAAAAGTCACCCCAAAAGCCAAGTTTCCTTCTGGATGCAGGTATTCTGCAAAATTAGTTCTCGGCCCCAGTATTCGTGTATCTTTGATGAGGAGGGAACCCCTACTGTTATCTTTAATTGTATAAGGCATCCCCAGGGTAAACACCCAATTTACATAAGGGTACGCAAAAATATATTCGGTAAGGTTTTTATCTTCAGTACTTAAATCCAACAGCCAGTAATACCTAACCAGGTTTTTTAAATGCTTCGGTGGTGAAAATAGCTGGTACATTTTATAGGTGCAATTCCGATTTAATTTTAACCAAATCCCCTAATAGTTTTGTTTGTTGGACGTGACTTTCCAAATTCATATCTTTGGCTATTCGGTGAACTTCCAAATTTAGGGTATCTATTTCTGTTTTTCGGTGATTTCTAATATCCTGTAAGGTAGAAATAAATTGCCCATCAGACATTTTGCTAATTGAAATTACCTGTTTTTCAATTTCCTTTGCAGTTAAAGCAATCCCTTTTTTCGTAGATATGGCTACACATTCCCGAATAATATTCTTGGCCACAGAAAAAACCGTTGCATCGCGATGGAAAATGCCGTTATCGACTTCTAACAACGGACAAATGGAATTGAATACACAATTGGCAATGGCTTTTTTCCAGATGATTTTATCTATATTTTCTTCCGCTTCAAATCTGAAATCAGGCGTATTCAATATGTCGACAATGCTATTCAAAAATGTAAGGTTTTGCTTGACGATTCCGATAGGGGAAGGTGCAACGGGTTTGTAACTTATTTCATTTTCAAACACATTTTGACTGGTGGTAAACAGGACACAGCGATAGATTTCCTGAAAATCATTCGCGATAAAAGGCTGTTCTATCCCTAAGCCATTTTGTAGAATAACGATTGGCGTATGCGGTGCTTTATCCTTTAGTTTTTCTGCTAAGGCTTTATTGCCAAAAGATTTAGTAGTCAGTATAATGATTCCGTCAAAAGCCGAAAAATTACACAGGGAATTGAACTTTATATTGGCGGTTACCATTTCACCAGTTTTAAGGCGTAAACGTATTTTTTCGGTATAAGTACGTCCATCATCAACACTCCCACGAATGAGTTCCACCTTTTTTCCGTTTTTGGTTAAACACACCGCAAGAGCTTTCCCGATCGCTCCGGCACCAATAATATACAGTTTCATATTCGAAGGATTATTGATCTTCAAATTACGGTAAAAAGCAGTTTTTTAAATAGTATAAGTTGGACATTCTGGTTTAGAATTGAACAAGAAAGTGCTCCTAGTTGCTTTTAATGATCTTCTTACATGCACGATTAAACTTTAGAATTAAAAAAATGATAACGGTAGAATACAGAACTGAAACCTTTTTGTACATCTTAGCAATCGATAACGCAAGTAAGTTTATTGCTCTCCAGAAATGGGAGGAGGAATTATCCAACACAGTAGAACTATAATGGCAAGACCAATAATTATAGCGATGACTGCAAACTTTCGAAAACTCATATATCTGCTTTTTATCTAATACTATATTTACTTAACTTTTTGTAGAGACTTAATTTAAAGTCAAAAAAGCTCTTATCGGTATTTATCAATTCTACTCTTTTCTTTTCGTGTGCATTCGCTAAAGCCAAATCATACTTTCCACGCTTATATTCCAAAACTTTTTGTAATTGTTGTTCATACTTACAAAGGCTGGCAAAGGTCAAGGTGTGTTGACGCCTTACTTGTTGTAAACTATAAGCAGTTTCTGTATCTTGAATAATCTGTTTGTGGATAAGCTGAAGGTAATCCAGTTCTTGATGGTTTTCTTCCAGTTTTATTAGCCAATGTCGCAGCTCTAGTAAATCTTTCTTTATACATAATGTTTTAGTTTCGTTTATTTTTTCAAGCTTAGAATTCAAGAACATAGCATGAGTTAAGTTATTAAATTAAATAGCTTTTGTTTTACCTCACGATACTCAGCTATAAATTGATAATATTTACTTCTATAAATTTCGTGGTGGTGAATAAAAAGCCGATCGCACTCCATATCATCACATTCATGAAGTAGATCCCGGCTTTTACTATATTTTTCCAAGGTCGAGATAAGTTGCTTATTTTGCCTTTTCCTCCTATCCAGTTCTATTTTTAATAAATAACTTTCCTTTCCCTTATTTACTTTACACAATTTGTGTAAATAGTCGATTTCCTTCATAATAAAAATAAGATGACCTATCCAATGTTCTAATTCTTTCGTATTCCTTTTATGAGAAATATTATGCTCGTCATCGTGTAAAAAGATGGCTTGTGATTTATCATTCATAACTATATGGGGATATCTATTTTATTGGTCTCTATATCTTGTTCCACTTTTTGGATTACATAGGCCCTCGCCTGCTCATGGGTAAAAGCTAACTTGACCAGATCCCCTTCAGAATAGCCCATTAATACTACCGGAAGGGGGCTTAATACAGATAATTTTTGCTTTCGGATGTTTTCGTTCATAGGAATTACTATTTGCAAAGGCATCGTGGAAGAATTGGAAACAGACTTAAGGGTTAATATACTGTTTAACCTTACAATATCCTTAGGCATTTCTTCTTCATCTACGATTAAAGAATCCTCTAGTTTATGGGCAAGTTTTTCTAAAGCCATTTTATGAGCTAGCGTATGGTCATATCCAGAAATATTAAGAAGTCTCTTCAGATATACATATTCCTTTTTTTCTATAATGTGACTACCGTATTTCATAAGATTTTGTTTTATGGGAAAAGGCCTCGTTGGATATAGGCTTTTTCTATTCGTTTAAGTGCAATACAATAGGCGGCTCTACGCATATCGATACCTTCCTCTTGAGCGTAGTGAAAAACGCTGTTGAAAGATTCTTCTAGCTTTAGATCAAGCTTTTTTAACGTATCTTCTAACTGCCAAATCTCTCCATTTTTGTTTTGGAGCCATTCAAAATAACTAGCAATCACCCCACCGGAGTTGCAAAGAATATCAGGAATAATCGTTACTTTATTTTTCAGTAAGATTTTCTCAGCTTCATTGTTTATAGGGCCGTTAGCGCCTTCCGCTATAAGTTTGGCCTGAATCGTGGGAGCGTTTTCTTTTGTGATTTGATTGCCTAAAGCTGCCGGGATAATGAGATCACAATCCAGCTGAAAAAATTGAGCGCTATCCATTATTTCTGCTCTGGGAAAGCCTCCAATACGATTATCATTAATATTTACATAGTCATTTAACGAAGAAACATCTATCCCTTGTGGGTTGTATAAAGTGGCAGAGGCATCTTGTACCCCTACTAAAACCGCTCCTTCTTTTTCTAAGAAGTTAGCTGCCCAATAGCCTACATTCCCAAAACCTTGAACGATAAATGTTTTGTTGAGTAAGGATTCATTTTGCTTTTTTAAATACTTTTTAATCGTTAAAAACACGCCGTAGCCTGTAGCTCGATCCCTGCCTTCAAGTCCACCGATACCATCGGGCTTTCCCGTTACCACATGTTGGTTAACAGATCGTTTGGCGGGTAAACGGGTACTCATGAACGTATCGGCCATCCAAGCCATAGTTTGACTGTTCGTATTTACATCGGGGGCGGGAATATCATGATCGGGTCCAATATTATCTCCTAACGCATAGGTAAACCGTCTCGTGATTCTTTCTAATTCGGAGGTAGAATAGTTAGAGGGATCTAATTGTATGCCTCCTTTACCACCTCCAAAGGGAAGACCTGCCAAAGAAGTTTTCCAAGTCATCCACATGGCTAATGCCCGGGCGGCATCAATATCTACCGTAGGGTGATATCGCAGTCCTCCTTTGTATGGTCCCAAAGCATTGTTGTGTTGCACACGGTATCCCGTAAAAACTTCTACAGAACCATCGTCCATCTTCACGGGAAAATGAATGACGATTTCGTTATTGGTGATTTTTAAAATTTTTTGAATGTCATAGGGTAAATTAATGTATTGAGCAGCACTGGTAAATTGCTCCAACACATTTTCCATCATTCCCTGAGAAACTTTTTCCCCAGATTTTTTATCGTTCATTAAAGTTGTGTTCATAAATTTTTCACTTAAATAATTAGGCGTTTTTAGAAGAGTATTCATTACAGGACCAAACTTGATCTTTATGAAGAGTAAGTGCACAATAGGCGCTATGCTTACAGTTTTTACAAATGGAGTGAATAGGGTTAATCATAGTACATTTATTTTGGAGTACTAAAGTCAATGCCTATACCAAATAAAAACTGATAGAAACAGGAAAGGTATGAGTGTTTGAAATACAGTTAGTTATGGTTGAAAAGGTATTTCAAGCTAACTTTGAGACCGGGTAAAAATGTACCAACCGGTACTTTTTTACCCATTTTTTATTGACCGAGTTTTAACCGAATGGTTTTTCGATCGATCCCTAATATTTGGGCGGCTTTGGTTTTATTTTGATTGGTTGCTCGCAATACTTTTTGAATGTACTTTTTTTCCATCTCTTTTAAAGTGATGAACTCGTCTTCGGGAAAGTCGATTTTATATTTTAAGTTTTCGGGAAGATGATGGACTTCAATAGTTTTATCTGATAGAATCACAGCTCTTTGGATTACATTTTCTAATTCCCGAATGTTCCCTGGCCAATGATACCTTTTTAAAACACTTAATGCTTCTGAGCTAATTTTTATAAACTTATCTTTATACTCTAATCCATATTTTAATAAAAACTTATCGACCAATAAGGGGATGTCTGCCTTTCGTTGACGTAGCGGCGGCACTTCTATTTCTACCACCACCAAACGGTAATACAAATCTTCCCTAAAAAGATCTTTTTTACTCATTTCTTTTAGGTTGCTATTGGTGGCCGCAATTATTCTTACATCTATTTTCTCGGGTTTTTGTGCCCCTACCTTTATCACTTCTTTTTCCTGCAATACCCTTAGTAGCCTATTTTGAACATTTAAAGGGGCATTCCCAATTTCATCTAAAAAGATAGTTCCGCCATTTGCAGCTTGAAAAAAACCATTTCTATTCGTGTCAGCTCCAGTAAAGGCTCCTTTGGTATATCCAAACAATTCAGCTTCCAATAAATTTTCAGGGATGGCTCCGCAGTTAACCGCTATAAAAGCTTGTTTAGAAAATTTACCTTCATAATGGATCGCCCGTGCCAAAAGCTCTTTTCCGGTTCCGCTTTCGCCATGAATAAAAACGGTAGCTTTATTATCTTTTACTCGCTCTATAATTTCAAAAATTTCTTGAATAGCCTGAGATTTACCAATGATTTCTTTTGGGAGTTTTTTAGCTGTTTCCGTTTTGGCAATGGTAGAAGCAATTTGAGGAGTGTGGTGTTGCATCGATTTTTCTACCGCCAATCTTAACTCTTCTTTGGTAAAAGGTTTGGTAAGATAGTCTGCGACGCCGCTTTTAATAGCTTTTAAAGAATCTTGTACAGAAGGATAACCGGTTACAATTAATTTGGGGAGGTGAGGGTAGTGCTCACTTACAAATTTAATAAGTTCAAAACCATCGATTTGTGGCATTTTTAGATCGGTAATTAAAAGATCGACGTTCGTATCTTTTAAAATACTGACTGCTTCTTTAACAGAAACTGCCTTGAATACGTGAAAATCCCAAGAACTTAAATGCCGGTGCAATAGCTCAACGATAGAAAGATCGTCATCGACCACTAATATATTTTCTCTTAATTTCATAGCTTATTAGTTAATGGGCAGTTGAATCTCAAAGGTAGCTCCTTTTTCTATATTGTTTTTTGCGCTAATACTCCCTTGATGACTGGCGATAATCCCGTGTACAACGCTTAATCCCAATCCGGAACCTTCCCCAATGGGCTTGGTGGTAAAAAAGGGCTCAAAAAGTTTTTCTTTTGCTTCTGCCGTAAGTCCGGTTCCTTCGTCTTTCACTTTAATAATGACCTGTTCGTTCTTTTGAAATGCTTTTATTTCTATAGTCCCTTGTTCCGGGGTGAAATAAATCGCGTTCATGACTAAATTAAATAGTACTTGGGTAATTTGTAAGGCATCTGCTTTTAAAAATAATTTTTCGTGGGTTTCTAAAATGCATTCCATTTGTTTTTTCCTCAACGTGGGCCTTAACAAGTCGATAGCACTTGTAATGGTGGGGACAATGTCTATAGTTTCCCGTGTTTGAGGCATTTCACAAGCAAAGAACATTAATTTTTTTACCACTTCTCTAGAGTAAATCGCATTTTGAATAATTTTATCCAGGTCTTTAATATCTTCTTCTCGGGAGCAGTTTTCTTTAAGTAGCTCCGAAAATCCCAAAATATTGGTCAATGGGGTATTGAGTTCGTGGGCGATGCCTGCGGTAATTTCCCCTAAAATATTTAATCGATCTGTACGTTCTACCTGACGCCGTAAAGAATTTTCATTTTTTTTAATCTCAATTCTTTCTAAGAGACTGCTAATTTTTAAAGCCACACTATCTATCAGTTGTTTCTCTTCTTTTAAAAAAGAGCTTTTATATGCTTTTAGGCTGGCCGTTAGAGTTCCTTTAGGCTTATTAAACAGACGGAGGGGACTGCTAATAGTAATCTCGTAATTAATATCCCCCGTGGTATAAGAAGTCCCTTCATAAGCAATCTCTATTTCTGTAAACTCGGGATGCTGAAAGGCTTTTTTTAGGCTCCTTAATATCGCATAAAGGCTGTTAGGTAAAGAATTTATATCGGTATTCCCGATAATGGAAGAGACTTCGTAAAGACACGTAAGTTCTTTTATTCTTTCCCGTAATTTAAGTTCTGTGCTATTCATCAGGCTGGGGTTTTGCGATACGTACGTAGAATAATATAAAATTAATTTAGATCATACTCATAAAGAGGTTGAGTAAAATTAAAAGTTTTTTGGAATGAATACAATTTCTGTTGAAGTATAGGGTAGTTAACTCATAGGAGAACAGAACATCGATAAAAAAATTTTTAGACTGTTATAGAAAAGAGAATATAGCTGTTACCCCTTCAATGTCTATCTTTTACTATTGTATCGTATCACATTTAGTCAATTTTGTTCAAAACAAAAACAATGGATACTCAAGATACCGTTTCAAGAGAAGCATTTCCCAGTTCCTCTAAATATTACCTGACCACAGACAACGGACTCAAAATTCCTTTTCGGAAAATAAAACAGGAAAAAACAACCGTCAATAGCACTCAAAAAGACACTTCAAATCCTGATATTATCGTCTATGACACCAGTGGTGCCTATACCGATCCAGCCATTGCTATCGATTTAGCTAAAGGACTTCCCGAAGTAAGAAATTGGTTAAAAGAAGACAAAGAATTAACAAACTTGCCCCGCCTTTCTTCTGACTATGGAAATGTTCGTTTAGAGGATACGAGCTTAGATCATTTACGCTTTCCCAACCTGAAGAAACCCCGAAAAACCAAAAGGGAATCCCATACCCAGATGTATTATGCCAAGCAGGGAATTATTACACCTGAAATGGAATATATCGCCGTAAGGGAAAACCAAATGATGAATGATTATCCACAGCATCCCGGTAAAGATTGGGGTGCTCATATTCCGCAAAAAATAACCCCGGAATTTGTTAGGGAAGAAGTAGCCAAAGGAAGGGCGATTATTCCTGCCAATATCAATCATCCGGAATTAGAACCGATGATTATTGGCCGTAACTTTTTGACCAAAGTGAATGCCAATATCGGAAATTCAGTAGTAACCTCTTCGATTGCTGAAGAAGTTGAAAAAGCAGTTTGGGCTTGCCGTTGGGGAGCAGATACCATTATGGATCTCTCCACCGGAGCCAATATCCACGAAACCCGGGAATGGGTCATTCGAAATTGTCCCGTGCCCTTAGGAACCGTTCCTATATATCAAGCCTTGGAAAAAGTAAATGGCGATCCCGTAAAACTCACTTGGGAACTGTTTAAAGATACACTTATCGAACAAGCAGAGCAGGGAGTCGATTATTTTACGCTACACGCCGGGGTTTTATTGCGTTATATTCCGTTAACAGCTTCCCGATTAACAGGCATTGTGTCCCGCGGAGGCAGTATTATGGCCAAGTGGTGCTTGGCACATCATCAAGAGAATTTTATTTATGAGCATTTCGCGGAACTGTGTGAAATTCTCAACAAATATGATGTTTCTATTTCCCTGGGCGATGGCTTACGACCGGGAAGTATTGCAGATGCCAAAGATAAAGCGCAATTTGCAGAACTGGAAACCTTGGGAGAACTAACCAAGATGGCCTGGGAACATAATGTACAGGTAATGATAGAAGGCCCGGGGCACGTACCAATGCAGCTCATCAAAGAAAATGTAGATAAACAACTAGAACTTACCCACGAAGCTCCGTTTTATACCCTAGGCCCACTAACGACCGATATTGCGCCCGGTTACGATCATATCACCAGCGCTATAGGAGCCGCATTAATCGGTTGGTTTGGAACCGCAATGTTATGTTATGTTACCCCAAAAGAACATTTAGGACTTCCCAACAAAGAAGACGTAAAAGAAGGATTAATTGCCTATAAAATTGCCGCGCACGCAGCAGATTTGGCAAAAGGTTTTCCTGCCGCCCAGTACCGGGATGATGCGCTGAGTAAAGCCCGTTTTGAATTTCGATGGGAAGATCAGTTTAATTTATCGCTCGATCCTTATACAGCCCGGGAGTATCACGATGAAACCTTACCCGCAGAAGGCGCTAAGATCGCCCATTTTTGCAGTATGTGCGGTCCTAAGTTTTGTTCGATGAAAATTACCCAAGAAATTCGGAATATGGCGACAGAAAAAAATACTGATGAAAACACCATTATTGAAAAAGGCTTGGAAGAAAAGGCCGATGAATTTACCCAAAAAGGATCTTCCATTTACCTATAAAGCAGCCTAAAATAATTCCCATTACCTTTTTAGAAAACTTAATCCCATAGCTTATGATGAAATCATCCAGAATTCACTATATTACTCAGGATATGCCCAATAAAACCCATCAGCAATTGGCCTTGGAAGCTTGTCAGGCCGGAGTCAACCTGGTGCAACTTCGCTTAAAAGAAAAGGAAAAGGGGGAAATGCTTGAAATTGCTTTAGAAACCCAGAAAATCTGTAAGCAGTTTAAGGCCACATTGGTGATTAATGATCATTTAGACCTTGCTATGGAAATTGATGCAGACGGCGTACATTTAGGAAACGATGATCTTGATCACGAAATTGCACGAAAGGAGTTTGGAGAAAACAAAATTATCGGTGCTACGGCTTATAATGAAACCGAAGCACTATACCATCAACAACGCGGTATTGCGGATTATATAGGATTGGGAACCTTTAGAAAAACTCGAACAAAACCGGAGATTAAAGACTTTCTTTCCCTACAACAAATTAAAGCCTTGATCGATCAACAAAAGCAACTAGATCATCATCCCATTCCTTTATTGGTGATCGGTGGAGTGAAGATTTCTGATATAAAACCCTTATTATCGGCAGGTGTTTATGGAATTGCCATAGCCTCGCTGATCAATGAAAGTGAAGATAAAAAGTCGATATACACAACTATTCAAAAAACATTTCAAGAATCGGGTATAGATTTGAATAACTAAAAATTATAAGGTCGCGAAAAATGAAAGCACTCCTCATTAATACAGACAAGAATCAACTGGATGTTCCGCTGATAACTGATTTTATTTCGAAAACCTATTGGGCCAAAGGGCGCACGCTTCAACAAGTCCAAAAAACCATAGCAAATTCGTTGAATTTCGGGGTTTATCTGGAAGGCAGGCAAATAGGCTACGCCCGGGTGGTCACCGATTTTACCATAATCGCCTACCTGATGGATGTGTTTATCCTGGAATCTGAACGCGGAAAAGGCTACTCCAAAAAGTTAATGGAATACATTCTGAACCATCCCGAACTACAACAAGTGGAACACTGGAAACTAAACACCAAAGATGCCCACGGCCTGTACCAACAATTCGGATTTAAAGAAGTTGCAGACCCGAAAAAAATGATGGAGCGTAACCTAAACCGCTAAAATATTTACTTGCAGTATCATAGCAACCAGATGGAAATTTCACAAGCCTGGAAGTATATGTAAAAATAAACTCCAAGATTTAAAAAGAATAGGTTCTCGGTTGTATTCAAAACAATTGAATATTAAATTTATAATGTCAAGTATTTTATTTTATTTACTTGACAAATAATTAATATTCATTACTTTTGGAGTGATGGGAGTAGCACAGAACATACAGAAGCAAATCAGTAAGTTAGCTGACGGGGCCACGTTTAAATATGAGCAGTTGGATATTAACCCACAGCAGTTTTTGGCAGCAGCCAAAGCCATTGAACGGCTAATTGCCAAAGGTGTAATTAAAAGAGTTTCGACAGGTGTATTTTATAAACCCAAGAAAACCGTTTTTGGCGAACTAAAGCCCAGTGAAGAAGAAATTTTAAAGCCCTATCTGTTTAAGAAAGGCAAACGTATTGCTTACATTACAGGAACTTCATTGTACAACCGTTTGGGATTAACAACCCAAATTCCTAAAAGTATGAAAGTTGCAAGTCGGGATAAACGAATTACTGTTTCAAACGGTAACGTAAAAGCAAGTCCCGTAAAAAGTTATGTGGAAGTAACCGATAAGAATTTTTATTTATTGCAATTGTTGGACGTATTAAAGGATTTCAAAAAAATTCCTGATTTGGATAAAAGTTCGGCAATTAAAATCCTTTCCAATAAACTGAAAGAACTCAACCCCACAGAAACAAAACTTTTAATAAAATGCGGTTTAGCCTATCCGCCACGAGTACGGGGTTTTCTTGGTGCGTTATTGGAAAGCATAAAAACGGAAAGTGATTTAACCGCAATAAAAGCAAGTTTAAACCCACTTTCAGAATACGAATATGGCATTGATAACAAGCAATTATCAACTGTAGAAAATTGGAACATCAAATGAAGTTACACGAAAATAAAGAACTGTTTAAAGATGCCGTAATGGCTACTGCACAACAAATGGGCATACCAGAAATTTATGTAGAAAAGGATTATTGGGTAACCTTCACTTTATTGAATATTTTTAAAAATGACATCGGTAAAGAAACTGTTTTTAAAGGGGGAACAGCTTTGTTAAAATGCTTTGGTATGATACAACGGTTTTCAGAAGATATTGATTTGGTGGTATTGCGAAATGAAAGTGAGACAGGAAACCAACTGAAAACAAAAATTAAAAAGATTTCCAAATGTGTTTCAGTTGTGCTTCCCGAAACAGCTATTGACGGCATTACCAACAAAGTGGGAATGATACGCAAAACAGCACACAATTATCCACGGACTTTTACGGGACATTTTGGGCAAGTTCGAGATATTATTATTGTTGAAAGTACTTGGCTGGGTAATTTTGAACCGTACACAACCGCAAATGTAAGTTCGTTCATTTACGAAATGATGCTGCAAAATAATCAGCAAACACTTATTGATGAATCCGGAATGAATCCGTTTGAAGTATTGGTATTGAACCCGAAAAGAGCTTTATGTGAAAAAATGATGAGCCTCGTCCGTTTTTCCCAAACCCAAGAACCGATTACTGATTTGAAAAATAAAATCAGGCATACTTACGACATTCATTTAATGTTGAAAGACGAGAACCTTAAGTCATTCTTTCAATCAGATGAATTTGAAACAATGTTTTTACGGGTAGCAAATGACGACATTACAAGTTTCAAAAACAATAACAAATGGTTAGCCAATCACCCAACAACAGCAATTATTTTTTCAGACCCAACAGACACTTGGAATAAAATAAAAGACGTTTACACAGGAAGTTTTAGTGAATTGGTTTTTGGTAAACTTCCACCCGAAACAGATATACTGAAAACACTAACAACACTAGCCAACAGATTGAAGTTTATAAAATGGAGCATAAAGCCTTAGCTCAATATTCAACCAAAACTTGTAAAAGAATATGTCTTTTCCAACGCTGACTGACAAGCAGAATGAAAGAAGTACGTGCACTAACAAAACTTTTGACAGGTTCCTATCAGTAAATCAACGTAACAAATAATCCTCTCCGTCCATTGGTATCAAACACCGCTTTGATACATCAGTTTTTGCCATTTCCCTGCGAATAAACTCCCGATCTTCCGTACACGGACTCACCGCTTCCAAATGCGTGATGATAATGGTGATTTCAGGAAAAGTAGTCTCTAGAAATTTAATTTGTTCAGCCGACATTGTTACCGGTTCTCCAATTGCAAAAGTGGCTGCTCCACCGGCTACCACCACATACCTTGGTTGGTACGTACTAATACTGGATTTTACGGCATCACACCAAATAGTATCCCCGGCAAAATAGATGCTTTCATTTTTGGATGAACATATAAATCCATTCACCACGCCCATTTTTTCTTCTATGGCTCCTGTACCGTGTTCGCCTTCGGTAAGTACTAATTCAATCCCTTTAAAATGGATGGATGAAGTTACGGGAATGACATTGGTAAAACCATAAGCCACAATCGTTTTTGCAATGATTTCAGGACAAATGATGGGAAGCTTTTTATCCAAAAGTTGAACCGCTGCGGCATCCCAATGATCGGGATGAAGATGGGTAACCACTACGGCATCCAGTTCCTGAAGCTGTTTTTTCAATTCTTTACCCGAAAAAGGCAAGTCAACCAAAGGATTTGCTCGGGTATCTTTGGTGTAGGGAAAAGCCCCAAACGATGATTTTTCACCCAACATAGGATCCACTAAAAATTTGATGTTGTCAATGCTTACTAAAACCGTAGCATTGCGCCATAACTGAAATTCCATAATAATAGGTTTGAATGCTTACGCCAAAACTGAAAACAGCCGATTTACGTAAAGCTTTTTACTTAATTATCGCTAAATTAGAACGTCGAAAGCAGATCTTAAAGAAGTTTACGTTAAGGTAACCCATTTAATTTTTTGATGATGAATTATACCGAGTTTGAACAATGTGGATTAAAACGCAGTATGGAGGTACTGTCGGGAAAATGGAAACCCTTGATTTTACACCATCTCTTTCACGAGAAAGAAATACGTTTTATCGAATTATGGCGTAAAATGCCGCGGGTTTCCAAAAAAGTGCTGCTGGAGCAATTACAACAAATGCAGGAACATCGTATTGTAGAGCGAATAGAACGGAATGATTTTCCGCCACAGGTTGCTTATCGACTTCATCCAGATACAAAATCTTTAGGGCCCGCCTTGCAAATGTTGGAGGCTTGGGGAAGAAGCCGATAGTTTCAACGTTCTAATTGGGATGCATCAATTTTGTGGAGACGGCAAACCTATTTAAAAAATTCATATGATTGATAGCGATACTAATTTGAGCGATTTCATTTTTGCTGAATAATTTACTAATCTTATCATACGTATCATCGGTAACTCCGGCTTCGGTTATTTTGGTAATTTCTTCCGTGAGTTTTAATACGGCTTTTTCTTTTTCAGAAAACAACGGACTTTCCTGCCTTATTTTAAGGAGTCCCCTAAGTTTTTGATATTAGTGTACAAGCTTTTTATGCCTGGCACCCCAGTCACTTAATTTTGACCAGATAGGGATTAATTCTATGGCGATTGGGGTAAGTTCATAATCTACTCTAGGAGGTACTTCTGCATAAACGGTACGTTTCAGCAAGCCATCTTTTTCCAGCTCACGCAACTGTAAGGTTAACATTCGTTCCGTGATGTTAGGGATCAACCTTCTAATCTCACTAAAGCGTAATTTACCGTTTTCCAGTTTACATAAAATAAGCAGCTTCCATCTGCCACCCACCTTACAAACGGCATAAGTTAAATCGCATTCCATGATGCTTTTTTCGTTTTGCATATTAGTTGAATTTTCTTTTCGCTTTCCCATTACTTACAAAATTGTTAGTACCATACAATCAGCTGTATACCCTACAAATTTATAGCATTCATTTTAATTTCGTTGGTGAATTATAAAAATCCTTATCAATGAAAAAATATGCCTATATTGGTTGCCTGGGGTTCATAGGAGTAATTACTACAGAGTTCGGAGTGATTGGAATCTTACCACAAATTGCGACGCACTATGAAATAAGTATCGATCGCGCCGGACTTCTATTAAGTGCTTTTGCATTAATCATTGCATTAACGGGGCCTTTTATGACCCTGCTTGCCTCTGGGTTTGACCGAAAGAAAGTAATGCTGCTTTCTATCTTATTATTTGTGATTACCGGAGTAATTTCTTCCTTTTCCCCGCCATTTTGGTTATTGATGTTGGTGAGGATTTTCCCCGCTTTTTTACAACCGGTTTATATAGCAACGGCACTTTCGGTAGCGGTATCTCAAGGCGATAAAAAGAATGAAAATGAATTAATGAGTATTGTTTTTAGCGGTGTGGCCATGGCAATGGTGACCACCGTTCCTTTTGCTACGTATATCGCCAGTTTATTTACCTGGGAATATTCGTTTTATATACAATCGGCGATCAGTATCATCGCATTCATTGCCATAGTTACCGTTTTACCTCCTATGCCCGTCAAAGAAAAGAAGTCGTATGGGAGTCAGCTAAAAATATTGAGAAAACCCACTTTTATGGTCAGTACCGCAATGAATTTCTTTATGATAGCCGCCTGGTTTTCTACCTACAGCTATTTTGCAGATTATCTAAACAAAGCTAAAAATATGGACCATACGATGGTGAGCTATATGATGTTTGTATTTGGGGGCATTGGCGTATTCGCAAATTGGGTAGCAGGAAAAATGCTGGATAAAAGTATCACCAAAACCACAGCTTTCTTTCTATCGGGAACCATCCTGATCCCCGTATTGCTGCATTTTTCAGGAGGAAATACAATAGCAACAATTGTGATTATAGGAATCTGGGGATTTTTGTATTCCCCAAGTTTTTTAAATGCTTCTACTTATATGATTTTGTTGCACCTCAATCTTTGGAATTTGCCAACAGTTTGGCCACCTCCTTTGGGAATCTTGGAATCACTTTAAGAACAACGGCAGGCGGTTGGCTCATCGCTACAAAAACTGTGGTTTATACTCCTTGGCTTACATTGCTTTTTGGTATACTGGCTTTGCTAATGATGGGGGTAAGAAGCTGGTTGGAACGCAACAATTTTAAAGGAAACTTGTATTGAAATATAAAATTATGGAAATCAGCCTTCAAAGGCATCTTTTTCATCCATTTTTTTGGGGCATTGAGTGAATTTTCAAGGAAAATTTGTATCGAAATGCTACCAAAATGAAAACTTCGATACAACATCTTTTACAAAAATTTTACGCAGTCTCCAAAATTTTCTTAGATCGAATTCAGGTTTTTAATCTCTTATTAAGGGTTTAGTTCCCCGAAGCTTGCCTCGGAATTATAAAAAAGTTTTTCCGATTCATACCTCGCGGGCTTGCCCCGAGGTTCTTGATTACTTTGGAACATCGATGATTTCCCTGGTTTTTATGGGTAACAGTTGGCCGTTTTTATCCATAAATTGCCAGAGACCGTCCTTTTTGAAGGCGATGGGAAAGCTGAAATTGGAAGTTTCCCGGTACACATTCAGCGGTTGATTTAAATAGATATCAAATTTGGGCGGCAGGAGCTCTTTTCCTTCCGCAGTAATAATTCCGAAGCGATGATCGAGCATCGTTAAAAATCCGTTGCCATTTTCTTCCTCAAAAACCTTCTGAAAACGCGCAGGCACCACGATCTTCCCTTCCAGATTGGCAAATCCCTTCCACATTTTGCCGGTTGCCGGGTCTTTTTTAAACAAAGGCAGGTAATGTTCGTTCTCAAATTTCTGTAAATAATCGTTTTCCTGGCTATCGTAAGTCACGGGAACAATCAGTTTTCCTTCCGCATTGGCATAACCAAAATTTAACCGGTTAGCGTCTTGTTGGGCGACCAGGTAATTTCCGTTTTTTAAAGGTTTAATAAGCGAATAGCCTTCCGTTAGCAGCTTTTGCTTTTTGTAATCGTACAAATAGGTTTTTCCATTTTTTTGCACGGTGAGCAACCAATGGTTTTCGTCTTTGCTCATTTCAGTAAACGGAAGCGGTTCTTGCGTATTCGTTTCCGCATTAAAAAGCACATATCCGTTTTCATTGTGCTTCAACACAAAATAGGGGGCGTCCATTTGTTCTATATGAGTGTAAGAGATCGGTAACACTTCGTTTCCTTCCGCATCAAAAAGCCCGGCCAGTGTTCGATGATTTTCGGTTTCTTTTTCTACCCGAATTAGCTGATGTTTCTGGTTAAACATCCGAATATACTTGTACTCGATGGGAATAATTAATTGTTCTTTTGCTAGATCGTAAACGCCCTGAGCGCCATAATTTTCTTTTGATAAAATGACTTTATGATGCGCTTGTAATTCGATTTTAGCATAATCTCCCGGGATTATTTTATCGGAATGAAGCTGGTATAATTGGTCTTTTCCGTCATTTTCCAAACGGATTAATCCTACGGGTTTGTCCTCAAAATGATAGTGCTGGCGGTCATTAAAAAATTCGACCCGATCGTATTGCGGAGGCACGATTTTACCCGTTTTAGGAACATGAAATCCGTATTTTCCGTTGGTTCTGGTTTTAAAAATGGGCATTAATTGGTCGGGACCGGTGCGTATTTCGCTTAAATCGATCCAATCGTAAGTGTTGGGCAGCAATTGCTTATTTTGCTTATCCAGCAACCCTAATTTATCGTTTTTGTTGCTGATGAAATAATCGCCCCGAACCATCAACCGATTTTTATAGGTGGGCGGAATAATGACATTGCCCAGCGTATCGATAATGCCGTAACTGCCATCTTTTTCTACGGAAAAATAGGCGCCGGACTGAAAGGTGGAATACGGATTGTAAATCGCCGAATATTCAAACGGAACGATTTGTTCGCCGTTGCGGTTAATCAGTCCAAAAAGCGCTTCCGCATTGGGAGATTTTCCCGCTTTTGAAGCGATTAAATGTCCGTTTTCGATCTCCAGGCGTTTATATTCCGGGCCGGCAAATTCTTTTTGCTTCGGAAGGTTGAAAACCACCTGTTCTCCGTTCTTTCTGAAGGCGGCCACCCACTCGTCGCTGCGCATATTTACGTGTTGATGCTCGTAACGGAAAGGCGCTAAGACTTCATTTTTAAAATTGATAACGCCCCATTTTCCGTCTTTTTTCGCATACAAATAATCAGATTTACGTCCACAACCGCTGCAATAATCAAATTGGTCATATTCAAAAGGAATAATCATTTTTTCTGATTCCGCATCGTAAACGCCCCATTTTTCATTCTTCTTTACATCAAAAAGATGTCGATTCAGCACCATCACATCTTCAAATTCCAACGGCACCAAAAATTGCCCCCAGGAATTGGCAAAAGTCTTTTTACCCTGGTCTTCAATTTGAAGGTAACGCCCAAAAACAAAGCTTATTTTTTCATAATTTGGCGGAAGCACCCATTCACCGGTTTCGTTGAGCATTCCCGATTTTCCGTTGGCTACCTGAACGATATACATTCGCTTGTTTTCGTTTTCGTAAGAGCGTTCCATCCCGTTGCTGGTGGGCACCACGCTGTCTAACGGATGAAAATCCTGAACGATCTTGGTAAAAGCGCGCCGGCCATTTTTGGTGATGTAAAAATGACTGCTGTCTTTTTCTACTCGGGCAATTCCCTGAAAAAAGGGCGTGCTTTTGGGGTAAATCACGGTATCGATTACTGCTTGGGTGGCGGCATCTGGATTTTTTTCGGCGACATTTTTAGAGGTGTCGCAGGCATTTAAAAAACAGATAAGGCTTAGCAGCAGCAGGCGGTGAATACTAGTGTTGTAGGTGCTCATTTTTTAGTGCTTTTATAGATTGATGCTGAAAGCGGCGTTACTTGTTCAGCTTCTCAGTAGTGCTCTTTTTGCCATCCCAAAGCAAGCAAAATCTAACGGGAACGCACCCCCTGTATTCCGTGAAAAATATGCTAAAGTTTAGCCAATCTCAGTAATTGGTTGCTTTTGGGGTTCATTTTTAGGGGATTGGCCTTGCTAAAAATGATATCGCAACGATATGTAAAATAGTTCTTATTGCGAGCTATAGTTTTGTTTGGTATAATTTATCGCGGCTTAAGAGAAACACCTTGCCGTTTAGCAAGAAAAGTCCGTAAGCATCAAAGACAAAGGTTTTCCCTTGGACCAACAGAAAGGGCAAAATTTTTCCCTGTGCATCGATGGAAAATAGGGGGGCTTTCGTTTTTTCATCTTGAAAACTTTCAGCCGTGGTTAGCAACAAGCGGTTATCGTTCGTATATTCTAAATTCGAAATATTGGCGCCGCTTCCCAACACCGCGGTATCTATCTGTTCCCAGGTTTTTCCTCCGTCGGTGGTTTTTAAAAGCAGGCCTTGCAACCCAGAAATGTAGCCTTCTTTTTTGGTGATAAAGGCGATGGAATTTAGGGATTCCCCTTCTTTTCCACTACGCAGCTGCCGCCAATTGTTGCCCTGGTTGGTACTTTCGTACACATTTCCTGTAAACGAAAGGATCCTGATGGTGTTATCGGGAAAAATAATCACATCGCTTAGGGGAACTTCATCGGCTAGCAATCCATCAAGCGGAACCTGTTGCCAGTGCGCGCCTTTATCTGTGGTTTTTAGGATGAGAGGTTTCCCGTTGTTATCGCCAACGATAATTCCCAAACCGCTGGGAGAAAACTTTATTTTATAAAATTTAGGATGGCGTAAGGCATATTTGTTTTCGGCCAGCGTATTGACATCAAAAGCTTCCCATTCGGTATGTAAATCGTTATTTCTAAAAATATAGCGGGAAGCGCCAACCACATAATACTGATTTTCGTAAATGGCGGTGCTGTAAAAGGCATTGGCAAAACCGGAAAAGGAAAAGCCTTTCCAATGTTTTCCGCCGTCTTGGGTGGAGCGCAAGCGTAGCCGGGTGCCGCCGGCGATGATGCCTTCTTTTTCGTTGCGAAAGCTCACGCTGTTGTAAAACTGAAATCCGGTATTTTCTACCGCGTGCAATACCTTGACGGGCTTGCCGGTCACCTCGTTTTTAAACTCTTCCTGCTCGGGGAAATTCACCGGTATCGTGTCAATTTCCACATTAAGGGCACTCACGGGCTGGTACGCTTGCTGCGCGATAGCTGGTAAACTAAAAAGGAGGGCGACAAGGATCCCCAGGCTTGGTCTTGTTTTCATTGGTTTATTCTTCCACATAGCATTAAGCTAACGTGGGCAAAAGTATTTCATTATGTGGAACGGCTATTCTTTTAAGGAAAGGTTTTTTGATGTATTTTTCTCTTTAAAAAAATACCTTTAGGCTCTGCCTCGAGAATAATCGGTTTCAAGAATTTTTTTATTGGCTTGTCAGTCCAAAGAAAAGAAAGAACAAACCACTTCAAATGACCTGAAGCAAGTCTGCCTGCCGAAAGTTGCCTGACGGCAGTTAGGCGGGCAGGTTCAGGATGACGGCATCTCATTATGATTCATAACGGATTTTCATATCTTTTTCAATTTAAAAATTATTCTATCATCCCGAAGTGTATTCGCCATTTTCTGCTTCAAATTCAGCTGAAACTACACCAGCGGTTTCAGCATCCAGATGTTACAGGAAGAATGTCCTGAATTTCCTAAACGGGCATCGAGCGTTTTAAAGCCCAGTTTTTTATACCACGAAACGGCATTGGAAAACTCGGGTAAGCTTTCCAGGTAAAGTTTGCGATACCCAAATTGCAGGGCAGATGAGATAGAAGCCTCCATTAATTTTTTACCCAAACCTTTTCCGCGGGCTTCCTTAACGATATAAAATTTAACCAGCTCGGCACAGGCTTCCGGCAATCCTTCAGTAGGATAGACGCCACAGCAGCCAACAATTTTCCCTTCCGTTTCGGCTACCCAAAGTTCCGCTTTTTCTATTCCGAAGAATTCATAAAGCCTATTCGTATCGGCATCGGAATAGACGGTTCCTTCTTTTGGCGCATTATATTCTTCGAACACGGTTTTAATCAGCGTGGCCACCGCGGGGTTATCGGTTCTTTTAATTTTTCTAATTTCCATTATAATAGCTCTAATCTCATATAATTATGCGGAATTCCTACCTCGGTAAAGGTTTCGCCATAAACGGTAAATCCGGCTTTCTTATAAAAATTAACTGCGTATTGCCGGGAATGACAATGAATTTCTTGCAAAGATTTATGTTTTGCAAATGCGATAATCTTGTTAAGCAATAACTGACCGATGCCTTTTCCTTGAACATCGGAAGCTACCGCCATTTGTATGAGTTGCGCCGAAGTTTTATTTTCTTCGGAAGGAACCAGCACCGCGCAGCCAATCACTTGATCATCCTGAAGCGCTACAAAATGCCAGGACCGCTCGTCGTGCATTTCCCAAGAATGATCGGGAATTCCGAGGGGACGGAGCAATACTTGGTTACGGAGCTCACGCATCTCTCGATAATGGGGAGTATGAATGTTTATATTTTTTACGTGGATCATGACTGAAATTTAGGATAAGATGTTGTATATTACTTGACAAAAGCAAATATAATTAAAAATACTTGATATAAGCAAGTAATTAGTATGGGAGAAATTGAAATAATACATAGCATCCGAAAATTCAATCGTAATTATGTAAGGAGTATTGGGCTGTTAGAAAAAACCTTTTTAAATACCGGGTATTCCCTTACCGAGTCTCATATTTTGTATATCGTTAAAGAAGAGGGTAAAACCACTGCGACCGATATTAATAAGGTGTTGCATTTGGATGAGGGGTATTTAAGCCGAATTATCAAAAAGCTTATTTCCAATTCCATATTAATCAAAGAAAAATCCCAAGCGGATAAGCGTGTTTTCAAAATCAGTTTAACCGAGAAAGGCATAAAGGAGCAGCAAAAACTTGATGAACTGTCCTCTTGTTCTATTGCCGGGATTATTTCCCATTTATCCCAAGGACAACAGGAGGAATTGGCACAGTCTTTTAATAAGATCATGAGGTTGTTGTACGGGCAATAAGAAGCGGGCGCGATGATGATAAAATGCGCGGATTTTTATATATTGGTTAGGTTTCTGTTTTCAGCTTTTGATTTGTTGGTGGGTAATCTTTTTGCGCACGTTTACCAACCCAAAATAAAGCGTAGGAATACTTGGAAACTGAACTTGAAATTGAAGTTAAATTTGAAGTCTAATTCTCCAACTTCTAGATTCTAATCTCTAGCCTCTACTTAAATCACCAAACCCCAAATTTCAAAAACCAAATAACAATTAACCAATACCGAATAACTCATCCCCACCGCGCTGGTTTCCTGAAAACTGCCTAATGAATGCTCCCTACTGTTTTAAAATTTCTTGATTTGCATGATTTTTTCCTCAAAATTCTCTCGATAATTAGATTTGCTTTTTAATCGGGTTTTGTAGGAGTATACCGTTGAAAGAGATACATCTAAAAAATCGGCTACCTGTTTATTATCTTGAATTCCTAATCGATATAAGGCGAAAATCCTCAATTCCGTAGTTAATAATTCATTTTTTTTAGGAACCTTTTGCTCATCTTCAGGAAATAAGTCATTAAATTGATTGATAAAAGAAGGGAATAATTGGAGAAATACTTCATCAAACTGATGGAAAAGTTCTGTTCTTTCCTTTTTAGCACTATACTTATAGATGGTTTGTAGTACATCTTCCGGTTTTTTAGTTTTAATTTTTAGGATGGTACTTTTTTGAAGGGTTCCCATTTTATTGATAAGTTGAGAGGTAGCTTTTAAGAAATAAGTAATGTAATCCTGCTTAATGGAATCTGCTTCCATCAAATTTAAATTCAGCTGTTGTAAACGCTTATTGTTCTCGGTTAAAGCTTCCCGCGCAGCTTTCTTTTCTTTCAACTGTTTAAATATAATTCCTAAAGAAATCAAAATCAGTAAACTGAGTACGGCTAGAAGAACGACGGTGTTTTCTAAGGTTTTATTTTTCTGTTCCACCTTATATAATTGGGCACTTTCAATAATGGGTAAGATGGATGAAATTTGGTTTTTACGATGTCGGGCGTTAAAAAAATCGGCATCTTCCAAGGCAATTTTCACATAGGCATTGGCCTTCTTTAACTCTCCTTTTTCGTAAAGTTTAGAAGCAAGGTTGCGGAGTGCTATATTTTCTTTAATCGAATGTTTTATATCAGAGATCGCTGCAAGAGTTATATAATAAGTAGATTTTTTTTCCTCGCCAAGCTGAGCATAGATATAACTTAAGCTAGAAGTAGCCACCCCATATAATTGTGGGGAAAGATGGTTGTTTTTTAACCAAGTCAAATAATTATTTTTAGCATCTTTCCAATTTTGTTGTTGCAAATGTTTTAATCCATTAGCTTTTAAATATTCAGAAGAATTTTTATCCACTAAGGCTAAGGCTTTTCTTAAGTTAGAAATCCCCTTTCTTATATAGTTGACTTGAAATTTATTATCATCATTGTATTCGGCTAAATCAAAAAAGGAGCGGGCTTTGGTAAAGTACAAATCATATTTTTTTAATTTACCCAGTTGGAGCGTATCAATACTTTGCAAGGTGTCAATAGCTTCCGTAAATAAACCTGCCGATAGTAATAAAAAACCTTCGTGAATTTTGGCCTCCGCAATCAGCGTACTGTCATTAATTTGATGTGCTACCTGTTTGGCTTTTTCTACATAGATGTATGCAGAGTCATATTTAAATTCATTATAACCATCATACAGCTTGATATAAGAATGATAGATTTCTGTAGGACTTCCGCTTAATCGTGTTTTATGGGTTTCAAGACGAAGTTTCTTTAATGTGGCATTTTTCTTTTGGGTATAATCTTCCCTTCGCTCGATGGCTTTATCTAATACAGAAAGCAGGCTGTCATTAGCCTGAGCTTTTACATTTACAACGGCACCAACTAATAGAAAAGATAAAACAAAAAGATCAAGTAATTTCATGAGCTTACCGGTAATTTTTAGGTTGTAAAATTAGCAAATTGATAAAAAATTCACTCCATAGAAGAAATATTTGTAAATATAAGTTAATATTTTTAATCGAATAAACCTTGATTTTTTTATTAATTTAATCATTTAAAAAACTAATATACAGGTATTTAAAATTTTAAATAACTTGATTTTTAGTTGAATTTCTTTTTAGCACTCTACATCTCTCCTAATTTTGGTTTTTGAATAAAATTCAGATACGAAAACGATTTCAGTCTGGAAAGCAGAATCAAATTTTAACTTAAGTCAAGAACATATGAGAAAAAAATTAAAAGAAAAAAAGAATCCATTTTCTTTTAGATTTTCCACTACTACTTGGGTAGTGTTGTTAGCGGTTTTTTATGGAAGTACTTTTCAAGTTAAAGCAACAAGCTTTACGTATGCCGATACTTGGCAACAACAAGACCAAGCCATTGAAATTAGCGGAACTATTACCGATGATCAGGGTTTGCCCTTACCCGGTGTAAATATTATGGAGCAAGGGACTTCTAATGGTACGATGACCGACTTTGATGGTAACTATACCCTTAGCGTTTCTTCAGAAAATGCGGTGTTGGTTTATTCCAGTCTAGGTTTTGAAAGTCGTGAAATCGTTGTGGGTACTCAACGGGAGATTGATTTTGAAATGGTAGCATCGGTAGCAGATTTAGATGAAGTCGTGGTGGTAGGGTATGGGGCCACTACCAAACGGGATGTGACCGGAGCGGTAGCTACTATTTCTGAAGAAGAGTTTAATCAAGGGGCCATCACCAATCCATTACAGCAAATTTCGGGAAAAGCACCTGGGGTAAACATCAGTCAGCAAGGGAGTGAGCCGGGTTCTTCACCCAGTGTGAGAATTAGGGGGATTACTTCCTTGATTGGCGGGAACGACCCATTAGTGGTTGTAGATGGAGTACAGGGGAATATGGATTTATTAAATCAAATTCCCCCCAATGAGATCAAATCTATCGATATTTTAAAAGATGCTTCAGCCACAGCAGTCTATGGTTCCCGTGGTGCACCTGGGGTAATTATCGTAACCACTAAAAGCAATAAAGCCGGAACTTCCACTTTTGAGTATTCCTCAACAGCCTCCCTCGATGTATTATCCAATAAACTCGATGTGTTAAATGCAGACCAATGGTGGGAGCAAGCGCAACGCTATGGAGTTCCGGTATCTGCCAATCATGGTTCTCAAACTGACTGGTACGATATTTTAACCCAAACGGGTTATACCCAAAACCATACCCTTTCCTTTGGGGCGGGGAGTGAAAATTTTAGCTATAGAGGCTCGGTTAGTGCCATTCTCCAAGATGGTGTGGTAATCAATTCAAATAATGAAAAATACATAGCCCGGCTTTCCGCAACGCAAAAAGCTTTAGACGATCGCTTAGCAATCACCATGAATTTAAATACCGGTATATTGCAGACCAGTAATAGTATTCAAAGTATTGGTAATGCTGCATTTACCTCTAATTTAATTACCAATTCTTATTTCATGCGACCTACCGATCCGGTATTCGATACCGATGGCAGTTATTATACAGATCCTAATGTGTTCGAATACTTAAATCCTTATGCAGTAGCGCAAACTACGGTAGATGAACGGGAGAATAATAACCTGTTCGTAAGTTTGGATGCCGATTTAGAAGTGTACGAGGGGCTTACGGTAGGATGGTTTGGTAGTTGGAGAAAAACCAATAATACCATTGGTTTCTTTTTACCGGTTGAATCTACCGATGCCAATGCCATTAACCAAGATGGCTTTGCCAATATCAATAACAGTCATCAGGATGAAAAGCTAACCAATGTGAGTTTAACCTATAAAAACACCTTTGGTGACCACAAATTAGAAGCCTTGGCATTATACGAATGGCAACAACAAACCTATCAAGGTAATTATGCCCAAGCCCGAGGTTTCTTTAATAATGAAACTACCTATAACGCTTTACAGGGAGGGGATTTGTCTGATGTAAGGACCGGAGATATTTCATCTTATAAAAACGACCGTAGTTTAGTTTCCTTTTTAGGAAGACTTAATTATACCCTATTCAACAAATACTTATTAACCCTAAGTTACCGTAGGGATGGTTCTTCGGTCTTTGGGGAAAATAATAAATGGGGAAACTTTCCGGCAGCTTCATTAGGATGGAGAATCGATCAGGAAGACTTTATGCAGGAGGGGATTTTTAATCAATTAAAACTAAGAGGTGGTTTCGGGATCACCGGGAACCAGCAAGGTTTATTCCCGCAGCAATCTTTATCATTAGTGAGTCCCGGGGGGATTACCTATTTTGGAGGGGAGGAGATTAGAAATTTTCAAATTTCACAAAATTCCAATGAAGATTTAAAATGGGAACGTAAAAAGCAAACCAACATAGGGATTGATTTTAGTTTGTTCGAAAGCAGGTTAAGCGGTTCTATAGATGCTTTTACTGCCACCACAGACGATCTTCTTTTTAATTATACCGTGCCACAACCGCCTTTTCCTTACAATACAATTGCAGCCAATGTGGGGAGTATCCGCAATCGCGGACTTGAGTTTGCTTTGAGTTATGAGGTGATTCGAACCGAAAATCTGTCGTTCACCATGGCCGGTAATTTATCTTTGCTGGATAACGAGGTGTTAAAGTTAAGCGGCAGTATTAACGGAGTAGATTTAAATACCAATTACATCCCTTGGGGAGAAAATTCATTCTTAATTGAAGGGGAAGCCATAGGCACGTACTCGATTTTACAACACGAGGGCATTAATAATGTAGGTACCGAAGTAGTTCAGGATATCAATGGTGATGGCACCATCGACCAGGGAACTAGAAGTCCGGATCGCGTGCAGCAAGGTTCTGCTTTACCTACTTATAACTTTGCGATTAACCCGACAGTGAAGTATAAAAACTTTGATTTTTCTATGCTATGGAGAGGTTCTGGTGGAAATAAAATTTACAACGGTCTTCGTAAAAATATGAGCATGATGGAAAGTATAGGAAACCAAAACGTGCTTCAGAGTGCTGTTAATTTAGACCTTTATACTTCCCCCTATGCTTCCAATCTATGGTTAGAAGATGGCGATTTTGTACGTCTGGAAAATGTAACCGCAGGCTATAACCTAGCCTTGGAAGATTCTAAATACATCAAAAGCCTTAGGCTTTCTATCACCGGAAATAACTTATGGTTGATTACCGATTATTCGGGGGTAGATCCTGAACTTAATTTTAATGGAGCCAGTGGGTTTGGAGGTGATTTCGGGATTTATCCGAGAACCACCAGTGTGGCCTTAGGTTTACAAGTAAAATTTAAATAAAAAAGCACATGAAACGTAACTATATTACCTTAATCGTAATCTTGGTAGGTGGGTTCTTCACCTCCTGTACCAACGACGTGGAAGAAAATGTATATGATAAGTACCAAGCCGATGAATTTTATGCCACCCCGGAAGGAGCCGATGTAGCCCTAGCTGCCGTTTATGCCCAAGTGGCGGGAAATTGGAATGGGGTAGGCTATGCCGGAGCCGATAATGGGTGGTACGATTTAAACAGTATGAGTGCCGATGAGCAGGTAATTCCCCATCGTAACGATGGAGCTTGGCAATTGGATTTTGCAAGGCTATACCAACACGAGTGGTTACCCTCTGATCTTATTGTGAACAATACCTGGAATTGGCTTTATCAAGCTATATTTAGTGCCAACTTAGCGGTCGAGCAATTAGAAAATGCTGAAGCAGCTCCCACAAAGATTGCTGAAGCAAAAACCCTGCGCGCATTTTTTTATTATCTATTGATGGATGATTATGGGAATATTCCTTTCTATACCGAAAATAATGTCACGGTAGAAGAACTTCCCCAGGCTTCCCGTCAAGAGGTATTTAATTTTATCGTCACTGAGTTAGAGGAAAACATACCTCAACTTTCCGAAACAAAAGGCGGGGAATATTATGGTCGATTTAATAAATGGGCAGGCTACGCCTTATTGGCAAAAGTCTATCTAAATGCAGAAGTATATACCGGAACAGCCCAATGGCAAGCCTGTATCGATGCGATCGAAGAGTTAGAAATTGGAGGCTTTTCCCTTCATCCGGGAGCTGCCAATGAAGGAAGCCCTTTAGGTTACCAATACTATGAGTTATTTGGGGATCGCTTACCGGAAGATGAAACCATTTTAGCCATGTTTGCAACAGCCAATGTAGTCTCTAGAAATATATATACCCTAAGAAGCTTTAGTGGGCCACACGCTCAGGAACTATTTGGGGTGAGTGGTTGGAATGGTACCATTGTACCGGAAGCTTTTTACAATCGTTATGATGATAACGATATTAGAAAAGCCCAATTTTTAGTAGGCGAGCAACCCGGTGGAGTGACGTATACGCCAACAGTGAGTAACCTGGATAATCCCGGAGCCGATCCTTTCGCAGGGGTAAGAAATCAGAAGTTTTATCCGGCAACGCCGTTAGATGGAGGTGGAGCTTCCAATGATTTTCCTATTTATCGCTATGCAGATTTTATGTTGATGAAGGCAGAATGTTATGTAAGATTAGGTAATGCGGGCGCTGCCAAGCCTTTGCTAGATGAAGTAAGGCAACGGGCAGGATTATCGACTTTAGAAAGCGATCCTAGCTTAGAAGATATTTATAACGAACGCGGTTTGGAATTGAACTGGGAAGGGCATCGCCGCCAAGATATGATTCGCTTCGGAACTTTCTTGGAAGCGAATGAATTTAGGGGGGTATCCCAAGAATACCGAACATTGTTCCCCATCCCTACCTCGGCCTTAGATGCCAACCCTAATTTAGTTCAAAACCCTGGTTATTAAAATAGAGAATGATGAAAAGAATATATCCATTAATCGGCATGATCAGTTTGGCATTGGTAGCCTTGCTCTCATGTACCGAAACCGACGATACATTAACCACTTTAGAAACGGTGGCTTTTACCGTCAACCCACAAGTTAGTCCTGATGCCATAGTGCTTCAGCAAGAATCTCAAGATCAGCCGGCGATAGCCGTCTCTTGGAATAAAGTAAGCTTTCCGGTAGAAGAAGCTCCGGTAGAGTACAGCTTACAGTTTGATATTCCTTCTGATACCCTGGGGGAAAATGCTTGGCAAAATGCGATCACCCTACCTGCAGGAACAGAGGTGTTAAGTAAAGAACTCTCCGTAGAACAATTAAATACTATGGCCCAAGACCTAGGATTACCGATAGGAGAGGAAGCAACTATGGTAGTACGCGTAAGGGCCTATGTAGACCGGGAAGTGTTTTCAAACGGGGTAGGCTTTCAGGTAACCCCCTATGAAGTGATTCTTGGAAATAACGTACTTTATATGCCCGGTGGCTATCAAGGCTGGGATCCCGCAAGTGCAGCTACCTTAAGGGAAACCACGACAAGTGGTGTATTTGTAGGTTACCTTACTTTTGACGATCCTGCTGCGTTGGAATTTAAGTTTACCACTGCTGCCAATTGGGATGAAAACTATGGAGGGGATGGGAATGGTAATTTAGTACTTGACGGTAATAATGTGTCTGTTCCCGAAGTAGGTTCCTATCAAATCACCGTTAATTTAAATACGATGACTTGGATGGCAGTTCCTTATTCTTGGGGGATTATCGGCACCGCTACCCCAGGCGGATGGGATACCGATACGGATATGACCTATAATTACCAAGAAGATTATTGGGAATTTACCGGAGATCTTGTCCCCGGAGCCCTAAAATTTAGATTAAATGATGCTTGGGACGTAAATTACGGATCACCCAATAGTACCGATTTTATCGCTTACCTCGATGACCCCGGAGCGCATGATATCAGTGCCGCAGGAAATTACCATGTGACTTTTCAGGTTGATCCTACCGATTCTAGCATTGCTTATTATACCATCGAATTACAATAAATTAAACCTCAATGATGAATAAAAAAATGTATATACTGCTTACGTTTATCGTATCACTTTTTGTAAATGCTTGCGATTCTTCAGACGATGATAGCACCACTTCCCCTGTGGTTAATTTTGATTATGAACAGTATGGGGAAAGCTTTCAGCAAATGCCGGCACCGGAAGATGCGGTCATTTATCAGGTAAATATAAGGGCCTTTAGTGAAGAAGGGACCCTGAATGCCGTTACCCAAAGGCTCGACCATATTAAAGAGCTAGGCGCTAATGTCTTGTATTTAATGCCTATTTATCCCAATGGAATCGAAAATTCTGCAGGCGGGCTAGGTTCTCCTTATGCTGTACGAAACTACAAGGAAGTAAGTGAAGAATATGGCTCTTTGGCCGATCTAAGAAACCTAGTGGAAGAAGCCCATCGTCGGGATATGGCTGTAGTTTTGGATTGGGTGGCCAATCATACCGCATGGGATAATGTTTGGGTCAACGAACATCCGGAATATTATGTAACCAATGAAGAAGGGGAAATGATCCCGCCGGAAGGCACCAATTGGAACGATGTGATACAGTTGGATTTTGAAAATCCAGACCTTCAACATGCGATGATCGATGCCATGGCCTATTGGGTATATAAGGCTAATATTGATGGCTTCCGTTGTGATGCGGCCGATTACGTGCCGGAAGGATTTTGGAACCAGGCGGTTTCAGAAATAAGAACTATTAAAGATCAGGAGATGTTGATGTTGGCAGAAGGAGGCGAACAACGACACTTCCGCTCAGGCTTTGATTATATTTTCGGTTTTCACTATTTCGAAACTTTAAAAGAAATCCATGAGGGGGAACCGGCTTCAAACATTCAACTCACACACGGAGAGGAATACAATTCTGTGTATGGGGAAGAAAAACGAGTAGTGCGCTATGTTACCAATCACGATGTCAACCTGAGTGATGGGACCCCTTTGGAACTGTTTGGAGGGATAGAAGGTTCAATAGCTACCTTCGTCGTCGCTGCTTATATGAAGTCGGCCCCCTTTGTATATAGTGGCCAAGAGATTGGTTACGACCAACGTTTAGCATTTTTTAGCAATACCCCTATCGATTGGTCGCAAGCCCAAGAGGGGGTGTACCAAGAATATCAGCAAATTCTACAAGTGCGAGCCAATAGTCCCGCGGTACGGGAAGGTGAATATCAAGGCTATAGCGGGCAGAATGTAGTTTCCTTTACGATGGCTACGGAAGAAGAAAGCGTGTGGGTAGTGGCGAATATGAGAAATCAAGAAAGTACTTACCTTATCCCTCCAGTGTTAGAGGGAGATTGGCAAAACGCTATGGATAATTCTTCCCAAAGTTTCACCGGGCAACTTAGTTTAGCGCCCTATTCCTATTTAATCTTAAAACGATAATACCACAAGCATGAAAAAATCAATGCCCTATACCCACCGGCTTAGCCTTTACTTCGTAGCGATGATTTGCCTATGGTGGACGACCGGTGCTGCCCAGCAATTAACTTCCCCGAACGGTGATTTTCAATTGGAGATGAGCTTAACCCCCAATGGTTCGCCGCAATACCAATTAAGCTATAAAGGTAAACCGGTCATTAAGCCCAGTCAATTGGGACTTCAATTAAAAGATGCTCCCTCCCTGCAAGAAGGCTTTACCATAGCGGAAACCCACAGCACGGAAGTAGATAAAAGTTGGAATCCGGTCTGGGGAAAACAAAAAACCGTACGCAACCACTATAAAGAGCTAGTGGTTCAACTCATACAAGAACAGCAAGAAGGAAGGTCTATTCGGCTTCGTTTTCGCTTATTTAACGATGGGCTTGCGTTTCGATATGAATTTCCGAAGCAACCAAAGCTCAATTATTTCGTGATTGAAGAAGAGAATACCGAGTTTGCCTTGGCGGGGGACCATAAAATTTTCTGGATTCCCGGCGATTACGATACCCACGAGTATGCCTATACCACTTCTAAAATTTCAGAAATCCCTGAAAAGATGGAAGAGGCCACAATTTTTATCAATGCGCAGACCCCCATACAACAGCCGGCGGTACAAACCCCTTCCATGATGAAATCTGAGGAGGGCTTATATATCAATATTCACGAGGCGGCCTTGAAAAATTATGCGGCGATGGAGCTTAATGTTGATGCGGCCCGTCAAGTAATGAGTTCGCATTTGGTGCCTGATGCGGTGGGTAATAAAGGCTATATGCAGACCGATACCCATTCCCCATGGCGAACTATTATTGTGAGTGATGATGCCCGGGATATTTTAGCTTCTAATATGATTATTAATTTGAATGAGCCTACCGACTACAAGGATACTTCCTGGATACAACCCATCAAATACATTGGGGTATGGTGGGAGTATTTTGTAGAAGGTAAAAGCACGTGGGCCTATGGGAAAGAAACCAATGTAAAACTGGACGACGATTTTAGCAAGCTTACCCCTAACGGTCGTCATGGGGCAACTACCGAACATGTAAAGGAGTATGTAGATTTTGCAGCTGCCCATGGCTTTGATGCCGTCTTGGTAGAAGGTTGGAATATAGGTTGGGAAGATTGGATTGGGAATTGGAAAGAAAATGTATTTGATTTTACCACCCCTTATCCCGATTTTGATGTAGAAGAAGTGAATAATTATGCGCATTCTAAAGGAGTGAAAATCATGATGCACCATGAGACCTCTGCTGCTGCCACCAATTACGAAAGGCGCTTGGATCGTGCGTTTGAATTTATGAATAAATATGGCTATACCTCGGTAAAAACCGGCTATGTAGGCCAAATTATTCCTCGTGGTGAACACCATGATGGGCAATGGATGGTTAACCACTTTACCCATGTGGCCAAAAGAGCAGCCGACTATAACATCATGATCAACAGCCACGAAGCAGTCCGCCCCACGGGACTGCACCGTACCTATCCCAATTGGCTGGCGCAGGAGTCTGCCCGGGGTACCGAATTTGAAGCAATGGGAGGCTTGGCCCCCGAACATGCCAGTATTTTAGCTTTTACCAGACTCATCGGGGGACCGATGGATTATACCCCTGGTATTTTTCAAACCGATTTATCTTATTACGGTGACAACCAACAACGGGTCAATACCACTTTGGTCAAGCAATTGGCTTATTATGTAACCATGTATAGCCCCCTACAGATGGCGGCTGACTTGCCCGAAAATTACAAGCGTTTTCCCGATGCTTTTCAATTTATTAAAGACGTGGCGGTTGATTGGGATAAGAGTTGGTATTTGGAAGCTGAACCCGGAGATTATGTCAGCATTGCCCGAAAAGCAAAAGGAAAGAAGGAATGGTTTGTAGGAAGTATAACCGATGAACATGCAAGAACGGCCACCATCGATTTTAGCTTTTTACCTAAAGGAGAGAAGTATATAGCTAGCATTTATGCTGATGGAAAAGAGGCGAGTTACGATAAAAATCCGCAAAGCTATACCATTCAAAAAGTAGTAGTAACCCATAAAAGCAAATTAAAGCAATACATCGCTCCCGGTGGCGGCTTGGCCATTAGTATTAAAGAAGCCACCCCCCAAGAACGCAAAGATTTAAAAAAAATGTGAGTTAGTTTTAAATAGTTGATAATTGGAAAAGGGGTTCTTGAGAATTTAGACAAGAACCTCTTTTTTTATTTCATTTCAACACTAAGGACTTAATACTGGATGTTAGGTGATGTATATGGTATAAAGTCTTTTGTACCCTACCTAGTGCCCCCTGAAAACTACCATGAAGATAGAACTCCTTCTCGATACAATTTTACCCTCGCTACGCTCGTCTAAAAACAATCGAAGTGATAGTTTAATCTCTCACCTCTAGCATTTAGCTCCCAGTTTACTGCCCCTAAAAACATTCATCAACACCTATTTTACGGCTAGTTCTCTTTTGGGTATCCCCATAGCTCCTTCGATACTCTTTCGAGACTTCTTCGAGTTTTCCTCGAGAGAAGTCCCGTATTTCCTAGAAATATCGAATAAAACTCGAAGAAGCTACGGAGCAGCTATGGCTTTGCCTA
>NZ_RXOM01000025.1:0-47672 GCF_008692195.1 Salegentibacter sp. R32
ACAGCGCAACGGCAAGGTCCCTTGCCACCAGCGGGTATTACCCCCAGTACGATGCCGAGCTTTTTGACCCCAGGTTTATGGGCTTTGGCACCTTCAACAGGACAGGCCTGGGCGGGGGCGAACTTGAACTGGACACCTCCTTTGCCGCCGTGGCAGAGGCGGGGATAAAACGCGGGGCCGGGGACAACAGCAGCTTTTATATAGGGCTGTTCCTCAATTACGGGCTCAACACCATCAACGCTGAAGCCACAGCGCCGGGGCTGGTACGGTACAATGCCAACAGCCCCTCCGATTTTGAAAGCCAGGGGGCCCTTAGCTCCGGTTATGCCGGAGAACTAAGGCTTATATCCTACGGCCTCAAGCTTAGGTTTGCATTTGGCGGCTTTTAACCGCCCCTAAATAAAATATATCCTTCTAAAAAAAACCTCCCATAACAGGGAGGTTTTTTGTTTTAATAAACATCAATTATCAAATAATGAATTATTTAATTTTTTGTTAATTTTGAAAACTCAAATAAGTCATTTATGTTTTTAAAAAAGAGTTTAAGGAAACTTACGAGATTACTCATTTTCTTCTTTCCACATATAATTTTATTTGCCCAAAATTCAAATAAAATCACCAAGTCTCAATTACCTAATTATGTTTTACCTGTTGAAGTAGATTATGAAAAGACCATCCCATATAATAACTTAAGTACTTATTATCTTCTATTTGACGAACAATTTGAAATTGAAAACGAAAAGAGATACAGAAGATTTGTCTATAAAATCTTAAATAATTCGGGGTTAGAGGAAGAAGGAAATATAGAAATTATTTTCGACCCTTCTTATTCAACATTATCTTTTCATCACATAAATATTATCCGTGAAGGTAAAGTTATTAACAAGCTAGATATAGATGACTTTCAGTTACTCCAACGAGAAACAAATATGGATCAAAATGTATATGATGGGCAGTTTACTGCTCTACTTAATTTAACTGATTTAAGAAAAGGTGACATTGTGGACTTCTCATATACAATTACAGGTCAAAACCCTATTCATCAACAAAAATTTCAGGATGAGTTTTACTTAACTTTTCAAGAGCCTCTTGGTTACTTACATAAACGCATTATTGTTCCTAAAAACAGACAAATACATATAAAAACCAGTAACGGAGCTACTTCTCCCAAAATCACTGAAACACAAAAAAGTAAAATCTATGCTTGGACGAAGCAGAGGGCTATAATTATGAAGAGAATACTCCCATCTGGTTTGATCCGAATCCAAAAGTACAAGTATCAGAATTTAAAAACTGGAAAGACTATATTTCTGTTTACCAAGCTAATTTCATTCAAACAAAACAAGATAGGGATCTTTTAAAAAATAAATTTGAAGAAGTAACGAACATCAGAAAATCGGATTCTTTATTTCTCAGAAAATTAATTCGGTTTATTCAAGACGACATTCGCTATTTAGGGTTAGAAAATGGTATTTTTTCTCATCAGCCCCACCCACCCTATCAAGTTTTACAACAACGTTTTGGTGACTGTAAAGACAAATCGTTTTTATTAAGTGAACTTTTAAAAGCTTACGGTTATCAGGCACAGCCTGTACTGGTTAGTTCTTATAAAGGAAAAAACCTACTCGAGAACCTTCCCTCCTCTAACTCTTTTGACCATTGTGTAGTTAGGTTTAAAGAAAATAATAAAGATGAGTATGCATACATAGACCCTACTCTAACCCTTCAAGGGGGTTCTGTGAAAGAAACCTTTTTCCCTGATTATCAATATGGCTTAGTAATAAATGACTCTACTCAAAATCTCATTAAACTTCCCGAACCCGAAATTTCTCGGATTAAAATTAAAGAAGTATTCAACTTAAACAATTTCAATAGTGGTGCATTTCTTGAAGTGGTTACAACATATGAAGGTGCGTATGCCGATTATAGACGTTCATTATTCGAACAAATCGATTTAGATGAACTCCAAAAAGATTACACTAATTTTTATAGGAATCTTTATCCTAATATTGAACCAGATATAACTTTAAAAATAGAAGATTACCGAAATAAAAACATCCTTATCACTAAGGAGTTCTATAAGATAGATAAAGTATGGTTTCCTAACCCAACTAATAAAACTTATCTAAATGCAGAATTCTATCCTATTTCTTTAGAAGGATATATGAGTACAATAGGCTCTTCTAAAAGAAAAACGCCCTATTATGTAGATCCTGTAGAGTTAGAATATAATCAAATAATCAACTCTTCTTATCCCTTCGACATTGAAGATACTTCTTCCGAAATTGAAGGAAATGGTTACAGCTTTTCCCAAAACCTTGAAAGTAAAGATGATGGATATCAAATTAATGTTAGCTACAACTATTCGAACTCTAACAGATTCATACCGGTAAAAGACGTAAAAGACTATTTTCAAGATCATCAAAAGATGCTAGAAAATCTTAACCTTACCATCACTGCAGACCCTACTCTCACCTATAATCCTAATAAACGTGTAGGTAGCTGGAAAGCAACCCTTATTTCATTTTTTACAATTATTATAAGCACAATTTTATGTATTAAAATTCACAGAAAGTACAATATCGATGTTAAGATAGAAGAACAATGGCAAAAGAAGATTAATGGTTGGTTAATTTTAATCGGTATTCTACTTTTTCTTAGTCCAATTACTTTATTTTATGAAATAATTACTGCAGGATATTTTGAAAAACACACTTGGGCAGAAGTGTTTAGTGAAAATAATTCTATTTTGAGAGGAATTTTATTCACTTCCAATTTATTTATCTATTGGTTTCTGATTGTATTTAATATTATGCTTATTGTTCAGTTTTTTAAACGAAGAAGTACTTTTCCCAGACTATATGCTTTCTTCTTAGCTTTCACTTTTATCTTAGCTTGCACAAATAGTTTATCAGGTATAGCATTTTCTTCAAACCATCTACAACCTTATGAAACTCAAGAAATATACGTTTGGCTAGGAATAAGTTTTGTATTTAAACTAAGTATAATTTCATTCATTCTCTTCACAGAAAAATCTAAAGATACGTTTACCAAAACTTTCTATTCGAAGAAAATGAAAAATGAAGAAAAACTTAATGAATTATCTAATTCTGCTAACCTAAACTAATTCCATTTCTTCAGAAATCTTTAACAACCCACTGATTAATTAATTCCTATTTTAGAGTAATAAAACTCTAGAATTATGGCCTTGTTCAGCAAAATAAAAAACACCATTGGTTTACTGAAAGATGTAGACTTAAATAAATTAGCTAAACTCAATGAAAAAATAGACCTCAAAGAGGCGATGAATACCTTAGGGAGTTTAGACGACAGACAAATAAAAGGTCTCATGAAAATGCTGAACAACCAAGGTAAAAAAGGTCAGCATAAACTCCCTCCTATTGACGGCGACTTCTACAATCTCGATTTAAAACTCACCGAGGAACAAAGGGAATTACAAATAAAAGTGCGAAACTTTATGGAAGATGAAGTCCGTCCTATTGTAAACGATTACTGGAACAAGGCTAAATTTCCTTTTGAAATCATCGAAAAATTCGCTCAGCTCAATATCACCGGAGTGCCTTATGAAGGTTACGGCTGCCCTAACCTGCCCTTTTTAATGGAAGGAATAATTGCTCAGGAAATTGCCCGGGTAGATGTTTCTACCTCCACCTTTTTTGGAGTTCATAGTGGCTTGGCTATGGGTTCTATTTACCTCTGCGGAAGCGATGAGCAAAAAGAAGAATGGCTCCCTAAAATGCAAAAATTGGAAAAAATTGGAGCTTTTGGACTTACTGAACCTAATGTAGGTTCAGCGGTTTCTCAAGGAATGGAAACCACCTGTAAATTTGATGGTGAAAATTGGATTTTAAACGGACAGAAAAAATGGATTGGAAACGCCACTTTTGCAGATGTTATTATCATTTGGGCAAAAGACGTAGATTCTCATCAAGTAAAAGGCTTTATCGTAAAAAAAGAAAACCCCGGTTTTAAAGCAGAAAAAATGGAAGATAAAATGGCATTACGAATTGTACAGAATGCCATCATCACCTTAACAGATTGTAAAGTACCCGAAAGCGACAGACTGCAAAAAGCCAATTCATTTAAAGATACCGCAAAAGTTTTAAAAATGACCCGTGCCGGAGTGGCTTGGCAAGCGGTTGGCTGCGCAAGAGGAGCTTACGAAAGTGCTTTAAAATATACCAAGAAACGGGAACAATTTGGTAAACCTATCGCCTCTTATCAACTGGTACAAAACCATTTAGTGGAAATGCTTTCCAACTTTACTGCTATGCAAACCATGGTTTTCAGACTTTCTGAAATGCAAGATGAAGGTATTTTAACCGATGAACATGCTTCATTAGCCAAAGTTTATTGCAGCATGAGAACGAGAGATATTGTAAGCAGGGCTCGTGAAGTAATGGGCGGTAACGGTATTTTATTAGAACACGATGTTGCACGTTTTGTTGCCGATGCCGAAGCAATTTACAGCTACGAAGGCACCAAAGAGATTAACTCTTTAATCGTAGGAAGAGCCATTACCGGTTATAGCGCATTTGTATAAATTTGAAAAAATCTCACTTAGAAATAAATCAACAAAAGAATTTTTAATGAAAGTAGTTATCATTAGTCCCGGCAGAAAAGATATTCCAGTTTGGGTTTCCACCTTTAAAAAACATCATCTTAATATTGAAGTTGAAATTTACCCTGATGATACCAATAGAGAAGAAACTGAATTTATAGCCACCTGGAATCCGCCAGAAGATGCATTCGAAAAATACCCGAATTTAAAAGTAATTGCTTCCATGGCCGCCGGAGTTAAACACATTACTTCAAAAAATATTCCCGAAAATGTAAAAGTCACCCGGGTAAAAGATGAATATTTAAATTACGATTTGAGCTATTTCGTGTTAAGTTTAGTATTAAATCATATCAAACATATTCCGCTTTATTTTAAAAACCAGTTAGAAAATAATTGGAACCGAAAAATGTATCTTCGTCCTGAAGGTGTTACCGTTGGTATTTTAGGATTCGGAAATATTGGACAGGCAATTGGTCAACTTTTACAAAAAAATGACTTCAATGTGATAGGTTGGTCCCGTTCTGAAAAAAATGTGGAAGGAATAAAAAGTTATACCGAAAATGAATTAGATAGTTTTTTAAACAAAGCTGAAGTATTGGTTTGCATGCTTCCGCACACTCCCGAAACTGAAAATATTTTGAATACAGAACTTTTTCAACAATTACCAAAAGACGCTTATTTAATTAATGTAGGGCGTGGAGCACATTTAAATGAAGAAGATTTGATTCCAGCTTTAGATAGCGGAAAACTTTCAGGAGCGGCTTTAGATGTTTTTAAAGAAGAACCTTTACCAGAAAACCATCCGTTTTGGAATCATCCTAAAATTTTTGTCACTCCACATACAGCAAGTATCACCAACCCAAAAACGATTGTCCCAAAAATGCTGGAAAATTTTAAACGCTTTAAAAATGGTGAAAATCTAAAAGATGAAGTAAATTTAGAAAAAGGCTATTGATGCTAGGTAACAAATGACCCTATACTTAACATTTGCGATTATTGCGATCGGGATTATTCTTTTTGTAAAAGAATATTTCACGATAGATACGACTTCTATCATTATTATGTCGTTGTTCATCGTTTCCGGAGTGCTAAGCCCGGAAGAAGGTTTTGCAGGTTTTAATCATCCAGCGACAATTACCTTAGGCTGTATGTTTGTGATTAGTGCCGCCATTTTTAAATCGGGCATCATCGACGGACTTTCAGATAAAATTATCAGGCTTGCTAAAATCAATTACCTTTTTGCGTTGATTACGTTTTGTTTCACCGCAGCAATTTTTTCAGCATTTATTAATGATACTGCCGTTGTTGCAGTACTCATTCCTATGGCATTACTGGTTTGCCGCGAGACCGACATCCCTCCTTCCCGACTCTTAATCCCAATTTCTTTTTCAGCTTTATTTGGAGGAACTTGTACTGTTATAGGAACCTCCACCAATATTCTAGTCAGCAGTTATGCGAAGAAAAGTGGTTTGGAACCTTTAGGGATGTTTGAGTTTTCCTTAGCTGCTTTATGTTTACTAACCTTAGGGATGGTGTATATGTTTGTAGTCGCACCACTACTTTTACCGAAAAGAAAAGGGCTAAAATCCTTAAAAAAACACGCTGAACAATACATTGCTGAAATTGAATTACAAGAAGGAAATGAGGATATTGACAAAGCAATCATCAACACTAAACTCACCAAAGATTTTGGAGCTCAAATTTTGATGCTGAAACGAAAACATCATCGGGTTTATGAAATTAACGAAGAAACTATTTTACGGGAAAACGACCTGATTAAAGTGCTTATCGACCCGCAGCATTTGGCAAAACTTCAATCCACTACCAATTACAGTTTATTGGGCGACCAGCAATTGGTGAATGAAGAAACCAAAGACGACAAAAAAATCTATGAAGTAATGATTCCGTATGGCTCTTCTTTAGCAGGAAAATCATTAAGTCAATTGAATTTCAGAAATATTTATTATGCCTCGGTTTTAGCTATTCGGCATCGTAAAGAAACCATCACTAAAGAAGTTTCTAATGTTACGTTAATGGAAGGCGATATGCTATTACTTTATGCTTCCAACAAGAGCTTAAACACTTTGGTCACCAAAAAATTAGTAGTTACGCTTTCAAAATATAAAGCAAGGGAATTCAACCTCAAAAAAGCAATCCCTACCCTATTGATTTTAATCGGTGTGATTTTAGCGGCCGCCCTTAATTTAACTTCGATCTTAATTAGTGCGTTGGTTGGCGCATTATTGGTCGTTTCTACCACCATTTTAAAACCCAAAGAAGCTTACGAAGCTATTGAATGGAAAGTAATTTTTATGGTAGCCGGTGTACTTTCTATGGGAAAAGCTTTAGAAAAAACCGGAGGCTCAGTATTAATATCAGAATTAATTTACGACAGCATCGGTAGTTTTGATCCTAGATTAACGCTTAGTTTGGTGTTCTTAATTACCTTTTTATCAACCAATGTTTTATCGAGCAAAGCCGCTGCAGCTCTAATGACGCCTATCGTGATAAGCTTAGCCGAAGCGATGGACGTAAACTCACGACCACTGATTATCGCCGTGATGTTTGCCTGTTCATTAACTTTTATGACGCCCGTAAGTTATCCTACCAACACCATGGTTTACGCGCCGGGTAATTATAAATTTAAAGATTATTTAAAGATAGGAACTCCGCTAAATTTCATAATTTGGATTGCTGCATCATTTATAATTCCATTATTTTTTCCTTTTTAGATGAAAAAAGTAAGACTACATAATCCGTTTAAGCCTCAAGTAATTAATGAGAAAAAACTTCGGGAGCATTTGGCTTTAGAACGTACTAAACTTGCTAACGAAAGGACTTTACTGGCCTACATTAGAGCATCTTTGTATTTACTTGTGGGCGGAATTGCTTTATTGCAAATTGAAGAATATCCGCGCGTACATTGGGTAGGTTACGCCTCCTTATGTGTTTGTGTTCTTTTTATTTTAATTGGAGTTTGGCGCTACATTGCCTTAGAAAGAAAATTAAAAAATTTACTTTTGCCCGACACACCCGAAGAGGAAGAAAACAAAGCCTAATTCATGCTCCAAAATTTGGTTCATTATTTTTTGCACTTTATCGCTATTGCAGGAATTGCTTATTTCTACGATAATAACAACTGGAAAAAATATTGGCTCATTTTACTGGCAACGATGTTGATAGATGCAGATCATTTATTAGCAGAACCTATTTTTCAACCGCACCGGTGCAGTATTAATTTTCATCCTTTACATTCTTACTTTGCGATTATAATTTATGTATTGGGAGCACTGTTTATTCAGCATAAAACCTTAAAACTTATCTGTATAGGATTATGTTTTCATATGTTTACCGACGGAATCGATTGTTTATGGAATAATTTTGGGTAACTTTAATCTATGAAGCTGAAGTTTTTCTTATTAGCGTTTTTTATTCAACTTGCTCTTTTTTCACAAGAAGTGAGCACGAAACTTGTTGAAAAAACACCTTTCCCGTTAGAACGTTTTGTGGGAGTGGATAAATTCAATAATTTCTACGGAATTAAGAAAAACACTTTTTATAAAATTGAAGGAAGCAAAACCTATCAATTTGCAGATATTCAGTTAGGGGAATTAACGTCCGTAGATTTATTAAATCCTTTAAAAATCACCCTTTTTTATCGGGATATGAATACGGTAGTTATTGTAGATAACCGCTTAAATGAAATTAACCGAATTAACTTTACGACCATCACCAATTTCAGAAATATAGACCACGCCACCACCGGAAAAGATAATAGTTTGTGGATTTTCAATATAGACCTGCAGAGACTGGAATTGTTTGATTACAATACCAAAAAAGTATTATTTCACACGCAGCCTATTAACCACGAAATAATTCAGCAAGAAAGCAATTTTAATTTCTGCTGGCTATTGCAAGAGAAAAAGTTGGAGTTCTATAATTCTTACGGAAGTTTCATGAGTGCTTTTCCCACGACCAAAAACTTTCAATTTACACAAGATAATAACCTGATTGTGGGTAGAGACCAAGAAAATTGGATGGTTTTAAAACGTGATGCGAAAGCATTTACTCCACTGGAAATTTCTCAAAATGCCGTTAAAGATTTTTATTTGAATAATGAAAACCTTTATCTTTACACCGATAATTTTATCTATAGATACCAACTTAATCTATCTAATTAACTGAATAATATGCATGTAGCCATTGCCGGAAATATTGGTGCCGGAAAAACAACCTTAACAAAACTTTTGGCGAAACATTATAAATGGGAACCTCAATTTGAAGATGTTCTGGAAAACCCTTATTTGGAAGATTTTTACAACCAAATGGAGCGTTGGTCCTTTAACCTTCAAATTTATTTTTTAAACAGCAGGTTTCGCCAAATTTTAGAAATTAGGGAAAGTGGTAAGAATATTATTCAGGATCGTACCATTTACGAGGATGCGTTTATCTTTGCACCTAACTTGCACGCTATGGGATTGCTTACCAACAGGGATTTTAAAAATTACAAATCACTGTTCGATCTAATGGAAAGTGTAACCAAAGCTCCAGATTTACTTATTTACCTAAGAAGCAGTATTCCCAATTTGGTAGCGCAAATACAAAAACGCGGAAGGGATTATGAAAATTCTATATCAATAGATTATTTAAGCAGATTGAATGAACGCTACGAAGCTTGGGTTCACGATTATAGCAAAGGAAATTTGTTGATTATAGATGTAGATAATATTAACTTTGTAGACAATCCGGAAGACCTGGGAGATATCATTAATAAAATTGACGGAGAACTTCACGGATTATTTTAAAAAATAAAAATGCTATGGAATCAACAAAATTAAAAAGACCTAAACATAAAGGTTCACCACAACTTTTTAAAAATCCTATTTTAGAAAAGTTAACGCATACCCACATTTCTTTACCGCTGATTATTTTCTCGGTTATTTCGGCAGCTTTAATTTACTACGGAATTATAGAAAAAGGGTTTAAAACCCCGGAAATGATTTTATTATTCTTTGGTGGTTTATTTTTCTTCACCTTTGTTGAATATATCATGCACCGCTACTTATATCATATTCCGGCGACGTCTGAGCGTAAAAAGAAAATTTCTTACACCATGCACGGTGTACATCATGATTATCCAAAAGATAAATCGAGATTGGCAATGCCACCTGTATTAAGTTTAGTGGTTGCCACTGTACTTTTCATCATTTACCGAGTAGTTTTAGGAGACTATGTATTTGGCTTCTTAGCAGGATTTTTAATTGGTTATGCGGCCTATTTAGCCGTGCACTATTCTGTTCATGCATTTAAAGTGCCCAATAACTTTTTAAAAATTTTATGGCATCATCATAGTATTCACCATTATCGTGAGCCGGACAGGGCATTTGGAGTTTCTTCACCACTTTGGGATCATATTTTTAGAACCATGCCTAGAAAAAACCCACGAGCTAGAAGAGCAGCCACGGGAACCAGTATAGACGATTAATCTTACTTAGTTAGTTGATATGATATAATTATTTTCCCGTGCATGTTGTTCAGCTTCTTCAGAAGAATTAATCATGAGCACGGGAGTCGTTTCAAAATCATCTATAATTCCTTTTACCCGTTGCATTCGTTTTTTATGCTGAACGCTCCTTAGGTAAATACACAAAATCCTATCAGGAAACTGTGCGGCAATATCGGTATAAATAGAAGCATCGTGTTCCCCACTATCCCCTATTAAAATGAATTTTAAATGCGGATAGCTTTCTAAAATATTAATGATTTTCCGTTGTTTATGAGGTTTCTCCGGTTTTAAAGTGCTATCAAAAGGACCACGTAAGTTTCTTAACAAAATGGGACCTTTTGGAAATTGGTTATGGTCTAGAAACAACTTTAAGTACTCGTATAAATTCCATGGACTGTTGCTTAAATAAAACATCGGGTTGCGAGAAGTTTCCTGTAAACCAATCGCTAATTTTTGATAAAGCTCTGCGGCACCTTTTAAGGGTATCCGCTTATAAGCATTAGTAAATAAAGAATTCTTCAGTAAACGCCATTTTAAAAAAGAAGTAACGCCGGTATGCAGAATAGTATCATCAATATCGCTAATCACACCAAATTCCGCTTTTTCATCGGGCACTAGTAATTCACCTTCAAAAGGATTTTTCAGTAAAACCGTTTTGGGATAAAGTTCTCCTTTATAAAAAAGTTCAAAATTCAACCAGCCTTCCTCATCACAGTATTCAGCTAGATTTTCTTTCAACTTTTTATCAAATACAAAGTAACCTTCTCCATCACTCTTTGTGGTAAATTCGTGTCCGTTAGGTAGTTTCAGTAATAGTTCAGCATCAGGAATTTCAAAACTGTCAAATTGCTTGTAAGTATTTTTTACGGTTTTAAAGAAATTTTGTTCTTGTTGAATTTTTAAAGGTTCGTTATCCAACACCCGACCGTAAACATATAAATGATGCGGAGTGGCGTAACTACGATAAGGCGTCACCAAAATTTGTTCGTAATTTTTGTAACGCCCCAGTAGTTTTTTTATCCTTCTTATCATTTACAATTCAATTGAAATGGAAAGATAGAAGTTTTTATATGGAAAGCTTTATACTTTAATTTTCTTTAAGATTTTCCTGAAAAGAAATAGAGTTTTCTTGTTGCTGAATAATTTCTTTTTTCTCTACTGAAGAAGCCTCTTCGCTTTCCATTTCTTCTGAATGATCGCCTAAAATAGGTGCTAATACCAAGCCTACTAAACAGGTAAGTTTAATAAGAATATTCATCGACGGCCCGGAAGTATCTTTAAATGGATCACCCACGGTATCACCAGTTACTGCGGCTTTATGTGCATCGCTTCCTTTATAGGTCATTTTTCCGTCAATTTCAACTCCGGCTTCAAAGGATTTTTTCGCATTATCCCAAGCGCCACCGGCATTATTCTGAAAGATGGCCCACATCACTCCAGAAACACAAACTCCAGCCATATAACCGCCCAAAGGTTCTGCTCCAAAAATCAATCCGACTAAAATAGGAACGATAATGGTAATAAGTCCCGGTAAAATCATTTCTTTTAAAGCAGCTTTTGTCGAAATATCTACACAACGGGCATAGTTGGGTTTTGCCGTTCCTTCCATAATTCCCGGTATTTCTTTAAACTGTCGGCGTACTTCTTTTACCATTTGCATGGCTGCTTTCCCTACTGATTCCATCGCTAAGGCAGAAAATATTACCGGTATCATTCCCCCCACAAACAAGGCTGCCAAGACATCGGCTTTAAAAATATTTATCCCTTCAATCCCTGTAAAAGTTACATAAGCGGCAAAAAGTGCCAAGGCAGTTAACGCTGCAGAAGCAATTGCAAAACCTTTCCCTACGGCGGCAGTTGTATTTCCTACGGAATCTAAAATATCGGTACGCTCCCGAACCTCATCGGGCAATTCGCTCATTTCTGCTACTCCCCCGGCATTATCTGCAATAGGCCCAAAGGCATCAATCGCTAATTGCATCGCGGTAGTTGCCATCATCGCAGAAGCAGCTAAAGCAACTCCATAAAATCCAGCCAATTCATACGAACCATAAATGGCTGCTGCAAATAAAATAACGGATAGAAAAGTAGATTTCATTCCCACCGCCAAACCGGCAATAATATTAGTAGCTGCTCCGGTGGAGCTATTTTTTACAATGTGAAGCACCGGTTTTTTACCTAAACTGGTATAATGTGCCGTTACCCAAGAAATTAAAGCTCCTACACACAAACCTATTAAGGCTGCCCAAAAAACATTTTGCGAGGAAATATTCTGAATTCCTTCTCCAAAAAAGTTCATTTGCAATTCGGTAGGCAACATCCAATCTATTAAAAACCAACTGGCAATTAAAGTCAATAAAATAGCGACCCAGTTTCCACGATCCAACGCAGCTTGTACTTGACTTTCTTTAGCATTGTTAGAACTAACACTTACTAAAAAAGTACCAATGATGGAAGCTAAAATCCCTACTCCCGCAATTACTAGCGGAAGTAAAATAGGCCCCATATTATTAAAGTTATCGATAAAGGCTCCATCGGCCGACATATCTCTTATGGCATAATTTCCGAGAACCATCGCTGCTAATACCGTTGCTACATAACTTCCGAATAAATCGGCCCCCATTCCGGCAACATCGCCAACATTATCACCTACATTATCAGCAATAGTAGCTGGATTTCGAGGATCGTCTTCTGGGATTCCGGCTTCTACTTTCCCTACTAAATCGGCTCCCACATCGGCTGCTTTGGTATAAATTCCGCCGCCAACCCTAGCGAAAAGTGCGATTGATTCAGCACCTAAAGAAAAGCCGGCGAGAGCTTCTAACACCATAGTCATTTCAGCATAAAAAGATTTTTCATTCAACAGAAATTGACTCATAAAAAACCAAAACAATAGACTTAAACCTAAAACTGCTAGACCCGCAACACTTAATCCCATAACGGTTCCTCCACTAAAAGAAACCTTCAAGGCTTTTGGCAAGCTCGTTTTGGCAGCTTCTGCAGTACGCGAATTGGCTTCGGTAGCAATTCGCATTCCTATATTTCCAGCTAAGGCTGAAAAAACCGCTCCAATAATAAAGGCAGGGATAATCATCCAACTGGTTGTGGTGACTAAAGTAGAAACACCATAAAGCGCTACAGAAGCAAGAAGTACGAAAATAAGAAGTAAACGGTATTCGGCATTTAAAAAGGCAAGCGCCCCTTGTTTAATGCTTTGGGAAATGTTTTGCATTTTTTCATTGCCCGCGGGTTGTTTTTTAACCCAATTTGCTTTAAAAATAATAAAGATAATTCCTAAAACTGCTAAGATGATAGGAAGAAATAGCACATTAGATTCCATAGAACAAAATATTAAAATTCTATTAAATCTAAGCTAATATTTTCTAAAATCAATAAAAAAAGCAGCACTTTTTTAGCACTGCTTCAAAGAATATGACAAATATCAGTTTTTTATCTAATGCTCACTTCTTTTACCGGAACGTCACTTTTTTTGAATCGCTCAACGCATTGAGTGACGATATCTTTAGCTTCTGAGACATCTCCCCAACCACCAACATCTACTTTCTTTTCTTCAAGATCTTTATAAACTTGGAAGAAATGTTCAATTTCTTTTATTAAGTGTGGATTCAATCCGTCTAAATTATCTACTTTATTTGCAATCGGATCGCTTACCGGTACACAGATAATTTTTTCATCGGGACCTTTTTCATCTGCCATATGGAAAACTCCAATAGGTTTTACCTCTATCACGCATCCAGGAAAAGTAGGCTCTGTAACCAATACCAACACATCTAACGGATCTCCATCTAAAGCTAAAGTCTCTGGCACGAAACCATAATCTGCAGGATACATCATAGATGAAAAGATCATTCTATCGTATCTAATTTTTTTAAGCTCGAAATCATACTCGTATTTATTTCGGCTTCCTTTTGGGATTTCAATTAATACATCAAACGTCATTATATAAAAATTATCTAATTTATTTTAAATTTTAACAAGGCTGCAAATTTAACAAATGTCCTGAGTATAAGCTATTTTTTTAGAAATAAAATCCGAAAGATCCTGTAACCCCGAAACTTCTGGCATCAGGATTATCAAAATAGTTCCCCCGAAAGTGAAAATCTAATCGAAATATTTTAAATATATTTCCTATTCCAAGACTGTATGACCAATAAGGTTCATTTTCAGGAGCTAGCAATACTGGATGTGAAGAAGAGGCATTGAGTAATTGGTTTTCATCTGAAATACTTCCCATTACTGCCCTCACGGCTACCAGTTCCCGTAGATTTAAATCCCGAATAAGCGGGATCCTCCCAAAGAACCTTCCGTTAAAGTTATGTTCTAGATGAAGACTTGCATAAGTATCGGTCACAAATTCATAATAATCTAACAGTGGGTAGGTTCCAAAAATAGAAAATAGGGTTTGGTTCCCGGGAACTACGTTTAATAAACCTAAAGGAACTTCTCCAAAGGTTTTTCCGGCTTCTAAAGTCGTTGTCAGTTTCCCAAAACCTCCTAATTGCCAAGGATGACGATAGTAAAACTGAAGTTTTTCATAATCAAAATCACTACTGAAAGGTCCTTTTATTCCTACTGCATAATTTAAAAATAGTCGTGGATAATCGCCGTCATTAATAATAATACGTTCTACACCATAGCCTGTTGTTTTTCTGCCAGGGGAATAGGTAAGAATAGTGGAAATTTCAGTTTGATTGACTTCTGAAGCGGTTTCGGTTCTTTCTTCATTGGTGTAATAAGCTAAACTAAACTCATCGGATGCAGATTCTAAAGTTCGGTAAGAACCGCCTACGCGTAGATTAAAGTTTTTCCACGGTTCCATTTCTACCGCAAAAGTACTTAAATTAATATTGGTTAAGCTCATATTGGCACCAACAGTAATTAAAGAGGATGATGCCAAACTCCTTCCCAAAACATCATTAGTATTGGTTAAACTTGCGCCCAACTGCTCAATATCCCGGCGGTTACCTCCGCTAAGGATTAAGCGAGAACGTGGATCTACCAAAATCTTACCGGATAAACCGTATTTGAACTTATTGTCTTTAAATCCGTAAGCGGTATAACCTTCTATTCGCCAAGGGTCGTTACGCCCAAAATAAGTTCTACCGCCAGCTCTTACTCTTATTCCTTCCACATCATTGTAACCAAAAGTGGAAAAAATGGGACCGTAATCAAAATTATCAAATTCAATATAACCGGAAGCCAAAATAGAACCTATATTATATAAACGTTGAAAAGCCCGGACGGTTTTTAAAGTATCGAGCATGGTGTAGACTTTTTGCTCATCGTTATTTAACGGCTCAAGTCTATTTTGTTGCCAAAAGGTACTGTCACGATTGTAAACTTTCTCGATGTATTGGTCGCGATCATTTTCATAGAACTCTTCGCTTCTTTCAATATCAAAAGCATATTCATCGTACAAGGTCGTCCGTTTTCCATAAACTCCACGGGCGTCATCTTTTTTTCTGAAAGCAAAATCGGACATAAAATGGTCTCGGGTAATCAGGAAAATAGAATCGTTCAATACATCAAAATCTTGTTCAATATAAATATCGCGTACCCAGTTAATGTTAGCACTTTTGGTAGCGGCTAAATTTATTTTTTTAATCGCCCAAGTTGAATCGTTTACCCAAAAATCTCCTTTAAACGTAAGTTCATTTTTTCGACGTGGATAATACACGATTTTGTAACACCACTTGTTATCTACGTAGGCGCTATCGGCCAACACATAATTGTAGACATTAATTCCGGTGGTTGAAAGTGGACTCACAAAGCTTTTATCGAAAAACTTCAAATAGTTATCATAGACATTATATTCTTTGTAAAGGTCTTTTACAAATTCAATTAAGGTTTGATTATCACTAAAACCGGAATTTTTATTCCCGATAAGGATTTCTTTTTCTTTTCCTGATTCATTATTCCCATAAACTCGATAGACCGCTTCATTTATGAAAATAGGAAGATAAGTTTTCCCTGTTACGGCATTGGTATCGGTTTCTTCAAAAATAAATTCCATTCCATTAAAAATACGGCTATTGATTAGAGCACTATCAATGGTGTTTAAATCGAATTCTTGCTTTTCGTATTTCTTGTATTGGTACTGGTCGAATTTATAAATCCCATTTTCCCGTCTATTCTCCCAAATTTTCCGAAGAATATCAATAGCAGGATTATTCTTTTTAGAAGTTTTTCCCTGATAAATCACCACCTCATCTAAGGCATTCTGTTCTTCTTCCAGAATAATTTCAAGATTAAGGGAAGCTGATTTCTCTAACAGTATGGTTTGAGATTGAAAACCCACAAATGAGACCTGCAAAGCATCATAATCTTTTTCAGTTTCTACATAAAAGCTACCATCGTCATTGGTAATTGTCCCTATGGAAGAGTTTTTAAAAAGGACATTGGCAAAAGGAACAGGTTCTCCACTTGAGTCTTTCACGTAACCACCTACCTTTGTCTGTGCAAAGCCTAACGAACATACAAGCGATAAACAAAGTAGGTAATAATATTTCATATAAACAAAAAACTTCACCTCCCGGGCAGAAGATGAAGTCGTAAATATAGCTGTATAATTTTACTTATACATTACTTTTTTCACAGCTTTAACAACATCTTCACTGTTAGGCAACCACTCTTTCAATAATACCGGAGAGTAAGGTGCCGGAGTATCGGCTGTGTTTATTTTTATAATTGGAGCGTCTAAATAATCAAAAGCTTGCTCTTGTACTTGATAAGTAATTTCTGTTGAAATATTCCCGAAAGGCCAAGCTTCTTCTAAAATCACCAATCTATTGGTTTTCTTTACAGATTCGATAATAGTTTCGTGATCCATTGGACGAATTGTTCTTAAATCTATAACTTCAGCTGAAATACCTTCTTTTTCTAATTCTTCAGCAGCTTTGTAGGCTTCTTTAATAATTTTACCAAAAGAAACAATCGTTACATCGCTACCTTCCCGTTTAACATCTGCCTTCCCGATTGGAATTGTATATTCTTCCTCTGCTTCCGGCACTTCACCTTTATCTCCATACATTTGTTCACTTTCCATAAAAATTACCGGATCGTCATCGCGAATGGCAGATTTTAAAAGTCCTTTCGCATCGTAAGGATTAGAAGGAACAATTACTTTTAAACCGGGGCAGTTAGCATACCAGCTTTCAAAAGCTTGAGAGTGTGTAGCTCCCAACTGACCTGCAGAAGCGGTTGGCCCTCTAAACACGATAGGACAATTAAATTGCCCGCCGGACATCTGTCTGATTTTAGCCGCGTTGTTGATGATTTGGTCAATACCTACCAAACTAAAGTTGAAGGTCATAAACTCTATAATAGGTCGAGTCCCTGTCATAGTAGATCCTACACCTATTCCGCTAAAACCGGCTTCGGCAATTGGAGTATCGATAATACGATCAGGACCAAATTCATCCAACATTCCTTTAGATGCTTTATACGCTCCGTTATATTCAGCAACCTCTTCTCCCATTAAGTAAACTGCTTCGTCACGACGCATTTCTTCGCTCATCGCTTCGGCTACTGCTTCCCTAAATTGAATTGTTCTCATTATTATTTCACTATATTTTTAATCGAAACACAAAAATAAGGATTACACTCGCAAAACCTATAGAAAATTGAATAAAAAAAATGTTATGCTTGCATAGTATTTTATTATCAAATTCCTTATATTCGCAGGAAACATTTTTATAAATCTAATTTTAATCAAAATATATTAAGAAAATGAAAATATTAGTCTGTATAAGTCACGTACCAGACACTACTTCTAAAATAAACTTTACAGAAGGAGATACTAAATTCGATACCAACGGAGTCCAATTTGTGATTAATCCTAATGATGAATTTGGCCTTACCCGTGCCATGTGGTTTAAAGAAAAGCAAGGAGCAAGCGTAGATGTGGTTAACGTAGGTGAAGCAGATACTGAACCTACCTTAAGAAAAGCATTAGCCATCGGCGCAGATAACGCCATTAGAGTGAACACGCCTGCTACCGATGGTTTTCAAGTAGCAAAAGAACTAGCCAAAGTTGCCCAAGACGGAGGTTACGATTTAATTATTGCCGGAAGGGAATCTATCGATTACAACGGTGGAATGGTTCCCGGAATGTTAGCTAAATTAATCAAAGCTAATTTCGTGAACACATGTGTAAGTTTAGAAGTTGAAGGTGATAAAGCAACAGCCATTCGTGAAATTGATGGCGGTAAAGAAACTTTAACCGCTAATCTTCCTTTAGTGATTGGAGGACAAAAAGGTTTAGTGGAAGAAAGCGACCTTAAAATCCCGAATATGAGAGGTATTATGATGGCGCGTAAAAAACCTTTAAACGTAGTCGAACCTGTTGGTGCAGATGCCAAAACAAAAGCTGAAAAATTTGCCAAACCTGCTCCTAAAGGTGATGTGAAATTGGTAGATAAAGATAATTTAGATGAATTGATTGACTTGCTTCATAACGATGCGAAAGCCATCTAAGCAAAATCAAGACAATTCAACAGTAATTATTCATCTTAAAAATTAAAAAAATGTCAGTTTTAGTATATACAGAATCAGAAAACGGAAAATTTAAAAAAGCGGCTTATGAAGCTGCTTCTTATGCCAAAGGAATTGCCGACCAATTAGGGACTTCGGTGACTGCGGTAAGTGTAAATGCAGAAGACGATGCCAGCTTAGGAAAATACGGAGTAAGAAAAGTATTAAAAGTAAGCAACGACAAGCTTTCTAAATTTAATGCCGATGCTTATGCCGATGTACTTACCCAAGCAGCAAAAAACGAAGATGCTAAAGTAGTTGTTCTTAGCCAAACCGCTAACGACAAATACTTAGCTCCCGTTTTAGCGGTAAATCTAGAAGCAGGTTATGCTGCCAATGCAGTTGCCCTTCCAGAAAGTACAGAACCCTTCACAGTAAAAAGAAATGCATTTACCAATAAAGCCTTTAATTTCTCCTCTATTTCCAGTGATGTGAAAATTGTAGGAGTGTCTAAAAATGCTTATAGTTTAAAAGAAAACGAAACCGACGCTATGGTTGAAGAATTTTCGCCAAGTTTAGATGAAAGCGATTTTTCAGTTAATGTAGAATCGGTAGATAAAGCCACCGATAAAGTAACTATCGCCGATGCAGAAATTGTCGTTTCCGGCGGGCGTGGTTTAAAAGGCCCTGAAAACTGGGGAATGATTGAAGATTTAGCTGATACCTTAGGTGCAGCAACCGCTTGTTCTAAACCCGTAAGTGACATGGGCTGGAGACCACACAGCGAACACGTAGGACAAACCGGAAAACCGGTAGCGGCCAACTTATATATTGCAGTAGGTATTTCTGGAGCTATCCAGCATTTAGCAGGGATTAATGCTTCAAAATATAAAGTGGTTATCAATAACGACCCGGAAGCTCCTTTCTTTAAGGCAGCAGACTATGGTATAGTTGGAGATGCTTTTGAAGTAGTTCCTCAACTCACAGAAAAATTAAAAGAATTTAAGGCCAATAACAGTTAATTTTTTTCTAAATTGTGCCCCTGAAAAATTAGGGCGACCTAAATATGCCAAAGCTTTTATTTAGGTCGCTTTTTTATTTAATCTCTTTTGATTAATTTGTGGTATGAGTTTAGTGCGATTAACTATAAAAGGAATTTCTTACAGTCAAACCCAAAATGGCGCCTATGCGCTTTTGCTTAGTGAGGTGGATGGCGAAAAACAATTACCTATTGTTATTGGAGCTTTCGAGGCACAATCAATAGCCATTGCTCTAGAAAAAGATATACGACCTCCCCGACCTTTAACGCACGATTTATTCAAAAGTTTTGCTGAACGTTTTTCAATTATCGTGAAGCAAGTTATTATTCATAAATTGGTAGATGGCGTTTTTTATTCCAGCTTAATTTGCGAGCGCGATAAAATTGAAGAAATCATAGACGCTCGAACCAGTGACGCTATTGCCTTGGCCTTACGTTTTAACGCACCTATTTTCACCTATCAAAATATATTGGACAAAGCGGGAATCTATTTAAAAAACAATCCGCCGGCTGAGGAAACAAAATCTGAAGAACAAAAAGAAGCGGAATTGATTATTGAAGATGTATTACAAGACGCTACCGATTCTCCCTCAGAAGAAACTTCAACAAATAAAAAGTCCCTCAAAGAATTAGAAAAAGAATTAGAGGAAGCGGTTAAGAATGAAGATTATGAAAAAGCCGCTCAATTAAGGGACGAAATTTCTAAACGAAAATAATTTTCGGCAATGAAAAACTTGCTCACGCTACTTGCATTTATCGCAATCATTCCATTCTCCTCTGCTCAAAACATCGAGCAAGAATGGAAAATCACTCAAGAATTAGATTCAACATTTGCTTCTTCTGCTCATCAAAATTTCAGGAGTCTTACCTTAAAAGATGGAACTTTTAATTGGCTTCATAAGGAAGAAAGAAAACATCTTTCTGGTTCTTATATCTTTCAGAATAACAATTTGGTGTTGTTTTATGATATTCCGCAAGACAGCATTCAACGATTTCGTGTAGAAAGTTTAACCGATTCTACCCTAACTTTAGCACAAAGCGGAAGGAAATTAAGTATGAAACTTCCTCCTTCTAAAGAAACTAACACCAATGGAAAGCAAATTGTAAAAAGTGAAGGGTTTACTTTTAACAGTTTTTGGCGAGGAGCTTTGGGTATGTTCACCTTATTAGTGATCGCATTTTTATTGAGCAGCAATCGGAAAGCCATTAATTGGAAAACGGTTGGGATTGGCTTAGCGCTTCAACTTATTTTAGCCTACGGCGTTTTGCGCGTTGAATGGGTAAAGGTCATGTTTGAATTTGTAGGAAATATATTTGTAAAAATCTTAGATTTTACCGCTGCCGGAAGTGAATTTTTACTCGGCGGATTAATGGACACTTCCAGCTTTGGCTACATCTTTTTATTTCAGGTGTTGCCTACTATTATTTTCTTTTCAGCCTTAACTTCCATTTTATTTTACTTCGGAATCATACAAGTGGTGGTACGAGGTTTTGCGTTTGTACTCACAAAACTTTTGGGAATTTCAGGTGCTGAAAGTTTAAATGTTGCCGGAAATATTTTCCTAGGACAAACCGAAGCTCCGTTAATGATAAAAGCTTATTTAGAACGAATGACACGTTCTGAAATATTACTCGTAATGATTGGCGGAATGGCCACTGTTGCCGGTGGTGTTTTAGCGGCTTACATTGGCTTTTTGGGGGGCAACGACCCGGTGATGCGTTTAGAATTTGCGAAACATTTATTGGCAGCATCGGTGATGGCTGCTCCGGGAGCGATTGTAATTTCTAAAATGCTCTATCCGCAACAGGAAAAAATTAATACCGATGTAGAAGTTTCTTCAGAAAAAATTGGTTCGAATGTGTTGGATGCGATCGCTATTGGAACTACCGAAGGTTTAAAATTAGCAGCCAATGTTGGGGCGATGTTATTGGTATTTGTCGCTTTAATCGCGATGGTAAATTATGGCTTCGGAAAAGTAGGACAATGGACGCACCTCAATAGTTTTTTAGCGGAAAATACTCCTTATCAATCTTTTTCTATTGAAGCGGTTCTAGGAACGGTTTTCGCTCCGCTCATGTGGTTGATTGGTGTAGCAAAAGAAGATATGATGTTGATGGGACAATTACTCGGGATTAAATTAGCGGCCAGCGAATTTGTAGGATATATCCAGTTAGCCGAATTAAAAAATCCTGCTACCGCGTTGAGTTTAACCTATGAAAAATCGATTATTATGGCCACTTACATGCTTTGTGGGTTTGCCAATTTTGCGTCGATTGGGATTCAATTAGGTGGTATCGGTTCATTAGCACCGGGACAACGTAAAAATTTATCTGAATTTGGTATTAAAGCTGTTATTGGAGGTACGTTAGCTTCGTTACTTTCAGCTACGATCGCCGGAATGATTATCGGATAATATTCAAAATCATAGTATAAAAAAAGGCTTTTCAAAATCGAAAGGCCTTTTTTATTTCTGTTATAGACGATAACGAACTCCTAAATTAAAAGTGGTCGTATTGATGTTTACTTCATCAACCTTATTTTCATCTCCCATCAAACTATAATCTAACGTTACAAAGGCAGCAAAATGCTCAGAAACATCTTGCTCTAAACCTAGATTAAAAATAACTCCAAAACCTGTATCAGGTTTTTCTATATCTGCACTGTTTTCAACATCTGTCACTTCGTACTTGTACACGTGATTTAAAAATCCGCCAAATCCTGCGACTAATTTAGTATCACTCAAAAGGCTAGCTTCATCTCTTCCTAATCGAATAACTCCGTTTAAATAAACAGGAACCCGAAATGTTTCAGCAATCAAACTTGCTTGCGAAGAACCGAAAAACAAATTCGCATTACTACTGTTCAATTGAAAACCTAATCCAAAACGTAAATATGAAAAAACATTATTTTCAATAGGAAGATCGTAATTAACATCAAGCTGAAATGAACCAGCTGAACCCGCTAGGTTTTTATAGTTTTGCGTATTGATATTTGAATTTCCTAAACCAAAACGCCCGGCAACACTAAAATTAGAAGTTTCGCTTTCCTGAGCTGAAAGGTAGAGTGAAAAAAAGATGAACAACGTGAAAAGAATGCATTTTTTCATGAGAGTTAGTTTTTAATGATTAAAATTTCATTAATTATAACTTCATAAAATCGAATAAATTGTAAAGTATTAACAAATTACTTACGCGTGGTCACAAACTCTTCCGGGATTCGAAATTCGATCGCGACAACAGGTTTCACCTTTACTAAACCTAGAGCTTTTACCGGCGGCTCGATGTGATAATCGGTAAGATCGAGCAATTGGCTTCCGGTGATATAAAAACCTTCACTATCGTAAGTTTCACCTAATTGCAGCTCGTAAACTTTCGAAACTTTTTTAATGGTGATCTTAATTTCTGCGGAAATACTTCCGTGGTATTCTTTATAATCTAAGATCTCAATCGAGATATACGGATATTTTTCAGCCTCGAACAATTCAACTAAATCTTTTTCAATCATTCGCTTAGGGCAAGAAAAGCTAGCGACGGGGAGCTTTAACACTTTTTGGTTAGCATCAAATTCTTTACAAACAAAACTCTCTTCATCACAAGAACAGGTAAATTTATTCACATTGGTTCGTACTTCTATTCTTACTGTCCCGCTTTGTGCGTATGCTTGAGCCATCACCAAAAAGAACACCAACTTTACGATTAACTTTATCATAGCGCTTTATTTTTAAACCGAAAACAGCACGGAAGTGTTTTTCCGTACTGTTTTCTTGGAGTTTTGGTTGAAAGATAATTAATTAAAATGAAATCACGGCTTCAACCATCGCTCCATCAAATTTTCCTTCGTTTAATATGCTTGTTGCTCCAAAATCATTATAGTTTTGCACTACATATTCTGCTTTCAATAGAATATTTCTTGTCATAAACCATCCTGCGGCTATTTGGAATCTATCGATAGTTACATCTTCCCCAGAAATATCTTCAGCATCTACTAAGTTATATCTTCCACCTACATAAATATTCTCATCTGCACCAAATCTGTAAATTAATTCTCCGGCATATTGCATAGCAGTTCTATCATCTTCTTCAGCAGAAGCTTTACCTTGAGCCATTTCTACGGTTCCGAAGAATTCTAAGCCGCCATATTTCACAAATGGGTTAATCATTACCGCAGTGATACTATTTGATAAATTAGGGTTGTAACGAGTAGCTCTAAAGTCGTCGCTAGTAGCTGTTGCATCTTGCATTAAGTCATAGTAACGAGCTCCTGCTCTATCTGCACTGTACAAATAAGAGTTTGGTACGTAACCGGTGTTATATAAAGATCCTGTTAATCTTACACGTAAATCATCATTTAATTGTTTGTCGTAACCTAGTTTTGCTAAAAATGAAGCTCCACCGGTTTTTCCTGTTTCATCTTCTTCTACATCTTGGTTAAGTTTACCATTGGTAAAACCTACCATACCAATAAAGCCATTTCTTCGATAATAAACTTCTGCCCCTACTTCTGTAGTGAAAGCATCCATAATTAAGTTCCCTACAAATGGATTGTAGATGGCTTGTGCATTATCAGATCTTCTAAAGTGTGCATCACCATAGTTATTTTCCATATGTCCTATTCGAATGGTGGTATACTGCATCAAGTCTTCCAAAAATCCTTCTTTAATAAAATCTAATTTATCTACTTGAAAATATCCACCTTTCACATAAGGTTCATTATGGTGACGTGAAGACAAATAGGTACGTAAGTGCATTCTTACTCCATCATAAAGTGCCACGTCTAAATCCATATTAGCGGTAGCTAAATTAAAGTTGCTTCCTGCTTCTTTAAGTTCGTAACCTGCTAAACCGGCATTTTCGTTTTCAATTGCTTGGTATTGCAAAGCAAAAGAACCTCCTACGCGCACATCGACACCATCAAAGGTCGAAAGCGTGTCTTTTGGCGCTTCGAAAACATTTACACCACGCTTATCTGGATATCTAAAGTTATCTAAATTACGATCAAAGTTAATTTGTTGAGCTTGTACTTGTCCAGCCATACAGACTGCAAATACCATTACTAAAAGTTTGCCTAGTGTTCTCATTTTTAATTTATTTAAAATTGTTATTGTTAGTTCTTAAGTTGAATATTATAATGTATAACTACTTCATCACCGGTTTTTATAGTACCGAAAACTGCAGTTGGCGGTTCGATATTAAAATCGGTTAGTTTGAAGTCTTTCTCTCCAGAAAGCATAATCTTACCATTGGTGTAGCTTATTTTTACTTTGGTTTTAAACTCGCGTTTTGTTCCACCAATGATCATCGTTCCAGAAAAAGTGGCAGAATGATCGTTGATTACTACCGCGGTACCTTTATAAGTGATTGTCGGATTTTTCTTTTCTCTTAAAGCTTCGTAGGTTTTTTTATCCATCGCAGATTTTCCACTTTTTAAGTCGTCTACCTGAAACTGAAAGTTGAAGCTTTCGATGCTTACGATTTTGTTATTTTTGATGGTTGCAGAAATGCTTCCTTTAAAAGTTTCTACCACACATTCCCAATCGTGCAAAGTTGAAGTTCCGGTTACACTTAGCTTAGAGCTTTCGGGTTGCACTTTAAATTCTTGTGCGGTGGCTATCTGCATAACTAAACCGAGTGCAATTGCGATTAATGATTTCATATTCTGAGTTTTTTTAAAGTTTACAAGACAAAAATACATCGCAACTCCCGTGTGAATTATGACAAAAGTCATATCTGAATTAAAATTTTTGAATGTGCATAACTTTTTTAAAAATTGAAGTGAACGAACCCCTTACTTATGCTTGCTATTTTTTAGTTTTATATCGATTTTATTGCGTTAGGGATGGAGTGATTTGTTGGAGCTCTTTTTTAATTTTTTTTGAAATTGAAAAAAGCGACTCACGAGAGCCCGCCCGAACGCCCAAAAAAAGATTATGCAGCAATATCACGACTTACTACAGCACGTTTTAGAAAACGGTATCGATAAAGGGGACCGGACCGGGACCGGGACCCGCAGCGTGTTTGGCTACCAAATGCGATTTGATTTGAGCAAAGGTTTCCCGATGGTGACTACGAAAAAACTACATTTAAAATCTATTATTTATGAATTGCTTTGGTTTTTAAATGGCGATACAAACGTGAAATACCTGCAAGATAACGGCGTAAGAATTTGGAATGAATGGGCCGATGAGAATGGAGATCTTGGTCCGGTTTACGGCCACCAATGGCGAAACTGGAATAGTGAAGAGATCGACCAGATTAAAGAGATGATCGAAACGCTTAAGAAAAACCCGAACAGCCGTAGAATGTTAGTTTCTGCATGGAATCCTAGCGTGATGCCAAATACTTCGGTTAGTTTTAGTGAAAATGTTGCGAATGGTAAAGCTGCTTTGCCACCTTGCCACGCTTTTTTTCAGTTTTATGTAGCCGATGGTAAACTTTCTTGCCAGCTTTACCAACGTAGCGCCGATGTGTTTTTAGGTGTTCCTTTCAACATTGCTTCTTATGCATTGCTTACGATGATGATGGCGCAAGTTTGTGGTTACGAAGCAGGAGATTTTATACATACGTTTGGCGATGTACATATTTATAACAATCATTTTGAACAGGTAAAACTACAGTTATCGCGAGAACCAAAAGCTTTACCTCAAATGAAAATAAACCCGGAGGTAAAAGATATTTTCAATTTTAAATTTGAAGATTTCACGCTAGAAGGTTACGATCCGCATCCGCATATTAAAGCGGCGGTAGCCATTTAGATTAAGTTATACTTTTAAACTTTTTAATTAAAATCTTCACGTCGTTTTATGAGATGTGAAGATTTTTTTAGTTATTTTCAGTAAAAATTTAATGATGAAAAAGATTGTATTACTACTTAGTTTTATTTGCGCAGTTGGCGTTACACAAGCCCAAGAAGTAAAAGGAAATACGGTTTCTTCAAAAGAAGTTCCGCCGGTTTGGCCGGGTTGTGAAGAGGCAGCTTCAACTTCTAATTGCTTTAACCAGATGCTCGCAAAACACATTCAGCAGAATTTTAAATTCCCAAAAGATTATACTTCAGAAGATAAAGGTTCTAAAGTATTGGTGAGTTTTGTGGTTAATAAAGAAGGAAACATCGAGATCACTCAAGTTAAAGGAGGTCGAGCATCGTTGCAAGAAGAAGCTAAACGCAATATTATGGCCATCCCAAAAATGAAACCCGGCTCGTTAAATGGCAAACCGAGAGCTATTAAATATACAGTTCCGTTCAACTTCTAAAATTAAGAATCACAAACTTAAAGCCTGAAAAATCAGGCTTTTTTTATATTTAAAATTCACTTGGTTTTTATCATTAAAGGTTTTTAACTTTTGCTTTAACAAAGCTTAAAGAAGTTCGCATTTAAAAAATCGTAAATTTGATAGAGGCGCATTAAACGCTAAACTTATGATTACAACTACAAAAACCTTAGAACTTTTTTTAGAAACCAGACAATTAACTGAACAACTCTGCCAACCTTTAGAAACAGAAGATTATGTAGTTCAACCTGTTGAGTTTGTCTCTCCTCCAAAGTGGCACTTGGGACATACCACTTGGTTTTTTGAAGAATTCATTCTAAAGGAACACAAAGAGTCTTATCAAATTTTTGATGAGCAATTTGCTTATGTGTTTAACAGTTATTATGAAAGTGTAGGTGAGAAAGTAGTGCGCTCCAACCGCGGGAATTTATCGCGACCCACCGTAAATAGAATTTATGAATACCGAAAATATGTAACCGAAGCCCTAATTGAATTTTTAAATGAAAATGAAATTTCTCAAGAATTAGAAGAGGTTTTAGAAATTGGGATTCATCATGAAAAGCAACATCAAGAATTATTATTGACTGATATTAAATACATTTTAGGTAACAATCCGTTGTTACCCACTTATCATCAACATTTTAATGAAAACAAAATTGAAAATCACGCTCATAAATGGTTAAGTATAGAAGAAGGCGTTTATGAAATAGGAAAACCTGAAGATGGTGAGTTTTGTTACGATAATGAAAAAGGAAGACATAAAGTTTATCTAAACGAATTTTTCATTTCCAACAAATTAGTCACTAATGAAGAATATTTAGAATTTATGAATGCCGGTGGTTACCAAGACGTTCTATTATGGCATGCGGAAGCCTGGGATTGGATTAATACAGAGAAAGTAAAAGCACCACAATATTGGCATCTTATCGATGGTTCTTGGTATCAATACACCTTAAGCGGATTAAAGCCTTTAAACCCAAACGCTCCATTATCCCATATTTCTTATTATGAAGCTTTCGCGTTTGCACAATGGAAAGATATGCGTTTACCTACCGAAGCAGAATGGGAAATATCGCAAGAAAAATTTGATTGGGGACAACGTTGGGAATGGACAGAAAGCGCTTATTCCCCTTATCCAAACTACAAAAAACCAGAAGGTGCTTTAGGTGAATATAACGGAAAATTTATGGTGAATCAAAAAGTACTTCGTGGTGGTTCTGTAGCTACTTCGCCTAAACACATCCGCTGTACATACCGCAATTTCTTTCACCCCAATTTAAGATGGCAATTTACCGGAATCAGGTTAGCCAAATAAAAAATTTATGGAAAAACAAACCGAAATAAAACCCACTTCTGAATTCGCTTCAGAAGTACAGGAAGGCTTAACGGCATTCCCAAAATATTTATCATCCAAATACATTTACGATAAAAAAGGAGATAAACTCTTTCAAGATATCATGAACTTACCTGAATATTACCTTACCAACTGTGAGTTTAATATTCTTGAAAAACATAAAGCTGCACTAAGCAATTATTTTAAAGCTGAAAAAGGTTTCGATTTAATTGAATTAGGGGCCGGTGACGGAAAGAAAACAAAGATTCTTTTAAAATACCTTACTGAAAACAATATCGATTTCAAATATTTACCTATTGATATTAGTCAGAATATTTTAGATGACTTAGAGTCCTCCTTAGCTGAAGAAATACCGAAAGTAAATGTGGAAACCTTGCAAGGAACTTATTTCAATGTGTTAAAAGATCTTGCCAAATACAATTCCAGAAAGAAAGTAATGATGGTTTTGGGCTCCAACATAGGAAATTTACCACATGATAAAGCTATTGACTTTTTAATGAATATTCAAAAAGCGATGAATCCCGGAGATATGCTTTTTATGGGTTTTGACCAAAAGAAGAACCCGCAAACTATTTTAAACGCCTATAACGACCCAACCGGCGTGACTGAAGCTTTTAATAAAAATTTGCTGGAACGTATTAACCAAGAATTAGATGCGAATTTTGAACTAGATAAATTTAAGCATTGGGAAACCTACAACCCGGAAACCGGAACCGCAAAGAGTTTCTTAGTGAGTTTAGAAAAACAAAAAGTAAACATTAACGCTTTAAGTCTTGAAATTAATTTTAAGCAGTGGGAAACTATTCATACTGAAATTTCACAGAAATATGATGACGATGTAGTGGAATGGCTAGCTAATCAAGCCGGTTTAAAAATGACGGAATTCTTCTGCGACGAAGAATGTTTTTATAAGAATTATATTTTCGAGAAGAAGTAGATTATTTTAGATGTGACCCTGAACTAAATTCAGGGTGACTTTTGTTAGATATTTTCGTCATTCTGAGCTTGACTCAGAATCTCATCAAGCTGCATCAAAATTATTTATCATTCTCGATCTATCTCAATTTCAACCTCCAAAATTCTTAAGTAAATCAAGTAATTGCTTCAAATCTTCTTCAGTATTATAATAATGAAAACTTACCCGAATACCATCACCGCGTTGCGAGCAAACCACTCCTCTATTGTTTAAAAAGTTAAATAATTCGGTAGTTCCTTTAATATTAAAAAGTGAAGAATGTTGTTTACGCTTAGTAACTTTTTCTTCCAATAAATTGAGCTTTTCAAATTCAGCTTTCGCTAAAGTTTTTAGATTTTTTACTTTTTTTTCAATTTCTTCAACACCTATTTTTTCTTGCAATTGTAAAGCCGCTTTTATACTCCCGATATTGGAGGTGTCTAAATGTCCCGGTTCAAACTTACCGATAAGGGCATTTTCTTCTTGTTTGTATTTTCCGATATTCGAACCAAAACCTACGGCTTTCGGGTAAACCCGTTCAGCGACTTCTTCTTTAAATAGGAAAAATGCATTTCCGAATCCTGCATTTAGCCATTTATAGGCACTTGCCCCCAACACATCGATTCCTGATTCTTGAAAGTTAAATGCTTCCGTTCCGCAAAACTGAGTTCCATCGCCAACAATCAATAAACTAGGATTTTCTTTTTTCAGCTCTTTTAAAAAATCAAGGTCAATTTTAATTCCGCTAATGTATTGCACAATACTAAACACAAATACGTCGGGTTGATGTTCTTTTACCGCAGCATTCACATTCATTTCTAAATTTTCATCAATTTCAGCATAACAAACTTCAAAATCCCTCGCTTCCACCGGTAAATTAATCGACGGGTAATCTCCCTTCAGCAATAAAATTTTTGCATTTGCTGGCAAGCCTTCCAAAAACGCATTAAAGCCGAAAGAAAAACTGGGCATTAAAGCAACTTTATTAGCTTCAGCAGTATAAAATTCACCTAAGGCTTCTCGTACTTCTGCATATAAATTCGATTTTTTATCTCGAAATATACTGGCTTGGGTAAGCATATCTAAATTTTGGTCTTGACGATAATCAAAAACAGTTTCAGAGAGTAATCCGGTCGCGGCAGTATTTAAATAAGTGTATTGGCCAATCATCGGAAATTCATTTCTTAAATTCTTCATAAGCTGAGAAATTCTAGTCTAAAAATGTTAAATTTGGAGTAAACTAAGTTACAATAATATGGCTTCAGCAGAAAGAAAATCGGGTAAAATAGATACTGAGCAACGTGAACTTTTTGAGAACGCTCAGCGCAGAATTAAGCAGAAAAAACGCTTAACCACTCATTTTGTGATTTTTATTGCAGGTTCAATTTTATTCATCATTCTAAATGTCGTGCTCGACTTTGGTAAAGAATTCAAACTATTTGGTACCGATTGGTTTGTATGGGCCATATTGCTTTGGTTTTTCTTCTTGCTTATTCACGCCATTAATGTATTTTTCGTCAACAAACTAATGGGAAAAGAATGGGAAAATCAGCAAATGGAACGACTGGTAGCCAAGCAAAAAAAGAAAATTGCTGAACTGCAACAACAAGTTGAAAAAGAACATCCACTCCCAAAATCTAATACCGACAATAATCCTTCTTTAAACGCATAAGAATGCTTACAATTATTGCTGCTGCTGCAGAAAATAACGCCCTGGGTAAAGATAACGATTTGGTTTGGCATTTACCGGACGACTTTAAACGTTTTAAAAAATTAACGACCGGTCACCATATTATTATGGGGAGAAAGACTTTTGAATCTTTTCCAAAACCTCTTCCTAACCGCACGCACGTAGTCATCACACATCAACATGATTATGAAAATGAAAATTGTATTGTTGTCCATAATCTAAAAGACGCTTTGGCTTTTGCACGTGAAGATGAACAAGCTTTTATTATTGGTGGCGGAGAAATTTACAAACTGAGTTTACCATACGTTGATAAAATTGAACTTACTCGCGTACACGGTGAGTTTGAAGCCGATGCTTATTTCCCTAACTTAGATTTGAACGATTGGAAATTAGTGAATGAAGAATTTCATGAAAAAGATGAAAAGCACAAATACGCTTTCACCTACTTAACTTACGAACGCAAAAAATAAGCTATATTTTACCGGAAGTACTTCAACAAATAGCAGAAAAAGAAAATTTTCAACTGAAAGATGCTTCGGCCTTATCAGGAGGAGACATCAATGACACTTATCTCTTAATAACCAGTGAAAAGAAATTAGTTATAAAACTGAACAAAGCTGATCGGTTTCCCGATATGTTTAAAAAAGAAGCTTTCGGATTACAAAAGTTAAGGTCTGCAAAAGCGCTAAGAATCCCTGAAGTTTTTGGCTATGGAACTATTGAAAAAGAAGCTTATTTACTTTTAGAATATTTACCATCCGCCTCCAAGACAACCAATTTCTGGAAAGAGTTTGGGGAAGGTTTGGTCAAACAGCATCAAGTTTCACAAGCAACTTTTGGGTTAGAACAAGATAATTATATTGGGAGCTTACCGCAATACAATATTTGCAACATCACTGATGCTGCTGAATTTTATATTGAAAAAAGGTTGCAACCACAATTTCAATTAGCGGTAAAAAATGGATTCAGTTTTAAAAATTTAAACCGATTTTATCAAAATATTGCTGAATTGATCCCGAAAGAACAACCAAGTTTAATTCACGGCGATCTTTGGAATGGTAATTATTTAATCGATGAACTTGGCAATCCGGCTTTGATCGACCCCGCCACTTGCTTTGCATCACGAGAGATGGATTTAGCGATGATGCAATTATTTGGAGGTTTTCCTACGGAAGTTTTTCAGAATTATGAAGAAATATTTCCGTTAGAAAATCAATGGAGAGAACGCATTCCGCTTTGGCAACTTTACTACCTTTTAGTTCATTTAAACTTGTTTGGTCGTGGTTATTTGGCTTCCGTAGAAAATATTCTGAGAAAATTCAGCTAACTCATTTTCACACTTATTAACAGCATTCGCTCGATTTTTAATAGTTTATTGACTCGTGTTCAACTGAATAACTCGTAATTTTAAAAGAAAAAATTATGAGTACCCAAAACAAGTATAACGAAGAAGCAAAGAAAAAAATTAAAGAACTTACTGAAGAGATTGAAACTACAATGATGGTTACAGCTTTAGGCGAAAGCCCATTACAAGCAGTACCCATGACGCAAAAGAAAATTGATATGCACGGCGATATTTGGTTTTTGAGTCCAGGGGATAGTGACCACAATCAAAATATAACTAAAAACAAGGAAGTTCAGCTTTTATATAGTGAGCCATCTTCAAAGAAATTTTTGAGCGTTTTTGCAGAAGCTGAAATTGTAGTAGAACAATCAATTCTTGAAGAGTTGTATTCATCAGTTTCAGATAATTGGTTTGATGGCACGGACGACCCTAATTTAACGGCACTTAAAATCACTCCAAAAGAAGCTTATTATTGGGATACCGAAACCAATAAATTAGTCAGCTTATTTAAAATGGGAGTGGGTGCTGTTACCGGCAAAAAAGCTGATGTAGGAGAAAAAGGAAAATTATCTGTATAAATAATCCTGTTTATTGCCGAAAAGACCTAATAGTGAAGATTTTTCCTATTAGGTCTTTTTTATAGTACATTTGTTTTAACAAAAATTAAAAGATTATGAAAGCATACGTTTTTCCTGGACAAGGAGCTCAATTTACCGGAATGGGATTAAGTTTATATGAAAACTTCCCGGAAGCACAAAAAATGTTTGAAAAAGCCAACCAAGTTCTAGGATTCAACATTACCGATATTATGTTTGAAGGCACTGCCGAACAACTTAAACAAACTAATGTAACCCAACCTGCCGTATTTTTACATTCCGTGATTTTGAATCACGTGTTAGGGGAAGATGCCAAACCTGAAATGGTTGCAGGACATTCGTTAGGAGAATTTTCTGCCTTAGTAGCCAACAAAACTTTAGAATTTGAAGATGCACTAAAATTAGTTTCCAAGCGTGCTGAAGCTATGCAAAAAGCTTGCGAATTACAACCTTCTACGATGGCTGCTGTTTTAGGATTAGAAGATGAATTAGTGGAAGCAGTTTGTGCAGAAATTGATGGAATTGTGGTTGCTGCAAATTATAACTGTCCTGGACAATTGGTAATTTCGGGAGAAGTAAAAGCCATTGAAGATGCTTGCGAAGCTTTGAAAGAAAAAGGAGCAAAAAGAGCGTTGGTATTACCAGTAGGTGGAGCCTTCCATTCCCCATTGATGGAACCTGCCCGAGAAGAATTAGCAAAAGCAATTGAAGAGACAAATTTTAACACTCCAACTTGCCCAATATACCAGAACGTTAGTACCTTTAGCGTTACCAATCCTGATGAGATAAAAGAAAATTTAATATTTCAGCTCACAGCACCGGTAAAATGGACGCAAAGTGTACAAAACATGATTAAAGATGGAGCGACTTCTTTTACAGAAATTGGCCCCGGTAAAGTTTTACAAGGCTTAGTGAAGAAAATAGACCGCAGTGCTGTGACGAATAGTCCAGACTTATAATGAAAATATATTTTACTGTATTATTTTTAATGAGCATAAGCCTTTCTTCGGTTTATGCTCAAGTTACTTCCATCCCGGCTCTTCAACAAACCTATTCTAATTATTTTCAACTTAACAGAGAATACGTTCATCTTCATTTAAACAAAACTAAAATAGCTCCGAAAGAAAACATCTGGTTTTCTGCGTATGTTTACGATTTAAGAACGAACTTACCTAACCCCACTACTACTAATTTAAATGTTGCTTTATTTAATGAAGATGGTCAACAAATAGATTACAAAACTATTTTTATTAATAATGGTTTTGGCAATGGATATTTTAGCTTGACTGAAAAGAAATTATCGCCAGGTTCCTACTATATCCTAGCAAGTACTAATTATATGAAAAATTTTAGGGAAGACTTAACTTTCATTCAAGATTTTCAACTATTAGGGAACAAAGAAGAAAAAAGTAGGGACAAACAAAAAATAAAATACGACCTTCAGTTTTTACCGGAAAGCGGCCATCTGCTGGCAAATGTAGCTAACAATGTTGGAGTAAAACTGATAGATCAAAACGGCAAAGGGGTTTTCTTTTATAATGCGCAAATTTTAAATAATAATGATGAAAAAATTAATTCATTCAAATCGAATAAATTCGGTATTTCAAAATTTATTATTAATCCCAAAGTATCGGAAACTTATAAAATTCAACTAAAAACCGAATATGGCGATACTATACAAAAAAATCTACAAAAACCTGATTCTAAAGGTCTCATACTGAAAACAAACAATTTTCTTACAGACCAATTAGCACTTTCTTTAGAAACCAATAAAGAATCTTTACCAACAATTAGAAATAAAAATTATTTCCTGACCATTACCCAAAACCAGCATATCAAAGGAATTCAATTACAATTTAATCATTCCACTACTTACAATACCATCATAAACCGTGAAGAGCTATTTCCCGGCACAAATACCATAACCGTCTTTAATGAAAATTTTCAACCCATTCTAGAACGACTTATTTTTAATCCAATACACATTAAAAGAAAATCGATCACTGCTGAAATATCAGATAGTTTAATAGATAGTTTAGTGGTTAAAATTCATTCTGAACAACAAATAGATACTATTCAAAGAATGAGTATTTCGACCTTACCTGCCAAGACCAAATCCTACGCTCCTTCTCACAACATGCTATCATCTTTTTTCCTTAAACCTTATATCTCTTCTACTATTGAAGAAGGAAGTTACTATTTTAAAAATGCTAATGAGAGAAGAAAATTATTCGATTTAGATTTACTTCTTTTAACACAGGGTTGGAGTAGTTATAACTGGAAAAATGTTTTCAATTTTAAACCCAAAGAAAATTTTCAACACGAGATTGGTTTTACTTTATCAGGAAAACTTCTTGACGCCTCAAATAATGAAAATCAACTTTTCATTACCTCAAAAACCTCTAGTTTACTTGAAATATTAGAGCTAAAAGATTCAGCTAATTTCACATTAAATCATCTCTTTTTAAAAGATAGCTCTAATGTATATTTGGGACTATTCAACAAAAACCTCAATAAAATTAAAAAGAGTTCCTATACTGTGTCGGTTTTACCTTTTAAAAAGAAGTCATCTTTAAATATTTCAAAAAAAACAAAAGTAAATACTAATCAAAATCAATCCCTCTCTATAGATTTCAAAACTTTTATTCAAAGTACGGAAGCATTAGATACTGTTGTTATAAGAGGAGAGAAAAAGCAAGAAATAGACGATAGACATTCTAACTTTTCCGATGTCACGATAGTAGATGAACAAATGGCTAGACAATATCATTATATTACAGACTACATTGCTACACAAAACTTTGAGGTTAGGCGTACAATGGGAGATGTGATAATTAATTCCAGAAGATCTGCTACTATTCATGGTTCTCGGCAAACAAGGATTATTTTAGATGGAGTTCCATTAGAAGGAAATACAGTGATGATCTACAACTTATTAACCTCACAAGTAGAAAGTATAAGCATTAATAAATCTGGGATAGGTTATGGAGTGTTTGGAGGTAACGGAGTTATTGAAATAATCACAAAAACTGATTATGAAAACACGAAGTCAAAAAATAACAAATTCTTTGAATACCTCGCCACCAATGGTTTTTCTAAAGATAAGAAATTTTATCAACCCAAATACTCATCATACCACACAAATCTATTTGAAAAATATGGGGTAATAGATTGGCAACCCTCCATCATCATAGATAAAGAAAACCCCGAAACTACCTTTAAGTTCCCAAATACCTTAACTGAAAAAATCAAACTTTATATTGAAGGAATGAGTGCCGATGGATATTTGATTTCGGAAGAAATCATACTTCAGCCTTAGATATACTAATCTATAAATTAAGTATTTTCAATCAATACTAAATTCTGTATCTTTGCACTCTTTAGAAAAGAGTTATGAAAATTGATAAACTATTGGACGATATTGAAGAAGTAGGAAACAATCATATTGGTTCCAGCACCGATAACCCTATTCGCGAAGATGCTTTTGAGCTGAGCGATTTAGAAAAAATAGATATTATTAAAGAGGATGTAAAGCACATTTTAGAAACTTTAGGGATGGATCTTACCGACGACAGCCTTAAAGGAACGCCGCTTCGGGTTGCTAAAATGTATGTAAATGAAATTTTTGGCGGCTTACATCCCGATAAAAAACCAAAAGCTTCCGTATTTGAAAACAAATATAAATATGGAGAAATGCTGGTGGAGAAAAACATCACGGTATATTCTACCTGCGAACACCATTTACTTCCTATTGTAGGTCGCGCTCACGTGGCTTATATTTCTAACGGAACGGTAGTTGGACTTTCTAAAATGAATAGAATTGTTGACTACTATGCTAAACGACCACAAGTACAAGAACGCATGACCATGCAGATTGTAGAAGAACTTCAAAAAGTTTTAGGTACCGAAGATGTAGCATGCGTGGTAGATGCCAAACATTTATGCGTAAACAGTCGCGGCATTAGAGATATTGAAAGCAGCACCGTCACCAGTGAGTTTGGTGGTAAATTTAAAGAAGCTGCCACACGCAGGGAGTTTCTTGACTACATTAAGTTAGATACCGAATTTTAAGCAAAGTTTCAACTTTATTCTAAGATTTTAAAAAGCTAAAAATGCCTTTATACGAACACCAAGAATTAAAAATTTACAATTCCCTTAGCGGAGAGAAAGAAGTTTTTCAACCTTTAACCAATGGCTATGTAGGAATGTACGTTTGCGGCCCCACGGTTTACAGCAACGTACATTTAGGAAACTGTCGTACGTTTATTTCTTTCGATTTGGTTTTTCGTTATTTAAAGCATCTAGGCTATAAAGTAAGATATGTTAGAAACATTACCGATGCTGGGCATTTAGAAAATGATGCGGAAACCGGTGAAGACCGTATTGCCAAAAAAGCTCGTTTAGAAGAAATTGAACCAATGGAAGTGGTTCAGAAATATACGGTAGATTTTCATAACATTTTATACAAATTCAACAATTTACCGCCAAGCATTGAACCCACGGCAACGGGACATATTGTTGAACAGATTGAAATCATTAAAGAAATTATCGACAAGGGTTTTGCTTACGAAGCCAACGGATCGGTTTATTTTGATGTTTTAAAATACAATGAATCCAATCATTACGGAATTTTAAGCGGAAGAAAGCTTGAAGATATGATTGCCAATACGCGTGAACTTACCGCGCAAGATGACAAGAGGAATCCGCAAGATTTTGCGCTTTGGAAAAAGGCTGAACCACAACACATCATGCGTTGGCCTTCTCCTTGGAGCGTCGGCTTCCCTGGCTGGCATTTAGAATGTACGGTAATGAGCTCTAAATATTTAGGCGACGAATTTGATATTCACGGCGGTGGAATGGATTTAAAATTCCCTCACCACGAATGTGAAATCGCACAAGGGCAAGCCGCTACCGGTAAAAACCCTGTAAATTATTGGATGCACGCCAACATGCTTACTTTAAATGGCAAAAAAATGGCGAAAAGTACCGGTAATAATATTTTGCCAAAAGAACTTTTTTCGGGAGATAACGATGTGTTAAGCAAATCGTATTCACCTAGTATTGCTCGTTTCTTTATGTTGCAAGCCAATTACCGAAGTATTTTAGATTTTTCTGATGAAGCGCTTACCGCTGCTGAAAAAGGATTTCATAAATTAATGGATGCCATTGCATTAGCCCCCTCTATACCTACAAATCCAAATAATTCCTCATCAGGAATTAAAGAATGGAGAGAAGAATGTTATGAAGCAATGAACGATGATTTTAATAGTCCAGCCTTAATTGCAAATCTGTTTAAAGCTGTTAAATTTATAAATCATAAAATTGAAAATAAAATAACTATCCTTGAGGAAGAAAAAGAAATACTAATAAAAACTTTACACGATTTTACTTTTGATGTGTTAGGTTTAGAAGCCGTTACTGCGTTAGAGAATAATCAGGATAGTGAGCGTTTGACGAATGTAGTAGAATTACTAATTGAACTTCGTGCCAAAGCGCGTGCCAATCGTGATTTTGAAACGGGAGACAAAATTAGGGATGAGCTCGCTGCGAACGGAATCCAACTAAAAGACAGTAAAGAAGGAACAACCTTCAGTTTATAATAATGTTTAAAAAGATATTGATAGCTCCTTTTTTATTTCTTATCAAGGCCTATCAATATCTTATTTCACCACTCACTCCGGCAACCTGTAGATTTCAACCTACTTGTTCTCATTATACGGCCGAAGCTTTAAAAATTCACGGATTATGGAAAGGTAGCAAACTCGCCTTTCACCGAATTAAGCGTTGCCACCCTTGGGGAGATTCCGGTTACGACCCCGTACCACCAAAAGAAGATTAGAAGTTTTTGAGAAGTCGCTCTATAAAAAACTTCAAATAACTATATTTACACTTCAAAATAATTAAAATTCAACTATGCTTTTTTCAGCTATTGTTTGGGATCCTTCAAAAGGAATAGATTTAGGTTTTTTTATGATCCGCTATTACAGCTTAATGTATTTGGTGGCTTTTGTACTGGGTTGGTATATTATGAGAAAATTCTATAAGAATGAAAACATTGCTGAAGAAAAGTTAGACCCGTTATTTATTTATGCGGTTTTAGGGACACTCATCGGTGCCCGCTTAGGTCACGTTATCTTTTACCAAACAGAATTACTATGGGAAGACCCGTTATCGGTTATTTTACCTTTTCAATTCTCCCCAGAATTTGAATTTACCGGATTTAGGGGCTTAGCTAGTCACGGCGCTGCTATCGGAATTATTACCGCTATGTATTTATACAGCAAAAAGCATCTGAAGAAAAATACACTTTTTATTCTAGATAGGATTGTCATTCCGGTGGCGATTGGTGGCGTTTTTATTCGATTAGGAAATTTTATTAATTCTGAAATAATAGGAAAACCCAGCCATAGTGATTACGGTGTGATTTTCACTCAACTCGGAGAAACTTTCCCCAGACATCCGGCGCAATTATATGAAGCGGGATGTTATGTGATCGTATTTCTTATATTATGGTTTACCTATTGGAAAACGGATAAAAAGGACAAAACGGGCTTTATTTTCGGTTTATTTTTAGTATTGCTTTGGACGGTAAGGTTCTTTATAGAATTTGTAAAAGAAGCTCAGGTAGAGAATCGTGCTGCGTGGTCTTTAAATACTGGACAATGGCTAAGCATTCCATTTATTTTACTGGGATTATATTTTATTTTTAGGCCTGCAAAGAAGACAATTGAAAAGTAGATAGTCCGATTAACAATTAAAAAATGAGTTTTGGAGTTAAATAGTAGTAAAAACAAAGTACTAAACCATACTCTATAACTTTTTTCAGAAATAATCCCATATTATACTTCTACTTATATAACTGCAATTGGATTCGCTTTCTAGGAATATCTACTTCCAATATTTTTACAATTACCTGCTGGTGTAAATGCACATAATCATTCACATCACTAACAAATTCATCGGCTAAGCTAGAGACGTGAATAAGTCCGCTTTCTTTGATACCCACATCAACAAAACATCCAAAGTTGGTAATATTATTTACAATTCCCGGGAGTAACTGTCCCTCTTGTAAATCATCAATCGTCTTAATAGTTTGATTAAACGTAAACACTTTCGCTTTTTCCCGAATATCTACTCCTGGCTTTTCCAGTTCGGTAATAATATCTTTTAATGTTGGTAAACCTACTTCCGCAGAAATATATTTTTCTAAATCAATTTTATGGAGCAAAACCTTATTTCCTATTAATTCTGAAATGGTTTTTCCTTCATCTTTCGCTATTTTTTCAACCAAACCATAACGTTCAGGATGTACGGCAGAATCGTCCAACGGATTTTTAGCATTTTTAATTCGTAAAAAACCGGCACTTTGCACGAAGGCTTTTTCTCCCAAACGTTTTACTTTTTTAATTTCATTTCTATTGGTAAAGGCTCCATTCTCATTTCGATATTCAATAATATTCTCTGCCAACTTCTCTCCTATTCCAGATACGTAACTAAGTAAAGATTTACTCGCTGTATTGATATTCACACCGATGGTATTTACACAAGATTCAACTACGCGATCGAGCGATTGCTTTAATTTGGTTTGATCTACATCGTGCTGATATTGCCCAACACCAATTGCTTTAGGATCGATTTTCACCAATTCTGCCAATGGATCTTGTAAGCGACGACCTATAGAAACTGAACCTCGAACCGTAGCATCGTAATCAGGAAACTCTTCCCGAGCCACTGAAGAAGCTGAATATACAGAAGCTCCTGCCTCACTTACCACAAATACTTGAAGTTCATTTTTAAATCTGATTTTTCTTACCAGAGCTTCCGTTTCTCTTGAAGCGGTTCCGTTACCGATAGCAATGGCATCAACTTTATAAGCTTCAGTTAACGTACTAATTTTCTTCATAGCAGTTTTCTGATCTTTTTGTGGTGGATGCGGAAAAATTGTTTCATTATGCAATAACGCTCCATTTTCATCTAAACAGACTAATTTACAACCGGTCCTAAATCCGGGATCGATGGCCAATACACGTTTTTCTCCCAAAGGGGCTCCCAGTAAAAGCTGCTTCAAATTTTTAGTAAATACCTGTATCGCCGACTCATCAGCAGATTCTTTTGCTTGTTGAAGTATTGCATTTTTTAAAGAAGGTTGAAGTAGACGCTGGTAACTATCGGCAATAGCTAATTTAATTTGCTCGGCGCACTCCCCTGAAGATCGAATTATTTTCCGTTCCATATGCTGAAGGATTCGCTCTTTATCTCCTTCTAATTTCACCCGAATAAAGCCTTCCTCTTCCGCTCGTTGAATAGCCAAAAAACGATGTGATGGTATTTTTTTTAAAGATTCTGACCAATCAAAATAGTCCTTAAACCGTTGCGCTTTTTCATCATTAATTTTAGTTTTTACAACCGAAGCAGTTATATTCCAGAAATTTTTAAACTGAAACCGGATATAATCTCGGATATCGCTCCGTTCAGAAATCCATTCAGCTACGATTAATCTTGCTCCTGTTAAGGCTTCGCCTGAATTTTTAATATTAGAATTTATATATTTTCTTGCTATTCCTTCTAGATGATTTGCGTTTTGAGCCATGATAATTTTGGCTAATGACTCAAAGCCTTGTTCACGAGCTTGGTCGGCCTTGGTTTTTCGCTTCTTTTTATAGGGTAAATATAAATCTTCGAGTGTGGTAAGGGAATTTTCAGCTTTTATTTTCGCTTTTAATTCTGAAGTTAAAACACCTTGCTCCTCTAAACTTCTTAAAATAGAGACTTTACGTTTTTCAAGCTCTTCGTATCCTATTTTAAATTTTAAAATTTCTTCAATTTGAACTTCATTGAGATTCCCCGTCATTTCCTTACGATACCTAGCAATAAAAGGGATGGTACAATCTTCATCTAGAAGTTTTATAGTGTTCTGTATGGATTTCTCAGGAAGTTTAGTTTGTGTTTTTATAAAGCTAAAAAGTTGCATATTAATTTTTATAAATAGTAATATGCAATTTTAAGTTTTTTAATAGATACATTAAAATCTTAAATAATCAGTGGGTAAATTAAAGAAACATATCCATCACTGTTATACCAAATATTTTTCATGAACAATTATCCTATAGAGACATTTAAAATTATAAGAAGTTAAGGGTTAGCCAGTATAGTTTTTCCTAAAAACATTCAATATTTTTTGTGAGTAGAACTCGGTAAACTTTTAGTAAAGCATTAATTTACTTAATAATAGTGAAAAAACACTTAAAGAATTGTAGAAGACAATCACATGAAAACGATATTAACAAAACTTAAATAATACCTTAAAAGAGGAAAACTAATCAATTTATTTTAACTTTTTATTATAACTTTACCGACGAAAAGTTAATTTTATAGATTAAAAAAATCAAGTTTAAAATGGAATAATCATAAATTATTTATTAAATCTTCACTAAACTCATAATTATATAATTAAAATTTATTCATATGAAGTAAAGATTACTCTATTTAACATAAACATTCCTATTAAAGAAGCTACCTTTAACAATTCAATTCTTGAAAGATTTGAGAATTATAAGAGAGCTATCATTCCGTTGATGAATGCTCGTACATTGTTTTAGATAACACGATTTTCTAGGTAACTATTTCCTGAAATAAAGAAAGCAGGAAAGTTAAGTAACGATCAATTTTAATATATAAAACTTTTTTCGATAAGGTATAATTTTAAACTCAGGTTGATAATAATTTATCATACAATTAAAAAACACGTATTTATACGCATTTATAAATATAAATATCTTAATAAATTTAGCCATATTAACAACTTTAATCTAAAACATTGATTTTATGGAAGAATATTTAGGAACCATACAACCGTTTGGTTTTAACTTTGCTCCTAGAGGTTGGGCTCTTTGTGATGGTCAATTATTGCCAATATCAGCACATACAGCACTTTTTTCTTTATTTGGCACCACCTATGGGGGTGATGGCAGAACCACCTTCATGCTACCCGATTTAAGAGGTAGATCTATAGTAAAAGTGGGGGCAGGTCCCGGTTTAAGCCCTATAAGATGGGGTGAAAGGGGAGGTAGTGAATATCAATATATGACAATATTAGAAATGCCAACACATAATCATGCAATGTTTGATGGTAGTACTAATGTCGTTACAGCTACTCAGATAACTACGGCTTCTAACGATAGCACTAATGAGCCAGATTCTGGAAATAATGTATTTAATGCTGGCGGAGCAGCTCCGTCGATTTACAGCGAACCTCCTATAAATACAGATCATGTAGGGGGTATAACATCTACCAGTATGTTACTAGGGAACACCTCTAATACAGGTTCAACCCAATCATTTAACATAAGAAATCCTTTCTTAGGCGTATATATGTGCGTAGCCATGGAGGGGGTATATCCTTCAAGAAGTTAAATACACTATTCAGGTGGATATTTAAAAAATACAATTATTAACAATTTAAAAAACTAAAATATGGAAGATTTTATAGGAACCATAAAAACATTTGGATTTAATTTTGCTCCACAAGGTTGGTCAACTTGTGACGGCCAGTTATTAGCCATTTCTACACATCAAGCTTTATTCTCATTATTAGGGACCACATTTGGTGGTGACGGAAGAACCACATTTGCATTGCCTGATTTAAGAGGACGCTCTATAGTACATGTAGGTACAGGACCGGGCTTGAGTACAATAAGCTGGGGAGAAAAAGGAGGTGCAGAACAAGTGTATATGACAATTAACAACCTGCCTGCTCACCACCACACATTAGTAGATGGTATGGCACGTGTAATTACTAATACAGTTATTAACACAGGTGATAACGATGCTACTAATGAGCCAGACTCCGGAAACAATGTATTTGGTGGCGGGGGAGCATTTCCTTCTATTTACAGTGAACCTCCTGTAAGTAATGATTTTGTAGGAGGAGTAACCTCTACAAGTCATATTAGCGGCGTAACTGCAAATACCGGGGGGAATATACCTTTACAGATTAGAAATCCATTTTTAGGATTATACGTATGTATCGCCATGGTGGGAATATTCCCTTCCAGAAGTTAAGAAACTAAATATATAATTGAGGAGGAAGATTTTATTTTCCTCCTCTTCATCTTTTTATAAAAACAATAGCAGAAGAATGTCTAATATCAAAGTAGGTGTACTCTATTTACAGTCAAAGCAATACAACGAGATGTCTCGAGACTTTATAAGAGGTATCAAATTGAATAATTTACCCGTTACTTTTACGATGGAAAGTATAGGAATAGGTGCTAATGACCGACAAATAATAGAAAAAATAGAAAAATTACATTACCAAGAAGACATTAATATCATCATTGGTTTTTTTGGTCATTATAATATAAAAAGTGTTTATGAACACGCAACTAATAATGAAATACTTTTAATAGCCTCAGATTTAGGAGCTACAATGCCTTATGATATAGGAAAGCACGAAGGAGTGTTTATCAATTCCTATGGCTTAAATGAATCCTGTTATCTCTTAGGGCAATACTTTGCTAAAAACAAGATAAACAATATTGCGACATCATCATCATACTATGATGCAGGTTATGGTATGCTTGCGGCTATGGAAATGGCATTAAAAGAAAATAATTTAACCTTTTCAGGGCATTATATTACACCTTTTCAGCCCCGAGAAAATGAAGAGTTTCATATGAACCAAGCCATCAGCAGCACAGAAGCTAATACAGTTTTTGGTTTTCATAGTGGTTTATATGCTGAAGAACATTCTGACTTTATTTCTAAAACAAATTTATTGAATGAATTCACCTATTATCTAACTCCCTTTTCTGTTAAAAAAGATGCTTACCTAGATAACCGAAATTCTATTTTTATAGTAGGTTCGTGGTCGGAAAATGATAATATAAACAGTCAATTTATACGAAAGTATAAGAAAGAATACAACTCCACTCCTACTGCATTCTCCTTATTGGGATATGAAAATGCACTTGTTTTAAAGACAATTATAAAAAGTGAAAATTCTGATAATTCATATACATCATTGCTTAATGAAATGAAAAAGCTTAATTTAGAGGGGCCTAGAGGAAATATTTTCTTTGAAGAAAATACTAACAGAACTTTATTTAATCACTATCTATATAAAATGGTTGCTTATGATGAAAGCGATTTTTCATACCAAAAAGTGGAAACCCTCGAAAATGATGGGAGCTTTATTCAAAACGTTTTATTTCAAGAATCTCCGGCTCAACCCGGAGGATGGCAAAATGCTTATTTATGTCACTAATTTTTAATCTAAACACTTATTTCATGAAAAGAAAACTACTTTTATTAATGCTTGCTCTAGTTGGCATATTTGTCCATCAGAGTACAAAAGCACAAACATTAGCAGCGGGCGATATAGCCTTTGTGGGCTATCATACCGACTCGAACGACGGCTTTACTTTTATAGCTTTAAAAGACATACCGGCAGGTGAAGTTATTTATTTCACAGACAAAGGTTGGAACGCAAACGGTGCTACTTGGTATGCAAATACCGAAGATCATATTATATGGACTGCACCAATAGGAGGAACTTCTATAGGTACTGTAATCTCCATCATAGAAACATCTGGTGATACCTTTACTGTTTCTGAAGGCACGGCAGTACTAGATTCTGGATCTTCAGTTTTCAGTATGCTTGGAGGTGACAATATTTTTGCTTATCAATCGTCATCTGGAGTTGAACCAGCCAACCCAACCTTTATAGCTGGAATATATGGAGATGATAATTATGTACATACTGCCGGATGTGATGATGCTGGTGGTTGGCTTAATTGTTCTACATGTACGCATGTTAGCGGAGATTGCGCCACAGCGAGTGGAGATACTTCGAGTTTGCCCGCAGATTTGACAAATGGAGTAAATGCTGTAGCTTTATTCCCTTCCTCAGGAGAAAAAGATAATGCTAAATATACAGGAACACTTACAGGAACTGTTTCTGATGTAAGAGCAGCAATAAATGACCATAATAATTGGAATAGTAGTGATAGCGCTATTAATATATCTTCTACTCAATATTCAGGTATTAATATTACCCCTGATTCGCCATCCCTTCCAGACGTGACTCTTTCCGCCTCACCTATTTCTGCATCAGAGAATGGTGGAAGCGTAACTTTAACTGCAACGCTTTCCAATCCTTCTTCAAGTGATGTTACCGTCAACCTAGCCTATTCCGGGACAGCAACAGGAAGCGGAGTTGACTATACCGCACCGCCTTCTATTACGGTACCAGCTGGAAACACTACGGGAGGAACTACGCTATCTTTTGTAAATGATAATATTGACGAGAATAGTGAAACAATTATTGTGGATATAAGTTCTGTTACTAATGGAAATGAAAATGGAACACAACAGGCAACTGTAACTATTTTGGATGATGATGATGCTCCTACAGTTTCCGTAAACGATCCTTCTTTATCTGAATCTCTAAGTCCATTAAGCTTTACAGTTAGTCTTTCTCAAGCCAGTGGAAAAACCATAACTGTAGATTATGCCACCGCAGACCATACAGCAGTTGCCGGAACCGATTATATTGCTGCATCGGGAACCCTTACTTTTAATCCCGGTGAAACCACCAAAACTGTAAATATCACCGTAAACAATGACAATCTCGATGAAGACGATGAGTCATTTTATGTAAACATCTTCTCTCCAACAAATGCCACCATCTCTGATAACCAAGGGGTAGGAACAATCAAAGATGATGATTTATCCCCCACGGTTTCTTCGGTTAACGTTCCCTCAAACGACACCTACACCGTAGGGGAAAATCTAGATTTTGATGTCAATTTTAGTAAAAACGTATTTCTAAACACTTCAGGTGGTACCCCACAGTTATCCATCACCATTGGTTCTGACGTACGGCAGGCCAGCTACATCTCAGGGTCGGGATCTTCATCCCTACTCTTCCGCTACACCATTCAAGCAGGGGAAGAAGATACCGATGGGATTACTATTGGATCACTCGTTGCAAACGGAGGGACCATCAAGGATAATGTGGGCAACAATGCCAATCTAACATTAAATAACATTGGCAATACAAGTAATGTATTTGTAGATGGGTGTACCCTAACAGGCTCCGTCACCGCACAGACCAATGTAGCTTGTAATGGAGGATCAACAGGCTCACTTACCATAACCGCAAATAATGGAACGGCAAACTATGATTTTGAATGGAGAAAAGATGGTTCTTTATTTACGGGACTATATAATTCAAATTCTAACACTCATACCCTCAATTTAATTCCTGCGGGAGACTATGAAATCACCATTACCGATGGGAATGGCTGTACAACAATAGTAAATGCAACCATAACTGAGCCAAGTACTGCACTTTCAGCAAGTGGCGTCGCTACCAACGTTTCCTGTAACGGGGGCAACGATGGGGCAGTTGACCTGACCGTTGTCGGGGGAACACCACCCTATACCTTTGCCTGGAGCAATACCGCGACCACAGAGGACCTGTCAGGATTGGAAGCAAACACCTATAACGTGACCGTGACCGATAGCAAGGGATGTACCACTACCGAATCCGTGGAAGTCCAGCAACCGGCCGTACTTTCTGCAAGTGGCGTAGCTACCAATGTTTCCTGTAACGGGGGCAACGACGGGGCAGTTGATCTGACTGTTGTCGGGGGAACACCACCCTATACCTTTGCCTGGAGCAATACTGCTACTACCGAGGACCTTTCAGGATTGGAAGCAAACACCTATAACGTGACCGTGACCGATAGCAAGGGATGTACCACTACCGAATCCGTGGAAGTCCAGCAACCGGCCGTACTTTCTGCAAGTGGCGTAGCTACCAATGTTTCCTGTAACGG
>NZ_RXOM01000025.1:47761-51158 GCF_008692195.1 Salegentibacter sp. R32
TCCTGTAACGGGGGCAACGACGGGGCAGTTGATCTGACTGTTGTCGGGGGAACACCACCCTATACCTTTGCCTGGAGCAATACTGCTACTACCGAGGACCTTTCAGGATTGGAAGCCAATACCTATAACGTGACCGTGACCGATAGCAAGGGATGTACCGCTACAGAATCTGTGGAAGTCCAGCAACCGGCCGTGCTTTCAGCAAGTGGTGTAGCTACCAATGTTTCCTGTAACGGCGGAAATGACGGGGCTGTCGATCTGACTGTTGTCGGCGGAACGCCACCTTATACGTTCGCCTGGAGCAATACCGCTACCACCGAGGACCTTTCAGGATTGCAGGCCAACACCTATAACGTGACCGTGACCGATAGCAAGGGATGTACCACTACAGAATCCGTGGAAGTCCAGCAACCGGCCGTGCTTTCAGCAAGTGGTGTAGCTACCAACGTAAGCTGTAACGGCGGGAACGACGGGGCAGTTGACCTGACCGTTGTCGGAGGGACGCCGCCCTATACCTTTGCCTGGAGCAATACCGCCACCACAGAGGACCTTTCAGGATTGCAGGCCAACACCTATAACGTGACCGTGACCGATAGCAAGGGATGTACCACTACAGAATCCGTGGAAGTCCAGCAACCGGCCGTACTTTCAGCAAGTGGTGTCGCTACCAATGTATCCTGTAACGGCGGCAATGACGGGGCCGTAGATTTAACTGTTGTCGGGGGAACCCCACCCTATACCTTTGCCTGGAGCAACACCGCAACCACCGAGGACCTTTCCGGCCTGGAAGCAAACACCTATAACGTGACCGTGACCGATAGCAAGGGATGTACCACTACAGAATCCGTGGAAGTCCAGCAACCGGCCGTACTTTCAGCAAATGGTGTCGCTACCAATGTATCCTGTAACGGCGGCAATGATGGGGCCGTAGATTTAACTGTTGTCGGGGGAACCCCACCCTATACCTTTGCCTGGAGCAATACCGCCACCACCGAGGACCTTTCAGGATTGGAGGCCAATACCTATAACGTGACCGTGACCGATAGCAAGGGATGTACCACTACAGAATCCGTGGAAGTCCAGCAACCGGCCGTACTTTCAGCAAGTGGTGTCGCTACCAATGTATCCTGTAACGGCGGCAATGACGGGGCCGTAGATTTAACTGTTGTCGGGGGAACCCCGCCCTATACCTTTGCCTGGAGCAACACCGCAACCACCGAGGACCTTTCCGGCCTGGAAGCAAACACCTATAACGTGACCGTGACCGATAGCAAGGGATGTACCACTACAGAATCCGTGGAAGTCCAGCAACCGGCCGTACTTTCAGCAAATGGTGTCGCTACCAATGTATCCTGTAACGGCGGCAATGATGGGGCCGTAGATTTAACTGTTGTCGGGGGAACCCCACCCTATACCTTTGCCTGGAGCAATACCGCCACCACCGAGGACCTTTCAGGATTGGAGGCCAATACCTATAACGTGACCGTGACCGACAGCAAGGGATGTACTGCTACTGAATCCGTGGAAGTCCAGCAACCGGCCGTACTTTCAGCAAGTGGTGTCGCTACCAATGTTTCCTGTAACGGCGGCAATGACGGGGCCGTAGATTTAACTGTTGTCGGGGGAACCCCACCCTATACCTTTGCCTGGAGCAACACCGCAACCACCGAGGACCTTTCCGGCCTGGAAGCCAACACCTATAACGTGACCGTGACCGATAGCAAGGGATGTACCGCTACAGAATCCGTGGAAGTCCAGCAACCGGCCGTGCTTTCAGCAAGTGGCGTAGCCACTAACGTAAGCTGTAACGGCGGGAACGACGGGGCAGTTGACCTGACCGTTGTCGGAGGGACGCCGCCCTATACCTTTGCCTGGAGCAATACCGCTACCACCGAGGACCTTTCAGGATTGCAGGCCAACACCTATAACGTGACCGTGACCGATAGCAAGGGATGTACCACTACAGAATCCGTGGAAGTACAGCAACCGGCCGTGCTTTCAGCAAGTGGCGTAGCCACTAACGTAAGCTGTAACGGTGGAAACGACGGGGCTGTCGATCTGACTGTTGTTGGGGGAACGCCACCTTATACGTTCGCCTGGGACAATACCGCAACCACCGAGGACCTTTCCGGCCTGGAAGCCAACACCTATAACGTGACCGTGACCGATAGCAAGGGATGTACCACTACAGAATCCGTGGAAGTCCAGCAACCGGCCGTGCTTTCAGCAAGTGGCGTAGCCACTAACGTAAGCTGTAACGGCGGGAACGACGGGGCAGTTGACCTGACCGTTGTCGGAGGGACGCCGCCCTATACCTTTGCCTGGAGCAATACCGCTACCACCGAGGACCTTTCAGGATTGCAGGCCAACACCTATAACGTGACCGTGACCGATAGCAAGGGATGTACTGCTACTGAATCCGTGGAAGTCCAGCAACCGGCCGTACTTTCAGCAAGTGGTGTCGCTACCAATGTTTCCTGTAACGGCGGCAATGACGGGGCCGTAGATTTAACTGTTGTCGGGGGAACCCCACCCTATACCTTTGCCTGGAGCAACACCGCAACCACCGAGGACCTTTCCGGCCTGGAAGCAAACACCTATAACGTGACCGTGACCGATAGCAAGGGATGTACCGCTACAGAATCCGTGGAAGTCCAGCAACCGGCCGTGCTTTCAGCAAGTGGTGTAGCAACTAACGTAAGCTGTAACGGCGGGAACGACGGGGCAGTTGACCTGACCGTTGTCGGAGGGACGCCGCCCTATACCTTTGCCTGGAGCAATACCGCCACCACAGAGGACCTTTCCGGCCTGGAAGCCAACACCTATAACGTGACCGTGACCGACAGCAAGGGATGTACCACTACAGAATCCGTGGAAGTACAGCAACCGGCCGTGCTTTCAGCAAGTGGTGTAGCAACTAACGTAAGCTGTAACGGCGGAAATGACGGGGCTGTCGATCTGACTGTTGTCGGCGGAACGCCACCTTATACGTTCGCCTGGAGCAATACCGCTACCACCGAGGACCTTGCAGGATTGCAGGCCAACACCTATAACGTGACCGTGACCGATAGCAAGGGATGTACCACTACAGAATCCGTGGAAGTACAGCAACCGGCCGTGCTTTCAGCAAGTGGCGTAGCCACTAACGTAAGCTGTAACGGTGGAAACGACGGGGCTGTCGATCTGACTGTTGTTGGGGGAACCCCACCTTATACGTTCGCCTGGGACAATACCGCTACCACCGAGGACCTTGCAGGATTGCAGGCCAATACCTATAACGTGACCGTGACCGACAGCAAGGGATGTACCACTACAGAATCCGTGGAAGTACAGCAACCGGCCGTGCTTTCAGCAAGTGGTGTAGCAACTAACGTAAGCTGTAACGGCGGAAATGACG
>NZ_RXOM01000026.1 GCF_008692195.1 Salegentibacter sp. R32
AATGAATACTTGGAACATCACCGGCGTGATTCGAGTGATAATTCCAATTTTATATTGGAATAGTAAAGGGGACTTTTAGTCCCCAGTATTAATGAACCTCTGCACTTTTAGTGCAGAGTGGTTTAGTGAAAAAGGATTAAAACTCTATACTATCATAGTGCCTGATGGTAATTTTTTAAATTGGAGATTCGTAATTACGATATGCTTTGTATTTGGACTAATCATTTGGTTCATAATGAATCATTTTTGGAGAAAAGAATTTGAAAAAAACCAAACTTTAAAATTTGAAAAAGAAAACTACATAGATCTTCTAAAAATATCTGAGAATGAACGTTTAACAGATATTGTCACAGGAGTTCCAAGCTTACAAAGTTTAAAAAATGATATTGAAAATTATTTTAATTCCAAGAATATATCTTGGGAATTACAATTTATTTTAATCGATTTAAAAGATTTCAGAAAAATCAATAATAAATATGGATTTCTTAAAACAAATGAACTGTTAAGAGTATTAGCTCAAAGTATTTATAAAAAAATGCGTAGGAATGAAGATATGTATAAATATCCTGTTGATTGGAATAAACAAAGTGGAGAACATTTTTATCGTTTACACACAGGTGGAGATGAATTTGCATTTATTATAGAGGGAAATCAAGCTGAAGCACTTGGATTTGTTAATCGATTAGTAAAAAATCATTTTAAAAATATTTCAGGCCTGACCGAAAGTATTCTGGGGAAATCTATTAAATTGTCATTCCATTGTGCGGTTTTAGAAATGGACACAAGAGATGATATTAATGATATTTTAAGAAAAGCGAGTGAATGCTATTTAATTGCAAAAGAGGGTAAAAAAGACTTTAATATTTGTTGGCATCCAAATAATTTAGAAAATAATTTTAAAGAAGATTGGGCAAAAAATATTTATAAAGAGACTAGAGAACTATTTGATGTTCTTACTATAGAAAATAAAGATTATTCATAGAAATCTAAGGTAGAGTAAGTTTCAATTTCAAAATAAATACGTACGCATAAAATTATTGTAGAAATTAGATCAAATTAGTAAACTTTTTGGAAAAAAATCACAAGCCAGTAAGTTGTCCAGTTGCTGAAAATGAAACTGAAGACTCAGAATGCAATTTTAACTTTATATATTGTTATTTAAAAAAAGACAAGTTTAAGATTCGGTAATTTTTCTGTCTTCGTTTAATTCTATAGAAAATATAGCTTTGAAATGTTAGGTTAGTATAATTAATTTTTAGACATAAAAAATAAATGACAGAAGAAATAAGAATCAATAGAAACATAACACCTTCTAAGTTAAGTGATTTATATAGAAATATAAATTATTATAAATCAAAATATTCAATACTTATTCTCCCAAATCAATTTGACAAATATAGATTTGGAATTTTAGCAGACTTACTAAGGTTTATCATCACCTTAAATAAGAATTGTAATATTTTGAAAGTTAAAATCGATGTTGAGAAAAATAATTTGGATCAATTCTATGACCAAGAATACGCTTATCCAATAATATCTTTATTATGGAACACCTCAAGGTTTGTAGATAAAAATGATAAATCAATAAAGAGTGATTTAAGGAATTTACAAAACAGTTTTTTCACGACAATGAACTCTCTATCGAAAATGAAAGGAAATAAGTATATTTTTGTAAATACTGATCATTTGTCTGAAAATAGAGGATTAATAAGATTGTTTGAAAATTCTCAAGGCTTCAATGATGATGAAAATTTGATTTCAGAAAACGTTAAAGATATTCTTACCAACTATGTATTAACATTCAATAAAAATAATATTAAGGAGATTCAAAGTGTTCTACAAGATATAGGAGCCATAATCTATGAACTTACTAAAAACACATATGAGTGGGGTAAAACAGATTCAAATTTAGTAGAGATCCCAACAAGTATTAGAGGGGTCTATATGAGGTTTCATAAAAATAAGAAGCAAAAGATTATAGAGGATTATCAGAACACTCCAATAGCAAATTTCTTTAATCATCCTATAATTAATGAAAAGTCACTAAATGACCTCAATCAAATATATTATTTGGAAATTTTAGTCTTCGATTCCGGAGTAGGTTTCATAAATAAGTTTGGAAAAAATAACGATTTAAGTGATATAGAAATTATAAAGCAATGCTTGATGAAAAATCAAACATCTTCAAGCACAAATTTAAAATCTAAAAAAGGTATTGGTTTAGATAGGATACTAAGGATATTAAATAAAAAAGGATTTTTAAGAATCTATACTGATAAATATGCCATATACAGAGATTTAATCGAGAATGAGTATGAGTCCGTTGAGAAAAATAATCTGTCTTCACTAGAATTAAATGATTGGAACAAATCAGATTTTAATTCAAAAAAAAATGTACAATCGCAAGGTTCATATGTAAGCATATTGTACCCTTTTCAAAATTATAGTTAAATGGGGAAATTCTACATTTTTAATTCATCATCAAAAAATAAAGAGTACAATAAACTAACAGTAATATTTAATCCTGATACAAGTTTTGATTTTAATATTTTAAATAAAGAATTATCCCAACATTTTAAAAATTTTCACCAGACCAGCGCTCTGTTAATTTTTTATTGTGGTAGTATAAAAAATATAGAGGAAGATTTTCAGGAAAACTTAAATTCATTATTTAAGAGCATTCCTAAAGTTGAAGAAGAATCATTAAAAAAAAGTATTTTTTTTATCTCTTATGATAATTACTCCTTCCAGACTAATAAAAAGTCAAAATTCTTAGATAAACATCTAAAAGAAATTATTAACCAAGGTCTGTGTGAAGTATTTACAAAGAATGGTGGTTTGATTGAAAGTAATGGAATATCGCACCACTTTGAATTTCCATCCGGTAAACATTCCGCTAAATTCTTACGAACTGCCAATGTTCTTGTCTATAAATCAGAAATTGATTTTATAGCTATTAACACCCTTCATCTTTTTGAAGATCAAAATTTTGAAAATATTTATTGTGATACATTATCTATAAATGTGATCGCCTATTCAATGACAAAATATATCAGAAGATTTCTTAAAGATAGAGAAATTAATATTGAGTCATTTCATTCTTACGAAGGAATATATAACAAAAATTCGACTTTCTATAATAAATCAATTTTTTTAATATCTGCTTCAACATCTGGGGGCTTAATACACTATATTCAAAGGAATCATCCAGAAATAAAATCTGCCATGATTTGTACTTTATTCTATTTACCAATTGATAAAAATTCAAGGATGATTTTGGAGAGGGTATTATGTAATCTCGAAAGGAATGAAGACTTAAATTATGGAATCGAATTATTTTATCAATCTAAGAAGAATGAAAAATGTAAATATTGCGAAAGTCATTCGACTCCAATTAAGATTTTGGGAGACTCATTTAGTTTGGATGAACCTATTATTAATAGTAGGAATGTAACCACAGCGTATATATCAAAATCATTAAAAGATTTTGTAGAAACTTTCAAGTATAATAAAGAAATTGGAACATGCTTAAAAGTTTCTTACAGTGAGCAATCAATTGAAAGAAAAAAATATGATTTATTTATTGATTATGAAAAGGTAATTTCCAATATCACAAATCAAAATTTTGAAGACCATAAAAACAAATTAGATGCCTATATAAATCAATACATTCCTGCCTCTACTAAATATATCATTCATTTAAATGATAAGGGTTCTTCAAAATTATCTGAATACATCCATAATAAAGTGAAGGAGCACTCTCAAAATGAGATTCAAATACTAAATCAGTCTGACTTAGAAGAAAAAATCATAGATGTGAAAGAATCAGGCGCAATACTTATTGTTGGTTCATGTATTACAAATGGTAAAAACTTACTTTATTTAAGCCGATTTTTTAGAAATCATGAGGCCATTAGACTTATTTATTTCATCGGAATAAATCGAATTGATAACAATTTAAAATATAGAGAACTTAAAAGCAATATTAAGTATGGACTCTATGGACCTGAAAATAGTTCTTTTATTGAAATTGAAAGTATAAATTGTGATAACACTAATTCTAAAACTTCTTGGGAGATTGAGTTAGAATATTTAAAAGAAATTCGAGAAAATTTAGATGAGGCTCCAGACTTTGTTAATAATAGAATAAATCATATTCAAGCATTTTCTAATATTGATAAAAAAGGAGGCGAGAACAAAATATTTTATGATGATATCAAAGAACAAGAATTAAAGATTAGAAAAAATTCGGCTTTTTTTCATGACAACTCTTATTATGAAAACATAACGCAATCCGATGTGTATTTTACTATTTCGTGTGTTCTAAACAACATGAGAAATAACACAAAAAATGGCTTGATCCAGACTAGTTTTGTTAAGAATTTAATTGATCCATTTGTATTTAATAGATTCAATGATGGTATTATACAAGCTTCAATTTTGAGAGCTGCAAAAGATGAAGAATTGAATTATTCGGTTAGTCATAAAATATCCTCAGACATGCTTTCCTTATTGAAAACTTTTATAAAATATAAAAATGATTATCAAGGAGAAGCTATTTTCGAATTTTTATACGCATTAGCAATTGGAAAAATGAGGTTATATAAAGATCATTATCAAATAATTATTAAAGAAATGGAAAAAATTAAGAGTAAAGAAGTATCTGTTTTTAGAGATTCTATTATCAGTGTATACCAAAATTCTCTATAAAAAAGATGTTTGTAACAAAAAAAATGGTAAACATATATAAAATAAATTAAATGTCTGAAGAACAAAAAAAAGCACTCGAAAAACAATTATGGGCTATTGCCAACTTGTTACGCGGGAAAATGGATGCTGATGATTACCGTAATTATATTTTAGGATTCATATTTTTTAAATACTTATCTGAAAAACTACACCTATATGCCAATGATATTTTGGCACCGGATAATTTAAAATACCTAGACATCGATGAGCATTCAGAGAACGGAAAACTTTATATAGAAGCGGTTAAAAAAGCCTGTATCAAAAATTTGGGTTATTTTTTAAAGCCTTCCGAATTGTTTATCAGTATCGCTAGCAAAGGTTTTAATTTAACGGAAGTAGAAACCAACGATAACGACGAAGCTACGCAGTTTTTTATCATTGAAGATTTAGAACGCATTCTCAATAATATTGAGCAAAGTACCATGGGTACCGATAGTGAAGATGATTTTGTACGTTTGTTTGAAGATCTGGATTTAACGTCTTCTAAATTGGGAAGAACCCTAAAAGCTAAAAATGAACTGATTGCTAAAATATTAGCGCATCTGAACCAAATTGATTTTCAATTGGAAGATTTGGAAAGTGATGTATTAGGTGACGCCTATGAATACTTGATCGGGCAGTTTGCCGAAAGCGGAGGGAAGAAGGCCGGGGAATTTTATACGCCTCAAGAAGTTTCTATGATTTTGGCAAAGATTGTAACTTCCCGTAAAAAGCGTATCAAATCGGTATATGACCCTACCTGTGGGTCGGGTTCGTTGTTATTACGGGTAGCTAAAGAGGTAGAAGATGTCGGTTATTTTTATGGACAAGAGTTGAATAGAACCACCTACAACTTAGCCCGAATGAATATGATTTTGCACGATGTGCATTTTTCAAAATTCGATTTAAAGCAAGAAGATACCTTAGAAGAACCACAGCATTTAGACGTACAGGCAGAGGCCATTGTTGCCAATCCGCCCTTTTCTGCAAAATGGAGTGCTAAAGGGGTTTTTTCTAGTGACGATCGTTTTAGTCAATATGGCAAGTTAGCTCCAAAGAGTAAAGCCGATTTTGCCTTTGTACAGCATATGATTCACCATCTCGATGAAAGTGGGATTATGGCCACCGTGTTGCCGCACGGGGTGTTGTTTAGAGGAACTGCCGAAGGGCATATCCGGAAATACTTGATAGAAGACCGTAATTATATTGATGCCATTATTGGTTTACCGGCAAATATTTTCTTTGGAACGAGTATACCCACTTGTATTCTGGTCATCAAAAAATGTCGGGAGATTGATGAAGATGTCCTGTTTATTGATGCGAGTAAAGAGTTTGAAAAGCAAGGCAATAAAAACCGATTGCTGCCGCAACATATTGATAAAATTACCAATTGCTATACTACACGCGAAGAAATTGAAAAATTCAGTTACCGGGCAAAACTGGAAGAAATCAAGGAAAATGATTATAACCTGAATATTCCACGTTATGTGGATACGTTTGAGGAAGAAGAACCGGTGGACATTGAAGCGGTGATGAAGGAAATTAAAACCTTGGAGGCCGAACGAGCAGAATTAGACAAGGAAATTGAAGGCTATTTTCAAGAATTAGGCCTTAGCTTTTAAATGGTCAAATCCTCTAGGTTAATTTAAGAAGTAAAGGAATAATCAAGATGAACAAACATAGCAAAAGTACACCTAAGGTCCCCAATTTGAGATTCCCGGGGTTTGAGGAAGAATGGAAGGAGAGAAAGTTATCTGACTTTCTGAAATTCAAAAATGGAATAAACGCTTCTAAAGAATCTTATGGATCTGGCTATAAATTTATTAATGTGCTAGACATTATTGAAAATGATTTTATTAATCATCAAAATATAATTGGAGCGGTAAAGATATCTGAAGAAGTATTTAATAAAAATATTGTTGAGTATGGAGATATATTGTTTCAAAGAAGCTCCGAAACAAGGGAAGATGTAGGACAATCTAATGTATATTTAGATAAAGAAATGCCAGCAACTTTTGGTGGTTTTGTAATTCGTGGAAAACAAATTAAAGATTATAACCCCTTATTTTTAAATTATCTATTAAAAACTTCTCCTTCAAGAAAGGAAATCACTTCTAAAAGTGGTGGTAGTACAAGATATAATATTGGACAAGAAACTTTAAGCAGTGTTGGTATAATAACTACGGAAATAGAAGAACAAGCAAAAATAGCATCATTTCTTTCAAGTATCGAAGGTAGAATCCAAACCCAAAACAAAATAATAGAGGACTATAAATTGTTTAAGAAAGGAATGATGCAAAAACTCTTCAAACAGGAAATTAAGTTTAAAGACGGTGAAGGTAATGATTACCCTGAATGGAAAATCAAATTCCTCAAAGAATTTTTTGATTTTCACAGGGGTTCAAACTTATCTAAAAATGATATAACTAATGAAGGGAGTAATTACTGTATACATTATGGCGAGCTATTTACAATCTATAATGAGATAATAGATACTGTACAATCAAGAACAAATAATACAGGAAAAAAAGTAAAATAGGAGATATTTTGATGCCAAGTTCAGATGTAACTCCAAGTGGTTTGGCTACAGCAAGTACTATTCTAAAAGATGGTGTGATATTAGGAGGAGATATAAATATTCTCCGACCTAAAAATAAAATAAACAGTAGCTACATGTCTTATTATTTAAATTTTGCTAAAAAAGAAATTATTAGACTAGTAACTGGCACCACGATTAAACATATTTATAATAAGGACTTGAAACAACTTAAATTTAAAGTTTCCCAATCATTAGAAGAACAACAAAAAATTGCAGAAACTCTTTCAGCTATCGATAGAAAAATAGAACTTGAAATAAAACTGTTAACTCAGTTAAATCAACAAAAGCAGTACTTTTTACAAAATCTGTTTATATAAATAAATTTTGCAATAGGTATTTTTTTTGCTCTTGATATTGCGCTAAGAGTAGTTTTTCTTTTTCTAATTTCTTATCGATTAAAGATAGGAAATTTGCGATTTTTTTCTGTTCTTGAAAAGGTGGTAACTTGATTTTTATTTTAGAAAAATCAGTTCTATTAATAATTGGTAAAGTTGTATTGGCTTGAGTAGCCTTTATTCTAGGAGTTTGATTTAATAGAGCATAATACACAAATTCATTGAAGAAATTACAATTTACAATTAAAGAGTTTATTTGTTGATTTGAAATTGAACGAGTTGTTGTTATAGCTATTTTTCCGATAGATGCAATGCAGGTGTACAAAACTGTTCCGATTGGTAGAATTTTTATGCTTTTAGTTTCTTTAACTTTTCTAGAAACATTTTTTTGAAACTTTTTTCCTTCCTTAATATCAGTAGGTGTTATGAAATCTATATTACCATTCCATAATTCCTTTTTAGAAGTTTTAGGGGTTTTCCCTGTTACTATTTTTCCTATTTCGCTTAACTTCTTTTCATCCCAATTTGAAAACTTATCTCCATCATCATCCAGAAAACGTAATTCTTGAGAAAAAATCTTTTGTCTGAACCCAAGCATTAAGGATTCTAATCGGTCAATTATTTTGTTTTGGGTTTCTATTCGGTTATCTATTAATGTAAGGAATGAAGCAATTTTCTGTTGTTCAGAGACAGAAGGAAAGTAAATTTTAAAATTTTTGATACTCTGGAAATTTAATCCTTCGCGACCACTTCCTGTTTGTCCTTGAAAAACCAATTTTTGACCGATTTCTGAGCTTAGGATGCACTGAACAAAATTAGGGTTATATTGCTTTAGCCTGATAATAGAAACGTGTTGATTTACATTTCCTTCTTGAAAATCCCTAGGCACCACACAGCTTCTCCCTATAGATCCACCGGTAATATTCAAAAGTATGTCTCTAGATAAGACTTTACTGCTTTTCATCTTTTCATGCACTTCCTCTGAAATATGTGTTTCATCAAGTAAAAGGCAATTATTATTTACATTTTGACTTCTTATAAATGGAATTCCATCAGTTTGATATACATTCTCACCTCCTTTGGGAGTTTTGCCACTACCTATTTTTGAGCATAAATTTCCTAGCTTTTCCTTTTTCCACTCATTTTCAAACCCCGGGAATCTCAAATTGGGGACTTAGCCGAAATCTTTTCCTGAAGGATATTAAAGTCTATATGTTTTAGCTTTGGGATTTTAACATAAACCAAATTATGAATAAACAACAAACAATCTCAGCAGTAACTCAACTTTGGCAAGTAGACAAAAAACAATATGTAAAGAAGTCAACAATCTCAGCGTATGTGCTATTATTAGAAAATCATTTATTACCGGCTTTCGGCCATAAAGCTGAACTAGAAGAAGTAGAAGTACAGAACTTTGTTTTTAAAAAACTGGGAGAAGGCTTAAGCCATAAAACCATAAAGGATATGCTTATTGTCTTAAAAATGATCTTAAAGTATGGGGCAAAACATCAATTATTGAAATATAAAGCCTTTGATATACAATTCCCCACAGAACGGGAACGCCAGCAATTAGAAGTATTGAATAGAGGCGATCAAAAAAAACTGATGAAGCACATTCAGGAGAACTTCACCTTTAGGGGCTTAGGTGTTTATATCTGTTTAAGTACCGGCTTACGTATAGGGGAAGTTTGCGCCCTGCGATGGGAAGATCTGGATGTGGAGTTAGGAATGGTGAAGGTTAATAAAACCATACAGCGTATTTATACCATTGAGAATGGCATTAGAAAAACGGAATTGATTATTGATAGTCCGAAAACAAAAAATTCCATACGGGAAATCCCGATGAGTCGTGATTTATTAAGAATTATAAAACCTATAAAAAAGATTATGAATGATTCTTTTTTTATCCTGACCAATGAGGCTAAACCCACCGAACCGAGAACCTATCGGAATTTTTATAAAAACCTGATGATGAATTTAGGAATGCCCAAATTAAAGTTTCACGGGCTGCGGCATAGTTTTGCTACCCGATGTATTGAGAGCAAATGTGACTATAAAACGGTAAGTGTACTGTTAGGGCATTCCAATATAAGTACCACCTTAAATTTATATGTTCACCCTAATGATGAACAAAAGAAAAAAGCTATTAATCAAATGTTTCGTTCTTTAAAATGATATGATTATTTTAGTAAGGACATAGTTGAAGCTTTATTCTCCTTTTGAACTTAGAATTAAAGAAATATTACCTTTTTATTGATGAGAGTGGGGCTCATGGATTAGTAAATCTAGACCCCTCTTTTCCCGTATTTCTACTTTGTGGTATGTTATTATCAGAAAGTAATTACCAGCTTGTAAAAGAAAAAATTAATAGTTTAAAACATAAATTCTGGGATGATAAAGAAGTTATTCTACATTCAAGGGATATTCGAAAGTGTGAAAAGGAATTTCAGGTATTGTTTGACCTTGATTTAAAAAAAGAGTTTTATAAGGATATAAATGCTATTATAACCAACAGCAATTACCGCATAATTTCATCAGCTATTCAAAGAAAGATATATTAAACGTTATGGAAAGCTTTCAAATGATGTCTATGAGTTAGCTTTGTCATTTATCATAGAACGAACAATCTTTTCCTTAGATGAGGTTAATGACGATGCAAAACAGTTGAGTATCATTATTGAAAAAAGAGGAAAAAAGGAAGATCGGAAATTAGCAGAGCATTTTCAAAAATTATTGGCTCGTGGTACCGGCTATGTAAGTGCTGAACGTTTAAAAGAGGTAAATGTAAAAATTCAGTTTAGTGATAAGAAAGAAAATATAAACGGTTTGCAGCTATGTGATTTATTAGCCTATCCAATTGCTAGGTATGTCATCAATAAAAATAGAGCCAATCCTGCTTTTGAAGTATTGGAAAGTAAAATTTATCAAAAAGGAGGAAAGCGATATGGATTGAAAATATTCCCATAAAAATAAAAGCCAAACAAAAGTTTGGCTTCTATTCGACCGGGGACACCCCAATCCTTATACTTAATACTGTTTTTTCTTAAAAAATTGTAGTACAAATATAAGTTAATACTTACATTTAATAAAATTTTTAACATCATTATCTTTTTTAATGACTACCCAACCCGAACAAGTATTAGAGCATAATCTCTTATCGCAGTTAGATCGTTTAGGGCATCAGCCAATACTTATCAAAACAGAAAAAGACTTATTAGAAAATTTAAAAACGCATGGTTCTGATATTTATAAAAAACAAGTTTTTCAAAATCTAGGAGCAACAATCAATTCAATTAATGGAAGTGATTTGAAGAAATTTAAAATCCCGTTTCCTTCAAAGCAAGAACAAACCAAGATCGCTACATTTTTATCGGCACTCGATGCTAAAATAGAAACCGTAAACACCGCCATTACCCAAACCCAAGACTTTAAAAAAGGCTTGTTGCAGCAAATGTTTGTATAGGTTATGGAGAGGAAAAAACTACATAATCATAAGGAGCTTTATGCTGAAATAAATACAATTACATCGGTAGGTCGTAAATTAATACCATATCTGGAAAATTGTGAAATACTGTTTTACGTAACTTTGCCATTAGATGGAAAAAGGTTTCAGATTAATCAAGAAGGAATTTTTAATGGCTTGTATATAAATAACTGTAGTTTTCCTCAAGAGTTTGCTTTCAATAGCAATGATCATCTTATTTATTTTGAAAGATGTGAATTTACTTCAATTGATTTTGATGATGTTATATTTAAAAACAAAATCAGGTTTCATCATTGTGTTTTCAATAACAATCTTATTCTAAATAATACAACATTTCAAAATTTAATAGATTTCTGGTCTTCAGAATTTAAGGGAACTACTATATTTTATAAAGTTAATTTTGAAAGTACAACGGTCTTTTCATCTGTTATTTTTAGAGAAAATATACTTTTCACATTTACGACAGTCCTTAAGCTTATAGTCTTTAAGGGAACGGTGTTTGAAAAAGGGGTGGATTTGACCACTGCAATTATTGAAGGTAAATTAAGTTTGTTTAATATAAAACTAGATAATTTCCAAACGAAACATATAAGTCAAAAAACGAATAATGATAGTTCCGTTAATTGGTTAGATACTTATGATGGATATATTACGGATTTAGGGATAATACCAACAATAAACAAAAGAGAAACTTATAGAGTTTTAAAAGAAGAGTTTGAGCGTTTAAAAAATATTCCAGAATCACTTCGTTATAAAGTTTTAGAGCATAGGGTCTATCGTGATCTGCTAGGTTCAAAAAAGAAAAATACCCATGAATTTTTTGATTGGTTAAACCTATGGTTAAATGATCTATCAAGTTTTTATGGTACTTCTTACGCTAGAGCGTTTGTCTTTACTCTATCGATAGGTTGGTTGTTTTTCTATTTATCCATAATGAATACGGGATTGTATAATTTCAGTTTTAATCCTATAAAGTGGGAATTTACTGAAGGCTTAAAATATTTTGTACAATTTTTAATACCAACTCATAAGTTTAATTATTTAGGTGATAACATTGATTTAAAAACAGGTTTTTATCTATTCGATTTTTTCGGTAGGTTATTAGTTGGTTATGGTATTTACCAGTTTATTCAAGCATTTAGAAAATATAAGTAAAAGATTAAATTATTAAATGTGAATTATAGTAAAAATGAAATTATTGAATTTGTAGAAAAATTTGAAAAAGAATTATTCAAATCAAATCCAATAAAATTTAATTTTGATAAAAAGTGGTCTTCTAATTTTCCAAATAAGGCAGGAATTTATGCAATTTATGATATTGATAAGTTATTATATGTTGGAGAAACAGCTAACTTGAAAGAAAGAATGAAAGAAGTAAAAAGAACTTACAATCATAGTTTTCGTAAAAAATTGGGTAAATTTTTAGTTGAAGGATCTAAAGTTGTTAAAGGTAAATTTGAAGAGACATTAGAATTGAAATTGAATGATTATTATATAGAGAGTTAAATTTTGGAAGATTAGAAGTTGAATCATATTTAATACATAGACATTGTGAGAATGGTTTATTAAATTCAGTAGGTAAAAGAAACAGAATAAATTAAATTAATGACAACCCAACCCGAACAAGTATTAGAGAATAATCTTTTATCGCAACTCGATAGTTTAGGACATCAGCCTATTCTTATCAAAACAGAAAAAGATCTTTTAGAAAACTTAAAAACGCAATTAGGGAAGCATAACAAAACCAGTTTTTCTGAAGAAGAATTTAATAAAGTGGTTATTCACCTTAGTAAAGGGAATATTTTTGATAAAGCCAAAACCTTAAGAGATAAATTTGTACTTCAACGAGATAATGGAGAAAAGTCTTATATAGAATTTATCAATCAAGATTATTGGTGTCAAAATGAGTTTCAGGTTACCCACCAGATCACAATAAATGGAAAACGGGAAAATCGTTATGATGTGACGTTATTGATTAATGGTTTACCCTTAGTGCAAATAGAACTCAAACGAAGAGGGATAGAGCTAAAAAAAGCGTTTAACCAAATACAACGTTACCAAAGAGATTCTTTTGCTTCCAATCACACGCTCTTCCATTATGTTCAAGTATTTGTTATCTCTAATGGAGTGAATACAAAATATTATGCAAATAACCCTAAGAGTAGTTTTAAACAAACTTTTTATTGGAGTAAAGAGAATAACGCTAACATCACTCAACTCACCGATTTTGCAAATGTATTTTTAGAGCCTTGCCATATCGCCAAGATGATTACTAAATACATCGTGTTACACGAAAGCGATAAATTACTTATGATACTTCGACCTTATCAATTTTATGCGGTAGAGGCGATTATCAAACGAGTAAAAGATACCTCTAAAAACGGTTATATTTGGCATACTACCGGTTCGGGTAAAACATTGACTTCTTTTAAAGCCAGTCAGATTTTAACGCAAAACCCGAAAATAAAAAAAGTGGTTTTCGTGGTAGATCGGCAAGATTTAGACGATCAAACCGTAAAGGAGTTTAGAGCTTTCGATAAAGATAGTATAGACGGTACAGAGAATACCAAAATGTTGGTGAAACAGTTTTTAGATGATAGCAGACCGTTAATGATTACAACGATTCAAAAATTGAATACCGCCATTAGTAAAACACGTTTTAAATCACAAATTGAAAAATTAAAAGAGGAGAAGATCGTGTTCATTTTTGATGAGTGCCACCGTAGTCAATTTGGTGATACTCATAAGCGTATAACCAACTTCTTTACCAATCATCAGTTATTTGGTTTTACAGGGACACCAATTTTTGTGAAAAATGCCCATCGGGAAAACAGCCTAAAGTATACTACCAAAATGCTTTTTGATGAATGTTTACATCAATATGTGATTACTGATGCGATACGAGATGAAAACGTTCTTAAATTTTCAATTGAGTATTATAATGTTTTCAAGCAAAAAGAAGAAATTGAAGACCTAGATGTCGAGGGAATCGATAAAAAAGAAGTATACGAAAGTGATGAATATATTGAAACGGTAGCTGATTATATTATTGCTAATCATGGTAGGAAAACAAAAGGAAAAGCATTTACAGCCATGTTTTGTGTAAGTAGTGTGGATATTTTGGTGAAATACTATGATTTATTTCAACAAAAACGAGAAGCAGGCGAGCATAATTTAAGAATAGCTACTATTTTTTCTTATGCTCCTAATGAAGAAGATAAAAATGCTGATGGGATGATTCCCGATGAAGATTTTAGTATGGCTGCTGAACCACAAGCGGCTTATAAAATCCCGCATCGAGATAAATTAGATCACTATATTGAAGATTATAATAAGTTATTCAATACAAGGCATTCCATGAAAGATGGAAATGCGTTTCTCAACTATAAAAAAGATATTTCTAAACGAGTTCGTAATCGGCAAATCGATATTTTGTTAGTGGTGAATATGTTTTTAACCGGTTTTGATAGTAAAACACTAAATACCTTATATGTCGATAAAAATCTAAAGTATCACGGGCTTATCCAGGCTTTTTCCCGCACTAACAGAATACTAAACGAAAAGAAATCACAAGGGAATATTTTAGCTTTTAGAAACCTTAAAAAGGCGACCGATGAGGCAATTGGTTTATTTTCAGATAAAAATGCTAAAGAAACCATATTAGTTGCTCCCTATGAAGAGTATGTACTTCAGTTTAATGAAGCTTATAAGAAGTTAATGGCAATTACGCCAACCGTAAATAGCGTAAACGATCTTCAAACTGAAGAAGAGGAGTTATTATTTGCCAAGGCATTTCGGGAGTTGATGCGAGTAAAAAATATCTTATCCACCTTTACCGATTTTGATTTTGAAGATATTTATATGGAAGAACAAGAATTTGCTGATTATTCGAGTAAATACCTTGATCTCTATGATAAAATAAAAAGTGATACGCAAAAAGAGAATGTTTCTATTTTAGATGAAATAGATTTTGAATTAGAGTTGATACATCGTGATGAGGTAAATGTTGCCTATATTATGAAACTTCTGGCTGAATTGAAAAATGCACCGATAAAAGATCAGCCTAAAAAAGAAAAAGAAATCATCGATATGGTTGTCGGTGAAACTGAACTAAGAAGCAAGAAGGAGCTCATTCAAAAATTCATATTAAACAACTTGCCGGCATTAGAAAATGACGATGATGTAGAAGAGGAGTTTAACCGTTTTTGGAAAGAAGAGACCAAAAAAGCCATGAGTGAGTTAACCCTAAAAGAAAGTTTAGATCAGGACAAAGTAGAAGAAATCATTAACGATTACCTCTTTACCGGTAGAATGGCAACAGAAGATGAAGTAATCGATGCCTTAGAAAAACAACCGAGTGTCTTACAACGAGAAAGCATAAGCACCCGAATCACCAACAAAATACAAGACTTTATTACCACTTTTATAAGTGGGGTTTAAGCAAGGGGATATTTATTTTGTTGAATTTGAACCTAGAAATTGTTTGAGGTTAAAGTATATAAAATGTTTTGAAATCATAGAATAATCTAAAAAATGGAAAACCCATCAACTTTTAAAGTTCATTTAAATTATCCACCAAATGAGTGTGATTGTGCTATAGTATCAATTGATAGTAATGGCAACCAGGGAGAATTAAACCAGCTTGTTTTAAAAGCGTATGGGTATCAACATTCTGATATAAATATTAAAGAATTAAGTCGTGGTTTCTATCTACTTCAAAAAGAAAAGAAAAAGCCTATACTTTTTATAGTAACTGTAGGTAATAATCCAACGGCTAAAAATCTAAATAAAAATCTTTTTGATGGTTTAAAAAGGCACATTAAAGATTTAGCCCGAAGAAGTATTTGGGTACCACTTATGGGTACAGGTACTGGAGGACTTACTTTAGAGGAGAGTTATAAAATAACCTTAGAAGTAATAGCAGAATTATCGCAATATGCTAATTTCTACATCTCAATACCCGATAATGAAGAAGGTAAAGAATTTTATAGATCTATAAATCCTAAATTAAATCTATTTGAAAAATTAGATAAAGATTCAAAAGACATAGTATCAATAATTGGAAATAGAAACTTTTTTCTAGCTGGACATCTATGGGGCAATGAAGATCAAATGCCTCGTTTCCTAGAGCAAAATATATGGGAAAATGGCCATGAGTTTAATGATACTAAGGTAGTAAATAATGCTAAAGAAGGAGATTTAATTTTTATAAAGTCAACTTATGCTTATGGAGAGGTAAGCTATCTAAGGATTAAAGCAATAGGGGTTATTAAGGAAAACAAATTAGATGGACATAATCTTGATGTTAATTGGTACCGGTTTAATAACATAGATATTGAACACTTAGGTAAATATAGAAGAACATTTCAAACGGTAAGTAATGATGATATAGAAACTATCTTGATAGAAGTTTTTGATGCTTATCCAAATTTGCCAAATATTATTAAGGGTTTAGCTGAGAAAAGGAAGCCTGAAGATATAAATGAAAAAAATGAGGAATTAAGTAGGGCAGCTGAAAGAATAATAACCATTCCAGGTTTATTGAGCGATGTGGATTCTGGAACCGATTATTTAGACATATCCAAAGATATCAATGCTTTTGCTAAGGTAATGTCTGCAAAAAGTTTTAATCCACCACTTGCCATAGCGCTTTTGGGCAAGTGGGGATCTGGTAAAAGTTTTTTTATGCGCAAGTTAAAAGAGCGTATAGATAAACTTTCTAGCGTTAGCACTACAGAGCAGGTTTATTGCAATGGCATTGCCCATGTACATTTTAATGCTTGGTCCTATATGGATGCCAACTTATGGGCCGGTATGATAACAAAAATTTTTGAGGGTTTACAAGAATATATTACCAATGATAGTAAAGCGAAGGGTAAAATAGATGATATAGCAAAGGCATTAAATCAGAAACTCAATATTGCACAAGAAGAGATTAGTCATTTAGAACATCGAAAACACAGCATAAATAATAAAATAAAGGTTTTAGAGGGCGAAAAGACTAAAATTGAGAAGGCGCTTAAACAAAAGATCAATCAAATTAAAAGCAGGTCGATAAAAACGGTTTTGAAGAATCTTGATAATTCTTTTCATATAAAAAATAAAATAGAGGATGCTTTATCTAGCAATGAATCCTATATAAAAACAGAAGAGCAGTTAGACAATATTGTACCCAAAGAATATTGGCAAAATCCTATTGGTCTCTATCAAAGAATAAATTCTAAACGTACTTTCTATAAGATGTTCTTGAAAGGACCACGGGCTTTAAAAAACTTATTTTGGTTATGTATAATTATTCTTATAATTTTTTTAATCAAAATAGCATTGTTCTTTTTCATTCCTGTATTAGGTAGATTAGATTTTACTTTTCCTGATAAGTTGCTTTATTTGATTTCAATTATAGGTGCTTTTATCTATAGGAATTATAAAACGGTTAATCATTTACAACCTTTGATTTCTAAATTTTGGAAAATAAAGGAAGATTACGAATTAAAAAAGAAAGAAGCTCTATTTAAATTTAAACAGCAAGGAAAAACTATAGAATTTGAAATAGAAAACTATAAAGAGGAAATACAGGTTATTAATGATCAAATTAATAAAGCCAAACAGTCAAAGTTAGAAATAGAGTATAAGTTAAAACATACTCTTACTACTGAGGCACTTTTTACCTTTATAGAAAAGCGGTCCTCAAGTGATGATTATAAAAAGCATTTAGGTATTGTATCGATTATCAGAAAAGATTTTGAAATACTAAGTGAGTTGTTTAGTGGTCACCAAGATGAGATTAACAATTCCGGAGAGTCTGAAGAATTTAAAAAGTACTTTAGCAGACCACTTGAGCGCATTATTTTATACATAGACGACTTAGATCGTTGTTCAGACGATCGAGTGGTACAAGTACTCGAAGCGGTTAATTTATTGATGGCTTATCCATTATTTATTGTAGTGGTTGGTGTTGACCCACGATGGGTTAAAAATGCATTAAGTAAGAAATATGAATTGCAATTTGGTAATAAAAATTTACCTGATAATGAAGCTATAGAACCTTCAGGCTATTTAGAGAAGATATTTCAAGTACCTTTTCAATTAAAGTCAGCTACTGATGATAATGTAAAGCATATGCTTAAAAATTTAGCAGAGTCTCACCCTCAAATAAAATCTATGGAAGAACCTATAGAGTATACAGATGAAGACGAAAAAGAAATCAATACAGATAATGTTGAGAATGATCTTGATATAGAAGGTGGAGACGTGGACCAACAGTTAACTGTTGAAAAGTCAATTATTATAAAAGAAACCATAGAAGCTTTAAAATTCTCAGAAAAAGAAATAGTCCTTTTACAGTGTATGTCCGGTATTTTAGGAAGTAATCCCAGAGCTTTAAAACGTTTTGTAAACATATACCGGGTCATTAAGGCACACGAGGATTTTAATTATACAGATGCCTCAGAGGAAAGTGAGGTATTAACAGTTATGTTTTTAATAGCTTTGCCTTTAGGTTGTTATAAAAAGCTAGCCAAGCCATTCGAGAAATGGCTTAAAGATGAGGAAAATAAATTTAAACATCTCGGAGCTTTCGAAACAGATAGTTATAATGAGTTACGTGATGATTTAATCAATACAGTTGATCAAAATGCTCCATTACTTCTTGAAAGTTCTATTATAGACTTTAATAAACATTATCCATTTATTAAGCGTTTTACTTTCACTCATATTTAATATTTTTTGAAACTTTTTCAATAAAATAAATACCAAGAGGTCTTAAGTTTATATGAATGAAATTTATAAGGGTGCATTAAATGTTATTGAAAAATTATTAGCTATTAAAATGAAGTCCCTTAGCGGAAGACATTAACCTTTAAAACTTATTTACTTCCTAGCCATAGGTTTATGATAATAGGTTAAATATGTTGCCATGCTTTCCTTTCCGTTGTCCCTTACTTGTCGGAGGCAAGTTGCTAACAGTATGTGGTATACACTTGATAACTAATTTACTATGTAATACCCGCCCAAACTAGTTGGAGCTTCGCTATTGTGAAAATAACAACTTGGACAGGTTCAGGGTGACCAATGAAAAATGAAGTCTAGCCTCTAATATCTAGTTTCTAGAATCTTGTTTTCTTCACTTTACTAATAAATTCCAAACTCCAACTAACCAATAACCATTCTTCTCAATACAATTTCATTCTCGCTATTACTATCTAAAATTACTGGAAGTGACGGTTATGAAAATGAAGTTGAAATTGAAAACGTATCGTATAGAAACGGCCTATCGGGGAAAGTGTTAAAAATCAAGCTAGCAGCGAGGGGGAAAAGATAAAAAGCTGTTTGACCGTAGGGAGTTCTTTTTATCTGTGGAGGAGGGTAGCGTAGTATTTTCTTATGCTTTTCTCGTCAGCCTAGATTTTTTGCTTCTTTTTTATCCATGGAAAAAGAAGAGGGGATAATAAAAAGAAACGATACTATAATTCTTTTTGTCAAACCACATTTGAAATCGAAAAATACTGCGAACTGAACACTGAATATTGAATAAAGAATAATCAATAACAAGTACCCAATTTCAAATCTCAAATTGTGTTTTATTCTTTTGCATTGCCCAAAAGAATCAAACATGCCTGCCGGTAGGCAGGAGTCTAGGCTTATTTTCCTAAGCTTGAAAATCTGGCGCAACACCTTTAGCCTGCGGATGGCAAACGCTTCGCAGTGCATTCCTCTCCCTTACGGTCGTCGGATGCAGACCTTCGTTGCACTCCAACGCTTAAGGTATTGCTTGATTTTCTACGCTCATGAAAAGTATGCCGGGTTTGAAATTTTAAACTTCAAAATCTAAATTTAACATTGTTAATTCTTCATTCTATATTACTCATTAAAAAAACATTCTCTAACCTCTAGCTTCCTGTCTACTGTATACTGAATTCCTTCTCGATACGATTTTATCCGCACTATCGCTTGTCTAAAATACTCGAAGTGACGCTTCCTATCTACTGAATAATGTATACTGAATGCTGAATAACAAATATCCAACTTCTAGATTCTAGTCTCTAACCTCTAGTTTCCTGTCTACTGAACTACTTCTCGATACAATTTTAGCCTCGCTATCGCTCGTCTAAAATCATTCGAAATAATAGTATTACTCCATAACTTCACTTATCTCAAGGGGGGTAATGGGGGTTTCAGACCGGTATTTCGTATTGTATTTTTCATCTAAAACAATCACCAAGAAATCGGTATCTGCTTGCTGTAGTTTTTGTAATCCCCAAACTTCATTAACCGGTCATTTTCCTCCTTAAAAAAGGATTGCACGCTTTCTGGGGTCACTAAATAAGGTTGAATGTTGCGTTTAGCAAAAAACTTTCTTCCGTTTTCAAAAATATCGTATTGTTCCTGTACTTTAGGTAAATTCCTATCAGCGGTGACCACCACTACATAACCTGAATTGACAGGTTTTTCTGAATCTGTTAATTGAATAGGTTCTTGTGCAGCCAATAAACTGCTAAAAGTAATTGATAATACGAGTAGTAAATTTTTCATGACTTTTCTTCTTTTAAATTAATTCGAAAATTTTCCATCAGCTCCAAGATGACTTTTTCGGTATGAGAAAATACAGGAGAAGACGTTCCGGCAGATTTTTCATCTACCTTATCAAAGTATTCCTGGATTTTTCCGTTCTGGTAATATTCGGTAATCACGGGGTGAACGTAATAATTTCTGCACACCGTTCTGGTATTTCCCAACGCTTCTGCCGCTTCATCTAAAGCTGATATAATATTTTTATCTTGTTCTTTTTCTTCTTCTACATAACCCAAATCGCGCAGTGCTTCAAAATAAATTTTAGTGGCCGCCCACGTCCTAAAATCTTTGGCTGAATAATATTCGCCACATATATTTTGAATGTATTCGTTAATCATTCCGCTATCGATACAATCTTTATCACCGTTTTCATCATAGTATTTAAAAAGCTCCCAACCCGGAATTTCTTCACATTCGTTCACCAATTCAATTAAATCTTGGTCGGTGACTTCAATATGATGTTCTTTTCCCTTTTTACCAATAAAATTGAAAGTGAGAATATCTTGACTCATATTTACATGGCGGGAGCGAAGGGTAGAAAGTCCGTAAGTTTGGTTGTTTTTGGCGTAATAATGATTACCAATTCTAATATGGGTTTCTTCCATTAAGCGTACGACCAAGGCCAAGACTTTTTGTTTGGGCATTCCTTCCAGTTCTAGGTCTTTATCGACTTGTTTTCTTATTTCGGGTAATTTCTCACCAAACGAAGCCATTTTAAAGAACTTGGTTTGGTTTTTAAATTTGGACCATAAATCGTGATAACGGTAAACTTTTCGGTTTTTGGTGTCCCGGCCTACCACTTGTAAATGCCCGTTCTCTAAATGGGTAATCCTTACCTCTTTCCAAGCCGGGGGAATCACCAATTTTTTTATTCGTTCTAGAGAAGGCTTATCGGTAATTTTTCTTTTTTCTTTGTTGGTATAGTAAAAACCGCGGCCGTGTTTATGGCGCTGAATGCTTAGTTGATGGTCTTTTACATAAACCAAATTCGCTAGGGCCGCAAATTCTTCCGGCTGTTGCGTTATTTTTTCAATTTTTTCGGCGGTCAGGTTCATAGGAAAATTAAAAATGCCTATAAATGTAGCTAAGAATAAAGTGGAATAGGTATAATAAAAAGTGAATGTTTTAATAAAACCGTACTAATTAAGACTTTTTAAACTTTTGTTGAATTGATTTTGTCTCCTTTGATTTCATTATTTATGTGAGTTTGATATAAAAGTTTTTACAAGCATTTTTGGTATTGAGTGAATTTTCATGGAAAATTTGTATCGAATAAAATACTTTACAAAGATTTCACTCAGTCTCTGGGATTTTCTTAAATCGAAATTACCTTACTTTTCTCAATAGAAAAATCTTAATGATTTTCTTTATCACAAGCCGTTTGCATTTATTTATAGATATACGTACAAAATTAAATAGTCTATCATATAAAATTAAGGTTAATATGCTTAAAGTAGGGGCTGTTAGGGTTATCCTCCAAACAGATGTCTGCAATTGTCCATTATTGTCTGTAATTGTCTTTAAATGTCCACTTTTGTCCATAATTGTCATTAATTGTCATTAATTGTCAATTTTTATTGATTTTATAGGGGTTTTGTTCGGGTCTCGTTCGGGTCTTGTTCGGGTGGGTTTCGGTAAAATGGAACTTTTACCGAAGGATGGTCGAAGAAAGGTAGAAGAAGAGTGGGAGGGATGAAGCTGAAATTGACCCTTTGCATAACTTTTTTCAAATGCATTACGGGTTATATGCATAATATTTTATTCCGTTATTATATTCATAGTGAGTATGTTGAATATTTTAAATGTATAAATATTTAATTATATTTTGTACTGTTGAATATTTTTATCTAACTTTAAGCAGTATTGAATTTAAAAATTCATTTCTATAAATTAGATCATACACACCCCACGTGTAAGTTTTAGAATATATTCCTTATAGTAGAGATTTAATTTTGGTTGGGTAGATTGATGAAGTACCCATAAAAGCATTCTTAAGTATATGTAGGTAGGGATTGCTGCGTTAGTAATTGTAAAAACTTTTATAAATTATAAACCTTATCGTACTATGGCTGATTCACAACCTACCTGGGATGGATTTTTTGCTTATTTTATCCCAGATTATCAATCTGTTCTTCAAGCCCTCAAAGAGACCTATGAAACAAATCTTGACATCACAACTTTTGAGCAATTTTCAGAACGTCTAGCTAATCCAGGGCGATTGGAAAGTGAAATTTCCAACTTTGCGTCTGACACTCCATTTATCTTGGCATTTTGTGAATATATAAAGAGTAAAGCCAATGAGTTAAATAGTTGGGAAGAATTTTCCGTGGATAATGATATATATAATGGGGAAATAATTGCTAATTTTTATCAAGCCCGTGAACTTAGCTTTCAAGAGTTTCAGAATATTGAAGTGGCAAATTTTGCGAAAGATTTTGTTAGTTCAATTGCTCAGGATACTGATTTTTTGGCAGACTATGTGGTTAATCTTCATAATATTTATGTAAACAACCCTAATCCACCCACCCTAGAAATTATTGAGCAACCCAAAGATTTTGTAGGTTGTTCCGGAGACCTGGCTACATTTAATGTACAGCCCAATATTAAAAATGTAAGATATGAGTGGTATAGAACTGATAATGTAACACAAGCCAATTATGGTAACAGTTACAGTTTTGAACTTACTGCAATTAATCCTGAGCTAGAAGTTGTTGCTATTATTTATTATAAATATAATGAACCTAATATGCAATCTGTAGTCTCTAACAGGGTTATGGCACTTGTTAACATACCTATAATTGAAACACAACCTCAGTCTAAAAATGTAGAAATTGGTCGTACAGTTAATTTTAGTGTTTCCGTACAAGGGCAGGAACTTCAATACCAGTGGCGAAAAGATGAAGAAAACATAGAGGGAGCTATAGAACCTACGTTAACAATTAACAATGTTGGTTTAGAAGATGCAGGGGGATATGACTGTATAATTGTTAGTCCTTGTGCAGGGAGAACTACAAATAAGGCTACTTTAGAAGTTAATACTTCAGTCTCCAATACTATAAGAGGTAAAATACTTACTGCCCAACGGGAGCCGGCTCAAGAATATACGGTTAAAGCTTTTAGGTCTTATCTTGGTGAAGAAACTATTATTGGAGAGACAATTACCGATGAAAAAGGGAATTACACCATTTATTATGAGCCTTCTGAAAATATCAATAGCAAAAAACTTAGCTTACTAATTGAAGTTTCCCATCCTGGAGTTAAGCAGCGCTCCCCATTAATTATGGGGGCTGCAAAGCATCAGGTGATTAATATGATTACCACTAAAGAAAGATTGGTGGGAATTAATGAATTTGAGCAATTAGAAGAATGGTTTAATAAGAACTTAGCTAGTTTTGATTGGGATCAAGTAAAAGAACAGGATATTGAAAATTTTTCAGAAGCTTCTAATTTTCCCTCTGCTTGGATTCGCGCATACGCACAAGCTAAAACTTTTACTGCTAATGAAAGTCACATACAAGGCTATTATGCGTTAATAAGGTCAAATAGTGCTTTTAAGAAAAAAAACTTTCTTTATAAAGAAGCTAATGAAGCGATAGATGCTCTAAAAACAGCTAAAAAGCGAAAAATTATTCCTGAATCTTTTGATGAAGATCAATTTACTACTTATCTGTATAACGATTTTAAAAGTGAGGTTGATAATTTATTATCTTCTGCTCCAGATAGCAAAATAAATAATTTTATTGACTTAGCCGGTTTTAGTGGGGCATCTCAAAATGTAAAGTCTAAATTTTTTACCTTACAGAAACAATATCAAAATAATGCGAAAGAATTTTGGAGCCAGATAGATAGTGATGCCGATTTTGATACCTATCAACAAGGTTTAAAATTGATATCACAAATGGGAGCGGTGACCGCTGTGAATATGGATTTAATGCAGCACATCAAAAGTTCACACTCCTCTTTATCCGGTCCAGAAGATTTAGTGCTACTAAATGAAGCTGATTTAAAGCAAGATATACTTGATTCAGGAAGTACAGTTCCTTCTTTTATTAAAGGAAAAAATAGCACTGAAAAACGTAATAATTATGCTAGATGGATTAGTGAGCGTATCGAAGAAAGCTATCCAACTTTATATATGTATGTCAGAATTAAAGAAAATCCAAGTTTTCCTTCCCAACAAGATTTTGGAGTATTCTTTAGTAATAATACCGATTTTGAATTGGATAAAATTTCTATCCATCAATATTTAAGTGATAACCCCAATGCGTTAGAAGGCATCACCGATCCTGAAGAATTTACAGATAACTTATTAAGAGTTCAACGCTTTCATTCCATTGCTCCTAGAGGTAATCGCGCAAGGGTAACCAGTGCATTAGTTGCCAAAGATTATAGAAGTGCACCTCAGATTGCACAAACCCCTGCACAATTATTTTTTAGCAATGTGAGTGATGTGTTAGATCATAGAACAGCAAGTCAATTATATAATACCGCGAGAGAAGTTACTGCTCGTTCTATTAATTTTTTAGGTAAATATCATCAAGGGCTTAATGCTTCTGAATTCAGTGTGATTAGAGGAAATGTGATTAATACAGATAATACCAGCCTTAGGCAAATTTTTCCCAATATAGAAAGTTTATTGGGAGAAACTGATTATTGTGCTTGTGAACATTGTAAATCTGTATTTGGCCCTGCTGCATATCTGGTAGACTTACTACAATTTTGTCAAGAAATTGAAACTAATGGCATCAATTTATACGAATTACTCACACAAACCTACGAAGGCTTAAGTTCTCCAAGACGTGGGGATATGCCTAAAATAGATCTTACCTGTGACAATACTAATGTAGTACTCCCTTCCATAGATATTATCAATGAACTTTTATGTAAGCTGGTTGATCATAATTTTCCTTCCAATAGACAAACTGCCAAAACCGCAGCAGAGTTAAGAATTACTCCACAATACCCACCAACAAATGAGGTCAATCAAAGTTTGATAGATCAAGTTTTTCCTTGGGTGCTTCCGTTTGATTACTATGCTACTTCTGCGTATTTGCAATTGCCTATAGCAGATACTTCCCGTAACGAAATTGCTTGGAAGTTTCCAAAACAAGGAGGTGATGGTTCAAGCGAAGAGCTTCAAATCATAAGAACAATGACTGGCTTAGAGTTAAGTGTTGGTAATTGGTCCCGTCTTAAGATGGATGCTTTTGATTTATCACAAACTTATGGAGTGGAGGGAAGTGTTAGTGGTATATTTGAAAGTAGTGGAAGCTTATTAATAGAAAAATTAATAGACCATGTAGGGCTTTCTTTTGATAGGTTTAAAAAATTACTTCAAACAGCAACTTTAAATCCTTATAAAGCCAGTGGAGACCGAACTTATTCAATTACCTATACAGGGGATGGATGTTCTTTAGAAAGTGCAAGAATTAACAATATTGCTAACTTCTATCAACGATTATATTATCTTGAAAAACTTTCTTCTACTCTAGATTGGAATTTAACGTTAAGTGACCACTACATTAGGGGCAACAACTTGTTAAATGCGATTGATAGTGCAAATACAGATGAACTTACCCAAGCTCTTCACAACTTAAGTTTGCAACAAAAACTTTCTGAAAAATTAAAAATACAATTCAATGATGTGTTAAGTTGGTTGACGGTGCTCAATACCAATAGTTTAGCTGAAGATACCCTTACACAGTTTGAACAGATTTATAAGAACCCCGAATTAGGCTATAATTATACCGATGCAGAACTGGAAGGTCTTCAACTAAACGGGGAACGAACAGAAATTGAAACTCCCAAGTCTTTACTAGCCATGAAAGGTGTAGTAAGAGCTTCTTTACAAATAAATAATCTAGATGAATTAGTAAATTCGAATTGGTTAGGTGATGATAACTATCAATTAAACCTTAGCCTAAAACGCTATTCTCAATTATATGCCTATGTGGAATTAGCTAATGCTTTAAATCTAGAGATAAATGAATTGGTGGTGTTATGGGGTAAATTTAATGATATTGAACAACCTCCTCTGGAAAACAACTATGATAATTTACTGGATCTTCTAGATTTTGTTGAATTTATGGAGCGACTTCATCGTTCCAATTTTAAGGTAGATGAACTTTTGTACTTATTTACCGATAGAAGTTTAGAGCCTATCTTACCAGAAGCAAAACAAACAGAGTTTTTAATAGAATTAAGAAAGTTATTAAAAGAAACTTGGGAAACTAAATTATTGGGGTTAAAAAATACCGCTTCGGGAATTCACTTTTTATTGAAAACCCAAACGATTAGTGAAGTACAAACCGATGATTTAGATCATATAGATTTAATTATTAAAGGAGAATATGATGAAGAAGTTGAGTCTCAATTGCTTGATTGGTGGTATGATTTTGATTTGCTAAGTGCCACGAATATAAATTTAGGAGAATTTCAAAGTCGCGTAATAGAGATTTATGCCACAGAACCCTATTTAAAAGATCCTCAAGATCGTATTCACTATATTTATAAAGTATTCGCTGATGCTCAACAAACATCTGCAGGAGAACCTTCGTTAATGGATACCGTATTTTCCAATTATTTGCAACAATTTGCGGTAGAAAGTTTTGTTTCGCATTTCATTAAAGACTATCCTAATGTAGCACCGCTTCAAAATGAACTATTAACAAAAGCTAGCTACTTAACCATACCACAAGATTCAACTACTCCTGTAATAGATATTTTTACCGATAGGGGTTTTGTGGAGGAGGAAGATACTATAAATCCTTCCAATTATCCTCAAATATATAGTGCTTTTCAGTTAATATTTAAAAATGTAGTCTTTTTATCAAAGTTCCCGAATATAGATAAGTATTACCAACTGTTTTATAATCAAATTCCAAATGGTTGGCCGCAGCCAGCTAAACTACCATTAACCGGCCAACCTGATCCTGAAGAAGATGCAATGATAAAAGGTTTACTGGAAGTATGGAGACTGCAACAAGTAGAAAAATACCTAGCACTCCATCAGTCAGAATTAGTATTAATGTTATTGCAAATACAAATAGGAGAATTAGCTGGAGAACAAAATATTCAAGAACGTTTAGAAATTATTTCTACATGGAGAATTGACCAAATTCAACATCTTACTATTAGTTTTAATTTCAGTGATGCTTATTGGTTAGGTTCTACTTGGCTCTATCAGCTTTACCAAGCTTTTCAAGTAGCAGGTAAGCTTGATGCTTTCCCTTCAGTAGTACAACGATGGAATAAAGAAAATCTTCATAAAGCTGATTCTATAGGTATTCAACAAACCGTACGAAAACAACTAAAAACCGAAAGTGACCGTAAAAAACTAATTCAAGCAAATGATTATTTACGGGAAAGTCTGAGGGATGCTTTGGTAGGTTATGTAGTGCGTCAAACATCTGTATTAGATGGTGAGTTGTTTGAAAAGAGCAAAGAAGGCTTGGCCGATTTTCTATTGGTCGATATCCAAAAAAGTTCATGTTCCTTAACCTCAAGGGTAAAGCAAGCATTATCGGCTATTCAAATGCTGGTTCAGCGAAGCTTATTAGGTATAGAGCGTCTTAGTGATACAACAACTTTTGAAATCCCTGCTCCGGCAGTTAAAGAATGGGTATGGCGCAAAAATTATAGGGTATGGGAAGCCAATAGAAAAGTTTTTCTCTATCCGGAAAATTGGTTGTTGCCTGAAACCCGGGATGACCAAACCCAGCTTTACCAATCTTTTGTAGAAGAAATCTCTCAAAATGATGTCACCGATGAAAATGCTCGACGGGCCGTATCCAACTATTTAAAAGGTCTTCATGAAATTGCCGATATGGAGATTTGCCAAATTTATCATGAAGAAGAATATGAAGATGATAATTATGAAAATGGCTACTTAACCGATACAGTACATATTTTTGCCAGAACGAAGAATGAACCGCATACCTATTATTACCGTAAATGGGTTGACGATGCTTATTTTACCCCTTGGGAAGAACTGCCATTAGAAATAGAAGGAGATTACCTTATCCCTACAAAATATGCAGGAAAATTATGGCTGTTTTGGCCTATTTTTATTGAAAAAGGAGATGGAGGCGGAGAAGTAGAAGCTTCTATGGACGTTAGCTCAGGAGGAAATAAAAATACCTATTCGGGAACGCCACCGCAACCTAATAAATACTATGAGATAAGAATAGCTTGGTCCACAGAATTTCGGGGACAATGGCAGCCTAAGAAAATCACCAAAGAAACGTTTAAAACCCAGCCTTCAGATTTTGAAGTATTAAGCAGTAAGCGTAATTTTATTTTTAATACTAAAATTTCTAATGAAGGTGATCTTCTATTTAAATCAGGCTATTATATAAATAGTGATTCCAATAGTTCATCATATATGATGAATAAATCTTTACGGTTTTACAATAGTAATTCCCAACCGAAAATGATAGAGTTAGATGTCGATCCTAATAGAGAATTATTGCCCTATGCCGATCCTTATTTTATGAAAAATAAGTTTATGCAAGAAGAAGACGTTAGCAGGTATAATGCTGCGAATTATCCTGAGTTTTCACGCTTAATAACTTCTGAAACTCCTGCATCGGCCACTTTACCTCAACAATTTCCGAAAGATGCTTTAGCTTCAGATTACGCGTTCTTTTATGGAGATGAAAAGCATAGCTTTTTTGTAAATCCGGAAGTAGGTGTACCTGTTGCAGAAGAAGTGAATGGTTTAACCCGTCAAGCTTTTAGTCTGGAAAATACAACCGCTTTGGGAAGTACTTCTATGAGTAGCCTAGGGATTATTGTGAACCAGTCTCTTCCAACCGGTCCAAGTAATCTTACCGAAACGGTATTAGCCCAACCTATGGGGAGCAGTTTAACAGATACTTATTTTGGTGCTGCAGATGAGCAAACCACCATTGTGGTAGATCATCCTGATCCCGACTTTCCTGAAGATCCAGGAGATCCAGGATATCCAGGATATCCACCTTTAAGACCTATAGGCCCTCATGATCCCATTGTTTTGGAGCCCCATAATCCTGAAGAACCTGAAGAAGAAACCGTTAATCAACCAAGTCATCGTTTTTATACTCATTACCATCCTTATGCCGATGATTTTTACAGGGAAGTCAACCGCTATGGGTTAGAAGGTATTTATCAACCTATTCAGGAAAATTTAAAACGACAGTTGGCACAAAGTGATTTTGATTTTGCGGCAACCTATAATCCTTCCGATAAAGTCATCCCAAAATACCCGGTAGAAAATATTGATTTTTCTTCTTTTGGTGCTTATAGTGTGTATAATTGGGAATTGTTTTATCATATCCCTATGGCAGTAGCCCAATTGCTTACGGCCAACTTTAGGTTTGCAGAAGCACAACAGTGGCTCCATTATATTTTTGATCCTACCGAATCAGAAGGTAAAACCCCGGAGCGTTTTTGGAAGATAAAACCTTTATATGAATTTTCTAAAATTGATACCGAACAAGAATTCTTAGAATTCACACAGGGGAATGATGAAAATTTAGAAAAACTCGTCAAACAATGGGAGAAAAATCCATTTAATCCACACCTCATCGGTAGGTTTCGTGTATCTACTTACATGCGTCGGGTAATTATGGTATATATTGAAAACCTGTTAGCTTGGGCAGATCAATTATTTACACAAGATAGTATAGAATCGATTAATGAAGCTTTTCAATTGTACATGCTTGCTTGGAGAATTTTAGGTAAACGTCCAGAAAAATTACCTGCTCCATCACAAAGTGTTAAAAATATTGGGCAACTTATCGATCCGACTATTCCTCATTTTTCCACCTTAGAAAGGATTGCAGATGGAGTGTCATTAAACACCATTAATAATGATATAAGTTTTAATACCACAACTTGGCAACCTGCTTCTTTTCACCTGCGTCAAAGTCCGGTACATCAATTAAGTGATAATAGAAGATCCCTTAATCTGCAAGTTGCTCAATCCGGTACCTTACAAAGTACAGCTGTTTTAGGAGGAGCGCAACCTGCTGTATCCAACTTTTCCGGTATTCGGAATAATTACAACCAAATAGGTATCTTCCAAGCCCCCAATCCAGAACCTTTTAATCCTGCCGGAGATCAATTTAATCAAGCTGCTTCTTCTATAAATACACTAGGTTATTTTTGTGTATTGCCCAATACGCAATTAAATGAATATTGGGATAAAGTAGAAGATCGTCTATATAAAATTAGGCATTGTCTTAACATTGAAGGAGAGGAGCGTTCATTGGCTTTATTTGAACCTCCAATTGATCCGGGTGCCATTATTGCTGCTTTAGCTGGAGGGGCAAATCTTGCTTCAGTAATCCAAGGATTAAATGCTCCCTTACCTTACTACCGCTTTAGATACCTCATCGATAGGGCGATGGCACTTACCGCTGAAGTAAAAGGTTTAGGGCAATCTTTAAAAGAAGCTTTAGAAAAAGCCGATGCAGCAGAGCTTTCCCTGTTACGTGAAGAACAACAGCAATACGTATTGGATGCTGTAAGAAAAGTAAAAATTAAAGCCGTAGAAGAAGCAGAGCAATCTCTTGTGGTCTTACAAGCTCAACGAGAAAATATGAAGTATCGGGAGCAATTCTACCGCAGTCGAAAATATACCATTACCGAGGAAGAGAATTATCTAAAATCGATGCAAAAGTCCAAATCTCAACTGGAAACAGCTAGAGCTTTGAGCTTCGTAATCGGTACATTAAGTACAATACCTGAGATTTCTTTCGGAGTAAATGGCGCCTTTGGTTCCCCTCACGCCGCAACCAAAATAGGAACCCACGTATTTACAGGGGCATCCAGAGCTGCTGCACAAGCACTACAGACTTCATCAAGTATATCAAGCAGTCGTGGAGGTATTGAAAATACTAAAGGCGGTTGGTTACGACGTCAGGACGAGTGGACCTTTCAGGCAGAATCGGCCAAGAAAGAACTTGCTCAATTAGAAGAGCAAATAAATGCTTCGCAAATCAGGATAGAAATGGCGAAACGAGACCTAGACGCACACGATCGTCAAATATCCAATGCGGTAGAAATGCAACAAGTAATTGATGCCCAGTTTGCCAATCGGGATTTATTTATCTGGATGCGTACAGAATTAAGTAACCTTTATAGAAGTGCTTATAACGATGCTTTAAGTTTAGCAAAACAAGCAGAACAATGTTTTAATTTTGAACTTTGGGATGTAGAAGGACCTTCTAATGCTGTATTTATCACCACAGATCACTGGAATGGACTGAAAAAAGGATTACTATCGGGAGAGAAACTAGAACGTCAGTTGCGAACCATGCAAACTAATTATGATGCTCAAAACGACCGTCTATTTGAATTGAATAAAAATATTTCTTTAGCAGAAGTAGATCCGGGCGCTCTATTGAGGTTTAAGCAGACCGGAAAAACCGTATTCAGTATTCCAGAGTTTATTTTCGATTTGGATTATGCCGGACAGTACCAACGTCGAATAAAATCTATAGCCATCACCATTCCTTGTGTGGCCGGGCCTTATGGAAATGTAACTGCACGTCTTTCCCTTACCGGAAATAGAGTACGTAAAGAGGCAACCTTAATAGAAGGTGAATATGCTGAACAAAATAATGATGCAAGGTTCCGTGCGGGAATCTCTCCTTCACAAGGGCTTTCTACCACTATTGGTACCAGTAATGGAAATCAAGACCGTGGGTTGTTTGAATTTAACTTCAACCAAGAACGCTATTTGCCTTTTGAAGGAGCAGGGGTTATTAGTAATTGGGTATTAGAACTTCCAACGGTATATCAACAATTTGATTACGATTCCATTAGTGACGTTATCTTACATATAGATTATACCGCTAGGGAAAATACAGGAACTTTTAAGCAGGCGGCTGAAAACTATATAAAAGATAATGTAAACCAGGCCTTTTCTGAAGGAGCAGGATGGTCAGAATTAATCAGTTTAAAGTCCCAATTCTCAGATGCCTACTATCAATTTCTTCATCCTGCAGAAGGAGCCAATATGGAAACTAGTTTTGTGATAACGAATAAACAGTTCCCATACATATTTAATGGTTTAGCTACGGAAATTACCAGTATGATGGTACTCATCAGACCCAAAGAAGGCTATGAAAATGAATTTGATGAGCCACAAGTAAATGTGAAGTTAGGGGAAACCGAGAACTTACCAGGTTATCAATCTATGGATTTTGGAACAAATCAAGATGATAAAACCAAAGGACTTCTTTATGCGTCTTTTGATTATGCTTCCTCGCCAATAGGAGGAAAGGAGAAAAGTATCACACTCAGAAAAACAAGTGATTCTACGGTTCCTCCTATAGTTGTTCCCGAAAAAGTAGAAGATATTTTACTATTGGTGAATTTTAAAGAAGAGTAATAAGGAACGGAGGTCTCGACTCCACTCGACCTAACAAGGAGGTTGGTTTTGACTGATTTGCTAAAGAGTGTCTCTTCGAGCTTGCCTGCCGAAGGAAGGCGGATTCGAGAAGGAAGGCGGATTCGAGAAGTAAAGCGGTAGCGAAAGTGAGGAATCTTTTGGTTGAGAAGAAAAAGATTCCTCATCCTTCTAGAATTTAGAATACCAAAAAAAACTTAGAAAATGGAGAAACAAAATAATAACCTTAACCAAGACCAAAAAGCATCTACAGCTAGTCCTGCAAATAATACTATGCAGAATAATAGTTCTACTTCTTTTACAGGTTCTTCTGCAGCAAGTAGTTCTACTGCAGTAGAATTGCCAAAAGGGGGAGGAGCTATTCGTAGTATGGGAGAAAAATTTTCTGCTAATCCCGTCACCGGTACCGCTTCTTTTTCCATTCCTTTACCCCTAAGTAAAGCAAGAAATAAATTTCAACCTGAGCTTTCACTTTCTTATAATTCAGGAGGTGGAAATAGTCCTTTTGGAATGGGATGGGACGTAGGTATAGCTTCCATTACCCGTAAAACCAGTAAAGGACTTCCTAGATATACCCCCGAAGATGTATTTCTATTGGCAGGAGCCGAAGATTTAGTGCCCATCCTAAATGAAAATGGAGAAGTTTATAAAAGGGAAGAAAGCGATGCGATTGTTTTTAGATATCGTCCACGGGTAGAAGGTCTTTATAACCGTATAGAACGCTGGGAAGATAAAAATAGCGGAGTGAGCCATTGGCGGGTAACTGATAAGGAAAATGTAACTTCTGTTTTTGGACAGACAGCGCAAGCAAGGATTTTTGACCCCAGCAATCAAAAAAATGTTTTTCAATGGAAAATAGAAAAACGTTTCGATGCCTTGGGAAACTGTATTCAATTTGAATACAAACGAGAGAACCAAGAAAATATTAATGGACAGGAGAGTTGGGAGGGAAACCGATTGGTTCAAGGAAAATCTTACAACCAATTATATGTGAAGCGAATTTTTTATGGAAATTCAGTAATGTATCCTTCAGCTTCTTTTGAAACAGATAACCAGTGGTATTTTCAATTGGTGTTTGATTATGGCGAACACCCACAAGAAAACCCAACCCCCGTTGAAGAAAATACTTGGCCGGTAAGAAAAGACCCATTTTCAGGTTACAAAGCAGGGTTTGAGATTCGTACGTACAGAATGTGTTATCGGGCACTTTTATTTCATCAATTTTCCGAAGAAAATGAAGGCAATCCATTTCTGGTGAAAAGTTTAGAACTGGAATATGATGAAAATCCTATTGCTTCTCAATTAACTAAAGTTTTCAAAAGGGGATGGAGAGAAGGAACTACTGAAACCATTCCGCCTTTAAAGTTTTCCTATACCCAAGCGCAAGTAAATCCAATGGTGCAAACCCTTGATGCGGAAGAGGTGAAAAATCTTCCGGCAGGAATCGATGGGAATCAATACCGATGGATAGATTTATACGGTGAAGGAATCTCGGGAGTGATTACCGAACAAGGAGAGGCATGGTATTACCAACCTAATGAAGGAAACCTTAATTACTATGAAAACCATCCTGCGGAAGAAACCCCAGTAGCTCAATTAAAACTAGGAGCTGTAAAACGTCTCAATTATCACCCGGTGCCCGGAGGCCCTTCTAATTTACAAGATATTGATGGCGATGGAAAACCAGAAATGGTCATTCGTCAACAAGGAATGCAGGGGATTATGGAATGGCCTCTCAAAGCCGATCAAGAAGAGGAACCACAAGTTACAAAAGGGTATTTTCGCCCATTTACGGGAGCTCCCAATTTTACAGAGGCTAATCCCAATGTTCGGTTTTTAGATTTAACCGGTGATGGCTTGGCCGATATGATGATTACCGAACAAGACAAAATTCAATGGATTCCTTATCATAACGATCCACCGGGTTATGATCGCCCGCATGATATTGCCAATGCTTTAGAAGAAGAAAATGGCTCCCGTGTAGTATTTGCCAATGCCCAACAAAATATTTTCTTGGCCGATATGAGTGGTGATGGACTATCTGATTTGGTTCGTGTAGAAAACGGAGCACTTTGTTATTGGCCTAACTTGGGTTATGGACGCTTTGGAGCCAAAATTATGATGGGAGGAGTTCCCACTTTTGATCGTTCCGATCTTTTTGATCCTCAGCGCATTCGTTTAGGCGATACCGACGGTAGCGGGACCACCGATGTTATTTATTTGGGAGCTACAAAAACTACCTATTACCTTAACCAATCGGGAAATAGCCTAGCAGATGGAGTAGAATTGGAGCTATTTCCACGAATGGATAATTTACAGAATGTGAGCCTTCAGGATATTTTTGGAAATGGGACCGCGTGTTTGGTATGGAGTAGTCCCGAGGAAAAAAGTAAACCTTTTCAAGTACGTTATATCGATTTGATGGGGCAAAAACCTTACTTACTGGAAGAAACCGATAATAGCATGGGAGCTCTTCGTACATACAGTTATGCCCCTTCTACCAAGTTTTATTTACGGGATAAACGTGAAGGTAATGCTTGGGCTACCAAACTTCCTTTCCCTGTGCAAACGCTGGAGCGCGTGGAAGTTTTTGAGCAAATTACTGAAAGACGTTTTGTAAGTCGCTATGCGTACCATCACGGGTATTTTGATCCCGTAGAGCGGGAATTTCGTGGCTTTGGAATGGTAGAACAGTGGGATAGCGAAACTTACGATTCCTTTAACCTTCCGGCCCTTTATGAAGTTGGAAGTAATGCCTTAGAAGAAGAAAGCCATACACCGCCTATTTATACCAAGACTTGGTTTCATAATGGTTATTACAGTAAAACCACCAAGTTAGAAGAAGCTTATAAAAAAGAATACTGGAAAGGAGATCCAGAAGCTTGGCAACTTCCCTCATTAGTGTTCTCCATAGAACAATACCAAGAGTTAACGCCAGAAGAATTTAGGGAAGCCCATCGGGCCGTAAAAGGAAGCATGCTAAGGCAGGAAATCTATGAAAGCCCCCTAGCCCCCGAAGGGGGAACTATTGAGGGTGGGGAAGAAGTGGGTGTACCCTATCAGGTGGTGGAAAACAGTTTTTTTACAGAATGCCTTCAGAAAAAGGATATTAATAAACATGGGATATTTCGGGTATATCAACGGGAAGCCTTAAGTACCCATTATGAGCGTGATTCAGCAGATCCGCGTATAGAACACCAATTAACTTTAGCGACTGATGATTATGGCAATGTATTGCAAGCTGCAAAAATTGGTTACCCTAGAAGAGAAGCCCCCTCCGGCTCCCCCCAAGGGGAAGGGTTTGGAGAACAGCAGCGGAGTTATATCTCGGTAAGTGAGGCAAGTTTTATCAATAAAGCCAATAGCTTAGATTTTTATAGAATTGGGGCACCACAAGAACAAAGCCTTTGGGAATTCCGTACGAGTAACCCACCTTACTCTGTCAACAGTTTGCCGCCTTGGCGTCCCGAGCATTTAAAAAATGTAATAGATAGTGCCGCTATTATTCCGCCGGAAGATAATTTCTCCAGTGGTAATGAGAAGCAATTGCAAAGCCAAAATGCGAGTACTTATTACAGTCAAGATTTAAGCGGGGAACTCCCTTTAGGGGAAATTTCTGCCCATGGATTGCCTTACCGTACCTATCAATTAGCTTTTACTGAAGCATTAATCAATACCATTTACAATACAGATACAACCCGAATTGATGTAAACGAACTATCTAACCCACTTACCGAAAGCGGTTATGTAAAAGATCCCTTCGACTCTGCTCAGGACAAGTGGTGGGTGCCTTCGCCAAGAATGGTTTTTAACGCCAATACCTTTTATTTGCCTATAGAACAACATGATGCCTTTGGTGGGATCACCCAATTAAGCTATGATGCTTACCATTTGCTCATTACCCAAATGGAAGATCCTATAGGTAATACAAACTCCGTTAGTAACGATTACTGGAGCTTACAGCCCCAACAAATTACCGATGCCAATGGTAACCGCCGAGCGGTAAAAATGGATGCACTTAATAGGGTAATTGCCCTAGCCGTTATGGGGAAAGCGCCCGATGATCCTGACTATCCCGGTTATGAACAAGGCGATTCGCTAGCTGTACCAGGTACAAGTTTTACGTATCACCTGCACGCGTTTGAAGAAGAAGGCAAACCCGCTTCAGTCACTACTGTAAAAAGGGAAACCCATATTCACGATCCCAATGCCAATAACGAAACCTTAACTGAAGTAACCTATACCGATGGACTCGGGGTAGCACTACAGCAGCGTGTACAGTTTGGAGCAGAAGAAAATGGCGTGATGCCGGTAGCCGTCACCGGCAGGCAAATTAAAAACAATAAAGATTTGGTGGTCGTACAATACGAACCCTATTTAGACAGTGGCTTGGAGTATAGCGAAAACACTCCGCAGGAAGCCACAAAAATAAAAATGACTTATGATGCCTTGAACCGTTTGATACGGACAGATTTTGATGATGGTACCTTTACCAAAGTAGAATTTAATGCTTGGCAACAAAAAGAATTTGATCAAAACGATACCGTTTTAGACAGCCAATGGTATATTGATCGCGGCAGTCCTGATCCTTCTGGTGATGAACCTGGACCTACCTATCCTGAAGAACGTACAGCATGGTTGGCTGCACAAGCCTATAATACACCACGCGTGTTAGAATTAGACCCACTGGGACGTATGTTTTTAAGGCGGAATGATAATGGCAGCGATGGCTCTCCGGTCTATTACGATACCCGTTTTGTGCTAAGTATTAAAGGCAATAAACAACAAATGATTGATGCCCGGGGTATGACTACCGAGTATAGGCCCCCTCTAGCTCCCCCCAAGGGGGAGGATGAAGATCCCGTTTTTAATTTAATTGATAACCCTGATAGTGGGAAGACCTGGTTTTTGCATGATGTTGCCGGTAAGCCGGCCTACCGCTGGGATGCCCGTGGCTACCGGCAACGTATGGAATATGACGAAGCCCAACGCCCGGTAGGAAAATGGGTACAACCACCCAATGAAACCCAGGAACTACTAAAAGAAAAAACCTTATATGGTATTCTTGCCGATGAGGCACGCAGTCACAATTTAAAGGGGCAAGTATACCAGCAGTTTGACCAAGCGGGGCGGCAGTTTTTTTTGGATTACGATTTTAAAGGAAATTTAAAAACCGAAGCGCGACAGTTTGCTCAAGTTTTTGATGAGGTGTTAGACATAAGTATAGATATTGCCTTAGAAGAAGAAATATATACCACTGCCTATACTTACGATGCCTTAAACCGGCCTACCAGCAAAACCACTCCCGATGCCAGCACGTGTACCTATACCTACGCCAAGAATGCCATGTTGCAGAGCCAAAGTGTGGAAGTACGGGACAGCGGAACTACAGAACAGGCCATTAACAATATAGCTTACAATGCCAAAGGCCAACGTACCGATATTTATTATGCCAATGGTAGCAAAACAAAATATGAATACGATAAGGATACTTTTCGTATTATTCGTATATTAACTACTAGAAATAACGGGCAAGAAGTCTTGCAAGACCTCAATTATATTTTTGATGCCGTAGGGAATATTACCCAACAGCAAGATGATGCCCAACAAACCATTTATTTTAGTAACCAAGTGGTGCAGCCGTTAAGTAAATATACCTATGATTCGCTTTATCGCCTTAAAAAAGCGACAGGGCGTGAACAGAACGGCTTAACCCAACCCGGTGCGAGCGATTGCCCTATACAAACTCCTGTACCCGATACAGAAACTAATGCCTGTAGAAATTATACCTTAAATTATGATTATGACGAGCTGGGGAATATCCTGCAAATACAACACCTAGCGCAAAACGCCAATTGGACAAGGGAATATTTTTACCCTACCAACAGCAATAAATTAATAGGCCACACCAGTGGACAGACCGATTATACCTACGACGAAGCCGGAAATATGCTCAGCATGCCGCATCTAAACAATATGGTTTGGGATGAAAATAATATGTTGTTAGAAGCCGATCTAGGAGGAGGCGGAACAGCCTATTACCGTTACGATAGTAGTGGCAATAGGGTACGTAAAGTTATTGTAAACGGAAGCGTAAAAAAGGAAAGGTTGTACGTAGGTGAATGGGAGCTTTGGCAACAAAGCAGTTCAGGAACTATACAAACCGAACGGGAAACTTTGTCCATTAGTGACAATGAAAAGTCATTTCTTCAGTTAGAAACTTTAACTGTTGATAATGGAAACACAGTTTCAAGCCCAACTACCAACTGGCGTTACCAATATGATAATCATTTAGGTTCTGCCTGCTTAGAATTAGATAAAAATGCAGCGGTAATTTCTTATGAAGAATATTACCCATTTGGGACAACTTCTTACCGATTAGGTAAAAACGAAAGCGAAGTAAAGTTAAAACGTTACCGATATTGTGGAAAAGAACGTGATGAGGAAACAGGATTTTACTACTACGGAGCTAGATATTATGCTGCTTGGATTGGAAGGTTTATTTCTGTCGATCCTTTAGCGGAGAAATTCCCACAACTTACCCCTTATAATTATGCGGGGAATAAGCCTATTACGCATAAGGATTTGGAAGGGTTGCAAGGGACAGGAGATAATGAAGGGGATGTGAATAAAAATAAAGAAAATTCAAAGAAAAGTAATATTCAGCCTAAAGATGAATATGAAGAAGCAATTTTGAATAAAAAAATTTCATTTACATCAAATTATGGTTGGGTAGATAATACTCATGCATTTACTGACACTAGTAGAAATGAACCATTTATTGGTGTTGAAAAACTTTGGGAACAACTAGAAAATGAACCCAGTTCTGAACAAATCTATTTAGGTTATTATTCCGTAAATTATAAGCAAGATATAGTAGTGGGGAATTTATCAATTGGTATAGAAAGGCAGTATCTTGTTAAAGCCGGATTAAATCTCGAAGAAAGAAAATCAGTTGCTCTTGCAATTTTTCAAGATGTTTCAATGGCTTTTGAGCAAATGCAAGGCCTTCACCCAACTTCAGGGTCATCATTCGAACCAGCGGATTTACCATCAAATATGATAAGTTTTTATAGAACTGTAGAAGGTATGAGTAGAGATGAAATTGAAGCCGTTACGAAACCAGTCTCTCCTGAACAATCCCTTGAGGTATATAGAGCCTACCCTGGAACATTTACAGATAGTCGCTATAAAAATAAGAGTTTTCAACCCAAATATTTTGATTCGCCTTATACTTCAAGTAGTTTTGGTGTTCCTGATATTTTAAATACAATAAAACCTTTATCTATTAAATCTTATAAAGATTTAGGTAAAGCAAAATTAATTTTTCTTGAACAAGATTTAATAAGATATAGAAATTAATAGTATGAAAAAACTAAAGCGTTTTAATCTATTTTATGTTTTGATTTTTACCCTGCTTATTTCTTGTTTTTCTAATAAGTATGAATTAATTGGAAAAAAGAAAGTTAAGGGTAGCAAGAATTTATACGTAAAATTCTTTCAATTAGATGCATTTGAGCATATATCACCAATTGATTTTGAACTTTTAAATGAAAATGATTCTATTTTAATAAGAAAACAATATTTAACGGGAGATACACCAATGTTAGAAAGTGTTACTGAGTTTTCTCCATTTTTATATGATAGTATTTTCTATATCTGTTACCCATACCCAAAGGTTTATACTATTCATCACCTTAATCCATCTAAATCAAACTTATCTAGAGATGAATTATTTAAAGTAATTAAAAAATATAATGATGATTTGATTGATAATGAAAAATAATTCAATTTGTTACTATAAGTTGCTGTTTTAGGATATAGCTAAAGTAAGGTGGAATCCAAAGAAAAATATTCTACGGAAAAGAAAGAGATGAGGAAACAGGATTTTACTATTACGGAGCCAGATATTACGCCGCTTGGATTGGAAGGTTTATTTCTATAGACCCTTTAGCAGAAAAGTTCCCACAGCTTACCCCTTATAATTATGCGGGGAACAAGCCTGTTACAGCCAAGGATTTGGAAGGGTTGCAAGGAACTGGAGATACACCTGTTACGGCATATCATAATACTTCGATAGAAGCAGGTGAAAAGATTCTTCGAGAAGGTTTCAAATCAGGAAATAGTAGATGGAATTATTTTATGACTAATGCTAGCGGAACTAAAGCAGGTAGTGAAGTTGCAAGATTACCTCTACAATACGAAACATCTATAAATACTATTGGAGCACAAGAAATTAGTTATAACCAATGGAGAACTTTTTTTAATGAGGCTAAAATAGATTTAGGTCTTGAAGGAATAGAAAATATGAAATTGTCTAAAGAAGAAATACGGGCAGCGAATGCGATTAGAAATCAAAAAGCTATACAATTTATGAATCAAGCAGGTGGGGATATATTTGTAATTAAAGCTGAATCTGGTAGTAAATCTGCACAAAAATTTATTGTATTATCAGACAAAGCTGTTGAGGCTAGAGTTGAAATAAAATCCATTCTAAGAGGTCAACAAGCTTTACTAGAACAAATGGAAAAAACAGTTTTAGCACAAACATCAAATATAAATAGCTCATTTTCAAGAGCTAGTTTAGGAAATAAGATGTTTAGATATGGAAGATTAGCTTTAAGGTTTGCAGGAGAAACATTATTAATAGAAGGAACCATACATGGTTTGAGACAAAAACATGAGTCTGCTATACACTATGTCCAGCGCAAAAGTTTAAATGGTCGTTCCCCTTTTGAAAATTGGATGACAGATACTTATACGGATGTAGGTCTTTATTACTGGTATAAATATTCTATAGATTTAGATAAAAAATAAAAATAAAAAAATGAGAAATGAGAATTTAAAGTGCATTTACATACCAAAAAAGAATGATGATTGGGTCATAATTATAACCGAGGAGAATGTTTATACTTTACGTTTAGGAGGTTTTAAACTTGAAAATGATGTAAATATAAATAATTCGAATTATAAGAGAATTGATTTTAAAAATAAAGGAAATACAAAAATTACAGAAATCTACACAGATGAAGAATGGGTATATTTAGTACTAGCAAATGGTCAAATAATTGCTCATGGTTGGGTTAATGTTAATTTTTTTGGGGAAATGGAGTTAGGGGTGAAAATTCAAGATCGTTCCAATTATGAAAGTGATTTTTTTGATAATGATGATTTTGATAGTATAGAGTTGGGCCCTGATGGATGGTCAAAGATCAAAAATTAGTAATAACAAATACTTGAATGTAATATATAGTTTTTTATAATTTAATTTTTCAGTAATGATTGTTTAGTGTCAGATAAAAATGCAGCGGTAATTTCTTACGAAGAATATTACCCATTTGGGACAACTTCTTACCGATTAGGTAAAAACGAAAGCGAAGTAAAGTTAAAACGTTACCGGTATTGTGGAAAAGAACGTGATGCGGCCGAACGTTAAAAAAACAGCCAGTGGCTGTTTTTAGTGTAGGCGCGAGATTGGCGCGGTGGAAAGGATTTTACTATTACGGAGCTAAATATTATGCTGCTTGGATAGGAAGGTTTATAAGTATAGACCCTTTAGCAGAAAAGTTCCCACAGCTTACCCCTTATAATTATGCGGGGAATAAACCCATTACGCATAAGGATTTGGAAGGTCTTCAAGGAACTGGGGGAGATGAAGGAAATGGTGATGATAACTCAAATAAGAAAGGCGATCCTACTATAGTAGGTTTTATCCAAAAAGCCATAAATAATTTACCTATAACTAAACTACTCTTTACTTGTAGTGCAGAGTAGTTTAGTGTTTTCATATAAATAAAATTTATTCAAAATAACTAAAGGTTTCCCCATTTTTAATCTGAAGTAAACTTTCGTAAATTAATTTAATCACATTTTCAACATCATCACGATGAACCATTTCTACCGTGGTGTGCATATAGCGCAACGGAAGCGAAATTAAAGAAGAAGCCACTCCGCCATTGCTATACGCAAAAGCATCAGTATCGGTTCCTGTCATTCTACTCGCCGCTAAACGTTGAAAAGGAATATTGTTTTTCTCGGCTGTTCCAATAATCATATCCCGAAGGTTGTTTTGTACGGCAGGGGCGTAACTAATCACCGGTCCGTCACCAATCTTGGTTTCTCCTTCTTTTTTCTTGTCAATCATTGGGGTAGTGGTATCGTGGCAAACATCGGTCACAATAGCTATATTCGGTTGAATGCGTTGCGTAATCATTTCCGCACCGCGTAAGCCAATTTCTTCCTGTACTGAATTGGTAATATAAAGTCCGAAGTCTAATTCTTTACCGTTTTCTTTTAAAAGTCGGGCCACTTCAGCAATCATAAAACCACCCATCCGATTATCTAAAGCACGGCAAACAAATTTGTTTTCATTCAGTACAAAAAACTCATCAGGGTAAGTGATCACACAACCTACATGAACGCCCAATTTTTCCACTTCTTCTTTAGAAGTACAGCCTACATCAATAGTAATATTTTCTAATTTCGGGTGTTCTTCATTGCTTTTATCTCGCGTATGAATGGCCGGCCAGCCAAACACACCTTTTACAATTCCGTTTTTGGTATGAATATTCACCCGTTTAGAAGCCGCGATCATATGGTCGCTACCCCCATTTCTAATCACGTGAATTAATCCGTTATCGGTAATATAGTTCACGTACCAAGAAATTTCATCGGCGTGACCTTCAATAACCACTTTAAACTTAGCCTCGGGATTGATCACTCCGACTGCTGTTCCGTAAGTGTCGGTGATAAATTCATCTACATAAGGTTTTAGGTAATCCATCCAAAGTTTTTGTCCCTCACTTTCGTAGCCAGTTGGCGCGGCATTGTTAAGGTATTTTTCTAAAAACTTTAAAGATTTTTCGTTTAGGATACTATTTTTTGACATAATTTTATTTGAGAATTTCTACGAAAATAAGAATTCTTATTTATTTGAATAAAGAATGATTAATTTTGGAATGATTTTAGATTATCTATAGGCGAATTATTGAATTACTAAGGTTGAAAAAAATCTTCTTCATACTATTTGTATTGTTTACCGGATGGTCTCAGGCCCAAATCCGCCATCAGTTAGTGAATTCAAAATCGGCTACAAAGACCAAAGAGTTTAAAAAGGAACAGGACTCCACATTTGTAGATTCTTCTAGCCAAAAGCAATTTATGGTGATTGATGATGAAGTCATGGAAGCCATAGATTTAGACGAGGTTTTTTTGGTTGGGCCCTTTAAATTTAAAAATAGGGAAGAGCGTAGGCGGTATTTAATCCTTCAGAAAAAAACCCGTCATGTTTGGCCTTATGCCATTTTAGCTTCGGAAAGATTAACAGAACTCAATGAAAGGCTAAATAAAATTGATTCAAAATCAAGAAAAAGAAAATATACCAAGATGGTACAGAATTATATAGAAGAAGAATTTACCGAAGAGTTAAAAAAACTGACTAAAACGGAAGGACAAATTCTAGTGAAATTAATGTACCGCCAAACGGGAACTACTACCTTTGATATTGTAAAAGAATTGAAAAGTGGTTGGCGTGCCTTTTGGTATAATACGACTGCAAGTCTTTTTAATATTTCTTTAAAGGAAGAGTTTAAACCTGATGAAGTAGAGGAAGATTTTTTAATAGAGCACATTCTCCGAAGAAATTTCCAGAAAAAACGTTTGGAAGAAAGGAAACCCGCCATCGAAATAGATTTTCTACAAGCTGTTGAGAAATGGCAATAGTTGTATAATTAATAAAAGCTTTTAATCACAAACTCACACCTTCTATTAATTTCGTGTTGTTCTTCGGTACAAGATTCTTCGGTTTCGCAATGAATAATGGGTTGCGTTTCTCCGTAACCAACAGCTTTTAGTCGGGTTAAATCAATTCCGTTTTCGTTGAAATAAGTCAGCACAGCATCCGACCTTTTTTGTGATAACTCTAGATTGTATTTGTTGTTCCCACGAATATCAGTATGTGTCCCTATTTCAATTTTCATACTTGGATACTTATTCAAAAGAGCAATTACTTTATTCAGGGTTTTACGTGACTCTTTTCGAATGTACCACAAATCGTAATCAAAATAAATAGGTTCGGTTTTGATAAAGGTTTTCTCGCCTTTCTGAACAATACTAGGTTCGTCGTTTATGATTTGTTTGACCTGTTGTTGTTTTGCTTTTTCTTCTTCTATTTTTTGCTGTTGTAAGCGTTCTTTTTCGCGTTCTACTTTTTCTTGTTTTCGTTCGGCAATCACCTTTTCGCTTAACAAATATAAATCTGCTACATTTTCTTTCTTCCGTTGTGAAGAAGTATTGAACGTCTTACTGTCTTTGGTATATTCAGCTTTACTAGCGATAATTTCAAAGGAAGAATTACAATTAATCTTAAATGAATAAGCGCCCGTCGTATCGGTTAGTAAACTATCGATGGCAATTTCATTTTCAAACAAAACAACTTTAGCCTCCGCAAGAATTTCTTTGGTGGTTTCGTCAAAAACTTTTCCTTTTAAAAATTGATAGCAATCTTCAATAAGTAAAGGTTTAGTTTCGTGAATTTGGTAAATATCGTCACTTCCTTTTCCTGAAGGTCGGTTAGAGGAAAAGAATCCATCTTTGGTATGGGTATCGATGTAAAAAGCAAAATCGTCATAACTCGAATTTAAAGGAATCCCCACATTATCGGGTTTTTGAAATCCGTTAGTAGTAGGTTTGGCAATGAATACATCGAGCATTCCAAAACCCGGATGGCCGTTAGAAGAAAAATATAGGTTTCCTTCTGCATCAATAAACGGAAATTGTTCTTTTTTAGCAGTGTTAATTTGATTTCCTAAATTTTCAGGGGAAGAAAAATCACCGGTATTTACTTTATAAATATCAAAACCTCCAAAACCACCCGGTTTGTTGGATGCAAAATAAAGCGTTTTGCCATCGTTGCTCAATGCGGGATGTTCACAAGAATAGTTTTTGTGGTTGAAGGGAAGTAAGGTGATATTCGTCCATTTTTCATTTTCTAATTCTGCTTTGTAAATCTGAAGCTGAGTAACCTTGGCAGTGTCTTTCTCTTTTTTACCATTTAAATAATTATTCCGGGTGAAGAAAACCATTTTTCCGTCTTTGGTAAAAACAGCGTTGCTTTCGTGTAGTTTGGTAGTTAATTCTTCCGCAAAAAGTGAAGTAGTTTCTGTTTCTAAACTATCTGAAGGAATGCTGTAAAGGTTTAAATAGGGAAGGTTGTTCCAATAATAAATTTTAGCAAAAAGTCCCTTTTGATCTTTAGTGGAAGAAATTAAAACTTGGTCTTGATAAATTCCGCTGAAAAATTCAGACTTTTCTGTATTTAAATTCAAATTTTTCAAGGTATAGCGTTCGCCAATGGCTTCAACATTTTCAAGATAAACTAAGGATTGCAGGTAATCGTTTTTTTCAGAAGCTTTAAGTAAGTGATTTTGAAATAGGTTATCAGCTACCTCATATTTTTCTTGAGCTTTTAAGGTCTGGTAATAATAAAAGAGATGGGTATCATCCATGAATGATTGATCTCTCTTTAAAAGAAAACGGTACCATTTTTCAGCATTTTTAAAATCGAAAGTATAGTAGTAAGCATCGGCTAAATTTCTGATAGCTTCCGTAGAGGATTTATAATTGATGACCTCTTCATATAATGGAATTGCTTTCGCGTAATATGTTCTTGCAAAATATTTATCTGCTTGTTTGGTAGAGAAATCTTGAGCGCTAGCTATAAATGAAGCTAGCGCTATAAAGGTGAATAATAAATATAAGAAAGGCTTTTTCATAACAAATGTTTAAAAGAATCGCGGTGATTTGTTATAACCTTTAAACAAATCTAGATTATACAAAAGGAAAATTTCGTGGGTTCCACTAGTGAAATTTGCTAGATCGGTAGTGGTGTAATCATAGGCATAGCCAAATTTTAAAGTAGGAGTAATGCCAATACTCATTAAAGCACTTATGGAATCGTCATACCTATAAGAAACACCAACTTCAAATCTATTGAGGTATAACACATTTGTCGAAAGGTCGACCATGGATGAGGAACCTTTAACTGTTCTGAGTAAAAATGAAGGTTTCACTTTTAAGCTTTGTGAAATTTTAAACACATAGCCTCCGGTTAAATATAGATGAAGTTCCTCTCCGCCAGTTTTTTGAATACCATTAGCGTCATTTAAATGTTTACTCTGTAAGAAGTTGGGAGTCGATAAACCTATATAATAATTATTGGTAAATAAAAAAGCACCTGTCCCTAAGATAGGATAGGTTTGATTGATATTTTGACTAAATGCCGGGTCGGTATTCGGACCTCCACTTTCTAACCTAAACCTAGAAAAATCGGTATTTAAAAAGGTGGCTCCTGCTTTGAGTCCCAAGGAGATTTTAATTTTTTCTGAAACTTTTAAGATGTAAGCCAAATCTGCGGTTACATTATTTTCTTTAAGCGCATCTTCACCAATTTCATCATTTATAAAAGAGATTCCTGCTTCTAGTTTGCTGCTTAATGGTAAATGAGAGAAAAAAGAATAGGTGGTTGGATTCCCAATAATGTCTACCCATTGCTTGCGGTAAAAACCTCCGAAATGCAAAGTCTCCGGGGTGTCATTTACATATCCCGGATTTATGATTTTCTGGTTATACATATAATGGGTAAACTCAGGGTCTTGTTGAGCAAACGATTGTAAGTAAAAAGTGGAGGTTATAAGAATAAGTAATTTTATTTTCATCTATTGTATGTTAAATTATCTATTTAAATATAGTCTCCCTTGTTTTGGGGAAATGTTGTTTTTGTTGAAATTCACTATATAAAAATAGACTCCGTTGGGTACGACACCATCCGATAGGACTAATTCGCTTTCCGCTTCACCATTCCAATAAGGACGGTTAATATCTCCCTCATACAAAAGTTTACCGTATCGATTATAAATCTCGTAGGTATAATCTGGATATATATATTCTATATCCGGAATTCTAAACACATCGTTAACTCCGTCTTTATTCGGAGAAAAAGCATCGGGAATAAAAAAATCATAATCCTCATCGCAAACGGTAAGAGAAACGCTAACTGCTAGACCATCGGCAGCTTCACAATCGGTAACCGAATCGTAGGTGTAAGCATAATAAACTTCAGTTTCAGAAAGGAGAGTGTCTTCACTTAAGGGATTTCCATTCTGGTCGTACCAATGTATTTGATATTGGTTGAATTGAGTGATATTATTACTCAAATCTAAGAGGCTAGGTTCATCGGCGCCACAAAATTCATCACCAGCAGGAAGTAAAGTAGCTGTGGGTATTTGATTGATAAGAACACTAACTGGATTTTTATTAGAATAGCAACCATTTGCATCAACTTGTGCAACCCAATACGTCCCGTTGGATAATGGTGTGTCATCAGCAAGTGAATTCTGACTGTTTTCTGAAGCATACCAAAATATACTGGATTGATTGGGGATTAACTCAGAAACAGTTGCAGCATCTACTTCGCAAAACTCTTGTAATGGTGGAGCATCTGGAGGGTTGGGGAGCGGATAAACTTCAAAAGTAAAATTGATATTCGTAGTGTTAGAACATCCTGTTTCTGCATTCGTCAGTTCGTGGACTATAATTGTAGTAGCTCCAGCGTTCGTGAGCAAACTTTCTAAAATTACTAATTGAGCATTCGCATTGCTTACACTTATAATTTCCGTTTCATTATTTACTGAATTGGTTCCGGTTAGTGAATATTCAATTTCCAATTGATTTATTCCGGTAAGATTCCCTAGTGCTGCTATCGCATCATCTCCCAAACAAATATTTTCTATAGCTACTGTTAAAGACGGATTGGGATTTTCGAAGACTTCAAAATCAAAATTAAGATTGGTAGGATTGGTAACACATCCATCTACAGTAGTAATTTTTGTGATTTCCAGTTGATTTGTCCCTGAATTAGGTAGTAAATTCCCCGGAATTTGAAGAGCTGAAGTTCCATTAGAAAAATTAAGCGTTACATCATTAGCAGATAAAGTATTGGCGCCAGAGATATTATAATCTATGATTAAATCTTCATTTAAAGTACTATTTGCGATATCAAAATCAATAAGCAGATCTTCTCCTATACAAATATCTGCGATATCTATTATAATATCATCTTCAAAAACAGGGTAAATTTCAAAAGTAGTGTCTAAATCATAAATAATCTCACAAATGAGCTCATCTGGATCGTTTAAAATTTCAATCTCTGTGATTTCTATGTGATATACTCCTGGGGTAGGGGTAAATGTATTTGGAAGTTTAAAGTTGGTAGGACTATTTAGTACAATTTGAGTACTTTCTGCATATATGTTTATTGGTCCATTGATATCATATGTGATAACAAAAGTATTGCTAGGCAAATTATTTAAACTCGGAAGCCCAATAATTTGTGCTTCTATAGGAAAACTAGCAATTGCATTTTCGCAAAGAGATTCAATTTCTAAAGTTGCATTAGAAAAATCTAGTTTTCTTCTAATTTTAATAATAACAGTAAATATTTGAAATTCACAGATAGGATGATTAGGGATAGCTGTGTGGCTAAAACTATATTCACCATAGCCGAAATTGTTAAATATATTTTGTATATCTATGATAGTATCGCTATTACCATTAATTTCGTTAGTACCAGAATCATCGCTCCAGTAACCGTTAGATGAACCTGCTGGAATATAAGTATTTAAATCTATAGTAGAATGGTTTGCAATTTCGTCCAGTCCACACACCTCGTACTCAATCGATCCTTTAGGAGTAGGAAGAGGGTGTACAGTCAATTCCACGGTAATTGTATGCGTTGCACATATATTTTGTGAAGAAACATTGTAGGTAAAGGTATAGGTGCCAGGACCTTGTACACTAGCATTGTAAGTGTTATTAGTTAATGCTCCAGTATTGCTAACATCTACCCAGTATCCATTTAAATGCGGATTAGGGTTGCTACTTATGAATTGAAATAGATTTACACCAATATCGTCTTCACAGGCATTAGCATTGTAATTATCCTCACCGGCATAACCTCCAATAATTAGGGTTAAAGTTGCGGAGTTATTAGAACAACTTGAAGAATTTACCTGATAAGTATAAGAATAAGTGCCACTTTGATTGATTTGCCAAATATTTATTTCATCATGAGCCGAATTAGTAAACACATTTAAATTATTATTATCAGTCCAACTTCCTCCACTAGTAGGATTGCCATTTAGAGCATTTAATAAATTAAAATTTTGGTTATTAATATTGGAATAATCACAAATTGTAATGGTGGTATCTTGGCCAGCGCATTGCCCAAACGCATAAAATTTCACTAATAATAAAATAAGTAGTAGAGGATAAGTTTTAATCATTCTAATGGTTTAATAGGTAAACGAATATAATATTTTATTACAAAATAACAATTAGTAATATAAAATCCCCCTCTATATTCGAAGGTAACAACAATTACTCTGCCCCTTCACAGCCTTACCGTGATTTTGTGATCCGCTTCGGCCTGGTCTGGAACTTCTTTTTGTAGTTAATTATTTTTAAGGCAGAAAAAGCTGTCGTCTAGCCCTTTAGAACTGAATTTAAAAAAA
>NZ_RXOM01000027.1 GCF_008692195.1 Salegentibacter sp. R32
TAAATAACTAACCGTATGAGAGCCTTTTCTTTGATAACTCATAATACGAAAATATAGATTTTTTCGCACTACTAAAGTGCTGCAATAAAATTGCAGGGTTTAAATCCCATTTTTGAGACCAATAAAATACGTGTTTTCAATAATCCACAAAAAACAAGCTTCAAAGGTTAACTTTGAAGCTTGTCTGCTAAGAATCTTAATTGGTTAGTAAGTCGTTAAAATTCCCACCATTCCATATAAAAACCAGAAACAGCAACTGCTATTGCTAATAAAATTAAAACGATAACTATAAAGGAAGCGCCAAATTTTGTCTTCTTATTATCTTTTAAAATGTAATCTTCATGTTCTTGGTTTTTCTTCGGGTCTGCTGCCATATATTGATTTTGGTTGATTAGTCAAGTCCTAAGTTACAAAAAATCTCAATAACTTCTAAAAAATTAGGCAGGCATCCAATAAATTACGCCCAAAGTAATCAAGACTACAATTGCCGTAACTACACTTGAAGTGACTTCCGACGTTTTACTATCTTCTTCTCTTTCTTCAGTATAAGTATTGTTGCTCATCATCAATTTTTTAGGCGAATTTAGAGATTAAATACCAACTGAATATTAATAAGTTCTTAAATCACAAAACTTTAATATTGCATTAAGATTTAGATGAAAGAAAATACAAATAAGCCCGAAAGTGTTAAGTTTTTCTTAATAGATTAGATTAATTCGGTTTTTCTGTGGCTATTCCTATAGTTCTATGTAGTTTCGCGCCTCAATTGAAAATTATCTTATATAGTTAATTTTCAGATTTTTAAAACTGAAAAACTAAGTTATGAGTCAAGTAAAAAACAATGACACTGTAAAAATTCATTATACCGGAAAATTAGAAGACGGTCAGGTTTTCGATAGTTCTGTTGAAAGAGATCCTATCGAGTTCACTATTGGCGGCGGTCAAATAATTCCTGGTCTTGAAAAAGGTTTGATTGATATGGAAGTAAATGAAAAGAAAACCATTCAAGTACCACAGACTGAAGCTTACGGTGATGTACAAAAAGAATTGTTTCAGGAAATTCCTAAAGACCAACTTCCTCAGGAAATCACTCCAGAAGTAGGAATGGGCTTAGTAGCTAAGAATCCTGATGGTTCTGAGCGTCAACTTAGAGTTGCTGAAGTAAAAGATGAATCAATCATCATTGATGCTAATCACCCACTTGCCGGAAAAGATTTAATCTTTGACGTGGAAGTAGTTGAGATAAAATAATATTTTCTAATATTTCTCGTTTAATCACAGGTAGTTTTTGCTGCCTGTGATTTTTTTATTTATAGTGGTATCAATTTTATCTATGGTAAAATTTGGAAATTTCAGTAAAATATGTTATAATGAATTTCGATATCACTTACAAACAATAATTTAGATAAGATAATATGAGACAACTTAAAATTACCAAGCAGGTTACCAACAGAGAATCTAAGTCTTTAGATAAATACCTTCAAGATATTAGCAAGGTAGATTTAATTACTGCAGACGAAGAGGTAGAGTTGGCCCAGCGCATTAGGGAAGGCGACCAACGTGCTTTAGAAAAACTAACTAATGCTAACCTCAGGTTTGTTGTTTCGGTGGCTAAACAGTACCAAAATCAAGGTTTAAAATTACCAGATTTAATTAACGAAGGTAATGTAGGTTTAGTAAAAGCAGCTAAACGTTTTGATGAAACCCGTGGTTTTAAGTTTATTTCTTACGCAGTTTGGTGGATTAGACAGTCCATTTTACAAGCCTTAGCAGAACAATCCCGTGTAGTAAGATTGCCTCTGAATAAAATTGGGGTCATCAATAAAATCAATAAAGCTTACTCACAATTAGAACAATCACTAGAAAGAGCCCCTTCTGCCAATGAAGTTGCAAAAGAATTAGATATGCCGACCTCCCAAGTAAAAGCGGCAATGAAAAATTCTGGAAGACACCTTTCAATGGATGCTCCATTTAAAGAAGGTGAAAACGACTCTAATTTATATGATGTATTAAGTTCTGGTGAATCTCCCAATCCTGATGACGATTTAATGCAAGATTCATTAAGTATTGAGATTAATAGAGCTTTAGATACTTTATCTACCCGAGAAGCCGATGTAATTCGGTTAAATTACGGTATTGGTAACCAACCGGCGATGACGCTTCAAGAAATTGGAGATACCTTCGATTTAAGTAGAGAGCGTGTAAGACAAATTCGAGAAAAAGGAATTAGACGTTTAAAGCACCAGTCTAAAAATAAAATCTTAAAAAAATATTTAGGTTAAAAAATAAAAAAGCGTGGAAAAATTTCCACGCTTTTTTTATGGTTCTATCTATAGGAATTACTTCTTGCTTATTTCTGTTAACCTATTCATTTCTTGTTCCGATAAATTTACAGAAACTGCTTCATCAAATGCTTTTAAATGAGAAGATTTTGTTGCACTCGCAATTGGTGCCGTAACTCCGGGTCGATTCATAACCCAAGCCAAAGCAACGCCGGCATTGGAAATTTGATGCGCTTCAGAAATTTCATCTAAAACTCCTAACACTTCCAGTCCTCTCCTATTCAAATACTTTTCTACGAAGCTTTTTCTTTGCTTTCCTTCAAAATCATCTTCTTTTCTGTATTTTCCGGTAAGAAAACCACTGGCCAACGAAAAATAAGTAGTTACTCCAACATTATTTTCAGTACAGATAGATTTAATGTCGCCTTCAAAACCTTCACGTTCCATTAAATTATATTGTTGCTGAAACACTTGATACTTCGGTAAATCTTTATTTTTAGAAGCATCCAAAGAATCCTGTAACCTTTCAGCCGATAAATTTGAAGCACCAATGTACCTTACTTTTCCTTGGTCTATTAATTTCTGATATGCTTCTAAGGTTTCTTCCACAAGAGTTTTATCGTCATCCCAATGCGTATAGTATAAATCAATATAATCGGTTTGAAGTCTTTTTAGAGAATCTTCAACAGCCGATAAAATATAGGATTTGGAAATGTCCTTATGTCCTTGTCCCATATCAGAACCTACTTTGGTATGCAAGTTAATTTGCTCTCGCACTCCTCGTTCTTTCATCCATTTTCCTAAAATAGTTTCAGATTCCCCTCCACTATTTCCATCGGCCCAACGAGAATACACATCGGCCGTATCGATGGTATCATAACCTTTTTCTAATAGCTCATCGAGCATTTTAAAGGATTCTTTTTCATCTAAGGTCCAACCAAAAACATTTCCTCCGAAAATAATAGGAGCTGTTTTCAGTTCTGTATTTCCTAAATTTTTCTTTTTCATTTTTTCCTATATTATTTTTGAGGTGGTTGTGCCGGTCTTATTTCAATTTTACTAGGTAAAGCACGTTTATTCATTTTGAATAAATCAACAACCAATTCTCCTAAATCTTCAATTTGAATTTTCCAGGCTTGTTCATCTTTCTTCGCCTCAGGATCGTTTCCATTAAAATGTGTAGAAACTGAACCCGGCATAATGGTAGAAACATTAATTCCATCTTGGCGCAAATCCAACATCACCGATTGGGTAAAACCGGTTAATCCAAATTTACTGGCGTTATATGCGGCTCCACCGGCAAAAAAGTTAGTTCCCGCTAAACTGGAAATGGTAATAAAATAACCTTTTGATTTTTTAAGTTCTTCCAACGAAGATTTAATGGTATAAAATACCCCGGTTAAATTGGTATCGATAGTTTCCCGCCATTGCCTGTCAGTTAATTCTCCAATACTTCCAAAATGGCCTAAACCAGCGTTGGCAATTACATAATCTACTTGCCCAAATTCTTCTACGGTTCTTCTTATGGCTTCTTCTTGGTCGATTAAATTTCGAACATCTGCTTTTAAACCTAAAGCTTTTGCATCATCAGTAGTTAATTGATTCGCCGCATCTTCTGCCGACTGCAAAGAACGACTGGTAATTGCAACATTTACTCCTTCATTAATTAAAGCTTCTGCAATTCCGTAGCCAATCCCCTTGCTTCCTCCAGTGATAAAAGCTGTTTTATTTTTAAGATTACTCATAGTTATTAGTTTTTCTGTTGAATGATTAAAGATATTATAGAATATACTTTTCATCGAGAATCTTAAAGCCTTTTGGAAGAATTTAACGTTCGTAAAATTTGCTGTTAAACTTAATTAAATTAATTCTCCCTTTTGCAAAATCTCTTGTACATTCAAAATCCAAAAACAACTAACCAGCTGAAAATGAAAAGTTCTACAAAAAAAATTGCAAAGTTTGGCTTAGCCGCCAAAGGTCTTATTTATTTAATTTCCGGAATATTAACCTTACTAGCCGCCTTAAATATGGGCGGAGCTCTTTCCGGTAAATTTCAAGTATTAGATTTTTTACAAAAACAACCCTTAGGGAATGTTATCTTAATTATTTTAGCTTTAGGACTCGTCTCCTACTCTATTTGGCGATTTATTCAAAGTTTTAGTGACCCAGAAAATCACGGAAGCGATACCAAAGGAATGGTAAAACGGATAGGTTTTGCCGTAAGTGCAATTATTTACCTGGTAGTAGCAGGAATTGCGGTCAAAAAAGTAGTCGCCGGTTCTGGAGGTTCCGGTGGAAAAAATTATGTAGATATGTTTGGCCCAACGGTAGTCACCATCGCTTTTGTAATCATTGGGATTGCGTTGGCAGGAAAAGCCATTTTTCACTTTAAAAAAGCAGTTGATAAAAAGTTTTTAAAAGAATTTTTTATCGACGGACTAAAATTTCATAAACTAGCCAAATATGCAGGCTATTTTGGGTATTATGCTAGAGCAGTTGTGGTAGGAATTATCGCTTTTTTCTTCTTGAAAGCAGGATTATATTCTGGCCAAAACGAAATTAAAGGAACTCAAGAAGCATTTTCTTTCTTACAAGATTCTAGTTATGGTACAATTTTAATGGCTTTGGTCTCGGCAGGATTGGCAAGTTATGGTATTTTTGTCCTTTTATTGTCTAAGTACAAAAAGTTTGACGATTAACTAATTAGAATATATGCTGAAAAAGTTTTTCAAAAACAAATGGGTAAAGCGCCTACTCTATTTGTTTTTAATTTTAATAGTTGCTTTTGCAAGCTTCTACGGAAGTATCTACTTTGGGTTTTGGGGTAAACTTCCTACCAAAAAAGAGTTAAGTGAACTCAAACAAAGTCAAGCCACACAAGTTTTAGATAAAGACGAAAAGCTCATTGGGAAATATTATGTTTTCGATAGGCAATCGGTTTCTTATCAAGATTTTCCTCAGCATTTAATCGATGCGTTGGTAGCTACTGAAGACGTCCGGTTTTACGAACATGACGGAGTAGATAATCAAAGTTTACTACGGGTATTTTTTAAAACAATTTTAATGGCCGATGAATCTTCGGGCGGTGGAAGCACCATCACTTTACAATTAGCTAAAAATCTTTTTGGTCGAAAAAATTATGGCTCTTTAGGAATTGTAGTCAATAAAATCAGGGAAAGTATTGTTGCTAAACGCATCGAAGAAATTTATTCCAAACAAGAAATCCTTACGCTTTATTTCAACACGGTTCCATTTAGTGATAATACCTACGGAATTGAAAGTGCTTCGGTTAAATTTTTCAACAAACATACTCGGGACTTAACTTTAGCTGAAGCAGCGACTTTAGTAGGTTCTTTAAAAGCAAACCATAGTTATAATCCTAGATTGTTCCCAGAAAGAAGTCAACTTCGTCGGGATGTGGTTTTACAGCAAATGGTGAAGTATGATTTTATTTCTGAAGCAAAAGGAAGTAAAGCCATGCAACAGAAGATAGTTTTAGATTACCAATATTATGCTCCCAATCAAGGAGTAGCTCCTTATTTTCGGGCAGTTATCCAAAAAAAATTACAGCATTTAATTGACGAAAAGGATTTAAAGAAATCCGATGGTGCTGCTTACAATATTTATCGCGACGGATTAAAAGTTCACACCACTTTAGATTTAACCATGCAAAAATATGCTGAAGAAGCGATGCGTTCCCATATGGAGAAACTTCAGCAGCAATATGAAAAAGCCTACGGAAATAACGCTCCGTGGCTTGTCAATAAAAAAATTATAGAAAGTAATAAGAAGAAACTAAAGCGCTACAAACAATTAAAAGATCAAGGTCTATCTGATGAAGAAATTGAAGATAGTTTGACCCAAAAACGGGAAATGGAGTTTTTTGAATGGGAAGAAAACAGAGTGGTTCAAGCCTCTACTCTAGATAGTTTACAGCATTACTTAAAATTTCTAAACAGCGGAATGGTCGCTTTAGAACCTACTACAGGAGCGGTAAGAACTTATATTGGCGGGATTGATTATCGTTATTTTAAATATGACCACGTAAGCCAAAGTAAACGCCAAGTAGGTTCTACTTTTAAACCTTTTGTTTATACCGCAGCTATTGAAAACGGAATGAAACCTTGCACTTACTTTCCGGTGAAAGCAGTTACTTATACCGATGTGGATAATTGGACGCCAAAAAATGCAGATGGCCTCAACGATCCCGATTTAAATTATTCCTTAGAAAAAGCCTTGAGCAATTCGGTAAATACCATTGCGGTAAAAGTATTGAATGAAGTTGGGATTGAAAAAGTGATTCAACTTGCCCACGATATGGGAATTGAAAGTGAAATTGAAAAAGTGCCTTCCATTGCCTTAGGAACGGAAGATTTAGGTTTATTGGAACTGGCAAAAGCTTATACTTCTTTTGTAAATGAAAGCAAGCCCACTACTCCATTTTTTATTACCAAAATTGAAGATAAAAACGGAAATATTATTGCTGAATTTCAACCTGAAAATGAAAAAGTAAAACCTGTTTATAGCGATTATACACGGCAAGTCATGCTGGAGTTTATGAAAGCTACGATTAATGAAGGAACCGCCACCCGATTAAGAAATACGTATGGCTTAAGAAATGACATCGCCGGAAAAACAGGGACTACACAAGATAATAAAGATGGTTGGTTTGTAGGCATCACACCTCAATTGGTGACGGTAACTTGGGTAGGTAACGATGACCAACGCATTGGATTCAGCAGTACAAGAATTGGTCAAGGAGCAAATTCTGCCTTACCTATTTTTGGTGGTTTTATGCAAAAACTAAACGCCGATGAGGACTTTAATAAAATCACTAACGCTCATTTTGAGAGACCTGACAGTGAAGTGTTAAGTGATTTAGATTGCGAAAGAGCTAAAGAAGACGGCTTCTTTAAAAAATTATTTGGCGGAAATAAGGATGAAAAAGAATTTAAAAAGAGAAAAAGAAAAAAGGTGGTATTTTCTCTTTTCTGAAAGGGAAAAAGGATAAAGAGTAGTTTCATTTAATGATATTTAGATTTAAGTAAACATTGAAAGCTAATTGAATTTGTAAAATATTTTTGTGCCTAAGATTCCATTTAAGAAGCATTTCGATACAAATTTTCCTTGAAAATTCACTCAATGCCCAAAAGCTTGTGAAAATTCTGTATCGAGACTAAGGTTTGGAAATTTAATCATAAAGCCTGTTCTCGATACATTTTTTTCACTTTGTTACAAAAAAACACTTAAATAGGTCAATCTTCAATCACTTATTGAAGTGAATCTTTTTTAGCCGTTTGCGTACTATCTTTAGATTTTTCGTTAATTACTACTTCCAGAATATTGGCCGGTTGCCATTCGCCTTCATTGGAAATAAAGGTTTTTCCATCGGGGTCAAAAGTGATTCCTTCGGGTTGTGGAAAATCGGAAGGATTAAAAATATAAAGGTTTTTAGGCTTCCAATTATCCGATAAGATTAAAAGCTTCCCAATAACACCATCCAACATATAAATATCTCCTGTTTTTGGATGAATTTGAATTTCTGAAGTCCTGAACACTTTTGGGGTTCCCGCACTTTCTAATCCTTCAAAAATAGGGTCGTCGTAGGCTAACTCATAAATAGGTGCATCTGTAAGTTGCTTAGAACCTAATCTAAATTCAAAAACGGGTTTAAATTCATTATCATCATTAGCACCATTGCTTTTAGCGGCCATTAACAATCGGTCTTTCTTTTTATCATAACAAAGTCCTTCAAAATCATATTTAAAAGACATTTTGGTATCAAATTTTTCAATTACAGGGTTTTCTACACGAATATCATCAATGCTAAAAATTTTTCCGTCACTTCTCATAATATAGGCTGCATTCCCCACCATCGCTAAACCTTCAAAATCATCGTTTTCAGCAAAGCTGATACGCTTTTCTATTTCTTTACTTACCAAATTATAAATAAACAAATCGCCTACTTCATCTTGAACACAGGCAATTCGTTCTTCATCTAAATAGGCAATTGCGGAAACTTCTTCCAAAACCCGGGGCAATTCCCATTTATTGGCAATTTTAATATGCTCTGCATTGGTATATTCTATATAATATTTGTCGCGCGTAAACCAATAGATAATCCCAACAAAAAGTAAGATTCCAGCGGTTATATAAAAAGGCGGACTTTTAAAATAATCTTTCATAGGTGGTTGTGCTATTTATATTTTTCAAATTTAAAGAAACTTGGTGAAGCCATTTTAATTGTTCTGAAATTAATTGTACTTCTTGCATTTTGGTTCGTAAAGGCATGCTTATTTCATGCTGGCCTTTTTCCAATTCTTTTTCTCTAATGGTATGTAATTTTTCATTTTCTTGATCTAAATAATTATCGGCATCTTTCAAGGTAATTTCTTCCTTCTCTTCTACTTTTACGTGTTGGTTTAACTTTTTCATGGCCAACTTTAAATTCTTCAGAATATAACTTACGTAAGTTTCAAAATAAACCGAAGCCTCGGTGGTTTTATGGGTTCTTATAAAAGTCCCTAAACTAGCCAAGGAAGTTAAAAATGTATAATTCAACACAGTATATCTATACAAAGAAGAATATTGGCGTTGATTGGATTTAGGTTCTTGTGATGTCCGTTGAAAAGCAGCGCTTAAGTTTCCCATCGCTAAAAAAGCTTCTTTTCTAGCTAGTTTATAGGAATTTGAAAGCTTTTCTTTATTATGATAATAAGCGTCTATTTCTTGTAAGTAAGCTATATTTTTTTCAATCGCATTAGCAATGGTATTTTCAATTTCTAAATGTTCCCAAGCCGGAAGGATAAATTTATTACCTAAAATTGCCAAAATCGCCCCGATAATGGTATCAATCACCCTAAACTGGATTACATTTATGGTATTAGGCTGAATTAAAGCATACACAAAAACAACCATTAAGGTAATGAATATAGCAGCTCCCACATAGTTTTTTTGAAGCATGGAAAAAGCTAAAACTAAACTCAGCACGCCACAAACAATATACACCCAAGGATTTTTAATAAGCAATACAATGCCAAGTGCTAATAAACCTCCCACGATGGTCCCGATAATTCTTTGCTTGGAACGTTCTTTTGTTAAGCCGTAATTGGGTCGCATAATCACGACAATGGTCAATAAAATCCAATAGGAATTTTGAAGATGAAAGAAATGGCCTATTAAAATACCGGCTATCATTAAAATGGCTAAGCGCAAGCTATGCCTGAAAATAGTTGATGATAAACTGAAATTTTCCTTCAGAATCCTAAAAGAATAATCGGTTGGAGTGATAAACTGTTCAATTTTTTTATGTCCCAATTTAACGGTATTCTTCTTGTTAATCGTTCCTAAAGTCCTTTCTATGGATTGAATTTTTTCGTGTTGCTTCTTTTCATAATCCAATAAATTCCGCATTAACAAAAGCATTGGACGGGAATCTGGATAAGGTTCAGTTTTTTTATAGGTATCGATTAAGGCTTCTATTTCAGCAATCAGGTTATTCGTATTCTTGTTTAAATGAAGTGGTTTTCCATCTATAAAAACTTCAGAAATATGCATGAGCCGGTTACTCATTTCGTTAATCAAGTTTTTAAAGGCTTCAATAACTTCAGGAAATTCTTCATTTAAATCGTCTATTTTCTGGAAATTAACGGGATGGGAAATACTTAACTCCAAAATATCCACTAATTCAATAAAAACTAAAATTTTTCTTCGGGAAGAATTGGATCTCCCTGAACGCTTTCTATTTCCTATTAATCCTTCCCGTAAACTTTCGTGTAAATCGTTTATGGAAATTTGTAAGTTAAACTGTTCTTTTAATAAATCTTCCCGTTGGTCTTTATCAGCAAGTTTTGCTCTGATCGCTAAAAATTTACTGGTGAGTTCTGCGGTTTCGCCTAATAATAATTCATCATGTTTTTCAGGTCTTAACCACCAATAAACCGTGGTGATAAAAATGTACCAAAGCCCACCAAGCCCTACTAAAAATGAATGCAATAAAATGTTACCACCTCCTAATTTTGCAAAGCCCAATACACAAGCTATTAATCCAGTAAAAGTTACTAAAGAAGCCCGAAATCCATATACCGACAGATAGGCAATACAGAAAATTACTATAAAATAAATGGGAAGTTCAACCCAGATATTAAAGTCTAAGAAGCCGCCCAACAGTGTCACACTTACTCCTAAAAATACGGCAGTGAGCATTCCTAAAAGTCGATGTTTTAAATTACCCGGGACATCACTTGGGGCCACTAAAAAAGCACCAATGGCTAGACTTACTCCCAATGGCAAAACATCAAAATAATAGGCTACTGAAATTTTTAAAACCATATCTAGTGCCAGTACCATCCCTTTAGAAAAGTCGGTACCCAAGATATACCTAGAAAAATTAGTTTTAAGTTGTTGTAAATTCATTAAATAGACTGCCAAATTTCAGGCAAAGTTATTTAAACCTATTTATTTTAAAGTTCCTTTAAGAATAGTTTATAAGGTATATTCAATTGTTCTTGGCGGTACAAAATTTCAAATGTATTTTTGCCGAAATTTATTTGCTTAAATGGACGTGAATTCTATTAAATCTATTACACACTATTTTTATAAACTTTTTGTAGAACTGGGTTGGGATAAAAGCTCTGCAAGTCTTGCCAATGTAATCATCAACACTACACTTATATTGGTCGCTACCTATATCTTCAATAGAATTTTACGGAATATATTTAAAAGTATTCTAGGGGTTATTGTAAGAAAAACCATTAGTAAGTTTGATGACCATTTATTTCATAATAAAGTATTTCTAAACTTTTGCCACTTACTCTCAGTATTTATTTTAAAATGGGTATTGCCACTTATATTTAGAGATTATCCCGATACGAAAGATGAAATAGACACTTTTTTAAATATCGTAACTGTCTTTTTGGTCATTTGGTTAATAAGAAGTATTCTGCTTACAGTAAAAGACTTTTTAAAATCGCTGGAAAACTTTAAAGATAAACCTATTGAAAGTTACCTTCAGGTGTTTTTAATTTTTTCTTGGGGTATTGGTTTTATTATTGTTTTTACGATTCTCACCGGCAAATCTATTGTTGAATTTTTAACTGCGCTGGGAGCGGTTTCTGCCATTATTTTATTAATTTTTAAAGATACTATTTTAGGTTTTGTGGCGAGTATTCAGGTAACGGTGAACGATACGGTTAGGATTGGCGATTGGATTACCATGGAAAAATACGGCGCCGATGGCGATGTGATTGAAATTAACCTAGCTTCAGTAAAAGTTAGAAATTTTGATAATACCATTACTACCATTCCTACGTATTATCTAATTTCAGATTCTTTTAAAAACTGGCGCGGAATGAGTGTTTCCGGCGGAAGAAGAATTAAAAGAGCTTTGTTGATACAAGCTACCAGTATTCATTACATTAATGAAGAAGAATTGGAAAAATTTAAGAAATACCAATTAATCACCGATTATTTAGAAAAGCGCCAAGAAGATATTAATACGCACAATAAAAAAAATAATATCAATAAAGAAGTCTTGCTGAATGGTAGGAATATGACCAACTTTGGAGTTTTTAGAAAATATGTGGATGCTTACCTGAGTCAACATTCGGCCATCAATAAAGACATGTTGATGATGAGTAGGCAGCTAGATCCAACTCCACAGGGAATTCCGTTAGAAATTTATGCCTTTAGTCAAGATAAGGTTTGGAAAAATTATGAGCATATTATCGCTGATATTTTTGACCACTTATTAGCGGCCACTCCTTATTTCAACCTAGAACTGTACGAGTTACCTACTGGATACGATTTTAGGGAATTAAGCAAAATGAATCCTACTTATAAAAATTAATTTTATTAACTAATTCTTACGATTTATTTATTGGTTAAAGCGATAGATACCCTTATTTTAGCCGCCAATGAAAAACAAACGCCCCGGAAATAGAAAACCTAGGTGGAAACTACTCCACCAGTATTATTCTTATACTGGCTTTTACACTTTTGTAGGTAAAAGTCTTGTAAAAGCGGCCATTCCTATTTTACTTTTTATAGCCGCGCTTTTATGTGTCCATTTTTTCGTAATTGATATAAATGATGTATTGATTTATATCACCGATAATTTTCCGCCGCTAGGCGTATTTTCGGTTTTCTTTGCTTCAGAATCAATTTTGGGATTAATCCCACCGGAAATATTTATTGCTTGGTCCGGTAAATCGGCTCATCCCAATTTATTCCTATTCATATTAGCAACTCTATCCTATTGTGGTGGAATCATTTCTTATTTCTTAGGGAGAGGAATTGCCAGCATCCCATCGGTATTTGTGTATTTGGAAGTTAAAATGGCCAAACACATTAAAAACATGCGTAAATGGGGAGGCTTCTTAATTGTCGTTGGAGCTTTATTACCGGTTCCTTTTGCGGTTTCCAGTATCGCTGCAGGAATTATTAAATTTCCTTTTGGCAGTTATTTATTATTTGGATTGTTACGTTTCTTGAGGTTCTTTTTATATGGAGTTGCCATATTTGGAGTGCTTTAATATCCTAATTAATAAAAATTTACAGCATAAAAAAACCTCTCAAGTTGAGAGGTTTTTTTATGCTTATAGAAATTATACTTATTCCTGAAACATTTCATTAATTCTAGAGCGTAACTTTCGGTTATAATCTTCAAATAACCAATCTCTGTAATTTTTGGTGTTATTAATGATACATCGCGAATAACGTTTTACACGGTCACGGATATCATCTTTTAATTCTCTTGCTAAAATTCGGGCATCAAAAACATCTTCACTATTTTCAGCACACATTTGAGCGTGTTGGTCTATCGATTTTTCAAGTACCATTTTAGACTTCTCTCCGTTATTCACTGCAGATTCATACTCTTCCTTGATATCAAACTCTATATTTTCGGTATTTTTAAAGAGCTCCCTAACTTCTTCAGGCATTTTGTATTTAAATTCCCGTTCAATATCTTCATCAGAAACTATATTTTCTAGGAAATAATCCGGGTTTTTAAAGATCAAGTGCCAATCTACCGGAGCATCCCAAAGACCAAAACGGGCAGCGTTATTTCCTAAATCAATTACGTTAAATTCATCTTTATTAGGAATTTTACGCGATCCACGACCAATCATTTGGTAATATAAAGTCAAAGATTTTGTTGCTCTGTTTAGGATAATATTTTCCACACTTGGTTCATCAAAACCGGTAGTAAGGATACTGACTGATGTTAAAATAGCATCCGGTTTTTCCCGAAACCATCTTAAAATCTCTTTACGTTCTTTCTTACTGTGCGTATTATCTAAGTGCTTAATTTCGTAGCCGGCATCTTTAAAGGTTTGATAAACATACCAAGAAGTATTGATACCGTTATTGAAAATTAAAGTTTTCTTACCTTTACAACGTTCTTCGTAAGCTTGCATCAATTTTTCCTGCATCGAAAAATTGGTATATAAATCTTCAGAAGACTTTACGGTATAATCTCCATTAATCCCCACCTGTAAGGAAGTTAGGCCTACATCGTAGCTAAACGTATTTGCACGAGCCAAGAAGCCTTTATTAATTAAAGCAGGAATAGATTCCCCCACGATAAGTTCTTGATAGTTATCCTTCATTGGTAACTTGATATTAGAACTTAGCGGGGTTGCGGTTACTCCCAAAATAAAGGACTCTTCAAAATATTTGAACAGCTTGGTAAACGAGTTATAATGTGCTTCATCAATAATGACCAAACCAACATTACTTACCTCTAATTTGTCATCGCTTAAACGGTTGTTCAAAGTTTCTACCATTGCTACAAAACATTGGTAATCGTCTTGATCTGGTAGCTCTTTTACCTTACTATTTATAATTTTATTGCGTACCCCAAAACCATTCAGCATTTTGGAAGTTTGCTTACAAAGCTCGATTCTGTGGGTAAGGATAACTACTTTTTTATTGGTCTGTTCAATGTACCTTCTTATTATCTCTGAAAAAACCACAGTTTTACCACCTCCTGTCGGAAGTTGGTAAAGCAAATTAAAATCATCCGGCGCTTCTTCTAGGTATTCAAAAATTTTATTTAAATCTTTTTCCTGGTAATCATATAAAGTTTTATCTGCAACTTTTTCTGCCATAAATACGTATTCCTAACTTATCATTATTAAAATAAAACCTTGCAAAATTAACGAGTTTTAAAGGTTTATAGAAATTTTTTAGCCTGAAATCTTAATTTTAATCTATTTCACTCACAATCAAAAGCTTAAAAATTGATAATCTTTCAGTGAAAATTCCGTAAAAAAGTAGTTGAAAAAAATATGCCATTTTTACAAAAATTTTGCTCTAATGATAAAGCAAGGAAGTTTTAATAAATTATTTTTGTAAACCGTTTAACTAATAAAATCCCCTATTGTGAATAATCCGAAAGCACAGAAATTAATAAAGAAGATTTTAGACGATCTAGATCATGTTGGTATTATCACCAATACTTTGGTGGAAGATTTAAAAGCTTTGCGCCCGTATGCTGTTGAAGAGAAGCAACCTGTGGTCGCGAAAGCTTTACGACTTACCTACGAGCATTTAGAAGAAAATTTCACATTTGATATTCCTATTCCTGAAGATGATCCGATTGAAGGTGAAGAAGAGGAATTTGAAACTAATGATTTTAATCCGGATGAAAGTTTAATGTATCTTATCAACTTGATTAAAAACCCTGATAATAAAATGAATATTGAAGAAATTAGGGAATATAACGCTGCTCTTCAAGAATACGAAAGTTAATTTTTTTAACTTATATAACAATTAAAAGCCTTTGGTATTTTTGCTGAAGGCTTTTTTAATTTCATTTCTGTATATTGAAATTCAATACCTATTTTATGAAATATTTTCTTCTGGTTTTCTTATTCCCTTTTATCAGCTTTTTACAGACAAAAGACAGTTTATCCCAGTTTATAGATTTAGAAGAATATGCCAAGAATTTCACGTATGACATTCGGTATGCTACTGCTAACAATTTTTTAGAGGAACCTATTTATGATTGTGAAAAATGCTTATTGCTTCCAGAAGCAGCCGAAGCCTTAGCGAAAGCCAATAATTATTTTTGTGATTTGGGCTATCAAATTAAAATTTTTGATTGCTATCGCCCCTTAAGTGCTCAAAAGAAAATGTGGGAAATTTATCCTGATGCTCGATATGTAGCAAACCCTTATACTAAAAAATCGGTACACAATCGCGGAGCTGCAGTCGATTTAACTTTGGTTGATTTAAAAACCGGTAAACAAGTCGAAATGGGAACGTCATACGATTACTTCGGCAAAGAAGCTCATCAGGATTATACCAACTTACCAAAAGAAATTCTGGCTCATCGAAAAACCTTACGAGAAGGAATGGAAAAATTTGGGTTTCATATCATACGAACGGAATGGTGGCATTATGATTTTGGAAATGCTTATAGCTATCCCGTTTACGATATTGAATTCAATTGTAATTAAATTCTAGTTAAATTGTGTTATACTTATCTTTAAATAGTTTCACAGGAACTAGATATGAATTAGTTTTAAAGAAAAAACTATGTCTATACTAACAATTATTTTGAACATCATCTTACCACCGTTAGGTGTGTTCTTAAACAAAGGTTTAGGAAAAGATTTTTTAATTAACCTTATCCTAACCCTTATTTTTTGGTTACCAGGCGTGATTCACGCTTTTTACGTAACCAGTAAATAATAAACTAACTTGTTTATTTCTGTTTTTGTTGCCATTTCCAGGCACTTGCCAAAGCATCTTCTATTTTAAATCGGGCTTTCCAGCCTAAATCTGAATTTGCTTTGGTAGTATCTGCGTATGCAGACATGATATCTCCTTCCCTTCTTCCTACAATTTTATAGGGAAGTCTTTTATTAGAAACTTTTTCAAAAGCATGGATAACTTCTAATACTGAGTTTCCTTTACCGGTTCCTAGATTAAAAACTTCATAACTTTCTTTATTCTTCTCTTCCAATAAGCGTTTTAGTGCCACCACGTGGGCTTCTGCTAAATCCATGACGTGAATGTAATCCCGAATACAGGTACCATCTTCGGTTGGGTAATCGTCACCAAAGACCGAAAGTTCTTCTCTTATTCCGGATGCGGTTTGTGTGATGTATGGAATTAAATTTTGAGGGGTTCCAATAGGTAGTTCCCCAATTTCTGCGGAAGGATGCGCACCAATGGGATTAAAATACCGAAGGGAAATCGCTTTAAAAATGTCGTTAGCTTTGGAAAAATCATGAAGAATCTCCTCTCCTATTTGTTTGGTATTTCCATAAGGAGATTCGGCTTGTTTTACCGGTGCATTTTCGGTAATGGGTAATTCATCAGCTTGGCCATAAACCGTACAAGAGGAACTAAAGATAAAGTTAGTTAACTCTCTTTTTTTCATTTCCTGAAGCAAATACACCAAGGTATTAATATTATTTTCGTAATACAACAAGGGTTCTTCTACACTTTCTCCCACAGCTTTTGAGGCTGCAAAATGAATCACTCCTTTTATATCGGGATGGTCTTCAAAAAAATTGGAAACCAAGGCTTTATCTCTTAAATCTAATTTGCAAAATTCTGGGGTTTGGTTCGTAATGGAAGCTATTCCTTCCAATACGGAGATGGACGAATTGGAAAGGTTATCGATAATGACTACTTCAAAGCCTTCATTTAACAAGGCAACAACCGTATGCGACCCTATAAATCCAAGTCCGCCGGTAACTAATATTTTCATTTTTAGGTGGTTTGTTTATGAAAGCGAATATAAGTATTCCTGTTTAAAGCTGAGGAAGAAAATTGTTGGTTTTGTTAGGAATGAATTTTTTAAAATACTGATAGTAATTTTATCCTAGTGGAATAGTATCATTTATTACTAGGCGGTATTTTTTATTCCATTTTTTTAAAATATTCACATTCAGCTTAAATTTTTCTTCTTTCTTATTTTTTACGATTAGAATTCTCGTGTTTATAGAAACATACCTAAACTGATTGATAGGATTATTATTAATAAAAACGGTAGGTTTAGGATCAAAACCTTTCATAATTTCCTTACAGTTTAAAGCTCTTTCCGAAATAAGAATAAGTCCTTTTTCTAAAAGTAAGCTTTCAATTTTAGAACCTAACTTTTTACTCCTTTGATATTTAGCAGAGTTTATCCAGCCAAATAAAACAGTCAGAAACATCAAAACCGGAATGATGAAATAGAAACTTTTATCTAAGTTATATTTATTAATAGAAGAAATAATAATTAAAATACCAAGAAGTAAAATTAAAAATAAAGTAGAGCGAAATATTAATTCTCTTTTTTCAAACATCTGAGTTTAATAGTTGTATTGGTTGTATTTATAATACGCTAAGTCATAATTTCTTATATGTTTTTCTACCATAGATTCATTTACTTTTTTACGGTTTTGGCAGCGGCGGTGCTGGTATATTGGTCGGTAAAGGCTGATTTTGTGACTCTTTGTTAATTGATTCTAATTGCTTTTTATCTATTACTTTAATGTCATCTACAAGATTATTATCTCTATTATTGAATCGGATAAACAATCGGCCAAATTCAGTTTTAGTTTCCTCATTGTAGAAATGAAAAGTATAAATTAACGGTTGCTCATTCATCATAACGAGATAATATGTTACTTCTAAATCCGATTTATCAACATCAGATTCCAATTTTTCAATTTCAGATTTTATTCTTCTAAGGTCTTTTCCTTCATACCAATCCATTAAATTAGATTCAATTGTTTTATCGATGAGTAATCTACCTATCTTCTCACATTGAAATGTATAAGGAGCAAATTCTGATTGAAATAATTTTCTTTCTTCTTGAGAAAAAATATTCCCCCCAATCAAGAGTATTATAATCAAAATATTGTTTTTCATATTTTTATTGTTACTATGTATTAATATCTATAAAAAAGTAAAATTAATGGACTTTTATGGATGTTCGATTATGATTTCAGATTATAAAAAAGCTGTTGAACTTTCTTTAATTTACTTCAATGTCTTGGTAAGGGCAAAACATAATTGGTCAATATTTCGGTTCTTTTTATGAAATGCTGAAACATTAGACAATATAATGATTCCGTTTTTATCCTCTAAATTCAAAGCCATCGAAGAGGTATATCCTCCTGTTCCTCCATTATGCCAAATTAATTTATCTCCATTTTTCATGCTTAAAAGATGCCAAGCAAGTCCGATACTCATATTTTCATTTACTTTAAATGTGGGTTGTTGAGTTATAATTAATTCTTCATTCTTATCATCAAATTGAGCTAAGGCAAATTTGGATAAATCTTCTACGCTTGAAAAAATTGCTCCTCCCCCGGCCAATACATCAAAATCCCAATTAGGACTTATTTCTCCATCAGGATTTAATCCTTTTATTAAGGTAGATTGTATGTTTTCTCTTTTACTGGTCGTGTTGAACATTTTATATTTTTTAAATATTTTCTCTTGCAGTAGATGTTCGTAGGAAGAATTAGCAATCTTACTTAACTCAAATCCTAAAATTCCCGCCCCGAGATTAGAGTATTCATACTTGGTTCCCGGTTCTTGATTTAAATTGATTTCGGAAGTTAAGTATTCTTTTAGTTGCTCTATATCGTAATCTTTATATGGATTATCTTGGTCTATCTTCTGAAGGTCTAGGTTAGAAGGCAAACGTGGAAGTCCAGAGGTATGATTTGCCAATTCCTTAAAAGTAATTACTTGATTGATATTGATTTTAAAATCAATATCATCTTGAATATTATCTTCCAAATTTAATTTCTGGTCTTTCACAAAATTTGAAAGTAAAGTAGCTGTAAATACTTTAGTGATCGAGCCTATTTCAAAAACATTTTTATAGTTTTCAATAAATGTAATAGTATCGTTTGTTCTTTTAATTCCGATAAAATCGATTTTGTCTTTTTTTATGAGAGCAATAGAAAGCTGAGTGTGATTGGGAAACGATTTTGCATGATTAAATATAAGTTGAGCTTGCTCTTTATCAATCGCGGACTTTGAGTTTTCCAGTCCATTTTTGGCGATGGTAGTTTGACCGTTGGAACAGCTTAAAAAGATGAGTGCTATTAATGCAGTTAAGTAATTTTTCATTCGGTTTTCATGTGGAAGGTTCATATTTTGGGTTAGCCCTGACCTTATCAATTTTGAGTAGATTCTAACGACAGCGACCTGCGTAATTACAGTTATTAATTGTTGTTGCAAGTTATTTATTCAACTTTCTAAAAATCGTAGATTCAAATACGTGTTATTTGGATTTTTTGGATCAATATATAATTCAGTTTCCTTTTTAATCGCAAAGTGCATTTTTAATTTTGTAGTATCCATATCAATGTTCAATTTGTATTTAATTGAGTCATTATTGTATGGAATAGCTATCAGTATTAGGTTATGAGTAAAATCAATATACTCATTCCTAGTGTTGTATCCGCTTCCTACTTCTACTTCTTGTTGGTAGCTATTACTTTGTATTTCTAAATGATCTAAATTGACCATAATTTTATCTCCTGTTCTAATTAAATTAGCAATTCTTTTCCTTTCTTTATCTTCTGCTTTATTTAAAAGAATTTTAGTTTTAAGCATATACATAAGAAAAGGTAAAAGCAGGACTATTCCGACTGCTACAAAATAAAAATTTGATTCTCCTGTAGCATTATATCTTCCTCGTCCGCCAATTCCTGCATAAATAATTATGCATCCTAAAAAGGTAAATCCCGCAAAAATCCAACTCCTAAAATTAGATAGTATTTTTTTAAAGCCCATTAGTTTATTAAATGTGTTTCAAAATAGGATAAGCTTATTGCGCTTATCCTCACTTATTACGAGCTTAAATATAAAAAATTAAATCCAATCTTATTTTCAGGGATTGCCCTAGGGTTTATCTATCCAAAGAAGGATGGTACATCCCAGTGATTACAAAGCTTTATCTACGTTTTAACCTAAACTGCAAAGCCTATTATTAGGGCCTGGGAAAAGTCATAGATAATCGTAGGCATACCCCTAACTAGTTCGAGACTCCTTCGAGACTTCTTCGAGTTTTGCTCGAGTAAAGTCCCGTATTTCCTAGGAATTTCGAAGAAAACTCGAAGAAGCTACGGAGAAGCTATGGCTTATCTATAACTTTTCTATGGCTAAAAGGCTAATTATTGGGGAGTCATCAATTCGAGGAAAAAGGACAAATGCAGACTGCTAGACTAAGCTGAAAAAAGTTGTGCTCCTAATATTTTAATAGGAGTAAAAAAGTGAAAGTGTCAAGCCTCGTAAAGGATAAGCTTCTCATAAAGAAATCTTGAAACCGACTATCCTTGAGGTGGCATCGTAGGAGAATTATATTGGTTTAAAGTATAAAATAATATATTCTTTTTATACTTATACAGCTCTTTTGCTGCCGAAACGTTTAGGTTGGGTAAAACACTTAGAAAATAATGAGGAAGTCTATAAATCAATTTTAACAACTTTCGTTTTTACTGATTTACAAATGGGTATCAAACTAAAAAAACCGCATCAAAGCGGTTTTTAAATCAATATGTTTTTCTAAGAATTATGGACTTGTACCAAAACTACTGTGGTTGTAAATTGTTTTTATTCTTTAACAAATTCTATTAATGGTCCATCAGATTCTGGCTCGTCTGCTAGGTATAATTTTCCGTTTTCAAAATAATAATCGTATTCTATTTCTTGAATTGTTACAGTATTACTGGTAAATGTAATGTTATAAGTTCCCGTTTCCAATATTGTATGTTGCGATTCAGTCACGTTATTTAATACATCTAATTCATTATTGTTTAAGTCAAAAGTCCAAATGTGTTCCCCAGGTTGCAAATCAACAGGTTTACATTCACAAGAAACATGAACTAAATTCCATGTTCCATTCAATTCATTGGTTACTTCGTTATTGTCATCACTTTCACTGCACGAAAATAAAGTTACGTGTATGATTAAAAGAAAAATAAGTTTTTTCATCGTATTATTTTTTGGTTTTATATAATAGATGGGGTTTTATCCATTTGGTTGCGTAAGAAAGGGGATCAGAAATTAGTAGTTACGTGGTTTGGAAGTTAATTGTAGCCATTTTTGCTGCTATTATTAATATAAGTTGTCTTTAAATTCTGTAAACCTAATTTTTCTAAGTTCAGCATTTGTAATCTCCCTTCTAGTTGGCTCATTGTCCTTACAAACATTATGTTCTTCTGTAATAAATGTTTGAAAAAATAAGCCGTTTAGTTCTTTATTAAATTTAAATATAATATTTCTACTTTCTCGAAGGCACATTCCTCCATAATAGGAAATTGTCAATTTGCCATTTTTAATTTCTAGCTCTGGTAATTGGGCATACAATTCGATGAATCCATCTGTTAGATTTTCATTCACAAGTTTTCTGGAAATATTTCCTTTTGAATCAGCTATGAAAACAGTAATAATTCCTTTTTCGCTATCACTTTTCAAGGAAATAATAGCTAAATCAGTAATTCCGTCAAGATTTATATCGCCTTTTGATTCGTAAATAATATCATAATTTTCTTTTTCATCTTGTAAAGATTGTAGTGATTTACAATTCGTAAAGAAAAAAGACCAAAATATTAAAAACAGAATTGTTATCTTATTTTTCATTTTAGACTGTTAATTGTTGAAAACTCACAGGTCACGGTTTTTTATAAAGGTCAGTTAAGGATTTTAAATAATCATTTTCGGTTTAGCAATTAAGTTAGCAATTCCGAATGACTCTCGCACAGCTATTTTTTGCAGACTATCATCCAATGTTTTTCCTTCGGGTTTTCTTCAGGTTCGTTAATTTCTTTGGCTTCTAGGATGTTGTATTTTCCAAATTCTTCTTTTATAGCAGCTTCGTCATAGAAGTAAAGGTTTAATCCATTGGGAGAAAAAAAGGTGTTTTTTTCTACTTCGCTTCCTACTCCAAATCGATTATCGTTTATGGATAATGCTACAAAAACCATAAGACCATTTGGTTTTAATTTTGAATAGCAATCTTCAATTAATTTCAAACGCTCGGCTTTATCCAAAAGATGAATTAAAGAATAGCAGTAGATAGCTTCAAAACTAGCTTTATCAAATGGCATATCAGTCACCGAACCATGGTGTATGGTTACTTCATTTCCAAAATACTTTCTGGCTCTTTCTATCGCGGTTTTTGATATTTCAATGCCTGAAACTTTCAATCCTTCATCATAAAACACCTTTGCATTTCTTCCGTAACCGAAGCCCGGAATGATGACACTTTTTATGTTATTTTTCTGAAACAACTTAAGGACATTCTTAGAGTTATCAGTGGGATATTCTCCCCACATTTTATCATTGCTTCTAAAAGCAGACTCCCAAAATTCATTCATCTTTTGGTTATTTTAAGCTTGTATTTTATTGGATTGAGAGAAGTGTTATTTTTCGGTTTCTAGTATTTTCAAAAGTTTTTCAGCTATCTGTTTTGTTCTTTCCGAAACTAGTTTTACGAGCTTTTTTGAATAGGTAGTAGATTTATTTCTTTTAACCCAATATTCTAGGATTCCCACGAATTGGATATCGGCCGTTCGTGTCCAAATTACATTGCGTTTAGCCATTCCAGATTTCTTTTATCCATAGCTTCTTGAGAAATCAGTTTTCCATTTTTAATATCCTGTTCACTCATTTCAAGCATTTCTTTTTGCTCTTTAGTTAATTCAATGATATCAGCTTCCGAAGCACTTGAAGCGATTAGTTTGTCTAGAGCAATGAGAAAACCTTTATTTTTAATAGCTAGTATTTTGTCAATCAATCCGTTTCGTATATTATCTACTGTTGCCATTTTTACTAAAATTTAATTTTTAAATATCCGAAAACTTACTCGTTTTTCCTAATGTACGGTAAGCTATGAATTGTTGCATGGTTAATATTAAGAATAGTGAATAAATAAACTTTATAGATTTTCCGAAGCAGATGAGAACAAGTAATTGCTTCTAGTCATTCTAAGTTTGTATTTTATATATTTCCTCGATTTCAACTCTCAGTTTTTCTTTCCAGTTTCCTTCGATTGAAATATAAACCACTCCAGAATAATCAGAAGGTATTTCAATATCTTTTTCGTGAAGAATGATAACTTTTTCCCTTCCTAGTTTGCCAATAAAAAATCCTGTTTCAAAAATTACATTTTGTCGTGCTCTGGGTTCTAAATTTTTGTTGTCTTTCGCTTTTCCAACATCATCATTTGTCCATAATGCTATTGCAAAATCAACAGTTGAGTAGTTTTCAAATTTTTCGATTACCGTTTTTCCTTTACTCGCCTGTTCGTGTAATATTATCGTATCCTTTTTGAGTTGTTTGTCTATAAACCTGGCGACTTCAAGTTTTAAGGTGTTATTATGTCCATGAACTATAAAAACTTTATTGGTTTGTTCTTTGGTTAACGTTGCATAGGGTGATATTGAATTACTGGACGGCAGAATAGCTAGTTTTTGGTTTAATTGATTTAGAAATCGAATACTACCCTTTATTTTTTTCGTTAGTGCACTAAGTTTATATCGGTAGTCATTTGTATTGATATTTCTGTTAAACGCATCTGCCAAACCTGAATAGGTATGCAATACTTCGTATTTTTTGAAATGCTCATTATCAGGTTGTTCAAATGCATATTTTATAAGTTCTTTGTTTATATCTTCCCACGAAGAAAAATCCAAAGACAGCTCCTCTAATTCATCAGCCGTATTTATTTTGCGAGACAGTAATTCATTGCCAAGTTCAATACGCTCATTTAATTCGTCACTGAAAACAGTTTTAGATTTCTTTAAAGTATTCTTTTTATTATTTGTCATAAATTCTCAATGTTGTTTTAGCTTGCTGGCAATGGCTCATATAATTGTAAGTTAAGGTTTAATATAGGTTAATTTTTGGTTTATCATGAATTAGATTCCAAATGAATTTAGACGTAGTCGAATCCAACTTCATTATTATTATGTTGTAGCAAATTTTTATTCTAAATCATAATATTTAATCTGAAAATCAATATTCCCATTTAATGCATTTTCAGAACAATATAAATCAAATTCAATCCCATTATAAGGTTCTTCATTAATAATAATATTTTCAGCTACTTTTTTAAACCCACCGTCAATACCACTTGTTCCAGCAGTAGCTTTTCCCAATCTAGAAGGAGTTGCAAAAAAAACATGCGAATCAAGTGATAAAAATTCTTTAACTCCAGATTTCATGCGTACTTCATTTTTACCTTCTTTTAGAACTACAGTTTGCTTCAATCCTTTAATTATTCTCGCACAATCATCTTTTTCTATGTTACCTAGTCGTCCCCGACTTCTTCCTGCATATATTGTATTTACATTTTTGTAATCTGAAATTATTGACGTAATCGCTCTTTCTAAACCTTGTACCAGTGAATCAACATCTAAAGAATCTTCAGAAGCATTATAAATAAGAGGTCTTCTAGATTTTAAATCAAATGGCAAATCTTCAGGTGAACCATAATGTTTGTTAAATACACTAATTACCTTATCCCATTTTAAAACACCAGTAGCAAATCCGAGTTCTATTAAAACATTAGGATTTGGACATTTTCTACCGAATTTAGAATCTGAATTAATAATTGATATATCTCCAACAAAAATCTGTGAATTTTTAATTTTATTAAAAATAGCTTCATTGATATCTGGTGTACCTGATAATCCTTTAGTATCTCTATCAATCGCAATTTCCAGGTCTAACTCATCCTTATTTATTTTCTTGATTGCTTTTTTAAGTGCTTTTTCAATCGCCGTACGATTTGTTTTGTTTGGTAAATCTGATTGCCAAGAGTAAAATATATTAAATTTCATGAAATCATTTTTTAGTTTTACGATTTCTCGATTAAGCTTGCACAAATGTTATCAGATATGACTAGTTATACAGGATTAGCCGTTAACTTAACTTTGCAAGTATATACAAAACTGAAAATCCGCGAGGATTTTTCAGAAGTAGGCGAGAACAAGCAATTACTTATAGTCATTATTAGGCAATGTATTTTTTATATTTATACATTTCTTTTTCAAAATCAATTCCATGTTGCTTAATGGAATCTATTAGTTCATTCAAAAGCTTATTTTGTCTTCCGATACTTCCAACGCCTGAATTAGCACCTCCTTTTTTGAAATCAATGTTAATCTGCTTCACTAATCGAAATATTTCGTCAATTTTCTCTTGACTATAGATTAGTTCATTACTGTCAAATGAATAAACAAAAACATAAGGCATAAACTTCATAAATAGACCGAAAATGAATGAAGTTCTAAATATGTATTCATCTGAATAAAATTCTTTATTGTAGCAATTAATAAGTGATTTGAAATAATCATTTATGAAATATGCTATTTGATAATATTTCTTACTTTCTTTATATGGTTCAAAAACTGCAGGAATCTTTCTCCGCTTTGAGCCGTGAATCAATGGCATAAGGTAATCGATGAATGCGGCCTGACTTAACCAACCATCACCTTTTCCTAACATTTTGAAGTTTCCTTTTAATATCGAGTCGTTGTTTGTGTGTAACCAACCTGCAAGTTCATGGCTTAATTTAAATTCGTCAACATCGCTTTTTGTAAGTGCTAACAAATCATAGAGTAATGATTTGTTAATCTTAGTCTGCTTACTGTTTATAATACTAAAAATGTAGGCCTGAAAATCTAATTCAGTATTGTAGAATATAGTAACAGGCACTTGGAAGACCTCCTTATTGTTATATTTTTCTAGGTACTTCTTATATCCTTGAAGTCTATGTTGACCATCCAATGCTGTGACAACTATTGACGGGTCATGTGGAATTTCAATTATACTTTCATTAAATTCAACTAATTCTAGTCTGTCTGATATATTGATAATCACAGAATTTGGGAATAACCCTTTATCTCCTTTCAGATAGTCCGCAATCTGAGATAGCTTATTCGGTATTAACTCTCTCTGTATACCCGCATTAAGCTTTAGACTATTCACTTCTTCAATAGAAGATTCAAGATTGAATATATCCACATTAATTTTCTCATAATGGTCATTCGTTCTTTCAACGACTTGAGTTAACTCAAGCAATTCTCTTACATCAATTACAGAATTGAAGAAAGTATAATCCTTTTGATGTACTGGTATGTATTTAATTTCGCTCTTCATCTGTTAAAAATTGATTTTCTTTAGAAATAAATTTCTCTTCTAGTCTTTTATTGTAATTCGCAACTGCAACTTGTATTAATGATTTTATCCAATAAACACTTATAAGTATTAGTCCAAATACTAGTATGTAAGTTATCCATGTATATATGATAAGCCGTTGTGATAATTTTTTTGATGAAAATCCTGGTGCATTTGAAGATGCTGAAATTGTTGAGTATTTCGAATCTTTTGAATACTTAATCTTAAGCTGGTCTTCGATTTTCACAAAACCTTGATAGGCAATAACTAAATCAAAAGTTTCCCTATTCTGGAGCCATTTTGGAATAGACAATCTAATTTTTTCGCTAGTTTTTGTTTTCGGGGTTATATTCTCTTCTTGTCCTTTTGGTGTAATAAAAAATGCAGCAATGGGATTATGGCTTGAATTGTACTCGATAATTGTGTTAGATGAATTTAGAACTAATGCACCATCGTTAAAAATCTTATAACGAATGATTGTTTTATTGGGGACTAGATTTAAATTCCTTTCTATAAGCAAGTCATATTTGACGTGTTTATGGGTATCATTTAAAAATGGAATAAAGGACAATCCATAAGTCAACAACACCGTAATTAGAAGTAGAACAATGTGTTCTCCAATTTTTTTCGTCATATGACTTTATATTTTGTTGCTACAATCTGATTTTTATATTTTGCTTAACATTCAGACAAACACAATTGCATTTATCTATGTTATAAATATAACTAATTTTCAGAAATACACAACATCTTTACATAAGCTATATCTAAAAAGAATCAAAACTTGCTAAGCTAAAATTATTTTCAAGAAAATAGGGAGCTATCAATTTAAGCTGTAAATTTGCAAAAATTTATGTTGGATGGATTACCAAATTAAGGCTTTTAAACTCGTAAGTATTCTAGAAGCCATCTCCTTTTTAGTATTATTACTTATCGCGATGCCGCTTAAATATATCTGGGACGCTCCCGAAATGGTAAGAGTGGTAGGTATGGCACACGGCATCTTATTTATCGTGTATTTAATTGGTGCTTATTTTATGTACGAAAAACTCAATTGGTCTTTAAAAACCTTGGGGATTGTGATGATTTGTTCGGTGTTACCCTTGGGACCTTTTTACGCGGAAAGGAAATATTTGCCTTCGCATTAGTCTATTTGTGGGTTGATTTTAGAAAAATTGATTATTCGCAGTTCGTATTTTCATCATTACTTACTGTCTCGCTGAGCTTTTCGAAGTGTTGATCCGGAATCTCATCATACATATTACATCAAAAGCTAAATCTTTTGGATGAGACCCTGAAATCGAAGATTCAACCGTAGTTAATCAACATTTCGACTCCGCTCAATGTGACAATTGCTAATATTCGGTAAATTTTCTTTGAAAACTCACTTTAAGAGCGTCATTTCGAGTGAAAATCGGTTAAGATTTTTGTATCGAGAAAAGGGCTTGGAGTTAGCATTTGGTTTCGGATTCTCGATACAATTTTGTTTCGTTTCACTGCACAAAATCACTCGATTTGACTGTGTCGGTTAGAAATAAGAATTGCTGATAAGGTTCTCGATACATTTTCTTACACTTTCTTACACTTCGTTTCAGAAATCACTCGAACTGACTAGCTAGTTTTAGCTTTCTTCATCGGCTAGGCGGTCTTTTACAAACTCTACTTTGGTTTTTCCGTGGGGTTTGGCTTTTCCGTGTTCGTCTAAGCTTACCATCACAATTTTATCGACTTTAATAATGGGTTTGCGGGTCATTTTATTCCGTACTTCGCATTTTAAGGTCAAGGAAGCGGTACCAAATTTAATTACCTGAATCCCGATTTCAATAATATCTCCTTGTTTGGCAGAACTTTGAAAATCGATCTCACTCATATACTTGGTGACCGTTTTGGGGTTTTCCAACTGAATGATGGAATATAAAGCTGCTTCTTCATCTATCCATTCTAACAATCTTCCTCCAAATAAAGTTCCGTTAGGATTTAAATCTTCGGGTTTTACCCATTTTCTTGTGTGAAATCTCATATTTTTTATGGTAAAGTTAGTGGTTTTTGTACTGAAATCAACCGCAGTTGAATTAGGAAAAACTATAGGCTTATTTGTAATTTCTCTAAAGCTTCTTCAATAATCTGTCCGTGGTCAAAAGCTATTTCTTCTACGTCTTTCAGTAACACCCATTTGGCTTCCGCAGCATCGTCACTGCCTTTAATTGGTTCTCGTTGGGAAAGTTTAGTGGTAAATGCCACCGATAAAGTTCTTCCCCGTGGGTCGCGTTGAATGGCATCATAAATCCCGACACGCTCCACATGTTCCAATTCCAATCCGGTTTCTTCCTGAAGTTCGCGTAGGCAACCGGTTTTCAATAATTCATCTTCCTCTAAAAATCCGCCCGGTAAGGCCCATTGTCCTTGGTAAGGTTCATTTTTTCGCTTAATCAAAAGTAAATACAAAGCTCCTTTTTCTTCCGCAAAAATAACGGCGTCGGTGGTGATGGCAATATCCTGTTTCATAAGTCAAGGGATTTTTGTTCAGAAGATTTTGGTAATTGAGGGATTCTGATCTCCAAGTCAAAACGTTCATTCATTTTTTTAATGAAATAAGCGGAAAGCAAAGGCGAGGCTTTTTCTAAATTTTGATGTACAAAAAAGTACAGGTTCTTCAGTCCTAAATTATACCACTCCTCTATTCGATCTATCCAATCGTCCAAGCGGGAATAATCAGATTCGTGATTGGCTCCGTTATAGCGTACAAACGCCGTATCACTGGTTAAACGCATATGCAATAAATCGCGCCGTCCGGCACTATCGGTAATCACATTGGCAATATTATATGCTTGAAGCATCGCGTTAAATTCATCACTCACGGCTTCATCATGATGCCAGTCTTGATGACGTACTTCAAAAGCCAGCGGAATTTCCCTTGGCCATTTTTTAAAAAACTCCGGTAAACGGTCTATCCATTTAGGTTGAAAATTTTCAGGCATTTGCAAAAATACCATGCCTAGTTTTTCATCCAATCCCAATAAACTGGAAGTATAATCAGTGACCAATTCATCTACTTCATTTAAACGTTTGATATGACTAATAAGCCGCGGAACTTTCGGAAAGAATTTAAAATCGTCTACGGTTTTGTCGTGCCATGTTTGAAACTGCTCCAATGGCCACATTCTGTAAAATGTAGCGTTTAATTCAATACTGTTGAATTGTTGCGAATAGTAAACCAATTCATCTTTGGTTCCTCGGGGATAAAAATTTTTTAAATCTTTTCTATTCCATTTAGCACAGCCAATGGAAATGTTATTGAAAGATTTTGGAGCAAATTTTTGAAGTACTTCTTTGGTTTGCACGTGATCTTCCGGTAAGGTAAAATCTATGCTGGAAGGGTCGTCAACTTTTCCGAATTTCATGGAGACAGTTTTTTGGGTTGAATTTTACTCTGGATATTCTATTCTAAGATGGTAAATGTTTTTTAGTTTTCGTTTTAAAACCTTCTTAATTTTTTGAATTTCCTTAAACGTGATATCCGCATTTAAAAACTGTCCTTCGTCCATTTGCTTATTGATAATTTTCTCCACAAAATCATCAATCAGTGTAGCGGTAGGTTCTTTTAAACTTTTACTGGCCGCTTCCACACTATCACTCATCATTAAAATAGCGGTTTCCTTACTGAAGGGTTCTGGACCGGGATACCTAAAATCATCTTTGTTTGCTTCTTCTTCGGTTCCTTCCAAGCGTTCTTTTTCTTTTTTATAAAAATAGAACACCAAGCTGGTTCCGTGGTGTGTTCGTATAAAATCGATAATTCTATCGGGCAAATTATGCTTTTTGGCAATTTCGATTCCGTGAATCACGTGATTGATAATGATCTGTGCACTTTCCCGAGGTTCTAATTCATCGTGCGGATTAACAGAAGTCGTCTGATTTTCCGTAAAAAAGGTAGGATTAGACATTTTCCCAACATCGTGATACAAGGCCCCTACCCGAACCAACATCGAGTTGGCACCGATTTCATTCGCGGCCGCTTCGGCTAAATTGGCCACATTTAAACTATGGTGAAAAGTTCCCGGCGCTTTGTTGGAAAGCTCTTTTAATAATTTTGAATTGGTATCGGAAAGTTCTAATAAGGACATATCAGAAACCAAGGCAAATAACTTTTCGTAAGCGTAAATCAATGGCTGAACAAATAAAGTTGCAAAACCACCAATAAGGAAAATGATTAAAGTTTCGTAGTTAATTTCCTCTAAGCTTCCTTCTTGAATGATGGTGAATGAAAAATAGGCAAAAATGTAAATTCCGGTAATTTGCCCGACACTAATAAACAAATTTGCCCGCTTGTATAATTCTGAAACCGTAAGAATGGTAACAATTCCCGCTATGATTTGCAGGAACATATATTCGTAACTATTAGGAACGATAAAACCGAGGATTAAGACGGTAATTACGTGTGTAAAAAGTCCTAACCGCGCATCAAAGAAGGCTTTGAGCGTTAAGGGTAAAATACATAAAGGAACCACATACACGTATTTTACATTGAATTTCATCACGGCCACCGTCATTAACACCGCTAAAAGCACGTTAAAAAAGATGAAAGTTACTTTGGTATTATTATCAAAAATCTCGTAACGATATTTTTTAATAAACAGAAACAGCATTAATAAAGCCAAGGAAACCAATAATACATAGCCAAACACCACCACATAATAACTGGAAGTGGACCAAACTTTAGATTCGTATTCTTTTTTTAAGGAGTTTAAAATTCCCAGTTTGTTGCTATCAATTACTTCTCCCCTTGCGATAATCCGTGTTCCCTGCGGAACAATGCCACGGGTATAAGAAATGGAGTTTAATTGCGATTGTAAATCTTCCCTCGTTAACTCTTCATCTAAACTCACATTGGGCTGAACGATGTCAAAAAATAATTCGGTCAGTTCCGTTTGAAACTCTTGCAGACTGGCAATATCAATCTTTCTTTTGATGAAGGAAGGTAAATCTTGTTGTTTTAAAATACTGCTATAAACCACTTCTTCGGCTTCATTTCCTTTTTTCAGATAAACAATTCCGTTTTCTTTAAACGATTTTATTTCCTGAATAAGTCCCCTATCATAAATATCATCCAATGTTCGTTCAGCAAACCTCACCAAACGTACACCGCGTACATTCATAATACTATCCGGAAAAACCGCTTCAATTTCAGCATCTAAAGCCCCGGCAACCTGTTTGGGGATTTCTTCGTTATACGTAAAATAAGGCGTATGGTTATTTCTTATTTCTTGTTTTTCTTCAGCAATTTCTTCTTCAGATTTCAAAATAGCAAAATCAAAAGGCGCGTATAAATTCTCATATTGCCAAGGTTGCCCTTTAGAATATTCATACTTGAACTTACTTCCTTTAGGAAATAAATAAACAATAATAGCAGTGGTTAGCAGATAAAGAAAAACTTTATAAATCACCGCTTGGTTCTTGTAAATACTATTTACGAAATTGCTCATATAAATTTATTGCTCATCAAATGTAGTAAAAAGATAAAAGCTATGCTTTAATACAGGCGTGAGTTCTTGCTAAAATTATTAAATTCGTAAAATTAAAAACGAAAAATTATTAAATAATGAATAAAGAAGTTGTAATTGTAAGCGCAGCAAGAACTCCCATCGGTAGTTTCTTAGGAAGTTTATCTTCGGTTCCAGCCCCAAAATTAGGTGCTGTAGCCATCAAAGGCGCTTTAGAAAAAATAAATTTAAAACCAGAATTGGTACAGGAAGTCTTAATGGGAAATGTAGTTCAGGCCGGAGTAGGTCAAGCTCCTGCTAGACAAGCTGCTCTTGGTGCCGGAATTCCTGATACCGTACCTTGTACCACCGTCAATAAAGTTTGTTCTTCCGGGATGAAAGCGGTGATGCAAGGCGCACAATCTATTGCTTTGGGTGATGCCGATATTATTGTTGCCGGAGGAATGGAAAACATGAGTTTGATTCCGCATTATGTACACATGAGAAACGGACAAAAATTTGGTCCGAAAACCATGGAAGACGGAATGCAAAAAGATGGTTTGGTAGATGCTTACGACCATAACGCGATGGGTGTTTGTGCCGATTTGTGTGCCAAAGAGCATAATTTTTCGAGAGAAGATCAAGATAACTTCGCCATTAAATCTTACGAACGTTCTAAAAAAGCTTGGACGGAAGGTAAATTTGATGAAGAAGTAGTTCCGGTAGAAGTGCCTCAGCGTCGTGGAGAGCCTGTGGTCGTGAAAGAAGATGAAGAATTTAAAAATATTAAAATGGAAAAAATCCCTGCATTACGTGCGGCTTTCTCTAAAGACGGTACGGTGACTGCAGCGAATGCTTCTACGATTAATGATGGTGCCGGTGCGGTTGTATTAATGAGTAAAGAAAAAGCCGACGAATTAAGCTTAACTCCACTTGCTACGATAAAAGCTTATGCCGATGCAGCACAAGAACCTAAATGGTTTACCACAGCGCCATCAAAAGCTTTACCTAAAGCAATTGCCAAAGCAGGAATTGCGATTGATGAGGTGGATTATTTTGAATTTAATGAAGCTTTCTCGGTAGTTGGTCTAGCGAATATGAAAATATTAGGACTTACTGATGAAAATGTAAATGTGAATGGTGGAGCCGTTTCTTTAGGACATCCACTTGGTTGTTCGGGGGTTAGAATATTGATTACCCTAATGAATGTGCTGAAGCAAAACAACGGAAAAGTAGGTGCTGCTGCAATTTGTAACGGAGGAGGTGGCGCTTCTGCAATGATAATTGAAAGAAATTAATATTTTTGCAGTAAAAAGTTTTAATGCAATACGGAATTTGTAACCTTAATATTGTACCGGTACGTGTAGAACCGGCCGATACAAGCGAAATGGTTTCTCAGCTTTTGTTTGGAGAACAGATAAAAGTTTTGGAGAAAAGAAAGAAATGGAGCAGAATCCGTATTGCATTTGATCATTATGAAGGATGGGTAGATAATAAACAATACCTCGAAATTTCTGAAGAAGATTATTCCCTTCTGGAATCTTCTGCGGAAGAATTAGCCGTAGATTTAGTCGATTTTGCGGTAGAACCCAACTCACAACAACTCACTCCCCTTTCCATTGGTGCAAAGTTGAATTTTATCGATCGGTTTCAACTTCAGTTTGATGGGAGAAAAATTATTGGCGTTCAACCAAAAGAACATCTGTTGGAAACCGCTTATCTTTATTTAAATGCTCCTTATTTATGGGGCGGAAAAACACCGTTTGGTATCGATTGTAGCGGTTTTACACAAATGGTTTATCGCTTAAATGGCTATCATCTATTTAGGGATGCTTCACAACAAGCGAAACAAGGAGAAGCTTTAAGTTTTATTGAAGAAAGCGAACCGGGAGATTTAGCTTTTTTCGACAATGCGGAAGGAGATATTATTCATGTCGGTATCATCATGCGTGATAATTATATTATTCATGCTCACGGAAAGGTAAGAATTGATAGGATTGACCACAGTGGGATTTTTAATGTAGATAGCAATCAATATTCCCATAATTTACGGGTGATTAAGAAAGTAATCTAGAGCCATAAAATCTTCTGTAATAATCTATATCTTGTATTGTACTTCACCCTTATATAGTCCAACTAACCCCTTCGATTTAATTCAAAATAAATTAAAGTCGAAATATTGATGAAAGCCAACAATAAAACATGGAAACTTAAGTAATTTTCTACTATTTCTTCCCAGTTTACTTTTTTTTACTGCATTTATACCAAAACTCACATTAGTTAGGTAAGGTCATTTACTTTTTTTATGTGCATCCTCCCGCTCTAGAATAATGGATATTTTCAAAAGCATTATGGGCAGGGAGAATAAATGTAAGTCCGAGGTTAATTACTGACAGATTTGATAGGATTAAAAAAAACTGCAATTCAACTCCAATAATTCCCCGTAAATCATTGCACCTGAGTTGGAGGTGAATTGGACTTGAATTGGAACTACCTAGGCTTTGGCAAGAATAAAAGAGGAAATAAATTAGGGATTACTAGGTAGATCTTTTGTTCAAGATAAGAATTATTGAGGAAAAATCTAGATAAAGTATGTTTAATTTTTGGGGATTACTTTCCTTTTTAATAACCCCTAAATTATATGCTTGTAATGAACTTATGCTTTTATTGGTCAATAAAAACCACTATTAGTCTAGGATAATGCTGAACCCAACGTTTTAATAAAGATAACATCTACCTTTTAATTATCGACTCTTTCATTAGGGAAATGAGTAAAACCCATTCGGGGAAGAGAATTTTCTAAAAAATTTTTAGATCCAACTCAAATAAAAAACATTTTAATGAATATATACCATAAAAAAACTCCGGAATCTCCGGAGTTTTTATCTTTAAAAGACATTGAAAAATTACTTTTTCATCGCTTTATATTTCGCCACTTTATCGTCATTCCCCAATTGTGAATGAATATTAATTAAGGTTTGAATTGCTTGTTGATTATTTGGATCTAAATCTACCGCGGTTTGTAAATAAGGAAGTGCATCTTTGTATAATTGGGTACGCTCTTTTGTAAGTTCATCGTAGCGTTTGTTATCTGCCTTAGACATTCCCAATCCATTCATTTCATCAATGATCCCTTGTTCCTTCATTAAGATAGAAGAAGCTAAGTTGATATAAGCATTGGTCATTTTAGGATCTACCTCAATAGCTTGCTTATAATATTTAATTGCCTTTTCAGGTGCTTCCATTTGAGTAGCAGTTACACCTAAGTTGTAGTATAAAGAAGCATTGTTAGGATCTTTCTCTAATACTTTTTCTACAATTTCAGTGTATTTATCTTTCTTACCTGCTTTATAGTAAATATCTGCTTTAGCTAACATAAGCTGAGTATCGTCAGGATTTTCAGCTAAAGCATCTTCAATCGCCTGGATACCTTTTTCTTCTTGTCCTTGTTGTAGGTAAATTAGCGCGATATTTTTATAAATCTCCGATTTTTTAGACTCTAACCTTTCTTCGGTAGGATCTGAATAGCTACCAGATTTTAAATAAAGATCTCTTTGCTTTTTATCATTAAATTTTTCTTTCTCACCAGTTTCGGTATTTACTGCATAATACTCAGTCCCTTTACCGGTATACCCTAAATCCTTTAATTTATTATAATAATTTAAAGCTGTTTCGTAGTCCTGCGCATTAGTTAAATTAGCAGCAGCAAAATATAAATGAAGCGTATCTTTTTTATTTAAATTATAAGAAGTATATAATTTTTTAGCTGCTTCCTTATATTTTTTAGCGTTTTGATCTGCTATTGCTGAATTAATCAAGGCATTTCTTACATCACCAAATTTAGCTGCAGCCTCTTCATTTCCTAATTCTTGAGCCATTTGAAAAGCCTCACCAGCAATTTTGAGGTCTTCAGGAGATTGTTTTTGAGGCTGTTTCCCCATATATGCCAATCCTTTAGTCATATAATAATCTTCCTTGATACGATCTTTTTCTCCGGCAACTTGGCTTTCTACCGAAGTTAAAATGCTTTTGGCTTCAGAAAAATTTTCTTTTTCAACAGCTTTTTCAGCATCCTTAATTTCCCTTTTTTGAGCAAAAAGTGTAGTACTGGCTAATACAAGACCAGCTGCTATAATTTTTGTTTTCATTTTTATGATTGTTTTGGTTTTAAGATTCATTATTTATTCTTCTTCACCATCAGTATCAATTGCTGTGCCATCTTCGTTTACATCTTCAATATCCTCTTCATCTTCTTCGTTCATAACTTTGGCGACAGCAGCAATAGCATCGTCTCCTTTTAAATTAATTAAACGAACACCTTGCGTAGCTCTTCCCATCACGCGAAGATCTTCTACAGCAATTCTAATAGCAATTCCCGATTTATTAATAATCATTAAATCGTCGTTATCGGTTACACTTTTAATAGTAACCAGTTCCCCTGTTTTTTCGGTAATGGAAATTGTTTTCACTCCTTTACCGCCACGGTTAGTTATTCTGTAAATTTCTTCCCCGCTTTCAGGGTCATTAATATAGGTACGTTTACCGTAACCATTTTCTGAAACAACTAATACGGTTTCTTCTTCTGGATTTTCTACCGCAATCATCCCTACTACTTCATCTTTATCGTGAGCCAATCTAATCCCACGAACCCCAGAAGCATTTCTTCCCATAGGTCTGGTTTTGGCTTCTTCAAAACGAATAGCTTTCCCAGATTTTAAGGCTAACATCACTTGACTTTCACCGGTGGTTAATTTAGCTGAAAGTAACTCGTCCCCTTCTTTAATAGTGATTGCATTAATACCATTGGTTCTTGGTCGAGAATATTGTTCCAAGGAAGTCTTTTTCACCTGACCTTTCTTAGTAGCCATAATTACATAATGACTATTGATGTACTCTTCATCTTTTAGATCTTGGGTACAAATGAAGGCTTTTACTTTATCGTGCGGCTCAATATTTATTAAATTCTGAATAGCCCTTCCTTTAGAAGTTTTACTTCCTTCAGGAATTTCAAAAACCCGCATCCAGAAACATTTTCCTTCTTGGGTGAAGAAAATCATATACTGGTGATTGGTTCCCACAAACAAATATTCTAAGAAATCTTCATTTCTAGTAGTCGAAGCTTTGGAACCAACCCCTCCTCTATTCTGCTTTTTATATTCGGTTAATGGCGTACGCTTGATGTATCCGGCATGAGAAATAGAAATTACTACTTGTTCATCCGGGATCATATCTTCAATACTTAAATCTCCACCTGCTATATTGATGGTAGATCTACGCTCATCGCCATACTTTTCTTTTATTTCCAGCAATTCATCTTTAATGATTTGCATTCTTCGTTCTTTACTGGCAAGAATATCTTTTAAATCCTTAATGGTTTCCATTAATTCTTCATACTCTGCTCGTAATTTATCCTGTTCAAGACCGGTAAGTTGTCTTAAACGCATTTCTACAATCGCTTTGGCCTGAACTTCGGTTAATTCAAAACGATCGATTAATTTTTGTCGGGCTTCTTCTGCATTACTAGAGGCTCTAATTAATGCAATTACTTCATCAATATTATCGGAAGCAATGATTAAACCTTCTAAAATATGTGCGCGTTCTTCTGCTTTCTTTAATTCATACTCAGTACGTCTTACGACTACTTCATGACGATGTTCCACAAAATGACGAATCATATCTTTTAGATTCAACATTTCTGGACGTCCTTTCACCAATGCAATGTTATTGACACTAAACGAAGATTGAAGTGCTGTATGCTTATATAGCATATTTAAAACGATATTTGGTATAGCATCGCGTTTTAAAATATATACAACACGCATTCCATTTCTATCCGATTCATCACGGATAAGAGAAATCCCTTCAATCTTTTTATCGTTAATTAAGTCGGCAGTTTTCTTAATCATATCTGCCTTGTTTACTTGGTAAGGAATTTCAGTAACTACGATACATTCTTTCCCGTTCACCTCTTCCATACTAGCTTTTGCACGCATGACTACACGACCTCTACCAGTTTTAAAGGCTTCACGAACACCATCATAACCGTAAATAATTCCACCGGTAGGAAAATCTGGAGCTTTAATATGCTCCATTAATCCTTCTACTTCAATGTCGTGATCGTCGATATAAGCTACTGTTCCATCTACTACTTCTGTAAGGTTATGAGGTGGCATATTGGTAGCCATCCCTACTGCAATACCACTGGCTCCATTCACCAATAAATTCGGAATTCTTGCAGGAAGAACACTAGGCTCTTTTAAAGTATCATCAAAATTTAAGTTGTGGTCTACCGTATCTTTATCGATATCGGCGAGCATTTCTTCACTCACCTTACGCATTCTGGCTTCCGTATAACGCATTGCTGCTGGACTATCGCCATCTACCGATCCAAAGTTACCTTGCCCATCTACCAACATATAGCGCATACTCCATTCCTGCGCCATACGAACCATGGTATCGTAAACCGAAGTATCTCCGTGGGGGTGATATTTACCTAATACTTCCCCTACAATTCTTGCTGATTTTTTATATGCTCGATTAGAAAGTACGCCTAGTTCGTACATTCCAAATAAAACTCTTCTATGCACTGGTTTTAAACCATCACGCACATCTGGCAGAGCACGTGACACAATGACCGACATCGAATAATCGATATAGGCCGACTTCATTTCATCTTCAATGTTGATAGGAATTAACTTCTCTCCTTCAGCCATAAAATTTATTTTAGTTCATTTTATTTTCTAACGTGGCAATTTACGGAAATTATTAGTTTTTAAAAGCCCCCTTACTTGGTTTCGGCTATATTTTATTAACAAAAATTTATTATCGCTTCGTTGATAAGTAATCCGCATATCATTTTGATTTTAGCAGATTATTTTGTCAATTAGCATAGTGTCTGGAATAAGGCATGGTTTTTGAAACCAATAATGTGTAAAACAAATTAGAGGAGATTCAAGATGGATGATAATTTTTCCCCACGAGTAAAAGATGTAATTACCTACAGTAAAGAAGAAGCCTTAAGGTTAGGGCACGACTTTATTGGTACGGAACATCTTGTACTAGGATTACTTAGAGATGGTAATGGTAAAGCAATAGATATTTTAGATACGCTAAATATTGACTTGGATCATTTAAGGCGTAAAGTAGAGATACTTAGCCCTGCCAATCCTCAAAATGCTGCAATTTCTAACGATAAGAAGAATTTGCATTTAACCAGACAGGCAGAACGAGCCTTAAAAACAACCTTTTTAGAAGCGAAGTTATTTCAAAGCTCATCGATTAATACAGCTCATCTTTTACTTTGTATTTTAAGAAATGAGAACGATCCTACGACTAAACTTTTAAATAAGTTGAAGATAGATTATGATAATGTGAAAGATGAATTTAAAGGAATGATTACACAAGATAAAGATTATATAGAAGGTCCTACTTCTGAGTCTTTCTCAGATGATGATACCTCAGGAGATGCTACTAAACCTAATCCGTTTGGCGGAAGTGGTAACAGTGGCGGAAGCGCTAAAGCCAACAAAAAATCTAAAACTCCGGTACTAGATAATTTTGGTAGGGATTTAACCGCAATGGCCGACGAAGGAAAATTAGACCCAGTTGTTGGTCGTGAAAAAGAAATCGAACGTGTTTCTCAAATATTAAGTAGAAGAAAGAAAAACAATCCGCTGCTTATTGGTGAACCTGGAGTTGGTAAAAGTGCCATTGCTGAAGGTTTAGCCTTACGTATCGTTAAAAGGAAAGTAAGTAGAATTCTTTTTGACAAACGTGTGGTTACGCTAGATTTGGCAAGCTTAGTGGCCGGTACCAAATATCGTGGACAGTTTGAAGAGCGAATGAAAGCGGTGATGAATGAATTGGAAAAGAATGATAATATTATTCTTTTTATTGATGAAATTCATACCATTGTTGGTGCTGGTGGAGCTACCGGAAGTTTAGATGCCAGCAATATGTTTAAACCTGCCTTGGCGAGAGGTGAATTACAATGTATTGGTGCCACTACACTAGATGAATACAGACAACATATTGAAAAAGATGGTGCACTGGAGAGAAGGTTCCAAAAAGTAATTATTGAACCGACTACCGTAGATGAAACCATCGAAATACTAAACAATATTAAAGGAAAATACGAAAGTCACCACAACGTAAATTACACTCCAGAAGCCATTGAAGCTTGTGTGAAGTTAACCAATCGTTATATGACCGACCGTTTTCTACCCGATAAAGCAATTGACGCGTTAGATGAAGCAGGTTCTCGTGTTCATATTACCAATATTGAAGTTCCTAAACGGGTTTTGGATTTAGAGAGAAAACTTGAGGAAGTTCGTGAAACCAAAAATTCTGTTGTTAAAAAACAGAAATATGAAGAAGCGGCTAAACTTCGGGATGATGAGAAAAATCTAGAGAAAGAACTTCAAATTGCTCAAGAACGTTGGGAAGAAGAATCGAAGCAACACAAAGAAACCGTCAATGAAGAAAGTGTTGCTGATGTAGTTTCGATGATGACAGGAATTCCCGTGAATAGAATTGCACAAACCGAAAGCAATAAATTGGCAAAATTACCAGAACTTATAAAAGGTAAAGTAATTGGTCAAGATGATGCGGTTAATAAAGTTGTCAAAGCTATTCAACGGAATCGTGCCGGACTTAAAGATCCTAATAAGCCGATTGGTTCATTCATTTTCTTAGGTCAAACTGGAGTCGGTAAAACCCAATTAGCGAAGATTCTTGCCAAAGAATTATTTGATAATGAAGATACACTCATTAGAATTGATATGAGTGAATATATGGAGAAATTCGCTATCTCTAGATTGGTAGGAGCGCCTCCAGGTTATGTAGGTTATGAAGAAGGTGGACAATTAACTGAAAAAGTAAGACGTAAGCCCTACTCAGTTATCTTATTGGATGAAGTTGAAAAAGCACACCCAGACGTTTTCAATATGTTATTGCAAGTCTTGGATGATGGTTATTTAACCGATAGTTTAGGTAGAAAAATAGACTTCAGGAACACTATCATTATTATGACTTCCAATATTGGAGCGAGAAAACTGAAAGAATTTGGACAAGGCATTGGTTTTGGTACCCAAGCGATGAAAGACCAAAAAGATTCCAATGCAAGAGGTGTCATTGAAAATGCTTTGAAAAAAGCTTTTGCTCCAGAATTTTTAAATAGAATTGATGACGTCGTAGTATTCAATTCCCTTGAAAAAGAAGACATCCATAAAATCATTGATATTGAATTAGAAAAGCTATTTGTAAGAATTAAAGATTTGGGTTACGATTTAAAACTTACAGATGCCGCCAAAGATTTTATTTCGGATAAAGGGTTTGATCAACAATATGGAGCTCGACCTTTAAAAAGAGCAATTCAAAAGTATGTAGAAGATGCTTTAGCTGAAGAAATTATAACTTCTAAAATAGAAGAAGGCGATCAAGTACTTATGGATTTGGATAAAGAAAATAATGAACTTTTAATAGAAGTGAAAAAATCACAAGCAAAAACAGAAGATTCATAAAGTTTTCTTATCGTTAAGAAACGAAACCTCATATTTATAAAAAATGATATGAGGTTTTTTTTCACTTAAAATTACACAACTTGAAAAAAGTCTCCCTACCTATTGGCGATCTTAAACTATTTCCAGGTTATATGGAAATAAGCTTTGTTGAAGGAACACACATTGATGAAGAAGTTTTATTTCAAGTAGTAAATGAAAAAATAAAATTTTATAAAGAAGAATCTTGTATTCCTTTAGTAATTTTAAGAAAAGGTAATGCCGAAAGCTATTCTGTGAACCCTACTCTCTTCGTTAAATACAAAGAATTTATTGAAGCCCACGCAAAATGGGTAGCTATCGTAGCTTCAGATGAATCTGGTTTTGAAAACTTAGAATACTTAAAGCAACTTACCAATGTTCCCAGTTATGGTTTTACAGATTACCGTAAAGTTCTAGAATTGCTGAAAGAGGAAAATAAATTATAACTCATTTATTTAAATAATGAATTCAGTTGTAATTTTATGAAGCCCAACACTATAATTTCATAACTAATCCCCCCAACCCTTTTTTATTTCAAATCCTACCATGAAGGAAATAGATTTAATTGAATGTAAATTAAAATTAAAAAAAGATTATATAGTTTTAGAATTAAAGGATGGAGCACATTTTGGCTCGAAATTATTTGAAAAGTCCTATGAGCTAAAAGTACAACATTATGGCCTCCAACCTATTGGTGTAATCATACCTCCTAGGAAAAACAAAAAACACACCTATTCTTTTAATCCATTAATACTTATAGAGTATTACAACTTATTCAAAACTCAACTGAAATGGGTCGCTCTTCTCTCTAATGATACCATTGATGTAAATCATTTGGAATACATTAAAAAGCTTACAAAAATCCCCTGTTATATCTTTACTAGTGAAGATGAAGCTATTTCACAACTCCAGCTTACATATTAAACAAAATCTCTTTATCAATTCCAAACTGGGTCAAGTATAACTTAGCTTTAGCGATTTCTTCTGCCATTACTTTATCTTGCTTCACTACAGGAACTTCTTCTCGAAAGCTGTTTACCAATTGCATAATAAAATTAGAAGATTGTAATGGCTCGCGATAATAAAGTGCTTGCGAAGCATTAAACAATTCGATCGCTAAAACCGATTTTAAATTCTCTACGACTTTTATCAATTTCGTAGCAGCATTTGCGCCCATACTCACGTGATCTTCCTGTCCGTTTGAAGAAACTATAGAATCTACACTCGCCGGCGTACATAATTGTTTATTTTGACTAACAATACTCGCTGCGGTATATTGCGGAATCATAAACCCGTTATTTAAACCGGGATCGTCTACTAAAAACATAGGTAAATCACGTAAACCGGAAACTAATTGATAAATTCTACGTTCAGAAATATTAGCCAATTCTGCTAAAGCAATTGCTAAATAATCCATCGCTAAGGCCAAAGGCTGACCGTGAAAATTTCCGCCTGAAATAATTTTATCTTCTTCAACAAAAATATTTGGATTGTCGGTAACACTATTTATTTCTGTCTTTACCGTTTGGTGCACAAATCGAATCGTATCTTTTGAAGCTCCATGAACCTGCGGTATACATCTAAATGAATAAGGATCTTGAACGCTTTCTTTTACTTGTTCAGCAATTTCACTTCCTTCTAAAAATTCTAATATGCGTTTGGCAGTTTTTACTTGTCCGCGATGTGGTCGTACGTAATGCACTAAAGGATCGAACGGAGAAAGATTACAATCAAAACCATCTAAAGAAACGGCCCCAATCGCATCTGCCAAATACGATAATTTATAAGCTTCAATTAAAGAAAATACGGCGTGAGCGCTCATAAATTGCGTTCCATTCAATAAAGCCAAACCTTCTTTTGAACGTAAATTTATTTTCTCCCAACCTTTTTGCTGAAGAATTTCTGCGGAAGAATAAATTTTTCCCTCCACTTCAACTTCACCTCTCCCCAAAAGCGGAAGCGATAAATGTGCTAAAGGCGATAAATCTCCTGAAGCTCCTAAAGAACCTTGTTCGTAAACTACCGGAAGAACATCTTCATTAAAAAAGTCAATTAATCGTAAAACAACTTCCTGTGTAATTCCCGAATTTCCGTAGCTTAAGGATTGTATTTTCAACAACAACATCAGCTTTACAATCTTCGGGTTTACTTTATCGCCTGTGCCACAGGCGTGAGAAATCACTAAATTTTCTTGAAGTTGAACCAAATGTTCTCTAGAAATTTTCACATTACATAAAGAACCAAACCCGGTATTGATTCCGTAGAAAGGCTCCTGAGAAGCATCCATTTTTTTATCGAGATAAGTTCTGGCTTTATCTATATTTACTTTCGCTTCATCACTTAAGGCCAATAATTTATTTTCTTCTAGAATCTCCTGAATTTGAGGTAAATCTAAAATGTCTCGACTTATATAATGGGTTTCTCTCATTTCTTTAAACAATTGTTAATTTTCAGCTTCAAAATTGAAGATATCTAACAAAATATCCAAGTCTTTTCTCAACTATTCAGTTTTATTCAAACAAACTTTTGTACGCCTTGCCTAAATACTGAATAATATCTTCAGCAATCACCGCTTCAAAACCTAATTTTTCAGCTGCTAAATCGCCTGCTTTTCCGTGTAAATAAACTCCAAAAACTGCCGCAATAGTAGCATCATAACCTTGCGCCACCAATCCGGAAATTATTCCCGATAAGGTATCACCACTTCCGGCAGTTGCCATTCCCGGGTTTCCGGTAGAATTCACATATAAATTTTTGTCAGCAATCGTAATCGTATAAGCGCCTTTAATCACTAAAATCACTTTATATTTTAAAGAAAATTCTTTGGCCTTTTCCAGTTTATCAAAATCGTCTTTCCAATCGCCTAACAAACGTTTCAATTCTCCTGGATGAGGCGTTAAGATTGATTTTTCAGGTAAAAGTTTTAGCAGCTCTTGGTTTTCAGCTAAAATATTAATTCCATCAGCATCGATGAGTAAAGGAGCACTGCGTTCTTTCATCAATTGTTCTAAATAATGTTTTGTGGCTTCCTCTTTACCGGCTCCAATTCCAAAACAAATACTTTCCGGTGTAAAATCGGTTTGTGTGTTTATTAAATGTTTTTCGTTTTCAGCAGTAATCACCATCGCTTCAGGAATGCCTAACTGCAAGATATTATAACCGCATTTTGGGATTAGCGCACTCACCTTCCCGGCTCCTACTTTTAAAGCCGCTTTGGTCGCTAACAAAACGCTACCCATTTTCCCGTAACTTCCGCCGGCAACCAAACAATGTCCAAAAGTTCCTTTATGAGAAAATTTTGCTCTGGGTCGGTACAAACGTGTCGCTTCATTTTGCTGAATTAATAGGGCTTCAGAAGCTGTGTTGGCAATAAAGTTTTTATCTAAACCAATATCTGCAATTTCTACACGACCGGCAAATTCTGCAGTTTCCGGTAAAAAGAAAACTAATTTTGGGAGTTGAAAGGTAATAGTTGTTTCTGCTTTTATAATAGCTTCAGGATCTTCGGGAGCTTTATCTAAATATAATCCGGAAGGGACATCAACCGCAATTACGTAAGATTTTGACTGATTGATATGCTGAATTAATTGTTTGATCCAACCTTCTGCCGGCCGATTTAAACCGATTCCGAAAATAGCATCAATAACAATTTCCCCTTGATTTAATTCCGGTAGATCTGAATTTTCATTAATAAATTCCGGCCAAAACTGATGTTCTTTCAACCGTTTTAAATTCAACAGAAAATCATCAGATCGTTTATCACTAAAGTTCACAATATAAACTTCTACTTCATAACCGTCATTCAACAATAAACGCGCTAAAGCCAATCCGTCGCCGCCGTTATTTCCTATTCCGCAAAACAAATTAATTTTTGGTCGGTTTTCTTTTAATTGTGTTTTTAACCATCCAAAAAGTTGAATCGCCGCTCGTTCCATCAATTCATCACTATTAATATTTTGCTCTTTTATTGTGAATTCATCAGCTTCCTTAAGTTTTTCTTTGTTAAAAATTTTCATTATTCAAAATATATTTCAAAAATTATTAAACTATCAATTTTCCTAAACCGCTTGGTTTCTCTATATAAATGTAATACATTTGAGATGGATACATTCTTATGATGCATAGCAATAACATATCTTTAATATTTACCGAAATTTCTACTTCGGGCAGTATTGCTATTTCTACAATCACTACCATTACCCCGTTTGGGGTATAAATAATTCATATCATCCTTAGGTTATATTGGTTTGTTTTTACAAACCGAATCACATTTTCCATTTCATCTAAAAGCAAAACTTATGAAAGTTCTCAAATTTGGAGGGACTTCTGTAGCGAATGCAGAAAATATACAACTCGTAAAAAATATTGTTCAACAACAAGCAAACTCTAAGCACTTATGCGTCGTGGTTTCAGCAATTGGCGGCGTAACCGATTTACTATTAGACTCAGCATTTTTAGCAAGTCAACAAAAAGAAGAATATCGTGAAACCTTTATGTTAATTGAAAAAAAACATCTAGAGGTTGTCAAAAAATTAATTCCCGTTCAACAGCAAAGCTCGGTGATGAGTTTCTTAAAACGAGAACTCAATACGTTAGAAACTTTATTAGAAGGTGCTTTTTTAATTGGTGAAACCACGCCGAAACTTTTAGATAAAATTCTGGGTTATGGTGAATTACTCTCATCAAAAATAATTCATAGTTATTTCTCTGCGGAAGGAATTTCTTGCGCGTACAAAGACAGTAGAGAATTTATTAAAACCAACAATCAATTCGGTAAGGCGTTAGTAAATTTTGAAATCACTCAGAACAATCTAATTGAAAATATTACTGAAGCTGAAGCACAAGTTTGTTTAATGCCGGGTTTTGTGACTTCTTCCCTTTCTGGAGATTCGACAACTTTGGGCCGCGGTGGTTCAGATTATACCGCGGCGATTGTTGCTGCTGCTTTACATGCTGAAGTTTTAGAAATTTGGACTGACGTTAGCGGAATGTTCACTGCCAATCCGCGTTTGGTGAAGCAAGCCTTGGCTATTGAAGAGATTTCGTATCAAGAAGCGATGGAACTTTCTCATTTTGGAGCAAAAGTCTTGTACCCGCCAACTATTCAGCCTGTTTTGGCAGAAGAAATTCCTATTCATATCAAAAATACGTTTTTACCTGATGAAAAAGGAACGCTCATTACCAAAAACACTAACGGTAAAAATCGCCCCGTTCGCGGAATAAGTCATATTGAAAATATTAGTTTACTTTCACTAGAAGGTCCGGGAATGGTTGGTATTCCAGGTATTTCTAAGCGTTTTTTCGAAGTATTATCTGTTAACGAAATTAGCGTGGTACTTATCACACAGGCATCTTCAGAACACAGCATTTGTGTAGCTATTGCCAGTGAAGATGCAGAAAAAGCAAAAGAAGCGCTCGACCAATCTTTTGCTTACGAGATTTCTTTGCATCGCATAAAACCGGTTCTTGTAGAAAACGATCAAGCCATAATTGCATTGGTTGGTGATAATATGAAAAGTCATCAAGGCTTAAGCGGAAAAATGTTTAGCGCTTTAGGTAAAAATAATGTGAATATTCGGGTAATCGCCCAAGGAGCTTCAGAACGAAATATTTCTGCAGTTATCAAAAAGGAAGACGTTAAAAAGGCTCTAAATACGCTACACGAACGTTTTTTTGAAGAAAACGTCAAACAACTCAATCTATTTGTGATGGGCGTTGGAAATGTTGGAGCTAAATTTTTAAAGCAAATTCAGCAACAGAAGAATTTTTTAAAAGAAAATTTAAAACTGAATGTTCGCGTAATAGCACTTTCCAATTCTCGAAAAATGCATTTTCAAGAAGGCGGAATTTCGCTTAAAAATTGGGAAACACAACTTGAAAACGGAGAAAAAGCCAATAAAGATTTATTTTTTGAAAAAATAAAATCGATGAATTTACGCAACAGTATATTCGTAGATAATACAGCTAATGATGTTATTGCCGCGACCTATGCGCAATATTTAAAAAATAGTATTTCGGTAGTTACGTGCAATAAAATTGCAAGTTCTTCGGCTTATGAAAATTATGCAGAACTAAAACAACTCTCGCGCGATTATAATGCTCCATTTTTGTTTGAAACCAATGTTGGTGCCGGTTTACCGATCATCGATACTTTAAAAAATTTAGTCGCTTCCGGAGATAAGATCACTAAAATTCAAGCGGTTCTTTCAGGAAGTTTAAATTTTGTATTCAATAATTTTGATGACGATCACGAGTTTGTCGAGGTGGTAAAACAAGCGCAAGTTGAAGGTTATACAGAACCAGATCCTAAAATAGATTTAAGCGGAATTGATGTGATGCGAAAAATTCTTATTCTCGCTCGTGAAAGTGGTTATCAATTAGAATTAGACGATATTCAAAATGAATCATTTTTACCGGAAGAATGTTTAAAAACTAAAAATGTTGAAGAATTCTTTAAAAGTTTAGAATCACATAAAGATTACTTCAATCAATTATTCAAAAGCGCTCAGCAAAACAATAGCCGACTTAAATACGTCGCGCAATTTGATAACGGAAAAGCGAGTGTTGGATTAGAAGAGATTCCGCAGCAACATTCATTTTACAATTTAGAAGGGAAAGACAATATCGTATTATTTTATACCGAAAGATACGTAGAACAACCCTTGATCATAAAAGGTGCCGGAGCCGGAGCCGATGTAACGGCATCGGGAATTTTTGCCGATATTATACGAATAGGAAATTATTAAGCGATGGAAGAAATTAAACTATTTTGCCCGGCTACCATTGCCAATGTTTCTTGTGGTTTCGATGTACTCGGACTTTGTTTAGAACAACCCGGCGATGAGATGATTATTCGAAAATCGAAAACTCCGGGTATTCAAATCACTAAAATTGTTGGTCAGGATTTACCGCTGGAAACTGAAAAAAATGTTGCGGGAGTTGCCGGTGTAGCTTTATTAAATGATCTAAAAGAACTAAAAGCCGGTTTCGAAATTGAGATCTATAAAAATATAAAACCCGGCAGCGGAATTGGCAGTAGCGCCGCAAGTGCTGCCGGCGCAGTTTTTGGGATTAATCAATTACTTGGCGAACCTTATTCTTCCAAAGAAATTATTCCGTTTGCGATGCAAGGTGAATTATTAGCCAGTGGAGCTTTACACGCTGACAATGTGGCTCCTGCCCTTCTGGGCGGTTTCACGCTCGTGAGAAGTTATGAACCACTTGATGTGATTAAACTTCCCGTACCCGAACGATTAATGGCAACGGTGATTCATCCTCAGTTAGAAGTGAAAACTGCCGATGCGCGTTCAGTTTTAAAACATTCCGTTTCCTTGAAAAACGCGATTACTCAATGGGGAAATTTAGGTGGTTTAATTAGTGCTTTATATACGAGCGATTATGAGTTGTTGGCGAGATGTTTACACGATGAAATTGTCGAACCTTTACGAAGCGTCCTTATTCCCGGTTTTGATGAAGTAAAAGCAACCGCATTGAAAAACGGAGCTTTAGGCAGTGGAATTTCCGGCTCCGGCCCTTCCATTTTTGCGCTGAATAAAGATGAAGCCACCGCAAATCAAATCGCTGCTGCCATGGCAGAGGTTTATCGTAAATTTGAAGTGGCATACGATGTTCACGTTTCAAAAATTAATCATGATGGAATTAAGATTTTGTAAAATATAAGATTCAAAAAATTTAGAAGTAGGATGAGATCCCGTATCAAGCCCGCCTGCCGGACTCTTAGGTTTGTAAAATGATTTTGAATTAATTTTCCAAAAGAAAAGGATGGGTGAACTTTCCTGCCGGCTAGAATTTGAGTTCTATTGCCCGTATTAGTCCCATCCT
>NZ_RXOM01000028.1 GCF_008692195.1 Salegentibacter sp. R32
TGAGACGCGCCAAAAGTTGAGGATGGGACTAATACGGGCAATAGAACTCAAATTCTAGCCGGCAGGAAAGTTCACCCATCCTTTTCTTTTGGAAAATTAATTCAAAATCATTTTACAAACCTAAGAGCCGGCAGGCGGGTTTGACCGTAGGGAGTTCTTTTTATCTGTGGAGGTGGTCACCGTAGTATTTTCTGATATTTTTCTCATCAGCCTAGATTTTTCGCTTCTTTTTCATCCACGGAAAAAGAAGGCGAGTGCCCAAAAAACATTCCTATAATTCCATTTACAAAAACGTTTTTAAAGTTAAGTTTCCCATAAAAAATAGCTCTCCCTCTGCCTACCAGCGGGCAAGATCTCGCTGAATGACAGAGCAATTTTTAGGTTTTTAGTAGGAAGCTAGGAGTATAAAGGGGGAAACAGCTATTTGTTAATGGGTAATAGTTATTGGGTTTTAGAGTTTGAATTTTTATTTTTGAATACTGAATTTTACTGAAAAGAAACGATGTATGTCTTTATGCAGCACCTACCGAAAGTAGATAATTTTTCTTACCTAACATGTAACAAATCCTATCCCCAAACGTCTTATCAACAGATATCAGCTTTATGAAAAAGGTTATTGAAATTAAAGGCATTAGACGGGATTTTCAACTAGGCCAAGAAGTAGTGAAAGTACTCAAAGGCATTGATCTTGACATTGCACAAGGTGAATATGTGGCTTTTATGGGGCCATCCGGCTCGGGAAAATCTACTTTAATGAACCTATTAGGCTGTCTGGACACTCCAACTTCCGGCTCTTATATTTTAAACGGAAAAGATGTAAGCCAAATGAGTGATGATGAACTGGCCGAAATTAGAAATAAAGAGATAGGCTTTGTTTTTCAAACCTTTAATTTACTTCCCCGAACGACTGCCTTAGACAATGTAGCTTTACCTATGATTTATGCCGGCAAAAGCAAAGAAGACCGTAACAAACGTGCTGCTGAAGTGCTAAAAAATGTTGGTCTGGCCGACAGAATGGATCACAAACCCAATCAATTATCCGGAGGCCAACGTCAACGTGTAGCCGTAGGCCGCGCCTTGGTAAACCATCCCTCCATTATCTTAGCCGACGAACCTACCGGAAACCTTGACTCTAAAACTTCAGTGGAAATCATGAATCTGTTCGATGAAATTCACGCGGCCGGAAATACGGTTATTTTGGTGACCCACGAAGAAGATATTGCCGAGCATGCTCATCGTATCATAAGACTTCGAGATGGAGTAATTGAAAAGGATGAACGAAAAAACAACATCTATGTTTGAAAACCTATCGGAACAAACTCAACTCATTTTAATTGTTATACTGCTTGCTATTTTATTTTTTGCGGTGCTAAAGAATAATAAACGAAATAAAGAAAAACGCTACGACAGAAAATCCCGTAACTTTCGGGAAAATTTTTATGAGAAGAAAAAAGAAAGGGAAAAAGAATAACAATCCCAAACACCAGTGTTTTTAGCGAAGCTAAAATTATATGGAGAAGTAACAGTCTGTAAGTAATTCTTAAGTAGACAGTGTTCAGTTGGCAGAACAGTAGTTTTGAGTGTTTGAAAGATGAGACTATGGTTATGGGATATGGATTAATGGGTTTTGGAATTTTGAATTTGAGTTTTCAATATCCAATTTCAGTTTCAATTTAAATTCCCCTTCTACTTCAAGACCAAAAGTAACTTTAACTATACTTCATAAAAAGCTTTACCTTTGTAGGAAAAGCTACCTTCTATGAAGATTTATACAAAAAAAGGAGATACAGGAAATACTTCGCTTTTCGGCGGAACAAGAATCCCCAAACATCATGTACGAATTGAAAGCTATGGAACCATCGATGAGTTAAATGCCTATATTGGATTATTGCGAGATCAAGAAATCGATGAAAAATTCAAAAAACAACTCTACGATATTCAACATCAACTTTTCACCATTGGCGCTGAATTAGCTACAGATCCCCAAAAAGCAAAACTAAAAAACGGGAAAGAACGATTGGCCATTGAAAAAATTCAGACCAAAGAAATTGAGTTTCTAGAGCAACAAATTGATGAAATGACGGAAGCCTTACCGCAAATGACGCATTTTATCTTGCCCGGCGGCCACCCAACCGTGTCATATTGTCACTTAGCGCGTTGTGTTTGCAGACGTGCAGAACGCCTAACCACTGCCTTACATGAAATTGAACCCACAGATGAGTTTATTTTACAATACCTTAACCGACTATCTGACTACCTATTTGTACTGGCACGGATGTTGTCTAAACACTTAGCAGTGGAAGAAGTAAAATGGATTCCGAAAAAATCTTCTTAACTTCACCAACCCAATAAAAATCAGCATTTACAGTACTGATTGACAAGTTCTTGAAAATTATGATGAAATAATAGATTTTTTACTTGACTTTTACGTCTAAAAATTTATTTTTGCACAAAACTAAAACACAATAATAAGATGTATTGGACTTTAGAATTGGCATCCTATTTAAGTGATGCCCCTTGGCCAGCAACAAAAGACGAGTTAATAGATTATGCAATTAGAACAGGTGCTCCCTTAGAAGTAGTTGAAAACTTGCAGTCGATTGAAGATGAAGGCGACTCGTACGACTCTATTCAAGAGATTTGGCCGGACTATCCTACCGACGAAGATTATCTTTGGAACGAGGATGAATATTAACAACAACAAAATAGCAAGCAATAAGTAAAAAGTCTCCATACGGGACTTTTTTTTTGCTTTTTATTAAATTTATAAAACTAAACCATATGGGTTTCTTAGATTCCGTATTAAAAGTGTTTGTAGGCGATAAATCTGAAAAAGATGTGAAAGCCATACAACCCATCGTAGATAAAATTAAAGCTGCTGAAAAAGAATTAACAAATCTTTCGTTAGATGAGCTGCGTAGTAAAACCGTAGCTTTTAAAGAAAAAATAAAAGCAGCCACCAAGGAAATAGACCAACAAATCATAGATTTAGGTGAAAAGGCAGAAGCCTCGGAAGATATTACCGAGAAAGAAGATATTTACGCCCAAATTGACGGTTTAAAAGAGGAAACATTCACGATTTCTGAAAATATCCTTAATGAAATTTTACCCGAAGCCTTTGCTGTGGTAAAAGAAACCGCCAAGCGCTTCGTCAATAACGAAAACTTAGAAGTCACCGCAAATGAGTTTGATCGTGAAATTTCCGCAGAAAAAGAATATGTAAGTCTAGACGGTGATAAAGCCATCTGGAAAAACTCTTGGGACGCTGCCGGAAAACAGGTCACTTGGGATATGATTCATTACGATGTACAGCTTATTGGCGGGGTTGCCATGCACCAAGGAAAAATAGCCGAGATGCAAACCGGGGAAGGAAAAACCTTAGTGGCTACCCTACCCGTTTACCTCAACGCCTTAACAGGTCGCGGTGTACATTTGGTAACCGTCAACGATTACTTAGCCAAGCGTGATAGCGCGTGGATGGCTCCCATTTTTGAATTCCACGGGATGAGTGTAGATTGTATTGATTACCACCGCCCCAATTCTGCTGCCCGACGTAAAGCTTATAATGCTGATATTACGTATGGTACCAATAACGAATTTGGTTTTGATTACTTACGAGATAATATGAGCCACGCTCCAGACGATTTAGTACAACGTCCGCATAATTACGCCATCGTTGATGAGGTCGATTCGGTGTTAATTGACGATGCCCGTACACCTTTAATTATTTCTGGACCTGTACCAAAAGGAGATGTGCATGAATTTGACGCTTTAAAACCACAGGTTTCTAAAATTGTAGAAGCACAACGTAAATATTTAGTAGGCGTTTTAGCCGATGCCAAAAAATTAATCGCTTCCGGAGATACGAAAGAAGGTGGATTCCTACTTTACAGAGTGTACCGCGGACTTCCAAAAAATAAAGCACTCATCAAGTTTTTAAGTGAAGAAGGAATAAAACAACTCCTTCAAAAAACGGAAAACCATTACATGCAGGACAACAATCGTGAAATGCATAAAATTGACGCGGAGCTTTATTTTACCATTGAAGAAAAAAGTAATCAAATAGACCTTACCGATAAAGGAGTGGAATTCCTTTCCGGAAAAGAAGATCCTAATTTCTTTGTCATGCCGGAAATGGGAATGGAAATTTCCAAGATTGAAAAAGAAGGTCTTTCCAAAGAAGAAGAAGCCGAGAAAAAAGAAGAGCTTTTTAGGGAATTTAGTGTAAAAAGTGAACGCATCCATACCCTTCGCCAATTATTGAAAGCTTACACCCTATTCGAAAAAGATACTGAATATGTGGTAATGGACAACAAGGTGAAAATTGTAGATGAGCAAACCGGTCGTATTATGGATGGACGTCGTTATAGCGACGGACTTCACCAAGCGATTGAAGCCAAGGAGCAAGTGAAAATTGAAGATGCGACACAAACATTTGCGACAATTACGCTTCAGAACTACTTTAGAATGTACAATAAACTTTCGGGGATGACGGGTACTGCGGTAACAGAAGCAGGCGAATTCTGGGAAATTTATGAATTGGATGTGGTTGAAATCCCTACCAACCGACCTATTGCCCGTAAAGATAAAGAAGATTTGGTTTACAAAACCAAACGTGAAAAGTATAATGCGGTTATTGAAGAAGTAACCCGACTTTCTCAAGCAGGACGTCCGGTACTTATTGGAACCACTTCTGTTGAAATTTCTGAGTTGCTGAGTAGAATGCTTCAAATTAGAAAAGTTCAGCACAATGTATTGAATGCGAAACTGCACAAAAAAGAGGCGGAAGTCGTTGAGCAAGCCGGACAAAAAGGAATGGTTACCATTGCTACCAATATGGCGGGTCGTGGTACCGATATTAAATTAAGTAAAGAAGTGAAAGAAGCCGGTGGTTTAGCGATTATGGGTACTGAACGCCACGATTCACGTCGGGTGGACCGTCAGTTAAGAGGTCGTTCCGGTCGTCAAGGAGATCCCGGTAGTTCTCAGTTCTATGTTTCATTAGAAGATAACTTAATGCGTTTATTTGGTTCAGAACGAATTGCCAAATTAATGGATAGAATGGGACTGGAAGAAGGAGAAGTGATTCAGCACGGAATGATTTCTAAATCTATTGAACGTGCCCAGAAAAAAGTTGAAGAAAACAACTTTGGAGTCCGTAAACGATTATTGGAATATGACGATGTGATGAACGCACAACGTGAAGTGATTTACAAACGTCGTTATCACGCCCTATTTGGAGAACGTTTACGAGTGGATATTGCCAATATGATTTTTGATATTGCTGAAGCCATCACTGAAACTAACAAAACAGCCTCTGACTTTAAGAATTTTGAATTTGAATTGATTCGTTATTTCTCGATGAATTCTCCGGTAACCGAACCAGAATTCGAGAAAATGAATGCTCAAAAATTAGCAGGTGAAGTTTACAGAGCGGCTTACGAGCATTACCAAGAGAAAATGAAGCGCAATGCTGAATTGGCTTACCCGGTGATTAAAAATGTTTACGAAGAACAAGGCTCTCGATTTGAGCGCATCGCTGTTCCGTTTTCAGATGGAAACAAAACGCTACAAGTCGCGACCAACTTAGAAAAAGCTTACGAAACGGAAGGAAAACAACTAATTACCGATTTTGAGAAGAACATTACACTAGCTATTATAGATGATGCTTGGAAAACACATTTACGAAAAATGGATGAGTTAAAGCAAAGTGTTCAGTTAGCGGTACATGAACAAAAAGACCCTCTATTAATTTATAAGTTTGAAGCCTTTGAATTATTCAAAGCGATGCTAGACGAAGTTAATAAAGATGTAATTTCGTTCTTGTACAAAGGGGAAATTCCACAGCAACAACAAAATGATATTCAGGAAGCCAAAGCGGCTCCAAAGGAAAAAGTAGAAACTTCAAAAGAAGAAATCCCGAATATCGATGAGCGGGCTTCCCAAAACCGTGCAGCCGGTCAACAAGCACAACAGCAACGTCCTCAGGTTACTGAAACCATTATGCGTGACAAACCAAAAATTGGACGTAACGATCGGGTTACTATTAAAAACGTAGCCAACGGCGAGTCTAAAACCGTAAAATATAAACAAGCCATTCCACTTATAGAAAATGGACAGTGGGTGCTTACCGATCATTAGAAAATCATTTAATTTTTATAAAAATCCCGAACTATTATTCGGGATTTTTTGTTTTAGAATCTGTTGAAGGTGAAATTGAAATTCAACTTGAAACCGAACTTTTAAAGGAAAGGTTCTTCATTATGCTCACTTCATTCTGAATATCATTTAAAAAGAGAATTTTGGTACCTCGAAATTAACTAGCTTTTTGTTAATTTAGCAGCTAGGTTTAGACAACAATTTTATGAAAAACTTTCAGATAGAATTTAAATGGGGGATTATTTTTAGCATTTTCACTTTATTTTGGATGTATTTTGAAAAAAGTATGGGCTGGCATACGGAGCACATCTCTAAACATCAGACTTACACCAATTTGTTAATTATTCCTTTGTTTTTTATAATAATTATAAGTTTCGCTTTACTGGAAAAAAAGAAAAAGTATTATAAAGGATTTATCACGTGGGAACAAGGTGTGATTTCCGGAAGCATCATTTCAATTATCATTTGTCTGTTAACCCCAATGATTCAAGCCATATTCATTAATTATATTTCTCCCAATTATTATAATGATGCAGCCATACAGCTTTCTGAGCGTGGAGTTATTTCTCTAGAAAAGGCTAAAGAAGTTTATAATTTAAAAGCTTCCATAATTGATGCAGTTGTTTTTAACTTAGCCATGGGAATCGTCACTTCTGCGATTGTATCAATTTTTATAAAGAAAAAACCTACGGAATAATTTTCAACAAAATATTAGGGTCAGGGCAATTTTCAGCATAAAACACTAAATTGTTCTTACTGCAGACTCCGGGGTAATCTCCGGTTTTTTGTTGCATATTTTTAATAACCTGAAAATGTAAATGGGGAGCATAATCTCCATTTATTTTTGGAGCTCCCAATTCAGCTATTTTTTGGCCTTTTTCAACCTGCTGACCTACTTTTAGCTCATCGAGAGAAGCTAAACTCAAATGACCATATAAGGTATAAAATTGAATTCCTTGAACAAGATGTTCTAAAATAATGGTTGGCCCATAATCACCAAAATTAATATTGTTCTGAAAACTATGGATTTTTCCTTCCAATGGAGATTGAATGGATGTGTCGGCCGGTGCCCAAATATCCATTCCTATGTGAATATTTCTTTCATCAGTGGTGACTGCACTAAAGTGTTCACTTCTTTTATAAAGGTTCCTTTTTTCTAAATAACCTCCAAAAGCGACTTTTTTAGCTGAATGAGCAAGTTGATCCTGAATATACTGCTGCATCGCTTCAGGAGAAGTAAGGTCTATTCTTTTTAATTCTTCATTTTCTACTGAAAGGTCTATAGCCAAGTAATCCTGTTGCTGAAAATATCCTACGATAGGAGTAAAACTAGAAGTAAGCCGCGCTAAGTATTCAGTAAAAATCATTCAGAATTAATTTTTGTAAAAGTAAAGATTGTTCTTTCAATTAAACAAAAAATGTTTTGCTCACAAGGAACAAAACATTTTTATTAAACAGGAAGGTATTTACTCTTAACTCAATCTAAAACCAAACTTAATAATTTCCTGTTTTATTTAATAAGTACATCACTAAATCTAGCGTTGATGTTTATACTACTATCAGTATTCCTAGATTTATGATAACCATTTATTAACTGGTTTCCATAACTATCCATCACATTTGCTTTTAATTTTTCTGGATATTTCACCTCACTTCTTGAACCATTATAAGTGAAGTTGAAAGAAGAATCGGGTAACTGCAATACCAAATCACTATTTTCTAAACTAATGTCGAGACGTTTAAAATTCTTCCCGGTATTTTTTATAGTTAACTCCCCAAAAGAACCTGAGATAATTCCGGTTTCTTCCAGCTCATCTATCATCACATCACTGGCATTGGAAGAAAGCTTAATGCTTTTTGCTGTATTGATTTGACAGTCTTTCACGTAACTCATTTGTAACGAACCGTGTTCCCAATTTTCTATCTGTATAGGGGAATAAGCTATATTTAAACGGGTATCTTCCCCTTGAATACTTTTTGCTGAAAAATCTGCGTGGGCAATGCTTCCCTGTAAATCACTTACTTCATCTTCCAAGGTAAGCTTTCCGTGTCTTACGTTTAAATGAATTTTTGCCTCTTTAGGTATTTTTACCACTAATAAACGTTTTACTTTTTCTTCTGCATTTACGGGTTTAGGCATATTTCCTGAATTGGAATAATGTACGGTTACCTTTCTGCCATTGGGAGTGGTAGTGACGGTCTTGGTCATATTGCCTTGATCTCCTCCCTCAAACTGACTAGCCCAGGCCTCCATTTGTTTACCGAAGTTTTCCCCCCATTCTTCCATTCTCTTTTCAAAAGCTTCTTCTCTTTTTTTCATTTGTCCGCTACGTTCCATCGCTTCCATCTTTCGTTCAAGTTGTTGAGCCCAGACTTCAGCATCTTTTTCAAAGTTCTTTCCCCATTCTTCCATGGCCTTTTCAAAGTTCTTCCCAAACTTATTTTCTACTTGCTTTTCATACCGCTCTACATAGGCTTCCCCTTCATCTTGATAAGCTCCATAATCAAATTTTAGGCTACTTAAACTTTCCATCATTTCCGGAGGTAAGGGATGATTGGACATTTGCTTCAATAAAGGCTCCACCATATTTTTCATTAAAGGTTGAATCATTTCTGTATTGACTGAGCTAATGGCTCGTCCCATCTCAGGAAAACTTCCAAAACCAGCATCATTCCCATTAGAAACAATAGAGATTTTATTGCTATTTCCCATGACTTCTAACTGCCAAATTTCTGCTAAGTTTTTTAACTCTTCTTCAGATAATTCATCTGAGCTTATTTTTGCTTCCACTTCTACCTCATCACGGTTCCAAGTTTCAAAAACCACTTGGGTTCGTTTAGTGTTCAGGTCTATGAAGACATCCTCCTCTACGTTAAAGGATTCTTCCAGTTTACTTACTTCTTCTTGGGCCTTTACTTCTACCTGAACCAATAGAATAGCAGCGATTAAAAAGAGGGTTTTTATTATATACTTTTTCATGTTCATCATTTTTAAGCCTGTGCTCCTCGCATTTCCTGCAAAGAATCTTTTTTCATTTCTTTTAATTTGTCTTTCAACTTATACAACAGCTCTAACCTTAACTCTAAATTATTAATCAGCGCACTTACAGTTTGCTCATCTATTCCATTTTCTTTTATTTCAGCATTTAAGCGTTGATATTCTTTATCTAATTGCTCTAACTGATTCATAAAAGAATCGATTAACTCTTTGTTTTCAGGAGTTACGGTTAATTGAGACAGCTCTGCATTAATACTGGCCAAATAGTAATCTTCTATCTGTTTAAATTCCGGTGAGATATCACTTAGATACACGTTATTTTCTTCCGTAGCTTGATTTTTCGGTGTTTGTTGTGTATTCACCACAGCGCTTTCTACTGAATTTTGACCGCTTTGGAATAAAAACCAACCTATGCTGATGGCCACCACTAAGACCGCGGCAATCTTCAAAAAGAAAAACTTAGGATCACTTGTTTTCTTCTCTTCTTTTGGTAAACGCTGCTCTAATAAATTTTCAAATCTTTGAGCGTGCCCTTTGAGCATATCGGGTTGTTTCACTTTATTTCTTTCTTCTTTAAATAAGTCTCTAAGATCCTGTGCCATTGTAATAGGTTTTTAACTTTTTCTGCAATTTCTTTTTTCCGCGATGCACCAAGGTTCTCGAACTTACTGGAGTAATATCCAATATTTCTGAAATTTCTTGGTGATCGTAACCTTCAATTAAAAACAACATCACGGGATATCTATAGTTTTCCGGTAGTTGTTCTATTTCCTCTTTCACTAAGTCTATCGTAATATCATTGTGGATAGACCAGTTGTCATCTTCTTCTACTGTTCCTAAAGTTTGCTCATTAATGGCAGTGAAATTCATCTTTTTCGCTTTTAGCATATCAATACTTTTATTGATGACAATACGCTTTAACCAAGCTCCAAAAGTGACTTCCCCAGTGAATTGATGCATTTTTAAAAAGGCTTGTATAAAACCTTCCTGCATCGCTTCTTCTGCATCGTGAGTATTCTTAAGAAACCGTAAGGCCACGTAGTACATCCCATCACAATACTTATTGTAAAGCTTCATCTGGGCTTTCCTATCGTTTCGCTTGCAAGCTTCTATGAGTTCTGTTTGTAACACAATAGCGTTTTGGTTAGTTAGTATTCATTTATAAAGACATCTTAAAATAGGAAGTGTTGCAAAATTATTATTTAATTTTAGCTGAAATTAATTTTTGCTATGAGAAAAAAGATAAAATGGACCATTATTATTTTAATGGTGTTGGTTCTTGGTGGAGGTTTGGGTTTTTATATCTGGAAAGGGGAAACCAAATCTTACAGTCCTGAAGATACTGTGAAATACCAGAAAGGAAGTTTAAAAGTTGAAGTATTTTATAACCGACCTTATAAAAAAGGAAGGGATATTTTTGGGAACCTCGTCCCTTATGGCGAAGTATGGAGAACAGGAGCCAATGAAGCCACTACTTTTGAAGTCAACAAAGATATTATGGTCGACGGTACTTTATTAAAATCCGGCACATATACCTTATGGACCATTCCGAACCCTGATTCTTGGAAAGTTATTTTTAATGAAAAAATGTACACTTGGGGTATTGACCTCACTACGAAAGAAGCTGCCCGTGATCCTGAATATGATGCGTTAACCCTTGAAGTCCCGGTAAACAAAAACCTTTCTCCTATTGAACAGTTTAGCATTTATTTTGACGATCAGCAAAATTTAAACGTGATGTTCCTCGCTTGGGATCAGACGGTCATCGCTATTCCTTTTAAAGAAGCCAACCCAACAAAAAACCCTGAAGCATAACTTCAGGGTGATTCAAGTTGGTTAATTTTTTAAACGATGTTATTCTTCCAATAATAAGTTAAGGGTCACATCAATATTATCACGTGTTGCTCTAGAATAAGGACAAACTTCGTGCGCTTTGTTGACTAGCTTTTCTCCGGTTTCTACATCTACTCCCGGTAAATAAGAATCTAAAATTACTGCCAATTGTAAATCGCCTTCATCGGTTTTACCAATACTTACCGTAGCAGTAACACTAAAGTCGCCAAGGTCAACCCCTTCTTTTTCAGCAATTAATTCTAAAGCGCTTCCATAGCAAGAAGCATAAGCAGCACCAAAAAGTTGTTCAGGATTGGTACCGTCACCACCATCACCTCCTAAGCCTTTAGGAACACTTAAAGATTTATCTATTTTACCGTCGTCTGTTGTTACATTTCCAGATCTTCCGCCAGCGGCAGTCGCTTTTGCGGTATACAGTTTTTTCATAATTATTAATTTTAGTTTTTGTAGATTTCAATATAGAAAGTAATGAAAGGCTTTTCAAAAATGAATTCATAAATTTGTGCTAAATAATTTCTACCTTGACTAAGAAGAAAAAAGATTCTGCATTGCACGAAACGCCCGGCGTTTCACTTTCCAATAGCGTAAGTGCCAAAAGTGCTAAACGGATTAAAAACCTGCGGAAGAAAAAAATTAACCCTCAAGATTTAGTCAAACAAATCACTCAAGGAAACAAAACCGCTTTAAGCCGGGCCATTACCTTAATTGAAAGTCAGCAAGTAAAACATCAAGAATCGGTAAATGCCATTATTGAAGGATGCTTGCCGTTTGCTAATAAATCTATAAGAATTGGTATAACCGGAGTTCCTGGCGTTGGAAAAAGCACCTTTATTGAAGCTTTTGGAAATTATTTGATTAGCTTAGGAAAAAAAGTAGCGGTCCTAGCCGTAGATCCGTCCAGTTCGGTTTCCCACGGAAGTATTTTAGGCGACAAAACCCGAATGGAAGAATTGGTAAAGCAAGAACATGCATTTATCCGTCCTACTCCATCGGGAGATTCATTAGGCGGAGTAGCCCAAAAAACCCGTGAATCGATAATTTTATGTGAAGCAGCGGGCTTCGATACTATTTTAATTGAAACGGTGGGTGTTGGTCAAAGCGAAACCATGGTACACAGCATGACCGATTTCTTTTTACTACTGAAATTAGCAGGAGCCGGAGACGAATTGCAAGGCATTAAACGTGGAATTATGGAAATGGCAGACGCTATCGTGATTAATAAAGCGGATGGGGAAAACAAAAAACCGGCCGAACAGGCTAAATCTGAATTTAGAAAGGCGCTTCATCTATACCCGGAAACTGAAAGCGGTTGGAAAACAAAAGTAAAATTAGCAAGTGCGCTTCATCAAATAGGAATTGAAGAGATTTGGAAAATGATTGCGGCTTACGAAAATGCTACAAAAGCAAATAACTATTTTCAGCATAAACGCCAAGAACAAAACAAGTTCTGGTTGTTACAAACGATTAATGACCGTTTGAAAGCCAACTTTTACCAACAACCCAAAATCAAGATGGAACTAAAACAGCAACTAAAAGCCATAGAAAATAATGAAACTACGCCTTTTGTTGCTGCTACTTACTTATTAAAAATCGCTAAAGATTTATAGAAAATTCTTTTTGTACCAATCTATTTGAAGTTGCAGTCCTTCTTTTAAACCTGTAGTAGGATTGTAATCTAATAATTCTTTGGCTTTATCAATGATGGCACAAGTTCTCCATTGATCTCCGGGACGCTTATCAATCACATTAATGGCAATTTCTTTTCCCATCAATTCTTGCACATAATCTATTCCATCTTGTGTAGTGTGTTCTACTTCTGTACCTAAATTGATAATCTCTCCATCAATTTTTTCGTGACGGTTCACCGCAGCTACAATTCCATCAACAATATCGCCTACATAAGTAAAACTGCGCAAGTGTTTTTCACTTCCATCATATAGCGGGAAACTCTCATTATTAAAACCACAAGCAATCAGTTTTGTATAAAGCTTTTCTGGTCGTTCTCTTGGTCCGTAAACTGAATATAATCGTAAGCTGGAAGCTTTCATTTTCTTTCCTCTAGATTCTGCTAATACTAATTGTTCTGCGCCAAGTTTGGTTACACCGTAATTAGAAGCAGGTTTAGGAGCTACACTTTCTGGGAAAGTGGCTTCCAATCCATAAATGGAAGAAGTCCCGATATTTATAAAATGTTTTAAGTTTTTGTTTTGATGAGCAAAGTTGATCAGCTTTTCGGTAGCAATAATATTATTGGTTAAATATTGCTCGAATGTACAAGAACTGGAAATTCCGGGTTGGGCCGCAAAGTGAATAATAAAATCAAAATCGGTAGATAATGGTTGATAGCTTTCTTCTACACGAAGATCTACTTCAACTATTTCTATGCCTTGTTCCGCTAAATCCTTCGCATTTAATTTCTTTAATGAAAGGTCGTAATAGTCATTAAAATTATCAAGCCCTACTACTTCGTGACCTTCCTTTTTAAAACGTTCTGCGGTATGAGATCCAATAAATCCGGCTGCTCCGGTGATAAGTATTTTCATAAGTAAATTAACCCAGTTAGTTTTTAATTTAAAGGGGCAAAATACAAAGTCCATTTAAAAAAAAGTAGTAAAGTATAAAGTTTTATAGAAAATTTACAATTATTGATACATTTGCAGTCAATTAGAAAATGCATGGAATACGAATTTACCATCATTGTTCCTCTTTATAATGAACAAGAAAATCTTTTACGGGTCGAGAAAGAACTTGCCAAGTACCTAGATATAGCTACTAAAAAAAGTTGTGTGTTGTTGGTTAATGATGGCTCACAAGATAAGAGTTTAGCATTGGTTAAAGAAATTTGTACGCGTCAAACCGCTTTTAATTACATTTCTTTTGAACAAAACCAAGGTTTAAGTGCTGCCATTAAAGCAGGTTTTGATTGTGCTGCTACAGAATATATCGGTTACATCGATTCTGATTTACAAACCAATCCTGAAGATTTTAATTTGTTATTGGATAAAATTGAAGACTATGAACTCGTTACCGGTGTACGTGCCGATAGAAAAGACTCTTTCGTCAAAAATATGTCCTCCCGAATTGCCAATGGAATCAGAAGAAGTTTTACGCATGATGGCATGGATGATACCGGCTGCCCGCTAAAAGTGATTCGGGCAGATTATGCTAAACGTATTCCAATGTTTAAAGGATTACATCGTTTTTTACCGGCCATGATTCTCTTACAAAATGGACGAATTCTTCAAGTTCCGGTAAGGCATTATCCCAGAATTGCAGGAAAGGCAAAATTTCATTTGACCAATCGGTTGATTGGACCTTTTTTAGATTGTTTTGCTTATTTGTGGATGAAAAAGAAATACATCAATTATAAAGTAAACGATAAAGCATGAGCAATTGGCAAATCTATGCTGTAGGTTTAATCGCTCAACTATTATTTTCAGGGAGGTTGCTTTTTCAGTGGCTACTTTCAGAAAAACATAAAAAAGTACTGACTCCTTCCTTATTTTGGAAACTCAGCTTATTTGCTTCGTTTTTATTATTTGTCTATGGCTATCTACGGGAAGATTTTGCCATCATGCTGGGGCAAGCCATCACCTACTTCATCTATATAAGAAATTTACAATTACAAGGAGAATGGCAAAAGGCTCCTTTAATTTTAAGAATTTTTCTCTACGTTTTTCCTTTGTTGATAGTAGTATATTCTTACAATAATAATTCTTACGATATTGAAAAACTTTTTTACAATGAAGCTATTCCGCTGTGGTTATTGCTTTTAGGTTCCGCTGCTCAAATTGTTTTTAATTTACGTTTTTTCTACCAGTGGATTTATTCTGAAAGAAAAAAGAAATCGAGCCTGCCTTTAGGGTTTTGGGTACTTAGTTTAATTGGGGCTTTATTGATTTTAGTCTATGCCATTTTACGAAAAGACCCCGTACTTTTTATCGGTCATATTACCGGATGCTTTATTTATATTCGTAATATTATTTTAAGTAGAAATAATGATGATTAAAAAAGACCACTATACTTATTATTTACTTATTGTTATCGGTTTGATATTCTTTGTAAATCTTGATGTGATTTATGTGAATATTATGGAAGCCCGAAATTTTATTACCGCTCGGGAAATGGTCAACCTGGATAATTGGTTGTTAACTACCTTAAACGATGTCCCACGCTATCAAAAACCTCCACTTCCTACTTGGTTAACTGCTTTTTTTGGAAGCTTGACCAACTTTAAAAGCTTAATGTTACTGAGGTTTCCGGCAGCTCTATGTTCTTTATTATTAATTGTTGGCTTTTACAAAACCTTACCCAAATTTGAAATTACCAAAGAGCAAGCCTTCCAAGCTTCGTTAATTTTAGCGACTTCCTTTTATATTATATTTTCTGGTAGAAATGGTCAATGGGATATTTTCACCCACGCTTTTATGATGATTTGCATCTATTACCTTTGGAGGTTTTTCAGCATCGATATAAAACTTTATCAACACGCGCTGTTAGCCGCTTTATTTTTTGGCTTTTCCTTTTTAAGCAAAGGTCCGGTTTCCCTGTATGCTTTATTATTACCTTTTATAATTAGCTATGGAATTGTTTACAAGTACCACAACTTCAAGAAACGTTGGTTGCCGTTAATCAGTTTTCTTTTGGTTGGATTGCTCATTGGCGGTTGGTGGTTTATCTATGTTCGTTGGGCAGACCCTGCAGCTTTTCTGAAAATTGCAGAAAAGGAAACCTCCAACTGGGGAAGCTACAACATTAGACCTTGGTATTATTACTGGAGCTTTTTCACGCAAAGCGGAATTTGGACTATTCCATCTTTTGTGGCTTTACTTTATCCTTACCTCAAAAATAAAGTAAGTAATAAGAAAGCTTATTTGTTTTCCTTTTTATGGACAATCATTTCGGTAATTTTACTTTCTGTTATTCCCGAGAAGAAATCGCGGTACTTACTTCCGGTTTTAATTCCCATGGCTTTTAATACCAGTTTTTATGTGGAATACCTGATTAGAAAATTCCACCAGCTTCCTTCTAAAGAAAAATGGGTGGTCTATTTCAACCACAGCTTAATCGCTCTAATTGGTTTCGCATTTCCTATTGCCGGTTATTTTGTATTGGATATTGAAGGAGTTTATTGGGTTTACTTTTTACTGACTTCTGTTGGATTGGTTTGTGTAGCTTTAGTGATATTTCAAAACTTAAGAAAGAAAATCTATACAAAAGTATTTTATGCCACGATTGCTTTTATTTGTGTAGTGATGTCTTTCGGCTTTCCTTTGGTAGATACTTTATTGGACAACCCGAAGTTTCATAATTTTGATAAACTTCAAACTTTTGCTAAAAAGGAAAATTTCAAGGTTTATGATTATGGCGGAAAAACCCCGGAAATTATTTGGGAATACGGTGAACCCATTCCCACTATTCAAAAAGATAGTTTGTATGCTCCAAATGCTGAAAAATTCGGCATCATTATGTCTGAAAAGGATTCTTCCATCGTCAAAAAATTTACCGATTACGAAATTATTGCTTCAGACCGATACGATTTAAATTATGTAAATCCTGAAAAAGGAGGTTACAAAAGTAGATTAATCAGAAAGTTTTATTTGTTGCAGAAAAAGAATTAAGCGAATCTTTTTACCAAATATTGCTGAAGCTTATAAAACAAAAAGCCAAATAAAGCCCCAATCAACATTCCCGTAATCACATCGCCGGGATAATGTTTACCTACATAAATTCGACTATATCCTACCACCGCGGCCCAAAAGATAAGAGCTACCAATGCATATTTGTACCAACGCTTCAAAATATTACCTAAATAAAAAGCCAAGGCCATCGAACTTGCAGCGTGGGCTGAAAAATACCCATAACTTCCACAGTAATCCAAGAGCATCCTTCCTTCAGCAATAAAATCCTCTTTACAAGGTCGTGGACGCTCAAAATAATCTTTAAACACATTTGCCAACTGGTCAGTACAAGTAATTAATCCTGCTACTAACACCACAGTGATAATTGTAGGTTTTAACCCGTAATTCTTATACAATAGATAAAGAAGAAACGCGTATAGCGGAATGGAAGCAAATTTATGGGTAATGAAGACCCAAAACCAATCCCAAGTCTCAGACCCGAGATTGTTTAAATATAAAAATAGTTCTTGGTCTAATTTTAGTAATTCTTCCATCAAACCTATTCTTGATAGCGTTCTACTTCCCGGTCATAAAACTCGGAAGCTTCCCGAATTAGATTTTCTGTCTCATTTTTTAACTCTTCTTCATCGTTCTTGTCAAAATCTTCCAACCATTCAACCTCATCGTCCTGTAAATTGATAATAAAACGAGGAAATTCAGTATGTACAACAAATATAGCTTCGGGATAATCGGTATTATCACCTAATAAAAATCTTGGAAATTCCATACAATATCTTTTATATAAGGTCTTTAATCACACCTCTTTCAATTAATTTTTTACTTAAATAATTAAATCGAATATACAACATTATCGACGATGCCGACAAACCGGCCAGCAATCCAAACCAAATGCCCATACTCCCCAATGCATTTTCTTTTCCTAAAAAATAAGAAACGGGAAAACCTATCATCCAATATGCAATAAAACAAATAAGTGTGGGATAACGCACATCCTGCAAACCGCGTAAAGCTCCTAAAATTACTACTTGCAGACCATCGCTTAACTGAAACAAGGCTGCTACAATTAATAATTGTGCTGCCAGTAAAATTACTTCGGTGTTATCAATATAAAAAGTGGGCAACATATCTTTTAAAAGAATAAATCCTAACGCAAAAAAGGCTTCGATGATAAACACCAAGAAAAAAGTAGAAAAAGCTATTCTTCTTAATTCTTCATAGTTGTGCTGCCCTTTTTGATTTCCTACCCGAATGGTGGCCGTCACTCCAATCCCAACGGCAATCATAAACGTCATCGAACTTAAATTGAGTGCCACCTGATTGGCCGCTTGAGCATTGGTGCCCAAAGTTCCCGCTAAAAATACCGATGCGGTAAAAATGGCCACTTCAAATAACATTTGTAAAGCGGTTGGAAAACCTAAGTTGAATAAACGTTTGAATATTTTTTGCTGAAGCGACTTTTTTGCCCAGATAAAATAGGTACTGAATTTCTTTTTCTTTTTTAAAATGAAATACATAAAACCCAACATAAAAAATCGGGAAATTAAAGTTCCAATGGCTGCGCCTTCCAACTCCAATCGTGGGAAAATCCACACTCCATAAATCAACAAATAATTGAACAACACATTCACCAGATTGGCCCCAATGGTAGCATACATCGCATACTTGGTTTGTGAAAGTCCATCACCAAACTGTTTAAAAGCCTGAAACACCATCACTGGTAACATGGAAAAGGCAACAATATCAATATAAGGCAACGCCAAGTGAACTACTTCTTCCGGCTGGTCAAGGTAGTAAAGCGCAGGTTTTGACAGCCAAACTAAGCCAAACAATAAAAGTCCGGTTAAAGCACACAATACGATTCCGTGCTGAAAATAAGAACGGCCTTTTTCAATATTTTGTGCTCCATCGGCTTCGGCAATTAATGGGGTAATCGCAAAACTAAACCCAATGCCAATGGATAAAGCAATAAACACTAAACTATTACCCAACGAGACAGCAGCCAAGGGAGCTGCCCCTAAGCGCCCCACCATAATATTATCGGCCAAACCTACCAATACGTGACCTAACTGCCCCAACATAACCGGATAAGCGATATTCAAGTTCTTCTTAAATTCTTGGGTGTAGGCCGTTAATTGCATCGTAAATTCTTAAATGGCGTGCAAAGATATTGGATTTAAAGGAATTCTATTTTAAAATAGAGTGAAGTTTTAAGACTACTTTAATAGAATTTCGAACACTAAACATTTAACTTGGATTTTGGATATATAAATTTATGATGAAGTACACCAACAAAGATATTCCGTTATCAATTAAAGACCAAGTTGAAATTGCGCTAACCCACTATCCACAATTGAAGGATACCCCTATTTCTTTTAAATTTAAAAAAGAGATCAAAAAGTCAACCATGCAAGCGCAACCTACTTATGCCAGTATTTTTAAAAGCAGAAAAAATCGGGCTTACATTATTCTGATTTCTGAAAAGTTTCATATTGAAGAAGAAGAATTTTCCATTTTAGATGTAGAAGATGAAGTGCTCATTGGCTGGATTGGTCACGAATTGGGTCACGTCATGGATTACCGAGATCGAAGTACTTTGGGAATGATTAAATTCGGAATTAAGTATTTATTTTCTACCACTCATATTCAAGAGGTAGAACGGGCAGCTGATACTTATGCGGTAAAACACGGCATGTATCAATATATTTTAGCGACAAAAAATTTCATTTTAAATAATACCAGTATTTCTCCTAAATATAAAAATCGAATTAAGCGTTTGTATATGTCGCCGGAAGAAATAATGGAGTTAGTAAATCACCTTGATATTGCCGATGTTGAAAAAGAGGTAGAAAAGGAATTAGAGAAAGAAGGTTCTTAAGAAAATACTTTTCAACTATAGTTTATCCAGAACTATTACCGAAGGACTCAAGGAGACAACTTTGCTCTTATTACTTTTAAAATACATTTTTATTCTCAGGATGAGATGCTGAATCAAGTTCAGCATGACGTTCAAATTCTTAAAGAAAAATCAAGAATTCTGTTTGACAAACTCAGTAAACTCTTGGTACTTTTCATCTCCCATCACTTTTTCCATTTTCACCTGTCCGCCTTTTTTCTTGTTGGCTCCACTCCACTCATAAAAAACTTCCATAGGAATCAGGTTAACCTTTACTCCTTTTAAAGCTTTTGACCTCGCTACACTATAATTTTTATTGGCTTCCTGAAGATTTTTATCTAGAGCTTCTGCCAATTCTTCTTCTGAAACAGAAATTTCTTGGTCAGTTCCAATATGCCAAACGTGATGAAATTCACCGTCTATTTTAACCGCAGCGACTGTAAACTCGGGTAATTCAATATCAAATTGTTCTTCGAGTTCCTGAATGGCTTTATTCATTTTATTAACAGAAAGTTGCGAACCCACTACGTTTAAGAAAAACTTGGTTCTTCCTGTAATTTTAATTTCAGCTCGTTTTACATCGGTAAAAGCGATGGTATCACCAATTAAATAACGCCACGTGCCTGAAACAGTACTAATTAATAACACATAATCTTTATCTTTTTCGACTTCTGCTAAAGTTTTCACGGGAGCATCTTGTGACAAAGAACCGTCTGAATTGATATATTCCGGTTCGAAAGGCACAAATTCAAAATAGATGCCATTATCAGTGATTAATTGCATTGAAGAAGTTTCCGGACGCGTTTGACACGCTAAAAATCCTTCGGAAGCTAAATAGGTATCGATGACCGTAATGGGTCTTTCCATCAAAGCTTGAAAACTTTTTTCGTAGGGTTCAAAAGCAACTCCTCCGGAAGTATAGACTTGCAGATTGGGCCAAACCTCATGAATATTCTTTACGTTGTGATAATTAATAACTTCTTTCAGCATCAATTCCATCCAAGAAGGAATACCGCTTAAAGCGCCAATATCCCAATTCTTCGCGTTTTTGGCAATATGTTTTACACGTTCATCCCAATCGTCAATCTGTGCGATTTCTTTTCCCGGTTTGTAATATCCCTGAAACCAAAATGGAATGTTACTAGCACTAATTCCACTAATTTCCCCTTCTAAATGACCATCTTTTTCTTGTAAGTTGGTACTGCTTCCGAGCATCATAATTTCTTTTTCAAAAAAATCGGAAGGCATATCAAAATTGGCAAGGGCAGTTACTTGTTTGATTCCGGCTTGTCGAATGGCTTCTATCATCTCATCGGTAACGGGAATTCGTTTACTGGTTTTTCCCGTAGTTCCTGAACTTAATGCGTAATAAGAAGGGATTCCCGGCCAGGTAATATCTTCTAAACCTTCATGCAATTTGTGCCACCATTGCTCTTGCATTTGATGATAATCGAAATAAGGAACTTGTTTTTGAAAGGCTTCTTGTAGATTTTCTGCATCGAGTATTTTCTGAAAGCCGTAGGATTTACCGAAAGCTGTATCTTTCGCTTTTTCTAATAACTTTCGTAATACTTTTTTTTGATTTTCAATTGGGTTTTCATCTGCCGTGAAATTTCCCGCTACGTCTATCGCACCTTTAATTAAAGAACCTATAATTGCCATTCATCAGGGTTATTTTGTTAGTCTTTCAAAGATAATTTGAAATGCTTTTGTAAGGAAAATACCCGCTATAAATGTTTGTTAATTGATTGAAAAAGATAGCTCAGGCTTTAAATATTATTTTATTATCAATTTTAACTCTTTTCTTTCAATCGGGTTAGGGGCCTTCCATTTCGGCAGGCAAGTTCTAGTGGCATCCTTTTTTTGCTTTGATAAATGTAAAAAAAGACCTGCCGGCCGGCAGGCGGGTACAACGGAAAACCCGACCAACGTGAGTTGGGAACCTCCAAAAAATAGAAGTAAAAAATCGCAGCTTATTCTTATATTTGTCCTTAAAATATTTTCAGTTGGATAAAGAAGTAATTATAGATAGGGTTACCGAAATTTTAAAGGAAACTCCTGCATCGATGCAAATTGTAAAAAAAGGCGGGAACCGTGATGCCCGTTTTCATTATTTGGCAAGGCATATGGTAGAAAAAGCCATAGAAAAAGATGCGTTGGTACTTTCTTCCAATGAGATGGGAATTGCTATTGTTTTAAGGAACAGCAACAGTAAGACAAGCTTCTTAAAGGAAACGATTGAAAATATAAAATTGGTTCTCAACGTGACCGGTTTTAAAAATGTTTCTACCATCTTAAAAAACCAGAAATACATTAAAAATCAGCGTCCTAAAGACCAGGATTATTTATATTGTTGGTTTTGGGGAATTTCTAAAGATGCCCGTGGTGCCGATACGCAAGTGGGGAAAGAGATGAAAGATGAATTTTTACGTCGTGCCCACAAAGATAATCTTCCATTATATGCGGAAACACAAACCCGACGAAATACGATTGTGTACCAGAAGTTTGGTTTTGATTTATTTCATACCTGGAACCGACCTGATGGGAAAACCATGTATTTTATGAAGTACGATCCTACACTTCACGAGGATAAATACAACAAATAATTTATTCTGAAAGTCGATAGATAAAGCCAAACGTAAAGTTATCGTATCGTTTACCGAAACTGGTGATATTGTATTCTGCGAACAAATGTAAATGTTCACCTAAAGGCAATATGCCCAAAAACTTTAGTTGGGCTGCGTGGTTTAAATTTCCGGTGGAAGCAAATAACTTGGAAGTATCCGGATTTCTTTTATCGATAGGAAAATTATTGGCCGTATAACCTAAACCTGTGTAAATTTTAGCGGTAGATATTTCCCATAATTGATAATTCGCACCCACTCCAAAACCGTGATAGGTTTCCGTATTTTGAGCAACTACATCTCTTCTAAAAAACAGGTTATATTCACCATAGGCATTCCATTTTTCATTAAAATGGTATTGCGATTTTAAGTGAATGGCCCATTCATCCTGCAAACCGGTACTAATGGTGGCTCCCAATCCAAAATCAATGGCTTTTTGGGAAAAAGCAGAAAACCCTCCGAAGAGGGTTACTGTAAATAGAAATATATATTTTAATTTATTTGCTGGCAAAGAGTTCCACATCTTTTTGATTGATTTTACTACCGCCTAAGATAATTAATCTTTCAATAACGTTGCGTAACTCCCGGATGTTTCCTGTCCAATCGTATTCTTTTAAAAGTTTTAATGCGTCTTCACTAAATTCTTTTTCTTGAGTGCCTTGTTCTTTAGCCACTTTTTGGGAAAAATGTTCTACCAATAGCGGAATATCATCTCTTCTTTCATTGAGTTTGGGTACTTGAATGAGAATAACTGCTAAACGATGGTATAAATCTTCCCTGAAATTTTTCTCTTCAATTTCTTTTTTAAGGTCTTTGTTGGTCGCCGCAATTACCCGAACGTTCACCTTAATATCTTTGTCGCTTCCTACGCGTTGTATTTTGTTTTCCTGTAATGCCCGAAGTACTTTTGCTTGTGCGGGTAAGCTCATGTCTCCTACTTCATCTAAAAAAATGGTGCCTCCGTTGGCAGCTTCAAACTTTCCGGCTCGGTCTTTATTGGCAGAAGTAAATGCCCCTTTTACGTGACCAAACAATTCACTTTCTATTAATTCTGAAGGAATAGCGGCACAGTTCACTTCTATCATCGGTCCTTTGGAACGTTCACTCTTTTGATGCAACCAATGAGCGACCAGTTCTTTTCCTGTTCCGTTTTCTCCTGTGATGAGTACACGCGCTTCAGTAGGTGCTACTTTTTCTATCATTTCTTTGATGTGATTAATCGCTTTAGATTCCCCAATCATTTGATAGTTTTTCCCTACTTTCTTTTTTAGCCTTTTATTTTCAGACACCAACTCTTTTCGGTCTAAGGCAATTCTTACGGTGTTCAGTAGACGATTTAAATCGGGTGGCTTGGAAATATAATCAAAAGCGCCCATTTTCATCGTATCTACGGCGGTCTCCAAATCACCATGACCGGAAATCATTACAATAGGAGTTTCGGGTTTTATTTTTTTTGTGGCTTCCAATACTTCAACCCCATCCATTTTAGGCATTTTAATATCGCAAAGCACTAAATCGTAGTCTTCTTCTTTTATTTTTTCCATAGCTTCCAGCCCATCTTCAGCTTCTTCTACTATGTAATCTTTACTTTCTTCTGTTAGTATTTTCTTGAGCACCCTTCTAATAGCTGCTTCGTCTTCAATAACTAATATTTTAGACATAATTATATTTTAAATTTAAGTCCGCTTCTTATGTAAAATGTATTATCGTTTTCAATTACAAAAACATCTTCCCGTTCATTATCCCTAATTCTATATTCATTATAAAGCGTATAACCGGCATAACAATAATACAATAAATGATCGGTAAAATAATGTTCAAACCCCAATCCCAATACTACATTGGTCATCGAGATATTTTCTCCCACCCTTGAGTTATTGGGAATATTAATATTATCTTGAATATTGGCAAAAAACCCATCTAAGGTAACAAACGATTGTAAATGATTCTTATCATTAAAACTATACCTAATTAACGATTTGGGAACTCCGGCCGTATATGACCAAGTTTCATTAATTTCACGGTAGTAATTAATTAATGGAATGGGATAATTTCTTCCCGGCGTTGTGGTGTAGACCAAACCGAAAATCCATCGGTAAGGTTGACCGATTACTTCTTCGTTATCATCTAAATTCCTCACATTATTAATGGCGTAAATAGCTCCCAAATAAATAACATCATCATTAGTTAAGGAGCGTTCAAAATTTGAAGCAAAACGCACGCCTGTTTTGGCAGCAATTCTCCAGTTCGTGCTTTTTATTTTTTTCACGTATCCCACTGTTCCTTCAATACGTTGGGTATTACCAATAATAGTAGGATCGAAAGGAACATCTTTTTCAAAATCTAAATCTAAGTACCTATACTCAAAACCAAACACCAAATAATCATCTTTAATAGGAATAGGTGCTTGTAATAAGGCTCTAAATCGGTTTAAGGATTGTTCTCCGTTAGAAAATGGTATTCTTGCATATTCAACTCTTGCTAAATCTGAAGTTTGCGCAACTGCAAAACATCCAATAAAGCATAACAAGGCAGCTAAGATTTTAGAGGGGGTATTCTTCATAAATTGATGTTAGTACAACCGCCAATTTAAGAGAAAGCTACCTAAACTTTATAAGTCTTAACTTTATTTTGGGGAATTTTCTAAAGTCCCTAATATTTCATCCACCGGTATAACTCTTTATAAGTTGGCTTTTTACCATACATTAAAATTCCCACTCGGTAAATTTTAGAAGCTACCCAAACTAAAGCAAAAATGGAAAGCACTAAAACTGCCATAGAAAGTAGGATTTCCCACCAAGCTACACCAAATGGAATACGCATCAACATCACCACCGGAGAAGTTAAGGGAATGTAAGAAAATATGGTACTCACCACTCCGTGCGGATCACTGATAACTGAAAAGAACCCGACATAAATCCCTAACATTAACGGAACAATAATGGGGAACATAAATTGCTGGGTATCGGTTTCGTTATCTACAGCAGCACCAATAGCAGCGTAAACTGAGCTATACAAAAAGTAACCGCCAATAAAATAAATAAGAAAACAGAAAATAAGTTTTGTTAAAGGAAGATTAACAATATCTAAAATTATTTTCTGAATTTCTTCTTGTGAGCCGGCATCCATTTCTGTTGTTGGAACCGGAGCGGTAGCTTGTAAATCTATCCCGAAAACTGTGGTAACGGTGATTAACAATATTCCGCCGAAAAAAATCCAAATAGCGAATTGAGTGATTCCCGCAAAACTTGTTCCCAAAATCTTCCCAATCATCAACTGCATTGGTTTAACGGAAGAGATAATGACTTCAATAATCCGATTGGTTTTTTCTTCTATTACGCTTCGCATCACCATATTCCCGTAGATAATAATGAACATCATGAGTAAATATCCGGCGGCTCCACCAAAAAACATTTTTACGTAATTAGATAGTTTAGAGGTTTCTTCTCCTGAAAAATTTTCAATTTGAAGGTTAACGTTGGTTTTTGAGTTGTTGATTTCGTTAACATCAACTCCGCGTTGCTGAAGTTCCTTATTGGTTAAAACTGTTGAAATTTTCCCTTCTATTTCTGAAATAAAAGAAATCCCCGGGGCTTTATTGGCAAAAAACTCGACGTGATTAGACAAGTATTGATTGTCTTCACTCTTCGGAAAAAACAATAACCCGTAATAATCTTTTTTTTCAATGGAATCTAAAGCAACTTCTATGGGAAGGGAAGAATAATCTAAATAGGTAATATTATCGGTAGAAGAGAATTCTTCATAAAAAGTATCGTTCTCATCATGAATGGCGATAATCTTGCTATCATCTGAATTTAAACTGCTCAAATAAGCCACCAACACAATCATCCCCACCATAATAATCGGACTCAAAAAAGTCATGATAACAAAGGTTTTATTTCTAACCCTTGCCAAATATTCCCGAAGAATAATCAGTTTTAAATTACGCATGAGATTTGATGGTTTTGATGAAAATATCATTCACGGAAGGAATCACTTCTTTAAAATGATTGATGCGCCCGTGAGTCATTAAAAATTGAAGTAAGTCGTTTTGAGTATGCGCCTCTTCAATTTTAATATTCAATTGTAAATCATGATGGATGCTATGGAAAAAAGTTTCTTCAAATTGAAATTTTTCTTGCAGTTGGTTTTTAAAAACCGTTTCATCCCCTACTTCAATCCCCACTTCATAAGTGTTGGATTTGAATTGCTTTTTAATGGTAGAAACCTTCCCGTCCAATAATTTATTGGATTTATGGATAAGCGCCATATAATCGCAAAGTTCTTCTACACTTTCCATCCGGTGGGTTGAAAATAAAATAGTTGCCCCTTCATCCCGTAGTTTTAAAATTTCATCCCTAATTAAATTGGCATTTACTGGATCGAAACCACTAAAAGGTTCATCAAAAATTAAAAGTTTGGGCCGGTGCAAAACAGTAACGATAAACTGTATTTTTTGCGCCATTCCTTTGGAAAGCTCTTGTATTTTCTTGTTCCACCAATCACCAATTTCCAAACGTTCAAACCAAAATTTTAAACGTTTTTTGGCTTCAGCTTTAGAAAGGCCTTTAAGTTGCGCGAGGTACAAAACCTGTTCGCCCACTTTCATACTTTTATAAAGACCTCGTTCCTCGGGTAAATAACCAATGTATTGAATGTGATGCGGCTGTAAGGGCTCATTATCTAACCAAATTTTCCCGATGTCGGGCATAGTTATTTGATTAACAATTCTAATAAATGTAGTTTTTCCGGCACCATTGGGACCTAAAACCCCAAAGATACTTTGCTTGGGAACTTCTATGGTTAATTGGTTAAGTGCAGTGAAATCACCGTACTTTTTAGAAACATTTTCTGCCACTAAGAGGTTTTGCATACCATTTATTTAAGCTGTAAAAGTAATGAATTGATTGCAAATGAAGCTATATAGCAAGTCTTTAAAAACAAAACCCACCCTTAAAATGATAGCATTAAGGATGGGAAAAAAATTGCTATGAAAAAGAAAAATATCACCATAATTAAATAGTGATATTCAAAGATATATAAAATTTTGTTAATTAAAGCCTTTATGAAAACATATCTTTAACTTTTTCAAAAAATGACTTGTCGCTTTTTTCGGGATTAGGCTCAAAGTTTTCATCTCCCTGCATTCTTTCAAAAAATTCTTTTTGTTCTTTAGAAAGGGTTTTCGGCGTCCAAACATTTACATGAACCAATAAATCTCCTTTTCCATAACCGTTTATACTTGGAATTCCTTTTCCTCTCAATCTTAAAATTTTACCGCTTTGTACGCCGGCATCAATTTTAATTCTCACTTTTCCACTAACGGTCTGTATTTCTTTTGAAGCTCCTAAAGCTGCTTCAGAGAAACTGATGTATAAATCGTAATGCAAGTTATCACCTTCGCGTTGTAGGTAGTCATGCTCTTTTTCTTCAATAGCTACCAACAAGTCTCCAGGAATACCATTGCCGGGTGCTTCATTACCTTTTCCGCCTACTTTTAGCTGCATTCCTTCCACCACTCCGGCAGGAATTTTTATCGCTACGGTTTCTTCTTTTAATAAAAGACCCTGTGCATCGGCATCATTAGGTTTTTTATCAATAATCTGACCGCTACCACCACAAGACTGGCAAGGAGAGGCAGTTTGCATTCTTCCTAAAATAGTATTGGTGACACGGGTTACTTGACCGGTTCCTTTACAAGTAGGACAGGTTTTGTAAGTGGTTCCCGGGGCTTGAACTTTACGTTTTACCTTAATTTTTTTCTCCACTCCTGAAGCAATTTCTTCTAAGGTAAGTTTTACACGAATACGCAGGTTACTCCCTTTAGCGCGACGTTGACCGCCACCGCCAAAGCCTCCAAAACCGGAGAATCCGCCACCGCCACCAAAGGCGCTTCCAAATATATCGCCAAATTGACTGAAGATATCGTCCATATTCATACCTCCGCCGCCAAAGCCACCTGAACCGTCAAAGGCTGCGTGACCCATTTGGTCATAACGTGCTCTTTTGTCAGGATTGCTTAGTACTTCGTATGCTTCTGCAGATTGCTTAAACTTTTCTTCGGCTTCTTTATCATCCGGGTTTTTATCGGGATGATATTTAATTGCCATTTTACGGTAAGCCTTTTTGATTTCTGCAGCACTAGCATTTTTACTAACACCTAATATGTCGTAATAATCTTCTTTCATCAATACAAATTTTCAAAATTCTTAAAAACAAGTTGTTTATTTGCCGGTCACAACTTTTGGATATCTAATAATTTTTTCTCCTAAAGTATATCCGCTTTCAACAACATCTACAATCTTCCCTTTTAATTTTTTATCTGGAGCAGGAATCTGGGTAACCGCTTCGTGAAGGTCGGCATCAAAGGTGTCGCCCTGTTTCACATTCATAGGCTCTAAACCTTTATTTTTCAGGGTTTCCCTAAATTTGTTATGAATTAATTCTACTCCTTTTAAAAGGTTTTTGTCTTCGGTCTTTTCTATTTCTTTTAAAGCTCTATCAAAATCATCTAAGACCGGAAGCATCGCCAACATGACTTCTTGGCTCGCGGTTTTAAACAACTCTACACGCTCTTTGCTGGTTCGTCTTTTATAATTTTCAAACTCCGCAAAAAGACGTAAAAACTTATCTTTTTCTTTTTGCACTTCCTCTTTTAACTTTTCAGTTTCAGAAAGTTCCTCTTTATTTTCTTCTTTTTCTTCCTGCTCTTCTACTTCATCTATCGCTTCCTCTATGGTTTCCTCTAAATTATCTTTTAGAGTTTCCTCTTCTTTGTTAAGGTCTTTATCTTTACTCATAGTTGTTATCTTCTTTTATTTTAATCTTTATGTGTCAAATCTATTGCCAATTCTAAGTAAATGTCAAAATGTCATTACTTATTTTTAATAATTATTTAAGAAATAGATTCTACGCTTATAGTATTTTTGTTTGTTAATTTTTATCAAACCAAATATTCTAACAATGAAAAAAGTATTTTTAAACGTATTTGTTTTTGCAACAATAGGAATGTCTATGATTTCTTGCAAGAATGAAGCAAAAAATGAAACCGAAGCTAAAGAAGCTGAAGAAGTAGTTGAAGTAAGTGAAGAAGCTGCTACTTATAAAGTGATTACTGAAGAATCTACTATTGAATGGAAGGGAACTAAACCTGTGGGTGGTGGACACAACGGAACTATTGATATTGCTGAAGGCGAATTTAAAATGATGGATGATGCCATCGAAGGTGGTAAAGTAGTCATCGATATGAAATCTATTAGTGCCGAAGATTTAGAAGGTGAAAAAGCGAAGAATTTAGAAGCACACTTAATGGGAACTGTAGAAGGAAAAGAAGGTGATTTCTTTAATGTACAAGAATATCCCGAAGCTACTTTTGAAGTTACCGGATTTGAGAAAAAAGATGGTAAAAACTGGATGACCGGAAATTTAACTTTAAAGGAAAACACTAAAAGTATCAATATTCCAGTAAAGACAGAGCTCAACAAGGATGGTTCTGAAATGAAAATCACAAGTGAACCATTTACTATTAATAGAACTGATTGGGAAGTTAATTACGGTTCTAAATCTGTTTTTGATAACCTTGTAGGTGATAACGTAATTAGTGATGATATTGAATTAAGATTGATGGTGAAAGCTAAGAAAGCTTAATTAAAGAATGTAAATTTATAATGAAAAAATCCCTGCAAAATTTTGTAGGGATTTTTTCATTATATCAAATCTTCCAAAGCCGGACCAATATGATTATAGTAATAGATAAACCCTAAAGCATCCAATTTAGCACTACTCACCAATTGGCTCGAAAGCACTAAACTAGAACGTTCTCCAAGCGCCAATTTCAATACAAATTCAGGAACATTGGGTAAGACTAAGGGTCTATTTAATTTTTTAGCAATAGCATAGGTAAGCCTTTTATTAGTTACGGGATTGGGGGCTACTCCATTATAAACTCCATCTAGATTTTTTTGAATGGCAAACAGAAAAATTCTAGCCAAGTCTTCTAGATGAATCCACGATTGCCATTGTTTTCCAGAACCTAGTGGAGCTCCTACGTAATTTTCGATTGGTTTTCTAATTTGCTCTAAGGCTCCACCTTTTTCAGATAAGACCAACCCGATTCTAATTTTGGCCACTTCTAAACCTTCTTCTTCAAATTGATCTACTGCTGCTTCCCATTTGGTGACTACTTCACCCAAAAAATTATCAGCAGCTTTCGGGTAATCTTCATAATATAAGGTAGTCAATGAATCTGGATAGTAACCAATAGCACTGGCCGAAACGATTTGAGAAATTTGATGCTCATTTTCCTTAAGTGTCTTCAGCAATAAGTTGGCAGAATCTATCCTGCTACTCAATATCGCTTTTTTATGAGAGGTTGTCCAAGGTTTAGAAACACTTGCTCCAACTAGATTTATTACCTTATCTACTCCTTGAATGCAAGCTTTATCTATTTCTCCTTTTTTGGGATTCCAATAGAAACCTTGATAGCCCGATTGAGTTTTAATTTTCTCTTTTGAGGTGGTTAAGTAGTTTACGGCAATATTCTCTTTTTCGCAAAGCTTCACAATCTCAGAACCAACTAGGCCTGTTGCTCCTGTAATTAAAACTTTCATGCTTTATTGATTTATGAAAATTAAATTATAAATTAACTACTAATTTTTCATTCAAATTAATACAGGTTTAACAGCACTTGGCAGTAATTTATAATTTGTTTGCCACTCATCGGAATATTATGCTTTTTGTGCCCGAAGCATTTCTCTTTTTCCGGGAGGACCAGGAATTTTTTCAACTTCAAAACCTACGCTAAGCATGGCTCGTTTAGCGCTTCCTTTTGCTGAATAGGTAGTCAATACACCATGAGGTTTTAAAGCATCGTACATTTTTTGAAATATAGGCTCTTCCCACAATTCCGGTTGAACCCGAGCCCCAAAAGCATCAAAATAAATAAGATCAAATTCTTCTTGGGCTACTATTTCTTTAAAAAACTTTTGTTGCTTTTCTATGCTGAAAAAATCCGTTAATTGATGAACTTTTTCCCAAGAGGTTTGATGTAAAGTTTCAAAGTAGGTTTCCGCTTTTTCACTTTCAAATAAAGTAGAATAATTAAGCTGAGCTAGTTCATCTTTACCCACCGGGTAAGCTTCTACTCCGGTATAATCTATAAATAAATTATTCTTTTCAGCTTCGATGAAAGTGATAAGGGCATTTAGTCCCGTACCAAAACCTATTTCTAAAATTTTAATAGGCGTTTTGTGATATTGATTGGTAAAATGAAACAATCCACTTTCTATAAAAACATGATAAGCTTCTTGTAAAGCCCCGTGTTTAGAATGATATTGCTCATTCCATTCAGGAATATGAATGGTCGTTGAGCCATCTGAAGTTGTGATAATTTCCCGTTTCACAATTACTTAATCAATAGTTTTTTAATTCTTGGGATAGGTCCGGTACATTTTAATTGATGACAGGAAATGCAAAGTTTTACTGAATTATTATAATGCTCCTGAATATTTTCTGGATCCTCCACCATTTGCTTTTCAAATTCAATAAAAACATTGGCCATCCGTTGATAAGCTTCATCATCATCTGATGCATCGGTAAATTGGGCTGTATGCAACTTCGTTAAATCGTAAGGCAAGGTATCTGGAGCTTTCCCCTGCAATGCCTTTTCTTTAATTTTTTCGTGTTCTACATACATATCCTCCATAAAGGAAGCCATTTCAGAAAGTTGGTACATCTGTAATGGCTCCTTGGTAGAAGTTGTCTTTTCTATAGAAGGCATAGTTGCTTTTTCATCTTTACAACCTAAAAGCCCGAACACTACCACAACGATTAAAAATTTATGCATTATTTTGCTTTAGCGTCTTCCATTAAAACTCCGGTAGCCATAAATGCATATTCTTTTTCTGGTTCTGTGATTGCGGCGATTTCTGTTTCACTTTTTCCGGCATCTTTAGCGTAATGTCTTAATTCTTCCACAGAAGTTTCCGTAACAAAAGCTTTTCCTTCTACTACTGTTTCTCTATTTTCAGAATTTAAAGGGACAAAAAAGCCGTAGTCTTTAAACCGAACAAACGAACGTAGTGAATCGTCTAACTTTAAGGTCATCCAACAACCTTTTTTCTTACAAACTTTATCTACTTCGGCTTTAAACTTCACCTGCATGGTGTCTCCCACTTGCATTTTTTGAAATTTTTCTTTCATTTCTGAAGCAGAAATGGCGTCCGATTCATCTATTTTTTCTCCAAATGAAGATTTATTAGTCTCTTTACAAGCAAGAAGTAACAAAATAGAAAATAGAAATATTATTTTTTTCATAATTTTAATAAGGTTTAGCTGAATTTAATTTAATACAAATTTAGGAATATTAGAATTTTTTCAAATATGTTTAATTTAATACTTTTGTAAAAATTTTAAAACACACAATCATGGAAACTCAGAGTAAAATTATAGAAGTTACAAAAACCAAAAATTCTAGAATTAATGAAGTTGATTTTGACAACTTAAGTTTTGGTAAAGTTTGCTCTGACCATATGATGATTTGTGACTACAAAGACGGAAAGTGGGAAACTCCGCAAGTACTCCCTTACGGACCTATGCCAATGGAGCCGTCTTCCAAAGTTTTTCATTACGGGCAAGCAGTATTTGAAGGGATGAAAGCTTTTAAGGACGAAGATGGAAAAGTTTGGTTGTTTAGACCTGAACAAAACTTTAACCGTATTAATATTTCAGCCAAACGTTTGGCCATTCCTGAATTCCCTAAAGAATACTTTTTTGAAGCTTTAGAAACTATTTTAAAATTAGACAAAGACTGGATAAAACCGGGAAGAGGAAATTCACTTTACATTAGACCTTTTGTTATTGGCACAGAAAATGGGGTTTCTGCTTCTCCATCAGATGAATATCGTTTCATCATTATTTGTTGCCCAGCGAAGGCTTACTACTCTTCTCCGGTAAAAGTAACCATTGCCCAAAAATACAGTCGTTCTGCCGATGGCGGAGTTGGTTATGCAAAAGCAGCAGGAAACTACGCAGCACAATTTTACCCAACCAATTTAGCAAAAGAGAAAGGTTACCAACAAGTTATCTGGACAGATGCCAACACGCACGAATATTTAGAAGAATGTGGTACGATGAACGTTTTCTTTAGAGTGGGCGACAAATTATTAACCGCTCCTACCAACGACCGTATTTTAGATGGGGTAACCCGTAAAAGTATTATCGCGTTAGCAGAAGATGCTGGTGTAGAAGTAGAAGTAAGACGTGTACAAGTAAAAGAAATTGTAGAAGCTGCCAAAAAGGGTGAGTTAAAAGAAGTATTTGGTGCAGGAACCGCAGCCACTATCGTTCCTTTCTTAGGATTTGATTTTAACGATGAATATTACGATTTACCTGAGGTGGAAGATTCTTATGGAACAAGATTTAAAACCAAACTCCAAGATATTCAATACAATATGGCCGAAGATAAATTTGATTGGCGTTACGAAGTAAAAGTTGATTAAATTAATTGAAAGCATAAATCTTATAAAATGCGTTGCCGCTATGGCAGCGCATTTTTAGTTAGATCAAGCGTTAACAATTCTTAATCCCTAATATTGATTAAGAAAAATTATCTATGTTTGCTCAATTCTAAATGAATGTGTGAATTGAGGTACGCTGTTTACTTATGCTTTATTTTTTGTCTTCCCCTTTTTGCTCAAGAAAAGGACAGCTTATCTATAATTGGAGAACAAGATTCCCTTCAGTTGAAGAAAAGTGAAGATTTCTACCAAAAAATTCAGGAAAGATCCAAGAGCAGTAAATTCACAAAAATGCTTCACGGGTTAATGTTTGAACCAGTGAACCCTTCTGATGAAAAAAAAGCCAATAAAAAAATTGAAAATCAACTCAACCGTAATTTTTCTAAACACCAAGGGAAAATTATAAGAAATATAAGAATTACCACTTACGACCCTTTTGGCTATAGCGAAAAAGATACCACGGTAAAACCACAGCGGAAAATAGAGAATTTTGGAAATTCACTTCATGCCAAGACCAAAGCTTTTACCGTAAAAGGATTAATCCTCCTTAAAGAAAATACCCCATTAGACTCCTTGTTAATATTAGAATCTGAACGCTTATTGAGGCGTAGAAATTTTATTAGACGTACATTAATTAGACCGGAAGAAATATCAAAAGCTTCCGATTCTATAGATTTACATATTTACGTACTCGATAGCTGGAGCCTTGGTGTAGATGGAGATATTTCTACCAACGAAGGTGAACTCCGGCTTCGGGAATACAATTTTTTTGGATTGGGACACCAATATTCCACGGCCTATAAACAAGATTTTGAAAACAAAAAGAATGTTGGTTTCACCTTAGGTTATAAAGCTCAAAACTTATACAATACCTATATTAATGCTGAAGTTTTCAGGGATGTTGAAATTGACCAATCTTACCGCAACCTAGCGCGTGTTAATCGCACCTTTTATTCGCCTTTTACCCGCTGGGCAGGAGAAATAAGCGTAGAAAAACGGCACTATTACGAAAATTTTTATGATGAAAATTTAGACAGTATTATTAGAAAACCTTTAAAGACTCAGGGCTTTAATATTTGGGGTGGTTATGCTATTCCACTAAAGAAAAAAACAAAAAAGGGAGATTTACCCACCAACTTTGTAATAGCCGCCCGGTACGCCAATACAGAATACTTAGAAAAACCCAATGAAAAAGTAGATTCAGTGGCCTTTTTTTCCAATCAAAATATAAAACTCGGATCGGTGGGGATTCGACAAGTAAATTATGTTCGTGACCGGTATATCTTTAGAAACGGGGATATTGAAGATATTGGCGTGGGGCATAGTTATTTTATTCATTCCGGGGTACAATCCCAAAATGGGGAAAATAATTTTTACTTAGGTGCCGACCTTACCTTAACCAATTATTTTGCAGATTTTGGCTACCTCGCTGCCAACCTTCAGTACGGAAGTTATTTTCGAGGTGGGGAAGCTAGACAGTCCCTTTTTAAAGCCCAAGGAACCTACTTTACCCCTATTTTTCATTTCGGGAACTGGTACCTGCGCCAATTTGTAAAAACCAATATGACCATCGGGATTAATCGAAAAGATATTATAAAAGACCGTTTAAGTTTAGGTGGCTATTACGGTATTGAAGGCTTTAACAGCGAACAGGTTTTTGGGACACGCAAATTTGTCTTTAATTTTCACACGCAATCCTATGTGCCTTTTAGTTGGATAGGCTTTCGGATGAGTCCGTTTATCAATTTTGATTTAGGGTTTATTGGGGAAGAACCCGAACCATTTTTTAAGAATGATTTGTACACCCGTTTTGGATTCGGTTTTTTAATTAGTAACGATTATTTTGTTTTTGAAACCATCAAGCTTTCCTTTTCCCTCTTCCCTAATGTTCCCGGACAGGGACAAAACATCATGCGCTTTAACGGAAATTTTGATAACCTCTTCACCTTAGATGAATACGAATACCAAGAGCCCCATATTTTAGAGTATCGTTAGTTTTACAATACCATCATTCATTCGCTTGTCATTACAACGATAAAAAGAATCTTAGATTATTTATATTAGGTTAATTAAATAAAAAAATTAAACTCCAAAATGGAATTAAGAATATTAAACTTAAGCGAGAACAAAGAAAATAAACTTTTCAAGTCCCCAGAATGTCAGCAGTTATTGGAAATATATGAAGGGTATTATTCTAAAATAGGATTCCATTTACCTTGGGTTGCCTACGTTATTTTAAAGGAAAATCAAGTAGTTGGCTCTTGCAGTTTTACCGGAAAACCTAATCATGAAGAAGTTGAAATTGCCTACTGGACGTTTAAAGAATTTGAAGGTCAAGGCATTGCTTCATTTGCCTGCAAAGAATTAATATCAATTGCCAAAAAAGAAGATCCAACGATAACGGTAACCGCCAAAACGGCCCCTGAAAATAATGCTTCAACAAGAATATTACAAAAGAATGGATTTAATTATACAAAAGTGGTTCAAGACGAAGAAATAGAAGGTGCTTGGTTGTGGACTTTACCTAAATAATAAAAAACTATTATATCAGCTTTTTAACACAAGGAAATTTGTTTTTAATTTTCACACGCAATCCCATCTCTTTTTATTAGATAGACTCTCTAATAAATTCCATTATAAATTTTGACTTAGGTTTTATGGGTGCAAAAACCAATTGGTTTTTTGAGAATTATCGGTACCCCTATTTTGGGGTGCGGTGTTTATGTCTAGTCCTAATCTCGCTATACATAAAGTCATAGCTTCTCCGTAGCTTCTTCGAGATTTATACGTGTTTTCTAGGCTTTTAGGGACTTTATTCGAAGAAGCCTCGAAAGAGCATCGAACCAGCTATAACGAAAACCGCACTAATAGCAGTGCATTAGCAATAAAAAACTACTTAAAGAAACCCTGTTAATAACCAAAATGAGAAACTCTTTAGATTGCTTATATTTGGATAATCGATAAATTGTAAATAAATGCAATTGCGTTTATTTACATGTTGTGCATAATATTTTACAGAATGAGTGATTACAAAACTGCTTTACTTTTAGATACACTTGACAGGGGAACAATTCAAACTGCTCTCCAAACAAATAATTATTATAGAATATTGAAATATCCGAACTCATCAGTAAAAAACTGGGAATCAATATTTGATATTTTAGAAAGTGAAGAGGACAATGAGAATTTTATTATTCTTGGTAAATTAACAGAACATACTCTATTCCGAATGTGTTTGCCAGAATATGAAAATGTTGTAGATCGAATAATTAAAAAGATTTCGGAAAAGAAACACTTGATATTTATTTACAAGGATAATTTAATGGGAGAATTTTCATTTTTCAAAAATGTTGAAATAAAACAGTCCGTTTATGAAATAGACGATAGAAATGATTATTTTAATTATCCTGAAAATGAAATCACAGCTTGGATTGATTTTCATAATGTCAAATGTTCGGAGGAAGAATATCTTCAAAAAGTCCAAAAATTAATACTTAGATTAAATCAGGAGTTAAAGACTTTACCGTATGAAAAACTAATTGATATTGAGATTTCAGGTCAAAATTTTATAGAAAATGTAGCAGATGGATTATTGTTTCGAATTTACATTCCTAATGAAAGAATTTGGAGTAATGAGTTTGATAAATTCATTACTCTCTTTCGAGACTATGCCTCTACTATATCAAAAGAAGAATTGAAAATAACTCAAAATAGAACAGATGTCGGTGTAATTTGTTCTTTATACTCGGTAAATAAAGATATATCTGAGGAAGAAATTAGTAGTTTATATAAGGAATTTTCTAGTTTTATGGACCTATGCTCTAACAATCCATCAGAAGCAGAAAAAATCATTGAACAGACAGATTTAAGAGAGCCAGAAAAAAGAAACATTTTAAGGAAATATATTCGTGAATCAAAAAGACTACTTTTAGATATCTCTCAAGAAAGAGAATCTAAATTGCTTACTATAAAAATAGTCTTCAAAATGAATTACAAGAATCGGTTCTTTCAAAAGAAATTTTAGATTATGTTGATCAATCAATTCCTGCTTCTAATTTCTCGGATAAAATTGCATTTGGAACTCAAAATGTACAGAATCAGACAATCAATATCAATCCACAAATAATAAATCAAGTAGAAGGTGTTGTATGTAATGAATTAAATGGTAATATTCATTTTAACACCCAAGAAAAAGAACTCTCTAAATTGATTGAAAAATTTGGTGAGAATATCTCAGAGACTAGTGAATTACAATCATCCTTATACGAATTGATTGATAAGGCCACTCCAAAGGAAAAGAAAAGAAGTTCTTGGCAGAAATTATATGGATTTTTAAGCAAAATTGCTCCTAAAGTTGGTGAAACAGGATTAAATATTCTTCTTCATTTTATCGAACAAAAAATGAAAGGAGAGTAAAAAATACTATGCACAATCGAGTGGATGGCTCCGCCAACAAATGACGGAGTGCACCCCTCACACCACCGTACGTACGGGTCTCGTATACGGCGGTTCGATAATGAAACTCATCGATTGTAGTATTCGATTAGACTAACATAACCTTTCATTTTTAAGCGTTCTACGGTAATGGTGGTACGCAAAATAGGACTCTGGGCAACTGCCCAACCGCCCATTCTGGTACGGCTCCAAGCATAGGCGTGATCATAGTCAATCCCCAAGCGAATCAGGTTTTTCCGTTTTCGTTCGGGCTTTTTCCAGTGGTGCCAGATGCAATACCGTAAACGATTCCGCAGCCATTCTTCCAGCTTTTTAAGCTTTCCCTGAATGGATGCAGGTTTGAAATAATTTACCCAGCCTCGGATCAACAAGTTAATTCGTTGGATTCGTTCTTCAAAACTCGCGGGTATCGTCTTTTTGGTCAGGTGTTTAAGCTTTGCTTTAAACTCCTTCCACTTTGACGATCCAGCCACCAGTTGATACTTACCTTTTTCCCCTTTCTTATAGGTTGGCACAAAACCAAAACCTAATACCTGAAAGGCAGAAGGCCTACGTATACCACTCTTCTCCCTATTTATTGGAAGCTGGAGTTTGTCTCGCAAAAACTTGTAAATACTGTTACCTACACGTTTTGCGGATTTCTTACTCTTGACGTAAATACTGAAATCATCGGCATATCTTACATAACGATGTCCACGTTTTTCCAGTTCTTTATCCAACTCATTGAGCTGGATATTGGAAAGCAGTGGACTTAAAGGAGAACCTTGCGGAACTCCTTTTCTGCGTTTATGCAGTTTGCCGTCAATCAGTATTGGCGCTCTAAGAAATGAACGCAACAGCTTCATCGTTGGCTTGCACTTTACCTTTTTATAAATCAACTCCAAAAGGACATAGTGTTCCACTTCATCAAAGAAGCTCTTTAAGTCGATATCCACTATGTACTGATAACCGGAGTTGATATTGTCAAGGCTTTGTGCAATAGCCCCGTGGGCGTTGCGCTTTGGTCTGAACCCATAACTATGCTTCTGAAAGCTTGGCTCAAATACAGGTTGCAGTGCTTGTTGCAATGCTTGTTGAATTACCCTGTCCACAACGGTGGGAATACCGAGTAATCGCTTCTTCCCATTGCTTTTTGGTATTTCAACTCCCAATATTGGAGACACCTGATAAGATTCCCTTTCTATCTGCTCGGTGTATTGCTTGCCGTGAGTTTTCAGAATGGACTTTAGTTCTGTTACTTGAACTTCATCTACTCCTGCTGCTCCTTTATTGCGGTACACCTGTCGATAGGCGGCGTTTAGGTTCTTTTTACTTGTTAATTGTTTAATCATAAATAATTACAATCGATTCGCTGTCCCGCTTAATCAAAGGCTACTATCTTACTGGAACACTATCCCTAGCGTAAGATTGCTCCCTCGTTTATTGAGGACCATTATCGTTCAGTCCTTCACCAACCTATCAGGAGGCTGGCTACTATGACGTCGGCTGATTTCTCCACCTAGCCATCTCGTGGCTGTGGAGACCTCCCCAGGTAAGAACATCTTCTTTCCCTCGATTCCTGCCAGATCTACTGCTCCGGTTTTCACTTTAGAAGTGTTTAGGACATTACAATGATGTGCTTGCTTATCCAACCTCACAGCCTCATATCTGGTTCCTGTTCGTCACCACCAAGATTTGTAGTCCTGCTTCCTTCACTTCCCGTCTCACGACAGACAAGCTTGCAGCTTACTAATGGTTCAAGGCGTTACCCCTGCCCATAAGGGACTTGCACCCTCTAGATTAATATCATATCTTAGATATGATAAAGATGCCCATGCTGGGCACACACAACGGTTCATCGCCAATAAGCGGCAGCGTTAGAAAGAAAATAATTAACTTCACCAACGAACCAATTCTAAGCCGACAAATCCGCGTACCCTACTCCGCCAACTGGCGATAACCGAGACCGTCAGACTGTCTCAAAACCATGCCATCTTTACCGATCATTTTTCAGGATATGATCTTTGGTATGTTTATCTTTAAGGTATGGAATATCAACAAGGACAAGACCGGGAACAGCTCAGCCTT
>NZ_RXOM01000029.1 GCF_008692195.1 Salegentibacter sp. R32
CCGGTCTTGTCCTTGTTGATATTCCATACCTTAAAGATAAACATACCAAAGATCATATCCTGAAAAATGATCGGTAAAGATGGCATGGTTTTGAGACAGTCTGACGGTCTTGTATAACAATCAGTTGCGGATTGGTTGAGAACTAAGATAGCTAAAATTACCGACTTTTATGCTTGCGCGGTTGTGTCCGCAGGACACAAAGCCGCAATTGTTGTTATACGGTGTTGGCAACTGGCTTTATTTTGTTCGTTTGATTTTTGTTGGGTTTTGTCGAGTATCGAAAACATCATTTATTTCAATTCGGTTTTCTTTTTCGTTAATCCAATAAATGACTTTATAATTTTTATAAACTAAATATCTGAATTTTTGTTTTCTATTCTTTAAAAATTCTTCTTCTTGTCCTATTCTCGGCTGAATTTTTAATTTTAGTGTTTCATCATAAATCCCATTAACGAGATTTTTAGCAACTCTTACTCCTGCGTTTTCTCGATAATATTCATAGATTTTTTCGAGCTCTTTCTGAGAAAAATCAGTCCAAAATAAATTTAGTTCCATTTATCAATTTTGGCTTTTAATTCACTCGCTTCGATTAATCGACCATTTTTTGAATCTTCCATAGACTGGTCAATTCGAGAATTAAACTCTTCAATTGTCATTGGCTTAAAATCTTCGTGTCCAGATCTTTTGTTTTCTTTTTTTAAGATATTTTCTAGACGTGAGATGACATCTTCACTTTGAATTTTTAAAAATTCTTGAATAAGTTCTAATTTTCTCGTTTGCAAATCCATTTTATCAGCTTTTCATCAAAGATACAAAATTATCATTTTCAGTTGCTTTTATGATTTTCGAATTTTTATTCAGCTTGTTGCCAACGGTCTGGTATATGACAAGTAGCGTGCAGATTGGCTAAAATATTCCGCCACGCCAAAAGCCAAATTTTTGTTTTTGAGTTTTATCTTTTTTGTTCTAAACGACTAAAACAAAAATTGGCGACTTTCCAAATATACCAAAATTTTCGGTTTATAAAAGACGTAGCTATTTGTTATATACGTTGTTGGCAAAAGTGTTTTTAATTTATCGGACAATCCAATTCTCAATTTCAATATCGGAAATTCGTTCGAATTCTTTTACATTTTCCGTTACCATTATTAGTCCGTTTGATATAGCTGTTGAACCAATCAACAAATCAAAATCACTAATCATAGTTCCGTTTTTCCTCAATTTGACTTTTTCTTTGGCGTAGACATTTATTGAGTTGAAGATAGGAAGTATCTTTATTTCCTCGGAAAATTCATCAATGAGTTTGTAGTTCTTTTTGGGGTTTGAGCTGTTTTCCGCTCCGAATATCAGTTCTGCTAATGTAATTTCTGAAATTGCGCAATTTTCAAGTTTTACTTCTTTGAATTTTTTATTGAGGTTAAATTTCCCCCTAAAAAAATGTATGCAAATATTGGTGTCCAATAAATATTTCATTCGAAACTTTCCGTGTTGAGTTTGTCAACCCTTGAGCTTTTTATTTCTGAAATGATTTCATCGGAACTTTTGTCATCACTCCAGGCTCCAAAGATTTTATTGAGGTCAAATTCTTTTTTGGGTTTTGCCTCAATAGATTTTGTCAGTTTAATAATCAAACTCTTTTTGGCTTTATTGTCCAGATTTTTCAAGTATCCAAAATACTTGTCTAAAACTTTATTTGATATTGTTAAACTTCCCATTTCACAGATTTTATTGCAAGTTACTAATTTTCTTGAAAAGTTAGAATTTTTTCACATTTTTGCCAACGGTTTTGTATATGGCTCGTAGCGTGCAAATTAGAAAATTATTTTCGGATTGAGCACAAGCCAGATTTTTAAATTTTACTATTTATCTTTATTTATTGGGAATCGTCAAATTTAAAAATTTGGCGACTTTCCAAATACCCTTTAACTTCGATTAAGCAACTAATTAGCTATGAGCTATATACGGTGTTGTGCCCAGTTTTTTTATTTTCTTTCAATTGTAACCCAAGTCTTGTCAAATCCAATAGCTTTTAGTATTTTTTCCTTATCCAATGTTTCGGGTGGTTTGATTTTTAAAATTAAGGTTTCTTCGGGAACTTTTTCTATTATCGTAAATTGTGAACCGTGTGGCTGCCACACAAATTGTTTGGTTCTTGTGCCTTTAATAAAACCTTCGAGATTACCATTTTTATTCCATTCAAAGTTAAAAAGTTCTGAGTCGTAACGAATTGTATCGAATTCAAATACGGCTACTTGAGATAGATCGTTTGATTTTACAAGTACGACAGTTCTTAAATGTTTGTATTTTTCACGAACTGCAGATACACGTTCATTCCAAATTTCTAACACTTGCTCTCCAATTAAATTTGGGTCAGCAGAAGTATCAATTGTTCCTCCATAAGAATAAACAGGTGAATTTCTGCCAGAAATCAATCGAACTTGCTTTAAGTTTTTAAAGTCTTTTACTCCTGATTTTACAGTTTTTGCTCCCCAAGCTGTATTTCCCATTACAACATCATCCAATCCAACATTTGATGGTTTCCAGTCAGCTCCAACACATAAAGCAAAAATTTGCTCCCATTCATTTCCTTGTAGGTCCGCACGTCCCTTGCTTGCCAATAAATATACTATTTCTTGACCGAGAGTATATGGAAAATCTGAATTGAATTTATTTAGTGGATAAGCAGAAACGGATTTGTTTACAGTTCTTAATCTTGGTGATTTTCTCCTTGTCATTAACTTGCATTATATTTTAAATCGTATTCTCTTAAAACCATTGAAGGGTCAATTGTTGTTGCAACATAAGGCAATAGTTTTTGAGCCACTGCTTTTATCATATTTACTGGAACAGCATTTCCAGCTTGTTTTTTTGCTTGTGCATCACTCACAATAATTTTGTACCAATCTGGAAACCCTTGCAGTCTAAACATTTCTCTTGGTGTTAATCTCCTTTCTCCGTTAACTAAAAGATAATTGTGCGAAGCACCTGAACGAAGAGCGCAAGAGAAAGGATAAGAACAGATATTGCCTGATTTATTTTCGTGCCAAATTGATGGATAATAAGAAGAAGTGTGCTTTTCTTTCCTTTTGGCTTTGATATAATCTGAAGCGAAATATTTCTTATCAACTTTATTTTCTAATATTTCGGTCAGTGATTTGTATGGTTTTTCTGGATTGGGAAAAGTAAATAAAATTGGCTCTTTATGGCCAACAATAACAACTCGTTCTCTTTTTTGCGGTAATCCAAAGTCCAAAGCGTTAAGTACACTATATTGAACGTGATATCCCAAGTCTTTTAAGGATTTTACGATAACTTTTAACGTTTTCCCTTTGTCGTGTCCAACTAGTTGTTTCACATTTTCTAAAATAAATGCTTTTGGTTCTTTTTCCTTAATAATTCTGGCTATGTCAAAAAATAAAGTTCCTCTCGTGTCATTTAATCCTTTCATTTGCCCAATAATGCTAAAAGGTTGACAAGGAAAACCCGCAAAAAGTATATCGTGGTTTGGAATATCCTTTTCACTAATTTTCGTTATATCGCCAGCTGGTTTTTCTCCAAAATTTGCCTCATAACTTTCTTGTGCATATTTGTCAATATCAGACGAAAACACGCATTCAGCTTGGATTTCATTTTCTTCACAAGCTTCCTCAAACGCTATTCTAAAACCTCCAATTCCACAAAAGAGGTCAATGAATTTTAATTTTTCTTTATACATATTTCAAATATAATATTCTATTACTAAAATTAACAATCAATTGCGAAAATTTGATGTTAAACGGAATTTTTTTTCAAATTGGGCACAACGGTTTTGTATATGGCTCGTAGCGTGCAAATTAGCGATAACTATTCGGTTGAGCACGAGCCGAATTTTTTAATTTTCTTATTACCTTTTCTTTTCAATAAGCCAAATTAAAAAATTTGGCGGACTTCGCAAATATGCCTGAACTTCCGATTAAGCAACTAATTAGCTATGAGCTATATACGGTGTTGTCTATTTGTTGTACCTGTATTCACTACTATACTCTTAATAGCCTATAAATAGGCGTTTATTCCTAAATATTAGTGCAATAAAGTGCAAAAAAATACACTGAAATGCGCTGTTTGTTGAACCATTTGTTGTACCTTAGTATTCGATTGCACTAGCTTGCACAGTCAAATACCAGAGTATAATATGGCTTCAGTAAAACTTATTTTAAAAAAACAAAAGGTAAATGCTTCAGGGGAAGCACCTATTTATCTTAGGCTCATCAAAAACCGTAAAACTAAATTTATATCATTGGGTATAAAGGTAGCATTAAATGAGTGGGATGAAGCGAAACAACGAGTAAAAAAGAATCATAAAGGCTCTACAAGGCTTAACGCATATCTAGCAACCAAAGTAGCAGACGCACAAGGTGAGATAGCAGATATAGAACGAAGAAACATAAGTGTTTCGGCTCGGAAATTAAAAGAAGTCGTGAAAGGTAAGCCAGTAACTAATTTCTTTGAATATTCTTATGGCAGATGTGAGAGATTAAAAAACACTTTGTCATTTTCTACCTATCGAAATTACATTACTTATTTAAAGAAGTTTGAATCTTTTGTTGGCCATACTGATATATCGTTTGAAGATATTACAGTAACTATGATAAAAGATTATGCAGGTTATTGTGGTACTACATTAGGAAACAATAACACTACTATAAATTTTTCTTTACGTATTCTCAATTTAATGTTTCGCAATGCCCAAAGAGAAGATTTAATACCTCGCAGTCTATTTCCATTCGATAAGTATAAAGTTAAGAAAGAAAAGACTAACAGACGCTATTTAAACGAAGAGCAGTTACAAGCATTAATAGGTTTAAAAGTATCTGAAAGAGCGCAAGCGCCTTTAGTTAAAGATATGTTTGTGTTTTCAGTCTTTGCAGGAGGCTTACGTTTTAGTGATGTCATAGAATTAAAATGGAAACATTTCAATAAAACAGAGAAACGTATATCTAAAACTATTTGCAAAACAGGTAATACACATAGTTTTAAAATTGGAAGTACAGCAATTAATATTATTGAAAAATATAGAACAAAAAATTCAAGTCCAGAAGATATTATATTTCCATTTGGAGAAATAACGGAGCAGTATTTTATAGATCGAGAATATAGAGCAGACCAAATACGCAGAAAAACTGCTCTTGTAGGTCAATATCTAAAAACAATGGGAGAAGCAATAGAACTACCGTTCAATTTAACCTTTCATTTAAGTAGACATACATTTGCCACCAGAGCTTTAAATAAAGGAATGCGTATTGAACACGTTTCTAAATTAATGGACCATAGTGATATTGGTATCACTCAAATTTACGCAAAGATTATTAACTCAGAATTAGACAAAGCGGTAGATCAATACATCAACTAAAAGCCAATGTTAAATAAGCCAATCAATAATATTGTAAAGACTCACTTTAACAATATTTACAGCCAAGCCAAAGAGAAAGCAGAGAAAGATTATAATTTAAATATAGCTAGCAAAACTAAAGGATTAAATCATTTTGACACTTTAAAACTTCATATTAAAGAACAAAATAGATTAGAAGAAATAATTGAAAAAAACACATATCCGTACTATGTTAAAAATCATAGTTCAGAAAATTGGTTACTTACACAGTTTGCAAGTCGATATTTTTTGTTGGGAGTAGATGAAAGTAAAGAATTTATAGAGGCTGTTTATCTAGGTGAATATAGGGGTAAAATCTATAATTTTATTCACGAATCAGAAAAGGAAATTCCAAAATATACCTTCAAGCAATTTTTAAAAGGTAAAAAATGTAAGTACTATTTTGAATTTGAACGAACCTATAATATTGATCGTGAGGATTATTATAATATTTTAGAATGGCAGTCTAACAATTTAATTGATATTGTAGCATTCGACACATCATTAATTATTTCTAAATATCAAGAATATCTAAAAACTCTTGAAAACCCAATAGAGTATATAAATAAACAATTCTCATTCATTGAAGATGAGCTAGTGCCAAATATTAAAAGTGCAGAGAAACTAAAAAAAATATTATCGAAATTATATGCGTTTGAAAATTTAAATTTTTCAGAATTCGATAATAATTTGCTGTTAAGTAATTACGAGTTGTTTCACGGTGATAAAGTAGATTTTAAACGTATTACACCTAAAAGTATTGGTGCAGTAATAGGTAAGTTAAAAAAGGAGCCAAACGATATTGTTGGTAATGAATACACACTTTTTTATGCAATTGAAAATGTATCATTTTGGTTAGAAGATATTATTAATGGTAAGTCTTTCAAAGAACCTTTTAGATTTCCTATATGGGAGGACGTTTTAGAAGAAGCTCTTAATAAAGGAAAAATTGAAGCGGAGAAAATAGACGAGCAATTAACAGAATTTGCTTATCATTCTGATAATTCTAACGAAGAAATCAAAAAACATTTAATTAATAAGTTTGAGGAATATAGGATTGCCTTTAATAATTATGAACCTAAGCAAGTATTTGCTCTAATTGATGATAAAAATAAAGTGGCATTAGCCTCATCGTTTAAAGTAAATTGTTTTTTTAATAACGATTCACAAAAGTATAAAGATGATTTGAGTGAAGCGGTTAAAATTGAGGCTGTTCTATGGGCTATTGTAGGTATTTATTGTGCTGTATTTGACACTCATAAAATGGAGGTTACAGACGACAAATCTTCATCTGTAGATGTAATGTTTTTATTACATCAAATGGTTTTGGATAAGGAAATCTATAATGAATTAGACGAATCATTAAGTAATTTTATGCAATATACTACATCTTTATCAATTCCTTTTATAGTTCATTTTGAAAACCAAAGAGAAAAATTTGCCTGGTTATTTCATAGAGGTATTTCCCGACTGCAGGAGGTTTTAGATGACGCAGAACCAACCCATAAAGTGCTGTATTTGCAGAGTAGGCTAAAAGAATTAAAACAACGAGAACTAAGTTTTTCAAGATTTAGTAAGTTAGAATATTCCAAAGAAGATGAATTAAAATACCCTAATCTTTTAAAAGAGTTTTTAGATGTAGAGGCGGACTTTATTAAAGAAACAAATGTTATCGATGATGTAATGATGATAGCTGAAGCGCAGCCAAAACTTCTACCTTCTAAAAAAACAGAAGCACTTCAGAAACCCAATAGGGCTGAAGAGCTAACTGAAATTTTAGATAAAATGAAAGCTAAAGCTGAGGAAGAAAAACAAAAGAAGATAAAAGATAACCTTTCAGAACTATTAGATAATTTAAGAGGTCAGCAAATAAGTAGTTTACAACTTTATAAAATAGTAAAAGAGAATACTAATCTGGAAAAAGATGCCTTAGGTTATCTAAAAGAAGACATTGGCTGGTATTTGTTTTCAATGAAAATGGCGCAAGATTGTTTTTATTCTCAAGAAGAAGTTGATTTTGCTTTTAATAAAGTAAAAAAGAAAGGATATTCAGAAGAAAAACTATTTGAGTTGGGCTATTTAAAAAATACTAAAACCTTTTTTGATGTAGAATATGAAGACCCAGAGGAACCAGTTTATATTGATAAAGAAAAACTGTTATATCCTAATGAGTTTAATTCGATAAAAGAATTATTAAAGATTATAAACAAAGAGTTGTCTAAGCTTGAATTAAAGACTGCTAAAAGCGGTAAACCAGCAAATTCTTTAGACGATATAATAGATACCAATAAGCAAGAGTACATCTCTAAATTACTTGAAGATTTGAGTATTACAAAAAATAGAGAGTCCATTTTAAGCTTACGTAAAAAAGGAGCGTTAAGAGGTGTTGTAGAAGCATTAAGAGACAATAATATCTTGCCACATTTAGGAATTGACAAACTATGCAAACTTATAGCAGGTAGTATAGGGTTAGAGCTTAAGTCTAAACTTGATTTTTCAGATACCTCACAAAAATTTCAAAAAGATGCAAAACAGTACATAAAAAAGAACCCATTTCATTAAAATACTTTCATTATCAGGTCTTATAAGGTTGACCTTATAAGTACTTATACAGAGCTTAATATTTGTTGCATAAATAATTAGTAACATAAAACATATTAAGACTATGGAAGCAATCATTTTATCCAAAGATCAATACCAAGAACTTATAGAGCGTATTGATGAAATCAATTCTAAAATCACAGATGCATCTAAAAAACCAAAAGATGTATTTTTAGATAATGCAGACTTTTTGCAGTTAATGCACATAAGTAAACGTACCGCACAAACTTGGCGTGATGAAGGTAAAATTGCATTCTCTCAGATAGGGAATAAAATTTACTATCGTATGTCAGACGTACAAACACTTTTAAATAAGAACTACAATAAGGCATTCAAAAAGGCGCGCTAATAACTTCGGTTTTTAGCGTTTTTCTTTTTTTGGTTCTTATGCTTATGCATTGGTTATTTTGTACGATACCATTAAATCTAAAATAGAAGTAGATAGACTACCTAATACATTTTTGGTTGGAAAGCTAAAAAATTTGAATTGGGCAGGTTTCTTATGGCGTCCTATCCAAAATAAAAAATCGAATGTTATTGGCTATCAAACAGAATTACAAAATCTAAACCTTAAACTATACGGTAGAGAATTGCATATAGAAAACTCATTACAGAAATTCTATATGAGTAATAACTACCAAAGCTTTACTTTTTCACAGGTAATTGCTGCATTTGAAATCTTAAATGATAAATTACCCATTGATGTTTACAAAGCTACAATTATGCGGGTAGATATTGGCGCAGTCATTAACCACAATACAAGCCAAGAATGTAATAGGTGGTTAGATTGTAAAAGCAAACTTCCTATTCCTATGATAAAGCGTAACACAATTTACGGTAAAGAGTTTAGGCAAACTAATAACAAGTTTAAAGTATATAATAAGACTTTTGAGGCAAAACAAACCGCAAATATAAAACTACAGGAACAATTAATGCGAGTGGAGTTAACAGGCAATAGCAGGTTTTACAATAAGCGTACAAATCCCATAGGTGTTTATACGATACAAGATTTAATAGATCCTTTTAAGTTTAAATTACTTGCAAGCGAGTTACTCAATTTCTATAAAAGTATTAAGAAGAAACCCAACCTAGATTTATCTAGTTGGTCGACTAAGGAAACACGTATTTACGCTTATATGAATAATCCAGATACAAAACTTGCAATGAAACAATATCACAAAGAAACCTATAAAAAAGAAAGAAGTCAGTACTTAAAATTGTTAACCAAACATCAGGACATTATACAAGAGAAAATAGTACTAGAGAAGCTAAAAGCAAAAGTCAATTTTGCCATAAATAATTAGTCCTTTTTTAAGACGTGTAGTATAGTCTAAAACAAGGGTAAAAATAACATTCTCTTTTTAGTAAAATAAAAATCCTAAAAATTACTACCTTCAATAACCTTTGCCAGTCTTACAACAGAAACTAATAATAATATATCTTGTATAAAAATATAACGCAATACGGTGTATTTTTAAGAAGATAGGTGTATATTTAGAACGTCTAAAGTATAAGATTATGAACAGGATTAAAGAAGTTCTGGAAGAAAAAGGTATTAAGCAAGTATGGCTCGCAGAGCGATTGGGCAAGAGTTTCAATACGGTTAATGGTTACGTGCAAAACCGTACACAACCAAGCTTAGAAACCTTATATGAGATTGCCAAAATCTTACAGGTAGATGCAAAAGATTTATTAGTTACTAAAGAGATTAAATAAAATATGCCAACACTCAATTGGATAGGTAAAGAAAAAGTGGTTAGCCACCATCAAGATGTTCCTTATAAAGTACTTAAGCATAAATATGGCTTTGATGAAAAAGGACAAACAAAAAGTGAAGTAAATAGCGGAAACAAAATAATTCACGGAGATAATCTAGAGGCATTAAAAGCTCTTCTGCCTGAATATGAAGGTCGAATAGATGTTATTTATATAGACCCACCATATAATACTGGTAAAGAAAAATGGGTATATAATGACAATGTGAAGCATCCTAAAATACAAAAATGGTTAGGAGAAGTTGTTGGAGAAGATGGAGAGGATTTAACAAGACACGACAAGTGGTTGTGTATGATGTACCCAAGAATAAAATTACTTCATAAACTTCTTAAAGACGATGGTGTTTTTTATTGTTCTATAGATGATAATGAACACGGGAATTTAAAACCGATGTTAGACTTAATATTTGGTCCTAATAACTTTCTAAATAATGTAATTTGGCAAAGGGCTTATTCACCGGTTAACACCAAAAAGCGATTTTCTTTAAATCACGATTTCGTTATTTGTTATGCTAAGAACAAAAATCAGGTAGAGCTTTTATTGCCACGATCTGATGATGCGAACGATAGGTACGATAATCCAGATAATGATGATAGAGGTATTTGGAAATCATCGGATTTATCTGTAGCACCTGTAATTGAAGATAAATTATATCCAATAACAACACCATCAGGAAGAGTGGTTTATCCACCACAAGGAAGATGTTGGGTCTTAACGGAAGCACGTTATAAAGAATTTTTGGATGATAACAGGATTTGGTTTGGTAGCAATGGTGATGCTGTGCCTTCTATCAAAAAGTTTTTAAAAGAAGTTAAAGATGGGATTACACCTATGACAGTATGGCCTTATGCTGAAGTAGGTCATACCCAAGATGCAAAGAAGGAAATTAAGATGTTGTTTCCTAAATCCAAGCTTCCATTTGAAACACCAAAACCAACTTCTTTAATGGAAAAAATACTGAGTTTACGCAATAATCCAAATGCTATAGTTTTAGATAGTTTTGCAGGTACAGCTTCAACTGCACACGCAGTTTTAAACTTAAATAAAAAAGATGGTGGTAACCGTAAGTTTATAATGGTTGAATTAGAGGATTATGCAGATAAAATAACAGCTACACGTATAAAAAAGGTAATTCAAGGTTATGAGTTTTCAGGAAAGCAAAAAGAGACCCTAAAAGAGTATTCTATCAATGTCACCAATCTAAAGAAAGCTGATAAAATTTTAAAAGAGTATGATGATTATAAAAATGACGAGCAATTTTCAAAAGTAGCATTGACGGAAAATAACGGTGCTATATCTATTGTTGGAGAAAAAATGGTTTCAGGAAAAACAGAAGGTATTGGCGGTTCATTCGATTTCTACGAATTAGGGCAACCAATCTTTAAAGACAATGAAAACTTAAATGAAGAGGTAGGCGAAGATAAAATTAGGAATTACATCTATTATACCGAGACAAAACAACCACTTACAAGACCTCAATCAAAAGAGGCTAAATACCTATTGGATAATTATCAAGATACAGGCTACTATTTCTATTATGAAAAGGACAGCTTAACAACATTAGATAATAATAGTTTAGGCATTATTTCAGAATTACAAGAGCAGTACATCATCTATGCAGACATCTGTTTGCTTGATGAACAATATATGCTCAATAAAAATATCATCTTTAAAAAGATACCAAGAGATATAAAACGTTTCTAAGAATGGAATTAAAAAAATACCAGCAAGAGGTTATTAACGACCTTACTCAATTTATAGAAGAGCTTGATAGTACCAGGCATATAGGACAAGCGTTTACTAACTTTTGGGAAAGCAAAGGAATTACAGTACAATCATTGGATAATGACTTCCTTAAACCCTATGATAATTCAATAAAAGGCGTACCAAGAGTTACGGTAAAAGTACCAACTGCTGGTGGTAAAACCTTTATAGCCTGTAATGCGTTGAAACCTATTTTTGATAGTTTCCCATTAGATAAACCTCAAGTAGTAGTTTGGTTTGTGCCTTCAGATACTATTTTAAAACAGACTTATAAGAATCTCAAAAATCCATCTCATCCTTACCGTCAAAGAATAGATGCACATTTTAATGGAAATGTAAAGGTTTATGATAAAGAAGCATTATTATTTGGTCAGGGCTTCAATCCTGTAGAGGTTAAAGAGCAATTGAGCATTTTGGTACTTAGTGTACAATCTTTCGTAGAAACAGTTAGAAAAGGCTTGCCAAGAGCATACAGGGAAAATGAAAACTTAGCAGAATTTGCAACACACTTTAGAGATTTAAAAGCCAATTTAGATAATGTAGATGATACGGCTTTAATCCAAGTAATAGCCTACCTCAATCCTGTAATCGTAATTGATGAAAGTCATAATTTTGAAGCAGATTTAAGGGTAGATATGTTAAATAATATCAATCCAAGTTTCATTTTTGATTTAACGGCTACACCACGAAACAAGAGTAATATCATAAGTTTTGTAGATGCTATTAAGTTGAAGAAAAACAATATGGTAAAACTACCTGTAATTGTCTATAACCATCAAGACACTACAGAGGTATTGAGTAGTGCCATACAAATGCAAAAGACCTTAGAAGCTAAAGCAAAAGCACAAGAAGCTAAAGGTGGTAAGTATATACGACCGATTGTACTGTTTCAAGCACAACCAAAAACAAGTGATGATAACGTAACCTTTGATAAGATTAAAGACAGTCTAATCGAAATAGGTATTCCAGAAAATCAAATCAAGATTAAGACGGCCAATAAAGACGAGATTAAGAAAATTGACTTAATGAGTCGTGATTGTGAAGTGCGTTATATTATTACCGTAAATGCATTAAAAGAGGGTTGGGATTGTCCTTTTGCTTATGTGTTGGCATCATTAGCAAACAAATCTTCTTCAGTTGATGTAGAGCAGATTTTAGGTAGAGTATTACGATTACCTTATGTAACTAAGCATCAAGAGGATTTATTGAACTACTCGTATGTATTCACATCTTCCAATAACTTTTTGAACACCTTGGATAAGATAATCTTAGGTCTTAATAAATCAGGGTTTAGCGCTAAGGATTATAGAGTAAAAGAACAGCAAATTGAATCTAAAATCGATACTACAACTGGTAAAGGTAGTTTTGAAGATCTGTTTGGAAAACAGCAAGAACAACCAACACCTACAAATACTGCTAATGATGAAGATGAAGTAGAAATAAGAGTAGATGATGTAAAAGAGCTTACAGGTTCAGAAAAAGGAACAAACCAATTAGAGGACATTTTAAAACTCGCGGGAGATACCAATGCAGAGTTTGAAAAGAAAATGGAAGAATTGGATAAAGAAGATAACTTAATACCAACCGAATTGAAAGAAAAGATAAAATCATTCCCAATCAAAGAGGTGTTTAAAGAAGATGCAGATAAAGAAGTAATACCAACATTTCATATTAAAACTGCACCTTCATTGATAGAACCAGATAATCTTGTACCACTAACCAAAAATCTATTAATGCAAGGTTTTGAATTAGATAAACAGAATAGTAAAATAGATTTAACTCGGACAGCATCAAAAATGGCAAGTATAGACCTTGCAGAAGGTAGGAAAGATGAATATGTGCCAGAGTATAAGTATGTAGATAATCACGTAAAAGAAGCGTTTGCAGAGTATCTTACAACACTAACGCCAGAGCAAAAAATAAATCAAATTGCTGGTCGTATTACAAAAATCATTAAAAAGATAGATCAAATACCAGAACCACAGATTATTGCTTATGTGAAAAAAGTAATTAAAGACCTTAATAGTGAGAAGATTGCAGAAATAACAAACAATGAACCTTTTTATGCAAAACTCATAAAGCATAAAATTAATGAGTTGGCAGAGCAACACGCAGAGAGACAGTTTGATAAACTTCTTGATAAAGGAACAGTAGTTTGTGAACCCTCGTTTTCTTTTTCTAAAACAATAAGTCCAAAAAATCCAATCAAGAGTATTACTAAGAATCTTTACATACAGGAAGAAGGGATAAATGATTTTGAAAAACAAGTAATCAATGAAGTAGCAAATCTTGATAGTGTGGTGTATTGGCACAGAAATTTAGAGCGAGGTAAGGGCTTACTGATAAACGGTTTTATAAATCATTACCCAGATTTCATTGTAAAAATGAAAAACGGTAAAACCATATTGATTGAAACAAAGGGAGAACACTTAGATGGTTCAGATAGTCAACAAAAATTGCGCTTAGGTGAAAAATGGGCAAGTAAAGCTGGAGATAACTACCGCTACTTTATGGTTTTTAAAACAGACCGTTTAGATGGAGCAAGAACAGTAGCAGAGTTGATAGACATTTTAAAGGATATGAAATAGGATTATATATGCAAGATTTTAACGGAGCAAGATGGTATAAGTGCGATTTACATTTACATACAACTGCAAGTAGATGTTTTCAAGATAGAGAAGTAACGGCGCAACAATGGGTTGACAGAGCAATTGATCAAGGTTTAGATTGTGTTGCGGTTACAGATCACAATAGCCCTAATGGTATTGAAGAGATTCAAGATGTGGCTAAAGACACTAATTTAACAATCTTCCCTGGTGTTGAAATCACTTGCGATACATCAAAAGTTCATTTGTTGGTATTGTTTGATCCTTCTAAACAAGCAAATGATATTCGTGACTTTTTAATAAGATGTGATATTGATGAAGCAAATTTTGGTAACCAAGATGCAAAAACAAATAAGAGTATTATAGAAATTGCCGATATGGCTTTAAAGTATGGAGCTATTGTAATACCTGCTCATATAGACGAATTTAATGGCTTGGAATCAATTGGTAATCAAATATTAGAAGAGTTTTACAGAAGAGAAGATATTAATGCTGTACAAGTTGTACATAAAGCATTTTATGAGAATGAATATTCTACTGCAACGATAGGTAGTGTGGTAGCAAGTCTAAATGACTATTACAATAATCCTGCACCAGCAATAGATGATGCTACAGCTAAGAAATGGTATAATACAGTTAAGCTATCCAAAGAAAACAACTTAGCATTATTAACTTTTTCTGATAATCCACACGAACCTAAAAATCCTAAACACGGTTTAGATGGCATTGGTTCACGTTTTACATATATAAAAATGGACGAGATACCTTCTTTAGAAGGATTAAGACAAGCATTTTTATTGCCATCACATAGAATAGTTAATGATTTCATTGATGCAAACTCTGTAACGGATAAGCCTGATTTTTGGATAAAATCAATAACGATAACCGATACGACTTTAACAGGAACAGAACCTTTTAAAATTGGATTTAACCCACAGCTTAATACTATCATTGGTGGTCGTGGTAGCGGAAAGTCAAGTATTCTAAGATTTATAAGAGGGGTTTTTAACCGCACAAGTAATCTCGAAAATTTTAATGAACTACTTAAGGAACATAATAGCTTCTACAAAACAAATGATGTTAGAGGAACAGAGTCTATTGGTGTGTTTAATAAAGACTCAACTATTGAAGTAGAATTTATTCGTAAAGACTTCTTATACCGCGTAAAGACATCTGACATAGAAAGTTCAGTTAATCAAACTATTGAAATTCATAAGTTAGTTGATGGAGATTGGGAGGAAATTGAGGACGAGGAGTTTTTAAATTTCTTAGAGTTCGAGCAGTATTCTCAGAAACAAATATTTGAAATTTCAAAAGACCCAAATGCTTTATTGGACAGAATCGATTTAAATGTTGAAGAAATAAGCCTATTAAAAGATAAAAGAGAGGTTGCCAAAGAAAATTTCTTAAAGTCCTGTAGTACAATTAGAACTCATCAAGTGAGTTTAAAGTCAAGACTTAAACTAAAGACTGATATTGCTGATTTAAAAAAGAAATTAGAAACTTTAGATAAGGCAGGTATCAAGGAATTAATGGCAGAAAAAAAGACATTTGCTGAAGAAGAAAAATTACTTAATAATTATAAAGAAAAAATTCAAGAATTAGCTAATCAATTACAGAGTCTTAAAGCTAATTTTGAAATTGAGCAACCAGATGAAGATAGTTTTTCTGAAGAAAACAGAGAGGAGATACAAACTATCTTAACTGACGTAAAAGAAGCTCTATCAGCAAAAGCCACAGATTATGAAGTCTTAATCGCATCTATTTCAAAGATAAAGACAGATTTAGAAACGAAATTGGCATCATCACAATGGCAATTGGTATACACTTCAGCAGTAACAAACTATGAAACAAAGAAAGCAGAACTGGAAGCAGAAGGTGTAGAAAATATAGACCAATACGAAGCTATCTCTAAAGATATTGAGAATAAGGAAAAAGAATTAGTTGCACTCGATCTAATCAAAGAAAAAGAGAGTTTAGAACTTGTAGAAAGAGCTAAATATCAGAAAGAATTTATCCAATTATGTAAAGACATAACAGAAAAGCGTAAAGCATTTATTGATGATAATGTAACTGACGATAAAATTAGAGTCAAAATCAAACCCTTCAGAAATCAAACAAGTTTTGAATTACAAATTCGTAAAATTATCGGTAAAGACACATCTTTTGAAGAAGATTTTAAAAAGCTAAAAGAGTTATGTTTTCAAGGACAAGTAGAACAAAAAATTAAAGAAGTAAAAAACGAGTTCCGCAAAAATTATTTTGAAGATAATGCTGAGGTAATTGGAGGTTATTTTAAGAATGCTGTAAAAGGCATTACAGATGCAGGTATGGATGAATTAGAATTATTTATGCCAGAGGATGAAGTGGTTGTAGAATACAAACCTGAAAACGCTGATACTTTTAAATCGTTGTCAACTGCTTCTGCAGGGCAACGTACTACAGCTATATTAACTTTCTTGCTTTCATTTGGTACTATTCCATTATTATTAGACCAACCAGAAGATGATTTAGATAATAGATTAGTATATGATTTGATAGTAGATAGATTAAAAGTGGCTAAAGGTAGTAGGCAAATTATTGTGGTTACTCACAATGCCAATATTCCTGTAAATGGAGATGCTGAATATATTATCTCTATGAATTCTGAAAGCAGATTTACTTCAGTTTTACATTCAGGGACGGTAGAACGTGATGAAATAAAGAAAGAGATATGTGATGTAATGGAAGGAAGTGAGAGAGCATTTAAAATGCGTTCAGATAGGTATAATTTGATTTAAAGCATAATGATAATTTATATAAAAATTAAATATTAAATGAGTAACACCAATAAAGATTTTAATGTAAAAGATTTAATAGATGTAGCTTTTAAAGAACAGGTTTGGTTACCTGAATTTCAACGTCCCTTTGTGTGGGATAAAAATCAAGTACGATTACTTATAGATAGTTTGCAACGTAATTATACAATCAGTTCTATACTTATCTGGAAAGGTGGGGACGAGTTGGCAAGACGTGCGGTAGGGGCTAAAGTTAAGGATATAAAAATACCTGAAGATAAACCAGAAGATGTTACATATTTATTAGATGGTCAACAACGTACTACAGCCTTAACCTTAATATTTACAGGTAAAGAAATTTATAGAGGAAATAATACGCGTAAAAAAGAAAAATTAAATCTCTATTGGGATTCTGAGTATGATGGTGAAGATCCAGAATTAAGATGGGTATATGATGATGAGAAATTAGAAAACCCAGAAGATTCACAAAACCCAATAATGCTTAAAGAATTTTCTGAAAAGGAGTTATATTTAAAATATGGTCATCGTTTCGTTAAACTTAAACACGCTTATTATTTTGATTCCAAAGTAGTAGAAAAATGGTTTGATACAAACGATAAGGATGAACAAATAAAAATGTGGAGTTTTAAATATGAATATGATAGAAAGTTAGATGTATTAAAGCAAGAGATTTTATTTAGAAAGATTTACGAAATTGAGCAAAAAGGGTCATTAGAACAAGTTCTTGAAGTTTTTGAACGTATAAATACAAGAAACACAAAACTTTCCATTTTCGATATTATGGTTGCCAAAACCTATCGTAAATTTGATGAAAGCTTCTTCGATTTACGCACATATTATACAATGATTAATTATGAAGGTTATTTGAGTAATAACTTTTTTGATAATATTGAAAATTTAGAACTTGATAAAGTCAAGCCAATAGTTGATAATAAAGATATGTTACAACTCACCACTATAATCTTAAAGCAACAATTTTTAGGCACAGCAGTTTTAAAATTAAATACAGACTTGTTAATGGCTAATACAAAGCTATTACATGATAAATTTCACGTATTAGTTCAATTTATGGCAAATAACTTCTCAATAGAACCTACTGAGTTGGGCAGATATAATCCATTAATGAAATTTTTAGCAGGAGCCATATCATATTTTAAAACTCTAAATGTTCAACAAAATGAATTTTTAAAATCTTGGTTTTGGAACACTCTTTTAAAGAATCGTTATCCTGGAGCACAAAGTGAAAGGATTGCAAAAGATTTTTTATTATTGATTGACTCAAAAACTAACTTTACTCAAAAACTAGAAAAAATAATTAATGAAAACACTAGAAGCTTTAACTATTTAGCAAATTCATCTACAGATAACTTTCAATTGTTCGATGCTTACTATTCAAACAAAAGCCAACAAATTTATAGAGCAATTATATTGTTGCTAAAATCTAATCACGCTAAAGATTTTTATAATGGTTTTAAGCCTTCAAGAAGTATTTCGGGTAAAAATAAATTAGAGGAACATCATATTTTTCCTAAAAAATCTATTTTGGGAAAGAAAATTATCAAACAATTTGAAAACCATAAATACGAAGATATAATTAATAATATTGCTAACATTGCATTATTGACTAAGGAAACAAATAACAGCAAAATAGGTTCTAAATTACCAAGTGAATATATCAATGAATTTGAAGTAGAGTATAAAAAAGCAGGTAAAATAGATGAATTTATAGCAATTATGAAGTCTCAATTCATTAATGAAAATATGATTCAGCTTCTAAAAAATGATGATTTTGAAGGTTTTATGACAGAAAGAACCAAAATGTTATATAATCAAATAGAGAAACTTTGTAACAGCCTAAATCATTAGTTTCAAGTTGTTTTTATGCTTTACACTATAAAACATAAAATTAACTTAAAAGTGAAATAAATTTGTAAATTAACTTATAAGTGAATAAATTTGCACGTATAAAACCATTATTCAAATACAAAACTGTAGCATATTATTCTGTGGTTTTGGATGATAATGATAAAACATTGTATCAAGAGTTTGTGGAAAAACATACAATTGAAAATAAAAACAAGCTATATCATATTCAAAAATGGTTAAAAGAAATAGGGGAAAAATATGGAGCGCAAAATCGTTTTTTTAGAAATGAAGCAAAAAATGCGGATACTTCAGCATTACCACCGATCGGTAAAGACAGAAAACCATATTATATCGAATACGGTAAGAAAAAAGCGAATAACCTTAGATTATATTGTTTAAAAGCAAATTCAAATGTTGTTTTTCTGTTTAGTGGCGGTATTAAAACAAAACAAAAAGCACAAGATTGTCCAAATGTCAAAAATCATTTTACATTAGCAAATAATCTTACAAAGGCAATAGATAATGCTTTTCGAGAAAAAGATATTATTTGGAATGAAGATTATACTTTAATTAATTGTAGTCAAGATTTTATACTCTATTATTAAAAAAAATAAAATGGAATTTCCTAAAGAAAACATACTTGATAATTGGTTAGAAGAAAACCAAAACCCTGAAATTGATAGATTTATTGAAAGAAATTTAGAAATCACACAAAAGGTATGTGCTATCCTTAAAAAGCGAAATATAAAGAAAACTGAATTTGCAAAAATGTTAGATAAGAAACCTTCAGAGGTTTCAAAATGGTTATCTGGCTTACATAACCTAACACTAAAGAGTATTACAAAAATGGAAGTTGCCCTAGGGGTTAATTTAATGAATCCAGAACCTCAATACGTTTATTTAGGTATGGTTCAAGGCGGAGCACAAGATATTACTTCAGCTAAAAACGACTATGAGCAGAGTTATTATACACAAGATGCAGTTTAATGGCAGAAAATTTAATAGTTCCAGAAAAAATTAAATTGTTTCATATTGATGTTGTTAATACATATATTAATGATATCACTATAACAGATAATTTAAGTCTTGAATTTAGTGTTGCTCATAACACAAAACATAACCTTGAAGATGAAAGAGTCAAAATTGAATTGTTTATAAACTTGCTATCAAATGAAGAGATAGGTGTTAAGTTTCATATAGATTTCCATTATCAGATTGAAGATTTAAAAGATCAATATAATTTGAATGAAAATGAATCACCAATTTTTTCAGGTCAGTTTATAGCAACATTACTGGGTATCAGCTTTTCAACAGCACGTGGTATTATTTTCCAACAATTGCAAGAAACCAATTTTAAAGGAATGGTTTTACCAATAGTTTCACCATTCAAAATGCTTGCTTCGAGAAAAGAAGAATAATCCTCACATAATAAAATTCAATTTATTGCTAAGGCAAGAAACCTTTGTATTTTATTATGTTCCACACGCCATTGCGCAGTTGTTTTTTAAGTCATAATAGTTGTAGCCAATCCAAATATGGCACATTACTTATTTTATTAACTTTTTTACTTTTAGATAGCAGATTAATAAAAAAGTAAAGAGCCATTTCCTACGCTCAAACAACTATTTCGCCATAAAAACAACCCCAAGCTATGTTACATAATGCGCTGTTATAATAGCAGCCGCTACACCAACCGCATCATCAAAGCTGTAGTTATAACGCCATTATGTAAAATATCCGCTCTTCCAACGCTCACTTTCAAACACATCAATTAAAACACTTAATTCATTCGAACTGCACAAAACCACTACTAAGTTCAATTATTCCTTAGCTCAAGTCTTTTTTTTTCTCATTTCATTAAGCACATTAATTGTCCACTTTTCCCCACCACCCAAGAAATAGGATATAAAAAAATAGGCTTATAAAGTTTAGTCATACGCCATAGCACATTACTTTTTCTCGTTCCTCAAAAAAGAAATACGCTATCGTCTGTCAGTCCTGTATGAGTAGCTTATTTAAATGCTGTTTTATCAAACAACTATTTAAAACGCTACCCATACAAACGCACCATCCATCGCTCAATTCGGTAAAAACCTATTTTTTTAAGTGCCAATTCCCCAGAAAAGAGGAACATCAAGGAAATTTAGGCAGTTTTCTTTGAATATAATCAGAAGTCATTTTCTCAATCTCGGTTGAAGTAATTATTTTGTTTTCTAAAACCCAAGCATCTATTTCTTTTTTATCAAAATAAAGCTTTTTCCCACGTTTTGCGTGAGGTATATCTTTATTGCTTGTCATTTTATATAAAGCAGATAAAGACAAATCTAAATAGGCTGAAAGTTGTTTTATATTCATAATTGTAGTAGTAGCAATTCCTACGTCGCTGTTACTGTTTATTCTGTAAATGTTTTCGAGTAAAGCTTCTATACGTTCCAATCTTTGATTAATAATTTCAAAAGGGTTTTCCATAGTTTTAAATTTAAATTTGAACTATAAAAAATAATAAAAAAGAAAACGAAGATATGTGGCTTCCTACAGCCAACGCTAAATGCCGAAAAGGTCAAGTCCTACGGGTTTTGGATAAAACTTTTTCTAAAAAACATTAATGATTAGATTGACACATAAACGAAATAAAAACTTTTACCCAAAAACCTTGTCTGCATTATCCACGCCACCTTGCCATATTGCTTTCTTTTTTTTCATTTTTTCTTTTAAAAATATATAGGGGCAAAGAAAAAGGGGGCAAGTAAATGCAAAGGGTTCTATAATAATTGTTGTACTTGATGAAGATTTTATATTTGTTTAAAGGTCTAAAACATAGTTATGTTTAGTCCGAGTTAAGTCCGTACCAAATCCGAATGTGTAACATTAAAAATTATATATGCTATGGGCAAAATTTCACAAGGAATCTTAGGAGGACTATCTGGTAAAGTAGGAAACGTTATCGGAGGTAATTGGAAAGGAATTGACTACATCAGAATTAAACCTTCAAGTGTGGCAAATCCAAGAACTGAAGGACAAGTTAATCAAAGAACCAAGTTTTCAAGCGTGTTAGAGTTTCTTCAACCTAATAAGGATTTTTTGAAGGTGGGTTACAAGAATTTCGCTAATAAAAGAACGGAATTCAATTCTGCTATGTCTTATTTATTAAGTAATGCGATCACCGGTAGCGCACCCAATTTTACAGTTGACTACGCTAATGCTCTATTAAGCCGAGGAAGTCTCTCAGGGGTCTTAAATGGCACTACAGATTTAGCAAATGCAGGTCAAGTTGATTTTAGTTGGGGAGATAACTCAACAGAAGGAAATGCAAACGCAACCGACAAGGCTATGGTATTAGTTTACAATCCTTCAAAAAAAGAATCTACATATATTCTTGATGGCGCTACAAGAATTACTGGAGCGCAGACAGTAATTATACCAAACACTTATGCAGGGGATACAGTTGAGCTGTTTATGGCATTTGTTTCGGCTGATGGTAGTAGAGTGTCAAATAGTATCTATTTAGGCTCTGGTACGGCAAGTTAAAAACTACTAAATAGAGGTAAAGAAACCGCTCTCAAAAGGGGCGGTTTTTTGTTTCAAGAAGTTACTGTAAAGGGTACAATATAAGGTTTAGAAAGTTATACCTATGTTGTACCTTTTTTGTTATACCATTTTTAAACTTAATAATAACAATAGATACAGAGTTTTATTTACATAATACGGTGTTGCCCACAGTTTTTATATTTTTTTTAGATGACTTTCTAAAACGCTCATCATTCCAGAATATTCGATTTTATTATTTAATTCGGCTTTCTTTATCATAAATAGATAATCCATATTTTCATCGGGATAAATTTCTTTCCGATTATATGGGTCTGTTTTTGGTTTATATGCTTTTTCTTTTGTTCCAATAATAATGCCTTCTTTTCCAGTTAAAAGGTTTGTTACTTTCTCGCCAATTGAATATTTCATTTTATTTAGTTTATGTTAATTTCATTATAGGCTTTTAAGATTCTTTCTACTTTATTCTGACGGCGAAATCTACCATCTAAATCTTTGTGTAAATCAAGTTCTTTTTTTAACGAATTAATTCCTTTATGAACTTTTTCAAAATTAAAATTCCCATCGTATACCAATTCTTTAAAGTCCGCTGGTTTTAAGTCAAAATATAAAAATATGTACTTCAATTCTTTTTCAGTCAGACTAATTCGAGAATCACCACTTGGAAGAACTTTCACATTGATATAATCAAAATAAATTTCTTTTTTTGCGTTTTTTGATTGCTTAAAACTCTTTTTACCTTTAATTTTATTTCTTTTCGAAGTAGTTTCAATAAATCCTTTATTAATTAGGATATTTTCTAATTCGGCATCTGCTTTAAATTCTTTCATCGATTTTTTTTTAAATTGTGGGCAACGGTCTTGTATAACAATCAGTTGCGGGTTGGTTGAGAACTAAGATAGCTAAAATTCCCGACTTTTATGCTTGTACGGTTGTGTCCGCAGGACACAAAGCCGCAATTGTTGTTATACGGTGTTAGCACCAGTATTTTTACTTTTACTTAATCTTATAATAAGGTATAAGAATATAACCAATGTAATTAAAAATCTAAATAACATTCCAATCAAATTTTCTTCATTTACGAAATAATTTTTCATTATAATTAATAATTCTAAAATCAACGAATATATTAGAATACCAATACAAATCAATGAAAACATTTTTTCGTTTTTAAAGTTTGCACCTATTACAATTCCAAAAATTGTCAAAAATACCGCAAGAAAACTATTTAAGTAAAGTTCACTTTTTTTCCAAAAAGATCTTCTTAGGTTTTTTTCTACAACTTCAATTTTTACAATTTCTGATTGTAACTTGAATAAGTCTCTTTGATTATAATTGTTTATTAAATTATTTAAGGCAAAGCCATAATCAAGAATCTCTTTTTCAGAGAAATTTTTTGTGATAATACTGTCTGGAATTTTTTTAGATAAATTAGTTATTATTTCTTTTTGATATTTTTTATTCTTTTCCAAAGAATCTGAATAATGATTTATTTCATCAATATCCATCACAATTAAATTATTTTTTTTAAAAAGATTTTCCGTTTCTAATCTTTCCTTACTACTAAATACTTCATTCTGTACTTTTTCGTATCTATTTACTAAAGAGTAGATTTCTAATTTAGGAAGAAAATTGTTTGAAAGTATAAAAGTTACCCCTCCCAGAATTAGAGATGTCAATAATCCGAATTTGAAGATTTTCGATAATAGATACCTCTGTTTCGATAAACTTGCTGTGACCAATATTATTGATAAAAAAACACTAAAATTAATTAAAGAAGGAGCTTGATTAATACTTACTATAATTCCATTTTTAATGTCAAATCCGTATTCATCATAATATAAACTAATAGTTTCAATAATTAATGAAAGATAATAAACTGAAAAACTTATTATAAATAATGGGATAAATTTTCGAAATATTTTGTTCATATTGGTGCTAACGGTCTTGTATAACAATCAGTTGCGGATTGATTAAAAACTAAGATAGCTAAAATTATGGACTTTTATGCTTGCGCGGTTGTGTCCGCAGGACACAAAGCCGCAATTGTTGTTATACGGTGTTGTAAACTGGCTTTTATTCAATTGTTCCATTAAAAGTTTTAGACTCACTGTATACCGTAATTCCAAAAAGATTCCATTTCAAAATTCCGTTAGCAAAAAATTCGGCTTTTCCACTGGAATTCAATTTTTTTGTATCAATTGATTTAAATTCCCACACATAACCACTCACAAGTCCAGTCAAAAAACTGTTACTTTCAATTGGGATATATTGATTTTCTTCTATCGAATATTTTATAAGCATATTTATATCAAAAGTCCAATTGTCCTCCAATTTTACTTGTTTTATTGCTGAGTTGTTTTTTCTATTATAATCTTCAGTTATTGAAATTCGATTGGAATTTTTCTCAGAATCGGAAGCTGAAATTATTTGAACAATTCCGATTACCATAATGAAAATTGAGACAACTTTAAATTGTGGTTTAAATATTTTCTTTCCTTTTGCAATAAATCCAACAATCAGATAAAGAAAGTAAATAACAATTATTCCGTTTATTATTGACCAAATTAAATGTATCATAGTTTTCGTTTTTTAGCTTGTTTACAACGGTTTGGCTATGAGCAGTTGGGGATTTTTTCTCTTACTTTTCAGATTAACACAAACCTTTATTTTTTGCTTTAATTTTCATTTAAGCACTTAAACCCCAATTGCTTATAGCCGTTGTTGTAAGGCGTTTTATTTATTCATTAATAGTTCTTCAATTTCTTTCATTTCGTAGCAAAGCCTACAAGGTTTCAAATTATAATCTTCCAAAAAGATTTCATTGAAAGTACTTGTACTGTAATTATATGTCCATTTAAAATATTCGGACAATAATCTCATAGCTTGTTTTTTTAAGTTGAGATGTGCTTGCCAAAATCCTTTAAGTCTTTCAATTCCATAATTTTTCACAAATTCAGGACTGACTTCTTTTAAATATCCATTTTGAATACTTTCATCGATAAATTCAACTATTGATTGATTATCTCGATGAATCAAGAAGTCATATTTTGATAGATTTTGCATTGTCTTGCTGTTGCACAAATAATCTCTTCCTTTTATTAATTCAATGATTTTGTCAAGAAATGAGTCGTAGTCGAATGATTTTTCCGTGTGCTTTATTCCTTTCGTTTTCTTCTCAATGTACCACTTAAATTGTCCTTTGTCTGATTGACTAATTAATATTTTGTCAATCTCAAATTTTTCTGGAAATGTTGCATTAAAATCAGTAGTCAAAATATGGTCATTTATTTCTCCTTTCTCATATCTTTCTACAGTATAGTTTTTTAGCTTAAACCAATTCCTAATTTCAGATACAATTTTTTTGTGCTTTTCCTTGTCCGTTTCTTCCAACCTTACTACAGGTTCAGGCATAAAAAAGTTTTTAAATCCTCTACTTAAAGCCTCACAAGTATAATCCTTATGATATTTTACATTTCCCTCAATTGACAGAACAAAATTTAAGTTGTCTTCTCTTTCGGGAACCTCTTGATAAACCAAAACATCTCTATTTTCTCCACTTAACAACATTTTTTCTGCCAATAATTTTTTCAATTCCAGTTGGTTGAAGAAGTAATAAAGATAATCGTTATCAAAAATATTAGTTTTAAAAAACTGTTGGTCAATTCGGTCGATATCCTTGATTTCAACTCTCTCTATTAATTGACGATATGAATATTCTGTTAAAAATGCCATTTGGTTGGTTAAATGCCTTACAACGTTCCGCGGCTATGCGCCGGGCGGGGCTTTTACCCGGAATTGTTCTTTTGAAAACGAGCATTTCTCGCATCCGTAATCTGTCAACCGAAGACGGGTTTCCCGCCTGGCGCATAGCCGCTGTTGGGCGTTCGTATTTTTTATCCTACATTTTTTCATTTTTTACCCCTGTCTTGTCTAAGGCTTCTCTTAATCCTTTAGCCAATTTTTCTACGGGTCCAACACCCCAATAATGTAGAAAGAAAATTCTTGGGTTTTCGTGAACCATATGATTATGAAGAGCAACTACTTCAATATCATTTTCAATCAAAGCCTTTATTACTGGGGCTACTTCATCAGCAAGCATCGTAAAATCCCCTGCTACCGCTGCCTTTTCATTTGTTCCTTGCCAACTTGCCCAAGTATTAAAACCTAAAAATGTACTAACTGGTGCACCGTGTTCTTTTAAATTCACATCTGGCCGACCGATAGTGATTTTATATACTCCTTTATTCATAGTTCCGCTATATCCCAAAATGCTATCAATCAACTTTGTGTCAAGAGTATTTTGCACTGTTGAAATAGTTGCACTTGATGGATTAGCACCTCTTATTTCAGTTACTTTATCAAAAACAGCTTTGACACTTTTAGCTAATTTTTTTTCATCGCCCATTCCCCCAATATGCATATACATCACATCAGGCTCATTTCGGACAAAGTGATTGTGAATTGCTGTTATTGTTAACCCTTGTTTTATTATTTCTTGCTGTACTGGTTTTAAGTCTTTTTCCGTAACAACAATATCTCCCATAACCATAGGTTTTCCCGAAGTTGGGGCGAATGCAGCCCAGCTTCCTAATCCCATAGGAGGAATGATTTTGAAACCATCGACCATTACATTCAAGTCATTTTGAGGAACTGTAACTTTGAATTGTCCGTCTTTTTCTTTTCCTTCCATCCCAAACACCGATTTTAAAGATTCAATATCAAGCTCCTTTAATTCATCGTTATTTTCCAAAAGCTTTCCAGTCGATTCTTTTGAATCGTTTTTCTTTGTAGATTGTTCGCAACCAAAAGCAATTAAAGAGGTTACTACTATTAAATAAATGCATACTTTTTTCATAATTCAGTTTTTTTGTTAAAATTTCAGTTCTTTTCAATATGACGCCCAACGGTTTCGGCTATGAGTAGTTGCGTGGTTTAGCACTTAACATTGCAAGTACACACGAAACTGAAAATCCGTGAGGATTTTCAGAAGTAGGCGGGAACAAGCAATTACTTATAGCCATTGTTAGCAACAGTAATTGTTTGTACTTTAGAAATTTTTCAAGTTACCTAATCCAGCACGTATTCTCATTTCATTCCTCACTTTGTCTACTCTTCGAGAAAAGGAAAATCCTTTGGAGTCAATTGCTTGAAGTATGATTTTACATAGTTCGTATTTTCTTTCAAGTTCTAGCTCAACCAAAAGTTCAGATAATTCAAAGACTTGCTCTGAATTAATCATATACTTCACTTCATCTGGAACAGACATATAACTTACAAAATTTTCTTCTTTTCTATGTCTCAAGAATGGTCTAATTACAAAGAAATAAATTAGACCCAAGATAATAATTACCCAAATCATTTTATTTATAATTTTTTTCTAATTCATCATATATTTCGCCTAATTTTTTACAAATATCACACATACGCATCCATACTGAATCGTGCATTATTTCAGTTAGTTTATCGTTCGTACCTTTAGCCAAAAAAATAGGCAAATAATTTTCAGACCAATGATTTAATAAGATTATTGATGAGTAATATAAATAATCATTTTTCTTTTCAAGTTCCGAAGCATTAAAATCTTCACAATAAGTAGTGATATTTATGTAATCAATTTTCATTATTGTCTCCATTAATTGTTCAGCTTGTGGTAGATTTACTATGTCGCATTGTTTCAACATTTGTTGGGAATGAAAACTATTTTCAACTTTTTCTTTCAAGATGTTGAAATTATTGCTTCCATATTGTTCTTTAAAAAGATCAAATGCTTTATTATTGGCATTTTTAAAAAAAAATTCTGTCATAGTTCTGTTCTTTTATTGTTGCTAACGGTCTTGTATAATTTCCCAGCTAAGGGAATTTGGGAAATAAAGATAGTAAAAAGAACTGACTTTGACGCGTGAGCGTCTGTGTCCGCAGGACACAAAACCTTAGTTGGAATTATACGTTGTTGGCAAATGTTTTATAATCTTAATTTATATTTAATTCCGGTTTCCCTAAAAGTGTAGCTTTCTGAATTTACTGAAGTTACAATTGCATGTTGATTTACATATAAAGAAACTTCATTACGATTATCAGAATATGTTTTCTCGAAAGATTTGCTCACAATTTCTTCGTTTATTTTTGGAAAAAAATTACTTGTAGGGCTATCATTACTTTTTATAAGTTTATATCCATTTTTTTTTAAATTCAATATGATATTTTTATAAATTTCGTTTTCTTTTGTACTAAAAGTAATATCATTTAATTCTATTTCTTCATATATAGTTACGGTTATTGTTGCAATTACGTTATTTAAGTAATTTTCTTTTGTAAAAGTGTAGAGTTTGTGAGCTCCAAATGGATTCCACATACTTTTTTCAACATTGTCTATATCGCTTAATATCCAATTGTTTAAAGCTAATTCTTCTTCAATTTGACCAATGTTTGAATTTTTAAAATTCAATAAATTCTTAATGCCAATCGATTGGGAAAAACATATTGTCGTAAATAGTAAAAATAAGCAGAGTATAATTTTTTTCATAATATTTAATTTTAATAAATCTACTTAGAGATTTACAGGGTTTTATTCATATATCCATTCTTTTACTCCTCCATGATGAGAACAAGCTCCTCTACCAGTAGCTTTAGATGTAGTTCCGTCGTTACAAATAGCACCGACTCTTATTCGGTTTATTTTTTTGTATTTATAGTTAGAATATTGTTTATATTTTCTTTGACTTTTATTTTTATCGTAAGTGTTGTTTTTTATTTTGTATGAATAATTATCAGAATTATAAGTTCGATTATTATCAACTTGTTCATAATCATTTCTTGATTTTTCAATTTTTTTATTAGATGGTTTGGAATTCAAACCTAAATATCCAAAAATTATTATACAACCAAGAAAGAAGGTTTTCCATTCTCCTAAAATTTTGATAATGATATATAAAATCATCCCAGTAATTAATATTAATATATAACCCATAGCTTGACTCTTGTTTATTTAGATAATTATCTATTTAATTACATAGGTAATAATAATCTTTATTAGTAATGAATATTTGCCAACGTCTAGTATATGAAAAGTAGGCGATTTTGAAGCACTAAATTTTCAGTTAAGCACTGAGTTTGATACGAGCCGTAACCCTTGATTTTACTGCTATTTCGCCTATTTTTTATATACATTGTTACCTGCTGGCTTTATTTTTTTCGTCTGTCTGTCAGCGTTGGCAAAGGCATACTCTTTTGCAATTTTTGGCTTTAGTATTGGCTTGTGCGAATTGCAAATGTGTATGGCTTTTAGTGTTGGCATTGTCAGTTGGAAATGTTTGTGAAATCAAATATCAAATGTTTTAATATACCAATTTCAGAATGATTAGATTCGTAATAGGATTTTAATAATTTTTCCTGTTTGTGGTTCAATACTTCTGTTTCTCTCTTGTCTTTTTTCAACAAAGTATTAATTCCTTCTACAGTTTCGTTTATTTTGCCTTCTACCAAATAACCAATTAAACTACCATTTTCATACTTTTTAGAAGTAAAGTTGTTAATTCCTGTATTAATATATCTGCGTTTTAATGCTGAATCATTTTGTTTTAGATTCTTTGCTTCAAAAAAATAGTCATATTCATTGCTTTTAGCAAATGTGGTTAATCTAAAGTCTATTCTTGGGAATTTATCAGCAAAGCCTTTCACTTTTGAAATGTTCTTTGGAATATGAGCCTCTACATTGCTTGAAACCTTCCATTTAATTCTTAAAGGGTTTTCTTTTATATGTTTGTGTATTTCAGAAGAAATATCATTTTCATTCCAATTCAATTGTATTGTTTTTTCATTTAAAGAGGCTTGGTAGGCTTCTATGATTAACCGAAAACAACGTTGCTCAAAAGCTTTTTTATAATTGATTTTGTATGTCATTCCGTTAATTCTCGTTTAATATTTCAAGAATCAACTCGGAAGCATCTTCTATTGCCATTGATTTTGACCAAAATCTACGCTGATTTGGGCGAATGATAAAAATATCATCAGCTGTTTTGTAGTTCAGTTTTTTTCTAAAATAAATACTGTTTGCTTTTTCTTCCCACAAGTGTTGGTCAAGTTTTTTCAATTCTTGGTCAAGGTGTTCATTGGAAGTATGAATATCTTTTTTTACATTCTCGTGCGAAAGTTTTATCATCATTAATGGCGAAAATCTATTGATGTTATAAATAGTAGCATTTACAAACAAATCTTGTCCATCAAGAAACTCGTTGAGTTCCTTGCTTATGATTTTACTATATTCTTTTATGTGATTTTGTAATATAGGGTATAATGCAGTTGATTTTTCTTTTTTGTGGAACAACTCAATACTGCTTAACAAATTCTGAATAGTATATCTATCATTTTCAGAAAAACTGCTAAAGATTATTTCATTAATCTCATTTTCTACCGATTTGTTAATAGTGTAAAATTCTTTATCGTAAAGACTATCATTAAACAATGTAATAATGTTTTCTATTTGTTTTTTATCTAGGTTTTTTAACAAAACAGGAGCTTCAAATAATTCTTTATGCTTGACTACATCTCTTTCAATTCCCCAACTAGATGTTGTTAAAAAAGCGAAGTATCGAATAAATTCTGAATTGAGATAAACTGTTAGTAACTTTAATAGTGATTCATCATTATTTTTTGAATAAATACCAACTATTCCTTTTGAATATGCACTTTTGTAGTCAACGAAAGAAGCTAGTAACGAAAGATGATTTTCATTAACTTTTACACCTTCATTAAGCAAAATATGAGACACTTGGTAAGCTTCAACCTTTCCTAATCTTCTGAATTTGTCTGCATCAATTCTATTGCTTGGTTTTGGAGTATAATATTTTAAAATATTATCAGGGGTATGAATTGGTAACTTTTTTATTTCATTATTTGGTTTAACAGACGGTTTGCTAAGTTCAAAGCCAACGCCATATTCTATATTATTTTTTTTGAAAAAATCTTTGATTGAAGTATTTGAAGATCTTAATTTTTGCAGCAAATCCCAATCGCTCATTCCGCCCCACATTGCAATTTTCCAAATTTTTGTATCTGCCTTTTGACATTCTTCTCTAGGCAGATATTTTAAGTCAGTAAAATCAATGCTCAATCCATCAATTACATTCGATTTTATAAATGTTTTTGGAGCATAATACGCAATTTTATCACTTGGCTTTTTAGGTAATTTTTTTTGATAATATACAATACTAATTGGTCCCGTAGCATCACTAAATAACTGACCTCCAAAATTTTTATGGGCATTACGAAGAATAGAAAAGTTAAAAACCTTTTCTACATAACATTCTTTGAATAACCACTTTCTAAAATTCTGATAAGTCCCACCTGTATTGGTTAAAACTTTTGTATTAAAAATCAATGCGATTTCTCCATTGGGTGCAAGCGTGGTGGCTTTATGTAAAAAAGGTAAAACCATTTCCTTTGCAAAGCCTTCTTTTTGACAATAATTGCGAATAGAGTCAGACAATTCCTTAGTACCAAAAGGTGGATTCCCAACAATTAAATCATATTCATTCGTGTCTATTTCTTTATTATCTGCTATTGTATCTCTACAAAACAAATTATTCCCTTGCTCTTTTAGCGATTTATCATTGGGATTATTGATAAGGTTAGGCAAACGGTGCTTTTTCTTCTGCCATAAAGTTTTTGGGTCTAAACTATCAACCAAAGCCAAATACAAGCTAAATGCGGCTACTTTTATCGCTTGTGGGTGCAATTCAACTCCAAAAATATTATCAGTTAGTAATTTTTTGAGTTTGTTAAAATCTGTAAGTCTTTCGTTATGATGATTTTCGTATCTCTTTACCAAACGTTTGAAACTTTCAACCAAAAAAATTCCCGAACCACAACTTGGGTCTAAAATTTTGACATTGTAGCTTTTCTCCGTTTTGTTAACAGGTAATTTTTCATTCAGAATAAATTCAACCAATGCTGGTGGTGTGTAGTATGTTCCTGTTTTCTTTTTTAGTTCGGGGTCAGTTTTGAATAAAAAGTTTTCATATATCTCACTCAACAATTCAATTTGGATAATACTAAAATCAAACAAACGCCAATTTTCAAAAAGTTGAATTTGCGGAGTATTGTCATTACCACTAATAAAACATTTTTTTATCAATTGAAGCTGGTCGGCTGTAATTTGTTCATCATCTTCGATTGTAAAAACATTTCCGTTAAAATCGTCTTCCAAGCGTTTGAACAAATTATAAGTAGCTTCAACGTTGTCTAAAATATTGAAATAGGAAGTAGCATCTTTTTTGTAAAGAGAATATAGTTTTTCATCCGTAGCACCTCTGTCTTCAAGATATAACAGAAATAAGGAACGAAGTATAATTTTATGGATAAATTCCTTTTTTAAACCTTGTTCTTCAAGTTGATTAGCGGTATTGACTAAACTTGAAACAAGGTATTTATCAACTCTGCGTTGCAATTTTATTTTGTCTCTGATAAACTGAGCCTCTTCTAATGTCCAAACAACACCTGAATCAATAGCAATTCTTGAAAAGAGTTTATTTAGCTCTTTAAGTTGTTGTTTATCTGAAAAATTATATGCTTTTATTTCAACTTTTTGGAGTTCTTTTTCAAAATCGAAATCCTCTTTGCTTTTAATAAGCGGTTTTTCTGAACAGTTGTAAATACGGATTTCGGTATCAGAATACACATAAAGAAACAGTACTTTTTTATAATTCCATACTTTTCTATGTATGTCGGCTATTTCCTCTAAAGTTTTTTCATCAAATAGACTAACTTTTTTTAGGAAAACAGCAGGAAAACTGTTTCCGTTGTTATCAGTATTGAAGTAAATGGAATCAATTTTAAATGATTTTTCATTAACTTCATTCAAGATAATAGACTCGCTTTCCAAAAGGTTTTTCCCTTTGGATGTTACAGATTTTGCTCTGTCTAAACCGATTAACTCTATTACTTCCTGACCTGTCATTATATTTGTTCGCTTATACAAACTTTTTGCCTAAAATACAAATTTCAGTCGGCAAAGGTAGCTGTTTTTGCTATTTTTTAAGCTCTATTTGAGTTTAAATTTCAAGCTTATCAATCTCTTTCATCAACTTATCTGTTTCTGAAAGTGCCACAATGATTTTTTGATAGTGCAAAATATCGTCAAACTCTAATTTGCGGTCTTTTCTGTCTTTCAGCCATTTTTGAGCAGGTTGATAACCGCCAATGTAAAACTCCCAAGCAACTTGCGGAACATTGTCAAAATACTGCGTGTCGTTGATGTAAACTTTACCGTCTTTGTATTTGGTTTTACCAACTACATTATCTCCATCTATTGGATATTGCGTAATGTATTGCTCAACGGTTGGACTTTTCAACAAATGAATTTGGCGTATTTCTCCGCCCAATTTTACCAATTGCCAAAACGTGTCTTGGTCTTTTGGATAAGGCACTCTTGGAAAGTCAATTTTTAAAAACTCTTTGTATTTCTCTCTGTAAGTTGGCGAATGTAAAACCGCATAGATGTAATCTAAAATGTCAATTGGTGCAAAGGTGTTTTCAGTTGTTTCCTTCTCGTTGGTAAAAGTTAAACCTAATTTATTCGCAATTTGATTTACAATTTCAGCTTTTAGATTTGGTGTTCTTTCTTCTGTTTGTTCAATTGTTTGTTGTCCATTACTTTCTGGGTATAAGTAGAGTGGAAAAAGGCAACCTGTGCCAAATAATTTAGCACTTGCTGTAAAGTTTCCCTCAATTATTTTGTCTGTAATAAAGTTATGTCTATAATCTTGAGTTGTTTGTCTTGGTATGATTAATCCAATATTAGGCTGAAGTAAATGTTGCATAACTTCAAATCTCGAACGACCAATAAAACCGCCTGAATTTTTGGTAATTATTGTTTCTCTTACATCAAAAGGTCTGTAGTTAATTTTTACTTGTTTAAATGTATCGTTTAAAATACTATCTTTGGCTCGTGCAAATGTCCAACCGCTTGAATCTTGTTTTTCCTTATACTTTGACTTTAAAATATCAACAGTTTCATTCTCAAAATCATTTATTACGGTTTGAAGCTTTTGATTGGAAAATTGAATAGCTAAAGCGTCACATTTAGTCTCTATGCCATTAGAGTTTGAATTTAAAACCTCATTTACTTTAAACCCTTTTTCGTAATTTTTTATAAGTTCAAAATCTTTTGGAACGAAAAAGTAATATGGTTGTGAATAGACTAGCTTTTCCCATTTGATTTCAGAAATAGTTGAATTGTTAAGTGTTTCATATTTGCGATTCCTTTTCCCTTGCAAATCAAAATGATAAACTTCCCCTAATTCTGTTTTCTTCTTTTTAGCTGTTTTCACAAAGATGTTAATCGAAACACCTTGCATAATATCAAAAACATTTTGGTCAGGACTTCCATCAGGGCAAACTTCTTTTTTCTTGGCATTACCGTGTAAATCCAAGATGTAAATTTTATCAAAAGTCTCTAAAAGGTGTTTACGCATTTGGCGGTGTGTAATTCCGTCAATAAAGCTATTGTTTGAAATGTAAGCCAAAACGCCACTTCCATTTTTCTCAATATAATGTTGTCCGTAGCGAATGAACTTTATGTAATCATCATCCAAATTGATTTTACGCTCATTGAGATTTTTCTTGTAGTCGGAAATTAAATCCTGAATCCAATCATTCTTATTGGTGCTACTAACAGCATAGGGTGGATTCCCAATCACACACATTACTGGCGTATCTCGTTTTATGTGGTTGGCTTCATTGGCTTCTGTACTTAACCAATTTGCAAATAAAGTTCCTGTGTCTTGGTGGTGTTCTTCTAAACTATTGGTTAAGTAAACTTTAAATCGTTGGTTAGATGTTGGTTTAAATCCTGTTTCGGTCAAGAGCAAATCCAACTTTAAATGTGCCATTGCATAACTCGCCATTAGCAACTCAAAACCGTTTAAACGTGGCAATAAATGCGTTTCTACATAATTGCTCCAAATGCCTTGTTGACCTTGAAATTTTTTGTGAATGTGTTTTACCACTTCCGCTAAAAAAGTTCCTGTTCCTGTGGCTGGGTCAAGAATTTGCACTTTGTGTACTTCTTGCTCCATTTGTTTATAGCCTGTTGCCGAACGCTTGTCTGCGGTTTGAGTATTTACTTTTATGCTTGTTTTACTGGTGTCGGCAAGTCCTTGCGGTAAATCAAATTCCGTTTTTAAAATGTCATCAACTGCCCGAACTATGAAATTCACAACGGGTTGCGGTGTGTACCAAACGCCACGAGATTTACGCAATTTTGGGTCGTATTCGCTTAGGAAGGTTTCGTAAAAGTGAATTATTGGGTCTTCCATTTTGGTGGATTTCCCATAGTTCTTTAGAATTTCTTCTACGTTACAAGCCAAGAAGATTTCTGAGAGGTTTTCTACTACCCATTTAATTCGGTCGTCAATGTCAGGTCCTGCAATGTAGCCAAAGAGTTTTCGCAAAAACGGATTCGATTTTGGAATCAGTTCAGCCGCTTCTTGTCTGCTAAAATTACCTAAAGTTGGGTCGTGCAAACGAGCCGCAAACATTCCGTAAGCAATGGTTTGAGCATAAACGTCCGCAAAGCCTTGAGGTGTAATGTCGTGAATCAAGATTTGCTTGAAAGCCAACATTTGCTCTTTCAGCGTACTATTTTCTTGGTTTTCTTCATCACTGGTCAACGACTTTTCAATAATATCAGAAAGAAGGCGGGCTTTGCCCGCCATCATTTCTGCTAATTTTTTTGAGCTTTTTATTGTTTGTCCAACGTGAACGCAAAAGTCTTTTATCAGATTTTCAAAGTTGCCAAAGTTCTCAGGTAATGCTTTTATGCCTTTGTCCGTAATTTCTGCAATGGCAATTTTGGTAATGAATTCGCCTTCTCGGTAAAGATGAAAGTTGATGTAGTCCGTGAAAATTAAGTTGTTTAACGAAGCTTTGTATCGGTCAAACTGTTCTTTGTTTCCGGTTTTCTTTGTGCCGTCAAGGTCTTTGTCGCCAATGTCTTTCGCTTCAATAAATCCAACAGGAATATCTTTTTTAGTCAAAATGTAGTCAGGTGCTCCGCAACTTTGTCTTTTCGGTTCGTTGGTCGCTCTGATTGTCGGCACCAAACTTTCTAAAAGTTGCTGCAAGTCGCCACGAAAAGTATGTTCGGTAGCGTTTCCGAGTCTGTACCTTTTGTCTAAGTTGTCAATATATTGTTCTAATGTCATTTATTCATTCAATTTCTGTCAGAGCGTTGGAAAAAAACAGCTCTTTTGGTTTTTTCAGCGTTGGCTTTTGTGTCGGCAAAAACCAAATGTGCTGTTTGTGCGGTTGGCTTTTCAGCTTGCAGGTAACGGTCTTGTATAACAGAAAGTAAAAACTTAAAATGCTATACTTTTTCGTTGTGTTTTGTTGTTTGTTTTTCTGCCGAACTTTAGGTCTCGGCAACTGACCTTTTTATTTTTGTTATACGTTGTTGTAAAACGTATTTATTATCATAAATATAGTTAAAACTTTGAAATATCGGTAAAGATTTAGTATTTTTGCACTCGGTTCTTTGAAAATACTAATGTGGTTAAATCTCTTGACCTGAACTAAGAGTTTAATTAATTCCA
>NZ_RXOM01000030.1 GCF_008692195.1 Salegentibacter sp. R32
TAAAATGGTTCCGACAAGCTTCCTCACTATCAAAATGTGCTGTAAACGTGAATATATTCATACCATTGATTTTGAAGTAAATATAAGAAAAAATATCGAGTTATGAGTGTTTACGGATATTCAATTTTCTTTAACTCAAATACTATTGATCAATTAAAACTTAGAGTAGGTTATGGTGAGATTGGAAATGTGAATGGTTTAGATGATTATTTATTTTTAACTAGATACAACCGAAGCAGAACCACTGCTAATTATCAATTTGGTAGTAATTTTATACAAACTTATAGACCAGAAGCAATAAATGAAAATCTAAGATGGGAAATAGGTCAAACACTAAACTTAGGTTTAGATTATTCTTTATTCGATGGAAGAATTGCAGGTTCAGTAAATGCTTATCTTAATAAAACCGAAGATTTAATTAGTTATGTAACAGTATCTCCCTTCACAAATTTTTCTAATAAAGTAGATAAAAACATTGGAGATATGGAAAATAAAGGTATTGAGTTCGAATTAAATTTAACTCCCATACAAACAGAGGAATTTACTTGGAGAGTTGGCTATAATATAGCTTTTAATGATAATGAAATCACTTACCTTCCAGATGAAGTAGAAACCGGAGGAATCAATGGAGGTACCGGAAATAATATTCAACTTCACAAAGAAGGAGATTCACCTTATAGTTATTATGTTTATAAGCAAATATATGATGAAAATGGAAGACCTATTGAGGGTGCTTATGTAGATAGGAATGGGGATAATATTATTAATGACGATGATAAATATCTTTATAAAGACCCTTATGCGGATATAACCATGGGATTAAATACCAACTTAAACTATAAAAATTGGGATTTAGCAGTGGTTTCTAGAGTAAATTTAGGTAATTATAATTATTACAACATGGCTTCTGCCAAGTCTTATGAGATTAGAGCTACAGAAAATTCTATATTAACAAATCTTCACAATGACTACTATAACGCAGGTTTTCAAAATCTGACAGATCCTAATTTACAAAGCGATTATTACATTCAAGATGCCTCCTTCTTTAAATTAGATAATATTACCTTAGGATATACCATACAAAAAATATTGGACGACAATAGTAGTCTTCGGGTATATGGCTCAGCTCAAAATGTACTTACTGTAACCGATTATGACGGCCTAGACCCTGAAATTAATGGAGGTATCGATAATAATTTCTATCCAAGACCTAGATTATATACACTTGGTATTAATTTTAATTTTTAAAAAAAAGAATTATGAAAATGAATTATATAAATAGATTTTTCTTAATTATACCGGCACTATTTTTATTTTCTTGCCACGATGATTTAGATCAAAATCCAATAGATCCAGATAGTTTTACAGAAAACGACGTATTTGCTAACGCAACCGAAGCTAAAGGAGCCTTAGCCAAATTATATGCAAGTTTGGCACTTACTGGACAAGAAGGTCCTGCAGGACAGCCAGATATTACAGGAATAGATGAAGGTACTTCCCAATATTCAAGAATGTTATTTAGTTTAAACGAGTTAACCACTGATAATGCGGTGGTAGGTTGGGGAGATCCAGGATTACCAGATTTACATGCGATGAGTTGGGGTGCAGGTAACGATTTTACAACCGCTATGTACAACCGTTTAGCACAAGAGGTTTCTTTCTGTAACTCATTTATTACAAATGCTGCTAATTTAAGTAGTCCAGAAGTAGATGCCTATATTGCAGAAGCAAGGTTTTTAAGAGCCTTTGCTTATTATAATTTAATAGATTTATATGCTGACGTTCCCTTAATTACTGTAGTTTCTACTTCCGTACCAGAACAAAATTCAAGAGAAGAAATTTTTGCTTTTATAGAAAGTGAATTATTAGAAATTCAAGATTTATTAATGGAAAGCGGTGCAAATGAATATGGCCGAATAGACCGTGTTGCCGCTTGGGCTTTGTTATCTAAATTATACTTGAATGCAGAAGTATGGACAGGTGAGGCTCGTTATACTGATGCGATTATCTATTCTCAAGAAGTAATTAACTCAACATATTCACTGCATAAAACCGATGCTAATGGAAATGGTACTGCTTATGATGACTTATTCTTAGCAGATAATGATTCTAATGGAGCTCAAAATGAATTTATTTTCGCGATCAACTTCGACGGAAATAGTTCTAGAACTTACGGTGGGACTACTTTCTTAGTACACGCTGCCATAGGAGGTTCTATGGATGCTTCTGCTTTTGGTGTAAATGGTGGATGGGGAGGTTTAAGAACCACCAAAGCATTAGTTAATAAATTTGATTACTCCGTAACTAATACTGAAGATAATGAACCAATTGAATGGGAAGATTCTCGTGCTATGTTCTATACCGAAGGGCAAAGCTTAGAGATTAGTACTATCGCCAACACTTTTACAGATGGTTATGCGGTAACTAAGTTTAAAAATATTGATTCCAAAGGAATTGCAGGTGTAGATGAAGGGGGAGAATTTGTAGATACCGATTTACCATTAATCCGTTTAGCTGAAATTTACCTTAATTATACGGAAGCTGTCTTACGAGGGGGAAGCGGAGGCGATCTTCAAACGGCAACAACTTATATAAATGAATTAAGAGAAAGGGCATTTGGAGGTAGTTCTAACGGAAATATCTCTAGTAGTGATTTAGATTTAGATTTCATTATCAATGAAAGAGCCCGTGAATTGTATTGGGAAGGTCAACGAAGAACAGATTTAATCCGTTTTGGAGATTTCACCAGCGGAAGTTATTTGTGGCCATTTAAAGGGGGCGCTCAATCAGGTACATCGGTTTCTGATTTTAGAAACTTATTTCCACTACCAAGTCAGAATATTTTAAACAACACTAATTTAACTCAAAATCCAGGATACTAAAACTATATAATCATGAAAAAGTTAATAAACATATTCGCTTTCTGCTTTATCGCATTAAGTTTTACCGCTTGTGAAGAAGATGATGAATTTACTTTTATCGCAAGCCCAGCACCAACAGCAGACTTTACATTCACCAATTCTGTTTCAGAGAATTATAATTTAAGTCCACTCGTGGCCGATAACCCTGCAGAGAGGTTTGTATGGAATGAAGCCGATTTTGATGTACAAACTCCTATAAGTTATAAATTACAAAGTTCTACAACCGAAACTGGTTCTTTCAAGGAGATTTCTGGTACAGGTAGCATTACGGAAACAAACCAAGCCATAACAATAGGTAGTATGCTCGACCTTGCTACTGAGGCAGGTTTGGATAACGATCCGGAAACTGAAGCTCCAAATGAAGGAACGCTTTATTTTAGAGTAAGAGCCTATGTAGGTTCAGACGGTGGTAATGTAGTAGAGCAATTTTCAAATGTATTAAGCTTAAATGTAAGTCTAATTGAATCAACCGAAGAACCAGAAGAACCAGAACTTCCAAAAATGTACGTAACAGGTAACTTTGTTGCTGCTGGAATGTACGGTGCTGATTGGACACCTGCAGATGGAGTTGCAATTGCTTCAACTGGTGAAGGAGATAACAATTATGAAGGTTTTATTTCTATGGATGTAGCAGCTCCTGAATATAAATTCTTACCATCTAATGAAGGTTGGGATGGCGACTATGGAGATGCTGATACTTCTGGTAATGTACCTGCTTATTCCCAAGTATTACTTCAAGATGATGAAGTTAACTGTACCACCCCAGATGGATCAGGTGGCTACTATTGGGTAAAAGCAAATCCAGAAGATTTAACTTATAGCTTAACCAAAACTTCTTGGGGAGTAATTGGTAATGCTACACCTACAGGATGGGACGCCGATACTGATATGACTTACGATCCTGCTACAAAAACTTGGAGCGTAACTTTAGATTTGACTCAACAGGAACCGACAGATAATGGATTTAAATTTAGAGCAAACGACGCATGGGATATTAATTTAGGAGATACAGGTGCAGACGGTAATTTATCTTTCGGAGGGGACAATATTGGAGTTCCTGAAGATGGTAACTATACCATTACTCTAGATTTAAGTAATCCTAGAAATTACACTTATACCTTGACTCAAAACTAAAATTTAAAAAAGGCTGTAGAAAATCTACAGCCTTTTTTATAACACAAAATTCATATGAAAAATAAAATACTTTCGGTCGTATTTATGCTGTTCGCAAGCTTTATGTTTGCTCAACAGCAAAATGCAACCTTTACACTTACTCCGGCACAATTTAATCCGGACGATCAGGTGACGATTACTGTTTCTGGAGTTAACTTATCAACTTGGGGCGTTTCTGATCTTTATTTATGGTCTTGGTTTTACGATCTAAACGATCAAAATCAGCAAGATTCTCCTACTAATGGAAGCTGGGGAAATTCAGATGAAGCGCAAAAATTCACCGACAATGGTAACGGAACTTATTCGTTTACCTTCATTCCGCAGAACCTTTACGGTACTTCTAATATTGGTAGTATTGGGATGTTAGCAAAAGCTAAAGATGGTAGTGGCGATAAAAAAACACAAGATCATTTTGTTGAAGTGGGTGTTTTTCAATTTAATTTAAATAGTCCTACCGATAATGTGACCATTTTAAATAGCGGGAATACCTTAAACATTGACGCATCGACTACCGTAAATGCTAATTTCGAATTATTTGCCAATGGTACAAGTATCGATACGCAAAACAATCAGCAATCGTACACTTACAACTACACGCTAACACAAGACACTAATTTTGAATTAATAGCTACAGATCCTTCAACATCAAGTAGTTTAACGGCTACTTTTCAAAGTATTGTGACACCTAACCCAACTCAGGCTACAGTTCCTGCAGGAATGGAAGATGGGATAAATTTCGACGTCAACAACCCGAACACAGCTACTTTAGTACTTTACGCACCCGACAAAGATTTTGTTCACGTAATTGGTAACTTCAACAACTGGAGTTTAGACAGTGATTATTTGATGAATTACGATGCTGCTCAAGAAAAGTATTGGATCACTTTAAACAACTTAGACCAAACCGGTGACGATATTTTATTTCAATATTTAATCGATGGTGAAATTAATGTTGCAGACCCCTACTCGACTTTAATTTTATCTCCTTACGACGATCCATTTATTTCGCAAAGTACTTTTGCAAACATTCCTGCATATCCAACAGGGATGACGACCGAAGCTATTTCTTGGATTAGAAGAAATGCTCCTTCTTATACTTGGCAGAACACCAATTTTACGCCACCGGCAAAAGAAGATTTAGTGATTTATGAGCTATTAATTCGTGATTTTGACGATGTACAAAATTTCGATGCAGTTAAAAACAGATTAGATTATTTAGAAGATTTAGGAGTAAATGCTATTGAATTAATGCCGGTTTCAGAATTTGACGGAAACTTAAGCTGGGGATACAATCCTGCATTTCATATGGCATTAGATAAATATTACGGTAGTCCTGAAATGTTTAAAGAATTTGTAGATGAATGTCACTCTCGTGGGATCGCGGTAATTCTAGATGTTGTTTATAATCATGCTACAGGTCAAAGCCCATTATACAGAATGTATAACAATTGTGATGGTTGTACTGGTGGTATTGTTGCTGCAGACAGTCCGTACTTCAATGTTTCTGCAACGCATACTTATAGTGTATTTAACGACTTTAATCACCAATCTCAGGCAACTAAAGATTACATAAATAAAACTGTAGAATATTGGATTGAAGAGTTTCATATCGATGGTTATCGATGGGATTTAACCAAGGGATTTACCCAAAATTGTAGTGGTAACGAAGGTTGTACCAACAGTTACCAAGCCGATCGTGTGCAAATATTAAAAGATTACGCAGACACGCAATGGGAAGCAGATTCAGACTTTATAATCATTTTTGAACATTTAGGAAATGGTTCTTCTAGAGATGAAGAAATTGAATGGGCAAATTACCGCTTAAGCGAAGGAAAAGGAATTATGTTCTGGAATAAGCTGAATTTTAGCTATAACGAAGCAACCATGGGTTGGAATGCCAATTCTAATTTTTCAGATATTTCTTATGAAAATATAGGGCTTGCACAACCAATGAATGTGGGTTATATGGAAAGTCACGATGAAGAGCGCCTAATGTTCAAAAACTTAGCTTATGGTAATTCAGATGGTGCTTATGATGTTACCAATCTTTCTACCGCTTTAGATCGTATGGAAACTGCCGGAGCCTTTTTCTTCACCGTTCCGGGGCCTAAAATGATCTGGCAATTTGGAGAGTTAGGTTACGATACAAGTATTTTTACGTGTACTGATGGTACTATTCCTAATGATGATAGCTGTAAACTTTCTGAAAAACCAGACGGTTGGGATTTCTTAACAGAAACCGATCGTACAGATCTTTATGATGCTTATGCGCAAATGATCGCTTTGAAAAAATCAAATGAAATTTTTGCAACCGGAAGTATCGATATGAATGTTGGAAATAGCAACGGACTTAAATCTATTCACCTAGAAAATACTAGCGCAACAGGAACAGAACTTCAATATGTTACAATTATTGGTAATTTCGGAGTAACTACGCAAAGTATCGATCCTACATTTCAAGAAACAGGAACTTGGTATAATTTAATGACTGGTAATACTTATCAAGTAAATAATACCAACAGTACTATTTCTTTAGCGCCGGGTGAATATTTTATCTATGGTAATGAAGAAGCTAATTTAAGTAACACTTCTTTTGAAGCTTCAACAATTAGCCTTTACCCTAACCCAGCAAACGGAAGTATCTATTTATCTGAAGAAGTAAACAGTATTCATATTTACGATATTACCGGTAAGCAAATTCTTACTAAAGAAAACATTCGCCCTAACCAAGCGATCGATGTTTCAGCATTCCATAAAGGTATTTACCTTGTCCAATTAGAACAAAACGGAAATACAATCCAAAAGAAATTAGTGATCAACTAAGTTAACAGACGTTAGCCAAAAAAGGAGAAGTTAAAAAAAGCTTCTCCTTTTTATTCTCTCGCATTTCTAATTTAAAATTTAATATTTATGAAAAAAATGAATTTCCTATTCATCGTGGGATTACTAGCTGTGCTTGTAAGTTGCTCCTCAGATGATTTTGAAAACCCTTCAGCAGAAAAAAATAATGAAACAGAAGCCACAAGCTTATCACTAACAACAAGTACAGGTTCCAAAGTCATGATGCAAGCATTCTATTGGGATGTTCCTGCCGGAGGTACTTGGTGGAACACCGTTTCTTCTAAAGTACAAGACTGGAGTAATGCTGGTATAGATGCCATATGGCTACCACCTGTATCAAAAGCTCAAAACGGACCATTTTCTATGGGTTACGATCCTTTTGATTATTTCGACTTTGGAGAATACAATCAAATGGGTTCAACAGAAACCAGATTTGGTTCTCGTCAAGAATTAGAATCTTTAATTCAAAATGCACACCAAGAAAACCTAGCTGTTATTGCCGATATTGTTATTAACCATAACAGTGGTGGTGATCTAGAAAGCAATACGTATACGGGAACAGATACCTATACAGATTTTAACCCCGACTCGGGGATGTTTTACCGTTCCGCTACCGATTTTCATCCTAATGATACTCATTCTAATGATAGCGGAGTGTTTGGAGGTTATCCTGATCTATGTCACGATAAAAGTTATGTACAAGATTGGTTGTGGGAACAATCTAATTCTGTCGCTAAATATTACAAAAATACATTAGGAATTGATGGGTGGCGTTTCGACTATGTGAAAGGTTATGAACCTTGGGTAGTCAATGCCTGGGTTAATGAAGTTGGCGGTTTTGCTGTTGGGGAATATTGGGATGCTAATGTAAATCTATTGGAAAATTGGACTAATAATGCCAAAGCATCAGCTTTCGATTTTGCTTGTTATTACAGAATGAAAGACGCTTTTGACGGCAACGATCTTACACGTTTACAAGATGATATGCTTTGGAAAAGAAACCCAATGCGTGCGGTAACTTTTGTAAGTAATCACGATACTAATGAGATTTACAACGGTAAAATGTTAGCCTATGCCTATATTTTAACTCACGAAGGCTATCCTTGTATATTTTATCAAGACTACGAAACTTGGTTAGATAAAAATAAATTGAATAACCTTATTTGGATACATAATAATAAAGCCGGAGGAAGCATTACTATTCTTCACGCAGATCAAGATGAATATGTAGCTAAAAGAAACGGTTCTCCTGGTTTAGTTGTTTACTTAAATAACAGTAATAATTGGCAAGAACGTTGGGTACAAACTAACTGGAATAACACACAAATTAAAGATTATACCGGTAACTCTACTTGGGAACCTTATACACAAGCTAACGGATGGGTAAAACTACAAGCCCCTCCAAATTCTTACAGTATTTGGTCTACCAAATAAGAATTAAAAAATTAGTGGTCAACTAAGTTAACAAGATTAGCCAACAAAAAAGGAGAAGTTCATTGGTGACTTCTCCTTTTTACTTTTCCAATCCCCTCAAAATCTCCATGAACTCCTCATGCATTAATTGTGTATAGCCTAAATGTGTTACAATTCTAAGCTTACCCTGTCCCATTCCGCTAATAATCACGCCCCGATCTTCCAAGCGTTTTAAAAAATCAACTTCATTAACACCATCATTCAGGTAAAAAATAATAATATTGGTTTCTACGGGTTCTACTTCCTTTACGTAGGCTTGTTCGGCTAAAGTTTTGGCCAATTCTTGTGCGCGTTGATGATCTTCAGCTAAACGTTCTACGTTATTTTCTAAAGCATACAAACCTGCCGCTGCCATAAAACCTATTTGTCGCATTCCGCCACCTAATACTTTACGAACACGCATCGCGTTTTTCATCAGTTTTTCATCACCAATCAATACCGAACCCATCGGCGTTCCCAATCCTTTCGATAAACAAATAGAAATTGTATCAAACACTTCACCATACTGTTTTGGAGTCTCCCCTTTGGCAACCAACGCATTGAACAAACGCGCTCCATCTAAATGTAAGCCTAATTGATATTCGTTGCAAACTTCCCGTATTTTTTTTATTTCTTCAAAATCGTAACAAGCTCCTCCCCCCTTATTGGTGGTATTTTCTAAACAGACCAAAGACGTCAACGGACTGTGATAAAAATCTGGCGGATTAATATTTTCAGCCACTTGAGCAGCGGTGATTATTCCGCGGTTTCCATCGACCAATTTACAGGAAACCCCACTATTAAACGAAGCTCCACCACCTTCATAGTTATATACATGCGCCCATTTATCGCAAATTAACTGTTCCCCGGGTTGCGTGTGCAATTTAATGGTAGCTTGGTTGGCCATACTTCCGGTAGGGAAAAACAAAGCCATTTCTTTCCCGAACATTTCCGCTAATCGCGCTTCCAGTAAATTTACGGTAGGATCTTCTTTATAAACATCGTCACCAACTTCTGCACTCATAATCGCTTCTAACATCGCTGGCGTGGGTTTGGTAACGGTATCGCTTTTTAAATCTATCATAGCTAGTATTAATATTTCTGACTATCCGTTATTTGTAATAATTAATCTTTTCGTCATTCCTTACTGTCACGCTGAGCTTGTCGGAGCGTTGATCCGGATCCTATACAGATTTTAAAAATAAAACTGAGGATGAGACCCTGAATCAAGCCCGCCTGCCGGACGGGCAGTTCAGGGTGACGAGAACTTTTATGATATATGACGGATATTCATTTTTATATTTAAAAATTCAAATTTACAAGAAATCTTCAAGGTGGATGAACTTTACTTCAATTATCAATTCATATAGAAATAACTTATCTGAAGAAATGATCTTATTAAAAAATTATGTTTCTTTATAACAGAAAAATCACAAGCTTGTTTTTATAATTTAAATTCAATAAAAAATGGAAATTGCTATCATCGCACACGACGGTAAGAAAGATGAAATGGTGAAATTTTTAAAAGAATATGAAGATTTTTTTCATCAAGATCATATTCAATTAATTGCAACGGGTACTACCGGCAATAAAGTAAAACAAGCAGGCTTTAAAGTACAACCTTATCTATCTGGTCCCATTGGTGGTGATGCCCAAATTGCAGGTCGCGTAGCAGAAGAAAAATGTAAAATGGTTCTATTTTTTAGAGATCCTTTAGAGAAACATCCGCACGAGCCTGATGTATTGATGCTCTTACGCATATGCGATGTGCACAACGTTCCTTTAGCCTCTAATCCTGCATCGGCAAAACTTCTAATAAAAGGTATTTCTCAAGCTAACTAAAAACTATTCTTAAGAAATATATGCCTAAATCTTTTTTTGAAATCTGATGAACTTCTATTTTTGCCTCAATATATAAAAACTAGTCACTATGATTACCCAAGATACCCTAAAAGACCTCAAAGAACGTGTTACCTCCCTAAAACAGTATCTTTGACGTTGATGCCAAACGCATCGAAATTACCAATCTCGAAGAAAAAACTTTAGCTCCTGGTTTTTGGGACAATCCGCAAAAAGCACAAGTGATTGTCAAGCAATTAAATGCTGAAAAAAAGTGGGTCGATAGCTACCAGCAAGCGCTTACTTTTTACGAAGATTTAGAAGTCATTTTTGAATTTTATAAAGAAGGCGAAGCTTCTGAAGAAGATTTAAACGCCCGCTACGAAAAGCTTAAAAAACTACTGGAAGATTTAGAGTTTAAAAATATGCTTTCCGATGAAGGTGATGACCTTTCGGCAATTCTTCAAATTACAGCAGGAGCTGGAGGGACCGAAAGTTGCGACTGGGCAAGCATGCTTATGCGTATGTACTTAATGTGGGCAGAAAAGCACGGTTATAAAGTTCGAGAGCTTAACCATCAAGAAGGCGACGTGGCCGGGATTAAAACAGTTACTTTAGAAATTGAAGGCGATTATGCTTTTGGTTGGTTAAAAGGGGAAAACGGCGTACACCGTTTGGTACGTATTTCTCCGTTTGATAGCAATGCTAAACGTCATACTTCATTTGCTTCGGTGTATGTTTACCCAATGGTAGACGATTCTATTGAAATTGAAATTAATCCAGCCGATATTGAAATCACGACTGCAAGATCAAGTGGCGCCGGCGGACAAAATGTAAACAAGGTGGAAACCAAAGTACAGTTGGTGCATCACCCTACCGGAATTCAGATTTCTTGTTCAGAAACGCGTTCCCAACACGAAAACAGAGCTCGTGCGATGCAAATGCTGAAATCACAATTGTATGAAATTGAACTTCAAAAACAATTAGAGCAACGGGAAGACATTGAAGCAAGCAAGAAAAAAATTGAATGGGGCTCGCAAATTAGAAATTATGTGATGCATCCATACAAATTGGTAAAAGATGTTCGTACCGCTGAAGAAACCGGAAATGTTGATGCCGTAATGGATGGCGATTTAGATGCTTTCTTAAAAGCATATTTGATGTTGATGGGACAGAAAGAGGAATAATTTTCTAATTGCAGTCGAAATTGGAATAAAAACTGAAAATTAACTTTCACTTATAAAAAAACACCTTCCTTTAAAAAAGAAGGTGTTTTTTTTTTGAATTGATGAAGAAAAATAGGAAGGGACAGCTACCTAAAGTTTCAATAGTTTTATATATTTAAGAAATTAGATAAAATAAAATTATGATTAAAATATATCACAATCCCAGATGCTCAAAATCTAGGGAAGGGCTAAAACTATTAGAAAAATCGGGTAAGGATTTTCAAATCGTGAAATACCTTGACATTCCAATGAAAAAAGAAGAAATCAAAAAAGTATTGGGATTATTAGATATTTCAGCAGAAGAACTCGTTCGTAAAAATGAAAAAGTCTGGAAAGAAAATTATAAAGGAAAAGATCTTTCTGAAGACGAAATTATTACTGCAATGCACGAAAACCCTAAATTAATAGAACGTCCCATCGTGGTAAAAGATGATAAAGCCGTGATTGGAAGACCACCTGAAAAAATTAAAGATTTAATATAATTTTTAGGCTTTTTAACCGCTAATTAACGGTAATTGAAGGTAGTTATTCATAATTTAGAAAAAACTTTAAATTATGAAAAAGATCATACTACTTTTAATTACCGTTTTTACATTTCAACTTGGTCAATCGCAATACAGGACCGATCTTGCAGAAGCTAGTCCAAGAATGGAAGCAAGAGCCGATCAGCAAGCGAAAAAACTAACCAAAAGGCTGGCGTTAAACGGTGAACAACCGCTGTTGGTTAAAAATAAACTAACCGAGTTTTACGTAAAAAAACAAGAAGTGATTGATGCAGATCTTTCTAAAGAAGAAAAAGTAGATCAAATAAAAGCTTTAGAAATCAATAAGCTTAAAGAGATGAGAGATATTCTTACCGAACCTCAATACGAGCAACTTTTGGAAGTAGAAAAAGAAATGCGCCAAAAGCGGTTGGAAAAAAGAAAAAATAAAATGAAAGCTAAAAAGCATTAACTAGATAATCACTTAAAATATTAAACCTCTTCCTTTTCGGAAGGGGTTTTTTGTTAACTTAATTTTAACGCAATACCCATTAAACGATTTTCTATTCATCCGGTCTTACAAGCAAACAAACAACAAAATGACCCAAAAACTATATCTAGCGAAAGCTATTTTATTTTTTATTACCCTAAGCTTAACCCAATTTTTAAATGCCCAAAACAAAGTTGACGTTACGGGAAAAGTAGTTGATAAAGATGCCGGCGTTCCCTTGGAATATGCCACCATTACTTTTAAAGATATCACCGGAGAACGCGCTCCACAAGGAGGAGTCACTAATTTTGACGGAGAATTTTCTATTGAAGTTTATAAAGGAACTTACGATATTCAAGTAGAATTTATTTCTTTTGAAACCAAAATTTTTGAAAACCGCGAAATAACGGAAGATTTTTCTATGGGAACAATTTCTTTAGGATTGGATTCCGATAGTTTAGATGAAGTAGTTGTACGTTCAGAAACTACACAAGTAGAAGTCCGCTTAGATAAAAAAATCTATACTATAGGTAAAGATCTCACCACACAAGGAGGAACGGTAACCGATGCCCTCCAAAATATTCCTTCGGTATCGGTAGATGTGGAAGGTGGAATTAGTTTACGGGGAAATGAAAACGTACGCATTCTTATTAACGGAAAACCTTCCGCGATGGCAGGATTTGACGACACCAATATCTTTCAGCAATTACCTGCCGATGCCATTGAAAAAGTAGAAGTAATTACGAGTCCTTCAGCCAGATACGATGCCGAAGGAACCGCCGGAATTTTAAATATCATTCTAAAAAAAGAAAAAACCTTAGGTTTAAACGGATCTGTTCAAGCAACGGTAGGAATTCCTACCAATAATTCCATTTCAACCAATTTGAATTTAAGGAGTGATAAATTCAACATATTTAATAACACAGGAGTTTATTACCGAAAATCTCCGGGAAATGCATTTTACGATAATGATTACATATCAGGAACCTTCGATAGAGTTGTAGAAGATCGTGAATACGACCGCTTACGAAAAGGCTTAAATACCAATTTAGGAATTGAATATTATATTACCGAACAATCTTCCATTACCGGGACCTTTTTTGGTCGGTGGGGAGACGATGAAGATGAAAGTAAATCTTACAACGACAGGTATATAAGTTCTGATTTAAATAGCCAAACCTACAGAAATCAACTAGAAGGAGAAGAAGAAGAAACCTATCAGGGAGCCATTAACTACATCAATAATTTTAATGATGAAGGTCATAAGTTAACGGCAGATATTCAATATTCTTATGATAATGAAGATAAACCTAATAATATTGTTGAATCGCAAACCTTTCCTGTAGATAATCTCATTGACCGCCAACGTGTATTTGAAAATGAACGTCAAAATGAATTTTTATTACAAGCCGATTATGTATTGCCCAAAGGTGATTCTCAATTTGAAGCTGGATTTAGAATAAACACCGAAGCTGAAAAAACCACTTATACTTTAGAAGATTTTGATTTAGAAACGGAAGAGTTTTCTATTAACCAACGAGAATCTTATAATTTTGATTATGATGAAAATGTATTCGCAGCTTATACCCAATACGGAAATAAACTAGGTGAAAAATTTTCATTTTTACTCGGCTTACGATTAGAACATACCCAACTCAAGGGAAAAGTTTATTCTGAATATCTCGATCAAGAAGCATTGGTAGATACTATTGGTTTTAATTTTGATCCTAACTTCGATAAAAACTATTTAGGGCTTTTTCCAACCGTAAATTTAATTTACGAAATTGCTAAAGAAGAAAATATTACCTTAGGCTACAACCGAAGGATTAATCGTCCTCGAGGATGGTATATCAACCCCTTCCCTTCGCGTTCCAGTAGAGTAAATATTTTTAGGGGAAATCCCGATTTAAACCCGGCATTTTCCAACACGTTTGACTTAGGTTATTTAAAAAAATGGGAGAAACTTACTTTTAATACTTCTATTTACTACCAACATGAAACAGATGCTTTTGAAAGAATACAACGAGACAGCGGACAAAGAACAAAAGAAGATGATTTAACCATTATCGAAAACCTTCCAATTAACCTGGCTACAGAGGAACGTTTTGGAGGGGAAGTCGGAGCTATTTACAATCCCACTAAAAAATTAAGATTAAATGGTAGCTTTAACTTTTTCAGATTTGTCACCGATGGTTCGTATGATGGAGAAGATTATGGAACTGAAAGCACCAGTTGGTTCGGTAGATTTAGTGCCAAATACACTTTACCGGCAAAAATTGACATTCAAACCAATGGTTTTTATGTAGGTCCTAGACAAAATGCTCAAACCGAATCTGAAAGTATTTTTTCTATGGATATGGCTTTAAGCAAAGAAGTTATTAAAGATAAACTTACCGCCACATTTAATGTTCGGGATCTTTTCAACTCTAGAAAAAGAAAATCTTATACGGTTACCGACAATTTCACCTCAGATAGTGAATTTCAATGGAGAGAACGACAAATGACCCTTTCTTTAATTTATCGTTTTAATCAATCACGAGAAGATAGAATGAGAGAAAGAGGTCAGCGTGGAGATGGCAATATGGATGATGGCGGAGGCGAATTCTAAAAATACATTTCTTTACTTACCCTCAATTTTAAATCCCCACATAGTCTAAAATTTTTGAGTTATTTTAGGCGACCCCACAAAAAAAGGAAGCTAAATTTAGCTTCCTTTTTGATTTTGTATATTTTAAATATCTTACTTAAGCGCTTCTTGCTTTTTTCGCTTAGCCTCTTTCTTTTCTTTAATCATTTCAATAATAGAACCTCCTACCCAATAAGGAACTACAAAGGTTAATAAGAAAATCATTAACCAAAAACCAATTGTTGCAATGGTTAAAAACGCTAAAAAGCCAAGATATTGATCAAATTCAAACATAACAGTTATTTTAGTTTGTAATGCAAATATAGCGCAAAGCCAATAAAACCTCCAAAAGAAAATTCTAATTTATTAACAAATCTATTAACGCTTAGTTTTGGGAATGTAATCCAATCATATTTCCTTCAGTATCTTTTACCAATGAAACAAAACCATATTCACCTATCAACATTTTGGGCTGTACTACTTCTCCTCCGGCTTTTTTCACCCGGCTTTCTTCTTCTGCACAATCCTTGCAAGTAAAATAAACAATAGTTCCGTTGCCTTCTACCTGATGATTTTTCACATAAACCAAAGCTCCACTTATATTTTTACTGTCTTCATCCATCGGAAAAGCTATCATTTCCAATTGATTGTTTTCAATAGGTAACGGCGACATTTTCACTTTTAAAATATCTTGATAAAATTTTTGAGCACGCTTCAAGTCTTTCACATAAATCTCGAACCAGCCTACAGGATTAATCGGTTTTTCCATAATTTTAGATTTAGATTATTAGTTTGTTTCTTTCAATTTAGCTATATCTATTTTTGTAATTGATAACCTTATAAATTTATGGAAATGACTGTTGAAAAACTAAACTAAAACTAATTTTTAAGCAATTCTCTTAACCCAATTGAAATCCTTAAATTTGTAACACTTAAAAATTAATCAACAAAATGGAATATAGAATAGAAAAAGACACCATGGGCGAGGTAAAAGTACCTGCCGATAAATTATGGGGTGCACAAACCGAACGCTCTAGAAATAACTTTAAAATTGGTCCGGCAGCATCTATGCCATTAGAAATTATCTATGGTTTTGCTTACTTAAAAAAAGCAGCCGCTTATACCAACGAAAAACTAGGCGTTTTAGCTACCGAAAAAAGAGACTTAATAGCCAAAGTTTGTGACGAAATTTTAGACGGAAAACACGACGATCAATTTCCGTTAGTCATTTGGCAAACTGGTTCAGGTACACAAAGTAATATGAATGTAAATGAAGTAGTGGCCAATCGCGCTCATCAGCTTGCCGGAAAAACCATTGGTGAAGGTGATAAAACACTTCAGCCTAATGATGATGTGAACAAATCACAATCGTCTAACGATACCTTCCCTACGGGAATGCACATTGCTGCTTATAAAAAAGTAGTTGAAGTAACCATTCCCGGAGTAAAGCAATTAAGAGATACCCTTCAGAAAAAATCTGAAGAATTTAAAGAAGTAGTAAAAATTGGCCGTACTCATTTTATGGATGCCACTCCCCTAACCCTTGGTCAGGAATTTAGTGGTTACGTTTCGCAATTGGACCATGGTTTAAAAGCACTGGAAAATACACTTCCACATTTAGGTGAATTGGCTTTAGGAGGAACAGCCGTTGGGACCGGTTTAAACACACCGAAAGGTTATGCTGAAACGGTAGCTGATTTTATTGCTGAATTTACCGAACTTCCATTTACTTCCGCAGAAAATAAATTTGAAGCTCTAGCGGCACATGATGCTTTGGTTGAAACACACGCTGCTTTAAAACAATTAGCGGTTTCTTTAAACAAAATTGGGAATGATATTAGAATGTTAGCTTCCGGACCAAGAAGTGGAATTGGTGAAATTATTATTCCGGCCAACGAACCGGGATCTTCCATTATGCCAGGGAAAGTAAACCCAACGCAATGCGAAGCTTTAACCATGGTTTGCGCACAAGTAGTTGGTAACGATGTGGCGGCAACCGTTGGTGGTTTACAAGGTCAGTTTGAATTGAACGTATTTAAACCCGTGATGGCAGCTAACTTGTTACAAAGCGCACAATTAATTGGGGATGCTTGCGTTTCTTTTGAAGAACATTGCGCAAGTGGAATCGAACCTAATCAAGAGCGTATTGATGAATTGTTGAAAAACAGCTTAATGTTGGTTACCGCTTTAAATACCAAGATTGGTTATTACAAAGCTGCTGAAATTGCCAATACCGCACACCAAAACGGAACAACTTTAAAAGAAGAAGCCGTTAATCTAGGTTATACCACTGCAGAAGAATTTGATGAGTGGGTAAAACCTGAAGATATGGTGGGTGAAATGAAGTAATTTTTTAACTTAGTAAACTACTCATTATAAAGAGGTTGTTTAAATAGTATTAAAACGTCATGCTGAACTTGGTTCAGCATCTCATAGATTTGTAGCCGAATCATTAGAAGAACTTAAATCTATACTTTGCATAGGTTCAGTATAATAAGATTGACAAAATTACTATTTAAATAGCCTCTTTTATTTTAACTCGCTTTCTTAAATTTAGGAAATGGCCGATAAGCATAATAATTCAAAACAATTTCTAGTGCTTTTTCAATGGCTTTGTTAATGGGTAAAATCTGATTGCCCCAATAGAAATCGATTTGCATTAATTTTTTATAATAATCAGAAAAAATGGGGACATCATTTCCTTGCTTTAATAATTCCACTACTTTTAAATAGTTCTCTTCTTGTTGTTCTTTAATGAGTTTACAAGTTACTAAACGTAATTCTCCTAGTTTGTCTTTTGCAGCTGCATAGCCAAACAACCGACAAATTAATCCACGGTAAGTATAATTTTCACAACTTCCTTTGGTTAAATCTTCTAAATGTGTTGCTGAATATAACGTACAGATAGAAGTGGGATTCTGTTTGAGTTCATTCAGCTTTACTTCTGCTTCATGATTCAGGAACCAATGGAAAGCCAAGGGCAAAAACTCCAACGGACTTGCTTCAATATCGGCTTTATTACAACATTTACCACAACCCGATAAACAATAGATTTGAGAGGCTTCTTGAAAAGCACTAATCTCTTTACTGAGGCCATCGAATAACCGTTCGACCGCTCTCACTTTTCGTATAATTGACATATAAAAATCGGTCGTAAATGTACAGATTTTTATAATTCAACAATCAAATAATTAGAAATATAAATTATTTTTACTTCTTCAAATATTTCACATATTTCCGCTTAGCAAAATAGCCTAACAACAACCAAACGATGAAGGCAATTACAATAAATTTGTAACTAATAATTTGATCTCCGCTAGCGTAAGAGTGTAAACCAGTTAAGTAAAAGTTCACTCCAAAATAAGTCATCATAATGGATGAGAACGCAAAGACCGCAGCCCAGTTAAAAGCGAATCTTCCTCGTAGCCCCGGAACCAATCGCATGTGAATTACAAACGCATATACCATAATACTTATTAAAGCCCAAGTTTCTTTGGGATCCCAACCCCAATATCTTCCCCAACTTTCATTGGCCCATTGACTTCCTAAAAAGTTACCAATGGTGAGCATTACCAAACCTACGGTTAGCGACAGCTCGGTAATAATGGTTAATTCTTGAATATTCAGGCTCATTTTCTTTCGGTTTTTCTCATTGGTTAAAATCATTAAAATCAATGAAACCAATCCGAGAATCATCCCTAAAGTAAATGGACCGTAACTAGCTACAATAACCGCTACGTGAATCATTAACCAATAAGAATCTAACACAGGTACTAAATTAGAAATAGCAGGATCCATCCAGTTCCAGTGGGCAACCATTAAAATCATAGAAGCAACAAAAGCAGTTGAGGCAAAGGTTAAATCACTTTTTCTACCAAATGCCAACCCAAAGAACATTGTTGCCCAAGCCACATAAATCATACTTTCGTAAGCATCACTCCACGGAGCGTGACCCGAAATATACCAACGGGCAATTAAACCTGCCGTATGCAATACAAACAAAACGATAATAACGACTTTACTGATGGTAATAATCGCTTTGACTTCTTTTTTATCGTAAAAGATTTGAAGAATAACAAAAATAAACATTACCAGACCGGCCAGCATGTATTGCCAAAAAAGACCTCGGAAAACATCATATTTATTGTACATGATTTCCAAGTTGATTTTTCTTTTAGAAGGCATTACTTTTTCTCCATACTTACGCTGGTAATTTTTAATGCCTTCCAATAAATCATTGGCTTGCTTGTAACCGCCGGTTTGTTTGGCTAAACGTACATTTTGCATATAAGCCGGTAACAAACGGCCTACCATACTATCGTTAGCAGTAAACTTATCTTGATTTTCAAATAATTCAGGATAAGAAAGCCATTTGTTATTTTCTGCATTTGGAATAGGGAAAATCTTAAATACTTTTCCTTCTAAAGTGCGGTATAATAGATTTACCTTTTCGTCAGCAGCAATAAAATCTTTTTGAAATTGGTTTTTTACTTCTGCGCGATAAGCACCTTCCAAATAAGAAGCAAGTTTATAAGTTCCGGTAGAATCATTAAAGAAATCGTTTAACGGAATATGCTTCTTCCCTTTTTCAATTCCTAAAATGTTATGCAGGCTATCGTTTTTAGCTTTGATGTAAATTAAAGGAACGCTATACCAAAGGCTAGGCATTTCGACCATCGAAAATAAAATCTGGTCGCTGTTAAGACCTTCATAACTATCGGACTTGCTTAACTTCCTTATTAATTCAGAAGAATACGTATTGGCAGGTTTCATTCTTCCGCCTTCATCCTGAATTACCAATCTACCGAATTCTGAAGCATGTTCTTTAGAAATGGTGTTGGCTTTAATGATAGAGTCGGCTTCAGCTTTGGTAAATCTTGGCGGCATCATGGTAGAATGCTGATGACCGTCATTTTCGGTATGCTCGTGTTGATGTTCTTCATTTATTTCTCCTGAAGTCACATCTACATCTTGTTGAGCAAATCCGTTTAAACCCATTAGCAAGAATAACACTCCTAGAGCTTTAGCCTTTTTAGCTTTTATCTTTTTCAATTGTTTTTCTAAATTTCCAAAACGTGAATTTTTATCAAATAAAATCCACATCAAGCCTAAATAGAGTAAAAAATAACCAATATAAGTTACCCAAGTTCCCCACCAGTCGTGGTTCACTGATAAAACTGTTCCCTTTTCATCGGGATCAAAAGAAGATTGAAAGAAACGATAACCTTTATGGTCTAAAACGTGGTTCATATAAATTGAATAAGGCTTCGACTCGCCGCCATCAATTAACTCCACTTTACTTTTGAACGATGAATAACTTGGCGTTGGGTTATCTTCAGTTCCCGGATATTTTTCAGCAATAAAATCGTTCAGCTTCAGAGCAAACGGAAGTTCATATTCTTTACTTCCGTAGCGTGCATAAATTTCCAGATTATCAACTTCAATCTTTTTATAATCATTCACAATACCTTTGGCTCCCAAAAGTTTTAATTCCTGATTTTTCCCATTGGTAGACACATCAAGTACCACTCCATCTGCTTGTCCTTTTTGTGGTTGTTCGGAAGGAATTAAATCATAATGACCGCGCACCACAGGATCGGGAAATACAAATTGCATTCCTGCTAGTTGGTAAAGCGAGCGTAAATTTAAATCCTGAAGCGAATCGGCAACCACTTCCCCCTTCTTTTGGTCGGCCATTCTCATGTAATTTCCTTCAAACGGAGAAGATATTTTATATTCCCCATTACTTTCCAACTGAACGTTAATAGCTCCATCGGTAGGCGCATTAAACGCAAAAAGCACGTTATGGATACTGGTTACTTCGCCTTCTTCTAAATAATGTTCGTGACGCTGCCCGCCTCCGGCTTCTACAATTTTTAAATACCGCTTTCCATTTTCATCTTCCACCAATCCTTCTTCCGCATCATCAATAAATTCTTTTACCGTAAAAGTAACTTCCTGGCCTTTAAAATCGGTAGTCACGGTTTTATGGTTATCAATTCCCGGAGCAAGGTTTAAAGGTAATTTCACTTCCCGTCGTAGAGGATTTCCATCTACTTCACCATCCAACAAAACGGAAAGATAAGTTTCTTCTGAAAGCATGGTGTTAGAAACTTCCCCTTCCCGAATAGGCATTACACCTTCGTAACCAATATAGCGGGTAATTCCTGCGCCTATAATGATTAAAAAGAAAGCTAAATGCAAAATTAAGGTACTTGCTTTTTCTTTACTCCAAAGTCGGTAGCGTTTGATATTTCCCAAAAAATTAATGGCAAAAACCAGCATAATCGCTTCAAACCACCAAGCATTGTAAATCCATTCCCTCGCGGTTGCCGTGGTATAAGAGTTTTCGACAAAAGTACCTACGGCCATCGATAATGCAAAAACAATAAATAAAATAGCCATTAATCGTGTGGAAAAGAGAATTTTCGCCAGCTTACGTTCAATCATGGAGAAGTATTTAAAAAACGCTGCAAATTTACCCATTTTAAACCGATTAGCCCGCAATATTTCTTTCAAAATCTCAATTAAATGTTAATTTTAAGAAGCTCTGATATTTTAATATTTTAGCCGAATGATAAAAATTGTAATTCTTGGTGCCGGGAATGTGGCCAGTCATCTTTTCAAGGCTTTTCAAACTGCTGAAAATGTTGAAGTTATTCAGGTGTATAACCGAAGTAAAATTGCTTTAGAAAATTTTAAATCAAAAACCCAAACCACTACCGATTTAGCTGAATTGAAAAATGCTGAAATTTACTTGGTTTGTGTTAAAGATGATGCGATAGAAGAAATGATTAGCAAGCTCTCCCAAAAAGACGGAATTGTTGCGCACACTTCCGGGAGCGTACCGCTTTCTGCTTCCGCTAAAATAAATGCCGTTTTTTATCCGTTACAAACGTTCTCCAAACAAACAGAAGTCAATTTTAAAGAAATTCCGCTTTGCTTAGAAACTTCCGAAGAAAAAGATTTCGATTTACTAGAAAAGTTGGCGAAATCTATTTCTGATAAAGTATTTGCCATTTCTTCTGAACAAAGGAAAAAATTACATTTGGCGGCGGTTTTCGCTAATAATTTTAGTAATCATATGTTCGCAATTGCTGAAGATTTATGTAAACAAAATGAAGTTCCTTTTGAGGTATTAAGCACATTAATAAAAGAAACCGCCCAAAAAGCAACCCGAAATTCACCAAAAGAAGTGCAAACGGGACCGGCCAAAAGAAACGACCAAGCTACGATAAAACAGCATTTAGCACAATTAAACAATGCCGATTATAAGGAAATTTATAAATTGCTCACCCAATCAATAATTAATCAAGATGGATAGAAATTATAAAGAAATTCTCAACGATATTACCACGTTTGTTTTTGATGTAGATGGCGTTTTAACCAATGGTTCTGTACTGGTTTCTTCGGAAGGCGAATTGTTGCGTTCGATGAATGTAAAAGACGGGTACGCAATGAAAAAAGCGGTTAAAAACGGTTATACGGTCTGTATTATTTCCGGCGGAAAAAATGAAGGCGTGCGTAAGCGTTTACGTGGATTGGGAATTACAGATATTCATTTGGGCGTAGATGATAAAGTGGAATGTTTGGATGAGTTTTTCGATATCTACGGAATTGATGCTGAAAATGTAGCTTATATGGGTGATGACATTCCAGATATTTTTCCGATGAAGATGATTGGTTTGCCCAGCTGTCCGCAAGACGCCGTTTCTGAAATAAAAGCCATTTCTAAATATATTTCTCACAAAAATGGTGGCGAAGGCTGTGTTCGTGACTTAATTGAACAAGTCATGAAAGTGCAAGGGAAATGGGAAGATGAAGTAATGAGCAACGAGTAATTAGGTTTTAGGAACTAGAAAAACTGCACACTGCCATCTGAATACTATTAATTAAAAAGAAGAAAATTGAAATACCTCCAACTTATACGCTTTCCGAATTTGTTAATGATAATCATTACTCAAGTACTCATCAAATATTTTTTGTTTGAGCCTTTTGGGATTGCCATCACTTTAAATGATTTTGGATTTGCATTATTGGTCTTCGCTACCGTTTGTCTATCGGCCGCCGGGAACGTCATCAACGATATTTTTGATGTAGAAGCCGATTTAATTAATAAACCCAACAAAGTTCTTGTGGGCAAGAAAATTTCAGAAAAAGCAGCCTATAATCTATTTTTCATTTTAAATATTCTTGGGGTCGTCATTGGTTTTTATCTGTCGAATATGATTCAGAAACCATCGTTTACTGCCATTTTTATTTTTACTTCAGCTCTACTCTATTTATACGCAAAATCATTAAAAAGCTATTTAGTTTTAGGAAATGTTTTAATTAGTTTTTTAGTGGCGATGACCATTCTTATTGTGGGCTTGTTTGACTTATTTCCGGCCATTACTCCACAAAACAAAACTTCCCAACAAACCATTTTTTCAATTTTAATCGACTATGCAGTTTTTGCTTTTTTAGTTAATTGGATTCGGGAAATGGTTAAAGACCAGCAAGATATTAACGGCGACCATAAAGCAGGAATTAAGACCTTACCCATTGCTATTGGTCAAGATAGAACCAACAAAGTTATTTTCTTTGTTAGCTTATTGCCTTTAGTTGCGGTACTTTATTATTTGTACCAGTATTTATATCATCATACCTATTCCTTGATGTATGCTTTGTTTTTAATTTTGGCTCCACTACTCTATTTTATGGTGAAAATTCTATCTGCCAAATCAACCAAAGATTATAAAAGTTTGAGTTTGGTGTTGAAACTCATGATGGTTTTCGGACTTATTTCTATCGGATTGTATCAATTTATTCTTTTATAGCCGAATTATGTTGAAAGAAAAACTCGCTCATAAAAAAATAGTCTTGGCCTCAGCGTCTCCACGTCGGCAACAGTTTTTAAAAGATTTAGATGTAGATTTTGAAATTCGCCTAAAACCGGTAGAAGAAATTTATCCAGATGAATTAAAAGGAAGCGGGATTGCACTTTTTCTAGCTGAATTAAAAGCCAAAGCTTTTGAAGATTCGTTAGTTGAAAATGAAATTTTAATCACCGGCGACACCATTGTTTGTATTGACGACCAAGCTTTAGGAAAACCCAAAGATAAAGCGGAAGCAACAGCAATGCTTCAAAACCTATCGGGCAGAACACACGAAGTCATTTCTTCAGTTTGTTTAAAATCAATTGAAAAAACAAGAGCTTTTCACGATAAAACCACTGTTTATTTTAAAGAACTTTCTGCTGAAGAAATTGAGTATTACATTAACAATCATCAACCTTTTGATAAAGCTGGCGCCTACGGAATACAGGAATGGATTGGACAAATTGGTGTGCAAAAAATTGAAGGCTCTTACTTTACCGTAATGGGAATGCCCGTGCATTTACTGTACGACGAATTATTGCAATTTTAATACATTCCATTTACCAATCTTCTATATTTGTATTAAAAACGAATTTATGCCAGAACTTTTCGATAAGTTTCAAGATGAATTTATTTACACGCTAGCAGCGTTTATTTTTCTTATTGTCTTTCGGTTTATATTGACCACGACAGCTAACCGGGTTGGTAAAAAATCTAACATCAATCTAGCTCGCGTACAGTTAATGGTGAGGTATATTAACTTTTTGGTTGTTTTTATCGCCATTTTTGTACTTTTACTGGTTTGGGGTGTAGAAGTTACCCAAGTAACCGTAGTTTTCTCTTCAGTGTTTGCCGTTATCGGAATTGGGCTTTTTGCCGTTTGGTCAATTCTTAGCAATATTACTTCCGGTGTGATTATGTTTTTCTCTTTTCCTTATAAAATTGGCGACGAAATCAAGATTCATGATAAAGACTTTCCCGTTATCGCTATTATTGAAGACATTAAAGCCTTTCAAATTCATCTAAGGACTTCCGAAGGTGAACTCATTACCTACCCCAATAACTTAATTCTTCAACGAGCCGTCTCGCTAGTAAAAAAAGATGCCTTTATCGATTCTGATGAAGGGAAAGATGCTTTGTAATAAAACTTGTTTAAAAAATTATCTAAGTATAAATAAAACTAGAACAAGCAATTAAAGTTTTCTCTTGATTCTTGGTTCTAGCAGCGAAGCAATCTTAAATCTTTCTTTTTCATTCTTTAAAAACTTTCCTTTGCAGTGAAAGTTCTTATATTTGGGAGATTTCTAAAAAAAGATGCATTCCAGATGAAAAAACTCATTCTGCTATTTTTACTCATTACATTTCAATTTACCAACGCACAAACTCCAGAAAAACTCAATAGTTCAGAGATTTTTGAAAACATACAAAAACTGAATTTCCTAGGTTCGGTTTTATATTTTGCAGCACATCCCGATGATGAAAACACCCGCCTTATTTCTTATTTTTCCAATAAAGTCCACGCAAGAACGGCTTACCTTTCGTTAACCCGTGGAGATGGCGGCCAAAACCTAATTGGCCCAGAAATTAGAGAGCTACTCGGCGTCATTAGAACTGAAGAATTATTGGCCGCACGTAGAATTGATGGTGGTGAACAATTTTTCACGAGAGCCAATGATTTTGGTTATTCCAAAACCCCAAAAGAAACCTTAGAAATCTGGAATGAAAAAGAAGTGATGCGCGATGTCATTAAAACCATTCGTAAATTTCAGCCCGATGTAATTATCAATCGGTTTGACCATCGTACACCAGGAACCACGCACGGTCATCACACGTCTTCAGCAATGTTAAGCGTAGAAGCTTTCGATAAAGCTGCCAATAAGAATGCCTATCCCGACCAATTAGAAAATATAGATACTTGGCAACCCAAACGACTTTTCTTCAACACTTCTTGGTGGTTTTACGGAAGTCAGGAAAAATTTGAAGAAGCTGATAAATCTAACTTCTTAACTTACGATATCGGAACGTATTATCCCGTAAAAGGAATTTCAAATTCTGAAATTGCCTCGCTTAGTAGAAGTCAGCATAAATCACAAGGTTTTGGGAATACTTCCGAACGTGGAAAATCAACAGAATATATTGAACTAATTAAAGGTTCTTACCCAGAAAACGGTGATATTTTTGAAGGCATTAACACCACTTGGTCACGTATAAAAGGCGGAAAGAAAATCGGAAAGATTTTAGCAGAAGTGGAAGAAAACTATGATTTTGAACATCCGTCCAAAAGTCTTCCACAATTGATGGAGGCGTACGAATTGATTCAAGATTTGGACAATCAACATTGGAAAACCATTAAAACTAAAGAAATTTCAGAAATTATTACCGCTTGTGCCGGTTTGTATTTAGAAGCCAATACTTCTACCGAATTTGCTACTAAAAATTCTTCCATTGAAATTAATTTAGAAGCTACGAATAGAAGTTCAGCAACTATTCAATTAGAGAAAATTTCCTTCAGCAATATGAATGAGGAAATTCAAATCAATTTAACATTAACCAACAACGAGCCTTTTTATAAAAATATTTCTGCTGAAATCCCTAACAATATCAATTACACCAATCCTTATTGGTTAAACAAACCGAGTAGTTTGGGAATGTACACCGTGGAAGATAAATCACTCATCGGTTTACCGGAAACTCCGGCTCCTATTCAAGCTGAATTTACGTTGAAGATTGATGGAAAAAACATTAGTTTTAATAGAGATTTGGTTTACAAAACTAACGATCCTGTAAAAGGGGAAGTTTTTAAACCTTTTGCCATCGTACCAGAAGTTTCGGTCGCTTTAGAAAATTCAACCTTAATTTTTAAAGACAATCAAGCTAAGCAAGTAAACGTAAAAGTTACCGCTTACAAAGAAGATTTAAAAGGAAATCTTTCCTTGAATATTCCCGAAAATTGGCAAGTAAGTCCGAAAGACTTTGCAGTAGAATTTAAGCAAAAAGGAGCTTCCCAAACCTTTTCCTTTACACTCACGCCACCAGAAAATGACGATGAAGCATTTGTTAATCCGGTTTTCACCGATGGAAATGAGACTTTCACACAAGAAGTAAATGTGATTAATTACGACCATATTCCACAGCAAACCGTAATGCTTCCGGCAAAAACGAAAGTGATTAAACTGAATATTCAGAAAAAAGGAAATAATATTGCTTACATTCAAGGTGCCGGCGATGTAGTCCCTGAAAGTTTACGGGCGATTGGTTATCATGTGGAAGTGATGGAAGCTTCTGAAATCACTTCAGCAAAACTTCAACTTTTTGATGCTGTCGTGATTGGAATCCGTGCTTATAACACGCAACAAGATTTGGTTTACAAACAACCAATTTTGTTTGATTATGTAGAAAACGGCGGAACGATGGTCGTACAATACAATACCACCCGCGGACTTAAAACCCATAATCTGGCTCCGTACTCACTTCACGTTTCCAGAGACCGGGTAACTGACGAATTTTCTAAGGTGAATTTTTTAGCTGAAGACCATTCTGTTTTAAATTCACCAAACCAAATCACCCACAAAGATTTTGAAGGTTGGGTACAAGAACGCGGTCTTTATTTTCCTGATGAATGGAGCGATGAGTTTACGCCTATTTTAGGAATGAAAGATGAAGGCGAACAAGAACTAAAAGGAAGTCTACTGGTTACTGAATACGGAAAAGGACATTACGTTTATACCGGTCTGAGCTTTTTTAGAGAGTTTCCTGCCGGCGTTTCTGGAGCTTATAAATTGTTTGCCAATATTTTATCCCTCGGAAAATAATGCAAGAAAAACCCGAAAAATATCACTGGAAAAAATCCTATACTTGGTTATTGCTCGCCAATGCTATTTACGTGGTTTTATTTTATATATTTATGAATCTTTTTTTGTGAAAAATGAAATTAATAGAGCAACATATTGAAAGTTTACAAGAACTATGTAAGCGACATTACGTAGAAAAAATGTATTTGTTCGGTTCTGCTCTTAATCAAAATTTCAATGCTAGCAGTGATATTGACTTTCTAGTAAAATTTCAAAAAATTGATTTGGCCCAATATTTCAATAACTATATGGATTTGAAAGATGATTTAAAAAAATTATTGGGTCGTGAGATTGACTTGGTTGAAGAACAATCATTAAGAAATCCTATCCTTATTAATTCCATTAATCAGCATAAACAATTGATTTATGGATGAAAAAATCCTGAAATGGCTTTATGACATAAAAATCGCTATTGAAGAAGTTAACGGATATTTTGAAGGTTCCGATAAAGACTTTTTTCAGTACAGAAAAAACATCATGCTTAAACGTGCGGTAGAAAGGAATCTTGAAATTATTGGAGAAGCCGTAAATAGGATTCTAAAAGAAGATAATTCTTATCAAACAAAGATTACTAATGCAAAAGCAATTATAGGTTTAAGAAATCATATTATTCACGCCTATGATAATATTTCAGATGAAAATATTTGGTCTATTCTCATCAATCACCTTCCTTTACTTCAATCTGATGTAAATCAACTTATCGAACAAAACAACTTATAAATGCACACCTTAGATATTATTGTTTTAGTAGCTACGCTCGCATTTATAGTCATTTTTGGTTATTACCAAACCCGCGGAAGTAAAAACGTAAGCGATTTTTTAAAAGGTGGTAACGAAGCCAAGTGGTGGACGGTTGGTTTATCTGTAATGGCTACGCAAGCCAGCGCGATTACCTTTCTTTCTGCACCCGGTCAGGCTTTTCACAGCGGGATGGGCTTTGTGCAATTTTATTTAGGTGTTCCTATTGCAATGGTGGTAATTTGTATGGTTTTTATTCCTATTTATCATCGTTTAAAAGTTTATACGGCTTATGAATATTTAGAAAGTCGTTTCGATTTAAAAACCAGAACTTTAACAGCTTTACTATTTTTAATTCAACGTGGTTTGGCAGCCGGGATCACCATTTTTGCACCTTCCATTATTCTTTCAGCGGTTTTGGGTTGGGATTTACTCACCTTAAATATTCTTATCGGAAGTTTAGTCGTGATTTACACCGTTTCCGGCGGAACGAAAGCCGTAAGCGTCACCCAAAAACAACAAATGGGAGTTATTTTTCTTGGATTAATTATCGCCTTTGCACTCATCGTTAGTAACCTTCCGCAGGATATTACTTTTTCTAATGCTTTGGAAATTGCTGCTGCCAATGAAAAACTCAATGTACTCGATTTTTCCTTTGATTGGCAAAACCGTTATACCTTCTGGAGTGGACTCATCGGCGGGACTTTTCTCGCCCTCTCCTATTTTGGAACCGATCAAAGTCAAGTGCAACGTTATCTTTCGGCAAGTTCGTTGAAGCAAAGTCAGATGGGGCTTATTTTTAACGGATTCCTAAAAGTTCCGATGCAATTTTTCATCTTGCTAATTGGTGTGATGGTGTTTGTGTTTTATCAATTTAATGCCTCTCCACTCAATTTTAATCCGGCCGCTGAAGAAGAAGTATTAAAATCTGAATATGCCGGAAAGTATCAACAACTTCAGCAACAATTAGAAAGCAATCGAAAAGAAAAAGCGCAACTCAGTTACGAGTTAGTGAGTACAGAAGATAAAGCTCCGATTCAAGCAGAAATTCAAAACTTCAACAAAAAAGAAGTAGAGTTAAGAAAACAAGGGGCAAGTCTCATTGAAAAAACAAATGAAGAACTAGAAACCAACGATAAAGATTATGTGTTTATTCATTTTATTCTTAACAACTTACCCAAAGGTTTAATTGGATTATTATTAGCCGTAATTCTTTCCGCAGCGATGTCTTCCACCGCTTCCGAGTTGAATTCGTTGGCTTCCACTACCACGATGGATTTATATAAACGAAATGTTTCTTCAGAAAAAAACGATAAACATTTTTTAAATGCTTCCCGTCTTTTCACCTTAATGTGGGGAATTTTCGCTGTGATTATCGCCTGTACGGCAGATTTATTTGATAATCTCATTCAGCTCGTCAATATTATCGGTTCTATTTTTTATGGAAATGTACTTGGAATTTTCTTACTCGCATTTTTTATCAAATTTGTAAGAAGCAACTCCACGTTTATTGCGGCAATCATGACGCAAATCATCGTTATTATTGGATGGTGGTTCGATTGGATGCCGTATTTGTGGTTGAATATGTTTGGTTGTGCCCTTGTCATGTCGATTGCTATTTTAATTGAAGTGATGTCAAATTCAAAAAATTATGCAGAAAACTAATTATAACTGGGGAATTATAGGGTTAGGCAAAATCGCTAGAAAATTTGCAATCGATTTGCAAAGTGTAGAGGGTGCCACTTTAAAAGCAGTTGCTAGCCGGTCGCTGCAAAAAGCGGAAGAATTTGCTGAAGATTTTCATGCCGAAAATTACTACGGCAGTTATACTGAATTAATCAATTCTCCAGATGTGGATGTAATTTACATTGCAACACCTCATGTTTTTCATAAAGAACTGACTATTGAATGTTTAAAAGCTAAAAAAGCGGTTTTGTGTGAAAAAGCCTTCGGAATGAATAAAACTGAAGTAGAAGAAATGATTGCTACTGCAAAAGCTGAAAATATTTTTCTAATGGAAGCTTTGTGGACGCATTTCGTTCCGCATTATCAATATGTTTTGAAACTTATAAAGCAGAAGAAATATGGTGAGATAAAATCCTTATTTGCAGATTTTGGCTTTGAAGCTCCGTACGATTTAGAGAAGCGATTATTCAATAAAAATTTAGGTGGCGGAAGTTTATTGGATATTGGTATTTATCCCGTTTTTGCAGCAATGACTTTGATTGGAATGCCTAATAAAATTGAAGCTTCCGCAAAAATGAGTGAAACTGAAATTGACGAAGAATGTTTTATGAAATTTCACTATAAAAATGGAATCACAGCTAATTTAAAAAGTACACTCGTAAAAAAAACACCCACTGAATGCATTATTGAATTGGAAGAAGCAACTATAAAACTTACCAGTCGATTTCACGAACCCCCAAGTTCGGTGGAAATTATGCCTAGAAACGGAGAAAAAGAAATTATTGAGTTTCCTGTAAAAACTCTAGGTTATAATTATGAAGCTGCTCACGTTCAGGAAATGCTATCTCAAAATAGAAAAGAAAGTACCATCATGACTTTCGAAAAAAGCTTGAACCTCATTTCTTTATTGGATAAAATTAGAAACAAAATTGGGTTGAGTTATTAAATAACTTCATTCAATATATAATAATTCTTTCCATTGTGTAGTGTACCTTGGGCTCCGTTCTTCTTTAATTAATTCCCATTCATTAATTTGCCGGGCATCCATTAAAGCTGGTGCCAGCGTGGTTTTTCCAAATTTCTGATTAATGCGGTCAAAAGCTTCCATGAGACCGGCTTTCTCATTAATTGATGCAAACAAATTGGTTTGCACATATTCTTTGGGAATAATTCCGCTTAAACAAACACCCACTTTCTTATAGCGATAACCCGGTTTAAAAATTTGATGCAAAGCTTTTTTTCCTTCCGCATTTAAAATGAAGGTATTATTGGTAGGGACTTCCATAGTCACCGTAATACTATTGTAATATTGATGATCACGTTCACTATGATAATTGGTCTCTAAAAAAATTTTCAGATACTTCGCACAACAATCCTGACTCCGCAAAACTTCACTCACTTCATTAATATAGTAGGAACAAGCTTCTTCGATGAGCGACAATTTTGTTAACTTTTTCCCGAACGACTTTGCTGTTCCTATCGCTTTCTTGGGTTGAGGTAAACACTCTAAAGGCAAACAATTTTCACCTTGCAGTTCCCGCCAAATACGCTCCCCTACTACGGTCATCTGTTTGCGTACCCAATTTAATGGCATCTGCGTAAAATTAAAAGCTGAATAGTTTCCGGTGTCTTGAATACGTTTCGCATGTTTTCTACCCACTCCCCAAACGTCTTTAATTTTTGCCCATTTCAAGGTATTAATCCTTTTTTCCTCAGAATCGATCACAAAAACATGTTCATTGCCTTCTTCTTTTTTCGCTCTTCTATTAGCGAGTTTTGCTAACACTTTCGTAGGTGCAATTCCCACGCCAACCGGCAGACCCGTATAACGCATAATCCGATCTCGAATAGCTATTCCATAAGCTCGTAAATCTTGATGTTCCATCCCCGAAAGGTCAATAAACTATTCATCAATGCTGTAAACTTCTACCAAAGGCGAAAATTCTTCCAGAATCCGCATCACCCGATCAGACATTTCGCCATAAAGTGTATAATTAGAAGAAAAAAAAGTGACCCCATTCTCAATCAACTGATTTTTAATTTTAAATACCGGTTCAAACATAGGAATATGGGCCAGGGCTTTTGCCTCTTTATTGGCAGCAATCACACAACCATCATTATTGCTTAATACCACCACCGGTTTTCCTTTTAAATCAGGACGAAAAACCTGTTCGCATGAAGCATAAAAACTATTACAATCAATCAAAGCAATCATAATGAATGAATTGCATATGTAATAACGCCCCATAATTCAAAAGCGTTTGTTCCCTTTTCTTCTCGCTCTCCTGTAATTGGAAATTTCATCACATCAAACACTCCATCTTTTACCACTAAAGCCATTTTGCCTCTAATAAAATCCAGAGAACGATCAATAATCAGCACATCACCTTTATAAATTCCTAAATTTTCCCAAGCACTTCCACCTATACGCACAAAAAAAGTAGCTTCCCTATTTCTCACTAAAACTTCAGATAAATCTATTGTTCGCTCTAAATAATGTGTGGCCGGGCTAGGAAACCCGGTTTGCATAGAGACCTCTGCCCGATGTTTGGGTTTTGCTCGTTTTACTTTTCCAAAATCTATTACATCCATAATTCAAAAATAGGAAATAATCCTAAACAAAGGATAATTTCCATTTATATATTTATAATTTGATGTTAGATTTTATCATAAGTCATTCGCAATAAGTCAATTAAATTTTTCGTTTATAAAACCTCATCAATTAATCTATTAAAATTGAAAATCAAATTTTTAAATTTCATCCTTATCATGAGTTCATTAATTGGATATTTAGAATGGGGAACCCACAATTCTTCATTTCTCTTCCAAACTGAATATGAAGTTATTGTTAGTCTATTGAACAACCCAAAGTCAGCAGCACATCCTTTCACTTTAATTCCATTATTAGGTCAACTGCTGTTACTCATCACTTTATTTCAAAAACAACCCAGTAAAATATTAACTTTCAGCGGAATAATATGCCTAGGGATTCTATTGGGGTTTATGTTTGTCATAAGTCTGTTCTCACTTAATTATAAAATTTTTATTTCCACCTTACCCTTTTTCATTACTACTCTTTTTATATTTAAAAGCTATAAGCAACCAAAATAATTTTTTCTAACCAATTCGAGAATCATTATGGATAATAATCACATTAATTACATAGAATTCAAAGCCAACAATATTCAACGCGTAAAACAATTTTACACTTCGGTTTTCCATTGGAAATTCATCGATTATGGTGATGCCTATGTAGCTTTTGAAAATAGCGGACTACAAGGAGGTTTCACTCTTTCTGAAGAAAAAATCGTCAATGGAGCTTTAATCGTTCTATACCACACAAACCTTGAAAAAATAAAAGATGAAGTCATCAATAATGGAGGTAAAGTCACGCAGGAAATATTTGAATTTCCCGGTGGCAAGCGCTTTCATTTCTTAGATACCGAAGGAAATGAATTAGCCATTTGGTCAGACCAATAAATATTACAAATTATTTTATATCTTTGTGAGTAATGAAACCATTTCACAAAATAACAGCAATACTAATGGCGCTTTTAGTGCTATTTTCTACATCAGCTTTTGCCGTAAGTATGCATTATTGTGGAAAAACCTTGGTTGATTATTCATTTTCTCATAACGCCAAATCGTGTGGAATGGAGAAAATACAAACAACAAAAGATACACCTTCTACTTGTAATATCCAAAAAAAAGGATGCTGCACCAACAAAAAAATTGTGAAGCAACAAGACGATGTTAAAAACAATTCACAATTACAATTAGACCAACAGGTTTTTGTAGCCAGTTTGGTGTATACCTATATTCAACTTTTTGAGGTAAAGAAAACGCAGCACATTCCTCATCAAAACTATTCACCTCCCCTCCTCGTCTATGACCTCCTTGTTTTAGATGAAACCTTTTTGATTTAAAATTTTAATTTGGGCGCAACCCTTTGGGTCGGGCTATCCGTTATATCTTTTTTGTTGTCATGCTGAGCTTGTCGAAGCACAACAAAAAAGGATGCCACTCCTATCCCTTGCGCAACCAATCACTCCTCTTTTTCGAATACAGTAAAAACTAAAAGATGCTCCACTTTTTGAGGGGAGATGCCAACGGCAGAGGGGTTTTTCAACTTCAGTTTCATTTTCATAATTTAAATCACTAAAAATTATGCTGAACAAAGGCATTAAATTTTTAATCGAAAATAAAATCGTCGCCGGTCTCCTACTCGTACTTCTAGTAGGTTGGGGACTCACCAACGCTCCATTTAATTGGGATCTAGGTATTTTACCCAACAATCCCGTAGCGGTCGATGCCATCCCGAATATTGGCGAAAACCAACAAATCGTTTTCACCAAATGGGAAGGTCGCTCGCCGCAAGACATTGAAGATCAAATCACCTATCCGCTTACCACTTCATTACTAGGTATTCCCGGAGTAAAAACGATTCGAAGTTCTTCGATGTTTGGGTTCTCAAGTATCTATATCATTTTTGAAGAAGACGTCGAATTCTATTGGAGCCGTAGCCGAATTCTCGAAAAACTCAACTCGCTACCGGCAAATTTACTTCCGCAGGGCGTCAATCCTAGTTTAGGACCCGATGCCACGGGACTCGGACAAATATTTTGGTACACCCTCGAAGGTCGCGACCAAAACGGAAATGTAACCGGTGGTTGGGATTTACAAGAACTACGAAGTATTCAAGATTATTACGTAAAGTATGCGCTTTCTGGAGCAAGTGGGGTTTCAGAAGTAGCTTCTATTGGTGGTTACGTTCAGGAATATCAGATTGATGTAAATCCTGAAAAAATGCGTCAATATAATATCGGTTTACAACAAATCGTGAAAGCCGTAAAAGAAAGTAACCGCGATATTGGAGCACAAACCCTAGAAATTAATCAAGCCGAATATTTAATACGTGGTTTAGGTTACGTAAAGTCGATTGAAGATCTTCAAAATACGGTGGTAAGTGCTAAAGATTACACTTCGCTTCGCATTAAAGATATTGCCAACGTACACTTAGGTCCTGAAACCCGACGCGGAATTCTAGATAAAGAAGGTGCAGAAGTGGTTGGTGGTGTTGTGGTTGCCCGACACGGAGCTAACCCGATGGAAGTGATCACCAATGTAAAAGCACAAATCGAGAAAATTAAAGGTGGCTTACCTTCCAAAGAACTAAAAGACGGCAAAACCTCACAACTTACCGTGGTTCCGTTTTACGACCGTACACAACTCATTCAAGAAACTTTAGGAACGCTCAATGAAGCCTTAACGATGGAAATTCTGATTACCGTTTTGGTTATTATCATTATGGTGTATAATCTGCGTGCTTCCTTATTAATTTCAGGTTTGCTGCCTGTTGCGGTGTTAATGGTTTTTATTGCGATGAAGTTTTTCAACGTCACGGCAAATATCGTTGCCCTTTCCGGAATTGCCATCGCCATTGGTACGATGGTCGATATGAGTGTGATTCTCTCTGAAAATATTATTCGACATTTGGAAAAAGCCAAAGAAAAATTCAACATCAACGATATTGTTTACCAAGCGACTTCAGAAGTTTCCGGAGCTATTTTAACCGCCGTTTTAACAACAATCATCAGTTTTATTCCGGTGTTCACGATGACGGGAGCCGAAGGAAAACTCTTTCGTCCTTTAGCGTTTACCAAAACGATGGCTTTGGTAGCTTCATTAATCGTGGCGCTATTTCTAATTCCACCATTTGCTGCCATATTATTTAAGAAAAGAAATCGCCGAAAAAATGTAGGTTTCATCATCAACATAGCAATCATTATTCTAGGTATTGCAGCGATAATTTTCGGTTACCTATTAGGAATTATTTTAATTGTTTTTGGTATCGTTCAATTACTTCAACAGAAAAACATCCTTTCCGCAGCCAAAGCGAATTTGATCAACATTATTATCTCGGCTTTAGTGATCGTTTATTTCCTGGCAACCTATTGGCGACCCTTGGGAATCACGCAAAATATTGTACTCAACTTCATTTTTGTAACACTAATTGTCTTCTTAATTTTAGGCGGTTTTACCCTTTTCAGAAACTATTACACGAGAATCTTGCGGTGGACGCTTCAACACAAATTGCTTTTTTTAAGTATTCCGACAGCGATCGTGATTTTTGGTTTTTTCATTATGAAAAATACCGGCAAAGAATTTATGCCATCCCTTAATGAAGGTTCGTTCTTATTGATGCCAACTTCGCTCCCACACGCCGGAGTTGAAGAAAACAAGCGTATTTTACAACAACTCGATATGGCGGTGGCTAGCATTCCTGAAATTGAAACGGTCGTAGGAAAAGCAGGAAGAACCGAATCGGCTCTCGATCCCGCGCCACTTTCGATGTACGAAAATATCATTCAGTATAAACCGGAATACGCTTTAAATACAGAAGGCGAAAAACAGCGATTCAAAGTAAATGAAGATGGCCATTTTATGCTGAAAGATGGAAGTTTAGTTGAAAATACCAACGATGTCAGTTCAACTAAACCACTCTGCACTAAAAGTGCAGAGGTTCATTAATACTGGGGACTAAAAGTCCCCTTTACTATTCCAATATAAAATTGGAATTATCACTCGAATCACGCCGGTGATGTTCCAAGTATTCAT
>NZ_RXOM01000031.1 GCF_008692195.1 Salegentibacter sp. R32
GATGGGACTAATACGGGCAATAGAACTCAAATTCTAGCCGGCAGGAAAGTTCACCCATCCTTTTCTTTTGGAAAATTAATTCAAAATCATTTTACAAACCTAAGAGTCCGGCAGGCGGGCTTGATTCAGGGTCTCATCCTCAAAATTTTGATTTTCAATACCGTATGAGATTCCGGGTCAAGCCCGGAATAACGCAAAATCTTAATTATCCTAATAATAAATATTCTATAGAGCAATATTTCCTAAAATTGTACATTAGTAAAAAATTCTTTTGAAAGAGAAACTTCCACATTTAGCGCAACAACTTCAGGGTGAATTTTATTTTGACCAATTAGTAAAATCACTTTACGCTACCGATGCTTCGGTTTATCGAGAACTCCCACTCGCGGTAGCTTTACCTAAAACAGTACAAGATATTCAACGGCTTATTCAATTTTGTGTGGAAAATAAAACCAGTTTAATTCCAAGAGCGGCGGGAACTTCCCTCGCAGGACAATGTGTGGGCGATGGAATTGTGGTTGATATTTCAAAATACTTTACCAAAATCATTCAGCTGAATGAAAAAGAAAAAACAGTTACGCTTCAACCTGGAGTAATTCGGGATGATTTAAATCGGTTTCTTGAACCTTACGGTTTATTTTTCGGTCCTAATACGTCTACTTCCAACCGATGTATGCTTGGCGGAATGGTAGGAAATAATTCCAGTGGAACTACTTCCATCAAATACGGAGTAACGCGTGATAAAATAATATCAATGAAGTGTGTACTTTCAGATGGGAGCGAAGTCACTTTTAAAGCCTTAACTGCGGAAGAATTTCAGCAAAAATGTCAACTTTCTACTCTAGAAGGAAAAATTTATCGGGAACTTTACGAATTATTAAAACCGAAAGAAGTTCAAGAAGAAATTCATCGCCAATTTCCTAAAGGGGATATTCATCGTAGAAATACAGGTTATGCGATCGACGAATTAATTACTACAGAAGTTTTTTCAGAAGCTACCGGAAAATTAAATATCTGCAAACTATTAGCCGGAAGCGAAGGTACTTTAGCTTTTACTACAGAACTCACGCTCCAATTAGACGATTTACCACCAAAACGTTCAGCTTTGGTGGCCGCTCATTTTAGCAGTATTGAAGATTGTTTGGCAGCCGTAGAACCGGTCATGGCACATTCATTATTCACTTGTGAAATGATGGATAAAACCATTTTAGATTGCACGAAAAACAATTTAAAATATAAAGAGAATCGTTTTTTTATAGCAAATGATCCGCAGGCGATTTTAATGTTAGAAGTGCGAGATCATCATCAAAAAGATTTAGAAATTCAGTTACAAGCGCTTTTAAAAGAACTTGATGAGCATACACAAAGCTATGAAAATCCTGTTCTTACCGGAGAACATATCGAAATGGCGATCGAGCTTCGAAAAGCCGGACTCGGTTTGCTGGGCAATATGGATGGCGATGAAAAAGCCGTTGCTTGTATTGAAGATACCGCGGTGAGTATTCCCAATTTGGCAAATTACATTAATGAGTTTACGGCAATTATGAAGGCTTACGGTCAGCGTGCGGTGTATTACGCGCACGCCGGAGCGGGAGAATTGCATTTGCGTCCCATCCTAAATTTAAAAGTGAGTAAAGACGTAAAACTTTTTAAAGAAATTACACACGCGGTAGCCAAATTAGTGAAGAAATATAATGGATCGTTAAGTGGTGAGCACGGTGATGGGAGAGTGCGGGCAGAATTTATTCAGGAAATGGTAGGCCAGAAGAACTATCAACTTTTTATTCAGGTGAAAAAACTTTTTGATCCGGAACATCTATTTAATCCGGGAAAAATAGTTTTTGCGGCACCGATGGAAACTTCTTTGCGTTATGAACCCGACCGAAAAGAACCGGAAATAAAAACTTTTCAGGACTTTTCTGATACCAATGGAATCTTGCGAGCCATTGAAAAATGCAACGGAACCGGGGATTGCCGAAAAAGCGTGGAAGCAGGCGGAACTATGTGTCCGAGTTACCGAGCTACCAAAAATGAAAAAGATACCACTCGGGGTCGCGCCAATGTATTACGGGAGTTCTTAACGCAAAGTGAACAGCCCAATAAATTTAATCACCAAGAAATAAAAGAGGTTTTAGATTTATGCATAAGCTGTAAAGGCTGTAAAAGTGAATGTCCGTCGAATGTAGATATGTCCACCTACAAAGCGGAGTTTTTATATCAATACCAAAAAGAAAACGGATTCAGTTTTAGAAATAAACTCTTTGCCCATACCAATAAAGCAAACGAATTAGGAGCAAAGTTTTCAGGCATAACAAATACGTTATTTAGTAATTCAATCTCTAGTGGACTCATTAAAAAAGTGATGGGTGTCGCTCCACAACGTTCCTTACCTAAAGTAGCTAAGAAAAGTTTACGACAGTTAATTGCTACTGGAGAACTTAATTTACTTCCTCAGCAAAAAATAGGAAGTGTTTATTTGTTTATTGATGAATTCACCAATTTATTAGATACCACTATTGGTATTGATGCGATTGAATTATTAGTCGGTTTGGGTTACGAGGTAAAAACCCTTGACCATGAAGAAAGCGGAAGAAGCTATATCTCTAAAGGTTTTTTAGAAGAAGCCAAAGTGCTAGCAAATAAGAATATTGAGGTATTTAAAGATGTAATTTCTGAAGAAATTCCATTAATTGGGATTGAACCCTCGGCTATTTTATCGTTTCGGGATGAATATTTACGATTAGCGGAAAATAGGGAAGAAGCTTCCGTTTTAGCGAAAAATGTTTTGCTAATTGAAGAATTTCTTTCCGCAGAAATCAAAAAAGGTAATATTTTTTCAGCACAATTCAGTAAGGAAAAGAAAACCATCAAAATTCATGGACATTGTCATCAAAAAGCCATGTCGAATGTAAAGTACACTTTTGACTTATTGAACGTACCTGAAAATTTTAAGGTGACCATCATTCCGTCAGGTTGTTGTGGAATGGCCGGTAGCTTTGGATACGAAAAGGAGCATTATCAAGTCAGCATGCAAATTGGGGAACAAACGCTTTTTCCGGCAGTGAGAAAAGCAAATCCCGAAACCATCATCGTCGCTAATGGCACCAGTTGCCGACATCAAATTAAAGATGGAACACAAAAAAATGCCCACCATCCAGTGAGCATTTTAAATAACTTTTTATTAAAGCAGTAATTTAAATAGATTAATATAACCTATTTAATATCAGTATTATTCAGATTCCAACATCGCCAAAAACTTATCTAAGTTAGGTAAGATGATAATTCTTGTTCTTCTGTTTTTATCCCTACCTTCTCGGGTTTCATTATCAGCAACAGGCTTATAGCTACTACGACCGGAAGCGATCAGTTGTTCACCATTTACTCCATATTTGTCTTGTAACACTCGTACAATAGAAGTGGCACGGCGTACACTTAAATCCCAGTTATCTTCTAAATAAGAATCTTCAACAATCGTTTGATCGTCGGTGTGACCTTCTACCAAAACTTCCATCGATGGTTCAGATTTTACCACTTTCGCGATTCTTTCCAATAAATTATTAGCGCGCGGACTTACCCAATAGCTTCCGCTTTTAAACAATAATTTATCGGAGATGGTAATTTGTACTACGGTTTGATCTACGTTAATGTCGATTCCTTCATCTTCCCCTTCATTTAAAGATTTGGTCAAATTATAAGAAACCGCTACATCCATACTATCGCTTAAGGTTTTAGCGTCTTTTAGTTTTTCAGGATCTACTTTGGCTAAGGTTTTACGCATCGCTTCCTTGTTCTTCACAGACATCGCAGCGATGTTATCAACCATTTCCAGCTTGTTATCACTTTCTTCCTGTAAAGAATTGATTTTGGCGTAATAATTTGATACTTTTTCTTGAATCTTTGCGTATTTATCTTCGCATTCTTCTTTATCTACACGCGTTTTCATTAATTCACTACGCGTATTATCCAATTGGTTTTCCAATTCAGTATATTTCTTTTTAGAAACACAAGAACCTAGCAAAAGGCTCATGGAAATAGTAGATAGCAATACAGCTTTTTTCATAATTTGTTATTTTCAGTTACTAAAAGCGAAGTAATGAGTTTAGGTTCTTAAAATATCTTTTTAAAAACTTATTGTTTTGTTAAAAATGAACTGTGGAAATTCTACACAGCTTACAGAATCACTTATTTTTGGTAAGATTATTGATTTCAATTTATTAAAGAAACCTTAATTCTTAGTATTTTTGAATTATACTTGAAAACCTATGAAAGTTATTATTTTATTTATGCTCGCCATTTTCAGCTTTGGTTCGGTTCACGCGCAGTTTGATAGTCCGACAACCACGACTAGCGGAAATCTATTAAATTCCAATGAAATCAATACATCTACGCAGCGAACAGCTCCCAGTTTAAGCAAGCGGAATTATAATTTCTACAAACGTCCTGAACAAGCGACCTTAGATGAAAAAGAAGAGAAAGTAGATATTTCTGAAGATGAAGGTTTTATTGAACCGGAAATAGATTTTAATCCTAAATATGCTCAAAAGGAAGGGAACGAACGTAAAATGAGCGAAGAGTTTAAGCAGAATCAATATTTAGGGGATTTTAAAACCAAAAGTGGTGAAATAAAAATTATCTGTCGGGACCATCAAGCGGTTGATGGTGATTTGGTACGAGTCTATCAAGATGGGGAAGTGGTGGCCGATAAAATTTACTTGGAAGGCCGTTACAAAACCATTTACATGCAATTAAAAGAAGGTTTCAATAAAATAGAGGTGGAGGCGCTCAACCAAGGACAATCGGGCCCAAACACCGCACAATTTAAAGTACTGGACGAAAGCGGAAACGTAATTACTTCTAACGAATGGAATTTAGCCACCGGTTATAAAGCTTCTTTTATCGTGGTAAAGACCCCATAACTTTTCTACTGAATAATTAATTTTTTTTGAAAAGTGTCCCTTTCCGATTTACATTGCATGAGATAGATTCCAGAAGGTAAAAAAGTTAAGTTGATGGATGGAGTGGAACCGGTAATTTTTTGAGCATAAACTTTCTTTCCGGTGAGGGAATAAATACTTAGCTGCCGGTATTTATTGATTGGTTGATTCATATAAATTTTACCGGTGGTAGGATTCGGGTAAATCACAAGAGCGGAGCGTCGAGGCGATGATGTGGAAAGGTTTTCATTTTTCTGATAAGCTAAAGTTTGACTTGCGGCAGACCACAAAAATTCCTGTTGTCCGTTATTATCCAAGTCTGCTAGGGCAATTTGATCTACAAATAAATCCGGATCATCATCCAATAACATACTGCTGGAAAAACTTAAATTATTTTCTTGAAGGTGCAAACTTGGTTTCCCTTCATACACGGTATAAATATCTTCTTGACCATCACCATTAAAATCAATATGATACAATCTTTTCACCGAATTGTTACCGGTAGTAAAAAGGTCACTCTCATAAGTATAGTTAAAGCCATTGGTGGTGTGGGTATATAAACTTACAGCTCCGCCGGCACGTTGCGCTACGATATCTAGATGATTATCATTATTCGCATCAAAAACCTTTAACACAGTGAGTGTACTATGGGTGGAAGGCGTTACTAAGTGGGGAGTAAAATTGGCTTGACCATCATTTTCATAAACTACTGCTCCCAAGGTCTCTCCCGTAATAATGTCGATATGCCCATCATTATTGATGTCTCCTTTGTCCATCGTCCAACATTCCAAGATGTTGGGAGAGGAGGAAGTAGTAAGAATAGGAGATTTGGTAAAAGTCCCATCCGTATTATTGAGGTAAAGATTAATGGCATGTTGCCAAATAACAACGAAATCTAAATTTCCATCTTCATTAAAATCATCAATCTGGATAGCTTTTCCAAAACTAGGCTCCGTATCGATTAATTGCGGGTTAGCAAAACTCCCATTGTTATTTTTGTAATAGTACAATTCGCCGGACGATTCGGTAATTACGAGGAAATCCTTCCAACCATTATTACTGATATCTTCCGCTTGAATATACACCGGATCACTAAGATTAGTAAGGATTGCTTCTTGAAAGTTCATCATTCCATTATTCCAGTAAACACTTACTTGGTCATAGTCATAAGCCTTAGCAACCAAAATATCGGTGAATCCATTATTATCAATATCAGCGGTGGTCATATAGCGATTGCCTCCTGAAGATTGATCGCTATCTATCACTTGGGGAGTTCCAAATTGGGCTGAACTTTCTGTAGCATATACCAAGAATAAGCAAAAAGAGAGTAGATAATATTTCATAACTCATTTAACTTTATTCCTAAAAGATATAAAATATCTTTTGAATAGTAACTATTAGCTCCTTACAGCTTATTAGTGGTTTGGATATACACTTGGGTGATTTTAGGCACTTCCTGTTTAATATGATTCCGAAGTCCTTCCATGACTTGTTCAGCTTTAAGTAATTCTAAATCATCCTGTAAATCTACTTCAACAATCAATAAAATACTTTCCGGGCCAAAATGCATGGTTTGGGGTAAACCAAACTCTACTACGTGGCTGTTGTTTTCTAAAATGTTTTGCACTTGTAGCAGTACTTCCGGGCGGGCACTTTCTCCTAACAATAAACCTTTACTTTCACGGGCCAAGAAAGTTGCTACGGTTAATAAAATAGTACCAATGGCAATAGAAGCAATGCCATCGATATACGGATTTTGCAACCATTGCGATAAAACCACTCCAATAAGCGCTACGGCCAAGCCAATTACGGCTGCCGTGTCTTCAATAATCACGGCAAAAGTGGCCGCGTCCTTACTGTGAACAATACTGGAAATTAAGTTTTTAGATTTAGCGCGGGACTTATTAAATGCTTTTAAGGCCAAGAATAGGGCAGTACCTTCAAAAATTAACGCGGCGATGAGTACAATATAGTTCCAGGTAGGATCTTCGGTAACGTGTGGATCTTGCAAGGCGTGAATCCCTTCGTAAATGGCAAATCCGCCACCGAGGGCAAAAATTAAAACACTTACCACAAAACTCCAGAAATAAACTTCTTTTCCATATCCAAACGGATGAAGCTCTGTCGGTTTCTGTTTAGAGCGTTTAACCCCCAGCAATAATAAAAATCCGTTTCCGGTATCGACCAGTGAATGAATACCTTCCGCTAGCATAGCCGAGCTTCCGGTGAAAAAAGAAGCTGTAAATTTGCTAATTGCGATTAAAAGATTGGCACCAATTGCCCCGTAAATTGCCACATTTGAATTTCCCGCCATGGTAAAATTAGTTTTTGCCCGAAAATACAATTTTATTTCTATTCACAAGTCATAGTCAGTTCGAGTGTTTTCCATAACCACGTGGAGGAAAATGTATCGAGAACCATGTGAGAACTTAAAATCCTATATTTTCGATACAATTTTACTTTTTCTAACGCATCCGTAAATTACTCGAATTGACGGATAGCTTGAAATTGGACCAATTATTTTTACCCAACGATATAGTCAGTTCGAGTGTTTTCCGTAACAGCGTAAAGGAAAATGTATCGAGAACCGTGTGAGAACTTAAAATCCTTATTCTCGATACAATTTTAGTTCCGCTATCGCTCAAATAAAATCACTCGAATTGACGGATAGCTTGAAATTGGACCAATTATTTTTATCCAACGATATAGTCAGTTCGAGTGTTTTCCGTAACAGCGTGGAGGGAAACGTATCGAGAACCTTGTGAGAACTTAAAATCCTTATTCTCGATACAATTTTAGTTCCGCTATCGCTCAACTAAAATCACTCGAATTGACGGATAGCTTGAAATTGGACTAATTATTTCATCCAACGATACAGTCAGTTCGAGTGTTTTCCGTAACAACGTGGAGGAAAATGTATCGCGAACCATTCAATAAAAATTTCTTAAATGCTTACTTAACCTCAAGGAAGTTATTATCTTGTAGGTATGAAAAATAGTAACTTATATATTTCGGTACTCCTTGTAGGTTTTTTAATGATTACGGCTTGTAAAAGCACGAAAAATAGTGCTCATAAAGAGAAAGACTGGCAAGCGGTAAAAAGTTGGGTAAATGGAGAAGAATTTGAAGTAGAACACCAATGGTTATATCCGTTACGGGGCAATCAGATTAATTTAATAGGAAACCCTAATTACATACGGATTTATAAAGATAGTGTCGATATATTTTTACCGTATTTTGGCGTACGCCAATTTGGGGGTGGTTATAATGAAAGTGGAATCAATTACAGCGGAAAGCCCAAAGATTTCTCCATAACTACCGATGAAGCTACCCGGGAAATTGAAATTACCTTTGAAGGAAATTATAAAACGGAAATCCTTAATTTTAAATTGAATATTTATCCCAGCAAAACTGTACGTACATATGTGCAATCTTCACACCGCGATAATATTAGTTACCAGGGAAGAATTAAAGAATTGGATAGTTTGGCAAAAGAATAATTCACGGAAACTGAGGGAAATCTTTATAAAAGATTTTGTACCGAAGTTCTGTGTAACTTAAATATCAAACTCAGCTAACTAATTAAAAATTACATAACCAAAGAAAAGAGGAGTTGTAAGGTTAGGATTCTTTCTAGGTTTTAAAATATTCTATTTTACATAATATAGATTATAGTTCTTTCTGATGAATTACTTTTATTTTTTACGGAACCATTTCTAAAAAGTCGTTTGACTCTTCTATAATCCAATCATTATTTGTAATAAGTTCTTGTATTTTTATCTGTTGTTCAGAATTAAAATAATAGTTGTCTGAATAAAACTCGTCATCCTTTGTTTTCCAAAAACTTTGATGTTTTGATTTTTGTATATTTTTCGGTTTACCATTTGGTGTTAAAAGCTGAATCGCATCAATTTTATCTTTTACCAGCTTGTATATTTCCAAACCATCATAATCCCAATCACAAGAATAGTAAATAGGTAGACCTTTCAAATCAACATGCTCTAGCATTTGAACATTATATCCCCCAGCAAACCATAACTCAATATTGCTTGGACGACTTAGTTCAGGTAACTTTAAGTAATGTAGGTTTTCACACAGAACTATCTTTTTAGGTTTTTTACAAGGAATAACATACAAATACTGTTTATCTTTTCCTGACGGTAAAGGAGGTACATTTAAAATCTTCTCAACTGCTTCAATTAACCTAAACTTTTTATCCAAATATTTGTCATTTTCAAAAAACATTTGGGAGATTCCTCGAACTGATTCATGAGCTTTAAGGATTTGTTCTCTTAGAATATCTAGCTCACCATTTTTAACCTGTTTTTCTAATTCCAACAATGTTTTAAAATCTTTATCTTGAAATCTAATGTATGGTGAAATTAAATCGTATCTTTCTAGAAGATCAAGTGCTTCTTCATAGTCTTTTTTGTAATCTCTCTCGTAGGTTTCTGAAAAACCTTCATTAGGTTTAACCTTGATAATCTTGTCTTTATGTATGAGTTGTTGAGTAGAATTTAATAGGAACTTTATATCATCATCTTCTAAAATAGTTTTTTTGGATTCAGTTACATTGTTGAAGTACAACTCTTGGAGACTTTTCATTGTTACCCAATTCATGCTTCCAGATTTTCGAGATATGTAGACAGCTTTCTTCTTGCATTTTTAGTCTTGAAATAACTTGCTGGAATGGGATAGTTGAGATCTTTGTTTTCTTTCCCTTTTATTAATTGATGTAAGTACCACCCGTCTGTTGAATCAGAGCCAAAGGGTTTAGGAGTCATGGTTATGATTTGGTAATTATATTCTTTAGCAATTTTTGGGAAGAGGTTGAAGTTAGTGTCATCGAGGTTAGAACTTTCTTCTAAGATTATGAATTTCAAACCTTTATCTTTATTTTGAACAAGCGATAATCTAGCAATACCCAGCAGAACCAAAGCCGTATAGGTTTCACCAGTACTTCCAGAATTTTCAACGCCATTTTCATCTACCATCTTAGTAGATAAATGGAAATAACTCTTAGGGTTAAGCAGATCTGATAAACTAACCTTTTCCCGATGCTTTGCTATCTGTTTAAAAAACTTTTCGATAAAGTCGTCCGTTGACTCACCATATGGAATCTCTCCTTTCATAAAAACTTCACTGGACTTCTCTCTTAGAGAATAAATCCAATTAATATCCAAACATTTTTCAGTTGAAAAATAAATGGAAAAATAATATTGTTCACTAATTTTCTTGTTTTTAAAGAAGTCATTCAAATCTTTCACCTTTGCATCAAACTTCTTGTATTGGTCTTCAGTTTTCGAAAAGATTTTGATCATTTTCTCGTACAAATTATCCACAAAATCAAGACGATTTCTGTTCATCTTATCCATCTCGGGCTTTACATTATCTAGATGTTTCACTCGTGAACCCAATAAGGTTGATTCAAGAACAAAGAAGTCTAACGTATCTGATTTAATTTGGAGATTGATGTTTACGTCTGCATTGTTTTTTGTCTCATCAAAAGCACTGGCAACTTCAATATATTCTTTTTGATAGGCTTTTTTAGCATCTTCTAGGTCCTTATTTAAGTCATTATATTTTTCAGAATCAAACACCTCTTTTTCAATGAAGGATGGATCAATCCCTGGGAACTTCTTACTGAAATTATCTTTACTTTCTTTAAAGGTATTTTTAAGTTTATCAAATGTTTCCTTGGTAGACTTATATCTATCAGACTGCCATTTCAAATCCTTATTGGTAATAGCGAAATCTGTTCTTGCAGTACTCAATTGATCTTTATTATCTTTCCATTCCTTTTCAAGAGCTTTTCGTTGCTCCTGCAGTTCTTTAAATAATTGACTCTTATCGTCTTCTTTTTTGAGCTTCAATTTCGCATTCAAGGAGTTTAACGATTTGATTTTTTCCTGATTTTTTTCCTCTAGTTGTTCAATGATTTTATCTTTTTTCAGAAAAAGTACCATTGCTATTTTAAGCTGATTAATTAAGGTATTGTGCGTTAGTTTTAAATCAAAATCCTCCTTAACTACTTCTTTGTCATAAGGTTCTCCATTTTGTATTTTTTCAATTTCGGTAAGCCTCTTCTGAATTGAGATCAGTTCTTTAAGTAAACGTTCTTTTAATTTATCTATCGCCTGCCCAAAAGTTTTAGGATGAGCAAATAGTCGTTTATAATTATTCTTTTCAAAGAATTCTGATATATGCCCAAGATTTAACCATACCCCATTGTTATTAATGTCTTCATTTATAAATTTTTCATTAAGAATATCATTATCAGTGATGTATCGTGTTCCTTTTTTAGGGTTTTCCGGTTTCTTGAAACCTAATTCAAGTAAAGACATAAATACTGTTTCCTGCTTTGGGCTTAATTCCTTTTCTGAAGTCAGAACTTTATTTAGCAAACTATTTTCGCCTACATTATTTAAAACTGAATTGAGCTTATCCTTTTGGATCTTTTCTTCTTGGAGTCTGGCCTTTTCTCCCTCTAGTATTTCTCTTTGTTTTTTGCGCTTTTCTTCCAATACTGTATAACTCCCATAAACTTTTAGTAAGCTGGTTGATGAATAGAAAACTTCTTTAAGCATGTTAAGTTTTAGATCACTTGGAGCTTTCTGTTCTGCGAGTAAAGTTTTATCTGCTGAAGATATATCTGGAAATCGCATTTTTTTCCAAAACTCAATCTCTTCTATAATTGGAGTTAGGTTATTTTCTACCTCTAGTAAATCTGACAATTGATCACTTTGTTTATCAATTAGATCTTTCTTCTTTTCTTTAGACTCTACAACCAATTCCAAACGTTCTACTTCTTTTTTAAGATTTCCTTTTTTATTCTCAAGTAAGCTCAATTCTTTTTCTAAATTAGTTTTATTCTTCTGAGCTTCTTCCCTATTATAATAATGAAATAATAGTTCCATCCGGCTTTGCTCCAAACTTAACTGCTCATACTGATCACTCTTCTCTTTTAATTTGGTTAGGGATCTTTGTTTACTCTCGAGGGAATCCATTTTTTCCTTTAGCTTCCGGAAATCTTGCATTAGTCTGAGCAGATCTGATTTGTAACGGTTGTATTCGCTTATCAGATTTTCTTTTTCGGATTCAAATAAGAAGTCTTTAAGGTCTCTTGAACTCTTTAGACGTAGGTTAGTAGCTCTTGAGAAGGATTGAATAACCGTTGCAAATGATCTTAGGCTATTCTCCTTAGATAAATTGATAGGTAGGATATCTTTCTGATAAAGAAAGTCATAGTATTTATCTAAATTTTCAGAGTGAACGAAAGAAGTAAGTTTGAGACCTTTTTCTTTATTTAGGTGTTTTGCTAATTCTTTAAGGTTTTGTACCCGTCCTGAGGTAGCTAAGAAATCCTTAAAGAATAAGGGGCTAGAAAAAGTATTTTGCTCAATTTTTAAATCTATGTCTGTATTTCTTGTAATTGTAAAAGGTTTAAGAGAAACACCTGTTTTTGAAGAAATACAAATGCCAATAACAATGTATTGATTTTCTGCTATCCGAATGTTTAAGAAAGAGTAGGCCTCATTCTGATTGTAATAAGGAATAGTATGAATATTTCTTTCTTTGGCATCTGTGCCAAATTTTATAAACTTCTTATTGGCTATAAATATTATTTGCAATAAATCAGCTATGATGGATTTTCCAGAACCATTAGATCCTGTAAAATCAGTGCGGTCTTCATGAAGAAGATAATCTTGATTGAAGTGCTGACGAATACCAACAGTAGATATGGAATAAATATTAATCTCCTTCATTATTTCTCTTCTTGATTATTTTTTCTGCAAACTCATTGAAGTTACTTAACTCGTGTTGATACATCTCAACAAACCTTTCAATACTTTCTCTAACGGTAAATTGTATGTCTCCTCTTCCAATACCCTTTTTTCTTTCACACCATCCCAGTTTTTCAATACTTTTAATAGCATTATCTACTGCTTTCTTTGCATCTCTCCATTGTGTATCCGAGTATCCACCACCTTTTAGTTCTTTGAAAAAAAATCTTTTATACTGTTCACTATTTTCCCCATTTAGTATCTCTCTTTTAATGTCCTCCCATTTGAATTCCTTCTCAAAACTGAAGTATTCAGAATAATACATGTTTAGAATTAACAACGTTACTATGGTTTGCTGCTCAGTTAAAAAATGATGTAGTTCCTGAGCAGCTAGTCTCCCTTTGTTCTCTTCAGGAAAATCTAAATAGAAATATTGAACGTCATGTGCAATTTTTCTTTTAAGTTTTAATTGATATAAACGATCATAGTAGAACGTGAATTCATTAGCGTATTCATCGAGTACATCAAATAACTTGTACTCATCTTGTTGAATATGCCTACCCTTCAAAAGATTGATATTGATTGTTGCAAAATTTTGCTCCATCTTCTCACTCTCTAAAAAATCAAATGAATCTATTTTCTTTTCTGTAATATCTTCCATGATTGAATATCGTCTTCAGTTAGTCCCAATTTTTTTTCTATTATAACTTCATCACCTATATTGCTTTGGCTATCGATAATTAAGTTGTAGTTGACCCTTAATGGAATAAGTGTATTATTTTCTTCCAAATAAATTTTCTGAAATTCAGATGATAGATTTAGTTGTTTCTCAGATTCCAGACGTTGTTTAAGGTTGTCAACCCACACTGAAATTCTTTCCTGACTATTGACATCCTTTAAAAACTCTTTCTCTTGAGTATCAAAATATTCAGCATCTTTTTCTAAAGGAACAATTGCATTTGGTTGCTCCATTTCAAAGTCATATCGCTTAAATGCACGAAAATAGACCTCCTGTGAGGGAATTGCTTTTAATGGAAAAGACTTGAACCGAACACCAGTGTCCGTATGTTTCATATCTTCCAAAGCAAGGCGAAGTATTTTCTTCAGATTAACCTTCAGCAATGCCTTTTTTTCAAAGGTTTCACCTAGTTCATTTAACTTCTTACTGGCGTAATGAATTTGATTGCTAATATTGTCTAAGCGTAAATCTATTTGGTCAAAGAAAGCCTTTACATTATTGGCAATTTCCTTTACCGTATCCCAGTCTTGTCTTGAACTTTCAAACTCACGCTTATTAACAGTTCTTTGTGAAGCTGAATAAGAGTCGTACTTTTTATAAAGTTCATTTTCAAAGTCATTTAGTTGTTTTAATACTTTGTTTTTGAAATTGATGACTTCACGAATTTCTCTCGACCTATCTACAAACTTTTTAAACACTTTAGAGAATTCCTCTACTAATTTTAAAGCATCCAGATTCTCCACCAATAGAATTTCGTTTAATTCTTTTGTGGCTTCCTTTAAGTCATCATATAGACTTTCAATATGATCAGAGACTACTCTTTTTGAAATGAGACTGAAGCTAAGTTCGAACCAATTATTCAATTGCTCGGCCGAAGCAAGAGTATCTTGATCAAGCGCAAAGTATTTTTCAAAGTTTTGTTTGAGTGGAAGATTTGAATAAGGACTACTAATTTTATCTGATATGACTCCCACAAAGTTTCTTGCATATTGAGTTAAACTATAAGAATTACTTCTAGTAGGGTGTTCAATTAAGAAAAAATTTAATAGGTACTGAACTGCTATTTCAATGTTGATGGTTGTTTCTGACTCTACTTCCCTAGAGCAGTATTCAATATCTTCAAACCTAAAATACTCTTCCAATTCACCTTCGTTGATTTTCCTGTCTAGTCTTATTATAATTGAAGCGTACTCCTTCTTCGGGATTAGGAGATGGTATCGTGATAATATATTTTCTATGCTATAAGACAATTTTTAATTTATAAAACGAAATAATTAAATTAACTTTACAGCAATTAATTGCTGTAAATAACTTACTTTTTATTTTCTACAGATTACACCTAAATATTTGACCTATTTTCTAGTTTTTCTCTTCAATTGTTTCAATTTGTTTTCAAATTCGACTTATTTTTCCTATATAAGATGTAGCTGTACTATGCACGTAATCTAGAATGTTAGAAAAATTAAATATAGTAAAAATTTACAAACATATACTTACGTAAACCCGTAATTTGCTAAAAATAAGAAGCAATAATTATTCCCACTCCTCTCCCCTTTTAACAAAAACCTTATTTCAGTACCGCTGTAAAAAACCATTAGAAAAAGAAAATTAAAATTATTTTATCAGTTCATCTTAGGCTTATTCGTTAACTTTGGTAGAAAACTTAAAATTTCAACCCTATGGCGATGCGTATTTTTCAACGACTTTCTTTTTTCAGCCTCATTTTATTGTTTTTTATCATCACTTCTTGTTCCGGTACCAAAGTAGTGAGCAACTGGAGAAAACCCGATTCTGAGCAACTTAAATTGCATAAAGTGTTGGTGTTGGCAATGACCCAAAAAACGGATATAAGAAAACGCGTGGAAGATAAACTTACCCAAACTTTAGAAAAAAACGGGATTTCAGCTGGCGCTAGTTTAGCCTTTTTTGGGGAAGAAATGGATAGCTTACCCAAAACCTTAGAAGACTGGCTTCCGCATATTCAGCGTTTAGAGCAAGAAAATTATGATGCCGTATTGGTTACCAAAGTGGTGGGCCAATAGGGAAAAGATGCTAAAAGTGGTATCGTACGCTATTACAATGAGTTTTTCGGGAGCTTTAAGGAAGATATCATGAAAAATAAAGATTTATATTCTGAGGAGGAAGGCTTTAAAGATTACTATATCCACCGGGTGGCCTCTAATTTATATTGTATTTGTGAACGAAATGAGGAGGAAGATTTAATATGGAAATTAAACGTGGATATTAAACAAGCTTTCGATTCTGATTATTTGATACAGGAAGGTGTACGTCTTTTCTCTAAACAGTTTATGAAAGAGTTAGAGGAGGAAGATTTGTTTGTAACGGGGAAATAGTAGTATTTAGTTGGCAGTGTTCAGTTAACAGTTGACAGTATTCAGTTGGCTGTATTTTTGATTTCAACTTCAACTTCATTTTCAATTTCAAAAATGTCACCCTAAGTCTATCGAAGGGTTAATTTCAAAGCTATCTCCTCACTCAGCAACTCACCACTATAAGGTGGCTTTACTAATTAAAATTATATTTTTTCTTCTTTCGGGGGTTTCCCTTCTTTTCCATCGACGAAAAGAAGCAAACCTGCCTGCCGGCAGGCAGGAGTCTAGGCAAGATTTTTATATCCTTGAATGATGACAGAAATTTCTAGGCTTGCGGATGGCAAACGCTCCGAAGTGCCTTCCTCTCCCTTGGGTCGTCGGAGGCAGGCCTCCTCTGCCCTACGCTTTAAAATTTCTTATCATTACTACGGATATAAAAATAAGCCACTTCATTAATAGGAGTTCAAGTATAGTTTTGAGTTTAGATAAAAAGATTTCTCGACTCCGCTCGAAATGACAGGTAGGGAATCTTAGAAAGCAGTGGACAGTATTCAGTTTACAGTATTTTTCGATTTCAACTTCGACTTCATTTTCAATTTCATCTTCAATTTTGTTTACAAAAAAGGCTAAGTTAATTACTTATAGGAATGGTGATGGTTGCTTTTACGGTTCCTTCAGAAGCTTCTTCAATTAAAGTGAATTTTGCTTTCTCTTTGTAGTGTAATTGAAGCCGTTGTTTTAAATTATTTAACCCTAAATTGCCGTCAATCCGTTCTTTAAAAAATAGACAACCGGGATTGGTAACCTGTATCAAAATCCCGCCTGATTCTTTAGATATAGCAACTACAATTTTTCCACCTCTTATTGAATGATGTATTCCGTATTTTACGGCATTCTCCACCAAAGTTTGAATGGATAAAGTCAGGATTTTATAGTCGAGTAATTTTGTATCAATTTTTGTTTCTAGTTGTAACCTTTGCTTAAAACGAAGTTGCTCTATTTCTATATAATCTTCTACCAAACACAATTCTTCTTCTAAGGTAATACATTCTTCCCTCGTGTAAATTGAGGAATGTAATAAACCGTATAATAAATCAATCGACCGTTTTGCTTGGTAAGGTTTCTCTGAAATTAAGGTTTTAACACTATCTAGTGTATTAAATAAAAATTGAGGTTTCATCTTTTTTGATAAATGATTGAACTCCCCTTCTTTAGCGAGGAGAGATAATTCTGCTTGATGTTTTATGGTTTTTATTTGCTCTTTGTGATAGCTGTATAAATGATAAGCAAGTACCCAAATAGACATTAATCGCAAGCCTTTTATAAAAGGAAAGTTCCAAAAAAACAAAGCATTTATATAATCAGATTCTTCTTGCTGAATAATTGCCCAATACATATGCCATCTTATATTACTAAGCATCATAAATAAGATGGCTAACACTATAATTAAGATAGCTAATAATAGTAAATCATAACCTTTGATAAGTTTATAGCCCACTTTTAAAAACATCTAAAAGAAAGTTGATGCTAGTATGAAATAATGAACAATCTTGTCTAAAATAAAGAATATAAGCCCAATCTAGAGAAGCTATTCCCCATCCCAATAATTGAAATTTCCAATATAGAGAGATTCTATTTCTAATTTTTATGCCCCCCTTTTGTTTCATATACATTTACAAAATAACTAACTATAGTTAGTTTTGGAGAGGGCAAATACATAAACGTCCTTATAGGCTCATAAACGTTGCACAAATGCGTTTTATATGTTTAATCGTGTTTTTAATTTAAGAGAAAAAATCTAATAAAGTAATGATGTAAAGATCGCTTTTGTAGAGTAGATTAAATAATGTAGAACACTAGAAAAATTAACACATAAGAAGTTGTTATACACGTCACATATTATAGAAATAAGTGTATTTGATTTTATTTTTTAGAAAAACAATTTTAAAGTCATCAACTTATATTACCTTAAAATACTTATAAAAATTTGTATGTTAAGTACTTGAAATTGCTAAGGACAGATACTTGTTTTTTTCTGTGTACATCAATCTATTCTTTACCATCCTATTTAAGAAGGTAAGTACATCGTTATTTTCTATTTTGTATTTAAATTTATTGTGAAATTTAGTTTTGATGTTTTTAATGGTTTGCTCTGTATCACACAACAAATATATGTAAGATTCCATTTCATTTAAATTATATTCCAACCTTCCACTTGCATACCTTAAGTCAATAATTTTAATAAAATTTTCTCCTTTTAAATAAACTAATTTTCTGTAAACATTTTTTGTATTGGTATTCCAATCTCTTATAAGAGACCTCACCTTATCCTCATAGCTAGATGACCTTTCGGTTTTCCTTGTATTTTCTAATTCATAGTCATATTCTTCTGCAATATTTTTAATATTTTCTTTGGAGATAAAAGAGAATACATAATTGTACCAATTTAATGGATTCTTAATGAGGATCCCATGTTTTTGTGGTTCTTCAAAATAGGGACTTAATTTTTGTAATCTAAATCTATTAAAAGAAGGAGGCCATAAATGAAATAAAGAGGGTATTAAATCAAATAACTCTTGCATATCATTTTCTCCTTCCCCCGGAAGATTGTATAATATATTCCATTCAGCTCTAACATCATATTCTGATGCCCATTTTAAGGCTTTGATATTTTGAATAGCAGTTGCACCTTTGCTTATTTGATTTAAAGTATGACTATTTAAACTTTCAACACCAAACTGGACTACTGCTCCCATTTTTTTCAAAATTGGAAATTTGTCTTTGCTAAGATTTACTTTAGATTGTAGGTATATGGTATAGTTTAAATTTAACTTTATTAAATTCTGAAAAAGTGTTGTAAAATAGGATGTAGATATTATCCAATCGAAAAATTGAAATTTTAAAACCCTATATCTATTAGATAATTCAATAATACCTTGTAAACTATTATTAATATCTTTTTCCCTAAACGTAGCGTTTGTTTTTGTTAATGCACAAAAAGAACATTTAGATTTTTCTGCCCACCAACACCCTCTTGAGGTTTCAAATGGGATCCAGTTTTCATAGTGAATTAAATCCCTAAATGCGTTTTCTTTTAATCGTTGATAATATTCATCATAATTAGGTATATTTAAAAAATCCAATCTTCTTACATTTAAATCTACAGGAGCTATCTTGTTTCCACGTAACACATCAAGAATATTTTTTTCAGGATCACATGCGAGAACATTTGTAATAAAATTAAATTCTTGAGTTAACATTTTTTCTATATCGCCTTCTAAGACCTCTCCTAGAAAAAATATTGAAACTTTAGGGAATTTTGAGTGAATTAACTTAGCTAGTGCAAGAGATGGAGTAAGCTCTCTATACATTGGGCAAAAAATAACGGTAGTTGAAGCTTCATCAATAATTTCTAGTTCTTCCAGCACATTATCTAAAAAAATTGAAGCAATATCTCTCAACTTCAAAGCAGTTTCAATAATATCTTTTCCAATTCCGTTTTTTGTTAGATAACTTATATATTCATTGTCATAATGCTCTTTTACTGTTTTTAAAGGAGGTATTGAAAAAATAAAGTCCCCTAACCCATAATTACCTATCATGGCTTGATAATCCCTTAAATTTAAATCAAATTCACTAATGAAGTTTACAAACTCTAAATGGAAAGAATAAGATGACACATCATAAAACTTATCTACAATGCTATGGATATTTCCCATTAACAAGCTAGGCTGGACAGGTTGCCCCCAGGGCATAGTAATTAATTTAACCTTAGACATCCCTAAAATAAATTAGATTGAGATTAGAACACCTTTGTAATAAAATATTTAAGGTATTTTCTTCAATCTCTATATGATTGGACTTGACTATTTCTTGTAGTAATGATTGGTAGGTGATACTATTACTGGATTTTATAATTGTGAGAATAGGTATAATATCTTTTTCATTATCGTCTATTAAAGGTTCATGTTTACCACAATACTCTATTAGCGTACTATTGTCTATAAGTTTGTTAGACATAATTGGTAAAATGTGATCTAAATTTACTAATGGAAGTGGCGGGTTTAGTGTACTTTCATCATTACTTTTGGCTTCGTTAGCGAGTTTAATAAAGAAGTCTACTCTCTCTTGAGACTTTTTTTGGATACAATAGTTGTTTTTTGCAAGCTGACTGGAATTTTTTCTCATTTGGGACAACAAATCTGGATTTTTTAATAATTCTAAAACCCTACTGATGAATTGATTGTTGTTTATGGATATAAATTTTTCAATTTCGGTATTTAAATACATTGAATCTCTGGAAAAGATTTGTCTTGATACTTTAGAAGTAACGTTAGCTGTCCAACAATCTATTAAAAAACCATTTTCGTAATCTTTTATAATATCTTTCATTCCAGACCAATTAGAAGCAATTACTGGTAATGAATGTGATAAAGCTTCTAAAACAACATTAGAGGTTGTTTCTTCCAATCCCCTTGTTGTATGAATAAAAACATCACAACCGGACATCAAGTAATTATTTGCGTTTTCCCATAAATCAAAAGGGTTTGCAATTACCCTTATATTCTCATACACCCCTACATTCTTTGCTAGTTTTAATAATTGTTTGGGGTATTCCCGATAATCGGGTGTGGTTACTATTGCACCAGCTATAACCAAAATGGCTAAGGGTTCTTCTTTTGATATTTTAGCCCAAGAATAGATTAAAGCTTCATAATTAACCTTAGAGTTTGGAGCAATACGGCTATAGCAAAGAAACAGCTTAGAACTATTACTTAAATTAAAAGTTTTTCTAAATTCATCTCTATATGCTAAATTTAAAGAATTTTCTTTTATATTAACTCCATTAGAAATTACAGTACTTTTAATCTGAAATTTTTGAGAAAACCTTTCGGACCAATTATTCAAGGTCATTTCAAATATCTCTTTAGTTCTATTAGACTTAAATATGATCCCATCATTTGTAGAGATATTCCCTTGTATAAATGATAAAAAAATAGAACTCCATTGTTCTGGGTAATGAGTAGTACCGATCTCAGCAATTATCGGTATTTTCATATTACGCCTTAGGCCAAAACTATCATACTGAAAATGACCTCCAGAAAGATAAATAACATGATATGCTAAGTCTTGAATTCCATAAGCCTCAAAACATAATTTTCTTACAACGCAATCATCTACATTTTGGGTATGTTCATTATAAAAAATTTCATCATATAAATCTATTCTTGCAAATTTTTTTGATTGAATTAGTTGGTTATATATATTAAAAGAAGATTTTAAAGAACCATAAGGAAGATGTGCTAAGGGAGGTTCTGGTACACCCCTCACAATTGCTAAATTAAACTTCTCTTGCACTTTTTATTTGTGGGATAATTTAACTTGACCATCATAGCCTATAGTCTTATTAGAAATTTCACTCTTACTAGAAGCAATTTTCACTTGACCGTCATAGCCAATTGTCTTGTTGGAAATATCACTTTTTATACTAGCAATTTTTACTTGGCCATCATACCCTATAGTCCTATTGGAAATTTCATCTTTTACGGAAGCAATTTTTACCTGTCCATCGTAACCAATGGTTTTATTAGTTATTTTGGTCTCTACTAATGCCATTTTCACTTGCCCATCATAACCAATAGTTTTATTTAATATTCCGTCACTTGAAATGGCTACTTTAACTTGCCCATCATAACCGATGGTCTTATTAAATACCTCCTTATTTAATAAGGCTATCTTTACTTGTCCATCATAGCCAATAGTTGCATTGGAGATTTCATTACCTCCTATGGCAATTTTTACCTGCCCGTCATAACCGATGGTTTTATTAAACACATCGCTATTGCTTGAAGAGATTTTGTTTTTCATTTTTAGTTAGTTTTTAAGTTATCGTTATAAATTTATAAAATAAATTATGTTAAAACAATAAAAAAATATTTTTTTATATGTTATAGTAATAACCCTTTATTTAACCAATAAATATCTAACCTGTTTTCCCTCAATATTTTATAAAAAACATTTTTTAAAGAAAAATGTTAAAAGTAAATAACTAAAATCGCTCCTTCTTACATCACTATAAAAACAAAAATTGGCGAATAGTAAACTACTATTCGCCAATGTAAAAAGTATAATTTTTTATATTTTTAATTTACCTAGCCTTATGAGTTCTGGCAATTACATAGCGAATATCATACACCTCTGCTGCGGAACTTGCTTCAATTTTTACTGCACCACCATTGGTTTCCCAAGTATCTAAGGTATAAGCACTAATGGTCTGCAGGTAATAATGTTCTTGGCCCTGCCCTTTGGAAAGTACAAAAGTGTTGGGGTAAATCTCTCCTACCACACCTCCTATATCAATAGATAATGATAATCTCGTTGAAGAAGAAGTGGTGGGCCGGGCTTTAAATTCGATGACTATATTAATGGCATCACCGTTTCTTCCGGTGATAGTATTAGTAGTTTCATCGTAAAAAGTAGTTACATCTACCGGTTTTTGACTGTCCCTTACAGTAGAAGCATCGTTAGGTAGAGTGACTTGAACACCTCCTGAAAGTGATAAAGGACTTGCAGAAGTATAAGTACCATCTACATAATCTCCCCATCCGGTGTAATCACTGGCGCTACTTTCAGTAATCAGTGCTATCCAAGTATCGGTTTGGTAATAATAGAAAGCATTCAAGTCGGTATCAAACACTAGTAACCCATTAGATGGGTTAGAAATAGCCTCTCTTTGTAGGGTTGTCATGCGTGGCATAAGCACACCGGCTGAAGTTGAATTAATATCTAAAATAGAAGAGGCATCAGGATCGGTGGTACCTATTCCTACTTGCGCATAAGAACTTATAGATACACAAAAACAAAATATAACTAGAGAGATGGAGAATTTATTCATCATAGTAGTATTTTTTTGTTACTAAGTATATACGCTAAATCTTAGCTAAAAGTTTTTTAATCGTTAAAATAAACCTTTTAATCGTTAAAAAAGCGCTTTATTACGTTAAAGATTAACTTTCAGCTCTTTACTATATACTAAAGAGAAACTTAATTACCGGTCATATTACTTTATCTTAATGTGTGTTTTTTGGTTATACCAGAATTTAATTATCCGTAATTTGTAATAATGGATATTTTCATCATTATGACCTGCCTGCATGCAAGACAGGCTTGATCCGGAATCTCATACTACATTGAAAAAAATATTTAGGATGAGCCCCTGAATCAACACTTCGACTCCGCTCAGTATGACAAAAGGGTGACGGCGCCTCATTTTCATAACGGATATTCAATACTAGAAAGTATTATTGAAAATTTTAAAGGAAATCTTTCAAGTTACTTCCATAAAAAAAGCCTATCTAAAATTTAGATAGGCTTCAATTCGTTTATAAAAGAATATATACTAAATAACTTCTACGTTAACCGCATTTAATCCTTTTTTTCCTTGTTCTAGGTCAAATTTTACTTCATCACCTTCACGAATTTCATCTACCAATCCACTAATGTGTACAAAATGGTCTTTGTCTTCACCTTCTTCGGTGATAAATCCAAATCCTTTACTTTCGTTAAAGAATTTTACTATTCCTTTATTCATTATAAAATATTAATTATTAAGCTACAAATGTGCGACTAATTTTTGGATTAACTGCACGAAAAGGATTTTATTTTGTGAAATTTTTAAATCTATCGTTCTTAAAAATTCCTCAACTTTTTATTAATTTTACACCAACCTCATAATACCCCACAATACCTACTACTAACTTATGAAATTATATACCCATTGCTCCGGGTGCGGAGATGAAATCACGATTAAGTCTTCGGCTACCGACCGTAGAAAACTAAAACTAGAACATGGTGACCAAATACAAGTGAATTGTCACCATTGTGGCAAAAAAGAAAAGCAACACCTCAATAAAATATACGCAGAAATAAACAGCTTGCATTTGTTTATCGCTTGTGCGGCATCAGTTATTCTATCTATAGTAATTTGGTTGGCATTTGGCGTTATTGGTACGCTCTTAATCCTTATTCCGCTTTCATTATGGTTATATCAATTAAATGCCACGCGAAATTTTAATAAGTACTTTATTTAAAAAGAAACTTTCCTACCTTCAGGTCGAGTGAATTTTATCAAGAATCTGGTATAAAAATCATCAATCTGTTCTCGATACATTTTTCTTTACTTTCGTTCAGAAAAACACTCGAACGGAGTTGTAGTAACCCAAATCTTTTATGAATTTCGTCAATCATTTTGTGCATTGAGTGAATTTTCATAGAAAATTTGTATTAAAATGCAATTCAAACAAAACTTCGATACAAAATCTTTTATCAAAGATTTCACTCAGTTTCCGAGGGCTTCATGCATAGACCTTACTTAAAGTATATTTCCCTTCCGTCCTTCAAAGTGAAATATTATAAAAAATACTTATTTTCGTCCCAACTACCAAGTAAAAGATATGGGCTTTTTTAGGGAAAAAGAGTTAGAAGTAGTACAACGCAAAATAGCCGTGAACCTTCAAGAACGTCATTATTTTATTAGGAACAAATGGAAGGTTTTGATGGTAGGGCTATTTGTTTCCCTTATTTCCCCTTTTTACCGTACCGGCTATAATGGTTCTGGAAATTCTGGATTAGAACTTAGCGGACTCCCCTACTATCAATTGGTCATTTACATTTTTACAGGCTACTGTAGCGTGGCTATCATTGCGCATTTTATATTTGCTTGGCAAGATAAACGTGCCTATAAGCGTTTAAAAAAGCGAGAACAAGAACTCTTACGCTGGAAAGAAGTCAGCAACGATTTACCTTACTAATTCAACTATACTTATTTATGAAAAAAAGTTACTTTCTTCTTTTAATAGTATTCAGTTCAATGAGCTTATTCGCTCAAGAACCGTGGAGTTATGGCGTAAAAGCAGGAGCTAACCTTAGTGGTTTTCATACCAAGAATTCTACGAATACCGACCTGCAAGGTTTTCAATTAGCGGGTTTGGTGAACTATCGGGCAGCTGATGTATTTGCTGTACAGACCGAACTGCAATACATTCAAAAAGGAGGAGCTTTTACTGAAATTGATCCTGGAAATTTTGAAAACTATTATACCGAAAGTAAACTATCTTACCTAGAAGTGCCCTTACTCGCCCAACTTATTTTCTTAAAAAAGCTACGTTTAGAAATAGGCCCACAAATTAGTTTTTTGGTGAGTGATAAAACCACCTTGAATGGAGAAGAAATTGAAGCTAATCCTAACAGTACCGATATAGGGCTTGCTGGCGGATTAAGTTATTACTTCAATAAAGGTATAGTTATTCAAACCCGGTATGTATATGGATTACAAGAAGTTTTTGAAGCCTATGGTTATAAAAACTCAGCTATCATGCTTTCTTTAGGCTATATGTTTTAAGACTTTATTTTTTCATACCTACCAACAGCTAAAGCTGGAGGCGCCTATCTTCAACGAAATTCAAATAAAACAGTATATTTGAGTATACCATTCACCATTATTCTATCGAATGAAAATTTACAATGAATTAGAAGAACTAGTGGAAAAAGCTGTTCTTACTGAAGAAACAGCCCATAACATTAAGCACTATTACCATCAAAAAGACCAAAATTCACCCAACCAACTCTATATTATCTTCGGTATTTTGGGAGCCATCTTGGTAGGCTTAGGTATAATTTTAATCATTGCCCATAACTGGGACAACTTCCCTACCGGCCTTAAAACCGTCTTTGCTTTTATTCCTTTGGCACTAGGACAGCTACTTGCTCTATATGTAATTCTAAAAAAATATAGTCATATGGCTTGGCGGGAAGGAGTAGCTACTTTTTTGTTTTTTGCGATAAGCGTTAGTATTTCCCTCGTTAGTCAAATCTATCATATCTCGGGAGCTATAGAATCGTTTATGCTTACATGGATGCTTTTGGCACTTCCTCTTATTTATCTATTAGATTCAAGTGTAGCCTGTTTACTGTACCTTAGTGGGATTACCTTTTATGCCTGTTTACAAGGATATTTTAATTATCCTACCAGCCCTCCCTATTTATACGGACTTTTATTGATAGCTGCTCTTCCATTTTATATTTATCAAGTAAAAAAGAAGAACCGAAATATTCATGCGGTAGCCTTACAAAATTGGACCATTGCTTTATCATTTCTTATCGTGTTGGGCGCTTTTTCCCATCAACACCAGCCAGTAATTTACATCTCCTATATCTGCATGTTTGCTTTTTTCTTAGGCCTCTACCCTATTAGAACATTTAAAAACGCTACTAGCCTTCAATTGTCCTATGCATTTGTGGGTTATGGCGGAACTTTGGTAATTTTATTTATATTAAGTTTTAGGGAGGGTATTTGGGATTCTTTTACTCCTGAACTATTGGGCAATCGTTTTTTTACTTCTCCTGAATTTCTCTTAAGCTTAGCTTTTAGCCTGGCAGCCAGTTATTTTGTTTTTCAGGAATATATAAAAGCAGGAAGTATCTCGAAAATTTCTCCTTACCGTATCAGTTATCTCCTGTGCATAGCTCTATTCTTTACAGGAATTTACCTCTCGTTAGGCGCCATTATCATTAATATGTATTTACTCATGTTGGGCCTTTATACCATTCGGCTAGGCAATAAAAAACAACACTTGGGCATCCTTAACTTTGGGCTTAGTATTATTACCGTACTTATTATTTGTAGGTTTTTTGACACCAATTTAAGTTTTATAACCCGTGGAATATTGTTTCTACTCGTTGGAGCCGGTTTTTTTATCGCAAATTATTTAACCCTTAAACGAAAAAAGCAAAATGCTCAGTAAAAAAATACTCTTCCCTTTATTTGCAGTCATGGTCATTGCCCAGTGGTATATACCCGGACATATGATTTGGGAAAAAGAAGAAATCCTGTTATCTGGTAAAGCCTATAAATTTAAAATAAGGCCTTTTGATCCTTATCACCCACTAAAAGGAAAATATATTCGCTTGGTTTATGAAGAAGACTCTTTTACCGTTCCTACTGTAGAACCCTGGATGACCGGAAAAGAAATTTATGTAGTACTCACAACAGACGAAGAAGGCTATGCCCAAATAAAAGATATTCAACCCACGGCTCCCAATACCGCTAAAAATAACTATTTTAAAGCCCGTTCCAATAATTACACAAGAGAGAACATCATTCAGCTCCATTATTCATTCGATGAATTTTATATGAATGAATTTAAAGCTCCCAAAGCCGAAAATCTTCAACGGGAAATTGCCCAAGATTCTACCAAAAATGTCTATGCTGTTGTGCATATTAAAGATGGTGAAGTGGTGTTAAAAGATGTGGAAGTTGACGGCATACCGCTTCGTGAACTTTTAAACACGAACTAAGCTTTTTACTTCCATCCCGTCAGGTCAAGTGGGATTTCATAGAAAGTCTGTTTACGGGCGAAAGTGTGATCCTGACCTTATGGTTCTCGATACATTTTTCTTTCCTTTCGTTCAGAAAAACACTCGAACGGACTTAAAGTAACCCAAATCTTTTATGAATTTCGTCAATTATTTTGGGCATTGAGTGAATTTTCATAGAAAATTTGTATTAAAATGCAATTCAAACAAAACTTCGATACAAAATCTTTTATCAAAGATTTCACTCAGTTTCCGTCACTACTTCTTCAAATTTAACACAGTCCCTATTTCCTAATACCTACTCCCCACTCCCTTTTATTCCTTGTTAAACAAACTTTAAACCCGCTTATTTCTTAAAAAAGGCAGGGAGAAAGCCTTAACTTTAAAGAAAAAAGATGAGTAATACTATTTTATTGAACAACCGACCTGAAGGAAAACCACAGGAATCTGATTTTAAATTTGTAGAACAAGAAGTAGGTACTCCTGGTGAAAATGAACTTTTAGTAGAAGCCAAATACGTTTCAGTGGACCCTTACCTCCGGGGAAGGATGAGGGACGAGAAATCGTACATTCCGCCTTTTGAACTTCACAAGCCTATCTCCTCTTCTATCGTGGCTAAAGTACTCGAGTCTAATAATGCTAACTTTAAAGAAGGAGATTATGTGTCAGGTAATATGGCTTGGAAAAAGAAACAAGTAATCACTACCGATAATTTACAGAAAGTAGACCCCGATAAAGCTCCCCTTTCTGCCTATTTGGGTATTTTAGGGCTTACCGGACTCACCGCTTATTTAGGGTTGAATGAAATAGGAAAACCCAAAGAGGGAGAAACCCTATTGGTCTCAGGTGCTGCCGGAGCCGTAGGAAGCGTGGTAGGACAACTAGGAAAAATACTGGGCTTAAAGGTAGTAGGTATTGCCGGAAGCGATGAAAAAATAGAACTGCTTACCTCTAAGTTTGGTTTTGATGCAGGCATCAACTACAAAACCACCGACAATATGAAAGAAGCCATAGGCAAGGTCTGTCCCGATGGCGTAGATGTTTATTTTGATAACGTAGGAGGTGAAATTTCTGATGCAGTGCTCTTTCACATTAATAAATTTGCCCGCATCGTTATTTGCGGTGCCATTGCCGTTTATAACAAAACCGATATTCCCAAGGGAATCGCCGTTCAACCCTTTTTAGTGAAGAAAAGTGCTTTAATGCAAGGTTTTATTGTGAGCAATTATGCCGATAAATTTAAAGAGGCCTCACAACAATTAGTAAAATGGTTACAAGAAGACAAACTTCATTATGAAGAAACCATTGTAGAAGGTTTTGAAAATATTCCACAAGCTTTTATAGATTTGTTTGATGGGAAGAACAAAGGAAAGATGATAGTGAAGCTTTAAGCAGTAAATTTACTGTTTAAAATAGATTAAAATAACATATATGCTGTAAAATTAATAAAACAGTATTAAGAATCGTGTATCGAGATTTAGGTGTAAAATACATCTATTCTCGATACATTTTTTACTCTAAAAAATATTCGATCAGTTTAGCTATCTAACTTTTTGGAGCCTATAACCTATTCCCTATCTTCTATTAACCAATAACTATTTTCCCATTCATCCCGTTAGGTCGAGTGAATTTTGCAAAAATTCTGTATCGAGACCAAGGGATGAAAACCACAAATCCTGTTCTCGATACATTCTTCTTCCCTTTCGTTCAGAAAAACACTCTAACGGATTTGGAGTAACTTAAATTATGGAAATTCCCTCAAACAGTTTGAGGATTAAGGGAACTCTCCTAGAGAATTTGTATCGAAATGCCATCAAAACAAAAACTTCCATACAAAATCTTTGATAAAAGATTTCACCCAGTCGTTTCCGTCAAGTTTTTTAATCGAACTTATGAATTTTAATTTTTCATATATTAATTATTGGATTTCTTTTTGTATAAAATTTACAATAAAATTAAATATTGTTATAGTGAGATTTTAATAAATTATTCTTAGTATTTACATCATATGATTGCTATAATATCATATTAAATTTAAATTTTATCAGTTTTTTTGATAAAATTATTTAAATTCGACATTTTTATTGATAAACAATTTTTAATATGAAGCGATCTAAAAGGTTAAAAGAACTCTATGATTATCAGATACTGGATACGCCTCAAGAAAAAGAATTGGATGATTTTGCCCAATTAGCCGCCCTTACTTGTAATACCCCTTTTGCTTTAATAAGTTTTATAGATAAAGACCGGCATTGGTACAAAGCCAAAGTAGGTTTGGCCGTTAGAGAATACCATAAACGGCATCCGTTTACGGAGTTTATTTTAAAAGGGAATTACACTTTTATAGAAGTAAAGAACATCGATTTAGATCCGCGGTTTGAAGAAGAGTTAGTCGTTGGCGAACATTCTATTAAGTACTATGCCGGTGTTACCTTAAAATCTTTAAACGGCGAAGTATTGGGCACCCTTTGTGTATTGCATAATAAGCCGTATTGCCTTAACGATAATCAAAAAAATTCCCTGAAAATTATAGCAAGTAAGGTCATGAAATACCTGAATGACCTAAAGCCTTACTTGAACAAAAAAGTACGATTTCTAATAATGCCACCAAACTAAAAAAACTTACCGATCATGTTCCGCATCTTATTTTTCAGCTAAAACTGCCCGCATCTGGAAAAATTTGTATTGAATTTGTGAGTAGAGGCATTAAGAAATTATTCCCTATGATTGATAATCCTCAAAAAATCATAGAGCAACCGGAATGGTTCATAAAAATTATTCATCCTGAACATCGCAAACAATTTAAAATACACCTCAAAAAGCTACTTGATAGTAAAAAAAGACATGTAATTGAATATAAACTCAACTATCCTGAAGATAAATGGCACTTATTAAAAGTAAACCCAGAAATACATAACGATGGAAGTGTAACTTGGTATGGACATATTGAAGATATCACCAGCCATTTAGAATACGAAAAAGCGATGGAAAATATAGTTTACGATTTATCACATGTACTCCGCCGACCTGTGGCCAATCTGTTAGGTATTAATAACCTTTTACAAGAGGAACAAAATTTAAACGAAAAAGACCTTAAAAAATACAGTAAATTTATACAGAAAGCTTCGCAGGAACTGGATGATTTCTCCCGCGAACTAAACGATATCTATCAAAAAAAGCGTGAAGAGGTGATGATTACCAAAATTAACAAGAAACTAATACAGTAAATTTACTCAAAACTAATTGTGTTTTTTCGATTCTTATTCCACCTGTTAATCCCTAATGCTGGCTTTCAATTTTTCTTTAAACCTTTCTATTTGTCTTCTATGTCTTAATATATGAACTATTGCGTGTTCCAATAATTGTTCCACATCATATTGCTGTCCCCATCTAACATTTATTTTCTTGTCAAATTCGTATTCGCACATTTCCAAATTCGGATAATCTTCAAACAAATTTTCATGGCATTGAAACATCTTGTTTAATGCAACTTCATATTCAACAACATTTAAAAATAATTTTTTGTCTTTATATTCTACTTTTTCCCCTAACCATTTCCTAATTTCTATTACATAGGTGTAACCACTTTGAATCACGTGAGTGAGAATTGTTTGAATTGATTTACAGTCTTCATCTTTTGTACTGAAATCTACTATCTTCACTAAATCATTCTTCGAAACATCTTTGATTACAGCAGTAAGTTCATGTAAAGATTTTTCATATTCATCAAGAAGAGCTCCAATTGCTCCATTTGTTCGGTATTTAGATTTTCTATTCATTGGTTTGACTTGCAAGGAGTGGTTTAGTCACAAAAATATTCTTTATACCATTCGGTCTCGTCGTGGTCTATTGCAGTATTATCAGGGATATGATTCGAATCAATTTTTGAAAGTAGAATGTCCAATGATTTAAAATCTCTCTGACTTATCACTTTAAATCCATTCCTTGTGAGCATTTCAGCACACACTCCCATACCAATTTGGTATTGTGGATTTTTAGAAAGCCTGTGCCCTTTATAGATTACTTGACTTCCACACGCTGCACTTACATCCATCATAATCGCTAACTCTATATTATTCAATTGCGCAATTTCAAGCATTTTTTTTGCTGCTTCAACCATTCCTTTAGTTATGTTTTTGCCTGTTTCTGTAATCACAATAGCATTTCCATCTAATACATCTGCACCATTTCCGTCACTTATATCGGGAATCTCTCTTGGTGTTCCAAATGAGAAATTTTCTGGGCAGAAAGAAATTATTCTTACCTTGGGGTAATTTGCCAATGATCTAATATGAGGGTAGTCTCCATAGCTGCTTCCATCTGCACCGCATAAAGTACCTAGTAAGCAAGAACTCACTAATATTCTTAGCGGGTCACTTTCTAAGGGAGTTCTAAGAGATTTTAAGTATTCTTTATCAGTCATTATTTTAATATTGCACAATAGTTGGTCAGCTGGTGAGAAGTGAAAACCTTGCTGATAAGCCTTTACCTGCCATAAGCTGTATGAATTGTTAAGTTTAGTTTTTTCATATTGCTTTTATTCAGAAAATTAATTCAGTTGCCTCCTACTTTTCCGTAACCTAATACACGCCAGCGGTCTTGTGTAACCTTCAGTTACGGAATTAAAGATAATGTTTTTCGGTTTAGCACTGTCTTTAGCAATTCTGAGTGGATTCGGACGTAGTCAAATCAACCATAATTGCGATTATATATTTTTATACACGTTTTTTATTTTTCAGATTCATATCCGTGAACATTCCAAGATTTTAAAAAGTCATAACCTTTATGTCTTAAATATGTAATTCCATCGATTTTAAATTTTGTTTTAGTTAAATATTCAATTTCGGTTATGTCCGAATCTCCTAAATTGACAAATTCCATTTGAGTTTTGCCATCTAATTTTATTAATCCAGTTATAGTAGAGCAAGATTTTATTGGTAACTCTTCGGTTCGTTCAATTTCTTTTGAATATGGGATTGTTTCCCAATATGCTAAATTTTTCGTTTTGTGGAAATCCAACCATAGTATACTTTCAGAATCGATTTGATTTTCAGGTATCCAAAATCCGTTTAGATTTTCACGTACTGAATCCAATTCAGTCAAATCAATTTCATAATCATTTTTCACAACTACTAAATCACGTTTTGGATTTGAACATCCAAGTAGGAAAAGAGTCAAAATTGATATGTAAATTATTAATCTCAAGTTACTGTTTTTAAATGTGCGATAAGGGTTCTTCAGATACGAGTAGTTGCGTGGGTTAGCGGTTAATCTTGTAAGTCCAAGCAATTACTTATAATCTTTGTTGTGGTGAGTATTTTTGCCATTGTTCTATTAAGTTTTTCAATTCAGATATTTTGATTTCTTAAAATATTCAAGAAAACAAAAGAGATAGTTATTGCCAATAAGATAACAGTTAGAGTAATTATTTTTTCAGTTTTAGTCAGCTTAATTTTTTCAACCAGTTCATAATTTGGAAATCTCTGATGAAAAATAAAGAAAAAAACAAAATAGAGTAGAAAGTGAAGACCAATTATCCAATAAATTTTTATGCTATATTTTAAATTTACGAAAACATAAACATTCAAATTTACAATTAAACTCAAAATATGGGATGGAAAAATAATCCAAAAGTCTTTTTTTTCACGATAAAATTTGATGTAGATTTTTGACAAAAGAATGAAAGGGAAATATATCCATTTAACGTTTTTGTCCATTTTATTTAGTCATTTTTTAGTCCATTTGCATTCAAGTTTAAATATTAACTACAACGACCTTGTATAATTTCCCAGTTAAGGGAATTTAGGAAATAAAGATAGTAAAAAGAACTGACTCTAACGCGTAAGCATTTGTGTAAGCAGGGCACAGAGCCACAATTGGAAACATAAGTTGTTGTGCAACGTTTTTTAGTCACAGGTTGATTTTATTGTTGTTTTTCCATTTTCTTCGACCATTTCAAATCCATTATCAAGCATTGGTTGAAAGCTTTTACGACCGGTAAATTGCCAAAGTGCATATCCATACTGACATTGATTAACAGTTCCATTTTTATATTCTTTCCGCATCAAATTTTTTAAGTCTTCCCAATATTTTTTCGGCGAATGAATAAATATAATTAAGGGGTTAAATTCTGGGTCAACAAAATCTTTATTATAATATTTTTTTATTCGTTTAATACTTGGGAAGCCATATTTTTTAGTGATTTCTATCATTCTTTCCGTATGTTCGGCATCCATGGGATTAATATATTTTCTCCAAATTATATTTTTAATACTGTCTGATTCAAAAGATCTTTTTTTAACTTCCTCAAGTCTTAAACTATCAGAGAGGTTTTCAATTCTGTTAGTTTCTGATTTGTCAAAAGTTTTGAAAACTGTGTATTCACGCAAAGTTTGGTCATATCCATACATAAATTCCATCTCTTCAACTAAAGCAATAATGTCTTTTTTTAAAAGTGAATCTCTTTCAGTTTGAGAGTAAATTACATTACCTAAAAAAAAGATTAGAATCAATATTTTATATTTCATTCAGTAATTTTTTTTAAATATTTGTCAATATGCAAATAAACACAATTGCATTTATCTATCGTATTAATATAATTATTTTTTACAAACTTCTTCACCTCCTCCTATAAGCTATAACAAAACAAACTTCAACTTAAATGAATTAAAAGAAGTTCGAAGTAGGAAGCAGAAAATTTAAGATGTAACAAAGATTTAAGACTTCGACTTCTTTTTCAACTTCAATTTCCCATGTCACCCTGAGCAGAGCCGAAGGGTCAACTTCATTTCTCCCACTCTTCTACTGCCTTCCTTCGGCAATCCTTCGGTAAAAGTTCCATTTTACCGAAACCCACCCGAACAAGACCCGAACGAGACCCGAACAAAACCCCTACTAAATCACTGAAAATTGACAATTAATGACAATTATGGACAAAAGTGGACAATTTTGGACAATTACAGACAATTATGGACAATTGCAGACATCTGTTTGGAGGATAAGCCTAACGGCCCTTACTTTTAAGCATATTAACCTTAATTTTTTTTATTATGGCAACTATTAACAAAGGGATCTTGGGCGGTTTTTCCGGCAAGGTCGGTACGGTAGTCGGTGCCAAATGGCGAGGCAAAGATGTCATGCGCAGCTTGCCCACCGCTAGTGGTAAAACACCTACTGCCCTACAACTCGCGCAACGGGAACGCTTCTCGTTGGTCATCCAGTTTTTAACGCCCATCAAGAGTATTGTGGGCAAGTATTTTGGGATTCCTCAAAATTCTAAGTCGCGCTTAAATGAAGCCGTGGGCTATCATTTAAAAAACGCCATCACGCCCGTGGGCGATACCTATGAAATGGATTATCCGGAGGTGCTTATTAGCAAGGGCGATTTGCCCGGATTGCAATCGCCCGGCCTAACGGCAGGAACGGGAACCCAGGTCGCCCTTACTTGGGAAGACAACAGCAACCAGGGCTTGGCCCAAGCTAACGATAGTCTATACGTGGTGTTTTACAGCCCCGCAACGGGCTATTTTGAAATGTTTGATGCGGCGGCCAACCGGGATGAGGAAGGGGCAAACTTTACCTTGCCGGGCTATTTTGGCGGTGATGACGTAGAAGGCTGGGCCACGTTTATCGCTGCAGATGAACAACTGGCAGCCACCAGCAGCTACCTGGGCAGTATTACCTTGCCTTAAGGATTGTTCCCCACTTTTTAAAGAACCTGTACATGGTATGGGTTCTTTTTTGGTTATACAAAACACGCTCCGCATCGTAGCTCTGGTAGAACCTCTTTTTCAAAGATGTACTCACCTCCCAGCTCTCGCGGAATGGGATAATAGAATATTAAATGTCCTTTTTTTGATTATAGAGACTATGGGAACGGGTCATCTTACGGTATAGCAAATGCAATACCAGTTGACGGGAAAACAAGCGGATGCCCCCTATTTTTACACTAGGCAGTATTTTCTGCTCTACCCAACGAGCAATAGTACGCTTAGTCACATCAAAGAGTTGGGCTACCTCTTGTTCTGTCATAATATCGTCGGCAGCGGGAACTACCGGAAGTGGGGCTTTATGAGGTTGGGAGGCACGGTTTTTCTCCGTTCTTCCTTCTCCCTTTTTACGAGGGTCTTTCATAAGCTGTAAATTTATAATCGATACCGTAAGTTAAGTTTTATTGGTCTCAAAAATGGGATTTAAACCCTGCAATTTTATTGCAGCACTTTAGTAGTGCGAAAAAATCTATATTTTCGTATTATGAGTTATCAAAGAAAAGGCTCTCATACGGTTAGTTATTTA
>NZ_RXOM01000044.1:0-176622 GCF_008692195.1 Salegentibacter sp. R32
GATGGGACTAATACGGGCAATAGAACTCAAATTCTAGCCGGCAGGAAAGTTCACCCATCCTTTTCTTTTGGAAAATTAATTCAAAATCATTTTACAAACCTAAGAGTCCGGCAGGCGGGCTTGTTTCAGCATCGCATCAAGAGATTTGTTTTTTGTATTTATATTCTAAAATTTTCAAATGCTTGAAAAGACGCTATTTTTGCGCTATGCAAGAATACATCAGTTACAAAAATATACAAATTGCTTTTACTGCTGAAGGTAAAGGAGAAACAATCGTTTTATTACACGGATTTTTAGAAAGTTCAACGATTTGGAAAAATGTGATTTCTCTACTGAAGGAAACTCATCATGTGATCGCGGTTGATTTGCTTGGCCACGGAAAAACCGATAAGTTGGGATATATCCATTCCATGGGAACGATGGCAGAAACCGTAAATGCGGTTTTGAGCAAGTTGAAAGTGGAGAAAGCATCGTTTATTGGCCATTCGATGGGCGGTTATGCGGCGTTGGCGTTTGCTGAACAATTTCAGCAGAAAACAGAAAAATTAATTTTGTTGAATTCTACTACGGTAGCTGATTCTGAAGAACGAAAAGAAAACCGGGAACGTGCCAAACGTTTGATAAAGCAAAACAAAAAGGCTTTTATAAGCATGGCAATTAAAAATTTGTTTACCGATGACACCCGCGATCGCTTGAGAAATGAAATTAATGAGTTGATAGATGAAGCGGTTCAGTTTCCTTCAGAAAATATTATTGCTTCGATTGAAGGCTTAAAGAACCGAAAAGATAGAACGGAAGTGCTTCAGCAATTTGAAGGGAGAAAAGTAATCATTGCCGGGAAAAATGATCCGGTGGTCCCTTTTAAAGAGATTCAAGAAATTGCCGAAAAAACCCATTCGGCTTTCATTGCTTTTGAAGACGGGCATATGAGTTACTTGGAAAACCGTGAAGAACTAATGGAAGCATTGAAGAAAATATTTTAATATAAAAAAGGCTGCCATTTGGCAGCCTTTAGTGCAAACACTCACTTCAAACAAATTAAACAAATGTCGTGGCAAGCTTAAAGACATAATCATTAAGCATTCGTAAGGTTTGGGATTTATCTTCGGTATTGACAAGTAGGGAAATATTATTATTACTGCCGCCATATGCAATCATCCTCACGTTTACATCTTGTAAAATTTGAAATAATTGGGGGGTGGTTTCATGGTGAATAATGTTATTTCCTACTAAGCAAACTATACTTTTATTTTCTTCAACTTCTACTTGGGCAAATTTTAGCAATTCAGAAGTGATTTCATTCAAATAAGTATTATCATCGATGGTTAAGGAAACTGCAATTTCTGAAGTGGTAATCATATCGATGGCTGTTTCATATTTTTCAAAAATTTCAAATACTTTTTTTAGAAAGCCGTGGGCCAAAAGCATTCGTTCAGATTTGATTTTGATGGCTGTAATTTCATCTTTCGCCGCAATAGCTTTGATGCCTTCTCCAGTGATTTTATTGGAAATTAGAGTTCCTTCGGCTTCTGGTAAATTTGTATTTTTTAAACGTACGGGGATTTCTAAATTCCTAACAGGTAATATAGTTTGAGGATGAAGAATTTTTGCTCCAAAATAAGCTAGTTCTGCTGCTTCATTAAAAGAAAGTTGCGCGATGGATTTAGTGTTGTTGACCACTCGTGGATCGTTATTGTGAAACCCGTCGATGTCTGTCCAAATCTGTACTTCTTCCGCTCTAATGGCTGCACCGATAATACTAGCGGTATAATCGCTTCCGCCACGTTTAAGGTTGCTTACATTTCCTTCATTATTCAAGCAAATAAATCCTTGTGTGATATAGATTTCCTGATCAGGATTTTCTTTTAAAATTCGGTTAAGGTTTTGTTGAATGTAGAAGGAATCAGGTTCTTTCTCTTTGTCTACTCGCATAAAATCCAGTGCAGGAATCAATGAAGAGGCAACTCCTTGTTCTTGCAAAAAGTGATTCACCAAATAGGTGGAAAAAAGTTCACCTTGAGCGACAATTTCATTGTAATTGCTAATTTGCTGATCTACAAAATACTGAAGTTGTTGAGAAAGGGAATAAATATATTTTTTGATGGTTTCAATTCTCTCTTCACCTTCAATTAAACCGGAAACCGCTGCTAAATATTTTTGTTCTAATTGGTAAATGAGGCTTTTACTTTCTTCAACTTGATTGGTTTTTATTTGTTGAGAAAGTTCTACTAGCTTATTAGTGCTACCGCTCATTGCCGATAAAACAACAATTTTAGGTTCACCATCATTTATAATTTCTTTTACTTTTTGAATATTGGCAATACTTCCTACTGAAGTTCCACCAAATTTTAAAACCTTCATCTTCCGTTTAAATTTTTGGCGAATGTAATTGAGTTTAAGAATCTTACCTTATAAATACTTAAATTTTACTAATTTCGCACAACAAGTTAAATAATTAACAAAATGAAAACCGTAGCTCAAAGTGTAGAACAGATTTTAAAAGAGCAACCTTTTTTGGAGGAAGCTTTACAGCGGAATATTATCAATTTTAGTGCTTTGGCGGAAGAATTACAGCCTGAAATTACTTTGATGCTAAAAAAGCCCGTAAAAACCGGAGCAATAATGATGGCCTTACGTCGCTATCGATCTCCGATTGGGGTAAGCAACAATCAAAAACTAAAACAAGCCTTTAAAAATTTAGGAGATATTACGGTACGTTCTAATATTTCGGCATTTACGTTTAAAAATACCAATACCTTGGTAAATTGCCACGGGAAGTTGTTAAGCTATGTTTCTGATAACGCCCATTTATTTTATGCCTTTACCCGCGGAATTTTAGAAAGTAACATTATGATTTCCGGTTCAGAAACTGAAAAAGTGAATACTTTTTTTAAAGCTGAAAATTTACTCATGCAACGTGAAGCTTTGGCAGCCATTAGTGTGCAATTGCCGCAAGATAATTTTAAAGTCGCCGGTTTATACTATCAAATTTTTAAGCATTTGGCTTGGCAAAATATAGCTTTGTATGAAGTGGTTTCTACCACCAATGAATTTACTGTCTTGGTAGAGGAAGATTTAGTAGAACAAGCCTTTGCCGCGATTAAGAATTTAAAGAATTAAAAAAATCCCACTTTTCAGAGCGGGATTTAGTTGTATAGATATTTTCAAAAATCAATTACTCTTCATCTTTTGCATCATCAAAAGAATTCCATCCCCTGGATTTAATAGGAAGTTTTTGATTAGCGCGTGTGATGAGGTGCATTCCTTCATTTTCTTCAGTCATATGGCCAATGACGGTTAAATGAGGATTTCCTTTTATTTTATCATAATCTTTTTGATTGACAGTGAATAGAAGTTCGTAATCTTCACCACCACTAAGAGCGACCATTGTACTGTCGATATTAAACTCTTCACAAACCGAAATTACCGTCGGGTCAAGTGGGATCTTCTCTTCAAAAATATTAGCGCCTACTTTTGAGTTTTTACAAAGATGAATCACTTCCGAAGAAAGCCCGTCGCTAATGTCAATCATCGAAGTAGGTTGTACTTCTAACGCAGTAAGCAATTCAAGGATATCTTTTCGAGCTTCCGGTTTAAGTTGTCGCTCTACAATATAAGTGTAAGCATCTAAATCGGGTTGTGCATTCGGGTTCGCTTTAAACACTTGCTTTTCGCGTTCTAATACTTGTAATCCCATATAAGCCGCTCCCAAATCACCAGAAACCACTAATAAATCATTAGGTTTGGCTCCGCTGCGAGTGGTGATTTTTTCTTCTGTTGCTTTTCCTAAGGCGGTAATGCTAATCATTAAACCAGATGTAGAAGAAGTGGTGTCACCACCTACCACATCTACTTTGTAAATTTCAGCAGCTAATTGAATTCCGGCATATAATTCCTCCAAGGCTTCCACCGGAAAACGGTTAGAAGCAGCGATAGAAACCGTAATTTGAGTGGCTTCAGCATTCATCGCATACAGATCAGAGAGGTTCACCATTACGGCTTTATAACCTAAATGCTTTAACGGCATAAACGATAAATCAAAATGTACGCCTTCCACCAAAAGGTCTGTAGTTACGACGGTTTGGTCTCCTTCAAAATTTAATACGGCAGCATCGTCGCCAATCCCTAGTTTGGTAGAAGGTTGGTTGATTTTTAGATAACGGGTAAGATGGTCTATTAATCCAAATTCACCTAATTCCGATAAGTCAGTTTTACTGTCTTTATTGTCAAACATAGTCTTTCAGCTTTCAAATTGCAAAGCTAAGGTATTTTATGTGGAAATAGGAATTTTTAAGTAGTTAGGAAGTTTTCAGGAACAGAAGTGTAAAGTGGTATTTTTTCAAAATATCCGTCAGTTTTCTTGTTGGTTTCCGACAAAATATTGTTGAATTGTGAAGATTGGTAGAGAAATTCATCTATAACATTTTGTAATAATTTTATAAATTAGAATAATCTTTACTTATATGGTATTCACAAGACTAAATGGTATATTTGCAAAATAAGAAAAAACGTTATGATAAAAGTAAGTGACGATGCAAGAAAGAAACTATCACAGCTTATGGCTGAAGATGGTTTCGATGCGATACAAGATTATGTGCGCGTGGGAGTTAAGAGCGGAGGTTGCTCTGGTCTTTCTTACGATTTAAAATTTGATAAAGAACAAGTTGAAGAAGATAAACTTTTTGAAGATAACCAAATAAAAATATTGGTAGATAAACGCAGTTTTTTATACTTGGTGGGGACGACCTTAGAATATTCTGGAGGATTAAATGGAAAAGGCTTTGTGTTTAATAACCCAAACGCACAACGAACTTGCGGATGCGGAGAAAGTTTTTCGCTTTAAAAAAATGAAAGCATAAATTCAATTAAGCTTGAATTTTAACTGTTGAATTGAAAAAGAAATTATGGCATATACTGAAGATGATTTAAAGAAAGAGCTCGAAACCAAAGAGTATGAGTACGGATTTTATACCGATATTGAATCTGATACACTTCCCGTTGGTTTAAACGAAGATATCGTAAGGGCAATTTCTAAAAAGAAAAATGAGCCTGAATGGATGACCGAATGGCGTTTAGAAGCCTTTCGTGTTTGGAGTGAGATGGAAGAACCTGATTGGGCCAATGTAAATTATCCTAAACCAGACTTTCAGAATATATCTTATTATTCGGCGCCCAATAAAAAGCCGAAATATGATAGTTTAGATGAAGTAGATCCTGAGTTATTAGATACGTTTAAAAAACTAGGAATTTCTTTAGACGAACAGAAAAAACTAGCGGGAGTTGCCGTAGATGTGGTGATGGATTCTGTTTCAGTTACGACCACATTTAAGAAAACACTTGCTGAAAAAGGAATTATCTTTTGTTCCATTTCTGAGGCGATTCAAGAACATCCTGAATTGGTCAAGAAATATCTAGGAACCGTAGTTCCGAAAACTGATAATTTTTATGCAGCCTTAAATTCTGCAGTATTTAGTGACGGTTCTTTCTGTTACATTCCAAAAGGTGTAAAATGCCCAATGGAACTTTCAACTTATTTCAGAATTAATCAAGCAGGAACCGGTCAGTTTGAAAGGACCTTAGTAGTAGCCGATAAAGAAAGTTATGTAAGTTACCTAGAAGGTTGTACCGCTCCTATGCGTGATGAAAATCAATTGCACGCAGCAGTGGTGGAACTTATCGCCTTAGATGATGCTGAAATTAAATATAGCACCGTTCAAAACTGGTTCCCTGGAAATAAAGATGGAAAAGGCGGAGTTTTCAATTTTGTGACCAAAAGAGGTTTATGCGAAGAGAACGCGAAAATCAGTTGGACACAAGTAGAAACAGGGTCTGCCGTCACTTGGAAATATCCAAGTTGTATTTTAAAAGGTAATAATTCCATTGGAGAATTTTATTCCATTGCGGTAACCAACAACTATCAGCAGGCAGATACCGGTACTAAAATGATTCACTTAGGAAAAAATACTAGAAGTACCATTATTTCCAAAGGTATTTCTGCCGGGAAATCACAAAACTCTTACCGCGGATTGGTGCAAATTAACAAACGGGCAGAAAATGCTAGAAACTTCTCGCAATGTGATTCCCTGTTAATGGGCAATAAATGTGGCGCACACACTTTCCCTTATATTGAAGTAAATAACCAAAGCGGACAAGTAGAGCACGAGGCAACCACCAGTAAAATTGGAGAAGATCAGATTTTTTACTGTAACCAACGAGGGATCGATACCGAAAGGGCAATTGCCTTAATCGTTAACGGTTTCAGTAAAGAAGTCTTAAATAAGCTTCCGATGGAGTTTGCCGTCGAAGCGCAAAAATTATTAGAAATATCATTAGAAGGTTCAGTAGGATAAAATTTTAAAAATGAAAAAGATCGTAATCGGCCTGATGGCAGTGGCAACACTTATGGTGAGTTGCAAAAATGAAAGTAAAGGTTCTGAAGTAACAGAAGAAAATGCTACAGAAAATGTAGAGTTGCAAGACCAAATTAATAAGAATGGTGAATTCACGCTGAGGGGAGAATTCATTTATACCGATGAAGCCGCTGTTTTAAAAGGAAACGATTTTATTTACGGGGTTCAACTAGATGAAAAAGCAAAAGAACTTGCCGAAAAAGTTGAACCTTTCAAACGTGAAGATTACGATATGGTTCCCGTAACTTTAAAAGGAAAAGTGAAAAACAATCCAAATAAAGATGGCTGGGAAAAGATTGTAGAAATTAAGGAAATTATAAAAGTAGAAAAACCTACTGCCGAACCTGCAATTAAAGTAAAAGGAGAATAAAGTTTAAAAAGGAGATATGTTAAAGATAAAAAATTTACACGCAAGTGTAGAAGGAAAGGAAATATTAAAAGGAATAAATTTAGAAATAAAGGCCGGTGAGGTTCACGCAATTATGGGGCCCAACGGTTCTGGTAAAAGTACATTAGCTTCTGTAGTTGCAGGAAAAGAAGAATACGAGCAAACCGAAGGTGAAATTATTTTTGAAAAACAAGATATTTCAGAATTAGAGGCAGATGAAAGAGCGCACAAAGGTTTATTTCTTTCTTTTCAATATCCGGTAGAAATTCCTGGGGTTTCTGTAACCAACTTTATGAAAACCGCGATTAACGAAACCCGCAAAGCACAAGGCTTAGAAGAAATGCCTGCCAAAGACATGCTTCAAAAGATCCGTGAAAAATCTGCTTTGCTGGATATGGACAGAAAATTTTTGTCCCGTTCACTTAATGAAGGATTTTCCGGTGGAGAGAAAAAGCGTAATGAAATCTTTCAAATGGCAATGTTAGAGCCAAAACTTTCCATTTTAGATGAAACCGACTCAGGTTTGGATATCGATGCCCTTAAAATTGTTTCTAACGGAGTTAACAAATTAAGAACTAAAGACAATGCAGTATTAGTGATTACCCACTATCAGCGTTTGTTAAATTATATTGTGCCCGATTACGTCCACGTGTTACTAAATGGTAAAATTGTAAAATCAGGCGGAAAAGAATTAGCTCACAAATTAGAAGAGCAAGGTTACGATTGGTTAAAAGAAGAAGCCAAAGCGCTGTAAACTTCTTTTTACAAAGATTGATGTTGAATTGAATTAAAAAGTAACCCAATGGATTTAAAAGAAAAATTAATCTCTTCTTATTTTGCTTTTGAAGAGCAGGTAGATACCGATAGCGAAATACACGACATACGAAGCGAAGCCATCAAGAATTTTGAAACTGCAGGTTTTCCTTCTCGTAAAGATGAAGAATGGAAATATACTTCACTTAAATCGCTCTTAAAGGAAGATTACAGCATTTTCCCAAAAAAAGAAGAGGCTTTAGATTACAAAGACGTTAAGCAATATTTAGCGCATGATATAGACTCATATAATATTGTTTTTATTGACGGAATCTATTCCTCACATTTATCGCAAACTACCCACGATAAATTTGATGCTTGCTTGATGTCTTCGGCACTATCAAAGCCAAAGTACAAAGCTATCATCGACAATTATTTTAATAAAATAGCACCTAAAGGTTCAGGATTAAACAATTTGAATACTGCTTTTTCCCGAGAAGGAGCTTTTATTAATATTCCTAAAAATGTAGCGGCAGATAAACCTATCCAGATTATCAATCTATCTACCGGTAACGAATCGGCATTGATGCTTCAACCTAGAAACTTAGTAATTGTAGGTGAAAACTCCCAAGTTCAAATAATCGAGCGTCATCAAAGTTTAAACGATAATCCGGTATTTACCAATTCGGTAACTGAAATTTTTGCTGAAAAACGAGCAATCGTCGATTATTATAAAATACAGAATGATAGAAAAACCGCTTCTTTAATCGATAATACTTTTGTAGAGCAACACCAAGAAAGTTTTTGCTCTGTGCACACGTTTGCTTTTGGCGGAAAATTGGTAAGAAACAATTTAGAATTCTACCAAAAAGGAGAACGTATTGATTCTACGATGAAAGGTGTCACCATTATCGAAGGCAAGCAACACATAGATCATAATACGCTGGTTCATCATATTGAGCCTAACTGTGAAAGCCATCAAGATTACAAAGGAATTTTTGATGAGAAATCTACCGGGGTTTTCAATGGAAAAGTTTACGTAGAAAAAGAAGCCCAAAAAACGAATGCTTTCCAAAGCAACAATAATATTTTACTCACCGATCAAGCAACTTGCAACTCCAAACCACAACTGGAAATTTTTGCCGATGATGTAGCCTGTAGTCACGGTTGTACCATTGGTCAGTTAGACAAAGACGCTTTGTTTTATTTAAAAAGTCGTGGTATTCCTGAAAAAGAAGCAAAAGCCTTGTTAATGTATGCTTTTGCCAACGATGTACTGGAAAGCGTAAAAATACCAGAACTAAAAAAACGCGTTAATAAAATGATTGCAGAGAAGCTAAATGTGAATTTAGGTTTCGATTTATAAATCAGTTGCTTTTATGAAAAAATTATTCAGCCTAATAACCTTACTTTTTTTATTTACTACGCTCACCGCTCAAGAATTTTCTTATGGTATTTTATTGGGAGGTAATTTTAAGGATATTGAAGTAGAGGGAGAAGGATTATATGCTGGTTCAGGTTATTCAGCTGTTAATGAACCGGGAGTTCCTATTAATTTAGGAGCTTACATAGATTATCCTTTCACCAATTCTTTAGGTTTAAAGGCGAATATTTTTTACAGTAAAAATAAAGATGAATATCAATTAGCTGTAGCTCAATATGAGTCTTACGATTTAGATTTAATCAATTCAACCCTTCAGTTCCAACCTTTGGTGAAATTTGATGTTAATAAGGAATACGGAAAAGGTTTTTATTTATTGGCAGGTCCTAGAATTTCCTTTGTGTTGGATACCTATGATGCTCGAAATAATTTCGACCAAGAAGCAGAAGACTTTTATAAAAGTGCCAATTTTGGAGGAATGTTCGGGTTTGGTTTTGGAATAGGAGAATATATAGGTTTTGAAGTTGTGGGCGATTATGGCTTGTCTAATTTAATCGACAATGATCAATTTGAAACCACTACAGCTGGGGCTTATGCAAATCTTTATTTTGATCTAAGTAAACTGGTCAAAAAATAACAATAATGGAATTATCCAATTTAGATATAGAAAAAATACGAGCAGATTTTCCCATACTTTCACGTAAAGTAAATGGACATCCGTTGGTATATTTTGATAATGCCGCCACATCACAAACACCCAAAGCGGTCATTGATGCGATTGTAGAATATTACGAAGGCTACAACGCCAATATTCATCGGGGCGTGCATAGTCTATCACAAGAAGCTACCGATGCTTATGAAGAAGCCCGGGAAACCATAAGAGCCCATTTTAATGCCCAGAAGAAAGAAGAAATCATTTTCACTTCAGGAACCACCCACGGAATTAACTTGGTGGCCAATGGTTTTGCATCAGAATTAAAAACAGGTGATGAGGTGATTGTTTCTGCCTTAGAACATCACTCCAATATTGTTCCTTGGCAAATGCTTTGTGAAAAAACCGGGGCCCAATTAAAAGTCATCCCAATGACGGAATCGGGTGAATTGGATATAGAAGCTTTTGAGGATTTATTGAATAAAAATACCAAATTAGTATTTGTTAATCATGTGTCCAATGCTTTAGGAACAGTGAATCCTATTCAAAAAATTATTACCGATGCACATCAAAAAGGAGCTGCTGTGTTAATTGATGGAGCTCAAGCTGCACCACATATTAAGGCAGACGTGCAAGCTTTAGATGTCGATTTTTATGTAGTTTCCGGTCATAAAATGTGTGGCCCTACTGGAGTGGGAGTACTTTATGGAAAGGAAGAATGGTTAAATAAACTTCCTCCCTATCAAGGAGGTGGTGAGATGATTGACCAAGTTACTTTTGAAAAAACCACTTATGCCGGATTACCGCATAAATTTGAAGCAGGAACGCCTAACATTTGTGGAGGAATCGCTTTTGGAAAAGCCATCGATTATTTAAATGAAATAGGTTTTGAAACCATCGCTGCTTACGAACATGAACTGTTGACCTACGCGACAGCACAGTTATTAGAAATTGAAGGTGTAAAAATTTACGGAACTTCAAAAGAAAAAACCGCTGTCATTTCTTTCAATATAGAAGGAATTCATCCCTACGATATCGGAACTATCATCGATAAATTAGGTATTGCCGTAAGAACCGGTCATCACTGTGCGCAACCTATTATGGATTATTATAAAATACCGGGAACGGTGAGAGCTTCTTTCAGTTTCTACAATACTAAAGAAGAAATAGATGCTTTTGTTCAGGCGGTGAAAAGAGCAAAAATTATGTTATCTTAAGCAGCTGAAGTTTTTAGCCTATATTTCAACCTACTAGATTCTTTTATATGAAATTAAAAATCTTCATTTTAATTTTTGTGACTTTCAACTTGATAGGTTGTAAGGATGCAGAAGATAATTCAACTAAAGCTTTAGAAAGTGCTGAATATTCTATAGAAAAGGTGGGAGAGATGTCGGTAAAAGATTTTCAGTTAACGATGAATATTGATCTTGAAGAAAATCGCGTAAATGGTTTTGCCGGTTGTAACAGGTATCTTGCAGACTTAAATACTTCGGAAGAGCAAAAATTGAAGTTAAACAAATTAGTTTTAACTCGAAAGATGTGTCAAGACGCGATGCCAACAGAAAATAGTTTTTTAGAAGCACTTCGCCAAACGGCAGCTTATCGATTTACACAAGATAAACTACAACTTATAAGTGCCGAAGAAAAAGTTTTAATTGAAGCAAAAAAGAACAAATAGTTTGAGTAACATAAAAGTAATACAGGAAGAGATTGTAGAAGAATTCGAAATGTTTGATGATTGGATGCAGCGTTACGAATATATGATTGAGCTGGGAAAATCACTTCCGTTAATCGATGAACAATACAAAACCGAAGAAAATATCATTAAAGGCTGCCAAAGTAAAGTTTGGGTTCACGCCGATATGCAAGATGGGAAGGTAGTTTTTACTGCCGATAGCGATGCTATTATTACCAAAGGAATAATTGCTATTTTAATCAGGGTGTTTTCCAATCAAGAGCCTCAAGCTATTCTAGATGCCAATACCGATTTTATAGATGAAATTGGTTTAAAAGAGCATTTGTCTCCCACCCGCGCCAACGGATTGGTGAGCATGATTAAACAGTTAAAAATGTATGCTTTGGCATACCAAACCAAAGTAAATTAAACAATGAGCGTAGAAGAAATAGATACTCAAGAGTTAGGAGAGAAGATTGTAAAGGTTTTAAAAACTATTTACGATCCGGAAATTCCGGTAGATATTTACGAATTAGGTCTTATTTACGACGTTTTTGTCAATGAAGATTACGACGTGAAAATCTTAATGACCTTAACCACGCCTAATTGTCCGGTAGCAGAAACCCTTCCGCAGGAGGTAGAGGAAAAGGTGAAGTCATTAGACAAGGTAAATGATGTAGAGCTAGAGCTTACCTTCGACCCGCCTTGGTCTCAAGACTTAATGAGCGAAGAAGCAAAACTAGAATTAGGAATGTTATGATAAAAGCCGAAGTTTAATTTCGGCTTTTTCAGAATTTAAAAATTTTATGGCTGAAGAAATTATCAATAGAGTTGCTAAAAGTAAACTGGTCACTTTTAATTTAGAAGAATACTATCCGCAAGGAGAACGTGTGCTTTTCGATATTAAAGACTGGCTCTTTGAAGGATTTGTGCTGCGAGAAAAAGATTTTCGTGAAGCTGTAAAACAACACGACTGGGCGCAATACCAAGATAAGTATTTGGCACTTACTTGCTCTTCAGATGCAATTATTCCGGCTTGGGCGTATATGTTGATTACTACTGAACTTCAGCCCTATGCGAAAAGAATAATCTTAGGAAATCTTCAACAATTGGAAATCAGCATCTATCAAGATATCATTAATGCGATTGAGGTAGAGGAGTTTAGGGATTTGCCTGTTATTGTAAAAGGTTGTTCAAAAAAACCGGTTCCAGAGAATGCTTATCTTCAGATTGTACAGAAACTACAGCCGGTGGTCAAAACCATTATGTTTGGCGAAGCTTGCTCATCGGTGCCGCTTTTCAAAAAGAAGAAGTAATTCAACTTCACATTTAATAAATCTTTAAGATTCACTTGTCGAAATAAATTAACTTTGTAGGCAATTTTACTATTAAATTTTGCACTATGAAGAAATTATTATTCGTTTTACCTCTTTTACTTTTTGCTCAAATTAGTTTTGCTCAAGATGATGAAGAATCAGATGAGCCCAAACAAGGCTGGTTAGGGACTGGAACATTTTCATTACTTTTTAATCAAGCCGCTTTCAATGCCGAATGGCAAGGAGGAGGAACTTCTAACTACGCCGGAAACGCTACCATAAGTTACAATCTTAATTATAACAAAGGTAATTTCACTTGGGACAATACTTTTTTAGGTGATTTTGGTTTAACCAAAGTGAAAGACGATAAATACGTAAGAAAAACCAACGATCGCTTAGAGCTGAATTCTGTTGCGGGATGGGAAATAAACAATTCAAATTGGTACTATTCTTTCTTTGCCAATTTTAGAACTCAATTTGCAAAAGGTTATGAATATGCTGAAGTAGATGTGGTTGATGAAACTACCGGAGATGTAGTAGGTACAGAAACCGTACGAACTGAAACAACACATTTTATGTCTCCCGGTTATTTACAAGTAGGTCCCGGTATCCTTTGGAAAAAGAATGAAAATTTTAAAGTGAATTTTGCGCCAGCCACCGCACGATTTATTTTTGTAGATAATAAGTTTACTACTGTTGAAGGTTATGAAGACGGCGATTATTTTGGTGCATCAATAAGTGCTTATGCCAATTTTGATATCGTGGAAAATGTATCTTTTGAAAATATGCTCAATCTCTATTCAAATTATTTAGAAGATCCCCAAAATGTAGATTTAGATTACACCGGAAAATTAAATATGAAAGTGAACGATTACCTTTCCGCAAACTTTATTTTCCAGACCATTTATGATGACAATGCTGTGCGTGCATTTCAGGTAAGAGAAGTTTTAGGAGTAGGTTTTACCTATAAAATTAATCCACAAGAAGAGGAGTAATATTCTTTTTTTGAATCAGACCTCACAGGTTTCCAAAACCTTGTGAGGTTTAAAAGAGTTAGAGAGAATCTTATTATTTCAAAAAAAGAAAGCTAAGGGTATCCTTGTACATAATAGTGGAGTTTGATTCAGTATTCTGCAAGATGAATAGCTGAAATAAATTTTTCTACTGAAATATAGGTTTGGTTTGCTTGAAATTAATCAGAAGGCAAGAGAGCTTTTAATATCCTGCAAGGTTTCTAAAACCTTGTAGGTACTCATTTCGAAACACAGAAAACCTACAAGGTCAAAAAAGACCTTGCAGGAATTTCTGGAATAAATTTTTATAGGGTGAGATGCTGAGTCAAGTTAATCAATAACTAAATGAAAAGGCTTTCTAAATTTTAGAAAGCCTTTTGTTTTTTATGTTTGTGAAGGTTGAAGCTCTTTGCCGCGTTTTTTCTTCACTTTAATTTTACCGCGGTTGCTCAAGTAGAACATCACCGGAACGATAATTAAGGTGAGGAAAGTAGCGAAGGTTAATCCGAAGATTACGGTCCAAGCCAGCGGCCCCCAGAAAACTACGTTATCACCTCCAAAATATATTTTAGGGTCATAATTAATCATTAAGTTGAAGAAATCAATGTTTAATCCGGTTGCTAGCGGAATCAATCCAAGAACGGTGGTGATTGCTGTTAACAATACCGGTCTTAACCTAGATTTACCTCCGGCCACAATCACTTCAAAATATTGTTGCTTGGTAAGGTGGTCACTTTCTTCTAAACCTAATTGTTCTTTCTTTCTGTCGATTAAAATTTGAGTATAATCAATTAATACAATCGCATTGTTCACTACAATTCCGGCTAACGAAATAATTCCCATCATCGTCATAATGATAACGAAATCCATTCCGAAGATAACCAAGCCTAAAAATACTCCTCCTAAACTTAGGAAAACGGCCATTAAAATGATAATTGGTTTAGAAACAGAGTTAAATTGAGCAACTAATATTAATAAGATTCCACCAACTGCAATTAGTAAAGCTTTTAATAAGAAGCCCATGTTTTTTTGTTGTTCTTCCTGTTCTCCGGTAAAGCTATAGCTCATCTCTTCCGGCAGTTCGTAATTTTTTAAATCTTTCTTTAATTGCTGAACGATTTCATTCCCATTATAGTCTTCCAAGACGTTAGAGTAAAGTGTAATTACCCGTTTAAGGTCATTTCTTTTAATGGAACTAAATGTGGTGGTTTGTTTTTTATCTACTATTACAGAAATAGGGATTTGCATAATTTCTCCCGTATTCTGGTTTTTAAAGGTAATAGGTTGATTAAAAATTGCGTTTTCGTTGTAACGGTTACTTTCGTTAAAACGCACATTAATTTCATAATCATCATCACCTTCTTTGTAGGTGGAGACTTCTTCCCCGTAAATAGCTCGGCGTAAAGTTTGTCCCACCTGTACGGTAGAAACGCCCAATCTTCCCGCTTTTTTACGATCAACCTGAACATTTAATTCTGGTTTTACTTTATTAACGTCGATTTTCAGTTCTTCAATTCCATCAATATTTTGCCCGTTAATAAAGGTTCGCATTTTTTCGGCTGCATCAAGCATATCGTCGTAATTCTCGCCGGTGATTTCAATATTAATAGGATATCCAGCCGGGGGACCTACTGCATCTTTTTCAACAATTACTGAAGCTCCGGGAAAACCTTTCACCGCTTGTCTAACTTCAGAAAGTACTTGCGAACTTTCGACGCCTCTACGCTCATTAAATTCGCGCATAGATAAAGTCACTTTTCCTTTATGTGGCATTTCATTTTGCTGTCCGCCATCGGTTTGTGGGTTTCCGGCTCCTTCCCCTACTTGAGAAATGGCAGATTCTACCATGAAATTATAGCCGTCATTTTCATATTTCTTGATGACTTCGAAAACACGCTTTTCAATTTTTTTGGTAAGCTCGTTGGTTTTTTCAATATCAGTTCCTTGTGGATATTCAATATATGTAATGATTTGGTTGGGCTCGTTATCCGGGAAAAATAGCACATTGGGTTGAGCCACTCCGACCAATACAAAACTCAGGATTAAAATTCCGAAGGTTCCGAAGAAAAAGAGGTAGGCTTTTTTTCCTCGTAGGGCGAATCGCAGAAATTTTTCGTAGAAATTTTCTAAGCGTTTTAGAGATTTATACTGAAAATAATAAACTGCTTTTTTAAGGAACAACCTGTAAATCCATAAAAGAATTACAGCAAGAATCATTAAGTTCCCTAAGCCTCTAAATAGCCCGGAATCCATAAGGAAACCGGCTGCTAAAACTACAATTCCGGCAATTCCTAAAATTAAACTTATGCGAATGGCTCTTTTTCTTTTCATCTCTTCTTCTTCCACTTGCATAAATTGAGAAGTAAGCATCGAGTTGATAATTAAGGCCACAAATAGAGAAGAACCTAAAACTATCGAAAGCGTAATGGGGAAAATAACCATAAACTTACCTATGGTTCCTGGCCAAAGTCCTAAAGGGAAAAATGCTGCTAAAGTAGTGGCGGTGGAAGCGATAATGGGCCAAGCAATTTCGCCTAAACCTTGTTTTGCTGCCTTGGCACGGGGCATTCCTTCACTCATTAAGGTATACACATTTTCTACCACCACAATCCCATTATCTACCAACATCCCCAGTCCCATGACTAGACCAAATAAAACCATGGTGTTTAGCGTATAGCCTAAACTACTTAAGACAATATAAGATAAAAGCATTGATAGTGGAATGGCTACTCCAACGAATAGTGCATTTCTAAATCCTAAGAAGAACATTAAGACAGTCACCACCAAAATTACCCCGAAAATAATATTGTTCACCAAGTCGTTTACCTGGTTTTCGGTTTTAATGGATTGGTCGTTGGTAATGGAAACGTGAAGTTTTTCGGGTAAATATTCTTCTTTTTCAGTTTCTATAATTTGTTTGATTTGCTCTACCGCCTCAATCATATTTTTACCGGCACGCTTTTTAATATCGAGCATAACTACTGGTTCTCCATATTCCCGTGCAAAAGTGGTTGGGTCTTTCTCTTGAAAATTAACTTCAGCAATGTCCCTTAGATAAGTAACTCCACCTTCTCTTTTCACTACGATGTCTTCTAGTTCTTCCGGGTTTTCAATTTCACCTACTACGCGAATGTTTTTTTGTACTCCGTTTTGGGTAACATTACCTCCGGAAATTGTTTTATTTTCAGAACCAATAGCATTAATGACATCGTTAAAACTAATTTCTGAAGCCGTCATTTTGTATATATCAACGGCGACTTCTACTTCTTTTTCTTCTGCACCACGAATAGTTGCTTCTTTTATTTGAGAAAGAAGTTCAATTTTATCCTGAAGGTATTCGGCATAATCTTTTAAACGCTGAACGGGAAAATCTCCGGTGAGATTCACATTCAGGATGGGCATTTCTTCAGAAATATTTAAATCGAAAACATTCGGTTCTACTTTGGCACCATTATCTAGGGTAGGCCAAGTAGTTTCTGCCTTCACTAAATCTACCTTGTCCTTTACTTTTTGCTTTGCCGCATCTACGCCAATATCTTCTTCAAACTCGACAATTACCATGGAATAATCTTGAAGGGTAGTGGAGGTGATTTCCCTCACGCCGGCAACGTCGTTAAATTCTTCTTCCAGTGGTTCGGTAATAAATTTTTCTACATCTTCTGCTGAATTCCCCGGGTTAATAGAACTAACATATATTTTGGTCTCTACAATTTCAGGAAATGCTTCCCGCGGCATATTGTAGTAAGACATTAGTCCGCCAAGAAGTACGATGGCAATAATGACGTACACCGTCATTTTATTGTCTATCGCCCAAGAAGAAATTCCAAATTCTTTATCGGTACTTTTTTTACTGCTCATTTTCGGTAATTTTTATCTCCTGTCCTTCTCTAATGCTTCTTGCTCCTTCAATAATAATAGTTTCTCCGGCTTTTAAACCTTTGGTGATTTCTATTTTATTATCGTAGTTAAGTCCGGTTTCTACTACTTGTCTTTGTGCGACTCCCAAAGAGTCATTTTCTTTATTTACTAAATAAGCGACATACTCATTATTGGCATTTTCCTGTAAAATGTTCTGCGGAATTACAATCGCATTTTTAGAGGTATAATCGTTTAATTTAATGGTAGCAATAAGATTAGGTTTTATAGCTCCATTTTCGTTAGGAACGGAAACTTTTACTTGGAAGCTTCTGTTGTTAGGGTTAATGAAATTAGAAACTTGCTCTATATCTCCTTCAAATTCTTTTCCGATGGAAGGTAACTCGATGAGAACTTCGGTGCCTTTGTCAATTTTTCCTAAATAATTTTCAGGGACTTCGGCAGTCACGTACATTTCATCTAAATTAACCAACCTGAACAATTGGTTTTGTCCCGGGTTAACCACTTGACCTTCGTCGGTGATTACTTCATCAATAGTTCCGCTAAAAGGAGCGCGAACAATGGTTTTGGAGAGTTGTGTTTGCAATTGGTTCACCGCGTTTTGTTGCGCTTCAAAATTGGTTTTGGATTCTAAATATTGAATTTCTGAACCAATATTTTGATTCCATAAACGCTCTTGTCTTTCGTAAGTGGTTTTCGCCAAAGAAAGTTGGGTTTTAGCTTGTGCCAACTGACTAGAAAGCCCGCCATCATCAATTTTTGCTAATTGCTGACCTTTTCTTACTTCTTGGCCTTCTTTTACGTAGATATCGGTTAAAATCCCGTTGAATTCAGGATAGATGATAATATTTTGGTCGGTTTCCACATCACCCTGTATTTCTACATAATGTTTAAAAATGGTGTCTTGTAGGGTTTCTACCGTAACCAATGATCTTTTTTTATTGGTATCTAGTTTTTCGATAGCTGCGTTTAGCTTTTCAATTTCTTCCTGTAAAGCGTTTTGTTCTGTTGTTATTTCAGACTTTTTTGCTCTTATTTCTGAAAGGTTTCCGCTTTCAATGACATCATCTACAGATTTTTCTTTTTCTCCACAGGCAATGATGCTCAAGCTGATGAATGTAATGAATAAAAACTTTTTCATATTATTTTTCGGTATTGGTAAAGTTAAGGTTGGGTGTGTTTAATACAGATTCTAGTTCTGCTTTGGTATTGAGAACTTCTAACATCGATTGTAATAATTCTTGTTGGGCATCGTAAAGTTGAGTTTGCGCTTGTCTTAACTCAAAACTAGTAGCAATTCCTTCAGAAAATTTAATTTGATTTTTATTTTCAATACGCTCGGCCAAGGCTAAGTTTTGTTCAGCAGTTTGATATTTTTCAATAGCATATTGATAATTGTTTTTTGCTCTTGTAATTCCTAATCTAATCTGCTCTTTAGATTGTTCAAATTGAGTTTGCGCTTGGTCTAAAGCTATTCTGGCTTGAGCGGTTTGAGCACTTCTTTTTAAAGAACTGAAAATAGGAATGTTTAAACTCACGCCCCAGATGGACGATTGAAACCACTGTTGGTTATCGTTTAAAAAAGTGAATTTTTCACTGTTTCCGGTAGTTCCGTAATTAATAAAGGTACTTAACCGAGGAAGCGCTTTTGCCTTTTCTAAGTTAAGCTCGTGTTCCCGTTGTTCTATTTGAACTTGCGCTAATTGATAGTCTAGATTTTCTTCAATACTGGCGTCAGTATTCATTAAAGTAAGGCTAATATTCTCTTCGGTTAAACCTTTTAAAGTATCCATTAAGTTTACTTGTTTTTCTAAAGGAATCCCTAGCGTAAGTTTTAAAGCATCAGTAGCTATTTCTACTAATCTTTTTGCATTGTTTAATTCATTACTAACTTGAAGAAAAGTAATTTGTAATTGCTCTACACTTTCCTCTTCTTGAAGTCCGTTTTCGAAAATTTTCCGGGTTTCTTCAAGGTTATCTTCCAAGTTATCTTTATTGTTCTGTAAAACATCTACACTTTCTTTGGCAAGAAGAACATTGCCGTAAGCATCAATTACATCTTGCCTAATTTCCAAAGCTGTTTTCTTAGCTGAAGTTTTTGTGTATTTCTCAAAAGTTTTTGCTGCGCGGACGGCTACAATGTATGAACCGTCAAATAGTAATTGGTTAGCTGTGGCGGTAGCTGTCATGTTTTGTTTTGTACCAAATTGCACAGGAATAAATGTTCCCGGTGCTTGTCCCACAATTTCGCCGGGCAATAATTGCACCGGTCTTTTAATATTGTTTTGATAATCTACAGCAGCACTAATTTGTGGTAGACCATCTGCAGTAGTTTCCCATTTTTGCTTTGCCGCTGCTGCAATGTCCCGTTTTGCATTGATAGCGGTATAACTACTATCCAACGCAAAATTGATGGCTTCCTGCAGAGTGAAGTTATAGGTGTCTGGCGGGGTGGAAAGCTCCTGAGCGTTTGCCCAACAACTTATCATTACCAATAAACCACTAAGAAATATTCTCATATCGATTTTTTGTGTTTTAAACTGTTGATGTGTTTTAAGCCTTTTTCAGAGACAATTGCCCTAAAGTGGTATTCTAAAAAGTGTTTAATTAAAAAAGGGATGGTGTAATTTTCCATTGAGAAAAAGTCACTGTTTTTTATGCCTTCCAATGTCATAAAGTAGAAATTAAGTACCAATTTAATTTCGATGTCATCTCTATAAAAACCTTCTTCAATTCCTCTGGTTAAGTTTTTGGTCAAACATTTTTCGGTATGTTCAATTTTTTTCTCACGAAGTCTATCATCTATTTCTGGGTAATACTTGTAAAGTTGAAATTGAGTTGAAGTATTTTCTTCCTTTAATTTGTTTAGTATAAATTCATGAATGTATAGCTGCTCATCAATCGGATTGTGATTTTCGGCAACGATCTCATCAATACTTGTGGTGATTTCTTGAAACAATTGCATTGCACAAGCTTCTACTAATTTTTCTTTATTGGAAAAATGACTATAAATAGTTTTTTTAGAAATGCTCAATTTATCGGCAATATCATCCATCGTAACGCTTTTAAACCCAAGGCTTAAAAACATGTCTGTTGCGGTATCTAAAATTTTTTCTTTCATATTTCGGCGCAAAAATAGTTAGGAAACTTTTAATACCAAAAAAGTTTCCGAAGTTTCATGTTAATTTTTTATTAAATATTTATAGGGGCTTAATTTTTCTGTAATTATGGTATTTTAGCTGAAAATTTTTCGACCTATGAATGATCTTTCTTTCTATAGAAATGCGTTTTTAAATCATCTTCAAAAAGAATCTACTGTTGAAGAACCAAAGAATTTATACGAACCTATTTCTTATATCCTAAATTTAGGAGGAAAAAGATTACGCCCCACTTTAGTGTTGATTGCTGCGGAAGCTTTTGGCGTTACTTACGAAAAAGCCTTGGATGCAGCACTGGCCATTGAAGTTTTTCATAATTTCTCTTTGGTGCACGACGATATTATGGACGATGCTCCTTTACGAAGAGGAAAAGCAACCGTGCATGAAAAATGGGATGTCAATACCGGGATTTTATCTGGTGACGCTATGTTGATTAAGGCTTATCAGCTTTTTGAAAATTACGAAGGAGAACAATTTAAAGAACTTGCCAAACTTTTTAGCAGAACCGCGATTGAAGTTTGTGAAGGTCAGCAGTACGATATTGACTTTGAAACCCGAGACGATGTGACCGTTGAAGAATATTTAAAAATGATTGAATATAAAACAGCGGTTTTAGTAGGCGCTGCTTTAGAAATGGGAGCCATTGTGGCGAATGCGCCTAAAAAGGAACAAGAGCAAATTTATAACTACGGAAAATTAATAGGAATCGCCTTTCAGCTACAAGACGATTATTTAGATGCTTTTGGAAATCCTGAAACTTTTGGGAAACGAGTAGGCGGTGATATTATTGAAAACAAAAAAACCTATCTGTATTTACAAGCACTTGAAAAGCTTTCAGTTTCAGATGCAGACCAACTTCGGCACTTATATACCATTATCCCTTCAGATGCTGAACAAAAAGTAGAAACCGTTAAGCATTTATTTGAAGAAAGTGGTGCTGCCGATAAAACCCGAGAGGAAATCGTAAAATATACCGAAGAGGCATTTTTGCTTTTAGAAAAAATCAATATTCAATTACAACAAAAAATGTTACTTAGAGAATTAGGGGAAAGTTTGTTGACACGAACGATTTAGGCAATCGATTGCAAAGGATTTGTTAAATTTAACGTAATTTTCAGACTATAGATAAAAATATCACTTGCTATAGCAGAAATTTATAATTTATTTCAAGCTATATCTTGTAAAAATTGTATTTTTGACATTGTTTTAAAAACATAAGTGTATTTTCCTATTTTATGGATCAATTTTCATTTCTAAACGCGGCACCCACCGCTTACTTTGCAGAACTTTACGACCAATATTTACAATTTCCTGATAGTGTAGAACCTAGTTGGAGAGCCTTTTTTCAAGGTTTTGATTTTGGGAAAGAAGCAGCAATCGATGGCGAGCAGGCAATAGCCTCTGAAGAAGGAGCTGTAGTAAATATTCCTGAGAATGTAAAGAAAGAGTTTCAGGTAGTGCAATTAATCGATGGTTATAGAACCAGAGGTCACCTATTCACCAAAACCAATCCTGTAAGGGAAAGGCGAAAATATACCCCAACCTTAGATGTTGAAAATTTTGGGCTTTCTCAAGACGATTTAGATACCGAATTTTCTGCTGGGGAAATTTTAGGAATAGGAACCACTTCTTTAAAAAATATCATTCAACACCTTAAAAAGATTTATTGTGAATCTATTGGTATTGAATACATGTATATTAGAAAACCGGAAGAAATTCAATGGATTCAAAAAAGATTGAATGTTAATGAAAACCATCCGGAATTTCCTGCAGACCAAAAAAAGCATATTCTTAAGAAGCTAAACGAAGCGGTTTCTTTTGAAAATTTCTTACATAGAAAATATGTTGGGCAAAAGCGTTTCTCTTTAGAAGGGAACGAGAGTTTAATTCCGGCATTAGATGCTTTAATTGAAGCAGCAGCTGAAAAAGATGTAAAAGAATTTGTGATGGGTATGGCGCATAGAGGGCGTTTAAATACCTTGACCAATATTTTTGGGAAAAGTGCAGAATATATCTTTAGCGAATTTGATGGTAAAGATTATGAACAAGAAATATTCGATGGTGATGTGAAATATCACTTAGGTTGGACTTCTTGTCGCACTACAGATAGTGGTAAAGAAATTAACCTGAATATTGCTCCCAATCCTTCTCATTTAGAAACCGTAGGGCCTGTAGTGCAAGGTATTGCGCGAGCAAAACAAGATGGTCATTATTTAGGTTCGCCAAAAAATGTACTTCCAATTATAGTTCATGGGGATGCCGCGATTGCTGCGCAAGGAGTGGTTTACGAGACTGTTCAAATGTCGCAATTAGAAGGTTATCGCACTGAAGGAACTATTCATATTGTGGTGAACAATCAGATTGGATTTACCACTAACTATCTTGATGGTAGGTCTTCTACTTACTGTACCGATGTTGGTAAAGTGACCCTTTCGCCGGTATTGCATGTTAATGCAGATGATGTAGAAGCAGTAGTCCACGCGATGCTTTTTGCCCTCGATTTTAGAATGGAATTTGGCAGGGACGTATTTATCGATTTATTAGGCTATAGAAAGTATGGTCATAATGAAGGTGACGAACCACGATTTACACAGCCAAAACTTTATAAAGCCATAGCAAAGCATGATAACCCAAGAGATATCTATGCTGAAATATTGTTGAAAGATGGAGTTATCGATAAAGGCTATGTTGAAAAACTAGAAGAAGATTACAAGAAAAAATTAGAAGAAGACTTAGAAAGTTCACGTAAAGAAGAAACGACACAGATTTTCCCCATCATGCAAGATGAATGGGAAGGCTTTTCTTACGGAACTGAAAGTGATATGATGGAAACCGTCAATACGGGAGTAGATCTAGATGAATTAACCGAGGTCGCTGAAAAAATTACTCAGCTACCGGAAGACAAAAAGTTCCTTAAGAAAGTTAAAAAGCTTATCAACTTACGTCATGAAATGTATTTTGATAAAAATAAACTTGATTGGGGAATGGGAGAACTTCTTGCTTATGGAACACTTCTTAAAGAAGGCCATAATGTAAGAATGACCGGGCAAGATTCTGAACGTGGTACATTCTCTCACCGTCACGCTGTATTGAAAGTAGAAGAAAGTGAAGAAGAAATTGTATTGCATAATCAAATTGCAGAAGAGCAAGGTCATTTGTACATCTACAATTCATTACTTTCAGAATATGCAGTAGTAGGTTTTGATTATGGTTATGCTATGGCCAATCCGAAAACATTGGCTATTTGGGAAGCACAATTTGGAGACTTTAGTAACGGTGCCCAAATTATGATTGACCAATATATTTCTGCAGCAGAAGATAAATGGAAGTTGCAAAACGGATTGGTGATGTTTTTACCGCACGGTTATGAAGGACAAGGGGCAGAACACTCTTCCGCAAGAATGGAAAGATACCTACAACTTTGTGCAAAAGACAATATGTATGTAGCAGATGTAACCACACCGGCAAACTTATTTCATTTACTAAGAAGACAGGTAAAAGTAGGATTTAGAAAACCGCTCATTGTTTTTACTCCTAAAAGTTTATTAAGGCATTCCAAGGTAGTTTCTACGAAAGAAGAATTGGCCAACGGAAGTTTCCAAACCGTAATAGATGATGAAGAAGCCGATACCAGCAAAATTAAAAGTTTGGTTTTCTGTACCGGTAAATTTTATTACGACCTTTTAGATAGAAAAGAAAAAGAAGAACGTGATGATGTGGCTTTAGTTAGGTTAGAACAATTGTTCCCAATTCCTACCAGTCGAATTTTAGAAGTCATCAAGAAATATGAAAATGCAGACGACTTAGTCTGGGCTCAAGAAGAACCAAGAAATATGGGTGCATATTCTCATTTATTACTTCATTTAAAAGAAATGAGAGATTTTAGAGTATGTAGCAGGAAGTTCTACGGTTCTCCAGCAGCAGGAAGTGCTGTAAGATTTAAGCGAAGACACGAAAGAGTAATCGATAGTGTGTTCGATAAAACAATTAATGACTAACTTTAGAAATACGATACCGAAATTATTTAGATTATGGCTTTAGAAATGAAAGTCCCTTCACCAGGGGAATCAATTACAGAAGTTGAAATAGCAGAATGGCTTGTAGAAGATGGTGATTATGTAGAGAAAGATCAAGCTATTGCAGAAGTAGATAGTGATAAAGCAACGCTAGAACTCCCTGCAGAAGCAAGCGGAATTATTACTTTGAAAGCAGAAGAAGGTGACGCTGTGCAAGTAGGAGAAGTGGTTTGTTTAATCGATACCGAAGCAGAAAAACCTGGTGGTGGAGAATCTGCAGAGAAAGAAGAAGCAGAACGACAGGAAGAAGCTGAAGATGATGATAGTGACAAAGCAGATGCAAAGACTGAAAAGCCTTCTAAACCTTCTACTCCAGATCAAGAACAGGACGATAAAAATTACGCTACAGGAACTCCTTCTCCGGCAGCTAAGAAAATTTTAGATGAAAAGGAGATAGACGCCAAAGATGTAAAAGGTACCGGTAAAAATGGTAGAATTACCAAAGAGGATGCCGAAAAAGCCAAACCATCGATGGGATCTCCAGGTAACGGAAACCGTAGCGAATCCCGCAAAAAAATGTCGATGCTTCGCCGTAAAGTGGCAGAGCGTTTAGTAAGTGCGAAAAACGAAACCGCAATGCTTACTACGTTCAATGAAGCAGATATGTCGGCTATTTTTGAACTTAGAAAAAAATACAAAGAAGACTTTAAGTCTAAGCACGATGTAAGTTTAGGGTTTATGTCTTTCTTCACCAAAGCAGTCATTCGAGCCTTAGATCAATATCCTGCGGTAAACAGTATGATCGATGGTAAAGAAATGATTACTTACGATTATAAAGATATTAGTATTGCCGTTTCAGGTCCAAAAGGATTAATGGTGCCGGTAATTAGAAATGCTGAAAACTTAAGCTTTAGAGGAATTGAGTCTGAAGTAAAACGTTTGGCACTTCGAGCTAGGGATGGTAAAATCACTGTAGATGAAATGACGGGCGGAACCTTTACTATTTCTAACGGAGGGGTTTTCGGTTCAATGCTTTCAACACCAATTATTAATCCCCCACAAAGTGGTATTTTAGGAATGCACAACATTATTGAGCGTCCCGTGGCGATTGATGGTAAAGTTGAAATTAGACCGATGATGTACTTGGCGCTTTCTTACGATCACAGAATTATTGATGGTAAAGAATCGGTAGGTTTCTTAGTAGCCATAAAAGAAGCTTTAGAAAGTCCAGAAGAATTATTAATGGACGGCGACATTAAGAAAGCCCTAGAATTATAAAAATAAAACGTATTTCTATAAAAAAGCCTTGATTGAAAAATCAAGGCTTTTTGTGTTTTATCAATTTTAGAGTAACATCTTACTTTAAAAATAAACATTTAGATTTGTAATCAATCACCGCTTTTCCTTTCTTTAAAATATCGGCACCAATAATGCCGTGTACTTTTTCAGCATCATGTTCTGTTAAAGCTTGGTTTACGTGGCTTAAATCAAAAACCACCAAATCTATTTTTTTCTTTTTCCAATCCTTGATCTCAATACGGTTTTTGGTTGAAACCTGCGTAAGCATATTGGTAGCTCCTGCTCCTGCAGCTCGAACGTCGCTATCTTCTGCAAAAAGTTTAAAATGTTCTACCACATCTTGACCTACGCACGAACTGGAAGCTCCGGTGTCTAAAATAAAATTCCCTTCTACGCCATTTATTTCAGCAACCAGCTCTATGTGATTGGTGGCTGTGGTAGTTAATTTAATTCTATGGTAACCTTTTTCTGTTAAAAATTTTCGCAAGCTCGACATTCTTCTTTTTTCGGCAAAGATAGACGAAGAATTTAAATTAGTTTTGCGAAATGAAAAAGCTTTACTTTCATTGAAAGATCATTAAAAATTTAGCATTTTCAGCAATAATAAATTGAAGCGACCATGAAACTCATAGATACACATACCCATTTGTATAGCGATGCTTTTGAAGAAGACCGAACGGAAATGATTGAGCGCGCCATAAAAGATGGCGTCGATAAATTTTACATTCCGGCGATTGATTCTGAAACTACCGAAGCGATGTACGATTTAGAAAAAGCATTCCCCAATCGTATATATTTGATGATGGGACTTCATCCTACCTCGGTAAAAGAAAATTATGAGGAAGAATTAAAACATGTGGAAGAGGAATTAACGAAGCGAAAATTTTATGCGATTGGAGAAATTGGGATCGATTTGTACTGGGATCAATCTACTTTACAGATTCAGCAAGATGCTTTTAGAAGGCAAATTCAATTAGCTAAAAAGTATCAGTTGCCCATCGTGATTCATTGTAGAAATGCTTTTGATGAGGTTTTTGAAATTTTAGAAGAAGAAAAAGGAGAAGAACTTTTCGGGATTTTTCATTGTTTTACAGGAACTCTGGAGCAAGCAAAACAAGCCCTTTCTTACAATATGAAATTAGGAATAGGTGGAGTGGTGACTTTCAAAAACGGAAAAATAGATCAGTTTTTAAATGAAATAGAATTGAAACATATCGTTTTAGAAACCGATTCACCTTATTTAGCACCCAAACCTTTCCGTGGAAAAAGAAATGAAAGTGCTTATGTGGTAAAAGTCGCTGAAAAATTAGCCGAAGTTTACGATATTTCAGTAGAACAGATTGCGACCATCACAACACAAAACGCTTTAGAAGTTTTCAATGTAAAATAAATTTTCATGCACGATAATATCTCTAAAATCCTGTTGATTTATACTGGTGGAACCATTGGTATGATTAAAGATTATGAAACCGGAGCTTTAAAAGCTTTCAATTTTGATGAATTGTTACAAAACATTCCGGAGCTTAAACATTTGGAGCATAAAATAGAAACGCTAAGTTTTGAAGAGCCTATTGATTCTTCCAATATGAACCCGGAATATTACTTGAAGATTGCTGAGATTGTTGAAGAAAATTACGAGTCTTATGATGGTTTCGTCGTGCTTCACGGAAGCGATACCATGGCCTATTCAGCTTCTGCCTTGAGTTTTATGTTTGAAAACTTAAATAAACCCATTATTTACACCGGTTCGCAATTACCCATTGGAGATTTAAGAACCGACGCTAAAGAAAATTTAATTACTTCCATTCAGTTGGCGGGATTGAAGAAAAATGGGAAAAGTGTGATTCGGGAAGTAGGACTTTATTTTGAATACAAATTATATCGTGCCAACAGAACCTCAAAAGTAAATGCTTCTCATTTTGAAGCTTTCGCTTCGCCTAATTATCCGCCGTTGGCTGAATCTGGTGTAGAGCTTCAGGTAAATGAAGCCATGTTGAAACGGATACACGGCCGGAAAAAATTCTTCATTCATAAAGAATTGGACAATAATATTATCATTATTAAACTTTTTCCTGGGATTAATGAAAAAACTTTGTCTTATTTTATTAATTTAGACAGCTTAAAAGGAATTGTTCTAGAAACCTATGGTAGTGGAAATGCTTGTAATGAAAAATGGTTTACAGATATTATCAAGCAAGCTATTAAGAAAGGAATAAAGGTGGTGAATGTTACGCAATGTGTTGGCGGTAGTGTGATTATGGGGCATTATGAAACGAGTACAAAGCTGAAATCCTTGGGTGTAGTCTCAGGAAAAGATATCACCACGGAAGCGGCAGTGGCAAAATTAATGTATTTAATTCCTAAAAATTTATCGCCAAAAGTATTTAAAACTATCTTTGAAACCTCACTTAGGGGCGAAATGTCATGAAAAATTAACGTTGTAGGCTTGAATGAAAAATTTTTTTTTTGTTATTTGCCACGCCTAAATAACAATGTTCATATTTAGTAGTTAATAGAGAGGTGGCCGAGTGGTCGAAGGCGCACGCCTGGAAAGTGTGTATACGCCAAAAGCGTATCGAGGGTTCGAATCCCTTCCTCTCTGCTAAATTTACATTTTTAATGAGTAATAATTTTTATATATTTAACCCTTTAACTAATTAAATTAAGACAACAAGTAATGAAAAGATTATTTTCAATTTTGGTAATCGCTACAATTATGGTCACTACTGGCCTAAAAGTTAATGCGACTAATAGTGTAAACGATTTCGCTCCGGCTGTAAGTTATATCGTTCAGGATGACGAAACAGCTGCTTCAGACGATGCCACCGAAGAAAACGTAAGTTTTCACCAAGAATTAAAAAGACGTTTTATTGAAGGTGGTCCAATATTTATGGGGATTGTACTTCTTTGTTTGATCTTAGGATTGGCAATTGCTATCGAGCGTATCATTTTCTTAAACTTATCTACTACCAACTCTAAGAAATTAGCACAACGAGTAGAAGATGCATTAAATAGTGGTGGCGTAGAAGCTGCAAAAGATGTTTGTAGAAATACAAAAGGTCCTGTTGCTTCTATCTATTACCAAGGTTTAGATAGAGCAGATGAGAGTTTAGAGTCTGCTGAAAAAGCAGTAGTAGCCTACGGAGGTGTGCAGATGGGACAATTAGAGAAAAACGTATCTTGGGTTTCTTTATTTATCGCATTAGCACCAATGCTTGGTTTCATGGGTACGGTAATTGGTATGATTGAAGCTTTCGATAGAATTGAGGCTGCAGGAGATATGCAACCAGCATTAGTGGCAGGAGGTATTAAAATTGCACTTTTAACAACTGTATTCGGTCTTATTGTAGCAATTATCCTTCAGATTTTTTATAACTACATTATTGCAAAAATCGACAGTATCGTTAACGATATGGAAGATGCATCAATTACTTTAATTGATATCTTAGTAGCTTATAAAAGAAAAAAATAATTTAATAGAATATAAATTATGACTTTACATAAAGTTTTAAAATATTTAGCCATTGTTATTGGTGTAATTGGGCTTGTGCTTCTTGCAAGAATAATTATTACCGGTGACGATGCGATAGAAGCTTCGGCAGATACGCAAGGAAGCGTATTGGCTCCATTCATGTTCCTGTCTTATTTTGTGATGGCAGCAGTAGTATTATTGGTAGTTATTTCTGTAGTAAAAGATTTAATTCACGGTGATATTAAAAAGACCTTATTGTCTATTGGAGTTTTTGCTGTAATTGTATTGGCAGGGTATTTGTTAGCTTCTTCAGAAGTACCTGCAGGTATCGATGCAAGTGAAGTAACCGCATCAGGTTCTCAATGGGTAGGAGCTGGATTGATCGTGTTTTATATCCTTGCAGCAGTAGCTATTGGAGCAATGGTTTTCTCAGGAGTTAAAAAATTAGCAAAATAAGTTATGGCAAAAAGAAGTGCACCAGAAGTAAATGCAGGATCGATGGCAGACATCGCATTCTTACTGCTTATCTTCTTCTTGGTGACAACTACTATTGAAACCGATGCTGGGATTAATAGAAAGTTACCGCCAATTGAAGATGAAACTGAGCCTCCACAACTTAAGAAAAAGAATATCTTTAAGGTTTTAATTAATCAAAATAATGATATTCTTGTTGAGACTAAGGGAGAAGAGAATGATATGGATGTGGAAGAGATAAGACAAGCCGCTATCGAGTTTATTGATAATGGAGGTCAAGATTGTGAATACTGTCAAGGTGATAGAAGTGTTAAATCTTCAGACAATCCAATAAAGGCGGTAGTTATTCTTCAGCACGTACGTGAAACAGAATATGCAACTTATATTGCCGTTCAAAATGAATTGGTAGCTGCGTATAATACGCTTAGAAATCGTGAAGCTCAACGTTTATACGGTGAGAACTTTACCACGATGGAAGCGAATTTCAATGATGGAGGTTATGAAGGGAATAAAGAATTGCTTGAGGAAAAGATTAAGAAAATTCGAGAAATGTATCCTTTAAAACTTTCTGAAGCAGATCCTAAAGAGGTAAAATAAGTTAAGACACTAACAAAAAAATATTATGTCTAAATTTAAAAAGAAAAAAAGCGGTGATTTGCCGGCAATATCAACAGCATCTTTACCAGATATTGTATTTATGCTTTTATTCTTCTTTATGGTTGCGACGACAATGAGGGAAACAACTTTGATGATTCAAAATGAATTACCTTTTGCAGACCAAGTAGAGAAGTTACAAAAGAAAGATGCCGTAATGTATATTTATGCCGGGAAACCCAGTGCTAGATATCAGAGTCAGTTTGGTACAGAGGCAAGAATTCAGCTTAATGATAAGTTTGCCGACTTAGGAGATATCAAACAATTTATTATTCAGGAAAAAGAATCTAAGCGAGAAGAGTTGCAGAATAAATTGACAACTGCTTTAAAGGTAGATCAGGAAACCAATATGGGCTTAGTTTCAGATATCAAATATGAACTAAGAAAAGCAGAAGCTTATCGTATAAATTATACGACCAGAACTGGTGATGCCGCACAAAATATGCAATAAAACTTACTTGTTGTTAGCATATATAAAAAACATCCAACTATAGATTAGTTGGATGTTTTTATTTTCAACGCATTATTTTGATTATCTTTTTCCTATGAAATTAAAATTAATTCTTCTTCTATTTTTTGTAGTGATTTCAGACCTCATCGCTCAAGAGGTTCAACCTCGCAAAGAAAACGATTCTATTGTAGTAGGCGAGCGAGTAGAAGATAGTCTCTATCGGGAAGATCAGTTTTACTTAGGGTTTACTTTTAATCTGCTTTTAAGTAAACCAAAAAGTATAGATCAATCTGGTTTTTCTGGCGGGTTTCAAGCGGGCTACTTAAGAGATATTCCCGTAAATAAAGCGCGTACTTTTGCTGTTGCCCCGGGACTAGGATGGAGTATAAATACTTACGGACAAAACCTGCTAGTTACGGAAACTGAAAATGACGAAAGTCTTTTTATTGCGTTAGATGAAGATTATGATTATTCTAGCAATCGATTTACCACATATTTACTGGAAGCTCCATTGGAATTAAGATGGAGAAGTAGTACTCCATCTACTTATAAGTTTTGGAGAATTTATGCCGGATTTAAAGTAAGTTATCTTTATCATTTTAAATCTAAATATGAAGGAACTTCCAATAATGTAATTCAAACGAAAGTGGAAGAATTAAATAGGTGGCGTTATGGAGCGATGTTTACATTTGGCTACAATACCTTCAATTTTCATTTTTACTACAGCTTAAACCCTTTATTTGACGCTCAAACCTATGAATCTGGACAGCAAATAGGTTTACATCCTTTAAAAATTGGATTCACTTTCTATATTTTATAAAATGATATTTTTCCCAATTAAAAGTATAAATTGAGGAAAAGCACCAATAATAGTACCTGTAATTAATTCTAGATTGGAATGTGCTTTTTGTTGAAGACGGGAAGTCGCTGTCCAACCTATTGCGAATAAAGCAAAGGCGATAAGATAATTTAAGTTGACTCCATATGTAATGCTTAAACATATAAGAAATACAGCTACTCCTGAAATTCCCATCATATGCAGGCTGACTTTAAACTTGAAAATTACCAATAGTAGACCTAGCATAGAAGTGTATAGTATTCCGCTGAAAAAGTAAAATAGCGCTATGTATTGCTGTTCGGGTAGAATAAAATTAATCACCGTTAAAATTACCAAACAAAAAAACAGCAATGGGAGTCGGCGTTCCTGCGCTGTTTTTAGCATCATATTATTTACTAGTCGTAAATTTTTCAAAAGGAAATAAAAAACTATAGGAATAAAGATTGTAAGAATACTTACTGCCAAAAGTTTAGCCTTCACGACAGATTCGGGAAAAAAGCGTGGAGTAATTTCAAAGAAAATCAATGCTCCTAAAAGCGGCATCCATATCGGGTGAAATATATAGGACGCCAGTTTGATAAATCCCTTCATTTAAATTTCTTTACGCAATCGAGCTACAGGAATATCGAGTTGTTCACGATATTTAGCAACTGTTCTTCTCGCAATAGGATAACCTTTGTCCTTTAAAATTTTAGAAAGTTTCTCGTCAGTTAAAGGCTTTTTCTTGTCTTCTTCACCCACCGTAATTTCTAAAATCTTCTTAATTTCCCGAGTCGAAACATCTTCGCCTTGGTCGTTTTTCATCGATTCTGAAAAGAATTCTTTAATGAGCTTCGTTCCGTAAGGTGTATCTACATATTTACTGTTGGCAACACGCGAAACGGTAGAAACATCCATTTCAATTTCTTCCGCGATATCTTTTAAAATCATCGGTTTTAAGTCACGCTCATCACCACTTAAAAAATATTCTTCTTGATGGTGCATAATCGCGCTCATCGTTACAAAAAGTGTTTCTTGGCGTTGTCGTATCGCTTCAATAAACCATTTAGCAGCGTCCAGTTTTTGCTTGATAAACATCACCGCATCTTTCTGCTCTTTGGTTTTCTTTTTAGATTCTTTATAGCCTTTCAACATATTGCTATACTCCCGGGACACGTGCATTTGAGGAGCATTTCTCCCATTAAGCGAAAGTTCTAGCTCTCCATCCTTTATTTTGATGGTGAAGTCTGGCGTAACATGTTCTACTGGTTTTAAATTACCGGAATAAGCTCCGCCGGGCTTCGGGTTTAGATGTTCAATTTCATCAATAGCATCCCGAAGTTGGTCTTCCGTAATATCAAATTTTGCTAATAACTTTTTGTAGTGCTTTTTGGTAAATTGGTCGAAGGCCTCTTCTAGTATTTTTTCAGCTAACTCTACACTTGCAGTTTCATTTTTTCTTTTCAACTGGATAAGCAAACATTCCTGTAAACTTCTTGCTCCCACACCCGCTGGATCTAATTGATGCACAATTTTAAAAATTCGTTCCACCGTTTCTTCATCGGTGTACACGTTTTGTGTGAAAGCCAAATCATCTACAATATCGGGCACATCTCTTCTTATGTAACCGCTTTCATCTACACTTCCCACTAAAAATTCGGCAATTTTCATTTCTTCCTCTTTCAGTCGAAAGGTTTGCAATTGCGTTTTTAAATGCTGAGAAAAACTAGTCCCGGAAGCATAAGGAACCGTTTTTTCATCATCATCTTTACTATAATTATTAGCTTGTAAACGATAACTTGGTATTTCGTCATCGCTTAAATATTCATCTACATCTATTTCTGTTTCAATTACTTCAGAGTCATTGTCTTGGTCCTCATTCTTAAATTCATCTTCAAATTCGTACTCATCAGATTTTTCTTTGCCACTATCTAAAGCAGGATTGTCTTCCAATTCTTGCTTTACTCGTTGTTCAAAAGCTTGCGTAGGCAACTGAATAAGCTTCATGAGCTGTATTTGTTGCGGCGATAGCTTTTGTGATAATTTAAATTTTAATTGTTGCTTTAGCATGGTTTGTTCAATTGCTTACTACAAAATTAACGAAATTGGCACGACAATTGTTACCAAAATTTTGTTAAGCTTCTACAAAAGCATAAAATTTTCAGCTCATAAACTTTTCAAATTTCTTCGGAAAAGTATTTTCAAAATGAAGTGATTTCTTACTGATGGGATGAGTGAATGCTAGCGAATGAGCCGCCAATAAAATTCCTTTTACTTTTTCTGAAGAGCCATACACTTCATCACCAACAATTGGATTTACATTTTTACTTAGATGAATTCGAATTTGATGTGTTCTTCCGGTAGTTGGAAATAATTCTACTAAGGAATAAGTTTTTTCATTTTTACTGAAGGTTTTCTTCATTTGAAACTTTGTTTCTGCTGATTTTCCTTCAATAGGAATATTGAAAATTCCCGACTCTGAAATTTCTCCTGAAACTATCGCTAAATATGATTTCTGAATTTCTTTTTGTTCAAAAGCTTGATTCAACTTTACCTGAACATTTTTGGTTTTGGCGATGAGTAAAAGTCCGCTGGTGGGATTGTCCAATCGATGTGCAGGAATAGGGTAGGGAAGTGCATCTTTTTCTGTCGAATTTTCTAGATTGTAAGGAAGTGCGTTCTCAATGGTTTTAAAGTAATTTCCATTGGTGGGATAGCCAGAAGGTTTTGCAATAACCGCTAAAAATTGGTCTTCGAAAATTACTTTTAAATCCAGTCGGAAAACTTTTTTTTGTGGAAGTTCTTCTGCTAATAATTCCAACACTTGTCCCTCTTCTATCCAATCTCCGGTATTGGCTGGTTTTCCGTTAATAAGAATCAGTTGTTTTTTAATGGTCTTTTTAATTCCGCTACGCGTAGTAATCGTCTTAAAAACAGAAGAAGCATATTCCTGTAATCTAATTGAGTTTTGAATTTTAGGAACAATATGTTTTTCTACTATTTTCAAATTTATGATATGTTTTGTAACAAAAATTCCTAAAAATAAAAGGTTTTAATCATACATGCAAGGTTTTGGAAATCTTGCTGGAAGTCTGGTTTTATACTTCAGGTCTTGATGACCTATGGTATTTTGAGTCGAAAACTAATATGGATTAGGGATAAAAAGTCCCTACAGGTTTTCAAAACCTGTAAGGTGTAACTTTACTATTTTATAATCAAGTATTTAAATTTTACTATTGATTGTAGCGCTTAAGTATTTAAGTATTATGGAAAATCTATATTTTCGGAATATAAGTTATTGAGGAAAAGTGAATTGTACTGTAAGTATACAACTTATCACATAGTTTAAGTGACCATATATTGTTATCAGATAGAAGATATTCGACTACTCTGTCGTAATCTTTAATCTAAATTTTTAGAAAATGTTAGTTCTGATTACGTTAATATACATATTGAATACGAACCAAAATTGAATCTAAAGAGTATGTTAAATAAGTTGAAAGTTCGAATTTCTCGAAAGATTCAAAAATAATCCTCAGGAGTTATAAATATTTGCGCTTTCAGGGCATAGTTCTCTTCTAAGTGAATTTGAAGATTATAATAATATATTTATTGTTTTTTAATACTTTATGCAACGTCTACATTGGTATTATAAAAAGTAAGCATGTTTTGGTAAAAACTTAAATTGCCCAAATCGTCTTCCAAACATGATTTTAGAAACTCTTCAAAGTTATTGTATTGAACCACTACATTGGTGTATTGTCCTTCTTTTACCATTAGCTTTAAATGAACCTCTTTATTCAATGAATCGTTACTGACTTCCAGTGCTCCAAAATGCTTTTTGATTAATGCTTGTTGAAACTTTTCTAGCTTAGGGTTTATTTGGTGACAGCTAGAAGAGATAAGCTTATTCATTTCTTGTAAGATAGCATTGTTTTTATAAGTAGTTTTCATAGCATTAATTTTTTTACTACGATAAACTTAAAAGATATCTTCTTAAAAATGTTTTAAGGAAATGTTGATTAGCATATAATTAACTATCATTTTAGAAATATTTAATTTAATCGGGAATTTCTACCTGAATGGGTAAATTGGTTAATTGCAGATGATTGTAAAAAGAAGTTGCATTAATATAGGTAATGTCTTTACGTTTTACTTTTCCATAATTATCGTGCAAATGCCCAAAAATATGAATGCTTGGTTTTTTCTTTCTTATTTCATTTTTCAGTGCGGGACAACCTACTTCCACTTCATAATTGGTAATGTCTAAAATTCCTTTGGGAGGCGTGTGGGTGATTAGAATGTCGGTGTCGTTAGGGATTTTTTTCCAATGCTCTTCAATTTCAGTAGGTGATTTAGTAAATGCCCAATTCTGTTGAAATGGAATATAAGGAGAGCCCCAAAACTTAAGTCCGTCGATAGTGATTCCAGAATCCTTTAGGTAAGTAACATTAGCGGGAATTAGTTTTTTCATCTCCTTTTCTGAAAGATCCTCCAAAAAAAAATCGTGATTTCCTGCAATACAGATTTTGTGGGTAAAATTGAGTTGAGCAAACCATTCAAAAAAATTGTGTAATTCCCGTTTCGTTCCGCCTTCAGTGATATCTCCGGCATGAACTATTACATCACCGTCTTCGGGGATAATAAGTTTGTCATGAAGGTTATGGGTATCGGAGATACAGGTAATTTGCATAGAAAGGTTTTAAAAAGAAAACGAAGATACGTAAACTATTCAGTCTTTTCTTTAAGTTGCTTTTTCCTTCTATCGTCGTCGGGAAGTAAATGATTGGATAGTTTTACTACTAAAGCACAAACAATTATTGCGGATAGTAAAAAGAATAAAAACTTTGCCATTAAACTTTCGCTCATCGCCAGACTGTAAACTCCCAAAGCTATTTCGGCAATTATAAAAATCAAGAAGAAGGCGAATTTGGCAAACATTTTTTAGTTATTGGTTTGTTGCAAATATAATGTTTGGATGCCTTTAAATACAGGGTTTAAAATTATTTAGCGCAAATTTAACTTGACGAGTAACATTACTAAATGTTTTTAAGTTAAAAACTCTTAAATAGAATTTTAAAATGAAAAAGAATAATAAATTAGGTAGCAAAATGACACCTTGTGAAGAAGTTTTTAATTATCCTTACCATTCTTATAGCCATTCTTATAGTGGCTTATTTTATACTCCAAAACATTGCTGAAAATAAGATTGAAAATTTTCTTCAAAAGGAAATAGAATTCAAGGAAGTAAATGTGAATTTATGGGAAGGTAGTGTGAAAATACTTCAGCCTAAATTCAATAAAAACGGGAGAAAAATTCAAACTGACAACATTAGTGCTTCTGGTTTCAGTTACTATCAATATCTAATGAATAAAAAAATAATGGTAGATGAACTGAAAATTCATCAACCTGTTATAGAAATCATCTCTTCCAATTCATCAAAAGATTCTACTTCAGCAAAAAAATCCAATAAATTAAAGTTTCAAAAAGAAGTAGTCGTAAAAAATGTAGAAGTTCAAGAGGGGAAGTTCTCCTTTCAGCAAGACAGTTTAAGGAAATTGAACGTTGCTAATTTTTCTTTACAAATAGATTCTGTAGGAGTAAATGCAAATACGTTAAATCAAAAGATACCTTTTCAATATAAAAACTTTTTAGTGCAACTTTCCCAATTAGATTATACTATTAATCAGTTGCAAGATATTGCGGTAAAAAAGGTGAAGTTGACCCCTTCTCAGGTTGAATTGTCCCAACTCGATTTTAAACCCCGTTTTTCTAGGGAAGATTATGTGGAGGTAATTCCGTATGAAAAAGACTTAATGAATTTAAACCTGAAGAAATTCAGCATAGAAGATTACGATTTAACATTAAACGATTCCGGAAACGAATTTGATGCAAAAAAAGTGATTTTAGATTCCATGTATTTTACCATCTATCGTGATAAAACCGTTAAAGACGATACTAGAAAAAAGGATTTGTACAGCAAAATGCTACGGAATTTAAAGCTGAAATTAGCCATAGATAGTGTGAAAATTAAACGGGCATACATTCAATATGAAGAATTAATTCAAAAATCCAGACCGCCCGGAAAATTATTCTTTCAAGATTTAAATGCAGATATCGCGCAAGTCACCAACAAAAATCTAGATAGAAAGGATTTTCCTGAAACCAAAATTTCTATTCAATCTCAATTTATGGGCAAGTCTCCTATTCATGTTGATTGGAGTTTTGAAGTAAATAACCCCAATGATGTTTTTACGATAAGTGGAAACAGTTATAACATTCCGCAAGAATCTATAAATTCATTTTTTGTGCCGGCATTTGGTATGAAAACTTATGGACAGGTGAATGAACTTTATTTTAATTTTAGGGGGAGTAGCACTCAAGCAAGCGGAGATTTAAGTATAGATTATGAAGATTTTAAGGTAGAGGTGCTTAAAAAAGGTTCTTCAGAGAAAAATGGTATCATGAGTTTTTTGGCCAATATTGCCGTAAAGAAAAATTCCAAAAAGAATGGCGAGACCGAAAAACAGGTGGAAGCAGTTAAACGTGACCCTACCAAATCTTTTTGGAATTATTTCTGGAAGTGTATCGAAGCCGGGCTTCGTAAAGCACTTATTGTATTTTAAATGTAACTACTGGAGTTTTAGAGTGATTTACTAAATCTTCACTAATGCTTCCGTTTAAAAAGTGAGCTAATCCTTTTCTGCCGTGAGTGCTAATTCCTATTAAGTCGGCATCTGTTTTAGCAGCAAATTTTAAAATCCCCTTTTCAATAGATTCTGCGTTATACACATTTAAGGTGTAATCTTTAAAATCGACACCCTCTAAAAATTTGTTCATCTTTTTCTCAAGGTATTCGGTCGTTTTAAACTTATTAGCAGTATTAATGTAAACCAAATGTATTTTAGCTCCAATTTTTTCAGCAAATTTGGTCGCTTCTACAAATGAGTTTTTTACATTAGGAACAAAATCGCAGGCAAAAACTAAATCTTTTACGTTTAAAATATCGGTTTTCTCTTTAATCACCAATACTGGAATTTCAGAATTTCTTACCACTTTTTCAGTGTTAGATCCTATAAAAACTTCTTGAAATCCGCTAGCGCCATGAGAGCCCATTACAATTAAATCGCAATCATTTTTTTTGCCAACTTCAAGAATACCTTTAAAGGTTTCTTTGAAAATAACAGCTTCATACACAGGAATCCCTTTTAAAATTTCCCGTTGTTTTACCTCTTCAAATTTTTCATGCGCTTTTTTCATGAAAAATATGGTTTCCGGTACTTGGTTATTTCCGCTAGAAGCAGGGTCAATAAATTGTTCCGGAAGTTCCAGTAAGTGTAAAAGGTAAATCTCGCTATCATATTTTCGAGCTAGTTGAGTAGCAGTTTCTAATGCGTAGTCTGCTTGCTCAGAAAAGTCGGTTGGAACAAGAATTTTTTTCATAATTAGATTAAAGTTTTAGGTATTTATTTCTTTAGAGTAAAGTTACTAATAAATTAGTTGGTAATCAGGTTTATTAAGTCAAAAATTTTACTATATTTGCAAGCGGAAGTTAAAGATGAATATTGAGGGGACAATCTAGTCCCCTCTTTTTATAAAAATTTTTCATGCGGGAAGAAGTAGTAAAAAGACTCATTGAAGAAGCGCTAGAAGAAAACCCGTCACTATTTTTAATTGAATTTGAAATCAAGGGTGATAACCAGATTTTGGTTGTTATAGATGGTGATAAAGGCGTATCGGTGAACGATTGCATAGCAGTCAGCAGAAAAATTGAACACAACTTAGATAGGGAAGAAGAAGATTTTTCTCTGGAAGTAACTTCCGCAGGAGCAACTTCGCCCTTGCAAATTGCCCGACAATATAAAAAGAATATAGGGAGAAAGCTGGAAGTAAAAACTGAAGAGCAACAATTTGAAGGGAATTTAGAAGCTGTTACCGACGAAGGAATTACCTTAACTTGGAAAGCAAGGGAGCCCAAACCGGTTGGTAAAGGTAAGGTAACCGTTAAGAAAGAAGCTGCATTAACATACGCAGAAATTGTAGAAGCAAAAGTGAAGATAACATTTTAATCTGTTTTTGATATGGAGAATATCGAGCTAATTAATTCTTTTTCAGAATTTAAAGATGATAAGTTGATAGATCGTGTAACCTTAATGGCGATCTTGGAGGATGTGTTTAGAAATGCTCTGAAAAAGAAATTTGGAGAAGACGATAATTTTGATATAATTATAAACCCGGATAAGGGGGATTTAGAAATTTGGAGAAATAGAGTCGTTGTGGCAGATGGTGAGGTTGAAGACGATAACCAAGAAATTTCACTCTCCGAGGCTAGAAAAATTGAACCTGACTTTGAAGTTGGAGAAGACGTTTCTGAAGAAGTAAAGTTAATTGACTTAGGGAGAAGAGCGATTTTAGCATTAAGGCAAAACTTAATATCTAAAATTCATGAGCACGATAACACTAATATCTACAAACAGTTTAAAGAATTAGAAGGGGAAATTTATAGTGCTGAGGTTCATCACATTCGTCATCGTGCCATCATTTTATTGGATGATGAAGGTAACGAATTGGTAATGCCAAAGGATAGACAAATTCCTTCAGATTTCTTTAGAAAGGGGGAAAATGTAAGAGGGGTGATAGAAAGTGTAGAATTAAAGGGGAATAAACCTATAATTATCCTTTCTAGGACAGCACCTGTTTTCTTGGAAAAATTATTTGAGCAAGAAATCCCAGAAGTTTTTGATGGACTGATTACTGTTAAAAAAGTAGTAAGAATCCCGGGTGAAAAAGCAAAAGTGGCCGTAGATTCTTATGACGATAGAATTGATCCTGTTGGAGCTTGTGTAGGAATGAAGGGGTCTCGAATTCACGGAATTGTTCGTGAATTAGGAAATGAAAATATTGATGTTATTAATTATACCACTAACAATCAATTGTTAATCACCAGAGCTTTAAGTCCTGCCAAAGTAATGTCTGTAAAAATTGACGACGAAAATAAAACGGCAGAAGTAATGTTGAAGCCCGAAGAAGTTTCTAAGGCAATTGGTCGTGGAGGTCACAATATAAGATTAGCAGGCCTTCTAACCGGTTATGAAATTGATGTTTACAGAGATGGCGAAGCCGAAGAAGATGTAGAGTTAAGGGAGTTTGACGATGAGATCGAAGATTGGGTAATTAAAGAATTTTCACGTGTTGGTTTAGATACCGCAAAAAGCATTATCGAAAAAGATATAAGCGACTTAGTGAAAATGACAGATTTGGAAGAAGAAACCATTCAAAATGTAATCCAAATCTTAAAAGAAGAATTTGAAGACTAAGGTTAATTATTTATTAAGTTGAACCATTAGTCAATAATATTAAGAATAAAGAGGTTAATTTAGAGGCAATTTATGGCTGAAGCAAAAAATGTGCGATTAAATAAGGTATTACGTGAATTTAATATTTCATTAGACCGCGCTGTGGAGTATCTTTCTTCACAGGGGTACGATATTGATGCACGTCCTACCGCTAAAATTTCAGGTGAAGTTTATCAGGTTCTCTTTGAAAAATTTCAAACGGATAAAAGTAAGAAAGTAGCTTCTAAAGAAGTAAGCGAAGAGCGTAAGAAAGAGAAAGAAGAACTTCGTCTAGCTCGGGAAAAAGAGCAACAGGAAAAATTACGCAAACTAGAAGAAGAGCGTAAAAAGAAAGAAGAGGAGGAAAAGGAGCAAGAGCGTATAGTGAAGGCTAAAGGTAAATTGGATGGTCCCAAACAGGTTGGGAAAATCGATCTTGAAAAAGATAAAAAGCCTAAACCACAAGAGCCGAAAAAAGAAGAGAAAAAGTCAGAGAAGCCTCAACCTCAAAAGCAAGAAAAATCTGAGCCTGCCGCTGCTAAAAAACCAGTGGCTTCTTCAGCTAAAAAAGAAACTGAAAGCACTCCAGGTGAGCCTAAGGAAGATCGAGTGGAAACCAAATACCAAAAACTCGATGGTCCTAACTTTACGGGAGAAAAAATCGACTTAAGTCAGTTTAAAAAGCCTGCGAAGAAAAAAGACGATAAGAAAAACGAAAAATCTTCAGATAAAGGTAATAAGAAGAAGCGCAGAAGAAGAATTAGTAAAGATTCTGGCGGAGGTAACAATAAAAAAGGAAACTTCAATAAAGGCAATAAAAAGAGAACTAGAAAGAAAGTTACTAAAGAAGAGCCTACAGAAGAAGAAGTACAAAAACAAATTAGAGAAACTCTAGAAAAACTTCAGGGTAAATCTTCTAAAGGTAAAGGTGCAAAATATAGAAGGGATAAGAGGGATCAGCACCGTCAAAAAACCGAAGAAGAACAGGCTCAATTAGAGCAAGAAAGCAAAACACTTAAAGTAACCGAGTTTGTTACCGTAAGTGAAGTTGCCACTATGATGGATGTGCCGGTAACAAAAGTTATTTCTGCTTGTATGTCCTTAGGAATGATGGTGACAATGAATCAGCGATTAGATGCTGAAACTTTATCTATTGTTGCTGAAGAGTTTGGTTACGAGGTAGAATTTGTAACAGCAGATCTTGAAGAAACCGTTGATATAGACGAAGATGCACCGGAAGATTTATCACCTCGTGCTCCAATCGTAACGGTAATGGGTCACGTAGATCACGGTAAAACCTCTTTGTTGGATTACATTCGTAAAGCTAATGTAATTGCCGGTGAGAGTGGTGGTATTACCCAGCATATTGGAGCCTACGGAGTAGAGCTGGATAGTGGTCAAAAAATTGCATTTTTAGATACACCGGGTCACGAAGCCTTTACGGCGATGAGGGCTCGTGGTGCACAAGTTACCGATATCGCAGTGATTGTAATTGCGGCAGACGATGATGTGATGCCACAAACCAAAGAAGCGATTTCCCACGCGCAAGCTGCTGGAGTTCCTATCATTTTTGCGATTAACAAAGTAGATTTGCCAACAGCTAATCCAGATAAAATTAAAGAAAAGCTTGCTTCTATGAATTTATTAGTAGAAGACTGGGGGGGTAAAGTTCAATCACAAGATATTTCAGCAAAACAAGGAACCGGCGTTCAAGAATTATTGGAAAAGGTTCTTTTAGAGGCTGAAATCTTAGAATTAAAAGCCAATCCAGATAAGTTAGCTTCCGGAGCGGTAGTAGAAGCTTATCTAGATAAAGGTAGAGGTTATGTGTCTACCATTCTTGTTCAGGCAGGAACGCTTAAAATTGGTGATTATGTGTTAGCAGGTACCACTAGTGGTAAAATTAAAGCGATGCATGATGAACGTGGTAACAATATAAAAGAGGCAGGTCCATCAACACCGGTATCTATTTTAGGTCTTGATGGAGCACCACAAGCAGGAGATAAATTTACGGTGATGGAAGATGAGCGTGAAGCAAAAGAAATTGCTGCTAAGCGTACTCAGCTACAACGTGAGCAAAGTGTAAGAACACAGCGTCATATTACCTTAGATGAAATTGGTAGACGTATTGCACTTGGTGATTTCCAAGAACTAAATATTATCTTGAAAGGTGATGTGGATGGTTCTGTGGAAGCCTTAACCGATAGTTTCCAGAAATTATCTACTGAAGAAATTCAGGTGAATATTATTCATAAAGGAGTTGGAGCAATTACAGAAAGTGATGTGTTGTTAGCTTCCGCTTCAGATGCGATAATTATTGGGTTCAATGTAAGACCGGCAGGAAATGCCAGTCAAGTAGCAGACCGTGAAGAAATAGATATTAGAACGTATTCTATCATCTACGATGCGATTAACGACTTGAAAGATGCGATGGAAGGTATGCTTTCTCCGGAATTGAAGGAAGAAGTTACCGGTACTGCAGAAATTAGGGAAACCTTTAAGATTTCTAAAATAGGAACCATTGCGGGTTGTATGGTAACCAGCGGAAAAATTTACAGAAGTAGCGGTGTGAGGTTGATTAGAGAAGGTGTAGTAATTTACACCGGAGAATTGGCTTCCTTGAAACGCTTTAAAGATGATGTGAAAGAAGTTTCCAAAGGTTACGATTGTGGTATGCAGGTGAAGAATTACAACGATATTAAAGAAGGTGATGTAATTGAAGCTTACCGAGAAGTGGAGGTGAAAAAAACGCTTAAATAAAGCGAAACTTATATTCAATAAAAAAAAGCGACTTGAAAAACTCAAGTCGCTTTTTTTATTTCATCTTTTGAGCCTTTTTAAGGCTTAAAAATAATAGCACTTTTAAATTCATTGTGAAGTCGTGTAAAAGCTCTTTCGGCTTCTAATCTGTTTCTAAAACTACCTACCCAAACTTTATAATTGGGGGTCTCAAAAACAATGTCAGATTTCCATTCGCTAAAAAGACTTTCGTATTTATCTTTTACCTTATTTGCTTCATTTAGATTAGCGCCATAAAACAACTGAATTTTGTAACGTTCGTTTAGTTCATTGTTCTCCATCATTTTTGCCTTTAAAACCAATAATTCTTGAATTAATGGATCGGCGTCAATTGAGTTTTGGGCATTTGCTTTGCTAGCAGTAAAAAAACAAGTCGCTGCAAATAAGCTAACTATAAGGATTGATTTCATTTTCATTTTAAACAATTTTATACAAAAATAGAACTTATTCTGTATTTCTAATCAAGCTTCTTTATTTAGAAATATTATAAATTAGCCATTAACAATACTCTAACATTCCTAAAATCATCTTTAAGTATTACTTTTGTCGGGGAATTTTACGGTCTGTTTTGAAGGTTAACGAGCTAACTTATTCATTATAAAAACCGTACCAAACTAAGATGTTAATTCAGCTGTAATATGGAAAAGGTGAACATCCGCCATTCAATTTCAAAAACGCTACTTTTCTTATTAGTAGTCTTATTTTCATTTTCACAATCATTTGGTCAGGAAGAATCTGCTAGCGGTCAAGATAACGGAGAAGCTATTCAGGCTGCTCAAGAAGAGACTGCTGGAGCTTCAGATACTGCGGAATCTGCTGCAGATGCACTAGGTGATCCTGCTAAGGGGAAAGAGTTATTTAACTCTTTATGTGCTTCTTGTCATAAACGATATAAAAGATCTACTGGTCCTGCGTTGCACGGGGTGACTAGTAGGCATAGTATGGATTGGTTGCATAGCTGGGTGAAAAACAGTCAGGCAATGATCGATGCTGGTGATGCTGAGGCGGTAGCGATTTATGAAGAATTCAATCAAACGGCGATGACGCCATTTCCTCAACTTTCTAATGAGGATATTGATAATATTTTAGCGTATGTTGAACAGCCAAAGCCAGAACCTGCTGCTGCGGCTACAGGGGCTGACGCTGGAGGCTCAAACGCAGGAGGTGGCGGTGTCTCTACTGATATTATTTTAGGTGTTTTAGCGTTTGTGTTATTGTTGTTGGTGGTGGTTTTGGTTTTAGTCAACAAAACCCTAAACAATTTTGCTGCAGCGAGTGGTGTTGAATTGCCTAAAAAAGAAACGAGTGTTAAGCCAATTTGGAAAGCTTTTGCTGAAAACCAGTTCTTGGTGATCGTTACTTCGGTTTTTCTTTTATTGGCAGGTGCTTATTTCGCTTATGGTTATTTAATGCAAGTTGGGGTAGATCAAACCTACAAGCCTGTTCAGCCTATTCATTTCTCGCATAGAATTCATGCAGGTGATAATGGTGTAGATTGTAAATATTGTCACTCTTCAGCAAGAGTTAGTAAAACTTCTGGGGTGCCTTCGTTAAATGTTTGTATGAACTGTCATAAAGTGATTAGTGAAGTTGCGCCTGAAACAGCTACGGAAGATCATTCTAAAGAATTTTACGATAAAGAAATCGCTAAGTTGTACAATGCGGTTGGATGGGATGCGACTACGCAATCTTACACTGGAGAAGAAAAACCTGTAAAATGGGTGAGAGTTCATAATTTACCTGATTTTGCTTACTATAATCACTCGCAGCACGTAACTGTGGCTGGAATCGAGTGTCAGCAATGTCACGGACCGGTTCAGGAAATGGAAGTGCTTTATCAGTTTGCTCCGTTAACCATGGGTTGGTGTATTAACTGTCACAGAGAAACAAATGTGAATTTAGAAGGTAGCGGTTACTACGATAAAATTCACGAACAATTATCTAAAAAATACGGTGTAGAGACATTGACGGCAGCACAGATGGGTGCTACAGAATGTGGAAAATGTCATTACTAATTTAATAAGAAGCTAATTCTATATATAATATGTCATCAAACAAGAAATACTGGAGAGGTGTTGAGGAGCTAAACGAAACTAGCCCTGTTGTTGAGAAGCTTCGACAAAACGAATTTGTGGAAGAAATTCCAACAGATGAGTTTTTGGGTGATAAAGAATCATTAGAAAGTTCAGCAACTTCAAGAAGGGATTTTTTAAAGTTCGTTGGTTTTAGTACGGCGGCTGCGTCTTTAGCAGCGTGTGAAGGACCGGTTACTAAAACTATTCCTTACGTTGTGCAACCAGATAGAATTGTGCCTGGGGTAGCAAATTACTACGCTACTACTATGGCGGATGGGTTTGATTTTGCTAGTGTTTTAGTGAAAACCAGAGAAGGAAGGCCAATTAAGATTGAAAGTAATAAAATGGCTAAAGCTTCCCTTGGTGCTAATGCTAGGGTTCATGCTTCAGTGTTGTCTTTGTATGATAATCAAAGAATAAAGCGTCCGCAAATTGACGGTGAAGATGTTTCTTGGGAAGAATTTGATCGTCAAGTAGGAAGTGCTTTGCAAAATGTTGGTGGACAAAAAGTGTTGTTAACTTCAACAATGGCTAGTCCTTCAACTTCTAAATTAATAAAAGAGTTTTCGGCTAAATATGGTGATGTAAAGCATGTGGTTTATGATGCGGTTTCTGAAGATGCTGCGTTAGATGCTTATCAGATGAAATACGGCGAGCGTGCTTTAGGAAACTACGATTTTGAAAAAGCTGAAGTAATCGTTTCTGTTGGGGCCGATTTCTTAACAGATTGGCAAGCCGGAGGAAATGATGTGGGGTATTCTAAAAGTAGAATTCCTAAAAATGGAAAAATGTCCCGTCATATTCAATTTGAATCTAATATGACACAAACAGGAGCGAAAGCAGATAAGCGTGTTCCTGTAAAACCTTCTCAGCAAAAAGCGGTATTAGCTGCTATTTACAGTTATGTGGCTGGAGGTTCTAAAAATAAATTATCGCCAGAGTTGGATGATGTTGTGGTGAAAGCGGTAAGACAATTAAGAAGTGCTGGTGCTGGTGCGGTTGTAGTTTCTGGAATTCCAGATACAGATGCGCAGTCTTTAGTGTTGGCAATTAATGAAGCTTTGGGTAGCCGAGTGATGGATAAGAATAATCCTAAACTGGTTCGTCTAGGTAATGCAAAGCAAGTTGCTCAATTGGTTAAAGATATGAACTCCGGTAGTGTAGGGGCTCTTTTAACAGTTGGGGTAAATCCTGCTTTCAGTTTACCAAATGCTGAAGCTTTTAAGGAAGGAATGAAGAAAGTGGAGGTTTCGGTTTCTTTTTCAATGAAAAAGGATGAAACCGCAAAACTTTCAAAATATATAGCGGCTACTCCTCATTATTTGGAGAGTTGGGGAGATGTGCAATTAACTAAAAAGAACTTTAGTTTAATGCAGCCTACCATTAGACCGCTTTTTGATACCCGTCAATTTCAAGATACTTTATTGAAGTGGACAGGTTCTGAAATGAATTATAGAGATTACTTAAAAGAGACTTGGTCTAGTAGTATTTCTGGTAGAGATTGGAATCAAGCCTTGCATGATGGTGTATTTGAAGCAAATTCGCCAGTATCATCAGCGGCAACTGAAGGAAGTGATGTTGTAGGAATGGGGACAACGAGTACTCCTAATTATTCTTCAGCAGTTAATAACTTATCTGCAGATGAAGGTTCTGAGTTTGAATTGACCCTTTATACAAAAGTTTCTTTAGGTAGTGGTGAGCAAGCCAATAACCCTTGGTTGCAAGAATTTCCAGATCCGATTACCCGTGTGTCTTGGGATAACTACTTATTGATCTCTAAACCCGACGCCGATAAATTAGGTGTAAAAAACCCAACGGTGTCAAACGGAGCGTTAAACGGAAGTTATGTAAACCTGAAAGTTGGAGATGCAGTCGTGAAAAACGTCCCTGTAATTATTCAGCCGGGACAAGCAAAAGGAGCAGTTGGTTTGGCTTTAGGTTACGGTAGAAAAGAATCTATTCAGAAAGAAATGCAAGTTGGGGTAAATGCTTATCCGCTTTATCAAGACTTTAGCTCATTTCAGAATGTAACTATCGAGAAAGCAGACGGTATGCACGAATTTGCTTGCGTACAGTTGCAAAGCACGATGGTAGGTCGTGATGATATTGTTAAAGAAACTACTTTAGAAATTTTCAATACTGAAGATAAACATCACTGGAATCCAGTTCCTGAAGTAGATTACGATCATAATGAAATTTCAGTAAGAGAGGAAAAAGCAAACTTGTGGAAAGAGTTTGATAGAGAAGTTGGACATCATTTTAACTTATCTATCGACTTAAACGCTTGTACCGGTTGTGGCGCTTGTGTGATTGCTTGTCACTCTGAAAATAATGTTCCGGTTGTTGGTAAAGATGAAGTAAGAAAGTTTAGGGATATGCACTGGTTGCGTATAGACCGTTACTACTCTTCTGCAGATACCTTCGATCAAGAACAAAAAGACTTAGAAAACCTTGGAGCTTTTGAAACTTATGATAAAGTAGAAAACGCTTCTTATGATAATCCAGAAGTAGCATTCCAGCCGGTAATGTGCCAGCACTGTAATCACGCACCTTGTGAAACAGTTTGTCCGGTAGCAGCTACTTCGCACGGTCGTCAAGGTCAAAACCATATGGCATATAACAGATGTGTAGGTACAAGATATTGTGCAAACAACTGTCCATATAAAGTACGTCGTTTCAACTGGTTCTTGTACAGTGAGAATGATGAGTTTGATTATAATATGAATAACGATTTAGGTAGAATGGTACTTAATCCTGATGTAACTGTAAGGTCTCGTGGGGTTATGGAAAAATGTTCTATGTGTATTCAAATCACTCAAAAAACAATTCTTGATGCCAAGCGTGAAGGAAGAGAAGTTGGAGATGATGAATTCTTCACTGCTTGTTCTAGAGCTTGTGACCAAGGAGCGATGACTTTTGGTGATATTAATAATAAAGACTCCAAAATTGCTGAATTAAAAGAAGATGATCGTATGTATCATCTGTTGGAAAGTACAGGTACAAAACCTAATGTGATGTATCAAACTTTGGTAAAAAACACAGGAGATTTATAAAATTAGTTAAAGAATCAATTATTAATTAAGAATATGTCGTCACATTACGAAGCACCTATAAGAGAGCCTTTAGTTACTGGAGAGAAATCGTACCACGATGTTACTTTAGATGTTGTGGCACCAGTAGAAGGGAAAGCAAATAAATCTTGGTGGTTAGTTTTCTCTATTGCCTTAGTGGCATTTTTATGGGGATTAGGTTGTATAATATATACTGTTTCTACAGGTATTGGATCTTGGGGATTAAACAAGACCATTGGATGGGCTTGGGATATTACCAATTTCGTATGGTGGGTAGGTATTGGTCACGCAGGGACCTTAATTTCTGCGGTACTATTACTTTTCCGTCAAAAATGGAGAATGGCAGTGAACCGTTCTGCGGAAGCGATGACAATTTTCGCGGTAGTTCAGGCAGGTCTTTTCCCGATTATTCACATGGGGCGTCCTTGGTTGGCGTATTGGGTGTTGCCTATTCCCAACCAATTTGGTTCTTTATGGGTAAACTTTAACTCACCTTTACTTTGGGATGTATTCGCGATTTCAACTTACCTTTCCGTTTCCCTAGTTTTCTGGTGGACAGGTTTACTTCCTGATTTCGCAATGATTCGAGATAGAGCAACAAAGCCTTTCCAGAAAAAAATATATAGTATTTTAAGTTTTGGTTGGAGTGGTCGTGCAAAAGACTGGCAACGTTTTGAAGAAGTTTCTTTAGTACTTGCAGGTTTAGCGACTCCACTGGTACTTTCTGTACACACCATTGTATCTTTTGACTTCGCAACTTCGTTAGTACCGGGATGGCACTCGACTATTTTCCCTCCTTATTTCGTTGCGGGAGCAATTTTCTCAGGATTTGCGATGGTACAAACCCTTCTTATTATTATGAGAAAGGTAATTAACCTAGAGAACTACATTACCATTCTTCATATTGAATATATGAACAAGGTAATTATCTTAACCGGTGGTATTGTAACTGTTGCTTATGTAACTGAATACTTTATTGGTTGGTACTCCGGGATTTCTTATGAAAACTATACTTACTTATCATTTGGTGCGGCAACAGGCGCTTATGCTTGGGCATTCTGGGCATTGATTACCTGTAACTTTATTGTGCCATTAACTCTTTGGGTTAAAAAATTAAGAAGAAATATTTTCTGGACATTTATTGTGGCTCTTGTGATTAATATAGGAATGTGGTTTGAGCGTTTCGATATTATCGTACTTTGTTTAAGTAAAGGGAGAACTCCTTCTTCTTGGGCAATGTTCTCGCCAACATTTATAGATATAGGAACTTTTGTAGGAACCATAGGATTCTTCTTTGTATTGTTCTTATTGTATGCAAGGACGTTCCCTGTAATTGCGCAAGCAGAGGTGAAATCTATCTTGAAATCATCAGGTGATAAATACAAAAGATTAAGAGAAGAGCACGGAGACGACCATCACGTAGGTGAAGTAGAACAATTCCCTGCATCAGGAGGGCCTTCTGTAAATACTGAAAAAAATAAATCTGAAGAAGATTTAGATAGCTTTGGTTCTAATAAAGAAAATGATGATGAAATTGAAAACGCTTTATTAGATACTGAAGAAAAGCGCATAGCTGCTGAAAGATTAATTGATAAAGTTGGAGAGTTTGATCCTAAAACACAATCGGAAGATAATCTCGAAAAGATTAACGGATTAGGTCCGGTGACTATCCAACAACTTCACGAGTTAGGTGTTTTTACTTATAATCAAGTAAGTAAAATGACTCTGGTAGAATATAATGACTTAGATTTAATTATAGAAACCTTTAGTGCTTCTGTTGCCAAAGAAAAAGACTTTGCAGGACAGGCACAAAAACTTAAAAACAACTAGTATGGCGGCAAAGGTTTTACATGCTATATATAATGATGACGATTTAGTTTTACAAGCTGTAAAACAAATCAAAGAGAAGAACTATCACATTTTAGAGGTTTTTTCTCCTTTCCCAATTCACGGGTTAGATAAAGCAATGGGCTTAGCTCCTACTAGATTGGCAATCACTTCATTTTTATATGGTCTCACTGGTTTGACAGTAGCTATATTGATGATGAATTTTATGATGATTGAAGATTGGCCGCAAAATATTGGAGGTAAACCAAGTTTTACCTTTTACGATAATATGCCAACATTTATCCCGATTATGTTTGAGCTTACTGTATTTTTTGGAGCTCACTTAATGGTGATTACTTTTTATATGAGAAGTAAAATCTGGCCTTTTAAAGAAGCAGAAAATCCAGATGTTCGTACAACCGACGATCACTTTTTAATTGAAGTAGAAGTGGCTAATCATAGTGAAGAAGCCTTAGTTAAGTTTCTTAACGAAACCGGAGCTTCTGAAGTTAAATTAATAGATTAAATAAACCCATGAAAAGTTTATTCCGCATAATAACATTAATCACGGTTTCACTCTTAGTGGTTTCTTGTTTTGATAAAGACGATAGGAACTATCAGTACTTTCCTAATATGTATAAGTCTCCAAGCTATGAAACTTATGTAGGTTATGATACCGATGTTTTTGAAAATGGTCAAGAGGCAAAACTTCCAGTAGAGGGAACAGTTTCCAGAGGTTGGTTGCCTTATGAATATGAAGATACCAATGAAGGTTATGCTCAAGCTAAAGCTAATCTAGAAAATCCACTTCCTTATACAGAAGAAAACTTGAATAAAGGAAAGGAACTTTACACTATCTACTGCGCAATTTGTCACGGAGATAAAGGTGATGGAAAAGGGACTTTAGCTGAACGTGAAAAAATCTTGGGTATTCCAGCCTATAATGATCCGGGAAGAGCAATCACCGAAGGTAGTATCTACCACGTAATGTATTACGGTATTAATAATATGGGATCTTATGCCGTTCAAACAAATGAGGTTGAACGTTGGCAGATAGATCACTATGTGATGGATTTAAAAAATCAACTTGACGGAGCTCCAAAGCGTGAGTTTGAAAAAGTTGATGCTGAAGGTCCCGCTGACATGAAAAAAGGAATTGTATTAAGAGATCAAGATATTACTGAAGGTAATGAAGAAGAATCTCATGATGGAATGAAAAGTGATAACGGGCATGGAAATATGCATGCTGAGGAAACATCTTCAGAAGAAAATCATTCAGCAACTGAAGAGACTTCAGAAGAGAACTAAATAAAGATTAAACTGCATTATATTTTTTAGATATGTACAAGCTATCTGGTAAAGTAAAATTAATTTCTATCATCCTAATCGTAATTGGTGCCTTAGGTATTGGTTATGGTTTTTTAACAGCTCCATCTACTCTAGATGAAGCTAAAGAAATATTAGCTGCGGAACATAGTGGGCATGGTGGAAGCCATGAAGCAGAAAGTTCTCATTCAAAGGAAGCTGAAGGTCATCATTCAGAAATGAATGCAGAAGGACATTCTGCTCACGGTGAACAAGCAGCAGAAACTCATCATAGCGAAGAAGCTCACGGTGAGGATCATCATTCGGAACATGTGCTTCATCAATTACAAACAAAGCCTTGGGCAGCAACTTTTGTAGCTGGTTTCTTCTTTTTAATGATAGCTTTAGGGGTTCTTGCGTTTTATGCCATTCAATATGTTGCACAAGTAGGTTGGTCTCCAGTATTATTTAGAGTAATGGAAGGAATCACTTCCTATGTTTTACCAGGTTCAATTATTGTATTATTAATTGTATTATTTGCTGGAGAGCATTTTTATCCTTGGCAAAATCACGAGTTAGTAGCAGAAGATAAAATATTACAAGGTAAATCAGGATATTTAAACTTTCCATTCTTTGTTATTAGAGCAATCATCTATGTAATTGGATGGAACCTTTACAGATATTTCGCTGTTAGAAATTCAAGAGCTTTAGCAACTGCATCTAATTATGGTCCTTACAAGAAAAACTTTAAATACTCAGTATTTTTCTTATTATTCTTCATATTAACTGAATCGATGATGGCTTGGGACTGGTTTATGTCTATGACTCCACACTGGTACAGTACCTTATTTGCTTGGTATATTTTTGCGACAATGATTGTTTCAGCATTAACTGTAATCGCTATCACAACAATCATACTTAAAAAAGCAGGATATTTACCATTTGTAAATGATAGCCATTTGCACGATGTAGCGAAGTTTATGTTTGGTTTTAGCGTATTCTGGACGTATCTATGGTTCGGTCAGTTTATGTTAATTTGGTATGCAAATATTCCGGAAGAGGTAACTTATTTTACTATCAGAATACAAGAATATAACTTGTTATTCTTTGGTATGTTAGTGATTAATTTCGTATTCCCTATATTAATATTAATGAATAGTGATTTTAAACGTATCCCTTGGTTTGTAATTATAGCCGGATGCTTCATTTTGGTAGGTCACTATATAGATGTTTACTTGTTAGTAATGCCATCTACCGTAGGATTACATTGGTCTTTTGGTGTAACTGAAATTGCTGCTGTCTTATTCTTCTTAGGATTATTTATGCTAGTTGTAGGAAGTGGCTTAGGAAAAGCACCATTGAAGATTAAGAACAATCCATTCCTGAAGGAAAGTGAAAATTACCATTATTAAATAAATTTGTTTTAAAGAAGATATTATCACAATGACTGTATTTTTAATCATAGTAGTTGTAGCGCTGTTAGGAGTCACTTTTTGGCAGATGTCAAAAATCCTAAAGTTATCAAAACCGGCGCACCATGATTCATCTCAAATAGCTAACGATAAAGATAATAGTACACAAGGCTATTTAATGTTAGGGTTTGTCATATTCCTTTACATTTTAATGTTCTATAGTTTCTGGAATTGGGGTGACCTTTATCTTCCTGAAGCAGCCTCTGCTCACGGTGGTGACTACGATACGTTAATGTTTATCTCTATTGCACTTATTATGTTCGTGCAGGTAATCACTCAATTTTTACTTTATTTTTTCGCCTATAAATATCGTGGTGAAAAAGGTAAAAAAGCATTATTCTATGCAGATAACGATAAACTAGAATTCATTTGGACAATTATTCCGGTAATTGTATTGGCAGGATTAATCATTTACGGATTGTTTACTTGGTCTGAAATCATGAATATTGAAGAAGACGAAGACGCAATGGTTGTTGAGCTTTATGCTTACCAATTTGGATGGAAAGCCAGATACTCTGGAGAAGACAATACCTTAGGAAAAGCTAATGTTCGTTTTATTGAAGGAGTTAATGTATTAGGGATAGATGAAAGTGATAGTTATGCAATGGATGATAAAATCACGACCGAATTACATTTACCGGTAGATAAACCAGTACTGTTCAAGTTTAGATCACAAGATGTTTTGCACTCTGCTTATTTCCCATTCTTTAGGGCTCAAATGAACGTAGTGCCAGGGATGATTACTCAATTTAGTTTCACTCCAACCATCACTTCCGATGAAATGAGAAACTCTAAATTTATGGTTGAAAAAGTCGAAGAACTTAATGAAATCCGTAGAGAAAAAAGTAAAGAATTGGTAGCTAACGGGGATGTAGCTTTAGATCCTTACGAATTTGATTACTATCTTCTTTGTAATAAAATATGCGGAATTTCTCACTTCAATATGCAAATGAAAATAGTAGTAGAAGAAGAAGAAGACTTTAAAGAGTGGATTGGTGAACAAGCTACTTTTGGAGAAGGCGTAGAGAAACAAAAAGAACAGCAAGTAACAAGCAATAACTAAAAAAGTAATAGTAGAAAGATATGTCAGCAACCGCAACCGCAACAGCAGCTCACGATCATCACGACCACGGTGATCATGGACATCATCACAAAGAAACTTTTATTACTAAATATATATTTAGTCAAGACCATAAGATGATTGCCAAGCAGTTCTTAATTACCGGTTTGGTAATGGGAACTATTGGTATCTTAATGTCTATTTTATTTAGAATTCAATTAGCATGGCCGGAAGAGTCATCTTGGGTTTTCGAATTATTCTTAGGCGATAAATACGCTACTGATGGCGTAATGAATCCTGATGCTTATTTAGCATTAGTGACCATTCACGGTACCATTATGGTATTCTTCGTATTAACCGCAGGATTAAGTGGTACCTTTAGTAACTTACTTATTCCATTACAAATTGGAGCACGTGATATGGCTTCAGGATTCATGAATATGCTTTCTTACTGGATCTTCTTTATATCCAGTGTAATTATGTTAAGCTCTTTATTTGTAGAATCCGGACCAGCCTCTGCAGGATGGACTATTTATCCTCCATTAAGTGCGTTACCTGAAGCGATTCCCGGTTCTGGTACTGGTATGACTTTATGGTTGGTTTCTATGGCGCTTTTCATTGCACAGTCATTAATGGGATCACTTAACTATATTGTTACTGTAATTAACTTAAGAACTGAAGGAATGTCTATGACAAGACTTCCATTAACCATTTGGGCTTTATTTGTAACTGCAATTATTGGGGTAGTTTCATTCCCAGTACTTTTATCAGCTGCATTAATGCTTATTATGGATAGAAGTTTTGGTACTTCATTTTTCTTAAGTGATATTTATATAAAAGGAGAAGTGTTAGCGCATCAAGGAGGTTCTCCGGTATTGTTTGAACACTTGTTTTGGTTCTTAGGTCACCCAGAAGTTTACATTGTATTACTTCCGGCATTAGGTATCACTTCAGAAGTTATTGCTACTAACTCACGTAAACCAATTTTCGGTTACCGTGCGATGGTTGCTTCCATTTTAGCAATTGCATTCTTATCAACAATTGTTTGGGGACACCACATGTTCGTTTCAGGGATGAATCCATTCTTAGGTTCAGTATTTACATTTACAACCCTATTAATCGCAATTCCTTCAGCAGTAAAAGCATTTAACTATATCACCACCCTTTGGAAAGGTAACCTGCAAATGAATCCGGGAATGTTATTCTCTATCGGATTGGTTTCTACTTTTATTACTGGTGGTTTAACAGGAATTATTTTAGGAGATAGTACACTGGATATAAACGTTCACGATACGTATTTCGTAGTAGCGCACTTCCACTTAGTAATGGGTATCTCTGCACTTTACGGTTTGTTCGCCGGAGTTTACCATTGGTTCCCAAAAATGTTTGGAAGAATGATGAACAAAAACTTAGGTTATGTTCACTTCTGGATTACCGCTATTGGAGCTTACGGAGTTTTCTTCCCAATGCACTTTATAGGAATGGCTGGTTTACCAAGACGTTATTATACGAACACTAACTTCCCATATTTTGATGACTTAGCTGATGTAAACGTATTGATTACTGTATTTGCTATCATCACAGCCTTAGTTCAATTGGTATTCATTTATAACTTTATCCATTCAATTTTCTATGGAAGAAGAGCCACCCAAAACCCTTGGAAAGCCAATACGTTAGAATGGACTACACCAGTAGAACATATTCACGGTAACTGGCCGGGTAAAATTCCATCAGTTTATCGTTGGTCTTACGATTACAGTAAGTTGAATAAAGACGAAACAGATTATGTGATTGCAGGACAAGATTATATTCCGCAAACGGTTCCACTTCAAGAAAACGAAGAAGAACTTAATCACTAAAAAAATAACATAGATTCATATCAAAAGCCTTTTCGCTCAGCAGAAAAGGCTTTTTCTTTATATTTGTAGTATGAATGAAAACCTAGATGCCACTGGAGAAAGTTTCTCTCCCGAAGAATTTGATATAGAAAGAGCTTTGCGCCCGTTAAGTTTTGACGATTTTGCTGGGCAAGAACAGGTCTTAGATAATCTTCAGGTTTTTGTAAAAGCAGCTAATCTACGTGATGAAGCTTTAGATCATACTTTATTTCACGGTCCTCCAGGATTGGGAAAAACCACTTTAGCTCATATTTTGGCTAATGAATTAAACGCAGGTATTAAAGTCACTTCCGGTCCAGTATTAGATAAACCCGGGGACTTAGCCGGATTGTTAACCAATTTAGAAGAACGGGATGTGCTTTTTATAGATGAAATACATCGGTTAAGTCCCGTGATCGAAGAATATTTGTATTCGGCTATGGAGGACTTCAAGATTGATATTATGATTGAATCAGGACCCAATGCACGTTCTGTTCAAATAAATTTGAATCCATTTACCTTAGTCGGCGCAACAACACGTTCTGGATTGTTAACAGCACCAATGAGAGCTCGTTTTGGTATCTCTAGCCGATTGCAATATTACACTACAGAATTACTATCAGATATTTTACAGCGAAGTGCAGAAATCCTGAAAGTTCCAATAACCATGGAAGCTGCGATTGAAATTGCGGGAAGAAGTCGAGGAACACCACGGATTGCCAATGCATTGTTACGTCGTGTCCGTGATTTTGCACAGATAAAAGGCAACGGAAAAATAGATATTGAAATCTCAAAATACGGACTCAAAGCGCTGAATGTAGACGCCAATGGTTTAGATGAAATGGATAATAAAATCCTTTCTACCATTATTGATAAATTTAAAGGTGGTCCCGTGGGAATTACTACACTTTCAACTGCGGTAAGTGAAAGTGCCGAAACCATTGAAGAAGTATACGAACCATTTTTAATTCAGCAAGGATTTATTGTAAGAACCCCACGCGGTCGGGAAGTAACCGAAGCGGCTTATCGTCATTTAGGAAAAACCAAGCATAATTCTCAAGGAGGCTTATTTTGAAAAATCCCAAACAAATACCCGAAGTTTCAGCCTTCAAATTTCTAAGGCACGCGGCTAAAATTATTGAAAACCCTCTTCCGTTTCACCAGAAGAATTTTCAGAAATTAGGAGATATTTTTAGGTTAAGGTTAGGATTGGGTCTAAGTAAATCGGTTATCTTTTCTAGAAACCCGTTAATTGCTCAACATATTCTTCAGAAAAATCAAAAAAACTATCATAAATCGCCTATTCAAACGAGAGATTTAGCGAAGTACATTGGTAACGGACTTTTAACTGCGAACGGTGAACATTGGCAAAAACAACGAAAACTTATTCAACCCGCTTTTCATAAAAAACAATTAGAAAAGTTAATGGATACCGTAAATGCAGCTATCCAAACAGAAGTAAAAAGAATAGAAACCGATAAAAAATTTGATATTTTTCCCGTATTTAACGATTTGGCTTTTCAAACTGTAGTGAAATCATTATTCAGTAGTGCGGTAGGTGAAAAAGAAATTAATCGGTTGCAATATATTACTGAAGCGGCTCAGAAAATGCTGGTCAGTGAATTGCGACAGCCATTTAAAAATTGGTGGTTCCGGCTTAGCGGGAAAATTCAAAAACACCTTGACCTCACGCAGGAATCAAGAGAACTATTAAAGCGAATTGTGGAAGAACGTAAACGATCTTCTCACCGTGAAGACGATTTACTCGACATGTTGTTGGACGCTCGTTACGACGATGGAACCGAAATGGATGAAGAGCAACTCATCGATGAAATTCTAATCCTCTTTACAGCAGGTCACGAAACAACTTCCAATGCGCTTACATTTACTTGTGAATTATTAGCAAGACATCCTGAAATTCAAGAGAAATTATATGCTGATGTAATTCGAGCAAAAGAGAATTCTTCCAACTTAATGGAATTTATTCAGCAATCAAGCTATGCCAATTTGGTGATTGACGAGTCTATGAGGCTTTATCCGCCCGCTTATTTTATTGACCGCATTAGTTTAGCTGAAGATGAATTTGAAGGGGTGAAAATTGCCAGTGACGAAAGTTTGCTGCTCTCCATTTATGAAATTCACCGTCACAAAGACTATTGGGAACAGCCTGAAGAATTTATTCCTGAACGTTTTGCCGATGGAAAACAGCGAAAAAATATTGCTTATTACCCATTTGGTGCTGGTCCCCGAAAATGTATTGGTAATAATTTTGCGATGTATGAAATGATTTTGGCTATTTCAGAAGTAATTGCTAAGTTCAAAATAGAAGAGAAAAAAGCGCCCATTCAAATTACGCCATTAATTACCTTGAAGCCTAAAAATGCTTTCCTGAATTTTACCAAGCGATAATATGCTAAACCACTCAGAAAAATATACAAAGCTCATCAAAGAAGAAGCTTTGCGGTTGGGCTTTATGTCTTGTGGAATAAGCAAGGCTGAATTTTTGGAAGAAGAAGCTCCACGCTTGGAAAAGTGGCTCAACGAAAATCGAAATGGTGAAATGAGCTATATGGAAAATCATTTTGATAAGCGTTTAGATCCAACTTTACTCGTTCCCGATGCTAAAAGTGTGGTTTCTTTACTGCTGAACTATTACCCAAATGAATTTCAACGAGAGGATTCCTACAAAGTAAGTAAATACGCTTACGGTAGGGATTATCATTTCGTTATAAAAGATAAGTTGAAAAGCTTGCTTCATTTTATTAATGAAGAAATTGGAGAAGTCCACGGTCGCGCTTTTGTAGATTCAGCCCCCGTTTTAGATAAAGCTTGGGCTGCGAAAAGCGGATTAGGTTGGATAGGTAAAAATTCCAATTTACTTTCTAAAAAAACAGGCTCGTTCTTCTTTATTGCTGAATTAATTATCGATTTAGAACTAGAATATGATACTCCGGTCACTGACCACTGTGGAAGTTGCACTGCTTGTATCGATGCCTGCCCAACTGATGCGATTTACGAACCTTACAAAGTAGATGGCAGCAAATGCATATCGTATTACACCATCGAGTTAAAAGACAGTATTCCAGAATCTGAAAAAGGGAAATTTGAAGATTGGATGTTCGGCTGTGATATTTGTCAAGATGTTTGTCCGTGGAACCGCTTCTCCAAACCGCATAATGAACCTCTGTTCAATCCGCATCCTGATTTACTACAAATGACCAAGCAAGATTGGGAAGAAATAACGCGGGAAACCTTCAACGAAATCTTCCGAAAATCGGCCGTAAAAAGAACAAAATATCAAGGCCTAAAAAGAAATATCAACTTTTTAGATTAGTTGCTTTTCTATTATAAATGGTTAACTACCTTTGTTATTCATCTAAACCCAAAACGATGAGTAACGAACGCAAAAGAAGAGAAGCATTAGTTTACCACGCCAAGCCAAAGCCAGGTAAAATTGAGGTAAAACCTACCAAAAAATACAGTACCCAACGTGATTTATCCTTAGCATATTCTCCTGGAGTGGCAGAGCCTTGTTTGGAAATTGCCAAGAATAAAGAAAACGTTTATAAATACACGACAAAAGGAAATTTAGTAGCGGTTATTTCTAACGGAACAGCGGTTCTGGGTTTAGGTGATATTGGCCCTGAAGCTTCAAAACCGGTGATGGAAGGGAAAGGTTTGTTATTCAAAATATTCGCCGATATTGATGTTTTTGATATTGAAGTCGATACCAAAAATGTAGATGAATTTGTTAATACCGTAAAAAATATAGCACCCACTTTCGGCGGAATTAATTTAGAAGACATCAAAGCACCCGAAGCTTTTGAAATTGAAAGAAGGTTGAAGGAGGAGTTGGATATTCCCGTCATGCACGACGACCAGCACGGAACAGCGATTATTTCTTCCGCAGCATTATTGAATGCTTTAGAAATTGCTGAAAAAGATATTAAAAAAGTAAAGGTTGTGGTCTCAGGAGCGGGATCTGCTGCTATGGCTTGTGTTTCTTTATACTGTTCGCTTGGTGTGAAAAAAGAAAACATCGTCATGTTTGATGTGAATGGAGCGCTTCATAAAGATCGCGACGATTTATCGGAAATGCAAAAAGACTTTGCGGTTTCAAAAGAATATAAATCGTTGGCAGATGGTGTAAAAGATGCCGATGTGTTTTTAGGACTTTCAGTGGGAGATGTACTTAAGCCAGAAATGCTGAAAACCATGAACGAAAATCCTATTGTTTTCGCTATGGCCAATCCGGTACCGGAAATCGATTATGATCTGGCGGTAAAAACCAGAGACGATATTATTATGGCAACGGGAAGGAGCGATCATCCTAATCAGGTAAATAATGTGCTTGGTTTTCCATTTATTTTTAGAGGAGCTTTAGATGTTCGCGCAACAGCCATTAATGAGGAAATGAAAATGGCGGCCGTTCGTGCTTTGGCAGATTTGGCAAAGCAAAATGTACCCGAACAAGTAAATATCGCTTATGGTGAAACTAAATTGAATTTCGGTCGGGATTACATTATTCCCAAACCATTTGATTCCAGGTTGCTTACTGAAGTTCCACCGGCAGTTGCGAAAGCAGCGATGGAAACCGGAGTGGCAAAAGAGCCCATTTACGATTGGCGACGTTATGAAGAAGAACTTTACGAGAGGATGGGTAACGATAATAAAATTACCCGTTTGTTAATCAACCGCGCCAAGATTAATCCGAAGCGAGTGGTTTTTGCCGAAGCAGACCATCTTGATGTGTTGAAAGCGGCTCAGATTGTTAACGATGAAGGGATTGCGAAACCTATTCTTTTAGGAAGAAAAGAGGTGATTCTAGAGTTGATGAATGAGATTGAGTTTGATGATGAAAATATTGAAATAATAGACCCAAAAGATGACGATCAAAAAGAAAATACTGTAAGGTATGGTGATGTATTTTGGAAGTCACGTCAACGAAATGGTGTTACCCAATTAGATGCTCATAAATTGATGCGCCAAAGAAATTATTTTGCAGCAATGATGGTCAACGAAGGTGATGCCGATGCATTGTTGACCGGTTATTCAAGGGCTTATCCGGGAGTAGTTAGACCAATGTTAGAGTTGATTGGAATGGAAAAAGGAGTTTCAAGAATAGCGGCTACCAATTTAATGAATACTTCACGCGGGCCGCTTTTTATTAGTGATACTTCTATTAACATAGACCCGGATGCTAAAGATTTAGCGAGAATTGCGCAAATGACAGCACATACCGTTAAAATGTTTGGAATGGAGCCTGTCGTAGCAATGGTATCTTATGCCAATTTTGGTTCGTCTAAAAATCCAAATGCTAGAAAAGTGAGAGATGCCGTTTCGATTTTACACGAACATTGCCCGGAAATTACGGTGGATGGTGAGTTGCAAGTAGATTTTGCTCTCAATAAAAATATGCATCAAAGTAAATTTCCGTTTTCAAAATTAGCAGGCAGAAAGGTGAACACCTTGGTGTATCCAAATTTAGATTCTGCCAACGCTACTTATAAATTAATAAAAGAACTCAATCATACCGATTCTATCGGACCTATTATGATGGGATTAAAAAAACCTGCACATATTTTACAGTTAGGGGCAAGTGTAGAAGAAATGGTGAATATGGCGGCGGTTGCGGTAGTAGATGCTCAAGAAAAAGAACGAAAAAAAATGATGCCTGTAAAACTTTAATAAGGAAGCAGTTGTTAAACTGAACATCTCCATTTTGGTATCTTAATAATTTTCCTACATTTGAGGGATTTTTAACTTTTGCTTAACTAATGATTGCACACTTAAGGGGTAAACTAGTTGAAAAGAACCCAACCGATATTATTGTTGAATGTAATGGTGTTGGGTATTTCTTGAATATTTCGCTACATACATTTTCACAACTTCCTGCCGAGGAGAACATCTTTATTTACACTTATATGCAGGTGCGGGAAGATGCGCATACACTTTTTGGATTTATGCAAAAATCAGAAAGAGAAGTGTTTAAGAAGCTAATTTCTGTTTCCGGTATTGGGGCGAGTACTGCAAGAACTATGTTATCTTCTTTAACGCCACCTCAAGTTGTTGAGGCCATCACCCACGAAGATGTAACTGTAATTAAAGGAGTAAAAGGAATTGGAGCTAAAACCGCTCAGCGTGTAATTATAGACTTAAAAGATAAATTAGGAGAAGTTTCAGAAGATGTTAATGAAATTGTAACGTCTTCACGCAATACGTATAAAGATGAAGCGTTATCTGCTTTAGAAACCTTAGGATATACCAAAAAGCAATCTGAAAAAGTAGTGAACAGAATTATGAAGAATGATGCCGAAGGTTCTGTAGAAACAATTATTAAGCTTGCTTTAAAAAACCTTTAGTACCTTGAGAAAAAATAATTTCTTCAATTTTAATTTTTCTTTCTTTGCACTCACGTTCTTTTTAGCAACGATGGGTGCTTTTTCTCAAGAAGAAGAAAATGAAACTGAGCAAGACTCAACCAAAACCGGTTATAGGTTAGGGCAAATACAGTTGCAAAATCCCAATAGTATTATAGGGAAATATACGTACGACCCTGTTTTAGACCGCTATTTATATACAGAAAAGATTGGCGATGTAGATGTTTCTTATCCTATCGTGCTCACCCGAGAAGAATACCGACAGCTCATTTTAGAAGAGCAAATGAAGGAATACTTTAAACAGAAATCTGATGCGGTTTCTGGAAGGGACGAAGATTCAGAAGAATTTCAAAAGAATCTTTTACCAATTTTTTATGTAGATAATGAGTTTTTCGAATCTATTTTCGGTGGAACTGAAATTGAAGTCATTCCACAAGGTTCGGTAGAAGTTGATTTAGGGGTTTTGTATTCCAAACAAGATAACCCTTCACTTTCCCCAAGGAACAGAAGTAGCATGACCTTTGATTTTGAACAGCGAATTAGTTTAAGCTTATTGGGAAAAGTAGGGGAGCGTTTACAAGTAAATGCCAATTATGATACTGAATCTACTTTCGATTTTCAGAATCAGATTAAGTTAGAATATACGCCTGATGAAGATGATATTGTAAGAAAAATTGAAGTAGGTAACGTAAGTATGCCTATCAATAATTCACTTATTCAGGGTTCGCAGAGTTTATTCGGGGTAAAAACACAACTTCAGTTTGGTAGAACGACCATAACCGGAGTTTTTTCTGAACAAAATTCAGAACGACAAACCACCCAAGTACAAGGAGGTGGAGCTGTACAGGAATTTGAAAAATTCATCTTAGATTATGATGAAAACAAACATTTCTTCTTGTCTCATTACTTCAGGGATCATTATAACGATGCTTTAGAGAATTATCCATTTAGAAATAGTAACGTTCAGGTTACCAGAATCCAAATTTGGGTAACCAACCGAACTAACAACGTACAATCCTTAACCAATGCCAGAAATATTGTGGCAATTCAGGATTTAGGGGAGTCTGATCCTGAAAATATCGGGGTTTTATTAGATGCTGAAGGAAACCCAAATAACGATCCTGCATTTACCAATTTCTTAAATTCAGCACCGGGAGCCTATCCAAGTAACGCCAATAACGATTTTAACCCCTTAGGAATTACAGGTCCGCAGCAATCAGTGTTAACACAGGCAATTAGGGATATATCGAGTGTTCAGCAGGGCTTCGGAGTCAATTCAGGCGATGTAAGCGAAGGTGTAGATTATGCCAAACTTGAAAATGCTAGACAGCTTCAAACCAATGAATATACCTTATATCCGCAGTTAGGATATATCTCTTTGAATCAAAGAATCACCAATGATGAAGTTTTAGCGGTTGCTTATCAATATACCGTAAACGGTCAAGTTTATCAAGTTGGGGAATTTGCCAATGACGGAGTGCAAGCTACAAATCCTCAGCAGCAACAACCTAACAATGATCAGGATGTAGATGTTGCTGTAACGCAGAACTTGGTGGTGAAAATGCTGAAAAGTCCTATCACCAATGTGAATGAACCAATTTGGGACTTGATGATGAAAAACATCTATAGTTTAGGGGCTTATCAGTTAGAAAAAGAAGATTTTAGATTCAATATTCTTTATACAGATCCGCAGCCATTAAACTATATTACTCCTGCAGGTTCAACACCTTTACCGGGGGATGTGGAAGATACCAATCTGTTGCGGGTATTCTATTTAGATAACCTGAATTTAAACAATGACCCGATTGTTGGTGGTGATGGTTTTTTTGATTATGTCCCGAATACTACCATTGATACTGAAAATGGTAGAATCATCTTTACCAAGGTAGAGCCTTTTGGGGAATATTTATTCGAAAAACTGGATAACACTCCTAATGGTGGCTCGGAAGATTATAATAATCCTGTAACCTATAATGATAACCAACAGAAGTACGTTTTCAGGTCTTTATATAACACCACCAAAACACAAGCCGAACAAGAACAAGCAGATAAAAATAAATTCCAATTAAAAGGAAGTTATAAATCATCGGGACAAGATGGTATTCCTATCGGGGCGTTTAACGTTCCGCAAGGTTCTGTTACCGTTACTGCCGGAGGACGTGTACTTCAAGAAGGAGTAGATTATACCGTAGATTATCAACTGGGAAGGGTGAAAATTTTAGATGAAGCATTATTGGCTTCAGATACACCAATTCAAGTTTCGACTGAAAATAATGCAATGTTCGGTCAGCAAACCAAACGTTTTACAGGAATAGATGTTCAGCATCAATTCAATGAAAACTTCCTAATTGGGGGTACGTACGTAAACTTAAACGAGCGACCATTAACCCAAAAAGCAAACTACAGTTACGAGCCTATCAATAACTCGATGTATGGTTTCAACATTAATTACTCTACCGAAGTTCCTTTCTTTACCCGCTTAGTTAATAAGCTTCCTAATATTGATACCGATGTGGAGTCTAACCTTTCGGTGAGAGGGGAGTTTGCTTATTTACATCCTGGTTCTCCAAAAGGGGATAATTTTAATGGAGAAGTGACCAGTTATGTCGATGATTTTGAAGCTTCACAAACTTCTATTTCAATTCTATCACCACTTTCATGGAGCTTGTCCAGTGCGCCTGTTGGTTTTGGAGGAGAATTGGCTAATAACGACTTAGCGGTAAACTATAAACGGGCAAAATTAAACTGGTATAATATTGACCCTATTTTTTATAGCAATCAACGTCCGGGTGGAGTAAGCGATGAAGATCTTTCCAGCTATTCGACACGACGTGTTTTTATAGATGAAATTTATCCGAATACCGATATTGTTCAAGGACAGCCACAAGTAATTTATACGTTAGATTTAGCTTATTATCCTGATCAACGAGGGCAGTTCAACTTTAATCCAGCTGCATCAGGAAGTAATAATTTACCTAATCCTGAAGAGAATTTCGGGGGAATTATGCGTGAAATTACCACTACTAACTTTGAGCAATCAAATGTAGAATTTATTGAGGTTTGGGTGATGGATCCTTTCGTTTATGATGAAAACAATGGAATTAATGAAGGTAAAATGACTTTTAACCTCGGAAGTATTTCTGAAGATGTTTTAAAAGACGGAAGAAAACAATACGAGAATGGCTTGCCTGATGATGGTTCTACTGAAAATACCTTAGAAACGGAATATGGTAAAGTTCCTTCCAATCAGTCATTGGTTTATGCTTTCGACAGTGAAGGGCAACAAAGAACCAATCAAGATATTGGTCTCGACGGATTAAGTGATGCTGAAGAACAAGCGAAATTTCCAAGTTTTGCCGGACTTGACGATCCTTCTAATGATAATTACGAATACTATTTGGCCCGTGACGGTGGAATTTTGGAACGTTATTATAATTATAATGGAACTGAAGGAAACTCACCTACTGAAGTTGGTCAAAATAACCGGGGAAATTCAACTGTGCCTTCTGTAGAAGATGTGAACCGTGATAATACCATGAATACTATTGATAGTTACTTTGAATACGAAGTGCCTATTTTTAGGGATATGAGTGTAGATAACAATACGAGTTCTATTGCCGGTGTAAATGAAGATTACATTACTGATGTAAAAGAGTTGAATACCACCATGCAAAACGGAGATCAAATTCCGGTACGTTGGGTTCAGTTTAAAATCCCTTTAAGAACCGAGAGTGAGTACGCCGTAAATGGTATTGCAGATTTACGTTCAGTAAGGTTTATGAGAATGTTCCTATCCGGTTTTCAAGATGATGTTGTAGTAAGATTAGGAGCTTTAAATTTAGTTAGAGGCGATTACAGAAGGTATAACCAAGCTATTGTTCCTAACGGAAGTGACCCTGATAACACGCCGGGAACTACTTTAGAAGTGACAGCCGTAAGTGAAGAACAAACTTCAGACTATGTGACGCCTCCGGGGGTTGTACGGGAAGAATTGGTGAATAACAATCAAACCATTCGGGAAGATGAACAATCCTTGGCATTAACTGTAAAAGGCTTAGATCCTAATGATTCGCGTGGGGTTTATAAGAATTTTCAAGTAGATATGCGTCAGTATGAAAGCTTGAAAATGTTTTTACACGCTGAAAGTCTTCCGGCTCCGTCCCCAACATTACAAGATGGAGAGTTAACAGCATTTCTAAGAATGGGAACCGATTTAACAGATAACTTTTATCAGATTGAAATTCCTTTAACCGTTAGCGATTTAAATTCAACTAATCCTAGAGATGTTTGGCCTGTGGAAAATGATATGGAACTTCCGCTATCATTATTACAGGAGGTCAAGTCGTTAATCATAGGAAATGATATTTATAATTCAGCTGAACTAAATTTCTTTACTCCAAATTTAGAGCCTTCAGTAGGAAACACGTTAGGCGAAATGCGAGTTGGGATGAAAGGGAATCCGAGTTTTGGAAACATTCGTTTAATGATGCTTGGGGTGAAAAACACCGGAAATATAGATACTGCGGGAGAAGTTTGGTTTAACGAATTGAGATTAGCTGGTTTAAAAAATCAAGGTGGTTGGGCTGCTGTGGTGAATATGGATACCAACTTTGCAGATTTTGCAAATATTACCGCCACTGGAAGAAGAAGTACGGTAGGTTTTGGTTCTATAGAACAAGGTCCAAATCAACGAAGCCGTGAGGATCTGAAGCAATATGATATAGCTACCAATTTTAATATGGGGCAATTGCTACCAAAAACCTGGGGAATAAATGTTCCGTTAAGTTATAGTAGAGGAGAAGAATTAATCACCCCGCAATACGATCCTGAATATTTAGATCTTGAGTTGGAAACACTTTTGGATAATACTCAAGATGAAGATAGAAAGGACGAGTTGCGCGAAAGGGCAGAAGATTATACTAGAAGGCAAAGTGTGAGTGTTATTGGATTAAGAAAAGAAAGGGTGACCCAACCAGGAGAAGAAGCTCCTAAACCGATGCCTTGGGATGTAGAGAATTTTGCATTTTCAGGTACTTATAATCAGGTAGATCATCGTGACTTTGAAATTGAAGAATCATTAGATCAAAGTGTGAATGTTGGTGCGACTTATGATTATGGTTTTGAGCCTTTTAAAATTGAACCTTTCAAAAACATTAAGTATTTAGATAGTAGTGATTATTTTACAGCCATAAAAGATTTCAATCTAAATCTTTTACCAACAAGTCTATCGGCAAGTTCCAATATCACCCGTCAGTATAACGAACAAGTTTACCGTGAAATAAACTTACCGCCCGGTTCTTTAGGTTTACCAAAACTTTACCAAAGAAATTATTTATTCGATTGGCAATATACTGTCAATCATAATTTAACTGAATCATTAAGATTTACTTTTAATTCTTCTAACAACAGGATTGTAAGAAACTATATCAATGATGAAAATGTACAGGATAATTCCATAGGTATTTGGGATGGCTTCTTTGATATAGGTCAACCCAACCAGCACTATCAAAGTTTGCAGCTTAATTATGATATTCCGTTTAATAAACTTCCCCCACTAGAGTTTTTAAGAGCGCAATATTCTTATACCGGAAATTTTCAATGGCAAAAGGGTTCCGAAGTTTTACGAAGTTTAGAAGGAATTCCAGATTTAGGAAATACCATTCAAAACTCTAATACCCATCAAATAAATGCAACTTTCGATATGGCCAAGTTGTATAATTTTGCAGGACTAAAAAAGAAAGGGGTAGCCAATAATCAAAGAAGAAGTAGGCTTAATTCACAAAGAGGAGGTAATCGTTTAGGGTTTTCCAGAAGTCAAGAAGCCCAACAAGGTGAAGAGGCGAATAGTGATAATAAGCTTTCTGCAGGAGATAAAGCTGCTAATACCTTAATAGGTATTATTACCGGAGTTAAAAGAATTACCGCCAATTATCAAGAAACCAATGGTATTTATATGCCTGGTTATACTAATGATATTGGGTTTGCAGGTACATTAAAACCAACTGCTGGATTTACTTTTGGTAGTCAAGCAGATATTCGGGAAATTGCAGCGAGAAATAGTTGGTTAACCATGTATCAGGAGTTTAATGAGCAGTATTCAGAAAATGAAATGAAAACGCTTACGCTTCAAGCCCAGTTAGACTTATTGCCCGATTTAACTATTGATTTGAATGCCAACCGAACCTATTCTGAAACTTATACTGAGAACTATCGCGTAAACCAACAAGATTTACAATACCGTTCACTTACCCCTAATACTTTTGGTAATTTTAGTATTACCAATATTATGATTGGAACGGCCTTTAGTGAAAGTACACAAGAGTTTTCAGAAGCTTTTGAAACATTCCGTGAGAATAGACTTACTGTTGCTAACAGACTAGCGCAACAAGCAGGAATAGATACTAACAATCCAGATAATTTAGATGAAGAAGGTTACCCGACTGGATTTGGAAAAAATTCACAAGCAGTATTGCTTCCTGCATTTCTTTCGGCTTACACTACACAAAATGCAGAAGATGTTAATTTAGGGTTCAAAAAAAGTACACCACTTCCTAACTGGAATGTAAAATATACTGGATTAATGCGTTTAGATTGGTTTAAGAAAAGGTTTAGACGTTTTAGTTTGCAACATGGTTATTCTTCTATTTATAATGTAAATCAGTTTCAGACCAATTTAGATTACGATAGAAATAACCCTTATGGAGATTTAAACCGTGATCAATCTGGGAATTTTAAAAATGAATATCTAATTTCTACGGTCAATTTGGTAGAACAGTTTTCTCCATTGGTGAAAGTAGATATGGAAATGAAAAATTCAGTGAAAATTCTTGCTGAAGTAAGAAAAGACAGGTCACTTTCTTTAAGTTTTGATAACAACCTTTTAACTGAAGTTCAAGGAAATGAGTATACTTTAGGGCTTGGTTATCGGGTGAAAGATATGAAAATTACTACTAAAATTGCCGGGCAACCCAGAGTATTAAGTAGTGATTTGAATTTTAAAGCAGACGTTTCTTTTAGGAGAAATGAAACAATAATCCGATATTTGGACATTAATAATAGCCAGACCACAGCAGGACAAGATATTTGGACCATTAATTTCACGGCAGATTACGCGTTGTCCAAAAATTTAACGGCTATATTTTATTACGATCATACGTTTTCAGAATATGCTATATCAACGGCATTTCCGCAAACAACAATCAGATCGGGTATTACATTAAGGTATAACTTTGGAAATTAATAACAACTAAAAAATTGATTATATATGGCAATTCCTAAAGACTTAAAATACACCAAAGACCATGAGTGGGTAAAAATTGAAGGTGATGTTGCAACAGTTGGTATCACAGATTTTGCTCAAGGAGAATTGGGTGATATTGTTTATGTTGAAGTAGAAACAGTAGGCGAGACGCTAGATAAAGAAGAAGTTTTTGGTACGGTAGAAGCTGTTAAAACAGTATCGGATTTATACTTACCACTTTCTGGTGAGATTATTGAATTTAATGAGTCTTTAGAAGATGAGCCTGAAAATGTAAATACAGATCCTTACGGCGATGGTTGGATGGTAAAAATCCAAATTTCTAATCCAGATGAGGTAGAAGATCTTTTAGATGAAAAAGCTTATCAAGAACTTATTGGAGCCTAAATATACGTTGATTCTAGCAATTTTCTGTACGGTCGCTATTTTGGTATCTTCATTAATGAATCCCGAGAAGTTGCCTGTTAAAAATTTCAATCAGTCAGATAAGTTATTGCATTTTTCGGCCTATTTTATACTTACAATAATTTGGTATCTTTATTATTTTAGCAGAAAAGAATGGAGTTGGGTGTTTCTAAGACCTATTATAATTATTTGCTTGCTAATAATTGGTTTTGGCATTTTTATTGAGGTTTTACAAGGAACATTAACTACTTACCGTACTATAGACAGCTTAGATGCTTTGGCAAATAGTATTGGTGTTACCGTTGCTTTTATACTTATTATTTCTTTTAAAAAGAAGTTGGAAAAAGTTAAAAGCCAATTATAGTTTAGATTTTTATAAAAAATAATTACTTTAGCAACACGTAAACAAGAATTATGGAACCTAAGAAGAATCCAAAAAAAGATATGCGAAAGTACAGTGTCCTGTATTTTCAAGTAGGTCTTATTTTGATGTTACTTTTCGTATGGCGAGCTATTGAATGGAAAACCTACGAGAAAAAAGAAATAGAACAACAAGTCGTTCAGTTCGATCAGCTTGATGAGGAAGAACAGGTAATGGTGATGCCTCCCAATACACCGCCACCACCACCGCCACCGCCACCAGCTCCGGAACCAGATGTGATTGAAGTAGTAGAGGATGATGTTGAAATTGAAGAGCAGGTAATTGAATCTACAGAGGTAACTGAAGAAGTTCCAGAAGTAGTAGAAGTAAGTGAAGTAGCAGAAGCTCCTGAAGAAGAGCCAATTGCAGACGTGCCTTTTACCGCTATTGAAGATGTGCCTATCTTCCCTGGTTGCGAAAAGTTTAAAAGTAATGATAAGCGTAAGCAATGTATGAGCGACAAGATTAAAGACTTTGTAAACAGCAAATTTAATACAGATCTTGGTTCAGAATTAGGTTTGAGTGGTATTAACCGTGTTTACGTAAGGTTTAAAATTGATCATAAAGGTAATATTGTAGATGTACAAGCTCGTGCACCTCACCCAAGACTTCAAAGAGAAGCAGAGCGTGTAGTGAAAATGTTGCCAAGTATGACGCCAGGTAAACAAAGAGGTAAAGCTGTTGGAGTTTTATATTCTTTACCTATTGTGTTCCAAGTTCAAGACTAAATTATCATCATATTTCATATGAAATAAAAAATCCTTCAAGTATTTCTTGAAGGATTTTTTATTTTAAAGTTTGGCAACATCCTTGATATTCTTGTAAATATTAACTTAAAAATTTAATATTATGAGAAAATTTAACGAAAAACCAAAAGTAAAAAGTAACAGGATTTACTTTCAGTTAGGGCTCATTATCGCTTTAGCTTCAGCATTATTCTTTATTGAACATACTACAAAGCAAGTGAGTTATAAAGCTGATAGAGTAGATTACGATGTTTTTAAAATGGAGAAAGCTTACAATGAGAAAATAGTAGTAGAAAAAGAGAAAAAAATCTCCAAAAAGCAATCAGATACAGAAACACCTAAAGAACCTACTGATGAATTTAAAAAAGTGGATAACTTTGATGATGTTTTTGAAAATACAAATTCTTCTAATGAAGATTTAGATCTCACTAGTCTTGAAAATCCAGAAGGTGAAGATATAGAATTGCCTGTAACTGCTCCTGCAGATAATGGTCCGAGAAATTTGAATACTGTTTCTGAAGTTCCCATATTTCCCGGATGTGAAAAATATGCAACGAAGCAAGAGCGAATTGAATGTTTTTCAGATCAAGTAGCAAGATTGGTTCATAAGAAATTTGATGGAGGTTTAGGAGCGGAACTTGGTTTACAAGGTGAGCAGAAAATTTATGTTCAATTTACTGTAAATAAAAAAGGAGAAATTGTAGATATAAAAGCTAATTCAAAATCTAAAGAATTGGCCAAAGAAGCAGAACGGGTAACTAGACTTTTACCCTCTATGAGACCCGGTAAGCAAAACGGCCAACCGGTAAATGTAATTTATTCATTGCCTATAAAACTAAAACTATAGGATTTACAAAGGTTAGTAATCTGTTAAGGACATTCAAAATAACTTAATTTTTTACGTATATTTCCAGCGAAAAAATTATTTCTATGAAATATTACGTGGTTGTTTTGAGTGTCTTTTTCAGTTTAAGTTTGCAGGCTCAGAACCCTCTCCCCGAAGACGAACGTTTTCCTGTGTTTCCTGATTGTAAAAATACCAGCTACGCAGAACAGGAAAGTTGTTTCAATACTCAAGTTAGGACTCAAGTAATAGACAATTTAACTATTCCTTCGATAGTGGCTGAAGACGATTACCAAGGAAAAATGACTATTCTTTTTGAAACCACGCCAGAAGGGGAATTCAGGTTAATATATGTAGACGCCTATTATGATGAATTGAAAACAGAAGTTGAAAAAGCTTTTGAAGAACTGCCAACTGTAAAACCGGCAACTTATAATGGGAATCCTATTTTTATGCAATTCAGAATGCCTATTTATATCCCGTTAGATAGAAATGAAAAATTAAATGGAACTAACAAAATAGTAGAAAAGAACACTTCTTTTTCCAATTCAGCAGAAAATTATAATGGGAAGCAAAATTCTTTAGAAGAAAATCCACTTAAAAAGGAATACGATAGCGTAACTAAAGCACAAACCAAATATACCCATCAACAATATACAAGTGAATTAAATATTCCTTTTTCTCACGAAGTGTATAGTAGGTTTGATGATGAATTAAATATGGTCGGCACAAATACCCATACTGCATCTAAGCCTTTACTTTATAGCGATGTAAATCCTTATTACAATTTTAGGGAGAAAAACAAAGCGGTAGAATATAATGTAGATTCTTGGTTTGGTAGGAAATTTTTTAATGAACATATGGTAAGGTTGCAGGGGGAAGATTATTGGTTTGTTGCCGATGTCGCTGCAGATTTACAAATAGGTAAAGATTTTGATGCCGACTTCAATACAACTTATAATAATACAAGAGCAGCAGTAATTCAGGGAGGCTTAGGTAAGAATTTAAATTTTTATGCTGCAGTTTATGAAAGCCAAGGGCGGTTTGCTCAGTATTTTAATCAATATGCAGAATCTATCAGGCCCGATGGAGGGAATCCAGCGATAATTCCGGCTCGTGGAATTGCTAAAAATTTTAATGGAGATTATGATTATCCGGTAGCAGAAGGCTATCTTTCCTATAGTCCAAGCAAGCATTTTAATGTTCAGTTTGGTCACGGGAAAAACTTTATTGGTGATGGTTACCGTTCTTTATTAATGAGTGATGTGGCGAGTCTCTACCCTTATTTCAAGTTAAATACAAAATTTTGGAAACTTAAATATACCAATACCTGGATGGCTATGCGGGATGTTAGACCAGATGTAACAGAAAGCGGCACTTTCAGAACGAAGTATGTTGCCAATCATTATTTGAGTTATAACGTGAGCAAACGTTTAAACATTGGATTTTTTGAGTCAGTTATTTGGGAAAATGACAATGGGCAAGGCTTTGATTTGAATTATTTGAATCCTGTGATTTTCTATCGTGCAGTAGAGTTTTCTACTGGAGGAAGAGGGGGGAATGCCCTGATAGGCTTAACGTATAAATTCAAATGGAGCGATCATTTTAATACTTACGGGCAGGTAATGATTGATGAATTTTCTTCAGCAAATATTTTTTCTACCAATGAAAGCTATAAAAACAAAATAGGACTTCAATTAGGGGCGAAATATTTCAATGCGTTTAATGTTGAAAATTTATACCTTCAGTTAGAATACAATAGAGTTCGTCCTTATACTTATTCGCATAACGAAATGGTGTTAAATTACGGTCACCAGAACCAATCCTTAGCGCATTTGTGGGGGGCAAACTTCAGTGAATTAATTGCAATTGCACGCTACAAAAAAAATAGGTGGTACGGCCATCTTAAGCTGATCGCCGGGAAAAGAGGTTTTGAATTAGAAGAAGATTTAAACCCTTTCTATGGAAGTGATATCTACGGGAATGATGAAGAACGAATCTCAGATAATGGGAATGAAATGTACCAAGGAAACGCCGCCGATTTTCTGTACGGTGAATTGGAGTTGGGCTATTTGGTAAATCCAGTTACTAACTTAAAAGTTTATGCCAATTTCATCAATAGAAATATTAAACCGGAATTAGATAATACTTTCATTAACTTTCAAGAAAATACCACTTGGGTGAATTTTGGTTTCAGAACAGATTTATTTAATTGGTACTACGACTTTTAGTCCTTAGAAAGTTAAAACCAAAATAAGCTTCTTTTCTCTCTTGTGAAACGGGTTTTTAAGAGTATCTTTGCAGGCGCAAATTAAATATCTCTTAAGCAAGGTTTTGGCAGTTACCACTAGCGTCAACATAACTTCAGATTTTAAAGAAATCACCAAAATGCGATTAGCGGTAAGCGTCGTATTCTCTTCAGTGGCTGGTTATTTTCTTGGAGCAAACGTAATTGATTTTGTCACCGTTTTACTACTGGCAATTGGAGGCTATTTAATGGTTGGTGCTTCCAATGCTTATAATCAAGTAATCGAAAGAGATCTTGATGCATTGATGAATAGAACAAAAAACCGACCTATTCCTTCAGGAAGAATGTCGATAACGCGCGCTCTCATCATTGCAAGCATTTTTACCATTTTGGGTGTTGCCGTATTATATTTCATAAATCCTGTAACAGCTATGTTTGGGGCAATTTCCATTGTGTTGTACGTAGCAGTTTACACCCCGTTAAAAACCAAGACGCCCCTTTCGGTTTTTGTGGGAGCGTTTCCGGGGGCAATTCCTTTTATGTTAGGTTGGGTTGCTGCCACCAACGATTTTAGCATAGAACCGGGGACATTATTTATGATTCAGTTTTTTTGGCAATTTCCCCATTTCTGGGCATTGGGTTGGTGGCTGTATGACGATTATAAAAGAGGTGGTTTTTTTATGTTGCCCACCGGAAAACGAGATACGGGAACAGCAGTTCAAATTGTACTTTATACTATTTGGACCATTATTATTTCTTTAGTTCCGGTAACTGGGCAAACAGGGAGCCTTTATTTAACACCTGTTTCAGGGGTCTTGATTTTTTTATTGGGAATGTTGATGCTAAGATATGCCATTTTACTTTACAAAAAAAGAGATGAAAAAACCGCACGGCAATTAATGTTTGCCAGCGTAACCTATATAACTTTATTACAGATTATTTACGTATTAGATAAATTTATAAGAGCATGGATTTAACACAAGGTACCGAAGAAGAAAAAAGGGCACGCTCTAAGAAAATGATGTTGTGGTTTGCGATTATTAGCATGGCTATGATGTTTGCGGGGCTTACAAGTGCTTATGTCGTGAGTAAAACAAGGCCCGATTGGTTGAGTGAGTTTGAACTACCTTCAGCTTTTATCTGGAGCACCCTAATAATCGTAGTGAGTAGTTTTACACTTCATTTTGCAAAAGAATTAATTTCAAAGAATAAGAGAGACCAAGCTTCTTATTTGATGTGGATTACGCTACTTTTAGGAGTTGCATTTGTATTTTTACAATTTGTGGGATTTGAACAAATTCTATCAGAAGGTTTTTATTTTACCGGAAGTGCGAGTAGTATTACAACTACATTTGTATATTTGATTGTAATTGCGCATTTGGCGCATATTTTTGCAGGAATTATCGTTCTTTTGGTTGTAATTTATAATCATTATAAACAACGATACAAAGCAGGGCAAATGCTTGGTATAGAACTGGGTGCAACCTTTTGGCACTTTGTTGATGTACTCTGGATTTTCTTGTTTTTGTTTTTATATTTCTATAGATAAGATTTTTAACTATTTTTGCGTAATATTTTAACAATAATTTCTCTTTATGGATGCTACTGTTGCAAGAACAGGAACCGAGGGTAAAACTTGGGGAGGTGGTTCTAGGTCTCCGTTAAAAGCTAGTTATGGTAAGATGATGATGTGGTACTTTATCACATCAGATGCTTTGACGTTCTCTGCGTTTCTTGCCGCCTATGGTTTTTCAAGATTTAAATTTTTAGATGAATGGCCAATTGCCGATGAAGTTTTTAATCACTTTCCGTTTTTGCACGGCGTAGATGCACCAATGTACTACGTAGCATTAATGACTTTCATTCTTATTTTTTCTTCGGTAACTATGGTTTTGGCAGTAGATGCAGGGCATCAGCTAAAGAAAGGAAAGGTTACTACTTATCTTTTCTTAACCATTATTGGAGGTTTAATCTTCGTGGGCTCACAAGCTTGGGAGTGGAAAAACTTTATTAGTGGAGAATATGGAGCAGTAGAAACTGCCAACGGTCATATCTTACATTTTGTAGATGGAGAAGGTGAACGTGTAGGCTTAGAAAAAATTGCCACACCTATTGAAGGTGCACGTACAGAACATGCAGGTAATAATGGATTATGGTTTGTAGACGAACCTTCAACGATGCCTAGCTACTCTCTAGAAGAAGTGAAGAAAGGCTTTAAAGCCAATGAAGATATCTTAGTAAGAACTCATGTCTTAAATGAAGATAATTCTAAAACAAGAAAAATCTTATCAAGAGAAGAATCTTTAGAAATAATAAACAATAATGCAGTAGGAGTTGTGGAAGGTGCCAACCTAACACATAACGAATACGGTCCGCCTTTATTTGCAGATTTCTTTTTCTTCATAACAGGTTTTCACGGTTTTCACGTATTTACCGGAGTGTTAATTAACATTATCATTTTTATCAATGTGGTGTTAGGAACTTATGAAAAAAGAAAAAGCTACGAAATGGTAGAAAAAGTTGGTCTTTACTGGCACTTCGTAGATTTAGTTTGGGTATTTGTATTCACATTCTTCTATTTAGTATAATTTCAATAAAAAGAGTATTAAAATGGCACACGAAGCTACTCACGAACATAAATCAGCTAGTAAAAGAATTTGGACGGTATTCGGGATACTTTCCGTAGTAACCATTGCTGAAGTTATCTTAGGTATTTTTAGACCAGAATGGTTAACTGAAACTACTTTGCTTTACATGAGTTTGTTGAATTGGATTTTTATTCTTCTTACTATTTACAAAGCATACTATATTACTTGGGCTTTCATGCACATGGAACACGAAACCAAAGGTTTGAGAAGATCGGTAGTTTGGACGGTTATCTTTTTGATAGCTTATTTGGTTTTTATTTTACTAACCGAAGGAGACTATATTTACGAAGTTTATAAAAACGGACATATAGCTTGGGATTTTTAATCATTCCATAGAAAATTAAAGTAATAAAAAGACGGCCTAATTAAGCCGTCTTTTTTATTTTTGTATCAACTGAAAGTTAGGTAATGAAAAAGTTTTTTGTACTAGGCGTTTTATTTGTTCTCCCTTTGGTTGCCTATCTGTTTTTTTCTTCTGGGGTAAACAATTTTGCGAAGCTTCCCATCTTAACCAGAGATGTAGATAATTTATCAAATTTTCAATCACTAAATGGAGAGAAAGTCATTTTGAATGATAAAATCACCATTCTATCCATTTATGGGAGCGATATTGAAAAAAGGGAAGGGAATGCTTTTAATTTAAATGAAAAAATTTACGATAAGAACTATCAATTTAACGATTTTCAATTTGTTGTTTTAGCGGAAAAAGGTACACAAGCACAAGCCAAGGAATTATTGAAAGAATTATCGACGACTATTGATACCAAAAAGTGGAATTTCCTTTTCGGAACTAAAGAAGATATTAAAAAGTTCTACCAAAGTTTAAGTACAGATATTCCTTTAGATAAAAACGCAAGTACTTCTCACACTTTTATTATCGATAAAGCTAGAAACTTACGAGGAAGGCCAAAAGAAAAGGATGAACCTGTTAAATATGGTTACGATACTTCTTCCGTAGCAGAGTTGAGTAATGTGATGACCGACGATGTAAAAGTGATTTTAGCCGAATATCGATTAGAGTTGAAAAAATATAACAAAAAAGAAGGTTTACAGTGAAGCGTAAATATTCATACATAGGATTAGCGGTAATTATTTTAATTTTTGGAGTCATTGTAATTCCCAAAATAGTAGAAAGAACTGCAGATAATGAAGTTTTGGAAAATGACCGGTTGAACAATAATCCCAACGTCAACCAAGAAGAGTTAGCTTTTATTACTTTAAATGGCGAAAAAGCTAAAGTTCCTCAGTTTGAGTTTATCAATCAAACTGGAGATTCCATTTCCAACAAAGATTTACGGGGTAAAGTTTATGTAGTCGATTTCTTTTTTACCACTTGCCCGACCATTTGTCCAAAAATGACCGCCAACTTAAAAGATGTAGAAAAGAATTTTAGGGCGAATCCTAACTTTGCTATTGCTTCCTTCAGTATTAATCCTGAAAATGATTCAATAAAAGTATTAAAAGAATATGCTGATGAATATGGAATTAAAAACCCGAATTGGCATTTTTTAACCGGAGAAAGAGAAAAGATTTTTGAATTGGCCAATAAAGGTTTCAACTTATATGTAGCAGAAAATCCTGAAGTTGCCGGTAACTTTCAACATTCTGGTTATTTCGCTTTGGTAGATCAAGAAGGCTATTTAAGGTCCCGATTAGATAAATATGGCAATCCCATCATTGCTTATAACGGCCTCGAAAAAGACGATTTAAAAATGTTGAGAGAAGATATTAATAAATTATTATAACCCATGGTTGTTGCAAAAAAAGATAAAGTCGCTATTCCGGTAATTATTATTTTATCGGTATTGGTTCCGTTAATTGTTTTGGTGTTAATGAATTTGCCGGATAGGTATAATTTTCTTGGTGTTGAAGTAGGTGCCTTTCCGCTTTTTCATGCCATAATAAATGGACTTACGGCGGTTTTATTAATGTCGGGTTATTTCTTTATCAGGGCAGGGAATATGAAAATGCATAGAAATGTAATGATTTCAGCATTTATACTTTCTTGTATATTTTTGGTGAGTTACGTAATTTCTAAAATAAGTAACGACCCCATTTCTTTTGAAGGAACCGGATATTTACGTCCTATCTATTTTTTCATTCTTATAAGTCACATTGTGCTTTCAGCAATAATAGTTCCTTTGGTACTGTTCACGATGTATCGAGGTTTGACCAAAGAATATGAAAAGCACCGTAAAATCGCCCGTTGGACGTTTCCTATTTGGTTATACGTGGCCATCACCGGAGTTTTAGTATATTTATTTATGATTCCTTACTACTAATAATGATGAATTTCCTAAAGAAAATATTAATCTTCACTTTACTAGTTGCACTACCAAAAATTACAAGTGCTCAATGTGCAATGTGTAGAGCTGTATTAGAAAGTGATGCCGATGGTGGCGCAGCAGAAGGCATTAACGATGGAATTATGTACCTCATGATTTGGCCTTACTTATTGATTGGCGGAGTTGGGTTCCTTATTTACCGAATGCTTCGTAAATCTGCTAATAACTAAAGAAATGTTAATTTTAACATTTAAGTAACACTTCTTGATGTAACGATTCTGCTTTTTAACAGTCATATGGATGAATCCTTTCTCGCGGAAGAAATTTACAGTTTATGATTGAAATAAAAGACCTCCATAAATCTTACCGAACAGGAGCAACCTCCTTACACGTTTTAAAAGGAATTAACTTTAGCGTACAAGAAGGCGAGTTGGTTTCTATAATGGGTTCTTCTGGTTCAGGAAAATCTACGCTGCTCAATATTCTCGGAATGTTAGATGAAGCTGATGAAGGCTCTTACACACTCGATGGTGTTCCTATTAAAAATTTAAATGAACGCATTGCTGCCAAATACCGAAATAAATTTTTGGGTTTCATCTTTCAATCATTCAACTTAATTAATTATAAGTCAGCCTTAGATAATGTGGCACTCCCCCTTTATTATCAAGGGATTTCCCGTAAAGAACGTTTGGATAAATCGTATGCTTATCTTGAAAAAGTAGGTTTGGCAGATTGGGCTAAACATTTACCTAATGAACTTTCCGGAGGACAAAAACAAAGAGTGGCAATTGCCCGAGCACTTGCTAGCGACCCTAAAGTTTTATTGGCAGATGAACCTACCGGAGCGTTAGACACCAAAACTTCTTATGAAGTGATGGATTTAATACAAGGCATCAACGATGAAGGAAAAACCATTTTGGTGGTTACCCACGAAGATGATATCGCCCATATGACCAAGCGGATTGTAAACCTAAAAGACGGAATTATTTTAGACGATTCCCGTGTCGAACAAGTTAGAGCCATAGAAAATGTTTAGTCTAGAACGCTGGGAAGAAATATTTGAAACCATTAGTAAAAATAAACTACGTACTTTTTTAACGGGAGTTTCAGTGGCTTCGGGTATTTTTATTTTGGTTATTTTATTGGGAGTAAGTACAGGAATGCAAAATGGAGTTCAGCAGCAATTTCAAAGAGATGCTGCCAATAGAATTTCAGTTTGGACTGGAATTACTTCCGTAGAATATAAAGGCTTAAATCCCGGTAGGAGAATTCAACTAAAAAATAGGGATTATGCTTTGGCCGATAGGAAATATCAAGATCAATTAGAATATAAATCAGCTTTATATAGAATTTGGGGCGGCTTAGTTAATTATAAAAACGAGTCAGGAAGCTATCGTGTAGAAGGTGTTCTGCCCGATTATCAATTTTTGGAAAGTGAAGATTTAACCGAAGGAAGATACATTAACTATTCAGATAACGATCAATATCGAAAAGTAGCTGTTATCGGTAATAAAGTGTACAACGACCTTTTTAAAGACAAAAAACCGGCAGTTAACAGACAAATAGAAATTAGAGGAGTGCTTTTTAAAGTAATAGGCGTCTATACAGATCCGGGTGGAGAAAGAGAAGAAGCACGGGTATTTGTTCCGCTAAAAACAGCTCAAAAGGTTTTTGGAGCTGGAGACGATTTGGGAGGATTGGCTTTTACTTTACCACAAGAAGAAAATTTTGAAGAAGCCGTAAAAACCTCACAAGCATTCACGGCAAAACTCTCCAAACAGCTAAAAGAATCGCATACCGTAGCTCCGGAAGATGAAAGTGCTATTTATATTAGTAATTCATTAGAAAACATGAAGAATATTTACGATATGATGCGAAACATTCGTTTGTTCTTTTGGTTTGTGGGGATTGCAACCATTCTTGCGGGAATAGTGGGGGTGAGTAATATTATGCTCATTATCGTGAAAGAACGTACCAAAGAAATAGGAATTAGAAAAGCATTGGGCGCACAACCATTTTCAGTAATAGGAATGATTTTACACGAATCAGTTTTTGTAACAGCAATAGCAGGTTTTGTAGGGCTCTTATTAGGAATGGTCTTGTTGGAGTTCGTAGGTCCGTTGGTAGAAACAGATTTTATTGCCAATCCTTCCGTGAACTTTCAAGTAGCTATAAGTACAGTAATTATTTTAATTATTGCAGGGGCCATTGCAGGTTTTTTCCCCGCATGGCGAGCAGCTAGAATCAAACCAATTGTTGCATTAAGAGACGAATAGTATGTTTAGCAGAGATAAATGGGAAGAAATTATAGAATCGCTAAGTGCCAATTGGTTCAGAACTTTTATGACTGCATTTGGGGTTTTATGGGGAATATTTATTCTCGTTATCCTTCTGGCAGCAGGTAAAGGTTTGGAAAATGGTATTAAACAAGGGTTTAGTGGTATGGCCACCAACTCTATGTTTATGTGGACGCAGAACACTTCTAAATCTTATAAAGGAATGCCAAAAGGAAGGCATTATAATTTTAAAATAGGAGATGTTCAAGCGATTAAAGATAATGTAAACGGATTGCGTTTTGTTTCCCCTAGAAATCAATTAGGTGGTTTTGGTGGAAGTAACAATGTAGTTCGTGGCCTAAAATCTGGAGCATTTAATGTCTATGGTGATTATCCCGAAATTATTAAGCAACAACCCATGGATGTTACTTCAGGACGGTTTTTAAATTATAACGATATAAAAGAAAAAAGAAAAGTAGCCATTATTGGAGAAGGAGTTAGAAATTCATTATATGATTACGATGAAAATGCTCTGGGAACCTACATCAAAATTAACGGAGTAAACTTTCAGGTTATTGGTACATACCGTAAAAAAAGCAGTGGTGGTGGCGGAAATTCAGAAGAAGATCAAAAAGAAATATATGTTCCTTTTACCTCATTTTCCCAAGCTTTTAATATGGGAGAAGTGGTGGGCTGGATGGCAATTACGGCAAAAGACGATTATTCCATTACCAGCTTAAAGTCAGATGTTTTTGAAGTGGTTAAAAAACGACATGATATTCACCCGGAAGACGATCGGGCCGTGGGAAATTTCGACTTATATCAAGAATTTAATAAAATTACAGGTTTATTTACCGCTCTCAACTTTGTAGCTTATTTTGTGGGAATTTTAGTTTTAGTTTCGGGAATTATCGGAATTAGTAACATCATGCTCATTATTGTAAAAGAACGTACCAATGAAATTGGGGTTCGGCGAGCTTTGGGGGCAAGTCCCAATTCCATTCGAGGTCAGGTTTTAATGGAATCAATTGTATTGACTATAATTTCAGGAATGGCAGGAATAGCTTTAGCTACCGGGGTTTTATGGGGAATAAATGCCATGTTAGACTCGATGGACTCCTCAGAAATGATGTTTTTAAACCCAAGCGTTAATTTAGGAGTGGTCGTTATTGCTTTGTTAATCTTGGTGGTTTCAGGATTATTGGCTGGGTTAATCCCTGCACAAAATGCTATAAAAATCAAACCTGTAGACGCATTAAGAACAGAATAGAAATAAAAATAAATCAATCAAAATAGAAATGAAAAGAGTTTTTACCGTCATCATTTTAATACTTATCGTGGTAGTTTTTGGAGGTGCATTATATTATTTGTACCAAAAAAATCAAGAAAGCCCGGTGGTTTACGAAACCGAAACCCCTTCAACACAAACCATCGTAAAACAAACGGTGGCTACGGGAAGTATTGTCCCTAAAGAAGAAATTTTAATCAAGCCGAATATCTCAGGGATTATCGATAAAATATACATTGAAGCCGGAGATCAAGTAAAAGTGAACGATTTAATCGCTCAGTTAAAAGTGGTGCCCAATGTTTCCAACTTAGCAAGCAGTAAAAACCAGATTACTTCAGCAAAAATTGCTTTAGACAATCAAACGAAAGTATATAACCGGCAAAAAGAATTGTTTGACAAAGGAGTAATTTCAGCAAATGATTTTGATCAAGCTGAAGTTGCCTATAAACAAGCTCAACAAACTTACGACGCCGCTAAGCAAACCTATGAAATTATTAAAACCGGAACCGCTAGTGGTGTAGGAACCGCAGCAAATACTCAAATTAGAGCAACAATATCTGGGATGGTATTAGACGTTCCCGTAAAAGAAGGAAACCAGGTAATTGAAGCCAATAATTTTAATGAAGGAACCACCATCGCTACTTTGGCAAATACCGATAAAATGATTTTCGAGGGAAAAGTAGATGAATCTGAAGTAGGTAAAATCAAAGAAGATTTACCTTTAGAAATCACTATCGGAGCTATTGAAGATAAAAAGTTTGATGCCGTATTAGATTATATCGCGCCCAAAGGAATCGATGAAAATGGAGCCATTCAATTTGAAATTGAAGGAACTTTAAAAAATCGGGATAGTACCTTTATTCGTTCAGGTTTAAGTGCGAATGCTTCTATTATTTTAGATAAGGTAGAAGACGTATTGGCCATTAAAGAATCTTTACTTCAATTTGATCCTAAAACCCAAGACCCATTTGTACAAGTTAAAACCGGAGAACAAGAGTTTGAAAAACGGGAAGTAACCCTTGGGTTAAGCGACGGTATTTATGTTGAAATAAAAGAAGGTCTCGCTAAAGACGATGAAATAAAAATCTGGAATCAGGTAAAACCTTCACAGAGTTTTGGTAGGTAATCATCACTATCTGTAACAAAATCAATTAGAATAGACTTACTAATTAGAAATCATCAATCGGAATGAAAAAATTAACCCTCATAGCAGCATTAGTTGGTGTGTTTTTTACCGCACAAGCGCAAGAAGATAAAAAATGGACTTTAAGAGAATGTGTGACCTATGCATTAGAAAATAATATCTCTGTAAAACAATCAGAATTAGATATAGAAGCAGCAGAGTTAAATAGAATGGACGCGATAGGAAATTTAATTCCTTCTTTAAATGGTTCGGCTTCCTATAGTACAAATACAGGGTCCAGTATTAATCCAACTACTAACCAGTTCGAAAATGAAACTTTTTCCTCTTTCACAACTGGGGTTAGTTCTAATTTAACTTTGTTTGATGGATTACAAAATGTTAGGCAATTGCAAAGAGCCAAATTATCAGAACTGGCCAGTAGATATCAATTGGAAAAAATGGAAAGTGATATTGCTTTGGCCGTGGCAAATTCATATTTGCAAGTACTTTTAAATAAAGCAAATTTGCAAGCAATTAAGTCTCAAAATGAAGTTACTCAACAGCAACTTCAAAGAACCCAAGATCTAGTAGATGCGGGTACCTTGCCGCAGGGAGATATGTTAGAAATAAAAGCAACTAATGCAAGTGAAAGACAGCAAATTGAAGTGGCAGGAAACAATATAAAAATCTCTCTTATTAGTTTAGCGCAATTATTGCTTATAGAAGATTATGAAAATTTTCAAATTGTAGATGAGGGTTATGAATTGATTTCTACTGAAATAGCCGATTTATCACCCTATGAAATTATAGAAAAAGCAAAAGAAACCCGGCCGGAAGTTCAAATTGCTGAAAAAAATGTAGAACTTGCTAAAAAAGATGTCCAATTAGCTAGAGGTAGTTATTATCCTACTTTGTCAGCTTTTTTTAACTACAACACTAGATATGCCGATAATGACTTTTTAAATAGGGATTTCACAAACCAATTATGGCAAAATGATGGATTGAGTTATGGTTTACAATTAAATGTACCGATATTCAATGGTCTATCTGCTAGAACTAATGTAAAAAGAAATAAAATTAATTTGCAGCGTTCAGAATATCAATTAGAGCAAGCACAATTAGATTTAGAATCTAATGTTTATCAAGCCTATGTTGATGCAAAAGGGGCCGCTGAAGCTTATGAGGCTGCATTATCTGCATTAGAGTCTCAAGAATTGGCTTTTGAATATGCCACAGAAAGATACGAAGTAGGCTTAACAAATGCATTCGATTTCAGCCAGTCTAAGCAAAGATTTGATAATGCCAAAGTAAATGTGAATCAAGCCAAATACGATTATATTTTTAAATTAAAGGTGTTAGAATTATACTTTGGAGTTGACCCTGAAGATATTAAACTATAAGCCATGAAAAAGAAAACACTTCTTATTATCCTTGTTGTCGTGGTCGTGTTGATTGTTGCCCTTGTAGTGGGTAAGAAATCAGGACTGTTCGGGAAAACCGGTAATTTTAAACAGGTGGAAACCACTATTGTTGAGAAAATGAATATAACCGAAACGGTTTCAGCAACGGGGAAAATTCAGCCGGAAGTAGAAGTGAAGCTTTCCTCAGAAGTGTCCGGGGAAATTATAGAACTTCCCATTGCTGAAGGACAAGAAGTGAAAAAAGGGGATTTATTAGTGAAAATAAATCCAGACCTTTACCAAAGTAGTTTACAGCGTTCGCAGGCAAGCTATCAAAATATAAAAGCCAATTTGGCACAAACCGAAGCTTCGTTAAAGCAAGCAAAAGCCAATTACGAGCGAAATAAAACCCTTTACGATAAAGGCGTAATTTCAAAATCTGAATGGGATAATATTGTTTCTCAATATGAAGTTGCCCAAGCTAACAAACAATCGGCCTATTATAATGTGCAAAGTGCTGCGGCCAGTGTTAATGAAGCCCAAGATAATTTAAGCCGAACTACTATTTACGCTCCTATGAGCGGAACTATCTCTAAACTTGATGCTGAATTGGGAGAACGCGTTGTAGGAACCCAGCAAATGGCCGGAACCGAAATTTTAAGAGTCGCAAATCTAGGCGAAATGGAAGTAGAGGTAGAAGTAAACGAAAATGATATTGTAAAAGTTTCAGTGGGTGATTCAGCTATTGTTGAAGTAGATGCTTATTTAGGAAAAGAATTTAAAGGAATTGTTACAGAAATTTCCAATTCTGCCGCAGACGATTTAACTGCTGACCAAGTCACCAATTTTGATGTGAAAGTGCGGATTTTAGAAGAATCTTATCAAGATTTACTCGAAGGGAAACCGGAAGATTTCTATCCATTTAGACCGGGGATGACGGCTACTGTCGATATTATTACCAATAAAGTAAGAGATATCATTGCTGTACCAATTAGTTCTATTGTTATTAAAAACGACACTACTTCAACCAAAATGGGAAAAGCTCCTAAAAATACTAGTGAAGAAACGTTTGAATGCGTATTTTTGAAAAAAGGAGAAGAAGCAAAACTCCAGGTCGTGAAAACAGGTATTCAGGATGATAGTAATATTCAGGTAATTTCCGGGTTGGAAGATGGAGATGAAGTAATTACCGGTCCATACAATATGGTTACCAAAGTTTTAGAATCTGGAGATAAAGTTGAAGTACAATCTGCTAATAAAAAATAAAACTTTTTGGCTACGATTTTAAATTTAGAAACTTCTACCACTAATTGTTCGGTAGCAATTGGGATTAATGGAGAAGTTGCCGTTTTAAAAGAAGACAAAGAAAAAGGCTATTCCCACGCAGAAAAACTACACCTGTTTATTGAGGAAGCTCTAAAAGAAGTAAATTTAGATTATAAAGATTTAGATGCCGTTGCGGTAAGTAAAGGACCGGGTTCTTATACCGGTTTGCGTATTGGTGTCTCCGCAGCCAAAGGGCTATGTTTTAGTCTGGATATCCCGCTTATTTCAGTTTCTACCTTAACCGTGTTGGCAAAACAAATTTCAGCAAAGCAGGAAGAAGTAATTGTCCCGATGTTGGATGCCCGTCGTATGGAAGTTTATACAGCGGTTTATTCTCATCAGCATATCTTGATTTCTCCCGTGGAAGCTAAAATTTTAAAAGAAGATTCTTTTGAAAATTATTTTAGCGAGTTTAATCCGGTGCATTTTGTAGGAAACGGTGTAAAGAAGTTTGAAGAAATTTCTAATGCTAAGAATGCATTTTTTATTGATGCGCTTCCTTCTGCCAAAGAAATGGTAAAGCTCTCCGAGGAGAAATACAAAAAAAGCGACACCGAAGATGTCGCTTATTTTGAGCCTTATTATTTAAAGGATTTTAAGGTAAATAAGAAAAATTAAGCATCTTTCTTGGTTTCCTTTTCCTCTGTTCCGTTCATTTTGGTTTGATCGTATAGATAAACGTCTCTTTGAGGATAAGGAATGGTCATACCTGCTTTTTCCAATCTAATTTTTCCTTCTTCAATCATATACCAGTGAATGTCCCAAAACTTATCATTGGGCGCAAAATACCTTATCGAAAAGTTTACTGAGTTATCTCCTAATTCCGCTACCAATACTTGTGGAGCCGGGTCTTCTAGAATGCCATCTTGCTCACTAATTAATTGATGTAAAACTTCTTTGGCTTTCTTAATGTCATCATCATAAGAAATACCAAAACTTAAGTTTTCACGACGTTTACCATTAACGGTGTAATTTACAATGTTGTCGTTGGCTAGGCTTCCGTTAGGAATTACTGCTTCTTGATTACCAAACGTGTCAATTTTAGTGTAAAATAAATTTACTTCTTTTACACTACCGGAAACACCTTGCGCTTCAATCCAATCCCCAATTCTGAAAGGTTTTAGTATAATGATTAAAACACCACCGGCAAAATTGGCTAACGAGCCTTGTAGAGCCAGGCCGATTGCTAAACCAGCAGCACCAAGTACGGCTACCAGTGAAGTAGTTTCAATTCCTACTTGAGAAATGGCTACGATAATGACCAATATTTTTAAAGCCCAGCTTACTAAAGTGGTCAAAAAACCTTCCAAAGCGGGGTCGTAATCTTTCCGTTGGAGGGCTTTTTTCATATATTTTACCAATCGCTTCGCAATCCAAAATCCTACGATAAGGATTAAAATGGCGGCGATTAAATCGGGTAAAAAATCTATAAATTTTTCGGCGTATTCTTTAGCTAGTTTAGAAAAATCGTTGAGTTTCTCCATAATTAATTTTTAGGTTTGATTTTTAGAATTTCCAATTTAAATGAATTTTTCTCTTTTTCCTCGTTTAATTTTTGTTAAACTTAAGAGAACATTTCATCTAAAAGCTTTTCGATACTTTTCTGCGGAGCTTCACAAGCACTTTCCCTGCATAAAAAGTAAAGTTCTTCTTGGCTTTCTTTTCCGTGAGTTAATGGGAATTCTTCATCCTGTACACAACAAATGAGTTGAGGTAAATAGTATTTCTGAATTTTTTTAATAGCTGAATCATTCTTAACAGAACAAACCAATTCATAATATTCTTCTGTATAATTTAAATATAAGGAAAGCCAATTGCTGTAGCCCGAAAAATAATCACTGATTTGTGGAGAGATTTTTTTCAGCATTATTTCAGCTACTTTTTGCCAATCTGTATTCAGATAAAATTTTGAAAGTTTAAAGAGGTTGTGAGCCATAACAGAATTGGAGGCCGGCATCACATTGTCCTGCGTTTCTATACTTCGTTGAATGAGTTGAACATCTTTGGAGGTGAAAAAGAAAAAATCACTTTCTGCATCATAAAAATCTTCAAAAACCTTTTCGGTGAGCTTCTTGGCGAGTTTTAAGTAAGAAGTTTTAAAAGTAGTTTGGTATAATTCAATTGAAGAATCAATCAACAATGCGTAATCTTCCAAATTTGCCGGAATACTTTTTTGATTTTTATAATTCCTGAAAAGCTGAAAATCTTCCAGTAAATTTTCAGTAATAAAATGCATTGCTTTTTCTGCTGAATTCAAATAGCTTTCTTCTTGAAAAACCTGATAAGCTTTAGCATAGGCTTTAATCATCATCGCATTCCAAGATGTAAGTCCTTTGTCGTCTAAAGCGGGACGTTCCCTTTCTTTTCTTTTGTTGAAGAGGACTTTTTTGCAATTCTCAATTTTCTGTTGAAGTTCTTTTAAGGTTAAAGAAAATTTATCGGCAATTTCTTTTTTGGTTTTCGTATTGATGAAAACGTAATTGTTGTTTTCCCAATAACCGTAAGGATTAACGTTGTGATATTCTGCAAATACTTCAAAATCGTTTTTTAATAATTGCTGAAGCTCTTCTTTTTTCCAACTATAAAAAGCACCTTCTTCTTTTTTATTATTTTCATCTAAGCTATCGGCATCCAGCGCAGCATAAAAATAACCTTGTGGCGCAGTAAGTTCCCGTTCAATAAATTGTAAACTTTCTTCCACTACATTTTTGAAAGTTTCATTTTGATAGACGGAATAAGCTTCTGCATACAATTCAATCAATTGGGCGTTGTCGTAAAGCATTTTCTCAAAATGCGGAATGTGCCAGCGTTCATCTACACTATAGCGGGAAAATCCGCCGCCGAGGGTATCGTAAATTCCGCCTTTAGCCATTTTTTCTAAGCTGAATTCAACAAAATCTAACACTTCTTTGTTTTTCAGCTGAAATCCGTAGCGTAATAAAAATGAAAGGTTGTTGGGCATCATAAATTTTGGAGCGCCTTTAAAACCACCATTCTCTACATCAAACCTTGGTGACCATTTCTGAACGATGTTTTTCAGAAAAGAAGAAGTAAATTCTTGCTCTTCTACTTCTTCAGCAACAATACGGTTGAGTTGCTTCATTCCGCTAGCCAATTTTTCGGCATATTCTTCCATATGCTCTGGTGATTGCTGAAATAAATCTTTTAACTGATGTAGCGTTCCTATCCATTTTTGTTTAGGAAGATAAGTAGCTCCCCAAACCGGTCGGCCATCTGGAAGCGCAACAATATTTAATGGCCAGCCACCTTGCCCCGTCATAATTTGTAAAGCATTCATATAAATTTGGTCAACATCGGGCCGTTCTTCGCGGTCAACTTTAATATTAATGAAGTTTTTATTCATTACTTGAGCGACTTCCTCATCTTCAAAACATTCATGTTCCATCACGTGGCACCAATGGCAAGCAGAATAGCCAATACTTATTAATAAAAGTTTATTGTTATCTTTGGCAAGTTTTAAAACTTTATCGTCCCAAGCTTGCCATGCGACGGGGTTTTTTGCGTGCTGTAATAAATAAGGACTGGATTCTTTAGAAAGTATATTTTTTAGTTCTTGCATAATTGAGTAATATTGGCATCAAAATGATAAAGTTACAAGCTTTGTCTCTAATAAGAATAGGCTTTTGATTTAATGTTTTGATAACAATAGAAGCTGAAAAATATTAAATTATTAGAGCACTTTTGCAGATTGTAAATAAAGCTATTTATGGAGAATATTTATATTGTAATGCTAGTGGTACTTTTTGCCCTAGCGATTACAGACTTAATAGTAGGAGTAAGTAACGACGCTGTTAACTTTTTAAATTCTGCTATAGGCTCTAAGGCTGTTTCTCTAAGGACAATTATGATTGTCGCGAGTTTAGGGGTGGCTGTTGGAGCTATTTTTTCCAGCGGATTGATGGAAGTGGCTAGAAAGGGTATTTTTATGCCCAGCCAGTTTTATTTTGATGAAATCATGATTATTTTTATGGCAGTGATGATTACTGATGTACTGCTGCTTGACTTCTTTAATTCGCTAGGTTTACCGACTTCCACGACGGTTTCTATTGTTTTTGAATTATTAGGAGCTGCGGTTTCTATAGCTGTGATTAAACTTCATACCCAGGAAGAGTCTCTTTCTCTACTTTCAGAATATATAAATACGGCTAAAGCTACTGAAATTGTATTGGGTATTTTGCTCTCGGTTGTAGTGGCATTTACCATAGGTGCGGTCGTGCAATATATTTCCAGATTGGTATTTACCTTTCAATATGAAAAGAAATTAAAGTATTTCGGAGCTTTTTTCGGAGGTGCTTCATTGGCAGCAATTACTTATTTCATCTTTATTAAAGGGATGAAAAGTATTAGTTTTTTATCTTCAGATATTAAAGATTACGTAAACGAACATACTTGGTTAATTATCCTAATAAGCTTCGTTTTTTGGTCATTGATTTCTCAATTATTAATGTCGGCTTTTAAAACCAATATTTTAAAAGCGATTATTGTGGTAGGAACTTTCGCCTTGGCCTTAGCATTTGCAGGAAACGATTTGGTGAACTTTATTGGGGTGCCAATTGCTGCGTGGCAATCGTTTGGATTATGGCAAACTGCTTATGAATCTACTGGAGTTTTACCTTCAGAATTCGCGATGAACGGACTCGCGGGAAGTGTGCAAACTCCTGAATTTTTATTAATTATTGCCGGTGGTGTGATGGTGCTTACGCTTTGGTTATCTAGCAAAGCTAGAGCGGTGGTAGATACCGGAGTGAATTTATCTAGACAAGGAGATGGAGCGGAAAGGTTTGAGCCTAATTCTTTAGCACGAATTTTAGTGAGGTATTCTGTGGTGGCAAGTAATGCCGTGACAAGTGTACTTCCCGGAAGAGTGAAAAATAAAATTGAAGCGAAGTTTGAAAAACCCAATTCTGCATTAGCCGACAGAAGGGTTGATGCTCCCGCCTTTGATACGGTGAGAGCTTCTGTAAACTTAGTTGTAGCAAGTATATTGATTTCAATAGGTACGAACTTAAAATTACCTTTATCTACAACTTATGTGACTTTTATGGTGGCGATGGGTACGTCTTTGGCAGACCGTGCTTGGGATAGGGAAAGTGCTGTGTATCGTGTGGCTGGAGTAGTAAATGTAGTTGGTGGTTGGTTTGTAACTGCCGGAGTTGCCTTTTTGGCTGCTGCTATTTTTGCGGCCATTATTTGGTACGGCGGAACTATTGCTTTAGTAGTTTTAGTTGTGCTAGCAGCAGTTTTAATTATAAGAAGTGCTATTCTCCATTCTAAAAAAGTAAAAGAAGAAAAGAGCAAGAAGCGTTTTAACCGTCATGATATTATTACGATTAATGAAATTACGATTGAGACTTCTCAGAATATTTCTAGTGTAATTAGTGGTATTAACAAGCGCTACAGCAAAACAGTAGACCATCTTGGATACCATGATTTAAGCAAACTTAGAAAAGATACCAAGAAGCTGAATAACCTAGAGGATGAAGTAGATGAGTTAAAAGACAATGTATTCTACTTTATAAAATCTTTGGAAGATAACTCTGTAGGAGCAAGTAAGTTTTACATTTTGTTTTTGGATATTCTTCAAGATATGGTTCAATCAATTGGGCAGATTACACGTTCAAGTTATCGCCATGTGAATAATAATCATAAGAACTTAAAGTTTAATCAGATTAGGGATTTAAAGAGTATTGATAGGGAAATGCAAGTACTTTTTGATGAAATTATTGAAACCTTTGATAATCATTCTTTCTCTAGAATCGATCAGATTTTAAATGATAAACAAGCGCTGGTAGATAAAGTTTCAGGATTAATTCAAAAGCAAATTGAACGTATTAGAACTTCAGAAACCAGTCCTAAAAATACCAAATTATACTTTGGTCTTCTTTTAGAAACAAAGGATTTGGTAACCTCTACAATGAGCCTTCTTCAGTTATTTAAAGAGTATTATGAAGATGCGAAACGGGAGTTTTAAAAAATAAACTAAAGCACTTAATAATAAAAAAGGAGAATCAAATTTGATTCTCCTTTTTGTTTTCTGACAATTATAGTTTACCCATTAATTGCTTCCACACTATTTACTTTTCCGTGGAGCATTTCTTTCAGCATAGTTTCAATTCCGTTTTTTAAGGTAATTGTAGAAGAAGGACATCCGCTACAAGCTCCCTGCAATACTACACTCACATTTTTAGTGTCGGGATTATAAGAATTGAACATGATATTTCCGCCATCACTTGCTACGGCCGGTTTAATATATTCGTCTAAAATTGCGACAATCTGTTTAGAGGTATCATCTAAATTTTCAAGGGAAGCTTGTTGGTTGGTGTTTTCTGTTGTTGCTGAAGTAGAAGTTCCTTCTTTAGTATCGTCTAGTAATACATCATTTCCTTCTTGTAAAAAGTTTCTGATGAATTCCCTTAGTTCCATGGTGATTTCTTCCCATTCAGCAATGTCATATTTATTAATGGAAACATAATTTTCATCAAAAAACACTTCTTTTACAAAAGGAAAGTGAAATAATTTTTGAGCTAAGGGCGAATTTTTAGCATCATCAATATTTTTAAATTCTACCGATTGTAAAACCAATTTCTTATTAGCTACAAACTTCATCACTTTTGGATTGGGAGTACTTTCGGCATAAACCGTAATCGGAATATTTTGTTTGGTTTCTTTTACGATTTCCTGACCAGAATTTAAGTAATTTTCAATCTGTTCAGCAATCTCATTTTCAACATCTTTCCATTCTACAATATTATATTTTTCAATGGCCACAAAATTTTGTGCCAAATAAACCGTTTTAATAAAAGGAAGATGAAATAATTGCTGAGCAAGAGGAGAATTTTGGGCTTCATCAATATTTTTAAACTCAAAGCCTTCTCCCTTAATTAGGAATGAATTAGCTTCAAATTTAACAATAGAAGTATTGTTGGTGGGTTTTATTTCTATAGAATACTTACTCATAACATAAATTTTCGACAAAAATACTAAAAGAAATACAATGAAATCAATATATTTACGGGCAATATTTTATAAACAATTTTATCTAATTCCTTAACTTATCTTATTTTAGGTGGTTTAATTAGAATTAATATATTTGCCGATAGGTATAAGACTTTAACAAATTTGCAGCAAATTTTGCAAAAGTTGTATTAAAGTTTATTTTAGTGAAGAAATAACCCTTTTTTACCCATGAAAAAACTTAACCCTTTATTAATACTTCTACTCTTTATTGGTTTATTTAGTGTGCAGGCGCAAGAGCGAGGGATCCCGGTCTATTCAGATTATTTAACAGATAATCTTTATTTGGTACATCCTTCGATGGCAGGAGCTGCCTCTCAAACCAAACTAAGGTTAACCGGAAGACGACAATGGTTTGATGTGGATGATGCCCCCACACTTGAAACCGCTAGTTTAAATGGTAGAGTAGGAGAAAATGTAGGTCTGGGTGCCATTTTATATAATGATAGTAATGGTAGGTTTTCGCAACAAGGTGTGTATGCTACTTTTGCTTATCATTTACTTTTATCTAGAAACCGAATTGATTTAAATCAGCTTTCGTTTGGTTTAAATGTAGGTGTTTTGCAAGAAAAGTTAGATGAAAGTGATTTAATTGGAGGACCTAATCCTAATGATCCTATTATTTCTGGAGCACAGCAAAGGGATTCTTTCTTCAATGTAGATTTTGGAATGTCTTATTATCTTTTTGAATTCTATGCTCACTTTACCGTGAACAATTTAATTCCACAGCAAAGGGATATCTTTTCTCAAGAATTTGAAACCGATAACCAAAGGCAATATTTATTTTCAGCAGGTTATATAATAGATCCTTATAGTACAGAATGGGCTTTTGAACCTTCTGTTATGTTTAAGGTGAAAGAAGAAACTTCAGAGGCATCTATTGATGTCAACTTTAAAGCTTATCACGATTTTGATTTTGGTAAACTATGGGGAGGTTTATCGTATAGAAGAAATTTTGATGGAGCAGAATACACTACAAATGGGACTTCAGTAGATAGCCAAAAATTACAATACGTTTCTCCTTTCATAGGGATAAACTATAATAATTTTATGTTTGCTTACACTTATACTTATCAGGCAAACTCTGTAGTTTTGTCTAATGCTGGTTTCCATCAAATCACGCTAGGTTATAACTTTGGTGAAGATTCTGCACCTTACGAGTGTAATTGTCCGGCAATTAATTACTAAAAATCTAAATATTGTACCGGATGATTAGGTACAAAATGTTTTAATATTTCAGGGCTTTTATTGGTGTAAAAACTAATAGAAGTTTTTTTTTGAGCTTCATTTAAAAGTCCGAGGCTATTGAGGATAAACTTGGTTTGTCGAGCTACAGCCTCTCCAGAATCAATAATAATGATATCTTTTAGAAGAATTTCTTTTAAGATTGGGATGAGGTATGGATAATGGCTACAGCCTAAAACCAGGTAATCTATATTTTTCGCTAACATAGGCTGAAGTAATACTTCCAATAACTTTTTTGTTGAAGCAGAATTTTCTTTTCCGGCTTCAATTGCTTCAACCAAACCAGAACCAATTACCTCAATTACTTCAATGTCTTTCGCAAACAATCCTGAGGTTTTATGGAATAATTCACTGGAAAGTGTTCCTTTTGTAGCTAAAATCCCTATTGCCTTTCGTTTGGTTTTTAATGCGGCGGGTTTAATGGCAGGTTCTATGCCAATAATAGGTACATTGTAATTGTTTCTTAGGAAACCTATAGCGTTTGTTGTGGCAGTATTACAAGCTACAACAATTATTTTACAACCATTTTTTAATAATAGCTCGGTGTTTTTTTTACTCAAGGCTATAATCTTTTCCCTAGATTTTATTCCATAGGGAGCATTAATGCTATCAGCTAAATAAATAATATCTTCTAAAGGTAATAGCGCATGAATTTCCTTAAATATGGAAGTTCCTCCAATGCCAGAATCAAATATGCCTATAGGTTGAGTTTTCTTCATAATAAAAAGCACTTTCAAAATTAATGAAAGTGCTTAGAATATACGTTTATTTTTTCTTTTAGATGCCTAAGTCTGATTTAACGTCAGCCATTAAATTGTATCCATCTGCTAAGATTACTCCTCCAGCTCCGGTAGTAGAATCTAGTACATAATCATATCCTTTTTCTCTTGCTACTTTTTGGATAGAAGTACGAGCTTTTTCGTAAACTGGTCTTAGCAATTCATTTTCTTTCTTTTGAAGCTCTTTTTGAGCGTTTTGTTGGAACTGCATGATTTTCTGTTGATCTTCTTGTAGCTCTTGTGCTCTTTTAGCATTTTCGTCTTCTGTTTGGTTAACGGCTTCTTGCTGATATCTTTGATTTTTGCTTTGAGCTTCTTTTAATAAATCATCGATATCTGCCTTGTAGGTGCTTTCTAGTTTTTGTAATTGAGACATGGCATCTTTGTACGCCGGCATAGACTCGATTAATTCTTGAGTATTAATGTGAGCGATTTTAGAATCTTGTGCGTTTGTTAACGCAACTGCTCCAAAAACAAAAGATAATGCTATTAATAATGTTCTAAACTGTTTCATTGCTATAAAATTAAGGTAATTAGATTTAATTTAATTGATTATTTAAACTTTTATTTGCCTGGTGGCGTGGTATTATTTTGTTGTTGATTTCTTAGGTTCTCTAAAGAATCTCTTCTTTTTTCTCGTGCTTCTAATAACTTTGCTCTTCTTTCTTCAAATTCTTTTTGCCTTGCAGCTCTAATAGAATCTCTTCTTTGTTGCCTTTCATTCAGCATTTCCTGTCTTTCATCTTGTTTTGCTTGACGTATAGCTTCTCTTTCTGCGGCTTCTTCTTTATCTTCTGCGGCTTGTTCAACAGATTTGTAAGGCTCATCAGTTTTGTTGGTTTCTTCCTCTTCTTTCTGTTGTCTTCGATCTTCTAAATCTAATTTTCTGGAAGAACGTTGAATTATATTTAAAACTTGGTCGCTAATATCGTGCCTTTTTGCAGAAAAAAGCAAAAGTGCATCGGCAGAATTTTCAAAAATAAAGTCATATTGTCTTTTTTCTCCAATTTCTTGCACGGCATTAAAAATTTGATCTTGTACCGGTTGAACTAATTGTCTTTTTTGAACGATAAAAGCTCCTTGTGGACCAAATTTTTCTTCTTGATAATCTAAGATTGCTTGTTCTTCATAGGCAATTTCTTCTTCTCGTTCTTCGATTAACTCTTTTGTTAAAAGGGCTCTTTCATTGCTCAGGTCTTGCTTCATGTCTTCGACATTCTGCATTTTTTTCTGAATTTCAGATCTCCATTTTTGTACTCTTCCTTCCAATTGCTGACTGGCTTCTTGATATTCCGGTACATTTTTTAAAATATAATCCATATCAATATAAGCCACTTTAATTCCTCTCTGAGCAGTTATCGCTAGAGAGCTAAGAAGAAGCAAGCATACAAATAAAAATCTTTTTTTCATAATTTTCTTGTTTATAGAAAATATCGTGCCAAAGCTTAAAACTGTTGACCGATAATAAAATGCGTTTCCCAGCCATTAGGACCAGCGTTAGGAGTTGCAGGAATAGGGTCGAAACCGTATCCAAAATCAATACCTAATAAACCAAATGCGGGCATAAATATACGAACTCCAAAGCCAGCAGATCTATTTAATTCAAAAGGATTAAAATCTTTAAACCCATCATATGATGCTCCTCCTTCTGCAAAGGTTAAAGCAAAAATAGATGCTGATGGTTTTAAGGTAATTGGATATCTTAACTCTAAACTATATTTATTATAAATTGTTGCTCCGTCGTTTCTGGTTGCTCCTGTTGTTGCCGTATAATTCCTGTCGATAGGTGTTAACGATTGGTTTGGATAACCTCTTAAACGAACGGTTTCCCTTCCGTCAAGGCTATAACCTCCTAGACCATCACCCCCAACATAGAATCTTTCAAAAGGCGGAATTCCGCGGTCATTATTATAAGCGCCTAAGAAACCATATTCGACATTTGTTCTTAAAACAAACTTATCGAATAAATTATTGTACCAATCTCCGTTAAATTTAATTTTATAGTATTCTAGCCAATTAAATTTTTGTTGATCAATTTTCGCTAAATCAGGATCGCCGTTTTCATCTTGATATTCTGGTTGATTCTGTAAATCGCCATAATCTATCCCGTTCCAAAGGGAATAAGGAGGTGTTAATTTAGCAGTAATGCTGAATTTAGAACCACCCATTGGGTAAATAGGATTGGTGTAAGTATTATCCCGGCTTAGTCCCACCGTAATTGCAAAGTTATTGGAATGTCCGTCAGGGAAATTAAACAGTCCTACATTATAATTTTTTAGGTTGAAATGCTGAAAACTTAATGCTGTTGAAAGTGTGAAATAATCATCAGGAACAGTTAATCTTTTGGCAAGACCAACAGATCCTCCTGTAATTAAAAACCTTCTGTCAGAATTTCTGTCTCTATTATAAAAATCATAATAATACTGAATAGTATGAGAAAACGAAGTAGTGAGCCTAATAGGTTTTTTTCCACCCAACCAAGGTTCTGAAAAAGATAAACTATAGGTTTGATAGTAACTTGCTGCTTGCGCCCTTAAAGAAAGAGTTTGGCCGTCTCCCATTGGTAAAGGTTTGTATGCATCTTTGTCAAAAATTCCTTTTAAAGAGAAGTTGTTGAAAGATAAACCAAGCGTACCTACAAAGCCACCGCCACCGTAACCTCCTTGAAGTTCAATTTGACTGGCTCCGCTTTCTACAACATTATATTCTAAGTCTAATGTACCGTCGTTAGGATTTACGTTTTTAAACTCTGGACTTAATTGTTCGGCATCAAAAAAGCCTAATTGTCCTAACTCACGAACGGTTCTTACTACGTCTTGTTTGCTGTATTTTTGTCCTGGACGTGTTCTTAGGTTTCTATAGATAACGTGATCGTTGGTTTTGTCGTTTCCTTTTACCACCACATTATCAAAATAAGCTTCTTTACCTTCAACGATTCTTATTTCAAAATCAATAGTGTCATTATAGACTCTTGTTTCAACCGGATTAATTTGGGAGAATAAATAACCGTTGTTCTGGTAAAGGTTGGTTAAATCGTCGGCATCTGGTTTTTCGGTGTCAGCGATTTTTTTCTTTAAAAGGACTCCGTTATAAACATCGCCTTTTTGAATTCCTAAAACTTGCTTTAGTTGTTCGTCTGAATAAACACTATTTCCTAGAAAAGAAATATTTCCAAAATAATATTTATCACCTTCCTCTATTTGTAAGCTAATGGCAATATCATCTTCATCTATTCGGGTAATAGAGTCTGAAACAATTCTAGCATCACGATAACCTTGAGATTTGTATTTTTTTACAATTTTCTCTTTGTCTTCCTCGTATTGTTCTTCAATAAATTTAGAGCGTTTCCAGAAACGTAAAAAGTTTTTACGCTTGGTTTTCATCTGCCTTCTTATTTTCCAATTACTGAAAACTTCATTCCCAGAAATATTAACCGATTTGATTTTTACTTTGTCACCTTGTTCAACATTCACAATCATATCAACTTTACTGTTGGATTGTTGGGTGTCCGCGGTATCATTTACTTCACGGGTAACAATTTTAACATCGGTGTTTAAGTAACCTTCACTAGTGTATTTTTCTTTAATGTTAGCTCTGGTAGTGGCAATAAGGTTTTCAGTAACTTTTGCACCGGCTTTAAGTTTATTGTTTTTAACAATTTCTTCGCGGTGTTTTTTCTTTTTTAAACTGTTTATCTTTACATTTCTAAGTTCGGGAACCTCTTGAATTTCTAATTCTAAGTAAACTTCGTTTCCTTCAACTCTATCTATGTAAAAATTAATATCACTAAAAAGGCCTAAATCCCAAAGCTTTTTAATAACATTACTCATTCGGTCTCCCGGAATGTATATTTTTTCTCCTACGCGTAAACCGGTAAACGTAATTACAGTACTTTCACTATAATTAGAACTTCCGGTTACTTTAATATCTGCAATGGTATATTCTTTACCATTTGCAATAGGAATATCTTCTTGGGCTATACTTTTAAAACCAAATGTAATGGTGCAAATTATAAGTAGTAAAAGTTGTTTGTTCATCATTACATTAACTAAGTTGCTCACTCGTTTTTCCAAATCTTCGCTCTCTATTTTGATAGTTTAATACGGCCTCTAACAAATTCTCTCTTCTAAAGTCTGGCCATAATGTTGGGGTAAAATACAATTCGGCATAAGCAATTTGCCATAATAAGAAATTACTAATGCGTTGTTCCCCGCTTGTTCTTATAAGTAAATCTACATCGGGTAGATTATGGGTATATAAGTTTTGTTGAATAATATTGTCGTTAATTTCTTCTACTGAAATTTCTCCTTCTTCAACTTTTTTTGCAATAGCTTTTACGGTACTTACCAATTCTTCGCGAGAACCATAACTAAGTGCCAAGGTTAAAGTCATCATAGAATTGTTGGAAGTTTTCTGAATGACTTCCTCTAATTCTTTTTTAGCTTTAGAAGGTAAATTATCAATGCAACCAATGGCTTTTAGTTTGATATTATTGTCCATTAAGGTTGAGATTTCTTTTTTTAAGGAAGAAACTAATAAATTCATGAGTGTTTTCACTTCTAGCTTGGGACGGTTCCAATTTTCAGTAGAAAAAGCAAAAAGAGTTAGGTTTTTAATACCAATTTCTGCACAAATTTCTACGGTTTCCCTTACCGCCTTGGTTCCAGTTTCGTGCCCTTTTGCTCTTAACAGACCTTGCCTTTTTGCCCATCTACCATTACCATCCATGATAACAGCGACATGCTTGGGTAATTTTTCTCTATTTATTTGTTCTTTTAAATTCATTTAAAAATTACAATAACAAGGTTTTCTTCCAAAGGTATAGGCTATGGTAAATCCTGTAAACATATACCAGTCGTTTGTATTTTGGTTGCCAAAGGAAGGCAAATTTTCGCCTCCATCAAACTCTTCAGGCGAACTTCCGTCTAAATTATCGGTAAAAGTGTAGCGTGCACCTACCTCAAAAGCAAAAACGAAATTAGTGTCAAACGTCCATTTAAAACCTAATACCATAGGAATGGCGAAATCTATTTTTCTTTTTCTTACAGAAATTTCATTATTGCCAGCAACTACTTCCATATCGTGACTTGCAAAACCAGTAATTCCTGTATATAAATATGGAACGAATTGAGGTTTGTAATTATGTAAATTCCATTCCCAAAACGTATATTCTAAGCCTAAAGAGCCTTCCAGTAAAGAATTTTCAAATTCATAACCTCGTTGGTTTCTTCTGCTGTCATCTGCATCCGCATCATCTGCGGCTAAAGTAGTATAAAGTAAACTTGCCCTAAACGAGTGGCGGTTACTTCTATTCCATTTAGCAATCGCTCCAAAAGCAAATTTATTAGGTGAGATATAGGTAGTACTCCCTACATCGCCAATATAATTGACGCCGCCAGCCATGATGCCTATTTCATAGGTTTGTGAATATGATGTAGAGCTAAATAATACCATTATTATCAGTGCTGTTATATACCTCATAAATTTCTAAAAGTTTGCAAATATATAAATTAAGTTCTCACTCACTTAATTATATAGGTGTCTATTTGGTATAAAAACACTTTTCAGTAAAAATTATTGTTTTTAATTACGTTTATCTTCTCCCCATAATAGTTTCTGCCGAAGAGTCTTGATAAAACTATCTTCGTGCAACGAAACCAATCCAATAGTAAATGGGGCTTTTTTTATAGTAATTGTAGTGTTATTGGTTAAAGTAGTTAATCTAGAATCTAAAGAAACTAGGTACTCTTCTTCCCGTCCTGAAACTTCTAATTTAATCTCCGTTTTTTTAGGGACTACTAGCGGACGGGCATTTAAGTTATGTGGAGCAATAGGAGTTAATGCAAACGCCTCTGTTTCTGGGGTAATTACCGGCCCGCCACAGCTTAAGGAATATCCTGTAGAGCCTGTGGGAGTAGTAATTATTAAACCATCTGCCCAGTAAGCGGTTAGGTATTTATCGTCTAACCAGGTTTTAATTGTAATCATAGATGTCGTATTTTTTCGGCTTATCGCTATTTCGTTTAAGGCGAAGTTGACATCAGAGAGACTTTCGTTTTCGGGTGATGTTGCAATACTTAACAATTCCCGTTGCGAAATATTATATTTTTTTTGAAGTATGGAAGCAATGGTTTGTTCAATTTCTTCTTTTTGAATAGTTGCCAAAAAACCTAACCTTCCGGTGTTTATCCCTACAATTGGTATTTTTAGGTCTTTTACATAATTTATGCTTTTTAAAATAGTGCCATCGCCACCTATGCTGAAAAATAAATCGTAGCTGTTATCTAATTCAGTAAAGGTTTTGAATTTTTGATAGTCTTTTTTAATGACTTCATTTTCCCGAATAATCCGAAGAAAATTCTCTTCAATATGTACCCCAATATTTCTTTCTTCCAAGGCATCCAACAATTGCTGTACGTACTTTTCTGAATTCTGATGATAAAACTGTCCGTAAATGGCTACTTTCATAGGTTTATATATTGAGGTATTTATCGAGGTAATCTGAACGTTCCTTTAAGTTTTTAAGAAAAACATCTTCTTGGTGGGCACTTACAATTTTATAGCTATACCTTCTAAAGGTTTGGATAATTTCATTTAAACCTAGCAAACCAACTTTTATAGTAATTTCTGCTACGTCATTATTAATCTTGCTTACAAAAGCACCAAGCATCCTTCCGTCGTTAGATTCTATAATTTGACTTATTTCACTAAAAGAATAATCCTTTAAGCCGCGTTCGATCACAACAATAGCGCCGGGAGAATCCATAAAAGGTGTTTCTCCCAAATACATCAAAATGTCGCCTAATTCAATATAACCTAAATAGTTGTTTTCTTCTTCGGAAAGTACGGGCATTAGGTTCGTATTGTTTTCAGCAAAACTTTCAAGAATATCTAACCAATTGTTGGTTTCCCGAACAGAAAAATGCTCTAAAGAATATTGATAATCTTCCAGATTTTTCTCGTTATCAAAACAGCGTACATCATTTTCTGAGATGCAACCTATAAATTCTCCGTTCTTTTCAACAGGAATATGAGAATAAGTCAACTCATCAAAGAGCTTTTTTAATTCTTTTATTGGTTGGCCAACCGATTGTATTTCCAGATCATTTATAATGTAATCGTTAATATTCATAGCGGCTTTTTGTGCAAATTAAGGAAATTATAGCACAAGAAAGCTTTTCTACTTTGTATTTTTGTGATCTAAAAAGATTGAAATGACAAAATTAAGCGTAAATATTAATAAAATAGCTACACTTCGTAATTCCCGTGGAGGTAATGTGCCCAATGTTTTACAAGCAGCTAAGGATATTGAAGGCTTTGGGGCAGAAGGCATCACCGTGCACCCGCGACCCGATGAGCGCCATATCCGTTACCAAGATGTGCGGGAATTGGCTCCGGCAGTAACTACCGAATTTAATATTGAAGGAAATCCAATTCCGCAATTTATCGATTTAGTGCTTCAGAATAAACCAACGCAAGTAACCTTAGTTCCTGATGCTGAAGATGCAATTACCTCGAATGCCGGTTGGGATACAGTAAAACATAAAGATTTTTTAGTAGAAGTGATTCAAGAATTTAAGCAAAACGGAATTAGAACCTCTATTTTCGTAGATCCTAATCCTCAACTGGTAGAAGCTGCGCAATATACCGGAACCGATAGAGTGGAATTATATACGGAAGCTTATGCTGAAAAATATGCTCAAGGTAATAAAAACGGAATTTTACCTTATGTGGAATGTGCAAAAGTAGCTCAAGATATCGGGATAGGTCTAAATGCCGGTCATGATTTATCGCTTGAAAACATTCAATTTTTTAAAGAAAATATCCCAGGCTTAATGGAAGTTTCCATAGGTCACGCCCTTATAGCAGAATCACTTTATCAGGGATTGGAAACAGTAATTCAAAAATATCTTCAACTTTTAAAATAATTTAGATGAAATTATACGCCAATGTTTTAAAAGAAGGAAAACCTTTTATAATTCTTCATGGTTTTTTAGGGATGAGCGATAACTGGAAAACTTTGGGCAAACGTTTTGCCGATGAAGGCTTTCAGGTTCATTTAATAGACCAACGAAATCACGGAAGAAGTCCGCACACCGAAGAATTTAGCTATGAGCTAATGGCGCAGGATATTCAAGAATATTGTGAAAAGAATAATTTAAAGGATATCACTTTATTGGGACATTCCATGGGAGGGAAAACCGCCATGAAAGCCGCTTGCGAATATCCTGATTTAGTTGAAAAATTAATCGTCGCAGATATTGCTCCAAAATATTACGCACCACATCATCAAACTATTTTAGAAGGGCTTACCATGTTGAGCAATTCTGAATTAACCAGCAGGGGCGAAGCCGATGAAAAACTGGAGGAATATATTAAAGAGTGGGGCGTACGTCAATTTCTTCTGAAAAACCTGTATTGGAAAGAAAAAGGAAAGCTTGCCTTACGAATGAATTTGGAAGTTCTCAAAGAAAAAGTAAATGAAATTGGTCAAGCTTTGACTTCTGAAGATACCTATGAAGGAAAAACACTTTTTTTAAATGGTGGAAAATCCAATTACATCAAAAAAGAAGATAAATCTTTAATAAAAGAGCATTTTCCTGCTGCTGTGCTGGTTACAATTAAAGATGCAGGGCATTGGTTACACGCTGAAAAAGCAGATGAATTTTATCAGTCAGTTATGAATTTTATTAAGAATTCATAAAAAAATTACTGTGCTTGCATAATATTTCGTAATTTTAGTTGCATAAAATTTTTATTCTACTAAATTTGAGCAACGAATTTTTAGAAAAATATAATCAGCTTTAATTATGAAGAAACTTTCTTTAGTGATGGTTTTCCTGTTATTTGCAGCAGCAACTTATGCAGGAGGATATCGTGTGAGTACGCAAGGCCAGCGTGCCTTAGCTATGGGGCATTCCGGAGTTGCGGTGGTAAATTCTGCAGAACTTGCCTTTTTTAATCCTGCCGGCTTGGTTTTTTTAGAAAACAAATTAAACATATCTGCAGGAGTGACGGGAGTTATTTCCAATGTGAAATATCAAAATGAAATGAGGGGGGCTTTTGCTGAAACAGACAGTAGCTTAGGGACGCCATTTTATTTATACGCATCTTATAGTATTTCAGAAAAACTAGCATTAGGTTTAAGTATTTATACTCCTTATGGTAGTAGTGTAGAATGGCCTACTGACTGGTCGGGTTCTCATTTAATAAATAATATAGATTTACAAGCTATTTACATTCAGCCTTTAGTATCTTATAAAATCACAGATAATTTAAGTGTGGGTGGTGGACCAATATTTGTTACAGGTTCTGTAAACTTCAATAGAAATATTAACAGAACACTTACTAACGAAGAAGGAGATAGGTCTAACGTAGAAATAGATGCTTCAGGGGTAACTAGTTTTGGTTGGTCTGCTAGCGCTATGTTTTCGCCTATCGATAGTTTAAGAATTGGCGTGCATTATAGATCTGAAATTATCCTAGAAGCAGAAGATGGTGATGCGACATTTAGTAATGTTCCCAATTCACCTTTAGCTCCGGTCTCCAATGGTACCGTTGCTTTTGACGCAGAATTGCCAATGCCGGCAGAACTAACTATTGGTGCATCCTATGAATTTGATAAATGGCTTTTTGCCTTTGATTATAACCGTACTTTTTGGGGTGTTTATGATTCTTTGGATATTGATTTTGCACCAGATGAAATTCCCGATTCTATTAACCCAAGAAATTATAAAGACTCCTCTACTTACCGATTTGGGGTACAATACAAAGCTCTAGATAAATTGGCGTTACGTTTGGGCTATTACTATGATGAATCTCCAGTGCAATCAGGGTATTTTGCTCCCGAGACTCCGCGTAACGATTCACAAGGATATACAGGAGGTTTTTCGTTTGATATCACGCCTAAAATCGCTATCGATGCTTCCTTTGTTTACTTAAGATTTGAAGAAGTAAAAGAGTCTTACGATCACTATCAAGAAAATGGTCAGGAAGTTTCCTTTGGCGGTACCTATAAAAGTAACGCGTTCTTACCGGGATTAGGAGTTACATTTAAATTATAATAAAAGAATACAATGATGAAGAATTATATAAAATATATGGCAGTACTGGCTTTAGGGCTGGTAGCCTGCGAACCCGAATTTGACAATTCTGTAGAAGATAATGAAGGTTTTTATGATAATGGAGAAGCAGATTTTGGTAATTACGTAGCGTTGGGAAATTCACTAACTGCGGGTTATGCCGATGGAGCGCTTTTTATTCAAGGACAAGAAAATTCTTATCCTAATATTTTGGCTCAACAGTTTTCACACGTTGGGGGAGGCGATTTTAGACAACCTTTAATGAATGATAATTTAGGAGGTTTTTTAGTAAATGGAACCCAGCAAGCTAGCACTCGACTTATTCTAGAGGTTGGCTCAAGTGGATCTCCGGCACCAACACCAATTCCCGGAACCCCAACTACCGAGATAGGTAACACCTTAAGCGGCTCTTTTAATAATATGGGAGTGCCGGGAGCTAAAAGTTTCCATTTAGGCTTTCAAGGATACGGAAATATTGCTGGATTACAAAATGGGGCTGCAAATCCTTACTTTGTGCGTTTCCGATCCTCAGAACAAGCAAGTGTCATAGGAGATGCTGTTGCGCAAAACCCTACTTTCTTTTCTTTGTGGATAGGTAATAACGATGTTTTGAGTTATGCAGTTTCGGGAGGAACTGGAGTCAACCAGACAGGAAACCCTAATCCGTTAACCTACGGAAGTAATGATATCACCGATCCTCAAGTGTTTGCCCAGACTTATTCAACAATGGTTCAAGCATTAACTTCAGAAGGTGCTAATGGTGTACTTATTAATATTCCTAGTGTAACCAGTACTCCTTATTTTAATACTGTGCCTAATAACGCATTGGAACTTGATGCTTCTCAAGCGGCGAACTTAACTGCTTATTTTGGAGCTGTTTCCCAAGTACTTACAGGTGTATTAATTTCACAAGGTGTCCCTCAGCAGCAAGCAGCTGCTTTAGCTTCACAATATGCAATTACTTTTAATGAAGGGACTAATCGATTTATTATTGATGTTCCTGTAACGGAAACTAACCCGTTAGGGTTTAGGCAAATGACAGAAAACGAGCTTATTCAATTGCAGATAGATCAATCTGCTTTGCTTAATGGTTATGGCTCTGTAGTTATAACTCCTGAAGTTGAACAGGTTTTAGCAACACTAATGCAAGGAGGAACCCCAACTCCTGAAGAGGTGGGTATTCTTTTTAGTGCAGTAAGTGGTTTAGATGATGTAGATGTTTTGGATAACACGGAAATTTCAGAGATTGAAACTGCCACAACAGCTTTCAATACAACCATTCAAAATGTTGCCGAAGCAAATGGTTTGGCTATGGTAGATGCCAATGCTATTTTAAATCAAGTAGCTAACGGTGGAATCTCCTATGATGGCGGGGTCATTACTGCTGAATTTGCTACAGGTGGAGCTTTTTCTCTAGATGGAATTCATTTAACACCTAGAGGAAATGCTGTAATTGCTAATGAAATTATCAAGCAGCTTAATGAAACATATAACGCCACAATTCCAGTAGTGAATATTGGAGATTACAATGGAAGCCCTTCGATAGGAAGCGGTTCTGCACAGTAAGAGTTATAGAAGTTTTAAAAAATGATTAAAAGTGTTTACAATACGTAGGCACTTTTTTAATTTTATAGCATAAAGTTTTATGATGAAAACAATACTTAAAATATTAATTACGGCATTTATTGTAGTCGCACTGGCTAATTTACTTCCCGGTGTGGCAATTCAAAATTACTTTACCGGTATTTTGGTGGCAGCCGTTTTGGGCTTAATGAATTTAATTGTGAGACCAATAATCGTGTTATTTACTTTACCGGTAACTATCGTTACGTTAGGACTCTTTCTCTTGGTCATTAATGCTTTTATCGTGCTTATGGTCGATGGTTTGATAGGTGGTTTTGTAGTCGATGGTTTTTGGTGGGCGCTATTCTTTAGCATTTTGCTTTCCTTTTTTCAAGCCGTCTTATTTTCGGTTTTTAAAGAAAAGAAATCCTAAGGATTAAAAACTTGGTTGGCAGGTAAATAAATTGTAATTTTGCACACCAATTTTTTAGAAGAATAAAGAATGAACATCACAAGAGAAAATATCGACGAGCTTAATGCTGTAGTGAAAGTTGAAATCGAAAAAGACGATTACAACCCCAAAGTTGAAAAAGTTTTAAAAGATTACCGTAAAAACGCCAATATTCCAGGTTTTAGAAAAGGCCATGTACCTATGGGCTTAATTAAAAAGCAGTACGGTCAAGCGGTACTTGTAGATGAGGTGAACAAACTTCTTCAAGAAAACTTAAACAAATACCTAACTGAAGAAAAACTGGACGTATTAGGAAATCCACTTCCAAAAGAACAAGAAGATTTCGATTGGAATAAAGATGACTATTCTTTTGAATTTGAATTAGGACTTTCCCCACAGTTTGAGGTGGATGTGAAAACCAAAGAACCTATTACACATTACCAGATTGTTGCCGATGAGGAGATGGTAGAAAACCAAATTAAAACCATTCAAAAGCAATACGGGAAATTAGTTTCTAAAGACGAAGCAGAAGAAGGTGATTTAGTGGCCGGAACTTTCAAAAATGAAGAAGAAGGGATAGAAAATACCAGTACACTTCCGCTAGAAAAAATAAAAGGAAAACGTAACCTAAATAAATTTGTTGGTGCTAAGGTTGGAGATGTTTTAGAATTAAAAACAAAAGGCCTTTTTGAAGACGATCACGATTTAATCGAATTCTTAAAAGTTGAACATGATAAAGCGCACGATTTAGATATTGAAATAACTTTTGAGATTACTGAAATCAACAAACAAGAACCTGCAGAATTAGATCAGGAATTGTTTGATAAATTATTCGGAAAAGATAACGTGAAAACGGTTACCGAATTAAAAGAAAAAATCAAGGAAGACGCAGAAAATCAATTCAAGCAACAAAGCGATCAACAGTTATTGAATGATGTAACAGAAGCTTTAATTGAAAAAACCAATTTTGAACTTCCGGCAGAATTTCTTCAGCGTTGGATCATGGTGAGCGGAGAAAAACAACTTACCGAAGACGAAGCAAAAGAAGAATACGAAAAAAGTGAAAAAGGATTACGCTTTCAGTTAATTGAAGGAAAGTTAATTCAGGAGAATGAACTTCAGGTTCAATTAGATGAAATCAAAGACCTAACTAAAGATCGTATCAAAATGCAGATGGCTCAGTTTGGCCAGATGGATCCTTCAGATAAAGATTTAGAAGATATTACCGCAAGAGTACTTTCTAACCAAGATGAGGTGAAGAAAATATCTGAGCAGGTAATGAATCAAAAGTTACTGGATTTCTATAAAGAGAACGCTAACTTAGAGCAAAAAGAAGTTACTTACGAAAATTTTGTTAAGGAAGTTTATAAGTAATTTTTTTGATAATTTATAACTATATTTAAGGCGTTAAACCAGTAAGGAATAACGCCTTTTTTAGTCAAAATACACGGATTTCCCGTGCAAAAACCGAAAGGAATATATAACTATGGATTTTGGAAAAGAATTTGAAAAATTTGCTGTAAAAGATCAAGGAATTAACAGCAATTACTACAATAAAATTGTAAGCAGTATGATGCCGCAAGGCATGACACCAAACATTATCGAAGAACGCCAGATGAACGCAGTAGCGATGGACGTTTTTTCGCGTTTAATGATGGATCGTATTATTTTTATGGGAACTGCTATTAATGATCAAGTGGCGAATATCATTCAGGCACAATTGCTTTTTTTAGAAAGTACCGATGCCAATAAAGACATTCAAATATACATCAACTCGCCGGGAGGTAGCGTTTATGCCGGTTTAGGTATTTATGATACCATGCAGTTTATCAAACCCGATGTGGCAACCATCTGTACTGGGATGGCGGCTTCTATGGGAGCTGTTTTACTTTGTGCCGGAGAAGCAGGAAAACGTAGCGGATTGCCACATTCAAGAGTGATGATTCACCAACCTCTTGGTGGAGCTCAAGGACAAGCGAGTGATATTGAAATTACAGCGAGAGAGATTTTAACCTTAAAGGAAGAGCTTTATAAGATTATAGCTAAGCATAGTGGTCAATCTTACGATAAAGTTCATGAAGATAGTGATCGTGATTACTGGATGAAGGCAGATAAAGCCAAAGAATACGGTATGATCGACGAAATTTTAGTTAGAGAGAAAGAATAATTTATGGCGAAAGAAGAATTAGAATGTTCCTTCTGCGGAAGAAAAAAACCGGAAACCAATTTACTTATTGCCGGACTCGATGCTCATATCTGTGATCGTTGTATCGAGCAGGCGCACGGTATTGTGGTGGAAGAATCCAAGCAAGAAGGAGCAAAAGAACTTACTTCAGAATTAATGCTTCGTAAACCGAAGGCAATTCATACTTTTTTAGAAGATTACGTAATCGGTCAAGATTACACTAAAAAAGTACTTTCCGTAGCGGTTTACAACCACTATAAACGTTTATTGCAACCTCAGGATGAAGATGATATTGAAATCCAAAAAAGTAATATCATTATGGTGGGGCAAACGGGTACCGGTAAAACCTTAATGGCAAAAACCATTGCAAAGATGCTCAATGTACCTTTAGCAATTGTTGATGCTACCGTACTCACTGAGGCAGGTTATGTAGGAGAAGATGTAGAAAGTATTTTAACCCGTTTACTGCAAGCAGCAGATTACAACCTGGAAAAAGCACAGCAGGGAATCGTTTTTATTGATGAAATTGACAAGATTGCCCGTAAAAGTGATAATCCTTCCATTACTCGTGATGTAAGCGGGGAAGGAGTACAACAAGCTTTATTGAAGTTGCTAGAAGGTACTACTGTAAACGTTCCGCCAAAAGGAGGAAGAAAGCATCCCGATCAAAAATTTATTGAAGTAGATACTAGCAATATTTTATTTATTGCCGGTGGAGCTTTTGATGGTATTGAGCGAAACATTTCTAAGCGTTTAAATATTCAAGCCGTAGGTTATTCAGCTTCCAGAAGTGAAGACCAAATTGAAAAGGAAAACCTATTGAAATATATTATTCCGAAAGATTTAAAAGACTTCGGTTTAATTCCTGAAATTATTGGTCGTTTACCGGTATTAACCTATATGAACCCGCTAGATGCCGAAACACTTCGAGCGATTCTTACCGAGCCTAAAAACGCATTGGTGAAACAATATAAAAAGCTATTCGCGATGGATGATATCGAATTTGATATTACCGATGGCGCCTTAGATTATATTGTTGAAAAAGCCATTGAATATAAGCTTGGAGCAAGAGGTTTACGTTCCCTTTGTGAAGCTATCTTAACCGATGCGATGTTTGATTTACCCGAAAGCGAGGAAACCGAATTTAAGGTAACAAAAGCCTATGCAGAAAAAGCTTTACAGAAATCAACCATCAAGAAATTGAAGGCGGTTTCATAAAGAAGCGATATAATTAATATTTTAAAAGCCCACTCATTTTGAGTGGGCTTTTTAGTTATGTTGGTTTTTCTTTTAATTCAATAATTGTCGTTAGATTTTTCGTCATTCCTGACTTGATTCTGAAGAGAATTACGTGTCACTTCGAGCGGAGTCGAGAAGTGATTTTTTTCTCAATACTTACTATCTGTCCTTAAAAATAATATTGAACATTAATATAACTCCACCAAGAGCAGCTAATAAAAATAAGATAATCGCTAAACCGGGATAACCAAAAATCGTGAAGCTGGTAGGAACTTGCATTAACATGGCTGCCCCGATAATTAAGGAAGCTAAAATTAAACCCAGTGTGATTCTGTTGGCTACTTTTTGAAGTCCTTGGGTAAGCTGTTCTTCATCTAAAACTTCAAGATTCAATTTCAGGTCGTTATTTGCTAACAAACCCGATACTTTGTTTAATCTGCGTGGAGCTTGTTCGATTAACTTTTTTAAGTCAATTAGTACATGGAAAAAATTTTCTGGCTTTAATTCTTCCCACATTTTCTTCTGCATTAATTTTTTAAGATGATGACGAATAGCAGGTTGCAATTCAAATTCTGGATCTAATTCAGCAATAATCTGATCCATGTTCATCAACACTTTTCCAAGGATATTGATTTCTACGGGAATATGAATTCCGTTTTGTGCCGCGACCTGATTAATCTGAATAAGCAATCGTCCGGTTTTTAAATCTTTGGCCTTGCTGTTTTCGCTTTCAAAAAGTAACCGATTTAAAATATGTTTAAAATGTTCAATATCGGCATCTTTATCAATTTCACTTATTTGTTGTAAAAGTTCAGCTGTTTTATCGCCATCGGTTTTACTTACTGCCATTAAAAGCTGAAGAATGTTTTCTCTTAAGGTGGAAGAAAACCGAGCCGTCATTCCTGCATCAAGCAAGACCAACTCACAATCTTTGGTAAGATGAATGTTTCCCGGGTGTGGATCTGCATGTACAAAACCGTCTTCTAAAATTTGCTGCAAATAGGCTTTTACCAATTCTTCCACAAGTGGCGTGTAATTTTCTTCAATTTTTTTGAAAGGAGAAATTGAAGTCACTTTTACGCCCTCCATATATTCCATCGTCAAGACTCGTTTCGTGGAATAATCTTGAATAGGCTTAGGAATCCTGATTTTTTTAAATTGCTGAAGGTTTTTGCTTAAGGTAGTTAAATTTCGGGCTTCTTTTTCATAATCTAATTCCTGTAAAAGAATGTACCGAAGCTCTTCCAGTACGTCATTAAAAGCATATTGCTTAGCAGTTTTGGAATGTTTAACTGAAAAGTCTGCAATTTCTGAAAGTGTATCTAAATCCTTTAAAAAATCTTCTTGAATATTAGGACGCTGAATTTTAACAACCACTTTTTTACCTGATCGTAAACGGGCCATATGCACTTGACCAATGGAAGCACTAGCTAAAGGTTTTTCTTCGAATTCTTCAAATGCTTTAGAAATTCGTGTGCCTAGTTCTTCTTCAACAATTTCGTGTATTTTTTCATAAGGGATGGTTGGCGCATCGTCTTGTAGGCAAGCTAATTCATTTAAATAAGGCTCTGGTAGCAAATCGGGTCGGGTAGAGAGTAGTTGACCTAATTTAATGTAGGTTGGCCCCATTTGCTTTAAATCTTCTGCTAATTCTTCAGGGGAATGTTCAAAGTGGAAATCTTCCCGACTTTGGGTTTCTTCCATCGCATGGGAAGAAGTATATTTTAGAAGTTCACTATTCCAATACTTCAGCATAAAGCTGAAAAATTTTTGATAGTGTTGAAATTTTTCAGAAAAGTTGGTCATTTCCCAGTTTTTTCTAAAAGTAATTATTTAAAAACTAGGCTTGCTGCTTGTAAACTATATTTTAACAAAAGAAAAACCCTGCTGAAAATTCAACAGGGTTTATTAATTAAAGATGCTTTAATCTTACATCATTCCTGGCATTCCTCCGCCCATTCCTTGTGGCATTCCTCCACCACCTTTGTCTTCTTCAGGAAGGTCGATTAATGCACATTCTGTAGTTAAGATCATTCCAGAAACAGATCCTGCATTTTCTAAAGCAACACGGGTTACTTTCTTAGGATCAATAATTCCGGCTTTAAGCATATCTACATATTGTTCGGTTTTCGCATCGTAACCAAATCCTTTTTTACCTTCAAGTACTTTGTTAATCACTACAGAACCTTCTCCACCTGCGTTTTCAACAATCGTTCTTAATGGATATTCAATCGCACGGTTAACAATTTGAATTCCGGTTTCTTCGTCTTTATTTTCAGCTTTAATTTTTGCTAAAGCTTCTTTGGCTCTTACTAAAGCGACACCACCACCGGCAACAATACCTTCTTCCACCGCAGCTCTCGTTGCGTGAAGGGCATCATCTACACGATCTTTCTTTTCTTTCATCTCCACTTCTGAAGCTGCTCCTACATAAAGTACAGCAACACCACCGGCAAGCTTCGCTAAACGCTCTTGTAGCTTTTCTCTGTCATAATCAGAAGTTGTGCTTTCAATTTGAGCTTTAATTTGGTTTACTCGGGCTTTGATGGCTTCATCATCACCAGCACCATTTACTACGGTAGTATTATCTTTATCGATACTTACTTTTTCTGCAGTACCTAATTGATCGATAGTTGCATTTTCTAAAGTAAATCCTCTTTCTTCAGAAATCACAGTTCCTCCGGTTAAGATAGCGATGTCTTCTAACATTGCTTTTCTTCTGTCTCCAAATCCTGGAGCTTTCACTGCAGCAATTTTTAAAGAACCTCTTAATTTGTTAACTACCAAGGTAGCCAATGCCTCACCATCTACATCTTCAGCTACAATTAATAAAGGCTTACCGCTTTGAGCAACAGGCTCAAGAACCGGCATTAAATCCTTCATTGTAGAGATTTTCTTATCGAAAATAAGAATATATGGATTCTCTAAATCGGTGGTCATTTTCTCACTGTTGGTAACGAAATAAGGAGAAAGATAACCTCTGTCAAATTGCATCCCTTCAACAACATCTACATAAGTTTCTGTTCCTTTAGCTTCTTCAACAGTAATTACTCCTTCTTTTCCAACTTTATTGAAGGCTTCAGCAATTAATTCACCAATTACATCGTCGTTATTCGCAGAAATAGAAGCTACTTGTTTGATTTGCTCAGAAGTGCTTCCTACTTCTTTACTTTGCTTAGCTAATTCTTCAGTGATTTTTGCTACTGCTTTGTCAATCCCTCTCTTTAAATCCATTGGGTTAGCACCGGCAGCAACATTTTTTAAACCTTCAGCAACAATTGCTTGCGCTAAAACGGTTGCAGTTGTGGTTCCGTCTCCGGCAAGATCGTTGGTTTTAGAAGCTACTTCTTTTACCATTTGAGCTCCCATGTTTTCCAATGCATCTTCCAGTTCAATTTCTTTAGCTACAGAAACACCATCTTTTGTTACTACCGGAGCACCGAAAGATTTGCTGATAATTACATTACGACCTTTTGGGCCTAAAGTAACTTTTACTGCGTTTGCTAAAGCATCTACACCGCGTTTAATACCGTCTCTTGCTTCGAGATCAAACTTTATATCTTTTGCCATTTTCTTAAAATTTTTAATTGATTAATTCTTACTTGAATTTTTGTGAATTGAGATTAATTAAAGAATACCTAAGATTTCACTTTCTTTCATAATCAGGTAATCTTTACCTTCTAATTTAAGCTCGCTACCAGAAAATTTACCGTAAAGAACTTGATCTCCTTCTTTTACGGTCATATCGTAATCTTTAGTACCATTACCAACGGCTACTACTTTACCGTGTTGAGGTTTTTCTTTTGCAGAATCCGGAATGTAAATACCAGAAGCGGTTTTGGTTTCTGCCTCTACCGGCTCTACTACAACTCTATCGGCTAGAGGTTTAAATTTTAATCCCATATTTTTAAATATTTTAGTTAATATATTTTGATTGTTTGGCTTTAGATTATTCGAAAATTATGCCAATAGAAGTTTGCTGCCAGAAGGCAAAAAAAAATGCCAACTTGTCATTGACAGTTGGCATTTTTTATGAAATTGAAAATTTACTTTCTTAATTGTCTGAGTCGTTTTCAGTTTGTGGAGTTGCCGGAGCTTGCTCTGTAGCAGGAATTTCTGTGGCAGGTTGTGCTGCCGGAGTTTCATCTCCACCAATAATTCTAGAACCGCTAGCGCCGCTGGTATCCATAATAGCAACGTTGGATAATAAGATAAGTACCAAAAGAACGGTAGCTAAGGTCCAAGTACTTTTGTCTAAAAAGTCGGTGGTTTTCTTTACACCTCCCATTTGCTGAGAACCGCCTCCTCCAAAAGAAGAAGATAAACCGCCTCCTTTAGGGTTTTGAACCATAATAACAACTACTAGCAAAAATGCTACGATAACGATTAAAGCTAAAAATATTGTAAACGTACTCATTGTGTTTTATTTTCTTGTAATTTTTTAATCTCCTCAATTCGGTCTGCAAATAAACCACTTTTTTCGGGATTTTTCAAAATTAAAATTTTATATGCTTGAATTGCTTTGGAATAGTTTTTCTGTTCAAGGTAAACACGCGCCAAAGTTTCTGTCATTAATTGATTGCTAGGGCCTTTGTCTGCTAGCTTTACCTCTTTAGAACTATTTTCTTTCTTCGGAACAATTTTAGGGTTATTGGCTATAAAATTATCTATTAATTCAAATTTTTTAGAAACTTCTTGGTCTTGATTTTGAGATGAATTTTCTTCTTTTCGATCTATTTTTTTCGCGCTGGTGAGTTTTAACCATTCTGAAAACGAATGGGATTCTTTTTTATTGAACTCCAGCGGTTGACCAATTTCCAGTTTGTCTGCTTTTTCTTCTTCGTTTTCTTGAATTTTTTTCTTTTCTGAAGCTTTAAAAAGCTCAGGATCTAGCACCCGATTGGCTTCAGAAATATTCATCTTGACCGCTTCATCAAAAGTTTCGTGTTCTTCTTCAGCATTTCTGTTTTTTATAGCTGCTGAAATTTGATGCTGATTGAAATGCTCGGAAGTGATAAAGTCGAATAAAATTCTCCTATCAGTGGTGTAAGCCGCGGCTTTTCTTAATTCAGCATTATAAGAGAAATGATGGTTTTGTTTGAGCCCTTTTAAATGAATTGCTCTTGCCGCTTGAAAATACGGGTATTCTTCAACAACATCAGCCAATTGATGTGTCTGCGATTGGGTTAGCGCAGTTTCTTCTTCTAATATTTCTAAAAATTCAGTTGAAGTCATTACCAATCGGTTAGTGATTCATTGAAAATATCCTGTGTGATTCTTGTGAAAATTTCGTCTAGGGCTGTTTCTAATTGAGGGCCGGTAAGTTGTTGTCCTGCCGGATAATCGTAATAGAAAGAGAATTGCTTTTCAAAATCTTTTTCTGGGTCTAAGTTATTGTAAAATCTCACGTTTACAGCAATAGTTAAACGGTTTTGTGCGGCCCGGTTATCGCTGGTTGCCGTCATGGGAGAAACATAATACTGCGTAATTTCGCCTTCGTAAATTAAATCTCCACTAGAATTAACCAAGCTTAAACTGGTTTGATTCTGAATTAAATCTTGCAGCTGAAAAGTAAATGTCCTGTCAATTCCCGGTTCTACCAAATCGGCATTATTTTGAAAAAAGTTAACCTGAAAAGTTTCCGCGTTGCCAATGTCTGCTCCCGTAAATGAATAGATGCCGCAACTTTGCAGAGTTGCCACGATAAAGATAAGCGCAAAAAGAGCTTTGAGTTGAAAAGATAGGCTTCGCTTCATTTATAAATCGTATTGTTTAATTTTTCGGTAAAGTGTTCGTTCACTAATTCCTAATTCTTCGGCAGCAGCTTTTCGCTTTCCGTTGTGTCGCTCCAACGATTTTTTAATAAGTTCTATTTCTTTATCCTGAAGTGATAAGGTTTCTTCTTCTTCAATTTCTTCAGCAAAAGAATATTTATCTTCCTGCGGCGGTTGGGCAACAGAAGCTTTTTGACTTTTCTCCGGTATTTGAAGCACTTGCATTTGTTCTTCTAAATCTTCCTCGTATTGCGCTTGTTCTTCGTCGTTTCCGTAAATTTTCTGAATCAATCCCTCGTTGTCGCTCTTTACTTCTTCGCTATTGCCATTTTGCATGAGTTCCATCGTAAGTTTTTTGAGGTCATTGAGGTCACTTTTCATATCAAAAAGTACTTTGTAAAGAATCTCTCTTTCATTACTAAAGTCACTCTTGCTTTTTTTCTCCTCGACCAACGCCGGAAGATTATCACCTACATTGGGTAAATACGATCGTAACGTATCTGCGCCAATACTTCTTTCTTGTTCTAAAACTGAAATTTGCTCGGCAATATTGCGTAATTGCCTGATATTACCGCTCCAACGATATTTTTGAAGTACTTGAACGGCGTTTTCATCTAACCGAATGGAAGGCATTTTATATTTCAATGCGAAATCTGAAGCAAATTTTCTGAACAATAAATGAATATCTTCATCACGTTCACGCAAAGGCGGAAGATGAATTTCTACGGTACTTAACCGATAGTATAAATCTTCCCGGAATTTTTCTTTTTTAATGGCCTCAAACATATTTACGTTGGTCGCCGCCACTATACGAACATTGGTTTTTTGCACTTTTGAAGAACCCACTTTTATAAACTCTCCGTTTTCTAACACACGTAGTAAACGTACTTGTGTAGTGAGTGGCAATTCGCCTACTTCATCTAAAAAAATGGTTCCGCCATCGGCTTCTTCAAAATAACCACTTCGAGTTTGAGTAGCGCCGGTAAATGCGCCTTTTTCGTGTCCGAAAAGTTCACTGTCGATGGTTCCTTCAGGAATGGCTCCGCAGTTCACCGCAATATATTTACCGTGTTTACGGTGTGATAACGAATGAATGATCTTTGGTACACTTTCTTTACCAACTCCACTTTCTCCGGTAACTAATACCGAAATATCGGTGGGCGCTACTTGTATGGCTTTTTCAATCGCTCGGTTAAGGCCTTTATCGTTACCAATAATGCCAAAGCGTTGTTTTGTTGCTTGAACTGATTCCATAGCCCCCTAGCCCCCCAAGGGGGTATTTAAAATTCCGAATTGCCGAAAAGGGAATTGGGAATAGTTGAACATTTTATTTTTTATCATTTTCATTTAATACTTTTTGTTCCCTTCCTTTGGAAGGGGTAGGGTAGGCTTTTAATTATTATCTGAATAACCTACAGGTTCACCAATAAGGGTTGCGGTTGTGCAGTCAAGAATTTTTACGTTTACAAAATCACCTACTTTGTAATTTTCTTTTGGGAAAACCACCATGGTGTTTTGTGTGTTTCTACCGCTCCAATGCAAATCAGATTTTTTAGATTCTTTTTCAATGAGTACTTCTTCTACCTTTCCTAAGTGTTGTTGAGTACGGTAGTGTGAATGTTTTTGCTGAAGATCAATCACTTCTTGTAAACGTCTTTTCTTTACTTTTTCCGGAATATCATCTTCAAATTTTCTTCCTGCCATTGTTCCGGGTCTTTCAGAATACGCAAACATAAATCCGAAATCATATTTTACATATTCCATTAACGAAAGTGTGTCTTGATGATCTTCTTCTGTTTCTGTAGGGAAACCGGTGATCATATCTTGAGAGATCGCGCAGTCTGGAATAATTTTTCTGATATTATCGATTAATTCAAAATATTCTTCACGCGTATGTAAACGATTCATTTTCTTTAAAATACGGTCGCTACCACTTTGTACCGGTAAATGAATGTATTTACAGATGTTTTTGTGTTTGGCCATCGCTTCAATTACATCCAAGGTCATATCCTGCGGATTAGACGTAGAGAAACGAATACGCATTTTTGGTTGTGCCTTTGCTACTAAATCTAACAAACCGGCAAAGTTGACTGCGGTTGCTTTTTGTATTTCAGAAGCTTTGCTGAAATCTTTTTTGAGTCCGCCGCCATACCATAAATAACTATCTACGTTTTGCCCTAACAATGTGATTTCCTTAAAACCTTTTTCAGCTAAATCATTTACTTCTTCTAAAATACTTTGTGGGTCACGGCTACGTTCTCTTCCGCGGGTAAAAGGCACGACGCAAAAGGTACACATATTATCGCAACCTCTGGTGATCGATACAAAAGCGGAAACTCCGTTGGTTTGCAAACGCACTGGTGAAACATCGCCATAGGTTTCTTCTTTAGATAGAATTACATTGACTGCGTTTCTACCCTCTTCAACTTCGTCGATTAAGTTAGGTAGATCTTTATAGGCATCGGGACCCACGACGAGATCTACGATTTTTTCTTCTTCAAGAAACTTTTCTTTTAAACGTTCTGCCATACAACCTAAAACGCCCACTTTCATTTTTGGGTTTTTACGTTTTACAGCATTATATTTTTCTAGACGTTTTCTAACGGTTTGTTCTGCTTTTTCACGAATCGAACAAGTGTTCACCAAAACCAAATCTGCATCTTCTAATTGGTTGGTGGTATTAAAACCTTCTTTGGCTAAAATGGAAGCTACAATTTCACTATCACTAAAATTCATTTGGCAACCATAACTTTCGATAAAAAGTTTACGGCTGTTTTCTTTCTTTGGCTCCATCACCAAAGTACTTCCTTGTTTTTTTTCGTCAATTACCTTCTCCATAAATCAAGGTTCTTATTAAAAGTTGAGCGGCAAAGATACAGTTAAATACAAATTCTGACAAACTGACAGCTTTAAGATTTTTGAATTTTTCTTACGCAACCTTTTTAGGATGTAAACATCTACAAAATGTAGCTAATCAATTAATTATAACAATAATGAAAAAAATACTTCTGCTTTTTGTTCTCGCCGGACTTTGTGTTGGTTGTGATGATGTTAATTCAAATTTAGAGCGAGTGCAAGTGGCCGTTCCGTTAACGATGTCTTTAGATGAATTTAGGTCTTCGGTTAGTGTGGAAAATGCGCAAAATATTGAAGAATCGGGTAAAATTTACACCTATCACAACTTGATTTTTATTAATGATAATTTAAAAGGAGTTCACGTAATAGATAATAGTGATCCTTCTCATCCGGTTCAAAAGAATTTTTTGAAAATTCCACAAAATACTGATGTTGCGGTTAAAGATAACAAGTTGTATGCAAACAGTGGTCCCGATTTAGTAGTGTTTGATATTAGCAATGTTAATAATATTGAATATGAAACACGAATTGAAAATGTTTTTCCTAACTATTATCCGCCCGTTACAGAAGAAGCTGATTATATAGATTATCCTGAAATTGATTTTGCATCTGAAATCATTATAGGTTATGAAGTAAAGGCAGAATTTAGAGAGCCTCAAAATGATATGGTATTGTTTACGAATGATGCTGTTGAAGTCGCTGGCGCAAGTGGAACCGGAGGTTCTATGGCTAGATTTAAAATTGTAAAAGATTACCTTTATACCGTTACGGAAAGCCAAATACATATCTTCGATATTAATTCCCCTGAAAATCCTGTGTCCATAAATTCAGAATACGTGGGATGGCAAATTGAAACCATTTTTTATCAAGATGATTATTTGTATTTAGGAAGTTCTAGTGGAATGTACATTTATGATATTGCAAATGCTACTTCGCCTACATACGTTTCAGAAATTAGCCATGTGATGGGTTGCGATCCGGTGGTGGTCCAAGGAGATTTAGCATACGTGACGATTCGTGGTGGAAATATTTGCGGACAAGATTTTAGTCAGTTGGAAGTGATTGATGTTTCAGATAAAACACTCCCCGAACGTATAGCGGTTTATGAAATGAAAGAACCTTACGGGCTGGGGATAAAAGATAATAACTTATTTGTATGTGATGGAAGTGCAGGTTTAAAGGTTTATGACGCTTCAGCTTCACCGGAACTTACGTTAATCGATCAGTTTGAAGATATTGAAACTTTTGATGTAATTCCGCTAGAAAATGTGTTGTTGATGGTAGGAGGAGAAACACTTTACCAATATCGCTATACTTCAGAAGGTATTCAGCTTTTAAGTACGTTTAGTTTAAATTAAGTTGGTTCAATTGCTATGAAAAAAATGGCTCTCTATTCTTTATAGAGAGCTTTTTTGTTTTAAATGGGTAAAAAATGTTTCTGTCTTAATTAGTTAATATCTAGGAAAACCATTGATTTTGAAGAAAATTCAATAGGAAAAACTGCTGAAAATGATGCCGATGAAAACCTGTTTTTGAAATAAATTTTGCCTGAATAAATCGAAGTAATTTCAGGATTTTAACACGAAAAAATTTCAAATAAAAAAAATCAACTACTTTTGCATCCAATAAATTATTGATCTATGGCGAAGAATTTAGTGATTGTAGAGTCACCGGCAAAAGCAAAAACCATTGAAAAATTTCTAGGAAAAGACTATAAAGTAGAGTCGAGTTTTGGGCATATTGCCGACTTGCCTACCAAAGAGTTAGGTGTCGATGTAGACGGGAATTTTAAGCCAAAATATGTTGTTAGTAAAGACAAGAAAGATGTTGTTCGAAAATTAAAAAATCTAGCTAAAAAATCTGAAATGGTTTGGCTGGCAAGTGATGAAGACCGCGAAGGAGAAGCGATTGCTTGGCACTTAGCAGAAGAGCTAAAGCTGGATAAAAATAAAACAAAACGAATTGTTTTTCACGAAATCACTAAAAATGCCATTTTAAAAGCCATAGAAAATCCACGAGGGATCAATTATGACTTGGTAAACGCGCAACAAGCCAGAAGGGTTTTAGACCGATTGGTAGGTTATGAACTTTCACCGGTATTGTGGAGAAAAGTAAAAGGCGGACTTTCAGCCGGACGTGTACAATCGGTTTCTGTTCGATTAATTGTAGAGCGCGAGCGGGAAATTCAAGATTTTGAAACCACTGCCAGTTATCGAATTGATGCCGAATTTTCTACCGTCGAAGGAAAATCATTTAAGGCAAAAATTCCAAAGAATTTTGATACGAGAGAAGAGGCGGAAGAGTTTCTTCAGCAAAATATAGGTGCTAATTTTAAAGTAGCAGATTTAACAAAAAAACCTGCTAAGAAAACCCCGGCACCACCATTTACTACTTCTACGCTTCAACAGGAAGCTGCCAGAAAGTTATATTTCTCGGTAAGTAAAACCATGACGATGGCGCAACGTCTTTATGAAGCCGGTCATATTACTTATATGAGAACCGACAGCGTAAATCTTTCAGATGAAGCAAAGAAAGGAGCAGCAGGCGAAATTTCTTCAGCTTACGGAGAGAAATACCTGAAGCCAAGAAATTATAAAGGAAAATCTAAAGGAGCGCAAGAAGCGCACGAAGCAATTAGACCTACCCATTTTGAAAACCATACTGTAAATGTAGACCGCGATCAGCAGCGTTTATATGAATTAATTTGGAAACGTGCGATTGCTTCACAAATGAGTGACGCGCAATTAGAGCGTACTAATGTGAAAATTGAAGCTGATAAGCACGATAAACAATTCACGGCCAACGGAGAAATTTTAAAATTTGATGGTTTCTTAAAAGTTTACCTTGAAGGAACCGATGACGAAGAAGAAGAACAAGCAGGCTTATTGCCGGCGATGAAGGTAAACGATTCGCTTAAAAATAAATACATCACCGCAACGGAGCGTTTTACAAGACCTCCTTCCCGATATACGGAAGCTTCACTGGTGAAAAAGCTAGAAGAATTGGGGATTGGGAGACCTTCCACTTATGCGCCGACTATTTCCACTATTCAGAATAGAAAATATATCGAGAAAGGTTCCATTGATGGTCAAGAACGTAACTACTCAAAATTTACCTTGAAGAACGATAAAGTTTCAGAAAAAACATTAACTGAAATGGTTGGTTCAGATAAAGGAAAGTTGATACCGACCGATGTGGGAATGGTAGTGAACGATTTCTTGGTTCAGCATTTTAAAAATATCTTGGATTATAATTTTACTGCCAAGGTAGAGCAGGATTTTGATGATATTGCTGAAGGAAACGAAAAATGGACCGAAATGATGAACGAGTTTTATAACGAGTTTCATCCTACGGTACAAGATGTAGCTGAAAATGCCGAGCGTGAAGTAGGTGAGCGTGTATTGGGTAAAGATCCTAAAACCGGGAAACCTGTAAGTGCGCGTCTGGGTAAATTTGGCCCAATGGTGCAAATTGGTTCTGTAGAAGATGATGAAAAACCTCAATTTGCTAGCCTAGGTCCAGATCAAACCTTAAATTCCATCACTTTTGAAGAAGCTTTAGATTTGTTTCAGCTTCCAAAAGAATTGGGAGAATATAAAGGAGAAAAGGTTGAGGTGAATAATGGTCGTTATGGTCCTTATGTAAAATTCGGAAAAAAATATGTTTCCTTAGAAAAAGGAGAAGACCCATTAGATGTTTCCTTTGATCGCGCAATGGAGTTAATTAAAGAGAAAGAAAAAGCAGACGCTCCTATTTATAATTACGAAGATAAAGATGTGCAAAAAGGCGTGGGTAGATTTGGTCCTTATTTAAAGTGGGATGGAATGTTTATTAACGTTAATAAGAAATATGATTTCGATAATCTTTCTGAAGATGATATTGTTGAATTGATCGAAGACAAGAAGAAGAAAGAAAGAGAAAAGTTGATTCATCACTGGGAAGATGAAGGTATTAAGGTAGAAAAAGCGCGTTGGGGCAGAAGTAAAATCACCAAAGGGAGAACAAAAATAGAATTGCCAAAAACGGTAGATGCTACTAAGCTTACGTTAGAAGAGGTAAAAGATCTTATCGCGAAAAAAGCTCCGAAAAAGAAAACTGCTAAAAAAAGCACCAAGAAGAAAACAACAGCAAAAAAGAAAACTACCAAAAAGTAATTGTGCATGAGTTTTGAGTTTCTTCGTCCTGTAGATAGCAATTTGGTTGAAAAAGCCGCATCGCTTCATAAATCTACGCTGGGAAATCAAATTTTATTTCATTCTGCAGAAGGAATGCCAGATTTATCTAATGTAAAGGTGGCAATTGTGGGAGTAATTGAAGATAGAAGGAGTAAGCAGCCACAGGATATTCCTTTTCATTACAATCAAGTTCGGGAAGAGTTTTATCAACTTTATTCTGGTAATTGGAACGAGAAAATTGCCGATTTAGGAGATATTTATCCGGGAGAAACCGTAGATGATACTTATTTTTTGCTGAAGTCTGTTACCGAAGATTTACTCAATAGAAGTATAGTCCCTATTATTTTAGGAGGAAGTCAAGATTTAGCTTATGCTCAGTATCGTGCTTACGATGATTACGGTCAAATGGTGAATTTGGTAAATGTAGATGCCAAATTTGATTTGGGCGATACCGAGCAAAAACTCTGTAATAAATCTTATGTAGGTAAAATGGTGGTCAATGAGCCTTACAATTTGTTTAATTATGCAAATATTGGCTATCAAACCTATTTTAATCCACAGGAAGAAATAAATTTAATTGAAAAACTTTTTTTTGAAGCCTATCGTTTAGGAGATATTTCTTCAGACATTACGCTTTCAGAACCTGTGATGCGAGATGCTAATTTAGTGACAATTGATGTTTCTTCTGGAGCGATGCCCGGAGTTAATCCCGCAATGCCCAACGGCTTTAATGGGAAAGAAATATGTGCACTGGCTCGCTATGCTGGTATAAGTGATAAAGTAAGTTCTTTTGGAGTATATGAAATTCAGGACTTGCATATTTCTAAAAATAGTGCTATGTTGGTGTCCCAAATTTTATGGTACTTTATTGAAGGCGTAAATTTTCGTAAAAAAGAATACAATAATTCATTCTTAAAAGAGTTTACAAAGTTTACGGTTCCATTGGAAGACGAGGAACTTATTTTTTATAGAAGTGAATTGTCTGGAAGATGGTGGGTAGAAATACCGAATTCAAAAAGTTTTAACAATAAACTAAACAAACAATCGTTATTGCCATGTAGCCATCAGGATTATTTAGATGCTTGCAATCAATTAATTCCAGAACGATGGTACAAGGCTTACAGGAAAAATGAAATTTAATTTTGTGATTTTATTAAGTCTGTTTTTTAAATAATTTTCTTAAAAAATTGTTTTTTAGGAAATAAATAAATAGGTTTACGCCCTTAAAATTAAGATCACCCTTAACCTGAAATGTTATGAAGAAAGTATTTTTAATTATTGCAGTAGCTTCTTTTTTGGCTAGTTGTAATAGTGGTAATCAAGGTCAGCTTGTAGGCGCCCGAGGTAAAAAATGGCATCCCGTGAAACCATATGGGATGACAGAAGTGCCAGGTGGTTCCTTCATTATGGGGAAATCTGATGATGATATCGCTGGTCTTAATAATGCCCCTACAAAAACAGTAACGGTGAATTCTTTCTATATGGATGAAACTGAGATTACAAACGCTGAGTATCGCCAGTTTGTACAGTGGGTAAGAGATTCAATTGTAAGACAGAAATTAGCGGAAGCAGCAGAACTCGGCGGAGGCGGAGGTGCTCAAGGAAATAATGGAGGGCAGTCTGGTTCTATTCAGGATTATGCTTTTAAAGGAGCGGGTCAAAATGGGGGAAGACGTAATAATAATGCTACAGGGCAAACTACACAAACTCCTTATCAACAATATTCAATTCATTATGATCCTACTAATCAAAGATTAAACTGGGATCCTGAAATTTTATGGGCAACTGCAGATTATCCCGATCAATATTATGTTGAGGTGATGGATGAGATCTATTTACCGCCTAGTCAGTCATATAATGGACAACGATTGATGGATGTGACGAAGTTTGTGTATAGCTACAAAACGATGAATATTGAAGCTGCGGCAAGAGATCAAGGAAATCGTGAAGAGTATATTCAAGAACAAAAAGTTCCTGTTTATCCTGATACTACAGTATGGATAAAAGACTTTAATTATTCTTATAATGAGCCTATGCATAACGATTATTTCTGGCACGCCGCTTATGATGATTATCCTGTGGTAGGTGTGAGCTGGACACAAGCAAAAGCTTTTTGTGACTGGAGAACGCAATTTCATAATGGTTACAGAAAATCTAAAGGTATGCATAACGTAAATACTTACCGTTTGCCATCTGAGGCAGAATGGGAATATGCGGCTAGAGGAGGTTTAGAGTCTGCAACTTACCCTTGGGGAGGTCCTTACGCTAAAAATGATAGAGGTTGTTTCTTGGCAAACTTCAAGCCTTTGAGAGGTGATTACGCGGCAGATCAGTCATTGTACACAGTAGAGGCTGATTCTTACGAGCCAAACGATTATAACTTATACAATATGGCAGGAAACGTTTCAGAATGGGTGAACTCATCTTACGATCCTTCTTCATATGAATTTTATTCTTCTATGAACCCAACGGTGAATGATTATGAAAATCATCGTAAAGTAGTGAGAGGTGGTTCTTGGAAAGATGTTTCTTACTTTCTTCAGGTAAGTTCTAGAGATTATGAATATCAAGATTCCGCTAGAAGTTACATTGGTTTCAGAACCGTTCAAGATTATCTAGGTGAAGATGTAAATCTTAACCAACCTCCACGATAGTCAAAAAACTTGAGAACCTTAATTTTTAATATTTTACTAAACTTAACTTAAACAACTAAAACTTTTATTATGGCAAAGTCTAAAAAAGGAAAGAAAATTATGAATATGGTCTACGGTCTTGGAGCGGCGGTAGTAATTTTAGGTGCATTATTTAAAATTATGCACTGGCCAGGAGGTAACGCAATGCTTATTGCAGGATTGGTTACAGAAGCACTGGTATTTACTATTTCTGCTTTCGAACCTGTGGATGATGAGTACGATTGGTCTTTGGTTTATCCTGAATTGGCAGGAGGAGCTGGTGCCCCTAATGTAGCTCAAAAGGGAGATGTGAAAGAAGCCGAAGCATCTCTTTCTAAAAAATTAGATGAAATGTTGAAAGAAGCTAAAATTGATGGAGCTCTAATGACTAGTCTTGGAGAAAGCATCAAGAACTTTGAAGGTGCAGCAAAGGGAATTGCTCCTACTACAGATGCAATGGCTTCTCAAAAGAAATATAGTGAAGAAATGACCTTAGCAGCTTCTCAAATGGAGTCTTTAAATAACCTTTACAAAGCTCAAGTTGAGTCTGCTAGTAAACAAGCTGAAGTTAATCAGGCAGTTGCCGATAATGCTGTGAAATTAAAAGCTGAAATGGAATCGTTAACTTCTAATTTATCTTCTCTTAATAATGTTTATGGAGGTATGTTAACAGCAATGAGACCTCAAGCCTAAATTAATAATTAAAAACAATTACTACACATGGCAGGAGGAAAACAAACCCCAAGACAGAAAATGATTAACTTGATGTATTTGGTGTTCATCGCGATGATGGCATTAAATATGTCGAAGGAAGTACTTACTGCATTTGGTTTAATAAACGAAAGTTTAACAGAAGCTAACCAAAACGCGGAAGAGAGAAATACAGCTTTTATGGCAGGTTTAGCAGCAAAAGCTAGCGAACAGCCAAAACAATATCAGCCTTTACAGGAAAAAGCTCAAAAAATCCAGTCGGTATCTTCAGATCTGAATAATTATATAGCTCAATTAAAAGAAGGGGCTTTAGCAACTGAAGAAAATCCTAAGGATTATGAAGCGATGGATAAAGCTAATTATTTTAATGAAAAGTTTTACCAGAGTAAAGTTACTAAAGATGGGCAGGAATTTGTATCTCAAATCGATGAATATCGTAACCAAATGGTAGCCTTAGTTGGAGAGGATTATCCTGATATCACTAGAGAAGTAAAAAGTAAATTCTCGACTGATAAAATTGAAGATTCAGAAGGTGTAAAGAAAGAGTGGATTTATTACAACTTCGTAGGCTTCCCATTGATTGCATCAATTACAAAATTGACTCAGATGCAAAACGATATCAAAACTATCGAAAATCAAGTGCTTTCTAAAATGTTACAAGGAGAGCAAGCAAGTCAGTTATCAATGAGTAATTACGAGGCTATCGTAATTCCTGATAAAACAGCTTTCTTTAGTGGTGAGAATTTTACAGGTAAAGTAGTTTTAGGTCGTTTCGATAACTCTTTAAGTTTTGATAAAGTGGTTATTAATGAAAATGAAATGGAAAGCCCTGGAACGGGAACTGTAAACCTTGATTTTCCGGCAGGAAATATCGGGGAGCAAAAAATAGAAGGTACGCTTCAATTTAAAGAAGGAGATTCTATTGTAGACCTTCCATTTACTAGTTCTTATGCGGTAATTCCTAAACCAAATTCTGCTGTGATTTCCGCAGATAAGATGAATGTGGTTTACCGTGGGGTAAAAAACCCAATGACTATCTCTATTCCTGGAGTACCCTCTGTAAGTGCTAACGCACCAGGTTTATCCCAAAGTGGCGGAGCTGGAAGCTATATGATGGATGTTACTAATGTAAAAGCTAGAGAAGTTACTATTAACGTATCAGGAAAGCTTCCTACAGGTGAAACTGTTTCTGATAGTAAGAAATTCAGAATTAAAGAAATTCCAAGACCAGTAGGGGTTATTGGAGCTAAAGATGGTTCAGGTGGAATTATTAGAATGAACAGAAACCAAGTGGAAATTAGTCCTGTTTCAGCAACCTTGCCAGATTTTGATTTCGATTTAAACCTGAATGTAAGTGGATTTAAATTCCAAGTTATTGGTCAGCCTGTAATTCAAGTGAGTGGGACACGTTTAAATGGTTCTGCAAAATCTGCCTTAGCAGGTGCTAAAAGAGGTGCTACGGTTCAAATTTTTGACATTCAAGCAAAAATAGCTGGTAATAGTTCTTACCAGTTACCAAAAGTAGCTCCACTTGTTATTGAATTAACTAATTAAGATTAAAAAAATTAAATGATGAAAAGGAGTTGTTTTTTCGCATTAATGATATTTTCTACCATCTATTCTTATGGGCAGATAAATATTTTGAATGCAGATAAGCCTGATGAAATTGGGAAAAAAAGTGAAGCTGCTACGCAAGCTAACAATGATGACGAACCACTACCTTACGGGTATGTAGGAGAGCGCGATATTTTATGGGCAAAAACAACTTGGGAAGAAATAGATTTAGATCAGCGAGTTAACTTTCCTTTGCTTTACCCTATTGATAAAGTGAGTAGCGGAAGAAAAGCTTTATTTGACTTGTTGGTAGAAGCAGTTACCCAAGATAGCATTAAAGCCTATAGAGATTCTTATTTCAATCAGGAAATGACTACTGAAGAAATTAACCTTAACTTAAAGGCTAAAGAATTAAGTAGTGCAGGATTGGAAGCTCAAAATGCTGGTGAAGAAGTTCAAGATTGGATGTACAATATCGCAGAAACTACTGCGGCTCAAGTTCAATCATACAGAATTAGAGGTTACTGGTATTTTGATAAGCGTCAAGGCGAATTAAAGTATCGTTTGCTAGCAATTGCTCCGGTAGTATATTCAGCTCAGAACTTATTGCAGAAGCAGGAAAATCCTGATATTGATGTGCAGGGAGTAGAATTATTTTGGGTTTTTTATCCTCAAATAAGAAACAAAATGCACGACCACTATGTTTTTAATGGTAAAAATTCTGCTAACCCAATTACCTTTGATTATCTTTTAAATGCTAGGCGTTTTGATGCGACTATCTATAAAGAAGATAACGTACAAGGTGATAGAGCTGTAGATGATTATATTACAGATAACTCTTTAATGCAATTATTAGAATCTAGAAGAATCAAAGAATCTATTAGAAATTTTGAATCTGATATGTGGAATTACTAATTATTGTTTCATCAAAATAATATAAACGCTCTTTTTTAAGGGCGTTTTTTTATAGTTAAAATTATGAAAGTAGATTATATTATCGTTGGATTTGGTTTAAGCGGATTATGCCTAGCTGAAAAACTTAGAAGAGAGCACAAAACTTTTATGGTTTTTGACAACCAATCGCAAGATGCTTCTTTGGTTGCCGGAGGTGTTTTTAATCCGGTGATTTTAAAACGCTTTACCTTAGCTTGGAATGCGCAAGAACAATTACCCTATGCGAAGGAATTTTATAGTGAATTAGAGCAATATTTAGGAATAAGCGTAATTGAAGAGTTACCAATATTGCGTCGTTTTAATTCCATAGAAGAACAAAATAATTGGTTTGATGCAAGTGATAAAACTTTTCTAGAAAATTACTTGAGTACTTCGCTAGTTAAAAATGTAGAAGGAGTAAAATCTTCATATTCCTTCGGAAAGGTTTTAGAAACCGGAATTCTTCATACGCAACGATTAGTTTCAACCTACAAGAAAAAACTCTTAGCAGAAGACTCTCTAATTCAAGAATCTTTTGATTACGATCAATTATCCATTGACTCTTCAGAAATAAATTATAAAAACATTACAGCAAATCAGGTGGTCTTTTGTGAAGGATTCGGATTAAAACAAAACCCATACTTCAAAAATTTAGAATTGGTCGGAAATAAAGGAGAATACATTACCATCAAATGCGAAGGCTTATCGTTGAAAAATCATATGCTGAAGTTTTCACTGTTTATCATTCCGTTAGGTAATCAATTATTCAAAGTGGGAGCCACTTACGATAGAAAGTTTCAAGATGGGTATGCAACTTCAGAAGCAAAAGATGAAATTATTTCTAAATTAAAGAAAATATTAGATATTCCTTTTGAAGTAGTAGAGCAAGAAGCAGGAATTAGGCCTACCACCAAAGATAGACGTCCGCTTTTGGGGCACCACCCAAAGTATAGAAACCTTTACGTAAATAATGGTTTTGGAAGCCGCGGAGTGATTATCGCACCTTCCGCAGCTAATTGGATGTTCAATTTTATTGAAAACGAAAAAAAGCTTCCAAAAGAAGTCGATATTGAACGCTTCAATTAATCTTTTCCTTTGTAGCTGAAGAAAAAATTAATCCAAATATTTCTAGATAACCGCATAATTACTGGCATGGCTAGGATAAGTACTGTCACAATAGAAATAAAAGAACCTAACAAACCAGCTCCTAAAAATACGTGGGCAATTACAAAAGTCGCAACTGCAAAAGCAACGCCAACCCCGTAACTCACATACATAGCTCCATAAAAAAAAGAAGGTTCAATTTTGTATTTTGTTCCGCAGTGGCTGCAGCGTTCGTGCATATCGTGAATACTGGATAATTTGTACGGATTACTTTCTTTGTACATACTTTCTTCCTGACAAACAGGACAAGTGCCCGTAAAAATGCTGTAAAGTTTAGTTCCTTTTAATAAGCCCATTCCATAATTTTTATACCAGTACAAATTTAAGCATCTTTGCAGATTATTAAGGTAATTAAAGTCACATATGCTAAATATTCATAATTTATCTATTTCCTTTCAAGGAGAATTTTTGTTTGAAGAAATTACTTATCGTTTAGGTGCGGGCGACCGTATTGGGTTGGTAGGAAAAAATGGTGCAGGAAAATCTACGATGTTAAAAATATTGGCAGGTGAATTAGAGCCGGACACCGGACAGATTGCACGTGAAAAAAACTTGAGTATAGGTTTTTTAAAGCAGGATATAGATTTTGTGGAAGGAAGAACGGTGTTAGAAGAAGCCTATGAAGCGTTTGAAAAGATTAAAAGCTTAGAAAAGGAATTAGCTGAAATTAATAAGCAATTAGCTGAGCGGACCGATTATGAAAGTGAATCTTATCACCAATTGATGATAGATTTAAATGAAGTTCAGCATCAATATGAAATTTTAGGAGGCTATAATTACCAAGGAGAAACCGAAAGAATTCTTCAAGGTTTAGGTTTTAAACGCGAAGATTTTAATAAACTCACCGATACTTTTTCAGGAGGATGGCGTATGCGAATAGAATTGGCAAAACTTCTGCTTCAGAATAACGATATATTATTGCTGGATGAGCCTACCAACCACTTAGATATTGAAAGTATAATTTGGTTGGAAGGATTTCTGAAGAATTTTTCCGGCTCAGTAGTGATTGTTTCTCACGATAAAATGTTTTTAGATAATGTAACCAATCGTACCATCGAGATTTCTTTGGGTAAAATCTACGACTACAACAAGCCTTATTCAAAATATTTGGTTTTAAGAAAAGAGCGTAGAGAACAGCAATTAGCCGCACAGAAAAATCAGCAAAAAGAAATTGAACATACTGAAAAGCTTATTGAGAAGTTCAGAGCAAAAGCTAACAAAGCTTCTATGGCGCAATCACTCATTAAAAAACTCGATAAAATAGATAGGGTTGAAGTAGATGAAGATGATAATGCAGTAATGACGTTAAACTTCCCTGTCTCGATAAATCCAGGAAAAGTAATAATTGAAGCAGACAAACTCTCTAAATCGTATGGAGATAAAAAAGTACTTCGGGAAGTAGATTTAATGATTGAACGGAATACCAAAACTGCTTTTGTAGGACAAAATGGTCAAGGAAAATCTACCTTGGCTAAAATAATTGTGGGAGAAATTTCTCATCAAGGACATTTAAAATTAGGGCATAATGTTCAAATTGCCTATTTCGCTCAAAACCAAGCAGAGTATTTAGACGGAAACAAAACCGTACATCAAACGATGATAGATGCTGCTAACGAAACCAACAGAACTAAAGTAAGGGATATTCTCGGGGCATTTCTCTTCCGTGGGGAAGAAGTAGATAAATATGTAAAAGTACTTTCCGGAGGTGAAAGGAACCGTTTGGCCTTAGCAAAATTACTTCTGCAACCATTTAACGTATTGGTGATGGATGAGCCCACCAACCATCTTGATATTCAATCTAAAAATGTTTTAAAAGACGCATTGGCTAATTTTGAAGGTACTTTAATTTTAGTCTCTCACGACCGGGATTTTCTTCAAGGCTTAACAAAGAAAGTTTATGAATTTAAAGACCACCAAATAAAAGAGTTTTTAGGCGATATAGACTATTATTTAAAAGAACGTAGTATTGAAGATTTACGGGATGCTGAAAAGAAAACTGTCGTTAAGGAAGAAAAAGAAGAACCGGAACCAACTAAAAACTCTTATAAAGATCAAAAGAAGTTAAAAGCTCTAAAGAATAAACTAAGCAACGTTGAAGCAAAAATTAGTAAGCTAGAGAAAGAAATAAAAGAAATTGATGTGGAGTTGGAGGTGAATTATGATGAAACCGTTTCTAACCCTAAGTTTTTTGATAAATACCAAGCTAAAAAAGATTCGTTAAAAGCGTTAATGGAAGACTGGGAAGATATTCAACTTCAGTTTGAAGAATATAACGAGTAGAATTATGTATGAACATTTTTTTCAATGCCCCTATTGTTGGGAAGAGATTTCAATGTTATTAGACCCGTCGCAAAATCAAACTTATATAGAAGATTGTGAAGTATGCTGCAATCCAATTAAAGTAAGTGTGGAGTTTGAAAATGGCGAATTGATTTCTTTTCAAGCCGAAAATTTAGAACAATAAAAAAAGGATGCTTTTTGCATCCTCTTTAAAATCTATTCTTAAACTTAATTTTTTATCTTCTGAATAGTCTGGAGATAAGTGAAATTACTAAAAGTACTATAAAAATATAAAAGATAATTTTAGCAATATCAGCAGCTCCTTCTGCAATTCCACCAAAACCGAAAATTGCAGCGACTAAAGCGATAATTAAGAAAATTACAATCCATCGTATCATAATAATTAATTTTTAGAGGTTAGTATTGATTTGTTATTTAAAGTTGAAAAACCTTTTACCTGATTATAAAAAGAAAGGTTTCTCTCATTCTTTTTAATGCAAGCCAATAAAAGGGTTTTCAGGTTAGTATAATGTACTTCTACTATGCGTGTATTGGCTACTAAAATTTTATCATCGGTCACTTGTGGATTAGAATGACTAAACTGCAAAAAAGCAATTTTTCTCTGGTAGTCAATCACCACATTTTCTGCTTTAAAATGGTTTTTAATTAAAAAACAATAAAGCCTATCTGACGTTCTTTTTATGGAAGAACTTTCCAATGGGAGAGAATTCCTAATTTCAGAAATCATCTCACTTTCATAATAAAATTCTTTTACCTTCACTTTTTTGTTTTAAAAGTAATTTGAAAAGAACTATTAATCAATCAGTAAGACCTAGTTTGGCTTTAATTTAACGCGTAAGTTTCACAATTCTTAAAAAAATTAAGAATCATTTTCTTTTTTCAGATTTACAATGCCCTTTCGATATTGATTTGGAGTTATTTTATATTTTTCTTTGAAGACTTTTGAAAAATAGCTTGGATTTGTCAAACCTATTTTTTCGGTAATTGCACCAATACTCAAATCTGTATTTATTAATAAGTCTTTCGCTTTTTCTAAGCGTAATGCCTGAATGTAATTGTTAACCGTGTCGTTGTATAAGTATTTAAAACCTTCTTGTAGTTTATTGATGTTGATGCCAATTCTATCAGCTAATTCTTGAACCGTATAAGTTACGGATAGGTCATCGGTAATTCGTTGAGTAATTTCTACAATTTTGTCAATTTCCTGTTTTCTAATGACCGATTGGTTCTTACTTACCTTTAAATCGTCTGCATATTGGTCAATTTGTACCGCAAGCATATCTAGTGATTGAGATTCAAGTTTAATAGCTCTTAAAAAATCTGAAAATAAATCGGCGTTCATTTCAGAAATGATATCAGCAGTTTTTAGACTATAATTCCCTTGATAATAAAAAAGTTTTTTAGCTTCAATATCTTGTAGTAAAGGTTTTAAAGGATGGTCAAATTTAGATAAACTGCAATTGTAGTAATTGGCAAATTCTTGCCTGTTAATTTCTAGACTATTGATGTGTACTTTTACATCGGCTTCAAAATGAAGTACATGACCGTTAAAACCACTACTGGCCACCAATACATTTTGATAGGTTTCTATGCTGTTGGCTTGCTCTACTTCTTCAAAGCAATGCTTCATAGAACCTTCACTACAAAAAATAAATTTTAAAGGATGAACTTGACTTAAAGAAAAATGAATTTGTAAATCTTCATGAAAACTACAGTTGTATTCTATAACACCCAATCCTTTGCCAAAGTTGATGCCCCGTATATACCCATTGCCATATTCTTTGGGGATTTCTAAAATAAATTCATCGCAGTGTTCGATGATACCACAGGAAAACTCTTTAGATAAATCTAAAATTACGTCTTTTAACGGCAACGATTTTACATAAAGGTCTTTCATAGATGTATTTAAGGTATTTATTATTTGAAATGAGTTAATAGGTTGTCAACTTTCTTATGAAATTTGATAACTAAATTACATAATTTTTAACAAATTCAAACTAAACTCCATTAATGAAAATTGCGATTATAGGATTTAGCGGATTTCCCGTTCTACCAAATGCCAGTAATTATTTGCAAGAATATGCCTATCATCTTATAAAAGGTCTGGTAAATTTGGGTTACGATGTTACTTATTTTGGTTTGTACGGTTCTAAATTACCTTGTGAAGTGTATCCGTTAAATTTAAATTCCATCGACTGGAGTCACGACGAAAATATCTCTGCAGGTTTTAAGCAATTTGGAGAAGAACAGCATGGCTATTTTGAAATTTTCAAATATTTACAAGAAACAGATTTTCACTTGGTGCATAATATTTCTCAAAATCAAATTCCTGTGTTTACCGCTCAATTTTTAAAAATACCCACGATAACTACTTTGTTTCACCGGCCGCAAGGATTGTTACAAAGTTCCATGAAGTTAAACCAAACCTCTAATAATTATTATATAGCTATTAATCATGCAGTGGCTAATGCTTGTACAGGACATAGTAAGATTGATGATATTATTTACTGCGGGATAAATTTTAATTCTTGGTCTTTTAATCCTAACCCAGAAACCAATACCGTTTTTTTCGCGGGTGATATTTTAGTCGAAAATCATATAGATAAGGTAATTGATGCTGCGGAAGATGGAAACTTTCAGTTAACAATTTATGGGGAAGAGGTAAATAAAGATTATTATAAAAAAATGATAGCCCCAAGATTAAACGAAAAAAATAAAATTCATCATTCCCTGAAAAAGAAGAATTATAAACAAGACTTACAGAAGGCAACAGTAGCCGTATTTACTAAAAGAACGTTTATCTCTTCCAGTTATTTAGCATTAGAAGCGCTTAGCTGCGGAACTCCGGTGGTCGTAATTTCAGATAATATGAATACAGATTACATTCCCGATACCTGTGGGGTGCAAATAAATACTTCAGATCCACAAGAATTGAGAAAAGCTTTTGTAAATGCTGCAAGCAAATCAAGAAAAGATTGTCGGGATTATGTGATGGAAAGATTTGATTATAATAAAATGATTGAAAATTATATTGAATTCTATAACAGGATTTTATATTGATTTTTTGTGACTAATCAATAAAATGAAAATAAATTTTGAAATATTGTTTGGTTGGTATCATTAAAATGCCTTATATTTGCAGTCCAAATCGCGGGATAGAGCAGTAGGTAGCTCGTCGGGCTCATAACCCGAAGGTCACTGGTTCGAGTCCAGTTCCCGCTACTATAAAAGCCAGCATTTTGCTGGCTTTTTTGTTTTTAGGAGTATTATGTAGAGTCTTAATTAGATTAAGAGCGAATAATTAAGATGAAATACTATTTTTTTGTATATTTAATAGTTATTAATTTTTAAACTATTTAATTATGAAAAAATTACTTTTCCTATCATCGTTGATGATGCTTGCTCAATTAAGTTTTTCTCAAATTAGTGTATCAGAAGTGCAAAACGCTCTTGATTGTACTTCCACTGTTGTATTTGAAATTTATGGCTCTAATGATTGTCGACCTGCACAAAATGTAGCCACATATACCGTTGGATCATATCAGACCACCTTATATACAAATACAGGTAATTATGATTCTCTATATGCGGTTATAAGTTTTTACGGTCCACGAGGATGCTTTTTGGACTCTATTACAGTGGAAAATGGATGTAATACTTGTACATTCGGTTATCCCAAAACTGATTCTATTAGTTTAAATTATTCAGATCAATGTTTTTTAGAATGCCCTGAACTAGTATATGCCGATTGGTCAGATTGCAATGCTGTATGGGTACATAATTAGTCTTTATTTTAACCTTAAATAGTAATAGTTTTTAGTCTTTTGTATGCTATTATATAGTTTCAGGACTTTTTTATTACAAAGAACAGCCGGCATTTTTTTGCTGGCTTTTTTGTTTTAAAAGCATTATATAGAGTCTTAATCAGATTAAAAGTAAATATTTAAGATGAAATGTTGTTTTTTTGTATATTAAATAGTTATTAAATTTTAAAAACTATTTAATTATGAAAAAAATTTTATTTATCCTCTTTTTTTGTGCTAGCTATGTGAGTTTTTCACAAATGAATGTTGTTGTTATAAATAATACTCCAGTAGATTTTGAATTTTCTTTCGATATTAAAGATTACAACTGCACTTCTATAAGTTCAACTCCATTAATATCTAATGGTGGTTCGACTACAAATATATCTACTGGAAGTGGAGCCTCATTTTATCTTGATGCTATTGTGAAACCATTGAATTGTGAACTTATCGATTGGATGGGTATTTCTAGAAATACGACTATTAATAATTGCCAATCTTGTTCTGCAGCTTATACATATCTTCTTTCAATTCCTGTAACAGAAGAATGTAGGATTAATAGGGCTATTACGATAGAATGGTCTTACTGTGATGAATATGATACTGGTTTGGGAGAGTCTTCAGTAGTTAATATTTATTAATCTTGCAAACTATTTAATTATTAAACACTCCCTTGCAACGGTTACCGTTGCAAGGGAGTGTTTTTTATTAAGCTTCTTCTTTTATATCGCGGTAAATTTTATAGAGTTTTACCATAAAGGTGTTTTGCAGGTTAATGCAGAAAATGCGGTTAGCACCTTCTACATTATTAAAAACTTCTCTTTCTTGCTCGAGAAAAGCATTTATAAACTGGTTTTGTGCTTCCAGTAAATCGGCAGGCTCAACAGATTTAAAAAACTCGTTTAGAGTATTTACCAATTTTAACTGTTGATGTGGGCTGGCACTAATCTGATTTCCTTTTTGAATGGATTTTGACATAATAATAAGTTTAAAAAGGTGGAAGGAGCTGTCCGGTATCCATTACCGAAGTAAAATGACCGTCGGGCGTTACCGCTACCGAACTCCTTCCGTATTAATAATAAGGTTTGTTTTAGAATATTCATTGTAATGGATTTTTGACATTGCTAATTTAAGAAAATTGTAATTAAATACGGTTTTATCTTATTAATTTTTAGTTTCAACGGCTACCCTTAAATTACTGTTTTAGAAGGTTAAGAGTCGAGTTTTTTAGAATTTAACCAGTTGTTATGCTCGTGTTCTAAGGGTGATGAATTATTTATATAGCTTTTTTTTCTCCTCAAACCTGACAATTATCATTTTTAGAAAGCTATTGCTATTGCAACTTTGTGCATTCAATATTAAGAGAAGAGATGCAACAAACTTGTTTTCATTGTGGGAGCGATTGTGGGAAATCGCCTATTGTGTTTGACGAGAAAAACTTTTGCTGTCATGGCTGCCAAACTGTTTATGAAATTTTTTCAACGAATAATTTATCCTGTTATTACGATCTTCAATCCTCTCCTGGAGCGATTCCGCAAGAGATTGAAGGCAAATACGATTATCTCGATCATCCTGATATTATTGAAAAATTAGTTGAATTTAATGACGGGATCATCCAGATCGTTAACCTCTACATTCCGCATATGCATTGTAGTTCGTGCATCTGGATTTTAGAGAATCTAAATCAACTTCAACCTGAAATTAAAAGTTCGCAAGTCAACTTTCCGAAGAAAACCGTTCGCATTACTTTTAAAACTGAAAACTTCAACTTAAAAGAAGTCGTCAAACTATTAAGCGCAATTGGTTACGAACCTTACATAAGTTTAAATGATTATGCCGAAGGAAAAAAGCAAGTAGACCGCAGCTTGATCTACAAATTAGGCATTGCCGGTTTCGCTTTTGGGAACGTGATGTTTTTGTCGTTTCCAGAATATTTTGAAGTTTCAGAATATTGGCTCGAGCAGTATAAATATCTGTTTCGCGGTTTGATGTTTGCCTTTTCGTTACCGGTAGTTTTTTATGCCGCGCAAGAGTATTTTATTTCGGCCTATAAAGGTTTGCGCTCCAAAATCTTGAATATCGACGTTCCTATCGCATTAGGGATTTTAGTGCTTTTTTTACGAAGTTCAGCAGAAATTTTTACAGACACAGGAACAGGATTTTTTGATAGCCTTACCGGTTTGGTGTTCTTTTTATTACTGGGGAAATTTTTTCAGCAAAAAACCTATTCCTTCTTATCGTTTGAGCGCGATTACAAATCTTATTTTCCAATTGCAGTGACTAAAATCTCTAAGTTGAATGGAGAAACTAAGGAAGAAAATATTCAGGTGTATGAAATTAAAGAAGGCGATCGCTTACTCATTAGAAATGCCGAATTATTGCCTGTCGATAGTATTTTAATTTCCGGGAAAGGGCAAATAGATTACAGCTTTGTAACGGGAGAAAGTGAACCGGTGACCAAAGTAAGCGGAGATAAACTTTTTGCCGGCGGAAAGCAATTAGCAGGCGCGATCGAAGTAGAAGCGCTTAAATCTGTAGAGCAAAGTTACCTTACGCAATTGTGGAGTAACGATGTATTTGCCAAAGATAAAGAACACGGTTTTGTAGGGATTACCAACGCGATTAGTAAATACTTTACCTGGGCAGTTTTAAGTATTGCTTTAGTGGCGACGAGTTATTGGTTAGTCGCCGATAGTAGTCTGGCGATCAATGTACTTACTTCGGTATTGATCATTGCTTGCCCTTGTGCATTGGCATTATCGACTCCTTTTGCCTTAGGAAATATGTTACGCATTTTTGGTCGGCAAAAATTTTACTTGAAAAACGCGAATGTAATTGAAAAGTTAGCTAGAATCGATACGCTAATTTTCGATAAAACAGGGACGATTACGACCAATAAGAAAAGTTCGATTGCTTATGAAGGGATGGCATTTTCTGAAGAAGAAAAATCTTTACTGAAAAATACTTTGCGTTCTTCCAACCATCCGTTAAGTCGAGCTTTGTACGATTTTTTAGCCGAACAGGATATTCAAACCTTAGACGATTTTGAAGAAATTACCGGAAAGGGAATGCACGCCAAAAAAGCTGAAAATTCTATCGATATAGGTTCAGCAAAATTTGTAGGAAATGAAATTGAAACCGATACCTTAGCAACTTCTGTTCACGTAAAAACCAACGATACCTATAAAGGAAAATATATTTTTCATAACCAATATCGGGAAGGTGTAAAAGATCTGTTTCAGCAGTTAAAAAAAGAATTTCATTTAATTATTCTTTCGGGTGACAATCAGGGAGAAAAAGCCTATTTGCAACAATTACTTCCACAAGGAACCGATATGTTGTTCAACCAAAAACCGGAAGATAAACTCAATTATATTCAAACACTTCAACAAGAAGGTAAAAATGTGGTAATGATCGGCGACGGACTCAACGATGCCGGAGCTTTAGCGCAAAGTGATGTGGGTATTTCTATTGCAGAAAATGTAAACGTATTTTCTCCCGCTTGCGATGCTATTTTAGAAGCCGGGCAGTTTTCAAAAATCAATGCGTTTATTCAGGCAGCAAAACAAACCGTTGGGATTATTAAAGCGAGTTTTACCTTGTCGTTTATCTATAATGTTATCGGTTTATATTTTGCGGTTACTGGGCAATTATCTCCCATTATTGCTGCGATTTTAATGCCGTTAAGCTCGATAAGTGTGTTGGTTTTTGTAACCGTTCTTACCAACATAAAAGGCCGAAAACTGTTTAAAACAATGTAAAAGATGAGTCAAGAGCATAATCCTTTACAAGAGTTTCAAACCTGGTTTTATGAGGTAGAAAAATCTCAGAAAATAGGTGAAGTAAATGCGATGTTGCTCACGACTATTGGCGAAGAGGCTTGCCCAAAAAGCCGAATGGTTTTGCTGAAGCGTTTTACGTGGGAAGGTTTTTTATTTTTTACCAATTTTAAAAGTGAAAAAGCAAGAGCAATTGCCAGAAACAAACGGGTGAGTTTATATTTTAATTGGCAGGCTGCAGATCGGGAAATTTACATTCAAGGAAAAGCAGAAAAATTACCTCGCTCAATTTCTGAAGCATATTTTGAACAGCGTCCCAGAGGAAGTCAAATTGGCGCTTGGGCTTCAGAACAGAGTAAAGCAATTTCTTCAAGAAGTATTCTAGAAACCAATTTGAAAAGTTTTGAAGAACAATTTCAGCAGCAAAGCATCCCGATGCCGAAACATTGGGGAGGTTATTTGGTAAAACCGGAAGCTTTCGATTTTATACACTATTCTTCGGTCGGTATTCGCAAAACTATTCAGTATCAATTAGAAAAAGATTACACTTGGAGTAAACACGTTAGGCATTGCTACGATTTATTCTTCTAAGGAAATTCAAAGTGAAATTGAATTCGAAGTTGAAATATAAGATGAATTTGAGTTAAAAATTCAATAACTCGATACTGTAAGAGTTACATTTAGACCACTTCTATGAACTTCCCAAATCACTGTTTGCTGCCAACTAATTACTGTCAACTGAACACTGAATACTGAATACTGTCAATTGAATACTGCCAACTAAAAACCTCCTACCTAATCCCTAAAAACTATCACCTAATTCTTAAACCTGACAAATGTCATTTTTTAAGAAAGCCTTCACATTTACTTTTGAACTATAATAGAGAGTTATGAGTGTTATTTATGTTTTACTAGCCATTAGCATTACCGTTGCCATCGTTTTTTTCGTGGCATTTATTCTTTCTGTAAAGAGTGGACAATACGACGATGTCTATACACCATCGGTACGTATGCTATTTGAAGACGAGCTGGTAAAAGATCCCAATAAAAAGAAAAATCAAGAACAAGTATTAACTAAAGACAAACAATCATAAAAATGGAAATGGATCAGTTTTATTACGACAATAAGATCGTAAAAAAATTCTTGTACGCTACGATTTTTTGGGGAATCGTAGGGATGTCTGTAGGGCTTCTCTTAGCGTTTATGTTTTTATTTCCCAATCTAACCGATGGGATTTCGTGGTTAAGTTTTGGTCGTTTACGGCCGTTACATACCAATGCCGTAATTTTTGCCTTTGTAGGAAACGCCATCTTTGCCGGAGTATATTACTCTTTGCAGCGTTTACTAAAAACCAGAATGGCCAGCGATGCTTTAAGTAATTTTAATTTCTGGGGGTGGCAATTAATCATTGTTGCGGCAGCGATCACCCTTCCGTTAGGTTATACTTCTTCTAAAGAATATGCCGAATTAGAATGGCCAATCGATATCGCGATTGCTTTAGTTTGGGTAGCCTTTGGTGTAAATATGATCTGGACGATCTTTAAAAGAAGACAACGCCATTTGTATGTTGCCATTTGGTTTTATTTAGCAACTTTCGTAACCGTAGCGGTACTTCATATTTTTAATAATATTGAATTGCCGGTAAGTGCTTTAAAAAGTTATTCGGTTTATGCAGGAGTGCAAGATGCTTTGGTGCAGTGGTGGTACGGGCATAATGCGGTGGCATTTTTCTTAACCACGCCGTTCTTAGGTTTAATGTACTATTTTGTGCCGAAAGCCGCTAATCGTCCGGTATATTCTTATCGTTTATCAATTGTTCACTTCTGGTCGTTGATCTTTATTTACATCTGGGCAGGACCTCACCATTTATTATATTCAGCTTTACCAGATTGGGCGCAAAATTTAGGAGTTGCTTTTTCTGTAATGCTTATCGCTCCGTCTTGGGGTGGGATGATCAACGGATTATTAACTCTTCGTGGTGCTTGGGATAAAGTAAGAACAGATCCTGTTTTAAAATTTATGGTGGTAGCGATTACCGGTTATGGGATGGCAACTTTTGAAGGGCCAATGTTATCACTTAAAAATATCAATGCTGTTGCTCACTTTAGCGACTGGGTAATTGCGCACGTTCACGTAGGAGCTTTAGCGTGGAATGGTTTCTTAACCTTCGGAATGGTATATTGGCTAGTACCAAAATTGGTGAAAAAAGATCTATGGTCAACCAAATTGGCTAACGTTCATTTCTGGATTGGAACCTTAGGAATCATTATGTACGCATTACCAATGTATGTGGCAGGATTCACACAGGCTTCTATGTGGAAACAATTTAACCCTGACGGAAGTTTAGTTTACGGTAACTTCTTAGAAACCGTTCAAGAAATTATTCCAATGTATTGGATGCGTGCTATCGGTGGTAGTTTATACATTCTAGGAGCTATTGTGATGCTTTATAATATTGTGAAAACTATCAAAGCAGGAAGCACGGTAACTGATGAATTGGCTGAAGCAGCTCCACTACCAAAAGTAACTCACAAACGTGTGGCTGGTGAAGGTTACCACACTTGGTTAGAAAGAAGACCGGTAAAATTAACGATTTACGCAACGATCGCGATTTTAATAGGTGGTGCGGTTCAAATCATACCAACTTTAATGATAGATTCTAACATTCCTACAATTACTAGTGTAAAACCTTACACGCCATTAGAGTTAGAAGGGAGGGATTTATATATCAGAGAAAGCTGTGTGTCTTGTCACTCACAGATGATTCGACCTTTCCGAAGTGAAGTAGAACGTTATGGCGAATATTCTAAAGCGGGAGAATACGTGTACGACCACCCGTTTTTATGGGGAAGTAAACGTACAGGACCCGATTTATTTAGAGTAGGAGGAAAGTATTCAGACAACTGGCACTTTAATCACTTTTACGATCCGCAAACTACTTCCTCAGGTTCAATTATGCCAAGTTATAAATGGCTGATAAAAAATGAACACGATCGTTCACAAACCGAAGATAAAATGCGTGCAATGGTCACTCTGGGAGTTCCTTACACCGAAGAAGAAATTGCCAACGCACAACAATGGATGGAAGAGCAGGCTGCTCAAATTGAACAAAACCTGTACTCAGATCCCGATTTTGCTGAAAGTTATGAAGCCGATAAAAAGTTTGCGAAAGAAAATGGACTCGATTTCGTAGAGATGAAAGATCGTGAAGTGATCGCTCTTATCGCCTACATTCAACGATTAGGGACCGATATTAAAATAAAAGACGCTAACCAAGAAGTAAGTTCAAACTAAAACCAAAAACCATGTTGAAGTTTATAAAAGGACATATGGAAACCATCGATGGGGTAGAAGTTTACCCGATGATTTCCTTACTCATATTTTTCATCTTCTTCGTAGCCTTATTCTGGTGGGTGTTTACTGCCAAAAAAGATTACATCAAAGAAGTAAGTAATATTCCGTTAGAAACCGAAAAAGATTCTGCCTTATGAAAAGTTTAGCATCATACATTCGAGTATTCCTGTTTTTATTAATTGGGTACTTATTAATCGAATATACGGTAGAAGTAGAAGAGGGTTCGGTGTTTACCACGTATCCATTAGCTTGGTTAGTCTTGGGGGTTGCCGGTTTATTTGCCATAGCGGTAGAACTTTGTGTGGGGGCGTTGCAAAGTGTACTTTTTAAATCATTAGATGAAGAAGCCAGAGCTCGATATTTGGCTGCAGAAAAGGAGAACAAAGCCAAACAATATGCTTGGTTCTATAAAATCTACAATAAACTCGTAGATAGAAAACCTATTGAGCAGGAAGATGAAATTATCCTTGACCATAATTACGATGGGATTAAAGAGTTGGATAACAACCTTCCACCTTGGTGGCTCTACGGATTTTATGCGACTATCATTTTTGCAGGTGTTTACTTAGCTCGTTACCATATTTTCCAGGATGATAATCAAATTGAAGAATATGAAGCCGAAGTGATGGAAGCCAAAATAGCCATCGAAGAATACAAGAAAACTGCTAAAAACTTGGTAGATGTAAATACGGTTGAATTATTAACTGATGAAGCCGATCTAGCTGCCGGAAAGAATATCTTCCAAACCAATTGTGCCGCTTGTCACAAAGCCGATGGAGGCGGAGGAATTGGTCCTAACCTAACCGATAAATATTGGATTTTAGGTGGCGGAATCAAAAATGTGTTTAGAACCGTAACCGAAGGAGGCCGTTCCGGCAAAGGGATGGTGCCTTGGGAAGGAACTTTAAAACCGGTAGAACGTGCGCAAGTTGCCAGTTTTGTGATTTCGCTTCAAGGCACCACACCGGCAGAACCTAAAGAGCCCCAAGGAGAACTTTGGGTAGAAGAAGGGGATGCTCCAAAAGCCGATGATGTCGAAAGAGCAGAAAACACCACTTCGGTAGATACTATTCAAGTTACTGATGAAATTTAGTTATGTCACCTCGAGTGGAGTTGAGACCTCTCGCTCCCCTTGTCTTGAGTCTAGTCGAAAGGCTCGAATAATAAAAAAATAAACTGTGCGTCATGCTGAACTTGTTTCAGCATCTCATCCAGTTTTGTTATCAAAGCATGATGAGGTTCTTAAACCCAACACCTACAACCTAACACCTAAACAACGTGGAAACTCCAGAAAACGAAAAATTCAGGGATTCTATAGGAACCATCAACCAAGAAGGGAAACGTTCTTGGATTTTTCCTAAGAAACCCGAAGGCAAGTTCTACAAATATAGAACTTGGGTTAGTTACGGGTTGTTGTTGTTTCTTTTTGCCGCCCCATTCGTGAAAATTAACGGCAATCAGTTTTTGATGTTCAACGTTTTGGAGCGTCGCTTCAATATTTTCGGATTCCCATTTTGGCCACAAGATTTTCACTTGTTCGTGATTTCGATGATCATTGGTGTGGTCTTTATCATTCTGTTTACCGTTGCTTTCGGTCGAATTTTCTGTGGATGGATTTGCCCACAAACCATTTTTTTAGAAATGGTGTTCCGTAAAATCGAATACTGGATTGACGGTGATCGTGGTAAACAAATACGTTTAGCTAAACAAGCTTGGAATGCTGAAAAAATTAGAAAACGAGTTTTAAAATGGTTCATCTTTTTTATTATCAGTTTTTTGATTGCCAATATTTTCTTGGCCTATTTAATTGGTAGTGACGAACTCATTAGATATATAACGGAAGGCCCCGGTGCTCACACAAGCACACTCATCTCTCTTCTTATATTTACCGGGGTCTTCTATTTTATTTTCGCCTGGTTCAGAGAGCAGGTATGTATTATTGCTTGTCCTTACGGTCGTTTACAAGGCGTTTTATTAGATAAAAAATCGATTGTAGTCGCTTACGATTATAAACGTGGAGAAAAAGAAGAAGGAAGAGCAAAATTCAGAAAAAACGAAAATCGTGCTGCTACCGGCAAAGGAGATTGTATTGATTGTTCACAATGTGTGCAAGTTTGCCCAACCGGGATCGATATTAGAAACGGTACGCAACTCGAATGTGTAAATTGTACGGCTTGTATCGACGCTTGTGATGCGATGATGGAAAAAGTAGATCTTCCAAAAGGTTTAATTCGATATGCAAGTGAAGAAAATATAGCCGAAAAGAAAAAGTTCACTTTCAATCCGCGATTAAAAGCGTATACTGCAGTTTTGGTAATTTTAATTGGTGTTTTAACCGGAATGCTTTTTCTGCGAAACGATGTCGAAGCAACGGTTCTTCGTTTACCGGGACAATTGTACGAGAAGAAAGATAATAACGTGATTCGAAATGTTTACACTTTCAAACTCGTGAACAAAACCGTAGAACCTATTGAAGATGTTCATTTTAAATTGATTTCGCATAGTGGAAAAATTGAACTGGTTACCCACGAAAATTTTGAAGTTCCTAAACAAGGATTATCAGAAGGAACGCTGTTTATCGATATCAATCAAGCTGCTTTAGAAAGCGATAAAGAACGATTGAAAATAGGGGTTTACAGTGGCGAAAAACTTATTGAAACGACCAAAGCCGCGTTTTTAGGTCCGCGTAGTTTTAGGTAGAATACGTCATTCCGTGCTTGACACGGAATCTCATCCTGAATTTAAAAATTGCAATAGAATTAAAGAAAACTAAAAAAATAATAAAAATGAAAAAATTAAATTGGGGCGTAGGCATCGTGATTACCATCGCTTGTTTTATAGGCTTTATCATGTTTTTTGTGATAAAAATGAGTACCGATAAAAAGTACGATCACGATTTGGTGACCGAAGAATATTACAAACAAGAATTAGCCTATCAAGATCAAATCGATGCGCAGCAAAATTCAGCGCGTTTAGCTAAAAATATTCAGGTTGAAGTCACTGCGGAAGGAATCCAGATCTTGTTTCCTTCAGAAAAAAAAGACATTAAAGGAGAAGTAAGTTTATACCGACCTTCTAACAAAAAGTTAGACTTAGAAATTCCTATTAGTTTAGAAAATCAGCAAATGATAATTCCAGCTGAAAAATTAGTGGAAGGGAAATACAAACTTTCGATCAATTGGAAATCTAACGGAACTGATTATTTGTTTAAAAAAGATTTACAGATTAAAAATTAAATATTTCATTTCACACTATTATAAAAATACGTCATGCTGAACTTGATTCAGCATCACATTTAACTCATAAAAAATTAAGTGAGAAAACCTTGAAATAAATTCAAGGTAATCATAAATAGAATTATGCTTTATTCAGCTTTCTTATTAGGATTATTAGGCAGTTTTCACTGTGTGGGAATGTGTGGTCCTATTGCGTTTATGCTCCCGCTGGATCGTAAAAGCAAATTCAAAAAAATACTTCAATTAAGCCTTTATCATATAGGGAGATTATTCACGTACAGCTTTATTGGATTGCTATTTGGGGTTTTGGGTAAAGGCTTATTTTTGTTTGGTATTCAACAAAAAATATCGATCGCTATTGGTGTTTTAATGATCTTGGTCGTGGTTATTCCGCATCAGACTTTTAATCAATATAATTTCTCTAGACCCATTTTTAAACTCATCTCTAAAGTAAAATCGGCTTTAGGAAAAGAGCTACAAAAGAAAACTCCTGATACGTTTTTAACTATTGGTTTTCTTAATGGTTTTTTACCTTGTGGTTTAGTGTATATGGCTATTTTTGGTTCGTTTGCCTACGAAAGTATCCCGATGAGTTTACTCTATATGTTGCTGTTTGGTTTAGGTACTATTCCGTTAATGACCACGATGGTATTGGCGGGTAATTTTTTAAGTACTTCGTTTCGACAAAAAATACAAAAAGCGATTCCCGTTTTTGTGGTGATTGTAGGTTTATTATTTGTGTTACGTGGTTTAGGCTTAGGTATTCCTTATGTTTCTCCTAAAGTCATTCATACCACCGAAAAAGTTTCTTCTCAAATCGATTGTCACATTCCGCGCAAGGGATAGTAGCCCTTCGACTTTCGCTCAGGATAAATTTATCCTTTTTTAGATTCCTGCCTGCGCAAGGAAGTTGAAAAAGATATAGCGAATAGCCCGACCCTTGGGTTGCGCCCAATTAATCATTACAAAAATTTTTCTTTTTCCTGAAGTATGCGAAATGTCATATTTTAAACGGTGTTGAGGTCATAGTTTTGCATTAGAAATTAAAAAAAGAAGAGTTATGTTACCATTTATTTCAGCCGAAGAAGCTGTCGCAAATGTACAATCGGGAAATCGTGTATTTTTTCAGGGAGCGGCCATGACGCCAAAAGTTATTATTAAAGCTTTATGCGAGCGCTACCAAGAATTATCTGATATAGAATTAGTGCAAATGCACACTGAAGGCGATGCCTTATATGCGCAAGAACCTTATAATAAAAGTTTTCACGTAAATAGTTGTTTTGTAGGCGGCAATGTTCGCCGAACCGTAAATTCTGAACATGGAGATTATATTCCTATATTTTTAAGTGAAATGCATTTGTTGTTTAAGCGTGGCATTTTGCCTTTAGATGTAGCGTTTATTCAGGTTTCGCCGCCAGATAAACACGGTTATTGCTCGTTAGGAACATCGATAGATGTCACCATTACCGCAATACAATGTGCTAAAAAAGTTATCGCTCAGGTGAATCCGCAAGTGCCAAGAACGCATGGCGATGGGATTATACATATTAGTAAAATTGATGCGGCCGTTGAGGTAAACACTCCGATTCACGAAGTATTTACTGTTGAACCTTCTGAAGTTGAAAAGCAAATTGGTTATCACGTAGCGCAATTGGTAGAAGACGGTGCGACTTTACAAATGGGTATTGGCGGAATCCCGAACGTGGTATTGAATAATTTGCACAATCATAAAGGTTTGGGTATTCATACTGAAATGTTTTCAGATGGAGTATTGCCTTTAATTGAAAAAGGAATTATTACCGGAGAAAATAAAGTGGTGAAAAATGGAAAAATAGTGACTTGCTTTGCGATTGGTTCACCTAAACTATACGAATTTTTAGACGATAATCCGTTAGTTCATTTTAAAGAAGCGGCTTATACTAACGATACCGCTATTATTCGACGTAATCCAAAGGTAACTGCGATTAACAGTGCGATAGAAATTGATTTGACCGGACAAGTTTGTGCCGATACGATCGGGAAAATGCAATATTCGGGAGTTGGCGGACAAATGGACTTTATCCGCGGTGCTTCTCTTTCTGAAGGCGGTAAAGCGATTATTGCGATGCCATCGGCTACGGCTAAAGGAATTTCGAAAATCGTTCCGTTTTTAAAAGAAGGAGCCGGCGTTACCACTACACGCGCGCACGTACATTATATTGCAACAGAGAACGGTGTGGTTAATTTATACGGAAAGAGTTTAAAACAACGCGCAAAAGCCTTAATTTCAATAGCTCATCCCGATCATCAGGAGAGTTTAGAAAAAGCGATGTACGAACGTTTTAAATAAAATGAATGTCACCTTGAGCGGTTTTGAAAGATCTTTAGCATCAATTTTTTAGTCTGAATTGGGTTCTCAACTCCGCAGGAATTGTGACCATCAATAATAAAAAAAATCCCTAGTAAAAGCTAGGGATTTTTTAATGAGTTTGGATTCCGTCATTCCGGACCTTCCCGTCCGGCAGGCGGGCTTGATCCAATCTCATCTGAGTGAGTTTTTGGTGTCTTAATGTGACCCTGAATCAAGTTCAGGGTGACGTAGAAATTTATAAATTAACTTACCTTCTATTTCCTAAAATACGTAGTAAGAACAAGAAAAGGTTGATAAAGTCTAGGTATAAGGTTAACGCTCCAATAATAGAAAGTTTTTGACCCGTTTCTGAGTTTTCGTTTCCTTCAACAGCAATTCTTTTTAGTTTTTGCGTATCCCAAGCTGTCAATCCTACAAAAATAAGAACTCCGGCATAAGTTACAATCCAATACAGCATTTCATTCTGAAAGAATAAATTTACGATAGAAGCGATCACTAAACCGATAAGCGCCATAAAACATAAGTTTCCTATTTTGGTAAGGTCTTTTTTGGTGAAATAACCATATGCACTCATTGCGGCAAAAGTTGCAGCGGTTACAAAAAATGTAGAAGCAATAGAACCCGCGGTATAAGCCAAAAAGATAAATGATAGCGTTAATCCGTTAAACGAAGCGTAGGCAATAAACAAAGCGATTGCTGTACTTGCTGACATATTTTTAATGGCAGAAGTTAAGTAAGCTACTAAAGCCAACTCTCCAATAATGAGTCCGAAGAAAATAATTCTATTTCCTAGAACTGCATTGAGAAGTGATGGAGTAGAAGCAGTTACAATTGCTACCAATCCGGTAATCATAAGCGCTAAGGTCATCCAGCTATACACTTTTGTAATAAAGCCGGCCTGCGCTTTTTTAATTTCATCTTGAGTAAGCGAGTGAGCTTCGTAAGTAGAAGCTTCAGATAAGTTAGAATTCATAATTTTACGGTTTTGGGTAAAAATATAAGTTTTATTTAAAATGAAATAAATTTTAATCTAATTTCTTTCCTAACAACAATGTATTAGTTCCTTTTACATGGTTTATTTTTTGAAAGGAAATTATTTTTTTTGTTTGTTGCTGAAGTGTTTCAATTTCTTGTATATGGTTTTCTCCAATTCCAGCATTAAATATAACAGTGGCTTCGGGTTGAAGAAGATTCGCCAAATTGTGCCAAAATTCGATTTTAAAAAATTGTTCAGGAACTTTTATATCGATAAATAAATCAACAATCACGGTTTCGTATTTCGTGTGGTTTTGCTGAACAAATTTTTCAGCATCTTCACAAATTACTTTTAAAGGTTCATATTGCTGAATGTTGAATTCTTTTTTCGCAATTTCAATCACTTTTGGGTCGAGTTCTACTGCGGTGATTTTTCCGTAGAAATTATATTTTTTCCGAAGCAATTGTAAAATACTTCCGCCACCTAAACCTAACACGAGTGTATGTCCGCCACGTTCAGCACTGGTTTTTTGTAAAGCTACGTCTAAAATTTGATGTAAAGCTCCGTAAGAATAATTAGCGTTTTTTGTGTCTAAAATTTTTTTACCGTTAAGCCAAGTAACTTCTAGTTCTCCACTAAAGTTAGATTTTATTTTTTTGGTTAATGGCCAAAGGTAACTAAAGGCTTTTTTCATTTAAGCACTAATTTTTACCGAAGTCATACTCAATGAACCACCAATTACATAATCATTGAAAAGTTCAATCTCATCTTGTTCATCTTTCAGCGCCAAACTATAAATTAAAGGAAGGTAATGGTCGTAACTGGGCACGGCCATGGGAAAGTCTTTTCCTAATTGCTGCACATTAATTAAATCTTGAAAGTTACCTTCCAAAATTCGTTCATTTACTTTTTCCCGAATACTAAACGCCCAATCGTAACCGTGATCTAAATGATTAATATGTTTAAAATCTACATAGCGAAGGTTATGTACAATATTTCCACTTCCTATTATCAGAACGCCTTTGTGACGTAAGCCTGCCAAGTGTTTTGCTAAATCAAAATGATAAGAAAGCGGTTTGCTGTAATCGATACTCAGTTCGATTACAGGAATATTGGCTTCGGGATAAATGTGGCGCAAAACCGTCCAAGAACCATGGTCTAACCCCCAATGTTCGTCTAATTCAACTTCAAACGGACGTAAAATTTCCTGTGTGGTTTTTGCCAATTCAGGACTGCCGGGAGCAGAATATTGTACTTCAAAAAGTGGACGCGGGAAACCACCAAAATCGTGAATTGTTCTGGGGTTGGGCATCGCGGTAACTTTGGTTCCTTGGGTGAGCCAATGCGCTGAAACGCAAATAATAGCTTGCGGTGTGGGAATATCTTCTCCTAACTTTTTAAATTGTTGAACAAATTCGTTGTCTTCAATCGCGTTCATCGGGCTGCCGTGCCCAATAAAAAAAGCCGGCATTTGAGGTGAACTTTTTAAGTGCGAACTAAATTTTTCTAAATCTTTTAAATTATTCATAAGATATGCTCAAGCTATTTCAGCAAAAATTACTCGAAATAAGTCGGTGAATTATGAATAAAATTACACTAATTTTTCGTTTGGTTTAAAATCCAATTGGTTATGTCTTCTAAAACTTGTGGCTCGATGGTTTGTTCAATTTCTTTATATTCTTGAACGCCCCCGGTCTCAGCTTTTTGAAATAAATGATTGAGGTTGGGATAAGACTTAATGGTTACTTCTTCACCAGCTAATTTTACACTTTTTTGGATTGCTGCTAAGTTTTCTTCCGCAGGAACTTGACTATCTTTTTCTCCATTTATGGCTAATACTTCACAGTTTACTTCTTCAAGATAAGTCGCAGGATTAAAACGAATAAAGGTTTTTAACCATTCCAAGTTATGTTGTTCGTTAATTTGTTGCAATTGTTGTGCTGGAACCATTTCTCCCCAGTGTTTGTTAAATACTTCCATGGTTTTTTTACTGGTTTCTTCTTTAGTTAAGGTAGTATCTAAAATTACATCGTAAACCTCTTGAAAAACAAGTTGACGTTGTTGCGTAGCTAAGCTATTAATGCCTTGAAGTTCTTCTTGTTTTTTACGCTGAAGGTTGAGAAGTTGGTCACCTTTAAGTCCTGGGGCTGCCATTAAAACAATAAAGTTCAGTTTAGTTTTCTGTGTTAGAATTGGAGAAATTGCACCACCTTCACTGTGACCAATTGCACCGATTTTTTTCTTATCGATTTCTTTTCTATTTTTTAAGTATTCGATAGCAGCTTTTGCATCATCCGTAAAATCGAAAGTTGTCGCTGTGGCGAAATCTCCTTCAGAAGCTGCGGTGCCGCGATCGTCGTAACGTAAGACGGCAATTCCCTTTTTAGTCAGGTAATCAGCAATCACTTTAAAAGGCTGGTGATGGTATAATTCTTCATTTCTGTTTTGCGGTCCGCTTCCCGAAATAAGTATCACCGCGGGGAATTTTCCTTTTCCTTCAGGAATAGTTAGCGTTCCGGCTAAGTTGATATTCGCTTTAGAGTTGGTAAACGTTACTTCTTCTACTTGATAAGGATACGGAGGCTGCGGAGTTTGTGGTCGTTTCACTTTTTCTACTTCACCAGAGGTTTTTTCCAAATCTAAAGGAATGCTAATACCGCGTTGATGAAATGTACCTTTTAAATGTGTGTTATCAATTAACTCAGCTTTGTAAGTCAGTTGAGTCGCGTTTTGAGTTAGCGTAAGTTGGTTATTGGTAAATTCAACTTTATCGATGGCGATTCCATAAGCGTTTTGTTGGGGACTATCCATCGTGGCTTTGTAATCATCTTCCACTTTTTCAATATGAAAAATGGTGGCTAGCGTTGCTCCTTGAAATTTAAGGTTTCCTTTCCAGTCTCCTTCAATGTTTTGAGAAAATCCTGAATTCAGTACAAATAAAAGCAGCAGTGGTAATAACTTTTCCATAATAATTAGTGAATTAGATAAATGATATATTTTGAAATTCCTTCAGCAAAAAGAATAGCGACGATAAATAAAATAATAGGTAGAGCTCCTTTTGCGTTGGTCGCTACTTGATAACCTTTATAGAGTAAATAGAGGTAATAAATGAGTAGGATAAGTGAAAGGAAAGCGAAGATTAAAATGATGATTAAATCTGTACCTTCTATGGGAAGCAATTCGGGTTTTTCAGTAGTGAAATTTAAAAGCCGTTGAGACAAACTTCCCATATATCCATTAATGTTTGCAAAACTAATGAGGTAATAGGGTAATCTTGCAATGAGCGAAGCATTGAAAACATCAATCAACCTTGTTTTTTTATTAACTATTTTTCCGGAGATAAATAGAAGTAAAGAAAGCGAAATAATGTTAATTGAATTATCTAGAAACAGATGGTGTAATTCTAAGTTTTCTACAAAATGAACATCTAAAACTCCATCAAATCTAGCTTGAAATAAATAAGCGATAAATGAGCCTAGAAGCGTTACTAGAATTCCTATTAACACTAATTTTTTCTCTGAATAATTTTCGAAGGGTTGAAATAAAATCTTTTTCATCGTTGGTTTATTTTGAATTTAGTTGTTCAATAATATCATCCAGTTTATTTCTCACCGTAGGATAGCTTTTACCAAGTTTAATAGCCATTTTTTTTAGGCTTCCTCCGGTAAGTACAAACTCAAGTATAAACTCTTGGTCTTCAATGGAAAGTTGCATCAAAGCCGGAAGCGCATAATTCCCCGAAATTTTGGTTTCACAATTAGCACAAGAAAGTTCACTTACCTCTAAGGTGTTTTGACAACTGGGACATTTTATAGGAAGTTGAGCCATTTTTAAAATATTTCAATTAAATTTTAAATAAAGTTCAAACAAAAATAAATAAAACTGAAATATTATTCACTTTATTTCAGTTTTTAAAGAATTTTTCAAACCTGACCAATGTCATTTTTTAAGCTGCTCTTTCCCAATACTTTTACACTATAATTTTTAAAACATAAGAAGATGTCAGTGTATCAAAAGTATTACGGTGAGTTTAAAGAAATGTATTATGGTAATGCCGCTATTGGTATTATCGCATCCAGCTGTTTAGGGGCAATTGCAGCAATGTTTATTTTAATGACCGGTCACGGTGTTTTGCAAATGCTTCAGCTTTTTGCGGTGGTTATGATTAGTATGGGATATAATACTGCAGTACTAGCTTGTTTACCGGCAAAACAAGTATTTAATTCGTTAGTAGGAAGCGTTTCTGTGAATTTATTATTTATTTTGTATCACGGATTAATGTTGCTGTTCTAAAAGTTTATGAAAGAAATAGAAAATAGAGCCGATGTGCAATTACTCGTACATCGATTTTACGATAAAGTAAGAGCCAATCCTGAGATTGGCTCTTTTTTTAATGAAACCATTACCAATTGGGAACACCACTTAGAAAAGCTGACCGATTTTTGGGAAAGCAATTTATTTTTTGCTGGAAAATATCGCGGGCGTCCCGGAAGAGCTCACATTATGGTCGATTATAATTTTAACCATCAAATTGAAGCAAAGCATTTTGGTGTGTGGCTCAACCTTTGGGTAAATACCATTGATGAATATTTTGAAGGAGAATTGGCCGAACGTGCCAAATTCAATGCAAGAAAAATGGCGACTAATTTCCAGATGAAAATTTTTATGGCAAGGCCCTAACGGGTCGGGCTTTCAGCAGTCGCTTTTTTATTTTGTCATATATCGGAGTCGAGAAACAAAATAAAAAGAGCTCCAACAAAGCCTCAAATACAAAGTATTCACGAACTCTATCAATAGAAATGGTGAGTAATCCCTCTCGAAAAAAATCTCTAATTCCTACTTAGAAAAGAAAGGTAGCCAATACTCATTTCTTCTAAATAGATTTTCTATCTCCTAAAAACTGCAACACCCCTCAGTTTCCGTAAAAACCTCGGGGTGTTGACCAACCTACTAATAAAACTTAACCTTATTTCAACAATACTTAAACCGTCATCGAGAATAACCTAGTTTCCGGTTTATTTCGTTGCAGGCGTAAATCGAACGCCATACATATATTTCTTACAAAAGGTCTTCCTTTTTCGGTGATTTGTAAAGATGCTGGATGCACTTCAATTAATTGGTCTCTCTCCATTTCTTCAAGACGTTCTAGAACTTCAGGGAGTTCAAAAAAATTATCTTTAATGGAAAGTGTAGTTTGTAAATGACACATTAAATTCAAAATATGCTTTCTAATAATTAAATCTTCATTATTTAATAAATGTCCTCTAAATACGGGTAATTCACCATTGTTAACCAATTCTTTATATTCTTCAATACTTTTTGAATTCTGGGCAAAACCATACCAGCTATCACTAATGGAAGAAACTCCCAAACCAATCATTAACTGAGTTTTTGAGGCAGAGTAGCCCATAAAATTCCTATGGAGTTGTTTCGCTTTAAGCGATTGGTATAAATCGTCAGTCTTCAAAGCAAAATGATCCATTCCAATTTCTACGTAACCTATTTCTTCCAGTAATTCTTTCCCTAGTTGATATTGTTTTCGTTTAGTTTCTGCTGAAGGTAAATGCTCTTCGCTGTAACCGCGTTGTCCATTCCCTTTAATCCAAGGAACGTGCGCATAACTGTAAAACGCAATTCGGTCGGGCATTAATTCTTTCGTTTTTAAAATGGTATTTTCAACCGCTTCAATACTTTGAAAAGGCAAACCGAAAATAATATCGTGACTAATGGATGTATAACCAATCTCGCGAGCCATTTCAGTCGCTTGTTTTACTTTTTCAAAAGGCTGAATTCTGTGAATGGCTTGCTGAACTTTTACATCATAATCCTGCACGCCATAACTTACCCTTCTAAAACCAACTTGATAAAGGGCTTCTAAATGTTCTTTTGTCGTGTTATTGGGATGTCCTTCAAAACTAAATTGATAATTTTCAGCCAACTCAGCATCTTTCAAGATTCCTTTAATGAGTTGCTGTAAGTTTTCAGATGAAAAAAACGTGGGTGTTCCGCCGCCTAAATGTATCTCTTTAATCAGCGGTTTTTGCGGTAGAAAATCTAAATACAATTGCCATTCTTTTAAAACGGAAGTAATGTAAGGTTCTTCCACTTCGTGACGTTTGGTAATGCGTTTGTTGCAACCACAAAACGTGCACATACTTTCACAATACGGTAAATGAATATAAAGGCTAATTCCTTCAACAGTATTACTTTCTTCAAACGATTCAATCACCGATTTTTTCCAATTCTCGACCGAAAAGGTATTTTCATCCCAATACGGAACGGTAGGGTAACTTGTATATCGCGGACCTGGAATATTATATTTTTGAATGAGCGGTTGGCACATAATTTCTCTTCTTATTCGTGTAAAACTAAAAACGGAATTTCTTTGTGATAGCTAATTTTTTTCGCTACGGGATGAAATAAAATATGCTGAAAAAAATTCAGGTTTTTTGCCATCATCGTAATCACTTGGGTATCGTGGGAGGTTACAAATGATTCCACAGCTTCTTCCAAAGTATCGTTTCTGGTGTAATGAAAACTGTGTTCAATTTCTAATAATTGTTCTTTTAAAAAGCTTTTGTTGCTTTCTTGCCGCTCGGTAAGTTCTTTGCTTTTTTTATAAAGATAGAGAACACTTAACGAAGAGTCGTTAAAATAGCAAACCTGTTTTAAGGTATGAATTACCTTGTTTTTATAGGAAATATTAAAATCTGTAGGAAAAGTAATATTTTTTGGAGCACGATACGTAGCATTTTCCGGGATAACCATTACAGGGCATTTTACCCGCGTAATTACATCGGTAGAATGGCTTCCTACGGTTGCTTTTTTATACCCATTGGCTCCTTGGGTTCCCATCACAATAAAGTCGATATCGCGTTCTGTAACTTGCTGCCGAATAGCTTCCACAAAATGGCTGCGTTCTAATGAAGTAAAAAACTGATGCTTTTTATTGAGTTTTTGTTCGCCCAAGCGTTCTAATAAAGTTTGAAAAGCTTTGGCAGAATTTTTAGCTTTTATTTGGATAGTTTGTAAATTTTCTTCTTCGTCTTCCCATTCGGTTGGCTCTACGTGTAAAAAATAAAAATTTGTGTACACGTTCTTAAAGAACGATAAAGCATAGCTAATCGCGTTCCAAGAGTTTTCAGAAAAATCAGTAGGCATTAAAATATTCATCTTCCTCGTACATTATATTTTAAAGCAAAAATAGAAGAGGAGTACTTGTTGAAAAATGACAAAAATCAGGTTTCCAATTTTTTATAAAAGAAAGTGTTATTTGGGCAATTCCCTAGCGGGTCGGGCTACCTGCCCGCCGGCAGGCGGGTAAGTTACAATTCCTCACAAGTCTTAACTGTCGCTCAACTTGTTGCGGGATTCCTGCCTGCCGGCAGGCAGGTTCACTGCTATCCCTATTGCAACCCCTCATTAACCCCCTCCTTCAAAAGGAGGGGGACTTTTTGTATTATAAATAGTCTTAGTTCTTGTTTCTAGAAGCGAAGCGGTCTAATTTCTAACAACTGGTTATTCCATCATTTCTAAGCCTTCAATATCTAAGATTTTAATATTTCTACCTTCAATTTCAATCAAGCCTTCTTTTTTAAAAGCAGAAAGTGTTCTAATGAGACTTTCGGTAGCAATCCCGGCAACGCTAGCTAAATCTCCACGGGAAATTTTAATGTTTTCCGAAGGTTTTTTGTCCAATACTTTTACAAATTGAAGAATAGTTTGGGCCGTTTTCCGCTTCACTGAACTATACGCCATTTGTAGTAATTGCTGTTTAATCTCCGATAAATTATCGGTAAGCACGTTCATTAATTCCAGTGAAACTTTTTTGTTGCTTTCCAGAATATTTTTTAAAGTTTGTTTGGAAATCCCAGCAAGTTCTGTTTTTTCTACTGCGGTAGCCGATTCTTGATAAGGGATGTTATCTTCAAAAGAGGTGAACCCTAAAAAATCATCGGGTTTGTAAAGAGCGGTGATGAGTTCTTTTCCGTTTTCATCCATTTGATGGGTTTTTACCACACCTTCTAAAATTAAATAAACATAGTTGGAATGGTCACCTTCATCATAAATAACTGTTCCTTTTTTGTAGGTACTAATTTCCCCTTCATCATCAAACAGGTTTTTCAGTTCATTTAAATTTCGAACATCATCTTCTTTTTCAACTTCAACCTTAATTGGTTCAACAGTATTTTGAGCTAAAATTTTAGCTTTAGCCAATCTACTTTCTACAGCGCTAATTAATTCTTCCTCATCAAAAGGTTTGGTAAGGTAATCGTCGGCACCTAAATCCATCCCTTTTCTTACTTCTTTATGTTCGGTTTTGGCAGAAAGAAAAATAAATGGAATGTGTTGTGTTTTTTGGTTCTTAGCCAAAGCTTCTAAAACTCCATAGCCATCAATTTCCGGCATCATAATATCGCAAACCACGATATCGGGCTTTTCTTCTAAAGCTTTATCTATTCCTATTTTTCCGTTGGGTGCGGTGAGTACATTATAATCGGAGAGTTCTAAAAGTTCTGCAGTATTTTCACGTAAAGCGACATCATCTTCAATAAGAAGAATAGTTTTCATAGTAGGTTATTAGTTTGAAGTTAGTGGAAGTGTTACGGTAAACGTACTTCCTTCATTTTCTTTACTGGTAAAATTAATATTTCCGCCAAGGTTTTCCAAGTGGCTTTTTATAATATTGAGTCCAATTCCTGTTCCTTGGTTCAATAGAGCGTTTTCTGCCCTAAAATATCTTTTAAAAATATATTTCTGTTCATTTTCAGGAATCCCGATGCCTTGGTCTGTTACTTTCACACTAAGCATATTTTCTTTTGTAAAAGCTTCAATATCGATGGTGGTATTTTCAGGCGAATATTTAATAGCATTATTGATGAGGTTGGTGAGGATGAGCTCGAGTATTTTTTCATCAAAGTCTAAAATAATATCATCTATATCTTTAGGATAGCTAATTTTTTGTCCGTCTTTCAACAGCATATTGGCATCGTAAATCACTTCATTGGTAACTTTACTTAAAGGAAAAGTGCTGAATTTATAATTTACTTTTCCTGTTTCTAAACGCTCTACCGAAAGGAAATCATCTAAAATATTGTTGAGGTATTTTACTTTGTTTTTAATGGTTTTTAGGTGTTTTTCCCTTTTTTCTTGTTGTTCGGTTTGGGTGTATTTTCCGATGAGTGTGGTGGAAGTGAGAATACCACTTAACGGGGTTTTAAACTCGTGGGAAACTAGAGATAGGAACTTCGTTTTAAGTTCGTTAAGTTCCCGTTCTTTTCTGAGTGATTCTTTTATTTTGTTCTCGGCTTCTTTTCGCTTAATGATTTCATCTTCCAGTTCAAGAACAGTCTGTTTAAGCTCTTCGGTTCTTCGCTCAATTTTTTGTTCGAGCTTGCTGTTGAGTTCTATAATCTGTTTTTCCTGAGATTTACGAATGCTAATGTCAATGACCATTGCCATCACGTACTGCTGACCTTGTAATTCAAAAGGGTTTAAACCGGCTTCTACCGGAAATTGACTCCCATCTTTTCGTAATCCATATAAGTCACGGCCACTTCCCATTTGCCGGTGGTCCGTATTCTCTAAAAAATGGTTCACATGACCTTGATGTTGGTGCACATATTTTTGAGGAATTAAGGTATCTAAATGTCGCTTTTTTAATTCACCCTCGTCATAACCGAAAATTCGATTGGCGGCCGCATTACTTGCGACTATGATTTGATCTTTGTTAACGACGATAATTCCTTCAGAAACTGATTCAAATAAAGTTCTGAAACTACTTTTGTTAATTTCCTCAAAGTTTTTCATACTTCAAAAATAATGACATTTTGAATTTGTTTAAAGTTATTGAGCCTAATATTGTAATTAAGTTAAAATTATTTCATATTATTTAACATATTGGTCTGCTTCACTTATAGAATTGTTAATAGATGTTATATCATGCTTAATAAAAGTTTAAATAATAGTTTTTGGTAATTATTCCATTCTAATATCATTACTTTAGTTTTCTAAATAAGAATACGATTTAGTTAAAAACATATTTTTTATTAATATTATGAAAAAGAAAATTACATTATTTAGTTTATTTTTTTTGTTAATGCTATCGGCACCAGTCATAGCTCAACCTCCAGGATTTGATGATGGGGTGGATGATGAAACTCCTCCAGCTCCAATTACAGCGCTTTTACCTTTAGGAATAGCTGTTGGAGCTTATTTAGGTTTTAAAAAATTGAAGTAGTCACAGGAGTTTTAAATTGTTAATTTTAAGAAATGGTAAACAATTTAGAACAAGGTTATTTTGGTATAGGGATACAAAATGGTAAAACTCCTGAAAATTTGGGAGTTTTATGGCGATCTGCTCAAAATTTAGGAGCAAGTTTTATATTTACCATAGGCAATAGGTACCACAAACAGGCATGCGATACCCACAAAGCGGTTGGAGCCATGCCTTATTTTCATTATAAAACCTTTGAAGACTTTTACAAGAACTTACCCAAAAGTGCTTTGTTAATAGGTGTTGAATTAACAAACGAAGCCAAAAGTCTAGAAAACTTTAAACACCCCAGAAGGGCCGTTTATTTATTGGGAGCAGAAGATCACGGGCTCACCAACCAAGCTGTAGAACAATGTCATCAACTAGTAAAGTTTAAATCTGCCAAGAGTTTAAATGTTTCTGTAGCCGGTAGTATTGTCATGTATGATAGAAATTTGAAAGGAACTGTAATCCTTTAATGATAAAATAAAAAAAGGGGAGTGGAAAAATTCTAGCTCTTTATTTTAACTTTTAATAGATTTTAAGTTATGGTTTTAGTACTGACCTAAATCTAGCTTCATTATTCATGATTTTTAAAATATTAATTCTTGGCAGGTTATTTGTTGTTTTTAATATATTAAAACGAAATACTTTAGAGAGATGAAAAAGATTTTAATTTTATTGATGATGATTACTGTAGCTACGAGTTGTACGGAAGATGAAGGGTCTATGAATGAAGTTGAAGAAAATTCTGAACAACCTTCTGAGAGTATAGAAAATAGTTTGGCTCTACGGGCAACATTGGAAAACATGAAAGATTTGGAAGGACTAGAAGGTAGATCTCCTCAAGACCAGTTATGTTTTCAGTTTGATTATCCTATAACTTTATCTTATAATGATGATTCTACCGTAGAGGTAACAAGCTACAATCAATTACTTAATCTATTGTTAGATGAAACAGTTGCGTTACATATTGTAGGAATTCAATATCCCTTCGATATTATTCAGGATGCTAGCAACCAAACTATTGCTGATGAATCTGAATTTCAAACTCTTATTAATGAATGTGGTTATGATTATGTAGATGTTAATGAAGTTGTAGGTATTACCGAAGATTGCTTTACGGTTGATTTTCCCATTACTGTATTAATAAATGATGAGGCTGAAACTTTTACAAGTCAAGCTGAAGCACAGGAATTTTACTTGAACTATTCGGGAACTATTGAGTCAATTAATTTTGATTATCCATTCACGGTAACTATGACGAGTGACGACAGCCAAATGAGCATTAACGATGATTACGAATTAGTTAATCTAATTGAAGATATTTGTAACATCGAATAAAATTTAATATATTACTATAATCCCTTTTCGGGCTTCGGCTTGGAAGGGGATTTTTATTGAATAAAAGAAAGATTATGAGCAGAGGATTTGTAAAAGAAGAAGACCAAGAAGAAGCACCTATTATACCTCCGAGAGCAGCATTGCCTGCGGGGATGACCAATTATGTAACTCCAAACGGGTATGAAGCTTTACAACAAGAACTAAAAGAGTTAGAAGAAGAAAGAGCTTCCCTAGATAATAAAAATGAAACAGAGAAGCGAAGAGCTGCGGGAGTGATTGACGGTAAAATAAATTTATTGAAAGAGCGCATAAGTTCAGCAAGGATAATTTACCCTAACGAACAGCCTAAAGGTGAAGTACGTTTTGGAGCTAAGGTTGAATTAAAAATAAATGGAAACCCACAAAAATTTCAAATCGTAGGAGTAGATGAAGCTGATGTGAAAAAACAAAAAATTGCTTTTGTAGCTCCCATAGCAAAAAATATAACCGGAAAAAAAGAAGGTGAAGAGCTAGATTTCCGGTTAGGTGAAGAAAATAGAAAGATTAAAATAATAGCTATTGATTATTGAATTTTTTCTTGGATTTTTTCAATAGCATTCTGGATAGATTTGTTGGGTTCTATAATATTGTTTTCTCCCCAAAAGTTTTTATCTGTAAAACCGGAAACATCGTCAATCATCACAATGGAAGGTTTTATTTCTTCAGCATTAGCTGTCCAGTTTTCAGAATAAGGAGATCTGTTGGTTACTATCATTTCACTATTTAAAGTGTAACGAGAGTTAAAGAGCTTGTTTTTCCAATTCACTACAAATTTCATATAAGCATTGCCGTAACTATAATACCATTTACCGTCACTCTCTACGTAATCTATTTGATAAGCCGTTTCAATAGGGAAAACTTTAGAGCCACCTGGTTTCCTCTTTACAAACATGCTCATGGCACTGCGCCTATTATCTACATTTAAGCTATAATCGGCTTTTACTAGCGTTAATGTTTTAGCATCTATATAAAGCTTGCCGAAATACCAAGGATGGGCATGGTTTAATTCTTCAAACTTTACAACGTATAAATATCTTTCATTTAATTGAGTAGGCTCTCCAAATTTAAACTGAAAACCTTCAATGCTATTACGGAAGAATAAAAACTCAGGATATTTCATAATATCAGCAAAAAGGGCAGAATAAGGTCCTCCACGAAGTTTAAAAGCAATGGTATCTAATCCATCATAATCAGAACTTTTTCTAGCTTTATATAATGAAACCTTATCTCTTCTCCCAGAGTTGTAAGGTTGTTTGTTAATTTTAACTACTGCTTCAGATAAAGAAACATGGTCATTTCGTTGTTGAATGTTTTCTCTGTAAAAAGCAGTCAATACTAATGGTTCATTAATATAATTGGTTCCTTTATTGGCTAATGTTTCTCTTACCAATTCCTTAGCATCGGTGGCTGAAAATAATTGTACTTCATTTAATTCTTCTACGACAGGTTCAAGGGAAATTTCGGTATAAGGTAAGTCGAAATAATCCAAATGAATATTTTTAGATTGATAGCCTAACACAGAAATAGTAACAACTGAATTAGAATATGCTGAAGGCACTTTTAAAGAAAATTCACCTTCACTATTGGTAATTGTTGAAATTGTTGAATTTTTAATACGTAAATGAGTAGCAGCAAGTTCATCTGAAGATTGTGCATCAACCACTTTTCCTTTATACTCAGTAAAATCTTGTGTATTTTGTTGCTGGGCTACCAAGGGGTGAATACTAAATATTAGTAATATTGTAGTAAGGACTATGTAAAATCTGACAGAAGGAAATCTTATAAATTCCATAGTGGTGATGTTAAGTTAAACAACTGTAAATTAGCAATCTAAATATAATAAAAATATATTAGTGTAAATAGTTAAATTTTAGTGATTTCGTAATAATATAAGGTTTTTGTTATCTATTTATTGTAAAATTCAATTCTTGAAATAAAAAATGGCAGGGAAAATTCATTTTTATACCAAAAAAGAAGAAGTGCTAAATGTAGTGACCCACGCTTTTGGTATTGCCTTAAGTTTAGTGGGATTAATATTACTGATTAAAAAATCTATAACACTTACCAATCCCCTTTATTTTGCAAGTGCTTTAGTATTTGGGATAAGTTTAGTTTTACTTTATACAGCTTCTACCGTTTATCATAGTGCTTCTAAAAAAAGATGGAGGTATAAACTTAATATTGTAGATCATTCTGCTATTTATGTTCTTATAGCAGGCACTTACACGCCCTTTTCTTTGATTACACTTTCCGGCACTACGGGCTGGATTATTTTTGGAGTAGTTTGGGGGATTGCACTGGTAGGGGTTTCCTTAAAACTCTTTTTCACCGGAAAATTTAAATTAGTATCCACAATTATCTACGTTTTAATGGGGTGGATTATCATTTTCGCCATTAAGCCACTCATTGAAAACCTATCTTCAGAAGGTTTGTTTTGGTTATTTGCCGGTGGCGCTTTTTATACCTTGGGAGCGGTTTTATTTTTAATAGAGAAGTTGAAATTTAATCACGCTATTTTTCACATTTTTGTATTAGCAGGATCTTTTTCCCACTTCATAGCTGTTTACAACTATGTTTTGATAAGTTGAAATGTAATATTGAAACTACTTTTCTTAAATTAGCAGCAATTAACCCTTAAATAAATTTTATGTACGCAAGAAAGAATTCGCTGTTGGGATGGCTGGCATTTTTTGCTTTAGTATTCACGGCACATTCTCAAGAAGTAAAAGAAAACAATCAATCTCTTTTCGATGATTTTATGAATCGTGAAGGAAATGTTTACCGAACAGCTTCAGGTAAACCCGGACCGGAGTATTGGCAAAATAGAGCCGATTATGAAATTGAAGTCGAACTGAATGATGAAAACCATACCATCACCGGAAATTTAACCATTGAGTATACCAATAACAGTCCCGAAAAATTAGATTTTATTTGGTTATATGTAGAACAAAATAGATTTACTGAAAATTCAAGAGGAACATTAACAACACCACCGGGCGGCAATCGTTACAATGGAGATGCCAATGGCGGATACGATATTAGTAGCGTTCAGGTAGATGGAGATCAAGCAGAATACTTGATTACCGATACCCGGATGCAAATATTTTTAAAAGAACCCTTAAAAGCTGACGGAGGTGATGTAGAATTATCGATGAATTTCTCTTATAAAATTCCGGAAGAAGGAATGGACCGTATGGGAAGATTAGAAGTTGAAGAAGGCTGGATTTATGCTATGGCGCAGTGGTATCCGCGAGTGGCTGTTTTTGATGATGTTACCGGTTGGAATGTAGAGCCTTATTTAGGAGCAGGAGAATTTTATTTGGAATATGGAGATTACGATTATAAAGTGACCGTACCTTATAATATGACAGTAGTTGGTTCGGGACAGCTTCAAAATCCAAAAGATGTATTGACTAAAACACAATTGAATCGTTGGGAAAAAGCTTCAGAAAGTGAAGAAACCGTTTATATAATTCAACCAGACGAAGTAGGAACGACAAAAGCCTATAAAAAATCTTCCGGTAAAAATACGTGGCATTTTAAAATGGAAAATACCCATGATGTTGCCTTTGGTGCATCAAAAGCTTTTATTTGGGATGCTGCCAGAATGAATTTAGCTAACGGAAAAAAAGGAATGGCACAATCGGCGTATCCAAAAGAAAGCGACGGGCAAGATGCTTGGTCACGTTCTACAGAATACACCAAAGCTTCTATTGAATTTTATTCAGAAAAATATTATCCCTATCCTTATAAAAATGCAGTAAACGTCGCAGCAGAAATTGGCGGAATGGAGTATCCCGGCTTAAGCTTTTGTAGCTGGAGATCCAAAGAGGCTTCACTTTGGGGGGTAACCGATCATGAATTTGGACACAATTGGTTCCCGATGATTGTAGGTTCCAACGAAAGAAAATATGCGTGGATGGATGAAGGTTTCAATACTTTTATTAATCATTACAGTTCCAATGCTTTCAACAACGCAGAATATCCTTCGCATTTAGAACAAACCCGAAGAATAAAACCATATTTAATCAAAGATTCCCGAGAAGGAATAGATAATTATCCTGATGTAACCAATCTTAGGAATTTAGGTTATACCGCTTATTATAAACCGGCTGTTGGTTTAATTACATTAAGAGAGTATATTTTAGGAGAAGAAAGATTTGACAGGGCATTTAATTCGTACATAAAAACTTGGGCTTTTAAACATCCACAACCCGCAGATTTTTTTAACCATATAGAAAATGTTGCTGGAGAAAACCTTAATTGGTTTTGGAAAGGTTGGTTCTATGGAAATGAAAATATAGACCTTGCTGTAGAAAATGTTTCAGAAAAAGAAAATGGTTATATGATTACGGTTGCCAACAGAGGAGAAATCCCTATGCCAATGAAACTTACATTTACTTTTGAAGATGGTACTTCAGAAGAACTTAAACTTCCTGTGGAAATATGGCAGCGTGGAGATTCTTGGGACCATTTATTAGAAACCCCTAAAAAACTTGAAAAAGTGGAGTTTGATGAAAAGAAGCAAGTTCCGGATATCAATTCTTCAAATGATGTTTGGCCCACTTCATATTAAAAAATAATTCGTAAAACTAGTATATTATTAAAAGCTTCTCAATAGAGAGGCTTTTTCTTTGCTTAATTTTAACTATTTGAGCTATAGATTGCTAAGGTTCGGTTAAATCGTAGTTAAGAAGATTTTAATCTTGTGACTCCATAGTATTTAATGCAATACATTAGTCAAAAATTATATGCTATGAGAATAATTACTAATAAATTACTTATTGCCTTTCTAGTGTTGGCAAGTGCTAATCTTTCAGCACAAATAGTAACAAAAGGAGGAGATGATGGATCTGATGGAACATTAAGAAAAGAAATTCAAGACGCTGCAGATGGTGATATTATTACATTTTCTTCAGCTTCAGCTTCAGTAACCCTAACCAGTGAAATAGTAATAGATAAAAATATTACGATAAGCGGAGAAAGCTCAATGAACCTAATCGATGCAGCTGGAAATTCAAGAATATTCAATATAGAAAATGCAAATGTTCTATTAGAAAATTTGAAATTTAAAAATGGTAATGCCGATAATGGTGGGGCTATTTATGTTAATAATTCAGATGTACAGATAAATGATAGTGAGTTTGAAAATAATACCGCAAGCGGAGCATCTGGATCTGGTGGGGCATTAGCTATAATGAATGATTCTTATGCAAATATCCAAAATACTTCATTTTTAAATAATTCAGCTAGCCTTGAAGGAGGAGCAATTGAGTTGAATACTGGAGCTTTTTTAGCTTTGGAGCTATCCAATATTTCTTTTGATGGAAACACTGCAGGAAATTCAAATGATAATAATGGTAAAGGAGGTGCAATTCATACCAATGGTAACGGAGATACCATGATGTACGGAGGTTCCATTACAAATAACGTAAGTTACAGCCAAGGTGGCGGAATTTGGAATGACGGAGGAACCGTTTTGTTAGTTGGAGTGACCGTTACCAATAATACCGCTAGTGGAAATGACTCAACTGAAGGCGGTGGAGGTTTATTCAATAATAGTGGGAATCTTACCATACAGACCAATACACTTATAAAAAATAATTCAGCCAACGGTGCCAATGGTAGTGGTGGAGGAATTTACAACAACATAGGCGGAACTTTGTCTGTAAGTGATTCTGAAATCTCAGATAACATAGCAAGTAGTTATGGTGGTGCTATTGAAGATTATTCTTCTTCTAATGGTAATGATACTACTGTAGAAATGTTTAACGTTGATATTTTAAATAATAGTCTTACAAATACTACCAGTAATGGTGGAGGAATTCATATGTCTGGTGAAGGATACATTCAGGTGTCAGAAAGTAATATCTCCGGAAATATTGCAGGAGTAAACGGTGGAGGAATTTATAATGGACTAGGAAATTTGCACCTTATTAATACACTTGTAGAAAATAATACTGCCAACGGTAATGATAGTAACAATGGCGGGGGCGGTATCTATAATGATGGTGGTTTAGTAACCTTAGAAACAGAAACCTCTATAGAAAATAATCTAGCAAATGGTAATTTAGCTTCAGGTGGAGGACTTTATTCTCAAGGAGGTGAAATTACAGTAGATTATTCTAGTTTCAGAAATAATACTGCTCAACAAAAAGGAGGAGCTGTTTGGATGGACGAAAACACCATTTTAAACTCCACATTTGCTACTTTTGATGGTAATCTAACAAATAATGATGCGGGAGGAGCCATCTACAATGACAAAGGAGAAGTTCATATAGAAGCTACTACCATATCAAGAAATGAATCTCCTATTTCAGGTGGAGGTTTATATAATGAAGATGGAATAGTAGAATTGTTAAGAAGTACGTTAGCCGAAAATAATTCAGGAGATCACGGTGGGGCAATTTACAATAATGGCGATTTAAATATGAACGCTGTTACCATTGCTTATAACACATCTACCAATAATGGAGGTGGAGTAATGAGCAATACCACGGCCAATATTAAGAATTCTATTATTTCAGATAATACTGCAAGTTTAGGGATAGATGCTTCAGGAACTTTTACTACTCAAGGTTTTAATGTAATAGGAAATGATGATGAAGGAACTTATGTTCCAAACGATTCAGATTATGTAAATATGTCACCAGATTTAGGGCAATTACAAGATAATGGAGGTCCAACTGAAACCATTGCTATTGCAGAAAATAGTATTTGTGTAGATGCAGGAGACACCTTAGATGTTTTTAAAGACCAAAGAGAGTTTTTCTTAATCGATATTAGAGATATAGGAGCTTTTGAGTATGGAGGAACAGAGGAAGAATTAGATGTAGAAGGAGCAGAAAAGAAAGCAAAAATGAGCACGCTCTATCCAAATCCATCAACCGGTCAAATTAATATTAATATAGATCAATCAATTGCGGAAGACTTAAATCTAAAAGTGTTCACTATGTCAGGTAATTTAGTGTATGAAAATTCCTTAATGAAAGGAAAGAACAATTTCAATTTAAACAGTTTATCTACCGGAGTTTATCTAGTGAATATTTCAGGAGGTGAGCAATCTCAATCACATAAACTTGTTATTCAATAATTTTTGTAGAAAAATTAGTAATTTAAAAGGCCATTCTTTTTATAAAGAGTGGCTTTCTTAATTTATCAACTATCTTTGCAATTTTAAAGCAAAATTATGGCACATAAAGCAGGATTTGTAAATATTATTGGTAATCCCAACGTAGGAAAGTCAACCCTTATGAATGCATTCGTAGGCGAAAGGCTATCAATAATTACTTCCAAAGCACAAACCACACGTCACCGAATTTTAGGAATCGTTAACGGAGAAGATTTTCAAGTAGTATTAAGTGATACTCCCGGGATTATCAAACCCGCTTACGAGTTGCAATCTTCCATGATGGAGTTTGTGAAATCTGCTTTTGAAGATGCCGATGTCTTAATCTATTTAGTTGAAATAGGAGAACAAGAATTAAAAGACGAAAACTTTTTCAAAAAGATTACCACCTCAAAAATTCCGGTTTTATTATTGCTGAATAAAATTGACAAAAGCAATCAAGAATTAGTAGAAGAACAAGTAGCTCTATGGAAAGCCAAAGTTCCCAATGCTGAGGTTTTTGCCATTTCAGCCTTAGAAAATTTTGGAGTGCCTGAAGTTTTCAATCGCATTTTAGAATTATTACCAGATTCACCACCTTTCTACGATAAAGAAGCACTTACAGATAAACCCGAACGCTTTTTTGTAAATGAAATTATCCGTGAAAAAATTCTATTGAATTACAAAAAAGAAATTCCTTACAGCGTAGAAGTAGAAACCGAAGAATTCTTTGAGGAAGAAGAAATCATCAGGATGCGAAGCGTGATTATGGTAGAGCGCGACTCCCAAAAAGGAATTATTATCGGTCATAAAGGAAGAGCCATTAAACACGTAGGTATAGACGCCCGTAAAGATTTAGAAAAATTCTTCGGGAAGCAAGTGCACCTAGAACTTTATGTGAAAGTCAATAAAAATTGGAGAAGCAGTGATAAGCAGTTGAAACGCTTCGGATATAATTAAAAATTAAATTTCAATATAAATTTTTACAAAACAAATTTCAGAAAGCTTAAAATCTATATTTTAAGCTGTATTTTTGCGCCGTAAATACCTTTAGATATGAGCAATATAGTAGCCATTGTAGGAAGACCAAATGTAGGGAAATCCACTTTTTTTAACCGTTTAATTCAACGTCGCGAAGCCATTGTAGATTCCGTAAGCGGAGTTACGCGTGACCGTCACTACGGTAAATCAGACTGGAATGGCAAAGAATTTTCGCTCATAGATACTGGAGGTTACGTTGTGGGAAGTGATGATGCTTTTGAAGCAGAAATTGACAAACAAGTAGAGTTAGCCATTGAAGAAGCCGATGCCATTATCTTTATGGTAGATGTAGATTCAGGAATTACACCGATGGACGATGAGGTGGCCAAATTGCTTAGAAGAGTAGATAAACCAGTTTTCTTAGCCGTGAATAAAGTAGATACTAGTGCTAGAGCAGCCGATGCGGTAGAATTTTATTCGTTAGGATTAGGAGAATATTACACGATTGCTGGAATTAATGGAAGTGGGACAGGCGAATTATTAGATGCGCTAGTAGAAGCATTGCCTGAAGAAAAAGAAGAAGTAGAAGAAGATTTACCCAGATTTGCTGTGGTAGGTCGTCCAAATGCAGGGAAATCGTCTTTCATCAACGCTTTAATTGGCGAAGAAAGATATATTGTTACCGATATTGCCGGAACCACCCGTGATGCGATAGATACCAAATACAATCGATTCGGTTTCGAATTTAATTTGGTCGATACCGCTGGGATTAGAAGAAAAGCTAAAGTAAAAGAAGATTTAGAATTCTATTCCGTTATGCGAAGCGTTCGCGCCATTGAACATTCAGATGTGTGTATTCTTATTTTTGATGCCACCCGTGGTTTTGATGGTCAAGTGCAAAACATATTTTGGTTAGCCCAACGCAACCATAAAGGCATAGTCATTTTAGTGAATAAATGGGATTTGGTCACAAAAGAAACCAATACCATGAAAAAAATGGAAGCAGAAATAAGAAGGGAAATCGAACCTTTTACAGACGTCCCAATTGTATTTATTTCCGTATTAAACAAACAACGAATATTTAAAGCAATAGAAACAGCAGTTCAGGTTTATGAAAACCGAAGCAAGCGTATCAAAACAAAAGAGTTGAATGATGTGCTATTGCCTATCATTCAAAATAACCCGCCACCGGCATACAAAGGTAAATATGTGAAAATTAAATTCATCACCCAGTTGCCTACTCCTCAACCACAGTTCGCTTTTTTCTGTAATCTTCCTCAATATGTAAGAGACCCTTATAAAAGATTTTTAGAAAACAAACTTCGCGATAAATTTGGGTTTGCAGGAGTTCCTATTTCCATCTACATGCGGAAGAAATAAATATTTATAGTTAAAATTTTTTAGTCGATTATCAAGAATTTTCATGGGTTAAAATAACTGATAGAGAGTGATTTATTATTCTTTATTAACATTAACAGGTGTTTAATCGGTTTTTTTGTAGTTTTATCGGTATATTTATCAGATGTAAGACTATCGATAGATTGTTGTTTTTTAATTAAAGATTTTAAAAAAACTTTACACCAAGCCCCACGTGTATGAGAAAAATTTTACTTCTCTCCATTACTTTTTTATTCTTTTTTTATGCGAAATCCCAAGTTGGCGTTGGTACAGATTTGCCCAATCCCTCCACGCAATTAGATGTAGAAGCGCAAGATAAAGGTATATTAATCCCTAGAGTTCAATTAGAAAGTATTACCGATCAGCAAACAATTTCTGCAGGAAACGTAGAAAGTCTATTGGTTTTTAATACACAGAATAATGCTGAAGTTGTTCCTGGATATTATTATTGGTATGATGGCGAATGGAGAAGATTTTTGATTTCAAGAGAATACCTGCCAGAAACGATAACTTCTCTTTACAACAACTCAGATGGAACATTTACCTACACCAATGAAGAAGGAAACGAAGTAACCTTCGATGCCAACACGGTCACTTATACAGAAAACCCCGAAGGCAGTTATACCTTCACCAACGACAATGGCGAGAGCTTAACGGTAGATGTCATCAATGATGTAGTGACCGATATCCAAGACGAAGGCGATGTCTATACCGAAATCATCAATTTGTTGGAAAGCAACAGCGATGTACTGACGGACAACGGCGATGGAACCTTCACGCACACCGCGGTTGATGGAACACAGCTGACCTTCGATGCGAACACGGTAAGCTACACGGACAACACTGACGGCACTTACACCTTTACCAACGACAATGGCGAGAGCTTAACGGTAGATGTCATCAATGATGTAGTGACCGATATCCAGGATGAAGGCGATGTGTATACGGAGATCCTCAATTTGCTGGAGACTAACAGCGATGTACTGACGGACAACGGCGATGGCACCTTCACGCACACCGCGGTTGACGGGACGCAATTGACCTTCGATGCGAACACGGTCACTTATACAGAAAATCCTGATGGCAGTTATACCTTCACCAACGACAATGGCGAGAGCTTGACCGTAGATATCATCAATGATGTAGTGACCGATATCCAAGACGAAGGCGATGTCTATACGGAGATCATCAATTTGCTGGAAAGCAACAGCGATGTACTGACGTACAACGGCGATGGCACCTTCACGCACACCGCGGTTGATGGAACACAATTGACCTTCGATGCGAACACGGTCACTTATACAGAAAACCCCGAAGGCAGTTATACCTTCACCAACGACAATGGCGAGAGCTTGACCGTAGATATCATCAATGATGTAGTGACCGATATCCAAGACGAAGGCGATGTCTATACGGAGATCATCAATTTGCTGGAAAGCAACAGCGATGTACTGACGGACAACGGCGATGGAACCTTCACGCACACCGCGGTTGATGGGACACAATTGACCTTCGATGCGAACACGGTCACTTATACAGAAAATCCCGAAGGCAGTTATACCTTCACCAACGACAATGGCGAGAGCTTAACGGTAGATGTCATCAATGATGTAGTGACCGATATCCAAGACGAAGGCGATGTCTATACCGAAATCATCAATTTGTTGGAAAGCAACAGCGATGTACTGACGGACAACGGCGATGGCACCTTCACGCACACCGCGGTTGATGGAACACAGCTGACCTTCGATGCGAACACGGTCACTTATACAGAAAATCCTGACGGCACTTATACCTTCACCAACGACAATGGCGAGAGCTTGACCGTAGATATCATCAATGATGTAGTGACCGATATCCAGGACGGTGGGGATGTCTACAATGAGATTATCAATTTGTTGGAAAGCAATAGTGATGTACTGGTTGACAATGGCGATGGCACGTTCACGCACACGGCGGTTGATGGGACACAATTGACCTTCGACGCGAACACGGTAAGCTACACGGACAACACTGACGGCACTTACACCTTTACCAACGACAATGGCGAGAGCTTAACGGTAGATGTCATCAATGATGTAGTGACCGATATCCAGGATGAAGGCGATGTCTACAATGAAATCATCAACCTATTGGAAAGCAACAGCGATGTACTGACGGACAACGGCGATGGCACGTTCACGCACACCGCGGTTGATGGAACACAGCTGACCTTCGATGCGAACACTACCAGTTTTGTAGAAAACCCCGATGGCAGTTATACCTTCACCAACGACAACGGGGAGAGCTTGACCGTAGATGTAATAAACGATGTGGTGACCAATATCCAGGATGAAGGTGATGTCTATACGGAGATCATCAATTTGCTGGAAAGCAACAGCGATGTACTGACGGACAACGGCGATGGCACCTTCACGCACACCGCGGTTGATGGAACACAGCTGACCTTCGATGCGAACACGGTCACTTATACAGAAAATCCTGACGGTACCTATACCTTCACCAACGACAATGGCGAGAGCTTGACCGTAGATGTGATCAACGATGTATTGACCGATATCCAGGATGAAGGCGATGTCTATACGGAGATCATCAATTTGTTGGAAAGCAACAGTGATGTGCTGACGGACAACGGCGATGGGACCTTCACGCACACCGCGGTTGATGGAACACAGCTGACCTTCGATGCGAACACGGTCACTTATACAGAAAATCCTGACGGTACCTATACCTTCACCAACGACAATGGCGAGAGCTTGACCATGGATGTCATCAATGATGTAGTGACCGACATCCAAAACGAGGGCGATGTGTATACGGAAATCATCAATTTGTTGGAAAGCAACAGCGATGTACTGACGGACAACGGCGATGGCACCTTCACGCACACGACGGTTGATGGGACACAATTGACCTTCGACGCGAATACGGTGAGCTACACCAACAACACTGACGGCACCTATACCTTCACCAACGACAACGGGGAGAGCTTGACCGTAGATATCATCAACGATGTGGTGACCGATATCCAAAATGAAGGCGATGTCTATACCGAGATCATCAACCTCTTGGAAAGCAACAGCGATGTACTGACGGACAACGGCGATGGAACCTTCACGCACACTTCGGTAGACGGTACGCAGTTGACCTTCGACGCGAATACGGTGAGCTACACGGACAACACTGACGGCACCTATACCTTCACCAACGACAATGGGGAGAGCTTGACCGTGGATGTCATCAACGATGTGGTGACCGACATCCAAAATGAAGGTGACGTTTACGATGAAATCATCAATTTGTTGGAAAGCAACAGCGATGTACTGACGGACAACGGCGATGGAACCTTCACGCACACTTCGGTAGACGGTACGCAGTTGACCTTCGACGCGAATACGGTGAGCTACACGGACAACACTGACGGCACCTATACCTTCACCAACGACAATGGGGAGAGCTTGACCGTGGATGTCATCAACGATGTGGTGACCGACATCCAAAATGAAGGTGACGTTTACGATGAAATCATCAATTTGTTGGAAAGCAACAGCGATGTACTGACGGACAACGGCGATGGAACCTTCACGCACACTTCGGTAGACGGTACACAATTGACCTTCGACGCGAATACGGTCACTTATACAGAAAACCCCGATGGCAGTTATACGTTCACCAACGACAATGGCGAGAGCTTGACCGTGGATATCATCAATGAGGTAGTGACCGACATCCAAAACGAAGGAGACGTTTACAATGAGATCATCAATTTGTTGGAAAGCAACAGCGATGTACTGACCGACAATGGCGACGGCACCTTCACGCACACTTCGGTAGACGGTACACAATTGACCTTCGACGCGAATACGGTAACCTATACAGAAAACCCCGATGGCAGTTATACGTTCACCAACGACAATGGCGAGAGCTTGACCGTGGATATCATCAATGAGGTAGTGACCGACATCCAAAACGAAGGAGACGTTTACAATGAGATCATCAATTTG
>NZ_RXOM01000044.1:176710-177740 GCF_008692195.1 Salegentibacter sp. R32
ATCATCAATTTGTTGGAAAGCAACAGCGATGTACTGACCGACAATGGCGACGGCACCTTCACGCACACAGCGGTCGACGGTACACAATTGACCTTCGACGCCAACACCGTAACCTATACAGAAAACCCCGATGGCAGTTATACATTTACAAATGAATCAGGGGACACGATAACAATAGATATCATCAATGATGTAGTGACCGATATCCAAAACGAAGGCGATGTGTACAATGAAATCATCAATTTGTTGGAAAGCAACAGCGATGTACTGACGGACAACGGTGATGGCACGTTCACGCATACCACGGTAGACGGGACACAGTTGACCTTCGACGCGAATACGGTGAGCTACACGGACAACACTGACGGCACCTATACGTTCACCAACGACAACGGGGAGAGCTTGACCGTAGATATCATCAATGATGTAGTGACCGATATCCAAAATGAAGGCGATGTGTACAATGAAATCATCAATTTGTTGGAAAGCAACAGCGATGTACTGACGGACAATGGCGATGGAACCTTTACGCACACAGCGGTCGACGGGACACAGCTGACCTTCGACGCCAACACTACCAGTTTTGTAGAAAACCCCGATGGCACCTATACCTTTACCAATGACAACGGTGAAACCTTAACGGTAGATGTCATCAACGATGTAGTGACCGATATCCAGGATGAAGGTGATGTCTACAATGAAATCATCAACCTCTTGGAAAGCAACAGCGATGTACTGACGGACAACGGCGATGGCACCTTTACGCACACGGCAGTTGACGGGACACAGCTGACTTTCGACGCCAACACTACCAGTTTTGTAGAAAACCCCGATGGCAGTTATACATTTACAAATGAATCAGGGGACACGATAACCATAGATATCATTAATGAGGTAGTGACCGATATCCAGGATGAAGGTGATGTCTACAATGAAATCATCAACCTCTTGGAAAGCAACAGCGATGTACTGACGGACAACGGCGATGGCACCTTTACGCACACGGCAGTTGACGGGACACAGCTGACTT
>NZ_RXOM01000044.1:177822-286539 GCF_008692195.1 Salegentibacter sp. R32
TTGACGGGACACAGCTGACTTTCGACGCCAACACTACCAGTTTTGTAGAAAACCCCGATGGCAGTTATACATTTACAAATGAATCAGGGGACACGATAACCATAGATATCATTAATGAGGTAGTGACCGATATCCAAAATGAAGGCGATGTCTACAATGAAATCATCAACCTCTTGGAAAGCAACAGTGATGTACTGACGGACAACGGCGATGGAACCTTCACGCACACTTCGGTAGACGGTACGCAGTTGACCTTCGACGCGAACACGGTCACTTATACAGAAAATCCTGACGGCACCTATACGTTCACCAACGACAACGGGGAGAGCTTGACCGTGGATGTCATCAATGATGTGGTGACCGATATCCAGGACGGTGGGGATGTCTACACCGAGATCATCAATTTACTGGAAACCAACAGCGATGTACTGACGGACAATGGCGATGGCACCTTTACGCACACGGCGGTAGACGGGACGGAGGTTACTTTCGATACAAATACAACTAGTTTTGTTTATAACGATAATGGCACTTATACTTTTACTAATGAAGATGGAGATACTTTGACTCTTGAATATCTTGCCAATAATGGTATCACTAGAAATGAGGATACATTTCAATTAGGAGGAGATTTAATTCAGCCTACTACTATAACTACTACTGCAACGAATACATTAGCAATTGAAGGACTTGAAGAAGGGGAATCTCCTGGTAATGATATTGTAGTAATGGATTCGCAAGGTATTTTAAAAAAAGTTAAAGCGGCAATGCCTAAATTCTTTTATATGCCTTCTATTTTAGTTCCTACATCCTCTGATCAGGTTCCTGCAGGAGAAACTTATGGAGTGATTGATTTATATCAAAAATATCAAGAACAATTTGGAGGTACGGGTTCGGTTCCCTTGATAACAAATAACAGTAACACAGGAAATACATTGCCGGTTTTGCCAGCTACAGAACTTAATTATTATGTTACTTGGTACGATAATTCCGTTTTTTATAATATTTCTATTTCAGATACCGGCGTTTTAAATTATAGTGTTTATGGAAGTTCTGCAGTTACAGAATTATCGTTTATGAATATTGTTTTTGAAGTAAAATAATCCTTCAGCAGATATGAATCTATTCAACAAATATATAGTAGGCATATTTTTATTCATTATTGGATATTCTCATAATTATGCCCAATGTTACCCTGGAAATATTGTTACTTCCACCTTTGCTACCGGAGGGACCGGGAATTATTTAGATAGGATTATTTGGTTAACGTGGGGAGCGCAATCTTCAGCGGACACCTATGGAAAAGCAGGGGAGATTCTAAGTGATGGTGAAACTTCTTATGCTTCTATTCAATTAAGTCAGAATAAATATTTCTGTTTACAAGCAACGATAGACAACTTGAACCCTTCTTCTTCAGTTAAAAGTTATATCCCTGGAAATTATGGAGGAGATTCCATGGATGACTTATACAATATAGGCGGAACAGATAATAATAACCAAATGGTCGCTGGAATTATAAATGCAAATGGAGGAGACAGAGTAGACTTTACCGTTAGTTGTGAGGCTTCCTTAGATGGGAATCCGGTAAGAATTAAAGGTTTGGTTATTGCTGATGCTGAATCTTTATCGCCTTCAGAAGAACTGAAAGTAAGTGCAGATGGGGATTGGAAAATTGTTGAAGTAAAAAAGAATATAGGGGCGGGATCTTATGAAATACTAAAAACGAATATCGGAGCAGGACTACAGGAAGTACATTTTACACAAGGAAACAATAACAATACAGCGGCAATTACAATACTATCTTTTAATGAATCTGCCTACGACTCTGAAGCTAATAATTATGAGGTAACATTTAATGTAGAAGTAAAAGGAGATGGCTTAACAGCTATAGCGCTTGGGTTACTTATGCCTGAACTTGATAGAGGTGATGCCCCGGATACTTATGGAGAAGCATTACATATTATTGATAATTCTGTTTTTACGGCAGACCAAGTGCCTATAGGGACAACAATAAACCTTAATACAAATAGTTATACACCTGCAGTTGAAATACCGGCTACCAATGTGGGATATTTGGGAAACGTTCAACCAGATCCGGACAGTGCTTCTCTATACAGCATAGATGCGTTGGCAGATGATAACGACGGAGGAAATCTAAATGAAGAAGATGTACTTCCTCCCAATTTAAAACGATTTTATTATCGAAATTTCAATTATATAGCTGGAGAAAATTTTCAGGTAGATGTGCCATATAAAACGGTGGATCCTTCTTATTTACAGGCTTGGATAGATTTCAATGTAAATGGGGTGTTTGAACCTGCGGAAGGAGTAATGCAAACCTTAGCTCCGGGAACTGGAACCACAACCTTAAGCTGGACAGTGCCAAACGATGTGGTAATACGCCCAACCTATATGCGCTTACGGCTTTCAGATAATTATTATGGGATGCTCACCCCAGAAACCACTTTATTAAAAGGTGAAGTAGAAGACCATCGTATGTACGTAGTGAAACCAGCAATCACGAATCCATTTATCCCATCGGTAACACAAGAATAATTTATATTGAAAAAAACGCTCTATATATCGTTATTGATTAGTTTTTTCTGCGGAAGTATTTATGCGCAAACCGTAAATACCGGAATGTTGTATGTGAGTGAAAATACTAAGTTTTCCAGTGTTTCCAATTTTAAAAATAAACCTGAAGCTACATTTTACAATGATGGACGTACAAGTTTATATGCTCATATTTTTAACGAAGGAATTTTCGATTTTTATAATCAGACCGGCGTACTTCGATTAGTAGGAAATCAATTACAGGAAATTAACGGTGAAGAAATATTTACCACCAATTTATATTTAGAAAATAATACTCCACAAGTGGCTTTTCAGTTAAGTTCAGGAATCAATATTTATCGGGATGCAAACTTTACCTTAGGAATTTTAGAAAATAGAATTAGTGGAGGAAAAGTCAATTTTCTTCAAGATGGTTTTGCACTTAACGCTTCAAATTCCAGTTTTGTTGATGGACCGGTTAATAAATACGGCGATACCGACTTTCAATATCCTATTGGTCATAAAAACTATTACCGTCCTGCGATAACTTCCCTATTGAATTCAGTAAATACCTATAAAGCAACTTATTTCCTCGAAAATCCCGGAGCACTTTATGACCTTCAGCTAAAAGAAGGTTTAATCGATAAAATTGATAATCGTGAATACTGGGAAATTAAAATGACGAATGAAGAAGAAGTAACCTTATCATTAACGTGGAATTCAAACACCACCCCAAGTTTCATCTTAAACAAAACTTCTACCGAAGATGCTGTTCATATTGTACGGTGGAATGCTATTACGCAACGTTGGGTAGATGAAGGTGGAGTCAGTAATACTTCAGAAAATACAGTAACTGCCGCTGTTCGGTATTCAGGTATTTACACCTTGGCGTTAATGAAGTACGATGAAGTAAATCCCTGTGATATTGTAGTTTTTAATGCCGTAACGCCCAATGGCGATGGATTTAATGATTATTTAGAAATCAGTAATGAGGAAACTTCTTGTGCCCATAACTTAGTAGTGAAAATTTTCAACCGATGGGGCGTAAAAGTTTTTGAAACCAATAATTATGGAGAACCCGGTCAAGTATTTGATGGTTATTCCACCGGGAGATTAACCGTTCAAGAACAATCACAACTGCCTTCTGGGACTTATTTCTATGTATTGGAATACGATTATAACCAAGGAGAAGTATTGTCTAAACATCAAAAAGCCGGATATATTCACTTAAGCACCGACTAAGCAAGAAGAAAATGAAACAGTATTATTTCCACATTCTATTTTTCTTTTTTCTTAGCGTGGCTTTTGGGCAGCAAGACTCGCAGTATACACAATATATGTATAACACAATGAGTATAAATCCCGGATATGCCGGAACTCGGGAAGTATTGAGTGTGATTGGGGCTTATCGTGCGCAATGGATTGGTTTAGAAGGAGCTCCTAGAACTTTAAATTTTGCAGCACACACTCCGCTAGGCGGAAGAAGTCTTGCCAATCTAGGATTAGATGTAACTAGTGATAACATTGGCGCGTCCACCCAAAAATCCATTGCAGCCAACTTCTCTTATATTCTTACATTAGACCGAGGGGAAGATACAAGATTGGCCTTTGGCGTGAAAGGCGGGGTGGATAATTTGGATATTGATGTAAACAAACTTACGTTGGCCGATATTAACGACCCGCGTCTTTCTAATTTAAGTGAATTTTCACCTGTGGTAGGTCTAGGAAGTTATTTATATACCGATAACTGGTATTTAGGAATATCAACTCCCAACTTATTACAGACTGAACGTTATGATGATGCCACTGTGGCAACTTATACCAATAAAGCTCACATTTATGCAATAGGAGGATACGTTTGGGAAGTAAATAGGGATTTTAAATTTAAGCCTGCATTTTTGGTGAAGTCAGTTACCGGAGCTCCACTTGCGGTAGATTTATCGGCTAATTTTTATTTTAATAATAAATTTACGGTGGGCGCTTCCTATAGATTAGGTTCCGCAGTAAGTGCGCTTGCAGCCTTTCAGGTTTCAGAACAAATTATGATTGGCTATGCTTATGATTACGAAACTACTGAGTTAAGTAATTACAACAGCGGCTCCCATGAAATTATACTAAGGTTTGAATTATGGGCCAATTATCGCAATAGGTTTAGATGTTTTTAGTAAAAATAAAGAAGTTAAACATTTGTTAAAACATAACTTTATTGGATATTATCTGATTTTTAAATCTAAATTTAATGATAACTTACAGCTGTAAATATTCAAATATTTTATTAATTCTTTAAAAATTTAATTATGAAAAAATTAATTTTATTTGCATTCATTTTAGTTATAGGAGGTATTGATTATATCCACAGTGAAAACAATTCACTTAATACTTTAAGTATTGAAAAAGAGGAAGCTTTCTATGGAAAAAAAAGAATAAATGTCACAATTACAAGCGATGAAGGGTGTGATGTTCATATAAAAGGAACAGTTTCTTATTCTCTTATTCCACCTCAAGTAACTGGTTTTAGTGGTTCAGTTTCAATAAGTGGTGGTAATTGTCCTGATGTTACAATGACATTTAGTTCAATGATAGTCAATAATCCTGATACTCTTCCAGAAGTACCTAATGCACCATTAGTTTTAGAATTGGATACAGGTAATTGTGGTGAAATTAATCAAGCAAGATTTATCGAAAATAATGAAACAGCGTATTTTTTAAACAATTCAACAGAAGTTTCTAGTACTTTAGTAAGGGAATTAAATAGTGCCTGCAGATAGATTTATTTGTGAACTTTTATAGTTATAGCCTAAATATTAAATAATTTAGGCTATAACTTAGTAATAATATAAACACAATTATTATGAGAATTAAAATCATATTAATAATCATTTTAGTATTTAATTTCAGTTACGGGCAATCTAGTTATGAAGCTAATTATAATTGTCGATATTATTCTGAATCGATATTTTCAAATAAGGATATAATTTTAAATGTTTATAAAGAACAAAATGATTTGGATAAGGAATTATTATTGATGGTTATAGATTTTAATATTAAAGTTAATAATGATTATATGTATATTAAAGCAAAAATTAATCAAGAAAATAGTTTAATTCCTTTAGATGAAAATAATCTTGAAGAAATTTATATTATTGACTTGCAAAAATCAATTTTATATAATGTAAAAAAAGATAAATTTTATACTACCAATATAGATAATAAGCTTCACACTATGAAAGAGATGGAGGGTATTAAGGAAATGGAAATTCTCGGTAAAAAAGCTTATGTGAAATTGAATACAACTATACCTAACAATATAATGCCTTTTTTTATAATGAATCCAAAAAAAGAAGGAGGAATAGAATATTTATTTTACGAACATACTTTTTATCAATTAAAAGAATGGTCAAAAAGTGACAATACTTTAAATTATAGGGAAAAATTCGTGAATGCTCCTTCCTCTTCTGAAATTCCAAGTTTCAATTTTTTCAAGTAAGTTTTACTTAGCTTAGCTTGCAATGTTTTCGTTTTAAAAGAGTCTTATAAAGTAGAATGCTTAACCAAGCTAACTTCGACTTATGAAATTTAACCTTAGAACAACTTATGTTGTACTAACAGTATTTTTGTTTTCCTTTCTTTTAAAGGCACAAGATTTTCAAGTAAAAGGAAAAGTAATAGATGCTGAAAAAGCACCTTTAGAGTCGGCTACCATTTATATTGAAAAAGCACAAGACAGTACGCTGGTAGATTATACCATATCAGATGTAGATGGAAAGTTTTCAGTAGAAGGAAGTACTGATGCCAACTTCATTAATATTTTTATAAGTTTTACAGGCTTCAATACTTATGAAAAGCAGTTCTCTTTAGAAGAAAATTCCAACATAGATTTAGGGGAAGTAACCATGAAATTTTCTACCAATAGTCTGGATGAAGTATTGGTGAAAGGAGATCGCGCTCCCGTTACCATCAAAAAAGATACCTTAGAGTTTAATGCAGCATCTTTTAAAACACAACCAGATGCAAATGTAGAAGAAGTATTAAAGCAATTACCCGGCGTAAATGTAGATAACGACGGGACTATCACCGTTAATGGGAAAGAAGTCTCCCGGATTTTAGTCAACGGAAAAGAGTTTTTTGGCGACGACCCCAAGATTGCGACCAAAAACTTACCCAAAGAAATTATCGATAAAATTCAGGTGGTCGATACCAAAACCAAATCAGAAGAATTTACAGGAGAAGAAGGGGATTCAGAAAACAAAACCATTAACCTTACCGTAAAAGAAGATAAAAACAAAGGATATTTCTCAAGATTAACAGCAGGCGGAGGAACCGATGAACGCTATGAATTAAGCGGGATTGCCAATTATTTTAAAGATGAATTGCGATTGAGTGTTTTAGGAAGTTCTAACAATATCAACTCTTCCGGTTTTACTTTTGATGAAGTTTTTGATGCGATGGGTCGAAGTGCCTATTCAATTAATGGCTCCGGAGGCGGTGGCGGAATCACAAAATCTGACAATGCCGGTTTTAATTTTGCTAATGAATGGAATGAAAAAGCCGATTTAAATTCAAATTACTTTTTCAACAGAGCCGATAACAGAACAGCAACCACCACTACACGTGAGAATATTTTACCAGATCGTACCTATTTTAATAATTCAGAATCTACATCGGAACGGCAAAACGATAATCATCGTGCCCGGGTGAATTTTGAATTCAAACCCGATACCTTAACCCGAATTTCTTTTCGCCCCAATATAAATGTGAATAAAGGTTTTTCAACCAATAATTCGTTCACTGAATCTTTTGAGGAAGACGGAACACCTATCAACAATGTGATAACAGAACAAAACGGTGAAGTTTTCAGCACTAATTATAGCAATCGATTTGATGTAACTAGAAAATTTGGAAGTAAAGGGGCGTTTATTCGCTTAGGTTTCAACAATACAAATAATACTTCCGAAGACGATCAAGTTTATTATTCATCGAGGGAAATTTATGACGAGGCTGGAAATTTGGAAAACACAGAAATTCAAGATCAATATATCGATGAGGATAGTCAAGAAGATGAATATGAAATTGAAATAGATTCACGTCTGCCACTTACCGAAAAACTTTCATTGGATATTGAGTATTCCTATCGGAAAAATAACCGTACCAATACCCGATTAGTTTATGATAGGGAAGAAGGAGAAGAAGACTATAATAGTTTAAATGATAACTTGAGTAACGATTTTGAATCTGAAACTTTTGACCATCAGCCAGAATTAGGTTTGGTTTATAATAGTGACAAATTAAGGGCTAGTTTTTCTGGGGGAATTCAAAATATACGCTTAAAAAATGTAGATTTATTCACAAACAATTCTTTTGATAATACCTACAATAACTTGTTTGTTAATTCTTATTTACGCTATGAATTAACCAAAACAAAGTCCATTTACTTTAATTATAGAAGTTCAAGAAATACACCTAGTTTAAATCAATTACAACCGGTAACCAATACTACCAATCCTTTAAATATTGTGACAGGTAATCCAAACTTAGATCCAACTTTGGAACATAGCTTTTATGCCAATTTCAATAATTATGATTTTAAATCACGTTCTGGATTTTATGCCTATTTAGGCGGAAGTTTATACAACGATCGGGTAGTTTCCTTTACGACTACTGATGAAGATTTAGTAAGAACCACTACTTATACCAATGTTGATGGAGCTTATAGTGCATTTGCAGGATTTAGTTTGAATAAAAAAATTGAATTAGAAAATGGAAACGCGCTAAACCCAAGAGTAGGTTTTAGAGCTAACTTCAACAGAAATGTAGGTTTTTCCAATACGCAAAAATATAATTCAGAAACACTCTCTTTATCTCCTCAGTTAGCCCTGCGATATGAAATTGAAGAATTGTTAACCGTAGATCCTAGGTATCAATTAACCTACAACAACGCGAGCTATAGCTTAGATTCCAGTAGAGATCAAAACTACATCAATCATAACTTGGGAATGGAAGTCACTTCTTACTGGCCTAAAAACTTCATTTTCGGGAATGATATTAGCTATCAGCATGTAGGCAATATGTCACCCGGATTTAAAAATGATTTCGTTCTGTGGAATATGAGCTTAGGTTATAAACTGTTAGGGGACGATGGAATTTTTAAAGTGAAAATATTTGATGTGTTAGATGAAAATATTTCAACCTCAAGATATACTGGGGAAGATTTTATACAAGATACTCAACAACTGGTGTTAGAACAATACGTGATGTTCAGTTTTACCTATAAGTTTAGCAAGTTTGGAGGGAAAGACCCTAACGACCGAAGAAGAGGAAGATTTTAATTTGTGTTTAGTTTATATAGTTTGCAAAAACCACTTTTCGATATTTCGAAAAGTGGTTTTTTAGATATATCAATTAGTATATCTTTTCGAGTATGTTTTCGTAATAAAGAAAGTGAAGAAACATACTCGAACAGACTATTCTTTCATAAAAATCGGTTTTTTGGTAAGGTGCCATTTTAAGCGTAAGCCTATTTCTGTAAACCTAAATCCGGCAGCGGTGGCAGAAGCAATATTACTATGCGTTCCGTAGAAGTTGACTAAAAACCTGTTGGAGAATTTATAACCCAGTTTTCCTTGAAAACGATAGGTAGATTGCTTTTTATCATCTTCAATAAATTGAAATCCTGTTGCTGCGGTTACCCCATAAAATAAAGAAGCTTCTTTGGCAACTTCTTCATCTTTTAGAAAATCTACAAAAATTTCAGTAGCATTAAACCTCGATGGACTAAAATAAACCGTAGGCACTTGATCTTTAAAACTGATATATTGATAGTTGATTCCTCCTTTTAATACCGGTTGTGTCAAAAAATTATAATACACCGAAGTAAACAACAAATTACGTTGGTTACTATCCGATTGAAACGTATAAAAATACTGCGTAAACCAGCCTATTTTTTTATTGGTGCTTAAATTGTAATTCAAGTACAAATGATTGGCAGCGATATTCCTATCTAATAAATCGGCATTAAAATTCTGGATATCCCGTTGGTAACCAATTTCTAAATCTTGCAGTTTATAAGGTTTGATATTGAAAAAGGCTTTCCCCAATACCGCTGTATAATCGTTAGAAAAAGAACTTGCTGAAGAAATTCCGCCCAAAGCCGTAAATTTAGCTTTCGGGTGAAACTGGTAGCTCACCCCAAAATTAGCATTGTGGGAGGAAGCTTCGTTATTAGTAACTGTATTTTCTGTTTTTCGATAGGTGTAATCACCTAACAGCGTAAATTTTAAACTGATGGGAAAACTTACTTGGGTTTGTGTAGCGCAGGCTTGGTTATCGCCATTATCAAACGTGTAACTAATTCTTTCATCTACATAAGGCGAATAAGACCTATTGAGTTTACCTAAGAAATTAGTCGCATCTTTCTGGTTTTCAAAAATAGTCAACGTCTGTTTCACCGCTTTATAAGCTTTCTCTGGTTTACCATCAGCAAAATAAGCATTGGCACTTCCTAAGTTTCCGTCAAAGGAAAGAGAATCTTTCGTCAGAATGCTTTCATAATCTTCAATACTTTCCTTAAAATCACTTCGGTACATTCCTAAAGTTGCTCGTAACGATAAAATCCAATTTTCATTTCCGTAAGTAGAAATGTAATCTTCAATGGTATTCTCAGCTTCTGTGAATTTTCTGTTCCAGATCAAGCTTTGCACAAAACGCTCCTGTGACTTTTTCAGAAGTGTACTGTCTTCTATTTTTTCAGCTTTTTGTAAAGATTCCTTTGCTAATACTAGCGCACGTTTATCTTTTTTGACAATATGAGCTGCCAAAGCCATTCCGTTCAATGCGGTAATGCTATCTTTAGGGCTAGTCGCCGTGAGTAAATACACTTCATTGGCTTTTTCGCTTTCTTCCATAATTAAATAAACATTGGCTTGATTGAGCAAGGTTTCTTTATCTAAAGGAAAATCTTCTAAATTTTCTAACAACAACTGAATGGAGGCTTCATAATCCTGCAACTGCATTTTGGTATAGGCAAAACCCAAGCGAATGTATTTTTTGGAAGTCATCGCATTGGGATTGTTGGGCGAAACTTCTAAAGCTTTATTCACATAGGTCAAAGCATTTTCATATTCTTTTAGATTAGAAAAAGTGTTGGCATAGCCCAATAGCGCTGCAAAATTTTCAGGATTGTTTTTCACCAGTTGTGCGTAATAGGTTTTTGCTTCAGCATAGTTTTTATTCCAAAGTAACGATTCTGCGTAATTTAACTGAACTTCTAAATCGTTCGGATACTCTTCTAATAAAGAAGAAAATAATCCAGTAGCTTTTTCTGGATCACTATTTAGCCCTACGGCCCTTCCGTAACAGATTCTCGCGGTTTTGTTATTGGGATATTGCTGAAGTACATCAGCGAAAAAAGTTTCAGCTTCTGCAAACTTCCCATTTTCAAGAAACTGAAATCCTTCTTTCATCTCTTGAGCTAAGGCTGAAAAACCAATTAAATTGAATATAAAACCAACTAATAATAGTCTGAAAATTTTCATTGTAGTTTATTTCTTATTGAACAGGTACAAGTTACATATAGCAGCGTTATTATTCATCTACACAACAGAACCATTCATCGAAACTTCAATTTGCTTCATTGAATTAAGGCAGATATTTGAATCAAATTATAACACATAAAACTTAAAAATATGGCTTTTTTTATCACACAAAACAATGAGTTAGTTAAACTTTCAGGTAATCTCACGGTAAGTACCGCACAATTAGTAAGAACACATATTGAAGCTCTTCTTAGGAATATTGACTTTTTCACTATCGACCTTAGTGAGATAGATAGTATTGACACGGGAAGCGTGTTAGAACTTAAGAATTTAGTGGAAACAGCTTTTAAAGAGGGAAAGAAAATTGTCTTTATGGGGAAACAGAACGAGAAAATTATAGGAGCATTTAAACGATGCAACATCAATTTGTTTAGCGGTAAATTTACGATTGCCGCATAGCCAAAACTAAAAAAGTAAAATTATGATAGCTTCTTCTACCCTTCCTTACAAATTAACTTTAAAGCCGGAACAGGTTTTTATGTTGAGTGCCCTTGTGGTTAACGGTGGTAATTATTTGTACAACTTAGTTTTGGGAAGAATTTTAGGTCCCGAAAAATTTGCAGATGCCGCTATTTTAATCACCTTATTAATGGTGCTTTCATTTGTAGCAATGACTTTTCAGCTTTCGGTGACTAAGTTTACGGCAGGTTTGGAAGGAGCAAAACAATTCAGATTTTTTAGTTTTATAAAGAAAGTCGCTATCATCTGCGGGATTGGTTTAGGAGCAGGCATTGCCTTTTTTGCCGGTGATTTACAGCAAATTTTCCAGACCAATTCCAAAGAAATGTTTTACTTTTTTGCAGCCGGTGTTCCTGTGTACTTTTTAATGAGTACCAATCGAGGCTATTTTCAAGGAAATAAAAGTTTTTATAAGCTTTCGTTCACCTATCAAACTGAAATGATAAGCAGATTGGTTATCACTTTAATTTTGGTATTAAGTTTAAAAAGCAATACGTCTTTATTAATTGCAGCAGGAATATTTATTTCTTTCATTTTCGGGCTTTTTCCCTATCAGAAAAGTAAAACAAAGCAGGTTTCTGAAACTAAGTTAGAAATGAGTAGTTTAAAATCTATCTTCGGTTTTATTCTTATTACGGCATTTTATGAGCTTACGCAAATCATCATCAACAATAGTGATATTTTATTGGTGAAGCATTATTTTGAAGCTTATGAAGCCGGACTTTACGCTTCGTTGGCCTTAATAGGAAGAATGGTATATTTTGTGGCGTGGATGTTTGTGATGATTTTATTGCCTACCGTGGTAAAATTGAAAAAAGAAGGTAAAGATCCACTTCCTGTATTTTTTAAATATTTAAGCCTTATTAGTTTGTTGGCAGGAAGCATTGTTGTGGTTACTTTCTTCTTTCCTGAAACTATTATCCAGTTAATGTTTGGGGAAGCCTATATCACGATGGCACCACTTTTATGGAAATACGCTTTGGCCACTTCCATCTTTGCAGTATCCAATGTGTTTGTGTATTACTTTTTATCCTTAGAAAAATATTTACCGGTTATTATTTCAGGTGTTTTCGGAGTAAGTCAAGTAGCTTTCATTGTATTCTTTCATCAAAGTCTAGCACAAGTAGTGGAAGTGCAAATAGCAATTATAAGTTTTCTATTGGTTATACAGTTAGGTTTGTTCTTTTATCAACAGAAGAAGAAAATTCACCGAAAGTAAACTTTCATTTATCGAAGAAATCAAATATGAAAGCCTTAAAACAAGACTTTTACCTAAAGAAACAAAATAAAACTATTATTATGAAATTAGCAATCGTAACAGCATTCCCGCCCAGCAAAGTAACCTTAAACGAATATGGTTACCACTTAGTAAAAAACTTTGCACAAAAAGAAGATATAGATGAATTGGTTTTAATTACAGATTATACGGAAGAGCCAAAGCAATTGGATTTTGACACACAAGGATGTAGAATCACCGTAAAAGATTGCTGGAAGTTCAACAGTTACAAAAACGTATTCAGTATCTACAAAACCATTCAGGAGGAGAAGCCAGACGCTATCTTATTTAACTTGCAGTTTATGAAATTTGGTGATAAAAAAATTGCTGCAGCTTTAGGACTTTTATTACCTATGATTTTTAAACTAAAAGGAGTCGCTACCATTGTCTTGCTACATAATATTTTAGAGCAAGTAGATTTAGGTAGCGCCGGGTTTACTTCTAACAAGTTAATGCAAAAGGTATATAACTTTATAGGAAGTACGCTTACCAAAGTTTTATTAAAAGCTGATGTGGTAGCGGTAACGATTAGTAAATATGTAGAAATACTTCAAAGTAAATATAAGGCAGAAAACGTGGTGCTTATTCCGCACGGTTCTTTTGAAACCCCGCCACAACCAAGTTTCGATTTACCAAAAGGACCTAAAAAAGTAATGACCTTCGGTAAATTTGGAACTTACAAAAAAGTAGAAATCCTAATCGAGGCGGTAGAGCAAATTAGAAAACGCACTAATGAAGCCATAGAAATTGTTATCGCCGGAACCGATAGCCCCAACACACCGGGTTATTTAGCCGGAGTTCAAGAAAAATATAAGCACGTACCGAACATTACCTTTACCGGTTATGTGGAAGAAAGTGATGTTCCTGTTATTTTTGGTGAAAGTGCAGTAGTGGTATTCCCTTATACTTCAACTACCGGAAGTTCAGGAGTTTTACATCAAGCAGGAAGTTATGGAAAAGCCGTGGTATTACCAGATTTAGGAGATTTAGGTATTTTGGTTAGAGAAGAGGGTTACCGTGGTCAATTTTTCAACCCAACCAGCGTAGAATCTCTTGCTGATGCGGTAGAAAAAATTATCTGTAATGATGCGTATAGAGTTAAATTGGCCAAAGCGAATTATCAAGCCGCGTGTTCTTTACCGATGGAAACTATTACCGATATGTATTTACAGCAATTTGAAGCTTTACAAAATGCTAAAATACCAAGTGTATTAGTATGACATATAATTGGATGAAAGTTTAAGATTACCCCGCGAATTTATAAATCCAAAGTGCTTTTGGCGGGCTTTGCGCCAAGGCAATCTCCCTACCACATCGGTAGGGATTTTTTTAAAATCGTAAAGCGTCCAAGACATAAATGCAAGCTGTTCTTTTTCTAGAAAAGCTTGCATTTTTTTATGGTATTCCGCTTGTGCTTCTTCACTATTGCTCCACAAGTTCCAAAGTCCATCGTATGAAGTGGCACCAAATTCTTGCAAGACCAAAGGTTTATTTACTTTCTCATTCAATGTTGAATAATCTTCTTCTAAATCAGATAAATCTTTGTAATAATGAAAAGAAACCAAATCTAGCTTTTCACTTAATAGATGTGCTTGGTCTGGAGTTGACCAGCCCACCGTGAGTAAATGTTGTTGATCTACTTCTTTTATTTGCGTAATAAGATGCGACAACCAAGCCAAAACATTTTCTTTTCCGCGACTTTCAAAATCTAAATCGGGTTCATTTTTTAAATCCCAAGCTAAAATTGCCGGGTGGTTTTTTACCGAACTAACAATTGCTTCAGCGTGGCGGTGTGTTAAGGTCCAATCTAACACCGAATAATCCCCATAAAAATCAAAAAGCGTGACCACTACTTTTAATTTACTTTCTTCAGCGATATCTAACACTTTCTTCAGCTTTTTTAGCTTTTCCGGTTTTACTTCAGCTTTGCCAAAATCTTCATATTGAATAAAAATCCGAACGCTATTCAAACCTTGATTTTTAATAAGCTGAAAATCTTTCTGAATTACCAAAGTATCAAAATCGTCTCCAAACATATCCCAAGGAGAATCCTGCGGATAATAGTTAATGCCCTTTACAATAAACGGCTTTCCGTTTTTATAAAGTTTCTTTCCCTTAATTTTAATTTCTGAAGAAGTTTGTACAGAATCCTTTTTAATTTTGGAAGGAATTTTTACCAAATGTCGAATGCGCCAAAAGCCATCTTCCAAAAGCATCATCACTTGATAAGCGGAAGTATCTTCTTGAATAGTGACCAGTTTTTCATTTTGATACACCTTTTGGTATTCCACCACTTCTTCATCGGTAAGAACCACAAGTTGACCATCGGCACTGTAAAACTCAACTTTAGGCGAATGATGAAGCGTGGTAGCTTCAATAGAAATGTTTTGCGCTTCATTTAATTTAATAATTTCATGTAGATTTACCCGAGCGTTATCAGTGTAAAAATCAGCAATTCCGTGGGTGTTATTGGTTTTGTAAGAGTTGTTCCGTACATACCAAGATTTTAAATAATCGTCTTCTATTTCTTGAAGAGTAGGTTTTTCCATCGGGCGACCTTCTACAGCAGAAATATCCCAGTTTATTTTGGGTGTATAAATTTTACTGTTGATGACCTCAGCGTGCAACATTGTAGAACGGTCAGCTCCTGTATTTAGGTAAGCCAAAACCGAACTAATTCCCCAAATAATTAAGCCATTTACCGCTACAAAAGTGACGATTAATAAAGCCCGATATAAATTTTTATTTAATTTTTTACTCATATTTTCTTTCTCTAATCTCTTTCGTGATACCTAAAGCTTTTAGCTGAAATGAATAGCTTTTTTCAGGATAAAACTCTTTTGCCAATTGAAACTCCACCATTCCTTTAGAAGAAGTTTTTTGTTTGGTTTCTATCAATTCCCCGTCGTGATAAATCAACAATTTTACTTGCGCGCCATCCGGAATTAATTGGCCCATAAAACTTAACAACGGGCCTACTGTTATTTTTCTATTTTCTGCTGAAAATTTCACCGGAAAATCTTCCAAAATCGATTCATAGGTTAAATTGATTGAATTGCTTTCTGCCACTCCGGGAATGTAGGCTTTTATCTTCCAAGTTTGTGGTGCATCGGGATGAAGCATTTTCGCTTTGGCAATTCCGTTAATCGTGGAAGCGTAGGTTTTTAATAGGTGATTTTCTTCCGTGGTGATTAAAAACTCAACCATCGTACCATCAGCAATAATATTTTTGAATTCATCTTTAATAATGGAGGTTGAAAATTCCGTGAGTTGATTTCCATCGGCATATTCATGATTTCTATCAAATGAAATTTGAAAGTCGGTTGCGTTGGAAGGATATATATTAGAGGTAAATTCTTTTGAGGAGGTTCCGTTTACTTCAGAGGAAATTTGCATAATTCCCGATTTGGGTTCACTCATCATATTTCGCCAAGCCATCAGGTTTTCAGTAAAAACTTTAAATTCACTAATTGTATTTTTATACTGCTTAAATATCAAAACTTCTGTACTATCGGGCAAAGGATTGTCGTAAACATCGGTTGGTGAAACTACCAACATGGAAAAATCTTCATAACCCGCTACAATACTTCGGGGTCCCAAATAGGTTTCTAACTGAGTTTTAGTAGAAGTAGCCGGAACAATTTTTAGAATTCCGCTTAATAGTTGCTCACTTTCACTTAACAAAACCCAAGTTAATGCTCCTGTTTTCCTTGAAAAAAGTTCAGGAAGTTGAAAAGTAAACCGATTATTTTCTTTTTTGCTTTCCGTTAATAACGTGCTTCCAAACGAATGATGAAGGTAAAGTTTGAGATTTTCAACACCGGTAATCTTAAAATTTAGTTGAATAGCTTCCCCTGCTTGAAAAGTGGATTTTTCAGTCAATACTTCTGCCTGAGCTTCTTCTGATTTTTGGATATACGCAAACGAACAGATGCTTCCTGCTAAACCTAAAAGTAAGATGAATAACTGAAATTTCTTCATTAAAGCGGATTTCCAATATAACTATTTAATTCGACCTTTATATAAGAAAATTCATCCGCTTTTATAGCTTGCAAATTTTCTTGATGATGACTTTCTTTTCGGTTAGGAATCACTTTTTTCGCAATAGATTCATTGGGCAAACCATTCACATAACAATTTTCTAATGAAGAATTTAAAACTTCAACATCTATTAAATTTTCCCATTCATAAGCAAAGTACTGTTTTCGCTGAATTCTTACGCCCTCCCGCATAAATTGACTATCGACCCAAATGAGGTTTTTATCTTGATCATAATAGGAAACCAAAAGTTGAGGAATGGTCACCTCTTGTATTCCGTAGTTAAACAACGTGCCTTCCATACTATTTTCATTCATTTCTAACGCTGAAAGCGAAACTTGTTTGTATAAATCTGAAGTAGCCACATTTCCTGCCGATTGCAAATTGAATTTAGTAGGAATATCATCTAATGCTACCGGAGTGAATTCATCGGGATTAAAAGTTTCAGGGATGGACGTTGCTGTGTCCATCCAAGCAATACCTTCAAAATCTATTCGGTAAGAAGTAACTTCCTTGGGCATCAGCTTATGCTTCATCATATATTTTGCGTTGTAATTAGCCAATTCTTCATTTTCATCATTATATAAAGTTGCTTTCAAGACGACATCGGCAGGAACGTTGTCTACATTTTGCAATTCGCCAATAATGGAATATTGACTGTTATTACATACTAATTTCGCCGAAAGAATTTCCAGCACCGGTTGTTTCAATACATCTTCATGATGGGTTTGCTGCGTAGTTACCCGACGACGCCCATGATTATAAAACTGCGTGGTATTATCTGAAAATAATTGATCCGGCGGAATGTCTAAATCAAAACCACTCGGTTCCAAATACCATTTTCCTTGTTTTTTTACCAGTTCGTGATAATAGGTTTTTTCAATTTTTTCTAACGGAGTTACCCAGGTGGTTTTAGCGATGGCTTTTGCATGGTTCTTTGTTTGATTTCTTAATTCAACTTCGATGGCATTTAATTTTGCATAAGAACTCAAAATACCATCGGTCACCGAAACTTCCAACATATACTGGGCTATACTTATTTCTGAATCCGGATCTAAATAGGAATGTGCACGTTCAAACTCTTTAAAATCTAAGGCATCGTAATAGGCTTCGACAACATTTTTCCCGGTAAGTTGACTGGTATTTTTTACATAAAATAAATACACTCCATAAAACACAACACCCAACATGAGAACTGCCCAGAGGTGATTCAGTTTAAAAAGTTTTCTGCTGAAATGATTGTAATTGTTTTCAAACTTCAGAAAATCGGGACGTTCAACTTTATTAATTTTTAGGGTTTGGTACCAAATGACCTGCAAATTGATAATGAACGCCAGAATAACAGTAAGCATCGGGATGATGCCCCACATTAATTTGAGGAAAACGGGAACGTCTTCTTTGGGTAAAATTTTAGAGAGTGGCGGTACATTTAATTTTTCCCAGACCATGATTCCATTTTCCAATTGTTGTAAACGCTGCCATCCGCAGAAATAGAGCAAGGGATCGTAAAACTTATCGTTAGAAAAAATGTATTTCAAATTATATTTTTCGGGAACAGTTAAAAATTGCTGTAAAGAGCCAATTCCTTCCACTCCCCTAAATTTTGAATTTTCCAAACGCTCTACCGCTCGGGTGGTCAATTCTGGTAATCTTCTTGCGGAATGATAGTTCCCATCTACCGTTAAGGCACTGGTTTGTGCCGAAAGCCAAGCCATTTGATCTCCAAAGCCCAAGGTTAAAAAACGCCAATGGTCGTGCTGATCTTGATTAAGAAAATTAACGATGGGCAACATTTTTATTTTCTGCGGTTGCATGGGACGGAAATATCCGATGGTGATGGTGAAAACCGTCATTAGCAAAAACATTCCTACTAAAAAAGCGCCCAATACGCGATGATAAATAGCTCCAAATTTCTGCTGCGTATAATTCCGAAGGTCGCCTTCCGCAAAGCGATAAGCAAATTCACCAAAAATAGGTAAGGACATAATGGAAGCCCAAAGTGTAAATCTATCTAAGGTGAGAATATTAAATGCTGTATCACCTAACATCATCCTCGGAATAGGCGTGGTGCCTCCGGTTCCCAAAATAGTTAATAAGGTAATGGAAAGCCCAAAAAACAAATAGCGTTTGGCATAATACCGATAAAAAATATAGGGCAATAGAAATAGTAAAATTCCCCATGGAATTAAAAAAAACACCAATCCCGATGAAGTGACTTCTAAAAAATTATCCCGACTTCCATGCGGAATGGGAACTTGGGTAATAGGGTTTTTCTTAGAGTTGATCCAATAGGGAAGAATACAAAAAATGATTATGAATAGTGAACTTCCGCCAAAAAGGACAATTCTTTTAAATAATTTGAAAAAGGAGGTAAGGAATAATCGAAACCTAATTTTCTTAAAAGAACCCACTTGTTCTTTGGAATAATCCATAATGACCATCCCGATCAATGGAAAGATAAAAAATACCATTCCGAAAATGGGGGTTACGTGATGGGAAGTAACCGTTACTGCAATGAGTGATAAAGCTCTCCATAAATATTTATGCCGTCCGGTTTTAATCCATAGGTAAATTTCCGGCAACGAATGCATTAAAATGGATATTCCTATAATGCTGGGTAACTGTCCAAAAATGTGCAAGGTTTCTACAAAGGTGGAAGAAAATACGGCCAATAAAGCTGCATATCCTGCTGCTTTTCTGCTTGCGGTCATAAGCAAGGAAAACCTATAAACTCCAGTTATAAATAAAATGACCGCAATGATTGCCACAGTAAACATCCCGAATTTGAGTCCGCCGAGTAAACTTAACAACCCAATTGCTTGATGAACCAATGGGGGATAGCCCATCACGGTAAAACCGGTGTACCATTTATAGTTCCAAGGTTCAAACCAGCTATTGGCATAATGCTCTGCAAAAAATAGATGAATTAACGCATCGTAAGTATTTTCTAAGGTAAAAAATACAGCAGAACCGTGAAAAACCAAGCCAATGATTAAAGCTACAATTAGGTATTTATTGGTTTTTTCTTTCAATAGAAATTGTTCTTATAGTTAACAAGGTAAAGATAGCTTCAAGTAAAAAGTTACAAAAATTTATTGGTCTATAGAAAATTACCGTTCGTCTAAACAAAAAACCTCACTAGTCAAAATATAAAATTTTCATTTAAGCTTTGAACTACTTTTGATGAAAGAAAATCAAAACAAACAACTATTCAAAAAAATTACTCGTATGAAAATTCTAGCTATAGACGACCAGCAGTTGGTATTATTACCACTTAAAAAGAAGCTTACCGAGTTAGGGTATGAAGTTGAAACGTTAACTGAATCTAACAAAGCTAAATTTGTATATGAAACTTTTTTACCGGACTTGGTAATTGTAGATATTAATATGCCAAATGTTTCCGGTTTAGATATAGTGAAATTTATCAAACAAGAAAAAGGAGATGCAACCCCTATTATGGTTTTATCTGGTAATACAGAAGATGACTTGATTGTTGAAGCTTTTGAAATGGGTATTGACGATTATATGAAAAAGCCGCTAAGCTTAGAAGAGGTTTGTGCGAGAGTGAAAAGACTTATTGGGTTTGCTACTAATCATCAACCCGCCAAAACCCAATCTAAAACTATTATAGAAAAAAGATGTGTGGGAGTGGTAATCCCTTGCTACAATGAAGAAGAGCGTTTACTTAGCAAAGAGTTTTTAAATTTTGTGGAAGAACATTCCGGTTATCATTTATGCTTTGTGAATGATGGAAGTACAGATAGAACTTTAGAAGTTTTAAAAGAGCTTAAAAAAGGACGTGAAGAATATATAAGTGTTTATGATTGTTTTAAAAATGGTGGTAAAGCCGAAGCGGTGAGACAAGGAATGCTTTACTTAGAAAGGTTTCGATACTTAGATTACATCGGTTTTTTAGATGCCGACCTTTCTACCAACTTAAATGATTTTGATGCTTTGGTAAACACGATAGAATCTTCTTCATTTAAAATTGTAAGCGGTTCTAGAATTAGCAGAATGGGTGCGAACATCACTAAAGAATCTGCCAGAAAAATTATTAGTTTATCTATTAATTACATTATAAGAAAAATCTTGGGTATGGATTTTAAAGATACCCAATGTGGTGCAAAAATAATGAATAGAGAAATAATTAATGTTGCTTTTCAAAAGAAGTTTGTGACCAAATGGCTTTTTGATGTGGAGATTTTTATGCGAATGAAAAAGCATTTTGGTACGAGAAAAGCTCAAGCATATATTTGCGAACAACCTTTAAATAGATGGGTACATGCTGATGGTTCTAAGTTATCGATGAAGGATTCTATGAAGATTGTTTTTCAATTAGCTGAAATAGCTTGGGTGTACAGAAGGAAGAAAAGCAAAAACGTGGAGGTATTTTCGCCCACATTTCAAATGGGTAAGTAAGTTTTTCATAATGGTTAGTTTTTTTTTGATTTTTAAATGTTAATTACCCCACGTTGAGTCGGCCTTGCTTTATGCGGGCCGGCTTTTTTTATTAAAAAAAGAGCTGCAATTGAACAGCTCTTTTCGTGAAAAATTATTGAAGATTATCTGAAAATTACCTTTGTAGTTCCATAATTTGTTTTGGAAGAAGTAATATTACAGAAAAGCATACCAGGAGCTACGTTAAGATTAAATCTTAAATCATTTCTACCTTCGCTTAATTGTATATTTTTTGAATAAACTATCTTCCCTGTAATATCGTATAATTTGAGTTCTGCAGAAGTTTTATCTTCACTGTACAACATACAGTTTAAATCTCCTTCAGAAGGATTAGGGTAAACCATAAACTCATTTTTCATATTTATTAATAAATCTTGATAACCTTCAGGAGCAGTTTTAGTGAATTTTACATTTTCAATGGTTAAGTCTAAGTCATTCGTTTCGGCTTCTACGGGTAAAAATGTAAAAGTTAACATAGTTAAATCATCTAGAGTAATTGATTTATTAGTGCCGGAAGAAGCGAAAAATTCAAAAGGTACATAATAGGTTTGTTCTTCTTCTCTTACGTTGATGTTAGCTCTGTATTGTTTTTTCCATTCTTCAATAGAAGATTTTAAAAGTCCTAGCTCTAATAAACCACTTCCTTTAGCTGTAAAAGAAAGATATTTATATTCCGTATAATCTGATGGTAAATTACCTGGTAATAAAGATTTATATAAAGTTAGATAGTCGTATTCGCTATGAGCTTTAATATGAACATTTCTGTGAACAGGCATTTCATCTTCTTCATAAATTCTTTCAAAATTGTTAGAAACACGATATTCTTCAATAGTTGTATAAGTTGCATCGTAATCTAAGCCCCAGTTTCCGTCTGCGTGATAAAACACATCTTGAATTTCGCCATTTACGTTTATTCTTCCATCGTACTCATAACCGTCTTTAATATCGATTTTTACAGTTTGGACGTCATCAGATTTAAATGGATTGTATCGTAATGCGAAACCATTTGTTTCACTGTATACTTCATCCATCATAATTTCAACACTTTGGTCTTTTTTGTTACTTCTTAATTTTAAAATTAAATCTGTACCATCTCTATCTACCTTAGCAACGTAAGTTTTCGGTAACTTCTGTGTTTCAGTTTGAATAACAGAAGTATAATTCTTTAAGTTGTTGATAATGTCTTTTACTAGGTTTTTAGTGCTTTCAGGTTTTGTAGCCCAAACTTGAAAGTTAAAAACTTCATTGGAAGGAATATATCCATTTACATACCAGTTGGATTGTAGGGTGTAATTCTCTTCATTTGAATTTTCTCCTACTGCAAAAGAAATGGCATATTCGGTCACACCGTTTCTCTGTTTTATAGCTTGCATGATAAAATTGTAACCTTCAATTTGAACTGGTTGAATGTTTAGAATTTCAGCACCTTTCAATCTATCACAAGAAGCTTTGGTATGATTGTAAACTCTATCAATAGTTTTAATACCTAATACTACTCCTTTTGTTTTTCCTTCTACAGAAAAATCTACACTTAATACCTCTTCAGCTACTGTATAATCTAAAATATCTGTTGGCGAGGTGATATAAGATGTGTTACCGGGAACTAGTTCTGCAGGAAACATATCTAAAAGAGTTTGCCCATTTTGCCCTCTGCCAGCCAAGTTAGATTTTAGCTCTCGTTTATTGAATTTTGCTGCATTTTCCTTTTTAAAGTTAGTAGCGATGCTTCTCTTTTTGCGTTGAACGTATTGCTTAGACACCACGTCTCCTAAACTTTCGCTTTCCAGTCCGCCATCGTTTCCTGTGTTTACGTCTTCAGATTCTATTGTTACAGGAATCATAGTGGTATTTACACAGCCATTAAGGTCGGTGGTAGTAACAAAAACTTCATAATAGCCTGCCTGAGTAAAATCAAAAATTACCGTGCTTTGGTTAGGGTATAAATTGCTTCCTACTCCAGAAAGTTCCCAAGAGTAATTAGTAAACTCACTGCTGTTGGTAAGTGTAAATTCTTTGGTTACTGTTCCTGAACCACTGGTTAAAGTAGTCTGTGAAACAATTGCTGGGGTAGTTGAAAACACTTCAACTTGAATTACTTCAGAATCTGAACCATAAGTATTGGTAGTGGTTAGCTCTACTGTATAAATACCAGCTGAACTATAAGTTTTTGAAGGATTCATATCTGTACTTGTGGTTCCGTCTCCAAAATCCCAAAGATAGCTTAAAGGAGCTTCAGGTTGAGTTGCTGCTCCTGTATTAGAAGTGTTGGTGAAAGTAAATTCGTTATCAACTAAACATTGTTCTGCTGAGTTAACACTAAATTCTGCTATTGGTGGAACTCCAGTAACAGGGGCGCATCCTGTAAGTGAAGGTTGAAAAACAGCATAGTGCATTTCGCCACCACTATGAACCAACGATTTACCAATTACTTGTCCTTCAATATTAGATTGATTAACTGTTTTTACAATATCTGCGAAAGGAGCATAAACAGTACCTTCCACAGTAGAATTTCCTTGAATGTTTAAGGTAGTAGTATTATAGAAGTTGTATAAAATGTATGGACAGTTTTGGAAACCTACGCCTGCTTGATTCCACACATTCCAGTTAAACGTCCCGGGAGCATCTACATTAATTACTAATATTTTTGAAGCATTTGGTTGTTGGTTATAGGTAAATACTTGAACATTGTTCATGTCGGTGCCGCTAACATTCAAGTAGTTAATCCCGTTCTGTAAATTTATTTTTACCTGATTTGGAAGATTTGTGTTAGGAATGGATTGCCCATTAGGATTTGTTAATTGTGCATTTCCTGTGCATTGAGCAATACTAGAAGAAATAGTTCTCATTTCTTGAAAAGCACTCGAAAAATCTATAAGGTTATCTTCAAAAACCGGATTGTTATTTACACCAACGTTTAATTGATTAGAGTTGGCTTGCAACATAATCTTTGGGGAGGAATTATAGTTTGAGCCGGGTGTAATTCTAATAGGTGAAGCCGCATTGTTTTGATCATAATACCAAACATAAGAGCCTTGCCCATCACCAATTTTTGCATAAGTATTTTGGTTAACTTGTAGAGCATTACCGGATTGATAGTTTACTTTCCCTCCAACCAAGAGACCAATTTTATTGCCTCCTACTTCAAAATCTCCTGTGTGATTCACAGCAACTTGATAATTCCCTTGAAGGGTTAAATCATTACCGCAAGCGACCGGACCTTCAGATTCGTTTGTTGAAAGGGTCATGTTGTTTTCGAGAAAAACATTAAATCCTTTTGCCGGGTTGGTCGGTGATTGTGCATAAGATTCATTTGAAATGAATAAAGCAAATGAAACCACGAATATTGCAATTGCAACCTCTTTAATATTGAATGACATTTTTGTAGAATTTTTGTCAAAATTAAGAAAAATTAAGTTTAACTAACCAATTAAAAATCAATTATCTATAAAGTGTTTAGAATATCCGATGAAGTGAGTTTTTTGAAAATGTTTTAAGCTTAACTTTAATGTGTATGTAATTAAAATTTAATAGTAAATGTTAGTTTTTAGAGTAAATTTTCTATTAATTTATATTTTAAAACGATTAATACTATAGAAAATGAAATTTTTTATTGATACTGCCAATTTAGAACAAATTAGAGAAGCTCAAGATTTGGGTATTTTAGATGGAGTTACCACTAACCCTTCTTTAATGGCGAAAGAAGGAATTACCGGTAAAAATAATATTTTGAAGCATTATGTAGAAATATGTGAAATAGTTAGCGGTGATGTATCTGCGGAAGTGGTAGCTACAGATTTTGAAGGAATTGTGAAAGAAGGAGAAGAATTGGCTGAACTTCACGAGCGGATTGTAGTGAAAGTTCCGATGATTAAGGAAGGAGTAAAAGCTATTAAGTATTTTTCAGATAATCATATAAAAACCAATTGTACGTTAGTGTTTTCTGTGGGACAAGCACTTTTAGCTGCAAAAGCGGGAGCCACGTATGTTTCGCCATTTATAGGAAGATTAGATGATATTTCTACAGATGGGTTGGATTTAATTGCAGATATTAGGCAGGTTTATGATAATTATGGTTTCGAAACTCAGATTCTTGCGGCATCCATAAGACATACGATGCATGTAGTGAATTGTGCCAAAATCGGAGCAGATGTAATGACGGGACCTCTTTCTTCTATTGAAGGTCTGTTGAAACATCCATTAACCGATATTGGTTTGGAAAAGTTTTTAGAAGATGCTAAAAAATTGAATTCTTAATTAGTAATGGTATTATAAACTTATAAAAGGTTACACTCAATTCTGTAACCTTTTATTTGTATGAGATAATTTATCTTTTTCATTTTTATGGATAGCAGAAGAGTATTCAGGAACTAGTTTTTTTAAATCCATCAACGTTTTTTCAGTTTTATAATTCTCTATATTTGAATTTAAAGAATGTAGTAAAGAAATCTTTGATTGATCAAAATAATGAGAAGCTTTGGCAATCATAATTTTATTATGATGCGTTGGTAATGTTGTTTCTTTATCTGCAAGTAGCTCTTCGTATAATTTTTCTCCCGGTCTAAGCCCTGTAAATTCAACCTTGATATCTACGTTGGGAGTTAATCCTGTTAAACGAATTAATTGATGGGCTAAATCTACAATTTTCACAGGTTTACCCATATCAAATACGTAAATCTCTCCACCTTTTCCCATGGCGCCAGCTTCTAAAACTAATTGGCAAGCCTCATCAATCGTCATAAAATAGCGGGTGATTTCAGGGTGAGTTACCGTGACTGGGCCGTTGTTTTTTATTTGCTTTTGAAAATGTGGTATTACAGAACCATTAGAACCTAAAACATTTCCGAATCTTGTAGTGATGAAATTAACTTTGGTATTTAAATCTTTAGATAAAGATTGTATGTAAAGTTCTGCCGCTCTTTTGGAAGCGCCCATGATATTGGTAGGATTGACTGCTTTATCGGTAGAAATAAATACAAAACGTTCAGCTTTGTATTTTATGGCTAGATCGGCAATGATTCTAGTTCCCTTGTAATTTACACTTAATGATTCAACCGGATTGTCTTCCATCATAGGGACATGTTTGTAGGCAGCCCCATGGAATACAATTTCAGGAAGATAAGTTTTGAATATTTGACTAATTCTATTTTTGTCTCTTACGTTGGCAATGATTTTTTCAAATTTAAGATTGGGATAGTCTTTTTGCAATTCAACCGTAAGTTCATGTAAAGGGGTTTCTGCTTGATCTAATAAAAGTATCTTATCAGGATCAAATGAAATAAGTTGTCTTACAATTTCACTTCCAATAGATCCAGCAGCCCCGGTAACCAATACGGTTTTGTTTTCATATATCTGAAAAAGTTTTTTGTTATTCAGTTTAATAGGATTTCTTCTTAATAAATCTTCAATTTTAATTTCTTTGAGATTTTTGAAATCAGTATGATCCCAATCTACGATTTTAGGTAATTTGTATATTTTTATTTTCAGTTCTAATAACTCATTAATAGTATCTTTTGAGGACTTTTTTAATTTGGTTAATGTTTGGTCGCTTACAATAAGTGATTTAGAATAGTAATTGGAGTGTTTAATTTCATCTATACTGTAAATAGGTAAATTAAAAATTTTATTTCTAGTAGAATTACTGTCTATACTTATAAAGCCAATTATGTTAAATTGATTAAAGTTTTGAGAGACTAAACCTTCTGCCATAGCAACATCGGAAACCGAAGTACCTAAAATATATGCTTTTTTTAATGATTTATGATTAGAATGATTTATTAGCTCATAAATTCTTTTCACTGTAATTCTGAAGAAAAATAATAGCGAATAAGCAATAAAGCCGTAAATTAAAATTCCGGCATCATAAATTAGTTTATGAGAGAAGAAATAAAAATCAATATGATTTATTACTAAAACTGTGGCAACACAACTTACAGTGACCTGTAGTTGTTTTATAGCGTCTTTAAAACTAGAATATCTAACGAGTCCTTGATAAGATTGAAAAATAAAAAAGAAAATGCATTGTATAAACAATATAGCTCCTAGTTCCCATGTTATATTCAAAAATGATAAACCACTTGGCTGTAGTGTAGAAACAAAAAAGAATGCGGTATTGATTGCTATAAGGCATAAAAGTAAATCAATAGAAAAAATTATCCATCTAGGGACATAATTTTTAACTATTTTTTGTGCAAGTTTGAGGATTGTAATTTTGATTTGTAAGCTCTTTTTCAACACATTAAAGTTATAAAATGATTAAATATAATTTTTTTAATCTGATTACAATTTTTTTTAACTTTTTAATAATCAGGCTGTGGGGGATGAGGTGAAATTTGTTGCAAATCTACATTTTTTTAGAAACAAAAGTTACATATATTTGCGCGTATGAAAAAAATTTTACTTTTATTACTGATTATTTCTTTGGGAAGTTGTGCTACCAAAGAGGAAGTGGTTTATTTTCAGGACAGTAATTCCCTTCCTTTGATTAATATAGATTCTATATATCATCATCCAAAAATTCAGGTAAATGATATTTTGAAAATAGATTTGACCGCTTTAGAGCCAGAAACCTTAATGCCATTTATGTTTGAAAAAACTTTAACCTCTCAAGGGGGGAATAGACAGATGGATTTGTTAAAGTTAGAAGGCTATCTAGTAAATAAGGACGGGAATGTAAATTATCCGGGTTTAGGAAAAGTGTACGTGGAAGGTAAAAGTACTCAAGAAGTTCAAAAGCTTCTTTCGGATAGGCTTTCTCAATTTGTAAAAGATGTAAATGTTAAGGTTAGATTAGTGAATTTTAAATTTACAATAATGGGAGAGGTTAAGGCGCCTGGTACATACACTATTGCTGAAGAAACAGTAACATTGCCGCAAGCCTTAGGAATGGCAGGCGATTTGACAATACAAGGTGAACGTAAGAATGTCACAATTTTTAGAAGTGAAGATGGAATATTAACTACAAAAAGTATTGATCTTACCAAAACAGACTGGATGAATACCCCTTATTACTTTTTAAAACAAAATGATATGGTTTATGTGGAACCTAATAACCCAAAAATAAAATCTGCTGGTTTTATAGGTAATGTGGGTAATATAATCTCGGTGATGTCAATATTAATGAGTGCTGCAGTTTTGATTTTTAGATAAGTAAGATAAATGGAAGGATACCAGACAAATAATTTGGAAGCTAATAATGCTGAAGACGAAAACTTAAAATATATACTATACAAATACCTGCGTTATTGGCCTTGGTTTTTAATATCTGTTTTAATTTTTTTATTGGTTGCTGTATTATATTTAAAATATGCTACTCCTATATATAGAACTACTTCTGAAGTAAAAATTCTAAAAGATGATGAAGGTGGAATTGACTTATCTGGTTTAAGTAATACTTCAACTTTATTTAATTACAATAAAGTTAATTTAGAAAATGAGATACAAATTTTTAAATCTAAAAGATTACAAAGAGATGTAATTAGAAAATTAAATCTCAACACTTCCTATTATGAAGTTTCTAGTTTTGAAGAAGAATTGTTATTTGGGGAAAATGTGCCTTTTAAAGTCGAATGGTTACGTGTCGATTATTCTGAGCTAGAAGATATAGTTTATGAGGTTAATTTTAAAAACGATTCAGTTTTTACTTTGTATAATGAAAATAAGGATGCCACCTTTACTTATTCCTTACGGGATACTATCAATAAATTTTCAACTTCATTTATCTTAAAGCCTAAAATTTCAAGTAATACTAATCTCACAAATAGTAGCTACAAAATAGTATATCACACAGAGGATAAATTATTGAATTATCTTGCTAAAAATTTAATAATAGAACCAATTGGAGATAAAAGTGATATTCTTCGTCTTAGTATAAATGGACCAAATCGATACAAAAATGAGGCTATTGTAAATACATTAATAGATGTATTTAATCTAGATGGTATAGAAGATAATAGGCTTATTTCTAAACGCACTAAAGAATTTGTAGAAGAACGTTTGGAGTTACTGGTTCAGGATTTAGATACTGTCGAGTCGGGATTGGTAGAATTTAAAGAAAAGAACGATGTAGTTACGGTTGAATCTAGCGTAGAGGAGTTGTTTAATAAAGAGGCAAGCTCTGAAGCTGAAAAATTCAAGATAGAAACTCAATTAGCGCTCGCTAATGATTTTGAGGAATTATTAAAAAGTCAGACAGAATATGATTTATTACCGGCAAATTTGGGGATAGAAAGTAAAGCTATTAATGAGTTGACCAATAAGTATAATGAACTGATTATAGAAAAAAATCGTTTGCTTGTTTCCTCGACAGAGGAAAATCCGGTAGTACTAAAATTAAATGATAAATTAGAACAGCTTAAGAATAATATACTTGTTAGTTTAGATTCATATCTAAAAGGTTTGCGAACTTCTTATGCAAGGTTAAAAGGAAGGGAGAATCAATATTCTGGCGAGATAAATAGTCTTCCTCAAAAAGAAAAGGAATTAAAGACTATTTTACGTCAGCAAGGTATAAAAGAACGGCTATATCTATTTTTGTTACAAAAGAGAGAAGAAGCTGCACTTTCTTATGCAATTACCTCTCCTACTATAAAGATAGTAGATTATGCTTATACAAATACTCTACCTGTGGCTCCTAGAAAGAAAATAATTATTCTTGCTGGATTGATGTTAGGTTTACTATTACCATTTGGTGTTTTGTATTTAAAATTTCTTTTTAAGACGAGTGTTGAAAATAGAGAAGACCTTGAAAATTATTTAGAAAGGCGAATACCTATTATAGGGGAAATCCCTCTACTTGCTGCTAGTCACCCTAAACTTATTACAAAAAGTGATCAATCAATATTGGCAGAGTCATTTAGAATAGTCCGAACTAATATTATATCTCAATTTAAAAGAAATGGAGCTAAACATGATAAAGTTATATTTGTTACTTCTTCTATAAAGGGAGAAGGAAAAACATTTACAGCGTTGAACTTATCCAAGATTTTTTCTTCTTTTTCTAAAAAAGTTCTCTTAATAGGATGTGATTTAAGAAATCCTCAAATTCATCAATATTTTGAGATAAATAAAAATATACCCGGTCTTTCAGATTTTTTGAATAGTAATTCGTCAGATTTTAGTAAATATATTCAACAGTCTTCTTCTCATTTTGAAAACTTGGATATTTTGTATTCAGGAAGTGTGCCTCCGAACCCTGCAGAATTATTATTAAAGAATGATAAGTTTTCAGAACTGATAAGAGATGCAAGAGAGGCTTACGATTATATAATTGTAGATACTGCTCCTACGGTTTATGTGACTGATAGTCTTCTGATTTCTGATAATGCGGATGTGACGGTGTATATGGTTAAACAGGATATGACAGATAAAAAATTAATAGATCATATTAAAAATTTAAATAAAGATAACAAATTGAATAATATCTCTATAGTATTAAATGGAGTTAAAAATGATGTGAATTATGGCTATGGTTATGGATATGCATCAGATGACGAAAATAAAGATCCATTTTGGAAATTTTGGTAGTTTAGAAAGCTCTTTTTTTAATCAATGAATTTGGCTTCAGGTTAATTTTATTTTAATGCTTTTTGTATTTGCCCATATATTATAAATAAGTTGATTGCTTATATTTTATGAAAGTAAAAAGAAAAATCTAAAATTATTATCTGCTATTAAATTTTATAAATAGATAAGTAAAAAAATATTTAATAGTAATTAAAGTTTAGGGAGCAAAATAACTTAATACCTCTTATAAAGTTAAGATTCTTAATAATTAACATTAATGGACTTGAGTTATTGTAAATATAGAAGAGAGAGGCTCAATATTTACTACGACATAAAGGCATTGGATATTCCTCAGCAAGTCAATGAGTCAAATTTTCAGAGATATTTATTTCCTTTTTTTAGCATTAGCATATTGATCTTTTAATTGTTGTGTACTGTTGAACTCTTAATCATTGAGTCAATAGTGGCCTCCTCCCAAATTACGAACCAGTCAAAAGTAGAAAATCTGAGTCATTTTTATTTATTTCAATAACTTATTGGGGGACATATCTCCCAATGAGCTATGTGGTCTAAAACCATTGTAATCTTCCCTCTAGTGGTCAAATTTCTTCTGGACATGAACCAGTTCACGTTCAAACATTCATCCCTGAACGATCCATTAAAACTTTCGATAAAAGGGTTGTCTGTAGGTTTTTCCGGTATGTGAGAAGTCCAATTCTATTTTATTTTCATAAGACCACTTATCCGAAACTTTACTTATAAACTCACTCCATTGTCTAGCTTGATTCTTTTTGGCAGCTGATTAATCTCAAAGGTAATATTTTCCATCACTTGTACCACATCACTTCCTTTTAAGGATTTTCCTGCATAGATGGCAAGACATTTTCGACTATAATTATCCACTATAGTTAAGGCTCTGAATCGAGTGCTATCGTACAACTGGTCAGTAACAAAGTACATACTCCAGCATTCGTGTAAACTAGAAGCATTTCCAGGCACTGGCTTTCTATTGGCAGCTGAGCGATGCCTTTTCCTACATTTAGATCTTAGGTTAAGACCTTCTCACAATAGAGCCTATACACCCACTTGTGGTTATCTAAAAAACCTTCTCGGCGCAATAGGATATAAATTCTCCAGAACCCGTAACGAACCCGGGTAGCAGCAATTTCTTTCATACGCATGCGCACCAATTCATCACCACGGCTAATACTTTTATAGTAGAAAACACTTTTAGAAAGCAGCACCAGAGCACAACAGCGATTAATGGAAATATCATATTCCATCCGTATTTTACCGACCAACTCCCGCCGATTAGCTGGTCTTAGGACTTTTTTTCAATACATCCTGAGGATCTGTTTATCCAAGCTTAAGTCTGCCATAAGCTTCTTTAATTGGGAATTTTCCTCCTCCAAATTCTTTAACCTTCGCAATTCGGATACCCCTAATCCTCCGTATTTTTTCTTCCAATGGTAGGAGGTTGCCTCACTGATCCTCATCTTGCGACATACCTCCGATAGGCGCGTTTCAGTCTCTGCTTGCTTGATGGCAAAGACAATCTGTGACTCTGTAAACTTTGATCGTTTCATAAGCAAATATTATTTTTAAAGTTAAACATTTATTTGCTCAGATCCTCTAATTTTAAATTGTACAGTTTACCGGGAGGAGGTCAAATAGTAATAAAATGGTTGATTGAAAAGGTTGATGATTTTAAAATAATTTCTATTATTTTCAATATAAAAAAGAAGTATGCTGATCACTGAGAATATTGTTACTTAATAGGATAAAAACCGTCGTCTTTTTTTAGTAGTCTTTTTAGGTTCTTTGGAAATTAATAAAACTTTAAACCATATATGTGTAGAATAGTTTCTGAGAGGAAGTGGTGATCCGATCCTTATCGAAATTATTAAAAGCATTTTATTTTTTCAGAATACTTAATCTAAATATGTGTAGGATGTTAAAGTTTAAGGTGTTTTAGTAAAGGAGAAGTTTCGTTTATTTACCTTTTTTTAGTGCTTAAACAATTTCAGCCCAAATAAAAAAGGTCAACCATAACTTGGTTAACCTTTTAAAATCTAATTTTTTTTAAAGAATTAAATAATTATTTAAGCTTGAATGTAACCCTTCTTACGATTTGTCTTGCATTAGAAGAAGATTTTTCTACAGAATCATCAATTCCTGCTCCTCTGTAGCTTAGTCTAGACTCATCAATACCAGTCGCAGCAATGATATTATAAACTTTCTTAGCTCTTCTCTCAGATAATTCTTTATTGTATTGCTCTCCACCAATTTCATCTGCATATCCAATTAATTCAGCGGAAGCATTTGGATTTTCATGCATATACTTTACAAGGTAATTAATAGCTTCTAAAGAATATGTTTCAGGTTGGTCGCTATTAAACTTAAAATATACATTTACATAGCCGTCATTAAGTAATTTTTTTATAGCACTAGAGCCACTTCCGCTACCATATGAATTATTTTCTTCTGCTTTAGGGACATATCTATTATCAAGCGAGGACTCAATTTCGTCAGGTATGCCATTGTTGTTTTTATCAACAGCTTCACCTTTTGAGTTTACTGCAACTCCATTAGTAGTATTAGGTTCTCTATCTAAATAATTAGGGACACCATCTTGATCTTCATCCATTAAATCTTTTTCAAGTTTAGCAACTCGCTTTTGAACAGAATCCAATTCATTTTGTAATTTTGTTTTTTCGGATAAATCTATCCAATCAGCATGTTGTTCAGCTTTACCTAAATATATATTAAGTCCTATCGATCCGTTCATTAGCATTCCGTCAAAACCTCTTGTTGATGTTTTGCGATTGCCATCCCAAGAAATATCTTGTCTTACATTTCCCATTATACTTAAATCACCAACTAAAGCAAAGTGATCGCTTAAACGTATTTGAGGGGTTAAACCGGCGATAAACGTGCCCATGTAATCCTCTTTGTCGCTGTAAATAGAATCATCTCCTGGTTCTAACCTAGAAACCCCAGCACCTCCATGAGCTAATATATTAAATGTATTTGTCCATTCTCTGAAACCGAGTATTGAGCCAATATTAACAACACCTTCTAAAGAAGTTCTGTAGAATTTAGAATCGAATGCAGGAGAATCATCACCTTCTTGAATATTATTGTAGCCAAGATTAAATTTTAAACCAAATTTATCATTTATCATATACCTGAGTCCCAAATCGGCATTCCAAGCACCGGGTGTAGGGGAATAATAGCCATTAGAAACTGGTCTTGCGGCTTTATTGAGTCCGCCCATTACCTCAATAGACCAATGATTAAAGTTTTCTGTAGAATTTTCTTCTTGAGCGCTAGCTGTAAATGCTATAAACAAAGAAAATAATAGTGTAAGTTTTTTCATAATATTAAATTAGTTTAATTCTTTTTCCTTTCCAGTTTTTCAAATTTTGGGTAAAGATAAAAATAGATTAATGACAAAAAAAAGAAACTGTATAAATTATGATTTTATTAACCGTTCAGTAGTATTTTAAAGAAGTAAGTCTTTTTATTGTTAGATTCAAGAATATAGATAGACAACTTGAATGGTTACTATTCTTTAATTGATTAAGGTCTAAATTAATTGTTAACTAAATAACTTAATGATTAGATAAAATTTTAAACGAAAGTCTTTTTTTAAGAGTGTATGAAAAGTAGATATTGTAGTTTTGCTTTTTTTAATATTAAATAAGTATTTGGTTTATATTAGATAAAATACTTAATAAGCTTACAGTGAATAATCTATTGTTGAATTAGTTTTCTTGAGATTTGTATAAGATAAAAGGTAAAGGTGTTCATCTGCACTTTCTTTTATCTTTAATAAATTTTCTGAAATTTGGACTATTACAGTTGAAGTTTCCAGTAGACAACTGTTTTGTTTAAAATAAATTCTTGATAAAACTATAATCACAAAATATAACCTGTTAAAAATAATTTATAGTGGTATTATCTCTTAAAAAGAATTTTAGTTTCGCTTTAATAGGAAATTTGGTATATGCAGCTTGCCAGTATTTAATATTATTAATCTTTATTAAGGTTTTCCCTACTGAAGATGTTGGTATGTTTATATATGCAGGGGCATTTACAACTCCTTTGATGATGGCCTTAGATATGCAGTTGCGAAATTTTTATATAACAGACCCTTCTACACATTTAAAATTAAATGATTATTTAAGCTTTAGATCTTTTTTTAACTTGATTGGAGTCCTAGGGTTATTTTTAGCCGCTATTTTTTTTAAACCTGAGTATGTATGGGTTATTTTTTTAGTTTCACTAATTAAAGTTTTTGAATCGCAAATTGATTTGATGTATGGTGTTTATCAAAAAGGCCATCGCTTGGATTATGTAGCATATTCAAGAATTTTAAGAGGTGTGGCAGCGGTAATTACGGTGCTAATTGTATCCTTGTTTTTTGAAAATCTAATAATCTCACTTGTTTCTTATGTCTGTGTCTGGCTTTTAATTTATTTGTTTTATGAAAGGAAGAAAGTAGTGCAAAGAGGATTCGTTACTTATGAATCTTTAAGGTTGATAATTGTTAAAAAAGAGAATTTAAAAAAGCTATTAGTTTTATGCTCACCAATATTTTTGGCAATATTGATTGATAAATATTATTTAAATTATCCTAGGTTAAAAGTAGAAGATATCTTAGGTGTGGAAATGTTAGGGGTTTTTGGAAGTTTGTTGTATTTTAAATCAATGGGTGGGCAGTTTATTAGTTCTTTGGCTCAATCAGCCATTCCGAAATTGTCTAATTATATTCTAGAAAAAAAAATAAAGTCCTTTAATAAATTACTTTTTAAAATGGTATTAATAGGTTTTTTCATAGGTGCTTTATTGTCTGTAATAGCTTATATTGGAGGGGAAAATTTACTTTTGTTGTTATACAATGAGAAATATGCAAAATATTCAAATGTTTTATTAGTAGTTTTGCTTGGAGCTACTATTACATTTAGTTACATATTCATTGCTACAGCTTTAACTTGTATTAGAAAACAATGGGTTAAGTTGCCAATATCAATTGTTTCTTTTGCGTTGTTAATTGGTTTATTCTATACTATGCCATCTAGTCGATTAATTGATGTTGCATATATAGTATTATATACGGAAGGATTTACGTTTTTGTTGTATTATACAGTTTTTATTCTGTTTATAAAAAAACAATTGTAAAAAAGGAAAATATGATTAAAAAAATTTATTTACGATATTTAGCGTGGAAAAAACCTGTAAAATATGCTAAGAAATTGGGAGTTAATATAGGGGGTGATAATAGAATTGTTTCTTGTAGACACGGCATGTTTGGGTCTGAACCATACTTAGTTACTATAGGTAGTAATTGTCTTTTTTCAGGTGAAGTGCAATTTTTGACTCATGATGGTTCATTAGATATATTTAGGGATGAAATTCCTGAAGCATTTATTTATAAACCAGTAGTTGTAGGAAGTAACGTTTTTATCGGGTTTAGGGTTACAATTATGCCTGGTGTAACAATAGGGGATAATGTAGTTATAGGCGCTGGTTCTGTAGTTACTAAGAATATTGAGTCAAATACAGTAGTGGCGGGGGTGCCTGCCAAGGTCATTAGTTCAGTCCAAGACTATAAGAAAAAGATACTTCCCCATATAGATAAAATTAATGGCCTCAATAATTCTATAAAAAAACAATATTTGAAAAATAAATATAATTTGTAAAAAGAATGAGAGTGCTAACAATTATTAGTAAACTTGAAATGGGCGGTATAGAGAAAACACTACTTTCGTGTATTCCTTATCTTTTAGAAAAAGGAATAAAGATGGATATACTTTGTTCATTGGGAGGTAGTTTAGATGCGGAATATGAAAAATTAGGAGTTAAGTTGATTGGCTTTGGCTCTCATAAAAAACCATTTAAAGATGCTATTTTTTTGAACTCCATTCTTTTAAAAAATGACTATGGCCTTGTCCATAGTCGGTATGGGCATACCTCTGGGCTGTTTGCTAAGGTTTGCTATAAGCTTAATATTCCAATTTTGGTTTCCATTCATAATGAAAAAGCTATGTTTCGTAATAACTGGAAAGGTAAGCCTGTCTTAGGAAGACTTCGTGAGATTTATTTAACTTATCACAAAAATCTCACGATTAAATATGCTTCTAAAATAATCGGGCATTCCAAAGCCAATTTACGTTATTATATCCCAGAAGAAAAGATAAATAATTTAACTGAAGATGACCAATATACTATTTTATATAATGGGGTTGATTTCGGTAAATTTGAAAACTATCCGAAGCTTTCAGAAAAAAAAGAAAATCAATTATATACATTTAAAAAAAATATAGATAAGGTATTTGTACATATAGGAAGTTTTAAAGAACAAAAAAACCATGAATACTTAATTAGTTTATTTGAAAAATTAAATCCTATAGAAAATAAATTTGGACTTATATTAATTGGCGACGGAGATTTATTACCACAGATTAGAAATCAAGTAAAAAACTTAGGTTTAGAGAATCAAGTTTTATTTACAGGAATGGAAGTTAACATAGCACCTTATTTATATACTTCTAATATTTTTATTTTCCCTTCCTTGTATGAAGGCTTTGGGAATGTTTTAATAGAAGCCCAATATTGTAATTTGGTTATAGCAGCATCAAATATTTTGCCCCATTATGAAGCTGTGTATAACGCTTATCATCGCTATTTTTTTAGTCCCAATCATATAGATGAAGCTAGGAATAAATTACTAGAATTGTTGAACAATAGTGATAATCAATTAAGAATAAATGAAGCACACAAGTTTGCTGAAAAGTTTTCGGTAGAAAATATGGCATCGAATATTTTTGAGATTTATAAAAATTTTAAGACTTGAAATGCTTTACTAAGTTTAATAATTAATTTAAGTATATGCTTATTGTGCTAACCTGATATGGAAATGAAAATAGATAACTTATCAAAAAGCTTTATTCTACCCCTATTCATTTTTACACTTTCTTCAACATTGTTTTATACTGTATATAGTGGATGGTTCTCATTTTTGGTAGTATGGGTGGCGATGTTGTTATTTAGTTGTGTGTATTTAAAGAATAAATTTAAAGAAAGAAATGTACGTATAGTCTTTATAATTTCTTTTTGTATCTATAGTTTATATATGTATATCACGAATTATTTATACGTTGAAGATCCTAGTAGGGAGTTTTTTATGATGGTTGATTCTATGCGGTTTTGGAATAATTCAGATTATAGAATGAATTCATTTCAGGATTTTTGGTCTCAGTATTTGAGGATTTTACCAGAAACTATTCGTTATCCCCTCTTTAGTTTTATTAATTTGTTACTTTCTTTATTTGCTCAGATAATAGATCAAAATAATATATTAGTGCAAAAAATGCAGAGCGTTTGGTTAGGCTCTTTTTCAATGCCTTTTATATATTTATCTTTTAGAAAATATTTTCCTCAAAATAAATCTTTAAAATATACTATTTTTTTTAGCATTTTTTCTTTTGTATGCATTTATTCTATAGTCTTTAATAGGGATCCTCATATATATTTTTTATTTACTCTAGGAACATATTTACTTATCAATTACGATAGAAAAAAAAATGTTCTTTTAAAACTTATTGTATTATTAATTTTAATTGCTGGCTTTCGATTAGAACACGGTCTCTTCTTTGTAATATATATATTGAGCTATTTTTATTTTAAGTCAAAGAAAAATAAAAATATATTATTAATGTTAGTGGTATTCATGCCAGTATCTTTAATTGCTATTTCACCAATATTAATAAATAAATTTCAAAGAAACACAGAAGTATATACAGAACGTGTAGAAAATGTAGATAGGGAAGAAGCCTCGGCAGGGGCAGTTTTTTCAAGACTTCCTCCAGGAGTTAAACAGGTTTTTATGGCTACAAATAGTCAAATAGCTCCAGCAGTTCCATTTTGGAGAGGCTTGTTTCCCGATAGACAAAGTAAGGCATATCAAAAATATTCAGTAGCTGGTTATTTTACCCCTTGGCGATTTATGGAGAGTGTTGCCGCTGTAGTATGGATATACATTTGGGGGTTTATTTTATATGGTTTTCGAAAAAAAATGTTTAAAAAAGTTCCCTTAGAAATAAAATTTTTATTTGGAATAAGTATATTGCTTCTCCTTGCGGCATCTTCCATTATTAATGTTCGGAGAATATATTGTGTATATCCAGCAATGTTCATTTTAGCTATGTATTTTTATACATTTATATCTAGGAGAAAGAGAAAAAAAATTATACAAAATACTACTTTTGTATTAATAGCATTGTATGGTATTTATATTGTTTTTAAAGGAGGTATTTAGGGTGAGAGGAAAAATGATATTATTATTTTTTACAATATTTTCTATAAATAGTTGTGCACAATCTGAAGTTCCTCAAAATATAATTCCTAAGAAATGTGAAGTTGATCGAATAGAGAAGCTTTACCAAAAATATTACAAGAAGGCCATTGATTTAACAACTTTGTTGCCCAATGGGTTTTCAAGAAAAGGGGATATAGATTATACGCAGGAACTGCAACGGGGTTTAGATAAGTATAATACTATATTAATGCCTGATTTTCCGGTTCTTATAAATGATATCGGACTTACTATTTCCGAAAATACTGCAGTATTATTTCAACCAAATTCAAAAATAATTTTAAAACCTTCCACTAAAGGAACTTATGAGGTTTTGCGCATTCATCAAGTAAAAAATGTAAAAATTTTTAATGCAAATATTTTAGCTGATGCAGAAAAACATCTTGGGGATAAAGGAGAATGGGGCATGGGAATAGCTATTAGGAGTAGTGCCAATGTGAAAATTTTTAATGCAAATATTAAAAATTGCTGGGGAGATGGGATTTATATAGGTCAAATCTGGAATCGTAGTGAAAGTAGAACCACTCTAGAAAAAGAAAGTGAGAATATCGATATCTATAATACAGTATGTAATCATAATCGAAGGAACGGTTTATCTATTGTAGCAGGAATAAATATTAAGATTTATCATTCCGTTTTTGCCAATAGTTATGATACTTTTCCTAAATCAGGTATAGATATAGAACCAGGTCCTGGGAAAACCAACAATATTGAAGTTGTTAATTGTGTCACCTATAATAATAAAGCGAGAGGAATAGACTTGATGTTACGTAAACTGCCTAAATTAGGTGATAATCATATTAACTTGACCATTTCTGATCATCTTGATGAGTTATCGCCAATAGGTATTCGCATTGCTGGTTATAAAGATTTAATACCTAGTGAAAAATATCGTATAATATCTGGGAAAATTGTTATAGATAATCCAGTACTAAGAAAGAATAGAATTAATGGAATAGATTTTGAAATTAATCAACGATTAGCCCCGTATATTCAGATTTGTAACCCGAAAATAACGAATATATTAGGTGATAAAATAAAAATAAGTGCTCAGGTTAATTTAAATAAAATAGAAAAAAACAATATAATCGAAATAGAGTAGTTATAGACTGTTTTTTTTATTAAACTAATTTTAATAGAGTGAATAAGATTAGTTTATTAATTTTGTGCCACTTTTCGTTATAAGGAGAATTTTTTAAACACTATATCTGTGATTTATGTAAAATTCTGACAAATAACTTTATATAATAATTAGAAAAATTACTTTTGAAAAGTAATTTTTATTTTTAAATTGAATAATGGCTGGAAGGGATAAATTTAGATTGTTAAAACCTATTTTAAATAGTATTTCATGGATATTTAAAATTGTTCCTAGTTTTATATGTCTTTTTTTATGGCATTCTATAATGCCATTTAATGGTTTGATAGCCAAGATGATTCGGTATATTATACTAAAAGCCAAAGCACAATGTGTTGGTGATAATGTAAGTATAGGAGCAAACACCATAATTAAGAATTTGAAAAATTTTTCTTGTGGAAATAATGTGAGTATTCATGAAAATTGTATGATTGATTGTAATGGAGGGATTAGGTTAGGTAACAATGTATCAATAGCTCACGCAACTTCACTTGTCGCTGCTAATCATACTTGGAATGACTTCGATATTCCTATTAAATACAATCCAATTACTAAACGGGGGATAGATATTAGAGATGATGTTTGGGTAGGTTGTGGGGTGCGAATCCTAGATGGAGTTGTTATAAATAGTAGAAGTGTCGTGGCGGCAGGAGCAGTAGTTAATAAAAGTATACAAAAAAAATCGCTAGTAGCAGGGGTTCCTGCTAAGTTTATAAAAAACATTTAATGAGAGCACTCTTCGTTCATGACCACATTTTTTATAGAAAAGATAATGAGTACTATAGTTCTGGGGGTTTACCTACATTTGCATGGAAAAGATATTTAGAAAATGTTGATTACTTATACATAGTTTCTAGGGGAAGAGAGATTGATGAAAATGAAAGTAAATTTGGATTAATAAAGTCCTCCACATCTAATGTTAAATTCGATTTACTTTTTCAAGTTAAAGGTGGATTTGATTATTATAAATTTAAACCTGATATTAACAATAAGCTAGAGGAATATATTCAGAAGGTTGATTTTGTCATCATACGTGTTCCTTCTACTATTGGATATTTTGCATATAAATTATGCAAAAAGCATAGCAAACCTTATGTTACTGAAGTAGTAGGGTGTGCTTGGGATAGCACATGGAATTATGGTTCTTTGCTTATTAAATTACAGGCTCCTGTGCGATATTTTCAAATGAAGAAAATCGTTAAAAGCTGTATGGCATCAACTTATGTAACTCAATATTTTTTACAAAAAAGATATCCGTCACAATCTAGACTAACAACATATGCCTCAAATGTACAAATCCCTATTGTAAGTGCTTCAGTCAAAGAGAATCATCTTCAATTAATTAATAGAAAGCAGGAAGATAACGATAAAGTATTTAAGATTGGTATTATTGGTAATCTAAATACTAAGTATAAAGGTTTTGATATAGCGGTAAAAGCTTTAAAAAAACTCAAGGAAAACTCACCAAGTCTTAAATTTCAATTTTTTTTAGTTGGTGGTGGAGATCAAAATTACATTAAAAAGCTAATTAAAGAAAATCAATTAGAAGAAAACTGTAAAGTTGTCGGTCGGCTTCAGGTAGGTGAAGAAATATTTGGTTTTCTAGATTCACTTGATTTATATATTCATCCATCAAAACAAGAAGGTTTACCTAGAGTAATAATCGAAGCGATGAGTAGGGCTTGTCCTGTTCTTGCATCTAGTGTGGCCGGAATACCAGAATTAATTAATGAAGAATTTTTACATAAGCCGGGAGATGTACATAAACTTTATGAAGATTTAAAAAAAGTTCTTTCTAATTCGAATTTAAGGATGAAAATGGCAAGTGATAATTTTGAAAAGGCAAAAAAATATGGTGCAGAATTATTAGAAAAAAGAAGAATTGATTTTTTTGAAAAAGTAGTAAGTAAAGTGAATGCATTAAGTAAGGAGTCCAAATGAAGATAGCCTTAGTAGAAAATTTTGGTTCAGATTTTTATGGAGCACGTCTTCGTTATGCTTTGTTCTTACAAAGGAAAGGACATGAAGTTATAGCAATAGTTCCTAATGATGGTTTTGTAGAGAAAATTGAAAAAGAGGGAGTTAAAACTATTAGTGTTAATATAGATATACGTAAAAGAAACTTAAAAAGTATGCTTTCTTTTATCAGGCAATTATACATGATATTTAAAAACCAAAAATTTGATGTCGTCCATTTATATCGGTTACAACCTAATCTTTTGGGAACATCAGTAGCTTATTTTGCCAATAAGAAAAGTAAAATTATTAACCATATCACAGGCTTGGGAGTAGCATTTACTAATAGTGGTATTAGGTATAAAATTATTCAGTTAATAATAAAAGGTGGTTATAGGATTAATTATAAGTTTTTTAATGCCTTATTTATTTTTCAAAATTTTGAAGATAAAAAAGAATTTGGCAATCGTAAGAAGTATCTAGTGATTAAAGGCAGTGCGGTGAATGAAGATAAATTTAATAAAAGTGTAGTGCCAAAATTAAACTTAAAATCAAAAATTTTAGGAAATATCAAAAATACAAATTCACTCAACTTAATTTTTGTATCCAGATTGTTGAAGCAAAAAGGATTGAACTATTTAGTGGATAGTGTTATAGAATATAACTCTATGTACCGTGATAGTCCTATAAATTTGATAGTTGCAGGCTGGATAGATTCTAATAACCCTAATTCATTTACAGAACAAGATATTGAAGAATTTAATAAAAATCAACATATATTTTTTTTGGGTAAAAGAAATGATATCAATGAGCTAATTGCTATTTCAGATATAGCGGTTTTACCAACCTATTACCGTGAAGGTACACCTAGATTTTTATTGGAATCCATGGCAATGGCAAAGCCAATTATAACAACCAATATGCCTGGATGTAACCACTTAATTAAAGACTCAAAAAATGGAATATTAGTTGAGCCTAAAGATAAGCAACAGCTACTCAAAGCCATTGAGACATTATTAAAACAAGATTTATCGTTATTAGGGCAGAATAGTAAAAAAATATATGAAGAAGAATTTTCAGAAAAAGTGGTATATGGTAAAGTATTAAAAAGTTATTACTAATAATATTTTTATATGATTATAAATATCACAGGTTCTTCGGGCTTTGTTGGACAAAATTTAATTCCTTATCTTAAAAAGAAGAATTACGGACTCAATAGCGTTTCCCTTCGTGACAATGAATGGAAACAAAAAATAGACGCTCAAGCTCAGGCAATAATTCATTTAGCAGGAAAAGCGCACGATACTTCCAATACAGCAAATTCTGAAGAGTATTTTAAAGTTAATCTTGATTTGACGATTGAGGTTTTTCAAGAATTCTTAAAATCTGAAATACAAGACTTTTTCTTTTTTAGTTCCGTAAAAGCGGTAGCTGATACAGTTAAGGGAGAATTAACTGAGGAGGTGAAACCAAATCCTAAAACATCCTATGGTAAGTCTAAACAAGAAGCAGAAGAGTATCTTTTAGCTCAAAGATTACCTGCAAATAAGCGTTTGTTTATTATACGTCCGTGTATGATTCACGGTCCCGGAAACAAAGGCAACTTAAATTTATTATATAAACTTGTAGATAAAGGAATTCCTTGGCCATTAACTTCCTATGAAAATAGACGCTCTTTTTTGAGTATAGAAAATTTATGTTATTTAATTTACCAGTTGCTAATACAAAAAAATGTTCCAAGTGGAGTATATAACTTTTCTGATGACGAATCTCTTTCTACTAATAAATTAATCCGCATTATTGCACAGGCATCGGGAAAGCAACCTAGATATTGGAGGGTTAATAAAAATCTAATTGAGAATTTAGCACGTTTAGGAGATAATTTACACTTACCATTAAATTCAGAACGCTTAAAAAAACTTACTGAAAATTATGTGGTTTCCAATACAAAAATAAAACAAGCATTAGAAATAGAATTCTTGCCAATATCTACCGAAGAAGGAATGTATAGAACTATACAAAGTTTCAAAAAACAATAATTAGCATCTTATGGAATACTTATTACTTGGTATAGGTTTAATTCTTTCAGAATTATTTTATTTTAAAATAGCAGACCACTACGATATTATAGATAAACCTAATCAACGAAGTTCTCATAGTGAAATTACCATTCGTGGGGGAGGGGTGATTTTCGTGATAGCAACCTTAGCTTGGTTCTTTACTAATAATTTAAGTTATCCATACGCAATATTTGGCTTGGTTCTCATTAGTGGAATTAGCTTTTTAGATGATATATATGAACTTTCTACTAAATTAAGATTGGGAATTCAGTTTACCGCAGTTTTATTGTTGCTTTACCAAACGGGTATATTAGACTCTTATGGAATCGCTTATACGATAATTGCTCTAATTATTATAGTTGGATTTAATAATGCTGTTAATTTTATGGATGGAATTAATGGGATTACAGGCTTATATGCTTTGTGTGGGATGATAAGCCTTTGGTATATCAATCAATCTGAATTTTTTACAGAATCCTCCTTTTTGTTATATAATATAATAGGAGTGTTGGTCTTTCTTTTTTTTAATCTAAGAAAAAAGGCAAAGTGTTTTGCTGGTGATATAGGGAGTGTAAGTATTGCTTTTTTATTGTCCCTGTGGATTTTAATGTTAATATTGAAAACAGGTAATATTGCCTATTCAGGATTAGTATCAGTATATGCCGTAGATGCTGTATTAACAATTGTGCATAGATTATTTAAAAAAGAAAACATTTTTGAACCCCACCGTTCACATTTATATCAATATTTAGCAAACGAAATGGGGTTTAGTCACATAAGTGTTTCATTAGGATATTTCTTTATACAATTGCTGGTCAATTTTATTTTAATATTTTCTTTACCGTATTCTTATGTTAATGAATGGTTTCTATTGCTAGGAATATTAATTTTTTTAAGTATCATTTATATTATTCTAAAAGCCTTCATCCTAAAAAAAATATCCAATTAAATCTATTGCATCCTTTATTGCATATATTGATTATCAGAATTTTAGACTTCTGGTAAATCCCCTAGCCCTTTCGTTGGTAGTTCTGAGCTTCCCATTAAAAATTTATCTACTTCATAAGCTGCTTCTCGACCTTCTGAAATGGCCCAAACGATTAAGGATTGTCCTCGGCGCATATCGCCGGCAGCGAAAAATTTCTTTCTATTGGTCTGGTAGTTTTTTTCAGTTTCAAAATTGGTGCGTTCATTGGTTTTGATTCCTAATTGTTCAGCTAAAGTTTTTTCGGGACCTGTAAACCCTAAAGCTAATAACGCTAAATCACAAGGCCATTCTTTTTCAGAACCTTCGATTTCTTTGAGTTGCGGACGGTTATTTTCATTTTTAATCCATTCCACTTCTACCGTTTTTAAGGCTTTTAAATTTCCTTGCTCATCTTTTAGAAAGTCTTTGGTAAGAATGCTCCAGCTCCGTTCAACTCCTTCTTCGTGAGAAGAGCTGGTTTTTAGGGTAAAATGCCAATACGGCCAAGGATGTTCTTTGGTTCGATTTTCAGTTGGCATCGGCATAATTTCAAAATTAGTAACCGATTTTGCTCCGTGTCTATTCGAAGTTCCTACACAATCTGAACCGGTATCTCCACCACCAATTACAATCACGTGTTTGCCTTTTGCTGATAGTCTTTCTTTAGGTTCTGCTAAGCCATCGACCACACGGTTATTGTGTGCTAAAAACTCCATCGCTTGTACCACTCCATCAGCGTCGGCTCCGTCAATAGGAAGCGGACGACGTTGTGTAGCGCCACCACATAAAACGACCGCATCAAATTCTTCCAATTGCTTGGCGTCGTAGTTTTTTCCGACGTGAATTCCGGTTTTAAAATTGACACCTTCAGCTTCTAGTTGTTGTACGCGACGATCGATTACATGTTTTTCCATTTTAAAATCCGGGATTCCATAGCGTAATAATCCGCCTACTTTTTCATCGCGTTCAAAAACAGTTACAGTATGACCGGCTCTTCTTAGTTGTTGTGCGGCGGCCAATCCTGCCGGACCGGAACCTACAACAGCAACTTGTTTGCCGGTTTCGGTTTGTGGTGGTTCGGGTTTGATCCAGCCTTCTTCAAAACCTTTTTCGGCTATATATTTTTCAATGAGTTCAATAGCGACGGGAGGTTCAATAATCCCTAAAACACAAGCCGACTCACAAGGAGCAGGACATAATCTTCCGGTAAATTCTGGGAAATTGTTAGTTGAATGTAGAATTTGCACCGCTTTTTTCCATTCATTTTGATAAACAGCATCATTAAAATCGGGTATTAAATTCCCTAACGGGCAACCGCTGTGGCAAAACGGAATTCCGCAGTCCATGCAACGAGCGCCTTGTGTGTTGAGTTCTTTTTCGCTTAATGGTTTTGCAAATTCTTTATAATTCTTGATTCTTTCTGCGGGGTCAATATTGTCTTCCGTCTTTCTGTCGTGTTCAATAAATCCTCTTAACTCTCCCATTACGCCGTTTTTAATTCGTTGTTATTTTTCTTTTTCTCTTCTTCAATTTTTTTCAATGCCTTTTTAAATTCAGTTGGCATCACTTTGATAAACTGTTGAGATGTTTCTTCCCAGTTTTCTAAAATTTCTTTAGCAACTTTACTTTCGGTGAATTTGAAATGATTGCTAATCAGCTGTTTTAATTCATTTTTATTTTCTTCGGAAGGATCTTCTAATTCAATCATTTCCATGTTGAAATTATGATGATCCAATTCATTTTTCGGGTTGAAAATGTAGGCAATTCCGCCACTCATTCCTGCGGCAAAATTTCTTCCGATTTTCCCGAGAATCACCGCTACACCACCGGTCATATATTCACAACCATGATCGCCAATTCCCTCGATCACAGCTTTAGCTCCGGAATTTCTTACACAAAAACGCTCTCCGCCAATCCCGTTGATGTAAGCTTCTCCAGAAATAGCCCCGTATAAAGCTACATTACCGATAATGATATTTTCGTTCGATTTAAATGTTGCTGAAGCGGGTTTGCGCACACTTAATTTCGCGCCGGAAAGTCCTTTTCCGAAGTAATCATTCGTGTTTCCGATCACATTTAAGTTAAGTCCTTTTGTGGCAAAAGCACCAAAACTTTGTCCGGCAGACCCGGTGAAATTGATATTTAGGGTATTTTCAGGTAGTCCGGCTTCTCCGTGAATTTTAGAAATTTCGTTACTCACAATCGCTCCGGTAGTTCGGTTCATATTATGAATTGGGAAATCGAGACTCATTTTTTCTTTTCTATAAATCGCCGGATGCGCTTTGCTTAAAATTTCAAAATCTAAGACTTTTTCTAATTGATGATCTTGCTTCTCTGTTCGGTAGAGCGGCATATCTTCCGGAATATTTGGCTTGTAAAGAATATTCGATAAATCGATGCCTTGCGCTTTATAATGCTTAATAGCCCGGTTCATATCTAATTTCTGACTTTGCCCAACCATTTCGTTTAAAGTTCGATAACCTAAATCTGCCATAATCTGGCGAAGTTCTTGCGCGACGAAATACATATAATTGATCACGTCTTCCGGTGTTCCTTTAAAGTTTTTACGCAATTCAGGATCTTGGGTAGCAATCCCAACCGGACACGTATTTAAATGGCAAGCACGCATCATAATACAACCTGAGGCGACAAGCGGAGCAGTAGAAAAACCAAATTCTTCAGCACCTAACAACGCAGCAATCGCTACATCACGTCCGGTTTTTAACTGACCGTCACATTCCACCGTAATTCTATTTCTAAGGTTGTTGAGCAATAAAGTTTGTTGCGCTTCTGCAATTCCTAATTCCCAAGGTAAACCTGCGTGACGCAAAGAAGTTAGTGGTGAAGCTCCAGTACCACCGTCGTAACCTGAAATCAATACGACATCGGCTTTCGCTTTGGCAACTCCGGCAGCAATCGTACCAACACCAACTTTAGAAACTAACTTTACATTAATTCTCGCTTCACGATTCGCATTTTTTAAGTCGAATATTAATTGCGCTAAATCTTCTATCGAATAAATATCGTGGTGTGGAGGTGGTGAAATTAATCCAACATAAGGTGTCGAATTTCTGGTTTTTGCAATATCCGGATTCACTTTTGCACCGGGTAATTGTCCACCTTCTCCGGGTTTTGCACCTTGCGCCATCTTGATCTGAATTTCCTGTGCGTTACTCAAATAATTAATGGAAACACCAAACCTTCCGGAAGCGACTTGTTTAATCGCACTGTTACGCCAGTTTCCGTTAAGGTCTTTGTGAAAACGGTCTGCATCTTCACCTCCTTCGCCGGAGTTGCTTTTTCCTTTTAGGCGGTTCATCGCGATGGCTAAATTTTCGTGGGCTTCTTTACTGATGGAACCAAACGACATCGCACCGGTTTTAAAACGCTTTACAATATCGGTCCACGGTTCAACTTCTTCGATAGGAATCGGATTAAGATCGCGGAATTTAAATAATCCTCGAAGTGTCATTAAGCGTTCATTCTGTTCATTGATAAGTTTAGAATATTCACTATAACTTGTGGGATTATTTTGTTTAACGGCTTGTTGTAATTTTGCTACACTTGCGGGATTAAACATATGGCGTTCACCATTTCTTCGCCAGCGATAATCACCGCCAATGTCTAAGTCTAAACCAACTTCTGTTGTTTTGGGGTGAAAAGCTTTATGGTAACGTTTCTGAATTTCTTTTTCAATTTCATAAAGACCGATTCCTTCAATTCGGGTAGGCGTGTTGCAGAAATATTTATCGACAAACTTTTTATTGAGCCCAAGAATTTCAAAAATCTGAGAACCGCGATATGAAAGTAGCGTAGAAATTCCTATCTTATTCATGATCTTTACGATTCCTTTTCCGATAGCTTTGTTGAAATTTTGAATCGCTACTTCCGGTTCTTCTTCAATTTCATCTTCATTAGCAAGGTTGAAAATAATTTCATTCACCATATACGGGTTAATCGCACTGGCTCCGTAACCAAATAATAATGCAAAATGATGCGGCTCTCTTGGTTCAGCAGATTCAATTACAATTCCGAAAGAAGAGCGACGATCGTGATCTTTTACCCGGTGATGCACGAAAGAACAAGCTAGTAAGGAAGGTATCGGAGCGAGTTTGTCGTTTACATCACGGTCGGAAAGAATAATGATATTACAACCTTCGTCGACAGCATCGTTAATTTCAAAAATCATTTCTTCTAATCGTGCCTCTAAACCGTTCAAGCCTTTTTCAGCTTCATATAACATCGATATAGATTTCGCTTTAAAATCGGGATGATCGATATATTTAATTTTATCTAAATCTTCATTAGAAATGACAGGATTCTGAATTCTTAACTTTTTGCAATGCTCGGGAACGATGTCGAATAAATTCTTGTCTTCCCCAATCGTTAAGCTAATATCAGTAATAATTTCTTCGCGAATCCCATCGAGCGGCGGATTGGTAACTTGAGCAAATAGTTGTTTGAAGTAGTTAAATAACAATTGCGGCTGGTCTGATAAAACGGCTAAAGGAATATCGGCTCCCATCGACCCAATCGCTTCTTTGCCTTGTGTGGCCATTGGCGTGATGATGGTTTTAATATCTTCTAAGGTGTAACCGAATAGTTTTTGACGCTTATTAATTTCAACTTTTTCTATCGGGGTTTTGTTTCCGGTGTACGGAATATTGGCTAACGGAAGCAGATTATCGTTCAACCATTCTCGGTAAGGACGTTTGGTAACAATATCGTATTTTACTTCTTCATCTTCAATAATTCGACCTTTAACCATATCGACCAAGAACATTCTTCCTGGTTCTAGGCGACCGTGAAATTCTACGTTACCGGGTTTTATATCGGTTACGCCGGTTTCTGAAGCCATAATCACATAACCATCTTTGGTTACCGTATAGCGAGAAGGTCGCAAGCCATTTCTGTCTAATAAGGCGCCAATGTAATTTCCGTCGGTAAATGGAATGGAAGCCGGACCGTCCCAAGGCTCCATAATACAAGCGTTGTATTCGTAAAAAGCTTTTTTCTCGTCAGACATCACCGGATTTTTTTCCCAAGCTTCTGGAACCATCATCATCATCGCTTCGGGTAAAGAACGACCGGTGTGGAGCAATAATTCTAAAGCCATATCCATCGAGGCAGAATCTGATTTTCCTTCCATCGTGATCGGAATGATCTTTTTCAAATCTTTACCGAAAAATTCACTTTCAAATAACTCTTCCCGCGCTTTCATCCGGCTTAAATTCCCGCGAAGCGTGTTAATTTCTCCGTTGTGGCACATATAGCGGAAAGGTTGCGCTGAATCCCAAGTTGGGAAAGTATTGGTTGAAAAACGTTGGTGAACTAAAGCAAGTTTGGTAACTACATCGTCATCATTTAAATCTGGGTAATAAATATTGATATCGTTAGGCATTAAAAGCCCTTTATAAATAATGGTATTGGTAGAAAGGCTGGAAACGTAAAAATTATCCTTTTCTGAAAGTTCTGAATCATCAATACGATGTTCAGCAATTTTACGAGCAGCGAATAACTTGGCGTTAAATGCTTCTGAAGAATCTTCTTTGGGTTTGGCAATAAATGCTTGGTAAACTTTAGGTTCAGAAAGTTCGGCGATGCTTCCTAAGCAAGAGCGATCTACCGGAACTTCTCGCCAGCCAATTAAATCGAGTTCTTGTGCTTCAATTTCTTCTTCAAAAATCTCTTTACAAATTTTTAGTTGATTGCTGCTTTTGGGTAAAAATACCATTGCCACAGCGTATTCTTTAAAATCGGGTAAATCGAAATCGCATACTTTTTTGAAGAATTGATGCGGAATTTCAATAAGAATCCCGGCGCCATCTCCGGTTCTTCCATCGGCGCCGACGGCACCACGATGTTCAAGCCGAATTAAAATATCGATGGCTTTGTGAATAATATCGTTGGTTTGCTTCCCTTCAAGGTTGCAAATAAAACCGGCTCCACAATTATCATGTTCAAATTCCGGTGAGTAAAGTCCCTGTTGTTGTGGCTTCATATAGTCTTTTTCTTTAGCTTAAATTTTTCAGTTTAAAGGAAACGATAAGGTAAAGAAAAAGAGGTTTATATCCTAAAATCGCAGATTATTTCACGTTTTTTTAATTAAATGTTGAATTTTTGATAATATCTGAATAAGAAGCCGATAAAATCTTAATCTGAAATTTTAAGTGCTGAAATATTGAGAAATAAAAAACCCGATTCTTAAAAAATCGGGTTTTCTAAATAATTTATAACGATTCTTAATCGCGAAGTAATCCTCTGGAAATCACTATTTTTTGAATCTCTGAAGTTCCTTCGTAGATTTGAGTGATCTTTGCGTCACGCATTAAACGCTCTACGTGGTATTCTTTTACGAAGCCGTTTCCGCCGTGAATTTGTACCGCTTCTACCGTTGCATCCATCGCAGTTTTTGAAGCATACAGTTTTGCCATAGCACCAGACATATCGTAGTTGTTGCCTTGGTCTTTATCCCAAGCTGCCTTCATTACTAAATGACGCGCTGCTTCAATTTCTGTATACATATCGGCTAATTTGAAAGCAATCGCCTGATGGTTACAAATCTCTGTACCAAAAGCTTTTCTAATTTTAGAATATTCTCTTGCTAATTCGTAAGCACCACTCGCAATACCTAAAGCTTGTGCTGCAATACCAATTCTTCCACCGGAAAGTGTTTTCATGGCAAATTTAAATCCGAAGCCATCTTCACCGATTCTATTTTCTTTAGGAACTTTTACATCGTTGAAGTTAAGCGTATGCGTATCGCTACCTCTAATTCCCAATTTATCTTCTTTAGGACCAACTTCAAAACCATCCCATCCTTTTTCAACAATAAAAGCGTTAATCCCTTTATGGCCTTTTTCTCGGTCGGTTTGGGCGATAACTAAATAATAATCGGCGCTTCCGCCATTAGTGATCCAGTTTTTAGTACCGTTTAAAATGTAGTGATCACCTTTATCGATCGCCGTAGTTTTTTGAGAAGTTGCGTCACTTCCTGCTTCTGGTTCACTTAAACAAAAAGCACCAATCGATTCTCCGGTTGCTAATTTGGTTAAGTATTTTTGTTTTTGCTCTTCGTTACCAAAAGTTTCTAATCCCCAGCAAACTAAAGAGTTGTTTACAGAAACGATTACCGAGCAAGAGGCATCTACTTTAGAAAGTTCTTCCATGGCCAACACGTAAGAAATGGCATCCATTCCGCCGCCGCCATATTCTGGAGAAACCATCATGCCTAAAAAGCCTAGTTCTCCCATTTTCTTTACCTGTTCAGCGGGAAATTCTTGTTTATTATCTCTTTCTATGACTCCCGGAAGTAACTCTGCTTTCGCAAAATCTCTTGCTGCATCTCTAATCATTAGATGCTCTTCAGTAAGCTTAAAATCCATTATATATTGTGTTTGTCAAATTTTTAGTGAAACTTCGCAAATATAGCTGTAAGTAATGAAATTATCAATGATAATCGGTTATTTTTGCGAATATGAGAAGAAAACAATTTCGTGTTTTAGGAGTCATGTCAGGAACCTCGTTAGATGGTATCGACCTGGCTTACTTAGCGTTTACCAAGGAAGAACACTGGGAAGCTTTTATTTTAAAGGCAGAAACGATTGCGTATCCTCAAAAATGGGTTGAGGCTTTAAGGACTTCTGCGGAATTATCTCGAACTGAAATTACTGCTTTAGATGAAAAATATACTGATTATTTAGCTGAAGTTATTCAGCAATTCATTCAGAAAAATAAAATAGAAAAGCTTGATGCGGTTTGCTCTCACGGTCATACGGTTTTGCATCAGCCGGAAAAAGGCTTTACTGTTCAGATCGGGAATTTACCCAAGCTGGCAAGATTGCTTCAGCAAAAAGTAGTTTGCGATTTTCGAGTGCAAGATGTAGAATTGGGCGGGCAAGGAGCTCCGCTAGTGCCTGTTGGTGATCGTTTATTGTTTGGGGATTATAATTATTGTTTGAATTTAGGTGGATTTGCAAATATTTCGAAGGAAACTGAAACAGAAATCGAAGCTGAAGCCGAATCTAAAAGAATAGCTTACGATATTTGTCCGGTAAATACGGTGTTGAATGAATATGCTTCTCGATTGGGTTTTGCCTTTGATCGTGATGGAGCAATTGCCCGAAATGCTGAGGTGAATCAAGACTTATTAAAAGAGTTAAATTCGTTGAGTTTTTACCAACAAAAACCGCCAAAATCTTTGGGAATTGAGTGGGTAAATTCAGTGATTTTCCCAATTTTAGAAAAAAGTGAAAGCACTTCCGAAGAAATTATTGCCACGTTTACTGAGCATGTGGCGGTTCAGCTTTCAGAAAATATTCAAAATAATTCATCTAAAAAAGTATTGGTGACCGGTGGAGGTGCGTTTAATATCTATCTGATTGAACTTCTTCAGCAAAAAACAAAAGCTCAAATTATTCTTCCGCAGAACGATCTAATCGAATTTAAAGAAGCCTTGATTTTTGGCTTTTTGGGAGTTTTGCACTTAGAAAATGAAATTAACGTTTTAGCAAGTGTAACGGGAGCTTCAAAAAACCATTCTTCAGGAAAAATTTTCGAAGTCTAAAAAATTAAGATTTCATTCACAAACACCTTTCCGTTTAACTATATTTGTGAGCAAAAAATTTGAGCAATAAATTGAATTTATTACTCAAATTTTTGATGAATCACATCTGATTAAAACTAAAAACCTAAACATTTACAGATGAAAGAACTACTCGAACTTTACGAAAATAAACAACCTGAAATAGTATTTAACTGGAAAGACTCTGAAACTGAAGCTGAAGGCTGGACGGTCATCAACTCTTTGAGAGGTGGTGCTGCCGGAGGTGGGACACGGATGCGTGAAGGTTTAGATATGAATGAAGTGCTTTCTTTGGCAAAAACCATGGAAGTGAAATTTACCGTTTCCGGTCCAGCGATTGGAGGGGCAAAATCCGGAATTAATTTTAATCCGCAAGACCCTCGTAAAAAAGGTGTTTTGGAGCGTTGGTACAAAGCGGTTTCACCATTATTGAAAAGTTATTACGGAACGGGAGGCGATTTGAATGTAGATGAAATTCACGAAGTAATCCCGATTACTGAAAATTGTGGAGTTTGGCATCCGCAAGAAGGGGTTTTTACCGGGCACTTTCAACCAACCGAGGCCGATAAAATTAATAGAATTGGGCAACTTCGTCAAGGGGTAATCAAAGTGTTGGAAAACACCACCTATTCACCAGATATTACCCGTAAATATACTGTGGCCGATATGATTACCGGTTATGGAGTGGCAGAAGCCGTTCGTCATTATTATGAAATTTATGGTGGTGATGTAAAAGGAAAACGGGCCGTGGTTCAAGGTTTTGGGAATGTAGGTTCTGCAGCGGCTTATTATTTAGCGCAAATGGGAGCTAAAGTTGTAGGAATTATTGACCGTGCGGGAGGTTTGATTAAGGAAGATGGTTTTTCTTTTGAAGAAATTAAGGGGCTTTTCTTAAACAAAAAAGGAAATACTTTAAATGCAGAAAACTTGATTCCGTTTGAAGAAATCAATGAAAAAGTATGGAGTTTAGAAACTGAAATTTTTGCTCCTTGTGCGGCTTCAAGATTAATCACACAAGACCAAATTTCTAAAATGATTGAAACCGGATTGGAAGTGATTTCTTGTGGAGCGAACGTTCCTTTCGCCGATAAAGAAATTTTCTTCGGAAGCATTATGGAATATACGGATCAACGAGTAAGTTTAATTCCGGATTTTATTTCTAACTGCGGAATGGCGAGAGTTTTTGCTTACTTTATGGAGAGAAGAGTGCAAATGACCGATGAGTCTATTTTTAACGATACTTCCATGACAATAAAAAGTGCCATTAAAAATACATTTGATAACAATAGCAGCAAAACCAACATTAGCAAAACTGCATTTGAGATTGCCCTTAAGCAACTCGTATAACTCAAATTAACTTTTATAACTTAAAAAATGTTGCGAAATTTTTTGGGCAATAGCCCATTATGGTTGAAATATACCATAATCTCTTTTTTGGTCTTAAATATTTTTTTCAATTTTTTGTTAGGACCAACTATTACCGCTTGGCTTTTTATAGCTGAATTTATTTTTTGCTTAGCCATGGCCTTAAAATGTTATCCGTTGCAAACCGGTGGTTTACTGGCTTTGGAAATTTTGATTTTAAAATTAACTTCCCCGGAAGCAGCAAAGCATGAAGTGATTCAGAATTTTGAAGTTATTTTCCTGCTCATGTTTATGGTGGCAGGAATTTATTTTATGAAGCCTTTGCTGATGTATATTTTCAGTAAGGTATTTACTCAAATAAAATCGAAACTTTTTCTTTCGTTACTCTTTTTGTCGCTTTCAGCCATACTTTCAGCATTTTTAGATGCGCTAACGGTAACAGCTGTATTGATTAGTGTCGCTGTTGGTTTTTATGGAGTTTATCATAAAATTCAATCGGCAGATACCGATTATAATGATAGCGGAATTTTAGACCGAAAAGAACTGAGCGGAGAAACCTTAGAAGAATTTCGCGCATTTTTAAGAAGTTTAATTATGCACGGTGTGGTAGGAACTGCATTGGGAGGAGTTTGTACGTTGGTAGGAGAGCCGCAAAACCTTTTGATAGGTGAAAAAATGCAATGGGACTTTATAGACTTCTTTGTAAAAATGGCTCCAGTGACACTTCCGGTTTTGGTAGGTGGTTTGCTAACTACAATTATTTTAGAAACAACTGGATGGTTTGGCTTTGGTCAAAAGCTTCCACGAGTCGCGAGAATAATTATTGAAAATTACACCGATGAACAGGATAAGAACAGAACTTCTTCAGAAAAATTCGGATTAATTGTTCAAGCAATATCAGCGGTCTTACTTATTTTTGGATTGGCCTTACACTTGGCTCCGGTGGGTATGATTGGTTTGGGATTAATTATTGTTCAAACCGCTTTTATGGGGATTACCGATGAGCATAGTTTAGGGAAGGCCTTTGAAGAAGCCTTGCCTTTTACAGGGCTTATTGTGGTGTTTTTTGTGATTGTAGCGATGATTCACGAACAACATTTATTTCATCCTATTATCGATTGGGCCTTAACTTTTGATTTGGAACATCAACCGGCTATTTTTTATGCTGCCAATGGTCTTCTTTCTTCTATAAGTGATAATGTATTTGTGGCAACCGTTTATATTGGCGAAGTAAAAAATGCTTTTGAACAAGGAAATATTACAGCAGAACATTACGAGAGTTTGGCAATTGCGATTAATACGGGAACTAATTTACCTAGTGTTGCAACCCCCAATGGACAGGCAGCTTTCTTGTTTTTATTAACCTCTTCCTTGGCGCCATTAATTAATTTATCCTATTTAAAAATGGTGAAAATGGCGTTGCCTTATACTATTGTATTAACCGGATTAGGTTTATTGGGAATTTTGTTTTTTTTGTAATGAATTAGAAATAACTTAGCTTTATGGCAGAGATTATAATTTCTGAATTTATTTAACGTTATCTTTATTAAACTGACTTAACATATGCTAGCTACATTTTTGCAAGAAGCGGCTGAAGAAACAGCCGAGCAAATGCCAGAAGAAAAGACTTTGTCTTTTATTGAATTAATTTTAGATGGAGGGATTGCAGGTACAGTTGTGATTGCCATTTTATTTATTTTATTAGTCGTGGCCTTATATATTTATTTTGAAAGACTGTTTGCGATAAAAGCAGCATCAAAAACCGATAATAACTTTATGGCGCAGATTAAAGATAACGTTGCTAATGGTAATATCGAAGCAGCAAAAATTAGATGTGCCCAAGAAAATTCTCCTGTAGCTCGTTTAACTGCAAAAGGAGTTTCCAGAATTGGGAGTCCGTTAGAAGACATTAATACCGCTATTGAAAATGCCGGTCGATTGGAGGTTTATAAATTAGAAAAAAATGTTTCAATTTTAGCTACGATTGCCGGTGCAGGGCCTATGATTGGTTTCTTAGGAACTGTAATTGGTATGGTTTTGGCATTTCACGAATTGGCGTCCAGTAGTGGTCAGGCAGAAATGGGAACTTTAGCTGAAGGAATCTATGTAGCTATGACAACCACGGTAGCCGGTTTAATTGTAGGGATTATTGCCTATATTGGGTATAACCATTTAGTGGTAAAAACTGATAAAGTGGTTCATCAAATGGAAGCTACCGCAGTAGATTTCTTAGACTTATTAAACGAACCCGCTTAATATGAATTTAAGAGGAAGAAATAAAGTAAGTCCAGAATTTAGTATGTCTTCCATGACAGATATTGTGTTTCTGTTGTTGGTTTTCTTTATGCTAACTTCGCCTGCAGTAACCCCGGAAGCATTAGATTTGCTTTTGCCAAAAGCGAAAGGGAAAACATCTAACAAACAAAATGTAGCCGTAAGTATTAATAAAGATTTAGAGGTTTTTATTAATTCAGAAAAAATAAATCAGAACCAATTGGAGTTAGAACTTCAAAAGCGTTTGCGGGGAGAAGAAGACCCAACTATTATTTTAAGAGCAGAACAGAGTGTTCCTGTTCAAGATGCGGTAAATGTTATGGATATTGCCAAAAGAAATAAATATAAAATTGTATTAGCGGTGAAACCGTAATTATATATGGCTTTTTTTGAAACTAAATATGAAAAGAAATCGGCAACGATTACAGCAATTATCTCAGGAGTAATCTTGATTTTGTTGTTTTTGTTCGGTTTTACCTATTTAGACCCGCCACCGGAAAATGGTATTGCGGTTAATTTTGGTACTTCAGATGTTGGCTCGGGAGATGTTCAACCTACCGAACCGGTAAAGTCTGCTCCAAAACAAAGTACAGCGCAGCCCACACCTCCACAACCTACCGAAACTACCCCGGAAGTAAATGAAAAAGTAACCACTCAGGAAACTGAAGATGCTCCGGTGATTAAAGACGAGGAAGAAAAGAAAAAAGTAGAAGAAAAGCAGCCGGAAGAAAAACCTAAGGAAAAGCCTGTTGAAACTGAAGAGACCCCAAAAAAAGTAAAAGAAGAACCTAAAGAAGTGAAAAAGCCCGATCCTAAACCGGACAAAAATACTTCAGACGCGTTAAACAGTTTGATTAATGGTCCTAAAAAGGATGGGAAAGCCAATGGAGGGGAAGGAGATGATAATCAATCGGGAGATAAAGGTGACCCCAATGGCGACCCTAATGCCACTTCTTATTACGGACAAGGAAAAGGTCTTGATGGGGATGGAAATTACCGTCTAGGAGGTAGAAAAGCTTTGAATAAAGAAAAGTTTGTACAGGACTGTAACGAATCTGGAATTGTGGTCGTGAAGATTGAAGTGAATCAGCAAGGGAAAGTAATCAATGCAATTCCCGGGGCAAAAGGAACTACCAATAATGCCAGTTGTTTAATGGAGCCGGCAAGAAGAGCAGCTTTGGCTACCAAATTTAATAGTGATGCCGATGCTCCTGTGAAGCAAACCGGTTATATAGAATACGAATTTAAGCTTTCCGAATAGGTATTCATTTTATGATTTCATACCAAGAAACCCTTGATTGGATGTTTCAGCAACTTCCAATGTATCAAAGGCAAGGTAAGACTGCCTTCAAAAAAGATTTAACCAACATTTTAAAATTTTCAGAAGTACTTCAGCAACCACAGAATAACTTCAAATCTATTCATGTAGCGGGAACCAATGGTAAAGGTTCTACCAGTCATATGCTGGCTTCGGTGTTTCAGGAAGCAGGCTATAAAGTTGGTTTATACACTTCACCTCATTTACGGGATTTTCGGGAACGTATTAAAGTCAATGGAAAAGAAGTTCCAGAAAGTTTTGTGGTCGATTTCATTCAGAAGCATCGTAGCTTTTTAGAAACCCAAAAATTATCTTTTTTTGAAATGACCGTAGGAATGGCATTTCAATATTTTTCAGAACAAGAAGTAGATATCGCTATTGTTGAAGTAGGAATGGGCGGAAGGTTGGATTCAACCAATATTTTAACGCCAGAGCTTTCTATTATCACTAACATCGGCTTAGACCATACGCAATTTTTAGGTACTACTTATCGGGAAATTGCTGTAGAAAAAGCTGGGATTATCAAAAAAAATAATCCCGTAGTTATTGGAGAAACGACCAGTGAAACTAAAGAGGTTTTTGTTTCCAAAGCTAATTCTTCTAATAGTTGTATTGTTTTTGCTGAAGAAAATGATTTCCCCTCCTTAGAATGTGATTTAAAGGGAGAGTATCAAAAATACAATGTAAGAACTGTTTTGCACGCCCTAGAGTTGCTTAAATCTAAAGGATGGCAATTGGATAAATCTTCTATTGAAAATGGATTAAAATCTGTTAAAAAGAATACTGGTTTACGAGGACGTTGGGATATTTTGAAAGTACAGCCCAAAGTAATTTGCGATACAGCTCATAACAAAGAAGGCTTAACGTATGTGATGAATCAGTTAAGTAAAGAGAAATATGAGCATTTGCATATGGTGTTGGGAGTAGTAAACGATAAAAACTTAGAGGATGTATTGCCTTTATTTCCTAAAAAAGCATCTTACTATTTTGCTAAACCTGCTATTCCAAGAGGACTGGATGCTGATGAATTAAAAAAAGTTTCAGAGAAATTTAATTTAAAAGGAAAAGTTTATTCTTCTGTTGAAAAAGCTTATCTGGCTGCAAATGAGAAAGCTAATTTGAATGACTTGATTTTTGTGGGAGGAAGCACCTTTACGGTAGCTGAAATAATTTGAAAAAAAATAATTTTTTACTTTGTATAATGTAAAAATGGTTTATATTTGCATCCGCGTTACGGCAATAAGGGCGCGTAGCTCAGTTGGTTCAGAGCACTTGGTTTACACCCAAGGGGTCAGGGGTTCGAATCCCTTCGCGCCCACAAGAAAACCTGAAGTTTTAACTTCGGGTTTTTTTATTTAAAATGAAAAGGGCTATTAACTCAGTTGGTTCAGAGTGTCACGTCGACAACGTGGAAGTCACTGGTTCGAATCCAGTATAGCCCACGACTTATTTTTTAGATAATATCTAGAATTCTTTCCAGTTTCATTCCTCTAGAACCTTTTATGAGGATGGTTGAATCTTTAATTTTTTCTTCTTTTAAATATTCTATAAGCGATTCAAAATCTTTAAATTTTTGAACGCTTTGAGTTTTTGTTTTGTAGAAATTACTTCCACAAACATAAGCTTGAGAGAAATTATATTCCTCTAATAAATTAATGATGTTTTGATGTTCTTCTGGAGCAGTATTACCTACTTCAAACATATCTCCTAAAATAACCGCTTTCTTTTGGGCGTCCATTGCTTTTAAGTTTTCTAAAGCGGCTTTCATGCTGGTTGGGTTAGCATTGTAGGCATCAAGAATAATCTGATTAGTATTTTTTTGAATAATTTGTGACCTGTTGTTATTGGGCAAGTATGTTTCAATAGCTTCTTTTATGGACTGCTGTGGAACTTTAAAATATAAACCTATACATATTGCTGCAGCAATATTTTTTGAGTTATAATTTCCTATTAATTTAGAACGAATCTCTAAATCTTTTGTTGAAATTTCTACATAAGGAGAAGCTTTTATAAAAGTAATTTGATAATTAGCTTCGCTACCCTCACTGAAAGAGATTACTTCTGTTCCTTCACTTTTTTCAACTTGTATTTCATCATCATAATTGATGAAAATTGTTTTCTCATTTTGAATCAAATGCTTGTAAAGTTCACTTTTACCTCTGATAACTCCTTCAAAACCTCCAAAACCTTCTAAGTGTGCTTTGCCGAAATTGGTGATATATCCATAATCTGGTTGAGCGATTTTACAAAGTGCTTCAATTTCACCTTGATGATTAGCTCCCATCTCTACAATGCCCATTTCGGTATTTTTATTCATAGAAAGTAAAGTAAGCGGAACTCCAATATGGTTGTTTAAATTCCCTTCGGTGGAAACTGTATTGAATTTCTTGTTTAAAACTTCCCTAATAAGTTCTTTAGTAGTGGTTTTGCCGTTGCTGCCGGTAATAGCAATTATAGGGATGTTTAAAAATTTTCGGTGGTAATTGGCTAGCTGTTGTAAAGTATTTAAACAGTCTTTTGTATAAATATATTGATTGTTTTTAGTACTGATTTCTTCATCAATAATAGCATGACTTGCTCCATTTTCTGTAGCACTTTTTGCAAAGTTATTGCCATTGAAATTATCTCCTTTTAATGCGAAAAAAAGATTTCCTTTCTTTAGTTTTCTAGTGTCTGTACAGATTCCAGTACTTTCTAAAAATAGTTGGTGTAGTTGATTTATTTCCATAAAATAAATATATTAAAAAAGCCCTCTCGTAAGAAAGGGCTTTTGAAAACTTTATTGAAATATTTTAATCTCTTGCTCTTTTTCCTTTTTGAGATTTAGAACCAACACGTGACATTGCATTTCTAAATCCAATATAGTCTGTTGCCATATCTTGTGGGAAATATCTTCTTTGTGCAGGGTCTAACCAGTAAGCTCTATCTCTCCATGAACCTCCTTTAAATACTCGAACCTCATTATCGATTAAAGTAGTTCTATCTGAATTAGTATCGTATTGTCTATCTAATCCTTTAGATACGCCTGTAGAATCTTTTATAGCAGTCACTTGGTGTTGCGGAGAGTTGTACATTCTCTCGTTATTGCTAGATTGTCCGTAATATCTAGATGATGCTTTATCTCCATCTCTAAAATCTCTGTTATCACTATCGGTAAATTGAGTCCTTAAATAGGTGTCTTCTTCAGTTACTTCTTCTTGAACAATTTCACCTGGTAAACTTCTAGCTACAATACTTCCATTGCTTAAAGTATCAAATACGATAGAGTCTGAAGTAACTAGTTTTACAGTACCGTCTTTAGTAATAGCGTTTTTGGTGAACACATTTCCTCTGTAATAGTTGAAGTCGTTAAACTCATCATCTACAATAGGTCTATAAACATCGGCAACCCATTCCGCTACGTTTCCGGCCATATCGTAAAGCCCAAAATCATTAGGGGGATAGGATTTGATTTCGGCAGTAATATCTGCTCCGTCATCACTCCATCCGGCAATTCCTCCGTAGTCTCCATCACCTTGTTTAAAGTTTGCTAATTGGTCACCTCTTTGTCTTCTTCCTCCTTGACGGGTATATTGGCCATCCCAAGGATATTTTTTTCTACCTCTATAGGTGTTGTATTCCCTAATTCCGGCAAGACCTAAAGCTGCATATTCCCATTCAGCTTCAGTTGGTAAACGATAGGCTGGTAAAAGTACTCCGTCTTTACGTTGAACGAAATTATGTGTTGAGTCTTGCTTGTCTTTTCCTATTAACTCAACAAGTCTTTCGCTATTTTTTCCTTTGCTTAATGAATCATTTCCCCCATATACTTTAGTAGGGGCGTTTATATAGGTTTCAGTGTTGAAAGTGGTGTTTGCATCAGCGGCATATTTCGCTCCTTCAGAAATGTAACCTTTTTCTTCAAGATTCATTTCGTTTACACGATCGGTTCTCCACTTACTGAATTCAGTTGCTTGAATCCAATTTACCCCAACTACCGGGTAATTTTGGTAAGCTGGGTGACGCAAATAGTTGTTAGTCATTGTTTCGTTATATCCTAAACGATTTCTCCATACCAATGTGTCTGGAAGTGCACCTTTATAAATATTTGCATATTTTTTTTCAGTAGGAGGAAATGTCATCTTCAACCAATCTAGATATTGTAAATACATTCTGTTGGTGACTTCAGTTTCGTCCATGTAGAAAGATTGAACGTGTTGTTGGCTAGGACTGTTGTTCCAGTCATGCATTACATCATCTTGAACACGTCCCATAGTGAAGGTGCCTCCTTCAACAAAAACCAAACCGGGACCCGTTTCTTGTCCTTGGTAGTCTGTTTGGTACTTTAGTGAGCCGTCTTTTCCGTCGAGTCTCCAGCCAGTGGCTCTAGAATTGTCTTTGTAGTCTCTAGACTTGTTGCAGCTTACTACAGAGGTAGCAAGAGCAATAATCATCATCGTTTTAAGAGCAAAATTAAATCTCATAATTACAATAAGGTTTGTAAAATTTGGGTTTGCAATATAGTGATTAACGCCAAATTAACAAGATTGTTTTGTTAATTAGTGAAAAACCTATAGTTCTGTTAGCACTTTTATAACGATAACTTCCCATTCTTAGTGCATTATCAATATAAAAATTTATTTTTGAAACTTTAAATATAATACAATTATTTAAAATCCGTTAATATTATCGATGAAGTTTAAAATTACAATTTTTCTGTTGGTATGCTGTGCTTGGGCTTTTGCTCAACAAAAGACTTTTTCTGTTAATTGGGGAGATTGGTATTCATCTTTAGAGGTGGAGGAGGTTTCTGGTCTTTCGTTATCTTATAATCCTGAAACGAGAAGTTTTCTTTACCAAAGCCAATGGAAGAGTGGTGGTGTTTCTGCCGAAGGGATTTCAGGTGTGAACTATGTTTTGGCTCCACAATCAGTTTTAGGGAAAGTAAATGTTTCCGAAGTCCCCTCAAAGATAGGATTCAAACTTGAAAATGCTAAAGCCAGAGATGAATCTTATGCTGTACTGCATTTAAATCCTGTTGTAAAGAGACAAGGAAATGTTTACTTAATAACTTCATTTGTGCTTAATTATCGAAATTCAGTTAGTTCTGCAAGAACTTTTGATACACCTTCTGTTTCTAATTCTATCTTCGCTACAGGCAATTGGTACAAGTTTTATGTTGAAGAAACAGGTGTTCATAGAATTACGAAAAGTTTTTTGGGTAATTTAGGGATGAATACTTCTGCTATAAATCCTAATCAACTCAAAATAGTAGGGCATGGAGGTGATATGCTTCCTTTAATAAACGAAGATAATGAATATTACGATCCGCCTGAATTAGCTATTAAAGTTGTAGGTGGTGAAGATGGTAGTTTTGATAATGGTGATTATATTTTATTTTATGGAGAAGCTGTAGATAAAGGTTGGAGTGAAGAAAATCAGACCAATTTAAATCTGTATGCAGATAAGTCTTACTATTATATAACCGCAGGTGGAGCAAATGGGAATCGGGTTATTGATTATATAGAACCTTCTGGTGAAGCAGCGGTAGTCTACAATACATTTGATGATTACCAATATTATGAAGAAGATTTATATAATATTGCTCATGTTGGGAGAAGATGGTTGGGAGATCGTTACGATATAGAAAATGAGCAATCTTATGATTTTAATTTTCCCAATTTAGTTGCTTCCGAAGATTTAGAAATAGAGGTTTATGCAGTTGCTGTTTCTGAAATAGCTACTGACATGGAATTTACTGTAGGTGGTGAATCTCGAACCCTCCCTTTTACTTCAATAAATGATAATTTTTTTGGTAGAGGAACAGGGGCAACTTTTTCTGCTAAGGCTTCCAGTGATAATTTTACAGTAAATGTAATGTATAGTAATAATGGAAATCCTGCAAGCGTTGGCTATTTAGATTATATAAACATTTGGGCAAAAAGAGAATTAAATGTAGGCAATCGTCAATTAAAATTTAGAAACAAGGATGCTTCTAATCAGTCGGGTATTGCAGCCTACAATTTAAGTAATGCAAATCAAGTTGAAGAAGTGTGGGATGTTACAGATATTGCCCAAGTTAGAAATATTGAAGTTAACCAGCAAAATAACTTTTCTTTTAAAGCTACTTTAGGACAAGTAAGAGAATATGTGGCTTTGGTTTCATCGGACTATTATACACCGTTAATTGATAACTCATCAGTAAATAATGTAAATATTAAAGGGGATATTTTTTCTTTTAATGATTCCAATACTATAGATTATTTAATGGTAACCTCCCAAGAACTTTATCAGCAAGCGACACGTTTGGCTGAATTTAGAAGTAAAAAAGATGATTTGAACATCAAAGTCGTTTTGTTGGAAGATATTTATCAGGAATTCAATTCAGGGAAGCAAGATATTGGAGCAATAAGAAATCTAATAAAATATATTTACGATAATGCTGAAAGTCCATCATCACGAATCAAATATGTATGCCTTTTTGGTGATGCTTCGGTAGATTTTAAAAATAGACTTTCCAATAATAATAACATCATACCTGTGTATGAGCGGATATTTGGTTATACAGTGGGATCACGTTCTTTAGCTTCTGATGATTTTTATGGGTTGATGGATCCTTCAGAAGGTAGTTTAGAGCCTGGTTCTAATGGGATGTTAGATATTGCTGTAGGTAGAATTTTAGCAGATAATCCACAAACAGCAAAAATTCTGGTAGATAAAATTATCAATTATGATAATAAAGAATCTTATGGGAGATGGCGAAATAATTTTGTGTTAATTTCCGACGATGCAGATGAATCCGGTTCAGCAGGTTATGGCTTACAAGTAGAATTAGATCAAATTGGAGACGAAATTTCCCAAAATAAACCTTTTATAAATGTGAAAAAAATTCATTCCGACGCTTATCAGCAGGTTTCATCGTCGGGCGGATTTAGATATCCAGAGGTGAATGAAGCTATTGCTGAAGAAGTAGAGGTTGGAGCTTTAGTGGTGAATTATTTTGGTCATGGAGGGGAGAATGGTTTAGCACAAGAAAGGATTGTTACTATTAACGATATAAATAGTTGGAAAAATGAAGATAAATACAACCTGTTTGTTACGGTAACTTGTGAATTTACCCGCTTCGATAACCCGACAGAATTATCACCAGGGGAATATAACCTGCTAAATGAAAATGGAGGCTCTGCAGCAATGGTTACTACAACTCGTTCTATAAGCGTATCTACCGGGACGGATTTTAATCAGCAAATTGCACCATTCCTTTTTAATTATGATGGCGGTGATGATTCAATTGCAGAAGCGGTACGAAAAGCAAAAAACGATATAACTAGTGCAGATAAAAGAGTGGTTTTCTATTTTGGAGATCCAGCTATGAAATTGGCAATGCCAGACCCTCAAATTAGATTAACCACCATTAACGAACAACCTTTCTCTAGGGAAATAGATACACTAAAAGCTTTAAGTAAAGTGAAACTCGGAGGCGAAATTCAAGATTCAGGAGGAAGCTTGCTTTCTAACTATAACGGTGAATTATCAACCATAATTTTCGATAAACGCATAGATAGAAGCACGCTTAATAATGATGGAAATGGAGTTTTCGATTTTACTACATTAGGAGAAATCGTCTTTCGTGGTAAAGCATCTGTAACCAATGGAAGGTTTGAATTTGATTTTGTAGTGCCAAAAGATATAGCCGTGCCAGTAGGTGAAGGCCGAATAAGTTTTTATGCTGAAAAAAATAATGAACTTCAAGATAATAGAGGTTATAATAATGAAATTCTAGTGGGCGGAATAAATGAAAATGCCCCAGAAGACAATTTAGGTCCCGAAATTCAGTTATATATGAATGATGAAAATTTTGTCTCAGGAGGAATAACCAATAGCTCGCCTTTTCTTTTAGCTAAGTTAAGCGATGAAAACGGGATTAACACTGCTAGTGGTATTGGTCATGATTTAGTGGCGATTTTAGATGGAGACGAAACCAACCCATATGTGGTGAACGACTATTATGAAACAGAACTTGACGATTATACTCAAGGAACTGTCAACTATAAATTGAGAGATTTGGAAGAAGGCTTACATACATTAACTTTTAAAGCTTGGGATGTTTATAATAATTCCAGTACTGCAGAAATTCAGTTTAGGGTTACGGGTGATGATGAGTTAAAAATTACAAGAGTGTTGAATTACCCTAATCCATTTAATAATTACACAGAATTTTGGTTCAATCATAATCGTCCTTTTGAACCCTTGGAAGTTCAAGTACAGGTTTTTACAGTATCCGGTAAAATTGTGTGGACAAAAAGCCAGACCATTACCACCGAGGGTTTTTTAGCGAGAGAAATAACCTGGAATGGCAGAGACGATTTTGGAGACGTAATAGGTAAGGGGGTTTATGTATATAAACTAACCGTGAAATCAACTTTAACAAACAAAAAAGTAGAGAAATTTGAAAAACTAGTCATTCTCTAGTTTAAATAAAAATATATCTTTGCCAAACATTTAATAATTTATGAAAAAGACGTTTATATTATTGTTAGGATTTGTATTTATTTCAAATTATATAATTGCCCAAGAAGATTCCGAGGCACCTACAATTTCTGATAGAGTAATTACAACAGCAGTCCCTTTTCTGCTGATTTCAGGAGATGCTAGAGCTTCTGGTATGGGGGATCAAGGAGTGGCAACCTCTCCAGATGCATTTTCACAACAATGGAACCCAGCAAAATTTGCTTTTGCTGAAATTCAAAATGGAGTAGGAGTTTCTTATGTACCGTATTTGAGAGAATTGGTTACTGATATCAATATTGGAGTGCTTACCTATTATAACAGGTTAAATGAAAAGAGTGCCGTGGCGGGAAGTCTTCGTTATTTCGGTCAGGGAGAAGTAGAATTAAGACAGACCCCTGATGAAGAACCTTATATAGAACAACCTAATGAATTTGCTGTAGATCTTACTTATGCCTTAAGATTAAGTGAGCGTTTTTCAATGGCGGTTACCGGTCGGTATATTAGATCCGATCTTAAAATTGGATATGGTACTGGAGATGGAAGTGCGGCGAACTCTATTGGTGCAGATATTTCAGCATTTTATCAAAGTGAGGAAATAGCCTATAGCGACTTCGATGGTCGTTGGCGAGGTGGAATTAATGTTTCAAATATTGGTCCTAAAATAAAATATGATGATAGCGGTCAGGAAAACTTTATTCCCACCAACTTTAAAGCTGGATTAGGTTTTGATTTTATTTTAGATGGGGATAATACGGTAGGGGTTTATGGTGAAATGAACAAATTATTAGTACCAACTCCTACAGATTCTAATGGAGATAATAGAATTACAAATGATGACGATTGGTACGATGAAAGCTCAATTGGAGCTATTTTCTCCTCTTGGGGAGATGCGCCCGGAGGTTTCAGTGAAGAATTAAAAGAAATAACTTGGTCGCTTGGTGCTGAATATTGGTACAGAGAAAGCTTTGCTTTTAGAGTAGGTTATTTTAATGAAAGTGAAGAAAAGGGATTTAGAAAGTTTTTAACCTTAGGTGCTGGTTTTAAATACAATGCCATTAATATTGATGCTTCATATTTATTTTCAACAGCAAAGGCGGTAACCAATCCTTTAGAAGGAAGTTTAAGGTTTAGTTTATCATTTAACTTCGGAGAAGATTATAATGAATATTAAGCTTTAAAAAGTTATAAAAGTTTTAAATAAAAGTGCCGAATTTTAATTCGGTACTTTTTTGTTTTATATTGTTTGGTAATTCAATCTATATGACAGAAAAAGAAATTAAAACAAGCTATTTCATCTATGATAATTTAGAAGAACTAGAAGCAGGAGACCAAAAGCTCATGCAAAAGGCTTGTGAAATTAGAGATAAAGCTTACGCCCCATATTCTAAATTTATGGTTGGAGCTGCCATTCAGTTAGAAAACGGAGAAATAATTACCGGAAATAATCAAGAAAACGCAGCTTACCCTTCAGGATTATGTGCGGAAAGAAATGCAATTTATCAAGCGGGAGCACAATTTCCTGACGAGAAAATTTTGAGGATCGCTATTTCTGTAAAATCACAAAATAAAAAAGTAATTGTTCCCGCTCCACCCTGCGGAGCATGTAGGCAAGCCATCGCAGAATACGAATTTAAACAAGAATCCCCCATCAAAATTATGTTCATGGCAGAAATTGGTAAGGTAATTCAGGTTAACTCCCTTTTAGATATACTGCCTTTAGCTTTCGATAGTAGCTATTTATAAAATCATCTCTATAATTAATCAAAAAGAGTTTTCTCATTAAGACTTATTATTTTATTTTTGTACTTCGCAATTTTTTTTTAGCGCGTAAATAATTAGAAATTCATGAAGAAAATAACCAAAGACACTTACCTGAATTGGTACGAAGAAATGCTCTTCTGGCGCAAATTCGAAGACAAACTAGCTCAAGTATATATTCAACAAAAAGTAAGAGGTTTCTTGCACCTTTATAATGGTCAAGAAGCGATTTTAGCCGGTGCACTCCATGCAATGGAAATTGGCAAAGACCGCATGATTACCGCTTACCGTAACCACGTGCAGCCCATTGGTTTAGGAGTAGATCCTAAAAGAGTAATGGCAGAACTTTACGGGAAAGGTACCGGAACATCTATGGGACTTGGCGGTTCTATGCACATTTTTTCTAAAGAACATAATTTCTTTGGTGGTCACGGTATCGTTGGTGGGCAAATCCCACTTGGTGCTGGGATGGCATTTGGAGATAAATACTTCAAAAGAGATAATGTAACCCTTTGTTTCTTTGGTGATGGTGCTGCAAGACAAGGTACTTTGCACGAAACGTTCAACATGGCAATGAATTGGAAATTACCGGTTGTTTTCTGTGTTGAAAACAATGGATATGCTATGGGTACTTCAGTAAAAAGAACTGCAAGTCACGAAGATATTTGGAAGCTAGGTTTAGGGTACGAAATGCCTTGTGGCCCGGTAGATGCGATGAATCCTGAGAAAGTAGCTGAAGCTATGGATGAAGCTATTGCGCGTGCTCGTTCAGGAGAGGGGCCTACCTTTTTAGACTTAAAAACCTATCGTTACAGAGGGCACTCGATGAGTGATGCTCAAAAATATAGAACCAAAGACGAGGTAAAAGAATATCAAAAAATTGACCCTATTACCCAAGTCTTAGATAAGATTAAAGAAAACGAGTGGGCTTCCGAAGACGAAATAAAGAAAATCGATAAACGCGTTAAAGACCGAGTCAAAGAATGCGAGAAATTTGCAGATGAGTCAGATTTCCCGGAAAAGAATATTATGTACGACGTAGTTTACGAACAAGAAGATTATCCGTTTTTACCTCATAAATTATAAAAAATATTATGGCTGAAGTAATTAAAATGCCACGCCTTAGTGACACTATGGAAGAAGGAGTTGTTGCGCAATGGCTAAAGAAAAAAGGAGATAAAGTAGAAGAAGGTGATATTTTAGCTGAAATTGAAACCGATAAAGCTACCATGGAGTTTGAGTCTTTCTACGAAGGAACATTGCTTCATATTGGTGTAGAAGAAGGAGATGGAGCTCCGGTTGATGCCTTATTAGCAATTATTGGTGAAGAAGGTGAGGATATTTCAGACCTAATCGATGGTAAAGGCGAAGACAAATCTGAAGATAAAAAAGAAACGGAAGAAAAAGAAGAAGAAAGTTCTGATGAAGAAGAATCTTCTGAAAATGACAATTCTTCTGATGATGATGCTGAAATTCCAGAAGGCGTAGAAATTATCACTATGCCACGTCTTTCTGATACTATGGAAGAAGGCACCGTTGCTTCTTGGTTGAAAAAAGAAGGAGATGAAGTAGAAGAAGGTGATATTTTAGCTGAAATCGAAACCGATAAGGCTACGATGGAATTTGAGTCATTCTATTCTGGGACTTTATTACACATTGGTATCGAGGAAGGAGATGGAGCTCCGGTAGATTCATTGTTAGCTATTATTGGTCCTGAAGGAACCGATGTTTCAGCATTTTTAGATAAAGCCAAATCTGGAGGAAAACCTTCAGGTAAGAAAAAATCAGACTCTTCTTCAGATAGTAAAGAATCAAAAGAAGAATCTTCAGCAAGTTCTTCCAGTTCCTCAGAAAGTTCAAGTTCAGAAGGAAAAGATGGCGGAAGAATATTTGCTTCTCCACTAGCCAAGAAAATGGCAGAAGAAAGGGGAATCGATTTAAGTGAGGTAAACGGTTCCGGTGAAAACGGAAGAATCGTTAAAAAAGATATCGAAGACTTTAAGCCGTCAGAAAAATCTGCTCCGGCAGCGAAAAAAGAAGAAAAAGCTTCAGATGCTCCGGCAGTTCAAACTTATACGCCTGCGGGAGAAGAAAGTTTTGAAGAAATTAAAAACTCGCAAATGCGTAAAACCATTGCGAAACGTCTTTCAGAATCTAAATTCAATGCTCCCCATTACTACTTAACGATTGAAGTAGATATGGAAAATGCAATGGCTTCCAGAAAGCAAATTAATGAGATGCCAGACGTAAAAGTATCTTTTAACGATATGGTTATCAAAGCTTCTGCAATGGCATTGCGTAAACATCCACAAGTAAATTCTACTTGGACTGCTGATAATATGAAGATAGCCAAGCATATTCATATGGGAGTGGCTGTTGCTGTAGATGAAGGATTAGTAGTACCGGTGTTAAAGTTTGCAGACCAAATGCAAATGACGCAAATTGGAGCAAATGTTAAGGAACTTGCCGGAAAAGCACGTAACAAAAAACTTCAACCAAAAGAAATGGAAGGCAGTACCTTTACTGTTTCTAACTTAGGAATGTTCGGTATTCAGGAGTTTACAAGTATTATCAATCAACCCAACTCTGCAATTTTATCAGTCGGAGCTATCGTTGAAAAACCGGTAGTGAAAAACGGACAAATTGTAGTTGGCCATACGATGAAATTGACATTGGCTTGTGACCATAGAACGGTTGATGGTGCTACAGGAGCTCAGTTTTTACAAACTTTAAGAACTTATTTGGAGAATCCGGTAACTATGCTGGCCTAAATCAAATAAATTAATAAAAATAAAATCCCGTTAAACCAACGGGATTTTTTTATATTTAAATATGAAGAAATTTTTACTCTACTTAGCACTGCCCGCCGTCATTTATTCTTGTGGTGAAGCAAAAAGCAGCGAAAAAGAAAAGTCGGTTACAAAGCAAACTGAACAGCCAGAGCAATCAATTGCAATTACTCAGGAATCCATTAAAGAATCGTTGAATTATCTATCTTCAGATGAATTACAAGGAAGGAAATTTGGAACAGAGGGAATTGAAAAAGCAGCGAATTATATTCAAAAGCAATTTAAGAAAGCTGATTTGAAGCCTTATTTTTCAACCTATCGAGATAGTTTTACCCACAACGGCAAAACCGGATACAATATGGTAGGCTTTAAAGAAGGAAATGATCCTCAACTAAAAAATGAGATTATTGTTTTGGGAGCTCATTACGACCATATTGGGATAGTTCCGGAAAGCAAACAAGTGAACGGAGATTCTATTGCCAATGGTGCCAATGATAATGCTGCAGGAACCGTTTCTATTTTAGAATTGGCGAAGCAATTTTCAACAAAAGAAACCAAACGAAGCTTGATGTTTGTCCTTTTTTCTGCTGAAGAAGAAGGTTTGATAGGTTCCAAACATTTAGCGGAACGTTTAGCAAAAGAGAAAGCATCAATTTATGTGATGCTGAATTTTGAAATGATTGGTGTTCCGTTAGAAAACACCAGTTATTCGGCTTATTTAACCGGTTTTGAAGAATCAAACCTAGCTGAAAAATTTAATGAATATGCCGATGCTGAAGTATTCGGTTTTTTTGAAAAGGCAAAGGAATTTCAGCTATTCAAAAGAAGTGATAACTATCCCTTTTATCAAGAAATGAAGGTTCCGGCGCAGACTTTATGTACGTTCGATTTTTCAAATTATCCTTATTACCATCACGTAGATGATGAAGCCAAACTAATGGATGTTTCCCATATGAAAAACTTAATAGATAAAGTAATTCCGGGTATCGAAGGAATGGCGAATTCTACCGAAAAAGAAATTCAACTGAACGAAAACAACTAATCGCTCTTTATGAAAAGAATTATTATTACAGGTACAAGCCGGGGAATAGGTTTTGAAATGGTTCAGCTTTTGGCTCAGCAAGATTTTGAAATTCTGGCGTTGTCAAGAAACGAACAGCCTGTAAAGGATTTAAATTTAGCAAATGTCACTGCTTTACCTTTTGACCTTTCTTCCGCAGACGATTTAACTAAAGTAGAAGCCTTTTTAAAGGAAAACTGGAAAAGTGTGGATGTGTTAATTAATAATGCTGGAAAGTTAGTCAACAAAAATTTTGAAGAAATCACTTCAGAAGAATTAGTGGCAGTTTATCAAACCAATACATTAGGTGCTTTTCAATTAACACAAAAAGTAGTTTCATTTATGAAAACCGATGGACACGTGGTGAATATTAGCACAATGGGTGGTGTTCAGGGAAGTGTGAAATTTCCCGGATTGGCAGCTTACAGTTCAAGTAAAGCAGCAATGATTACTTTAACTGAACTATTGGCGGAAGAATATAAAGAAAAAGGACCGGCATTTAATGTCTTGGCGTTAGGGGCTGTAAAAACCGAAATGTTGGAAGAAGCATTTCCTGGTTACGAGCCACCAACAACAGCACGGGAAATGGCAGCATATATTGTTGATTTTGCTTTGACGGGAAATAAATATTATAATGGTAAATTGCTTCAGGTATCAAATTCGACTCCATAAGTGAAAGAAATTTTAACTAAATATCTTCCTGAACGAGCGGTAGAACCTGCATTTCAGTTAATCGCTGAAAACGGTATTTACCTTAAAATTGTAAATGAAAGAAAAACTAGGCATGGTGATTACAGAAAGCAAAACGGAATTGCCCAAATTACGGTAAATGCCAACTTAAATCCGTATCGGTTTTTAATTACGTTAGTTCACGAAATTGCGCATGCTGTGGCTTTTGAAAAATACGGAAGGTTTATAAAACCTCACGGAAAGGAATGGAAATATACCTTTCAACAGTTGATGTTGCCGTTTATAAACCCTAGTGTTTTTCCAACTAATATTTTACCGCTTTTGGCAAATCATTTTAGAAATCCAAAAGCGAGTAGTGATACTGATGCGAGACTGTCGGTAGCTTTAAAGCAGTTTGATCCGCAAAACAGTAAAAATTACATTTTTGAAATTCCCTATGGCAGTATTTTTAGGTTGGATAATGGTAGGGTCTTTAAAAAAGGAAAAAAAAGAATAAAAAGATATGAATGCCAAGAAGTATCTTCTGGAAGTGTTTATATTTTTCAACCTAATGTCGAAGTAGAATTGGTAAAAGTGGTGTAGCTATGAATAGAAATAAAAATTATTATGCAATTTTAATGGCCGGTGGCGTAGGTTCTCGCTTTTGGCCGGTAAGTAAGAAAAAGTTTCCTAAGCAATTTCACGATATTTTAGGAACTGGAGAAACGCTAATTCAGCGAACATTTAATCGGTTGGCTAAACTTATTCCAGAAGAAAATATTCTAATCCTCACCAACGGAATGTACAACGATTTGGTGAAAAAGCAGCTTCCAAGTGTAACCGATAATCAAATTGTCTTGGAACCCGTGATGCGAAATACTGCACCGTGTATTTTACTTTCCGCTTTAAAAATTCAAAAGCAAAATGAAGATGCGATGATGGTGGTTGCCCCCAGTGATCACTGGATTGAAGATGAAGACGCTTTTGTAAGTGATTTGCAAACCGCTTTTGATGCTTGTCAACGTCAAGATGATTTATTGATGACCTTAGGAATACAGCCTACTTTTCCGCATACGGGTTATGGGTACATTCAACATCAAAAAAATCCTTCTTCTAAAGTAAATAAAGTAGTCAATTTTAAAGAAAAGCCCGATTACGAAACTGCCAAAGAATATTTATCTGCCGGGAATTATTTGTGGAATGCGGGGATCTTTGTTTGGAGTGCAAAAGCCATTACCGAAGAGTTTAAAAAACACGTTCCTGAAATGTATGAGATTTTTGAAGAAGGGCTACCTTATTACAATACCACACAAGAACAGCGCTTTATTAATGAAAGCTACGAAGACGCTGAAAATATTTCGATTGATTATGCCATTATGGAAAAGGCAGACAATGTTTGCGTGATTCCTGCCAGTTTCGACTGGAACGATTTAGGGTCTTGGGGAGCATTGCATGAAGAACTTGAACATGATGAAAATGAAAATGTTTTTATCAACTCGAAAAGTTTAACCGATAATGCTTCTAATAATATTGTAAGAACTTTAGCGAATAAATTAGTAGTTTTAAAAGATATAGATAACTACATTATTGTAGAAGATGAAGAGGTGTTGTTAATTTATCCCCGTGGTGATGAACAGGGAATCAAAAATGTGAGAAATCTAGCGAAAGAGAAGTTTGGGGAAGATCTTATTTAATTCATGAAAGAAGACATAGAAAAGAATACAGAAGAATCTGCTTCTAAATCAGAGAAACTTTCTGAAGATTTAAAAGGTACGTTTGGAAGCTTTAAAAGTTTTCTTTCAGATTTACTGGATATTCGCAGCGATACCGACCGTGATTCTACCATTGAAGCGGTTAAAAAAGATATTACTTTTAAAGGGCATAACGCCTGGATTCTTATATTTTCTATTTTTGTTGCCTCTATTGGCCTAAACGTAAGTAGTACAGCGGTAATTATCGGAGCGATGCTTATCTCTCCACTAATGGGACCAATTGTTGGGATTGGACTTTCTGTTGCCATCAACGATCTGGATACCTTAAAACGTTCCCTCATAAATTTGGGAGTAATGGTTGGTTTGAGTGTACTTACTGCTTTTCTTTATTTCTGGATTTCACCTTTAACCGGAAGTAATGCCGAACTGGAAGCAAGGACTTACCCAACTATTCTAGATGTGTTAGTCGCCATTTTTGGTGGCTTGGCACTTATTGTCGCTAAAACAAAAAAAGGAACTATTGCCAGTGTGATTTTTGGAGTAGCAATTGCTACAGCTCTGATGCCACCACTTTGTACTGTAGGCTATGGATTAGCCCAAGGGAATTTATCTGATGCCGGCGGCGCACTTTATCTTTTTTCTATTAATGCCACTTTTATTGCGCTTTCTACTTTTGTAGTTTCTAAATTGTTAGGGTTTCCACTGGTAAAATATGCCAATTCCAAGCGAAGAAGGTTTATTGCACAAGTAGCTTCTATCATAGCAATTATTGTGATGGTTCCCAGTATTTATTTGTTTTATAATATGCTGAAGGAATCGTATTTTAAACAAGAAGCTACCCGATTTGTAGAAGAAGAATTAATGATTTATCAGGATTCTTTTCTTCAGAAAAATTCCACTATTTTTGCTTACAATGGTGGAAATGATCCCAAAATTGAAGTTTCTTTTTTAGGGAAAGAAATCCCGAGTTCAGTAATTAGTTTATGGCGAACAAAAATGAAGAATTATAAAAACTTGCAGGACGCCTCATTGATTATTCTTCAGAATGAAAATACAGAATCTTACGATCAGCTTCAATATATGCGAGAATTTAAGCGTAGAGATTCGTTGAGTATCTTAAACAAAGATGAGCGGATTTCATTCTTGGAAGGCGAATTGAAAAAGCTTTCCAAATTGGCAGAGCATCAAATTCCGTTTAAAAAGATAAGTAAAGAAGCAAAGATTAATTATGATGGTTTGGCTAGTTTTAGTTACGCCGATAAAATCATTTCCAATTTCAATACAACCGATACCATTCCAGAATTCAGAGTGGCTTGGGTAGATTCAATTCCGAAACAAGAAATTCAAAAAAATGAAGTCAAACTGAAAGAGTGGTTACAGTTTACTTTAGATTTGGATACGTTGGTTTTTAAGAGAGATTAAGGTTATATCAATAAACTTTAATTACTTTTTAATATATAATTAATTTTTATATATTTGAATCCGTATTACCAATATTAATTAAAACGTGATTGAAATGAAAAAAATTAGCTTTATAGCAGTTGTTGCTTTACTCTTATTTTCTTGTTCTGATGATTTTGTAACTGATAATGAAATATCAGGTAATAATCAACAGTATGATGCAAATGGTCAGAACTTAACACAAAGTTCAAGAATAAAAACAGAAGACGATTATTACTGGTTAAAGAAAAAATTTGCAATGGCTTTACATAAAGCGATGGTGCAGAATGTGAATCTTCGTCGATTTCTTAAAGAAGAGGCAATAAAACAATTTGATGGAGATTATGATATCCTTTATAACTATATACGAGATGAAAAAATAGGGGATAAAACATTTAGAGAAATGTTATTACCTTTTTTTGAAAAAGAAAGCGAATTATCCCAAATAGAAAGTACTCTTGGAGCATTAACTGTTTTTGTACCTAGTTTACCGGAAAATTCATTTTCTGCACAAACTTGGAATGTTGCCGAAGAAGTTCCCTTAGTTGCCGTAAGGTTACTGAATAACAGAAAGACCCCCATTATAAATAGTGAAGGTCAAAGCTTTTTATTAGATGAAAACGCTATCCCTGCGTTTCCGGTAATTGTGATTAAAGAATCTGAGAGGGTCGTAGTAGAAAGTTTTCCTAATTATGATAGAAATAAAAATAGGGAATTTACTGCAAAAAATGGTTTTAAGTTTAAATTTGAAAGTCCCTATTATAATCATCTTACTGGTACTGGTGGAGGAACGGGTGTTGATCCTGATAAAATTACTTTAGCCGAGGCTTGGAATGTAAATGGCAAACACCAAAATTTGGGTTGGCAAAGAGATTATATTTATTACACTATTAACCCTACAAACCCTGATGGTCCTTTTATTAATAATTTTTCAGAGACAATACGTAATTTTCGTATAGAAGGTTCAACGCCATATAATGCCCTTCATAACATATCAGATCCTTCTTCTGTAAACAATAATTTATCAGATCCAGATTTGGAAGATGCTTTAATACAGAGTGGCACACCTTCACAAGGAAGTTTTTGGACGGATGGGAAATTTGATTTTAAAATTTACATTAATTATAATGCAGATAGTCCTGACCTTGTAAAAGTTTTCGACGCTACTCCTGAGAGCTTGTTTGATATTACTTATAGTGAAAAAAAGATAGGTTTTATTATAGATGAAAAAATCTATACAATCACAGATATTCAACAAAAAACCTTACCACTGGATTTAGAAGTATTAACATGGCGTTTGCATGATTATAGTAATGAATGGAGATTTAGAGTGGAAGAAGTTGATTTACAGGTTAAAAATACTTCTACTACTTCCAGTTCAACCAAACACAATACCAACTTTGAATTTGAAGCAAGTGGTGAACTTTTTAATGTAGTGAAAATAGGAGGAAAATATGGGGCTAGTTCTGAGGAAACGCATTCTAGTTCAAAAACAAAGGAATGGACAGAATCTTCAGATGAATTAGGGACGACTGTGGTGCATTTTGGTGATAATGTTATTATTGATGAACATGTTATGAATTTCCCCTTTATTCAAATTAAAGATACTATTTACAGATTAAGAAGATATAAGACTAATGAATGTTCTTTCTCGTTAGTACCTAGAAAAGTGCAATAACTTATTTTTATGAAAACAATTATTCTAGCATTATTATTTCTTTTTGCTTTGGTTTCTTGTGGTAATGACGATGATGCACACAAGGAAGAAAGCCATGAATTTAGGGATAATCTTTTAGGGTGGTATAGGTTAGAAGCTGCTTATACCGATACTCCTTTAGATTTAAATGGAGACGGAATTATGAGTACAGACATATTTGCAGAAACATCCCATTGTGAAGGTACTCTGTCACCACAATATTATTTATGCAGATTTGTTCACCATGTTTCTTTTGATGATGATTGGCTAGACATTAGTGTTGATGTGCCCTATTCAAAATATAGTATGTTTGAAGAAGATTATACTACATGTGTATATGAAAATAAAAGGTTTTATCAGTGTGAGGTAAATGAAAAGAGCAAAGAAGTTATAATTGAGTATGATTATCCTGAATTGCAAGATGAGTTCAGAATTTGGATTCAAGAAGTTAATTGGGAGGATGAAACAGCTTATTTTACTTTTAAAAAAGAATTTTATACCTCCGCAGGAACTTGGGAAGAGGTGACTTTGTATATGGAATATAAGCTAGATCCTGATTATGGTAAAAATTGAGTATTTATTACAAACCTTTCAACTGGGCTTCCCTTACTTTTTTAAATAAGTTAGAAGAATACACAAAATCGGCCAACGACTTATTGTCGGTTCTGTAGATTTCGTCTTTGGAGCCGTTCCATTCTAAATTGCCATCTTTTAAATACACGATATTCTCACCAATTTCCAATACCGAATTCATATCATGTGTGTTAATGACCGTGGTAATATCATTCTCTTTGGTAATTTCCTGAATAAGATTATCAATAAGAATAGCAGTTTTAGGGTCTAGTCCAGAATTGGGTTCATCACAAAACAAATATTTAGGCTTATTCACAATCGCACGCGCAATCGCCACACGTTTTTGCATTCCCCCACTAATTTCTGAAGGAAATTTATGATTTACATTTTGTAAATCTACCCGTGTTAAAACTTCTTCCACACGATCCATCATTTCAGCTTTTTTCTGCTTCGTAAACATACGTAGTGGAAACATTACGTTTTCAGCAATCGTCATCGAATCAAATAAAGCACCACCTTGAAAAACCATTCCCATCTCCGTTCTCAGCTCTAATTGCTTTTCATTATCTAAGGAAGAGTAAGCTTTTCCATTGTATTCAATCGCTCCTTCTGTAGGTTTAAAAAGTCCTAACAAACATTTTAAAAATACCGTCTTACCAGCTCCCGACTGACCTATAATCAAATTCGTTTTGCCTTGATAAAATTCAGTATCAATCCCTTTTAAGATTTCATCTTCACCAAAACTTTTATGTAAATTTTTAACTTCAATCATTAGCTTAAAAGTAATTGGGTTAGTAAATAGTTAGCGATAATCAGCACCACACTTGTCCAAACAAAAGCGGTTGTACTGGCTTTTCCTACTTCCAAGGCTCCACCTTTCATATAATATCCGTGATAAGCCGGAATGGTTGCTAAAATAAGCGCGAAGAAAAAAGTTTTGATAAAGGCATAAACCAAATGAAACGAAATAAAATCGTTTTGTAAACCATTTAAAAACTGTTCTCCAGCCACAAAACCACCAAGAACTCCTGCTAAATAAGCACCCACAATTCCCATAAACATAGAGATGGCAATCACAAATGGGTAAAAAAGCATAGCGATTATTTTTGGGAAAATAAGATAGTTGGCAGAATTAATCCCCATCACTTCCAAGGCATCAATTTGTTCCATTACGCGCATGGTTCCAATACTGGAAGTTATGTTAGAACCTACTTTACCTGCCATAATAATGGAAATAAAAGTGGGGGAGAATTCTAAAATGATTGATTGTCTCGCCGTAAAAGCAATTAAACTTTTCGGGATGAGAGGGTTGTTTAAATTAAGTGCTGTTTGGATAGTGACCACTCCACCAATAAAGAAAGAGATGAATACAACAATCCCCAAAGAACTAATAATTAAATCGTCAATCTCTTTAAAAATTAAGCCCCTCATTACAGAAGTTTTCGTCATTCTACCGAAAACTTTTTTCAGCATTATAAAATATTCACCAATATCGTGGAGGTACTTCATTCACACAGTTTTTGTAAAACTAAAATAGAAAAAATTATAACAAAAGTATTTAACTAAGAATTAATCTTTAAAAGTTTCAACATTCCTATTTTTGCATTCAAATATAAAACTCCTTATGAAAAGAATTCAAGCTTTCTTCTTGCTTACGATTTTATTAATAAGCTGCAAACCTTCTGAAACTACTACCGAAGTATCCAATTCAGAGAAACCCGTTCAAGCCAAAGATACTTTAAAAAGCATTCATGAAAGTCCAAAATTAGTTGTGGGAATTGTAGTCGACCAAATGCGTTACGACTACCTCACTCGCTTTTGGGATAGATTTGGTGACGATGGTTTCAAACGTCTGGTAAACGATGGTTTTAACTGTAAAAATAATCATTACAATTACGCACCAACTAAAACCGGACCGGGACACGCTTCTATTTTTACGGGAACGAGTCCAAAAAACCATGGAATCATCGCTAACGATTGGTACAATAAGTTTGAAAAACAAATGGTGTATTGTGCAGGAGATATTAATGTTGAACCATTAGGAACCACTTCTAGTGCCGGGAAAATGTCGCCACACCGAATGGTAACTACTACTTTTGCCGATCAAAACCGTTTACACGCACAGTTTAAAGGAAAAACCATTGGAGTATCCGTAAAAGATCGCGGAGCTATTTTACCGGCAGGTCACTCGGCTAACGGAGCTTATTGGTTTGAAGGTGGCGAGAACGGAAACTTTATTTCGAGTACGTATTATTTTGAAGAATTACCAACTTGGGTGCAAAATTTTAATGCTGAAAAGCACGCTGAAAAATACTTGAAAACCTGGAATACACTTTATCCGATTGAAACTTATACCGAAAGCGGGATCGATAAAAACACCTACGAATATAGCTTTAGAAATAATGAAACAGCAACATTCCCTTACGATCTAAAAGCATTGAGTGAAGATAATGGGATGACCAGTATTTTAAAAAATACACCCTTCGGAAATAGCTTAACCACAGATTTTGCAATGGCCGCTATCGATGCAGAAAAATTAGGGCAAGATAAAGTTACCGATGTGTTGACGCTAAGTTATTCGTGTACCGATTACGTAGGGCATAATTTCGGAGTAAATTCTAAAGAAGTTGAAGACACTTATCTTCGTTTGGATCAAGATATTGCTCGAGTTTTAAATTATTTAGATGAAAATGTAGGCGAAGGAAATTACACTATTTTCCTTACGGCAGATCACGGTGCAGTCGATGTTCCGAAATATTTAAGTTCAAAGAAAATACCTTCCGGTTATTTCCCGATGGATCAGTTTGAAGAAGATGTAAAAACGTATTTAGGGAATGAATACGGAGCGATCGACCTTATTGAAAATATCTCTAACAATCAGGTGTTTTTTAATTACGAGAGTTTAAAAAATAGAAATATTGAGGCCGAAGATTTAGCTGAAAATTTAAAAGCTTTTATGCTTAATTATGAGCATATTTATAAAGTATTTACTCGTGAAATGCTAGAAAACGGAACTTATCAAAACGGAATAGCTTCATTAGTGCAAAATGGTTTTAATCAAAAAAGAAGTGGAGACATCGCTTTTGAATTTGATCCTGCTTACATTTCTTACCCTGAAAAAGGTTCAACTCACGGAAGTGCTTTAAGTCACGATACGCACGTGCCGCTTATTTTCTTCGGAAAAGGAATCAATGCCGGAGCAACTACAGCGCGTACAGAAATTACCGATATTGCGCCCACAATTTCAGCTGTATTAGGAATTTCTTTCCCTAACGGAATGACGGGAAAAGTACTTTATAAAATTATCGATCAAGAAAATTAGAAGATTTTCTCTTTTATTTTTTTCCAACGGTATTTTCTAATCCATTTGCCTTCTTCGGGACTCACCAGAGAAGGCAATTTTTTTTGTTTCGCTTGTAAATATCCTTGTAAATAATCTTTTAGTAAAAGCGGTTGTTTTTTGCGCATCGCTAGTTTTAAAGAGGCGATAAAGGTGATCGAAAAACCATAACCCAATTTATAAAAAGCTTCTCCTTGTTTAAATTTTGCCGCTTTATTATAGGTGTTTCCGGTAGGGCGTAAATGTTTTACTTTTAGATCGGGTAAAGTCTTAATTTTCCAGCCTTGGTAAAGACAAAGCAACTCATCTACCGTGTCCCAACCCATCGAAGGTTTGAGTCCGCCAATGGCTTGAAAGCATTCTTTTCGGTAAGCTTTCAAAGCTCCGCGGATGTGATCTTTATTCGTTAAACTCTCTAATTTCCAGTCACCATCTTTTTCGATGTAACAAAAACCACCAACCATTCCCAATTTCTGGTCTTGCTGAAATTCTTCTGCTAAACGCTCTAAATAATTCTTCGGAAAAATTAAATCGGCATCATATTTACAGATCACGTCATAATTTTCATCGAGCTGCTCAAAACCCTTGTAGAAAGCATTAATAATTTTACTTCCCGGTAAATGCTTCGAAGAAGAAGTATTATTGAAAAGCTGAATAAAAGAAAATTCAGCTGAAAATTCCTCTACAATAGCTGCCGTTTCATCGGTAGAATTGTCATTCACCACCAACACTTTTTTTGGTAAAAGCGTTTGAGAAGCTAAAGATTGTAGCGTTTTTTCAATACAATCGGCTTCATTATGCGCAGGAATAACAATATAGAATTTCATAAACTAAGCCTTACGTTCAGCATAAACAATGTAATAACGCGGCGTGAATTTGCGAAGTATTGGTCTAATGCCTAGTTTCTTCACAGGATTGGTCCATTTATCGCGTGCTTTAATTTCCCAGCCGGCTTTTTCTAACAACCAGTCAAATTGCCAATCTTCAAATTCGTGATAATGGCGGTCCCATTTTTCTTTGCCTTGATAAGCAGTAGCAAACCATAATCTTAGTGGAATAGAAGCCACTAATTTCTGCGCTTTAATTTCTCGAAGTACATTAAACGGAGCGATGAGGTGCTCAAAGATTTCAAAAGCGGTGACCAGTTCTGCATCAGACTCTTGAACGCTCGAAAAGTCGAGATCAAGATCTTCGCCTTTGGTATTTTCAACCTCAAAACCTTCTTTTTGCATTATTTCAGAAAAAGGATTTTTAACACCTAAGTCTAAGACTTGCGTTTTTTGGGGATGAACTTTTTCTAAAAATTCTAATGTTTTCTGGTAGCGTTTATCGGGATAAGTATTTTCGTACAAAGCTTAAATTTTATAAACCAGCGCGTTGATATTCATTCCGGCGCCGACACTCGCAAATATAACAACATCTCCTTTTTCTATGTGTTGATTTTCCAGTTGATTTTTCTTTACCAGATCTAATAATGTAGGGAGTGTCGCTACCGAGCTATTTCCTAATTCAGCAATACTCATCGGCATCACGTGTTCAGGCATTTCTTTTTCGTAAAGTTTATAGAAACGCTCACAAATGGCTTGATCCATTTTTTCATTGGCCTGATGAATGAAAATTTTACTAATCTCATCAATTCCGTAGCCACTTTTATCTAAGCAATTTTTCATCGCTTGCGGAACATAACTCAATGCAAAATTGTAAATTTTTCTCCCGTTCATTTTGATGTAACGGGTTTCTCTTTTGAGTTCTTGGTTATAGGAAGCTTCAAAAGTTAGGTAAAAGGCTTCATCGTTGGCATAAGTAGCACTTTCGTGAGCGATAATCCCGGTATCTTGTTCATCTTCCACTTTTTCAATAATTGTTGCGCCGGCACCGTCGCTAAAAATCATACTATCACGATCGTGAATATCAACCACGCGAGAGAGTGTTTCAGCACCAATAACTAAGCATTTTTTTGCCATTCCGGCTTTGATAAATGCTTGCGCTTGGATGACACCTTCTAACCAACCCGGACAACCAAAAACCACATCATAAGCCACACATGACGGATTTTGAACATGCAAATGATTTTTAACTCGACTCGCTAAACTTGGTACTGCATCACTCTGCGTGTTTTTAAATTTTACATCACCAAAATTTTGAGCAACAATAATATAATCTAAAGTTTCCCGATCAATGCCGGCTTCTTTGATAGCCTTTTCAGCAGCTTTTCCTGCTAGATCTGAAGCTGTTAAATCGTTATGTGCATATCGGCGTTCTTCAATTCCCGTTATTTTTTTGAATTTTTTAATAATCAATTCATTCCCACCGGGAATAGGAGTTCCATCTTCATTAAGAAATTCATGTTTCAAGAAATCAGAATTTTTAATTCTAGTTTCTGGAATACAACTACCCACTCCTGTTATTTTTATCGACATAGTTTCTTTTTTAACTACCTAACCACCAAACTAAGCATAAATTTTTTTAAAATGATTAGAAAAATGAAGAGATATGATTTTGTTGATAAATCGAAAGTAAATGAATCTTTTTTATGAGAAAATGATAAATATCAGTTCATAAAAAAAGCCCAATCGATGGATTAGGCTTTTTGGTTTATTATGAATATTGAAATTATTCAGAATCCATGTAAGTTTCAATAGGATCGCAAGTACACATTAAATTACGATCACCGTAAGCATCATCTACACGTCTAACTGAAGGCCAAAATTTATTATCGGCAACATATTCTAGTGGAAAAGCGGCTTCTTTTCTGGAATAAGGTAAATTCCACTCATTGCTCGTTAGCATTTCCATGGTATGCGGTGCGTTTTTCAATAAGTTGTTTTCTTGATCTTCGATCGCATCAATTTCTTCTTTAATAGAATTTAAAGCATCACAAAAACGGTCTAATTCGGCTTTGCTTTCACTTTCGGTAGGTTCGATCATCATCGTTCCTGCCACAGGGAAAGAAACGGTTGGCGAATGGAAACCATAATCAATTAAACGTTTAGCAATATCGACCACTTCAATTCCTTTTTCTTTAAAAGGTCTTAGGTCTAAAATCATTTCGTGGGCTGCTCTACCACGTTCTCCCGAATAAAGCGTTTTAAAATGATTGTTTAGACGTTCTTTAATATAGTTTGCGTTTAAAATGGCGTGTTCGGTAGCAGATTTTAATCCTTTTGGTCCTAACATCGAAATGTAGGCGTAAGAAATTAAACAAACTAAAGAAGAGCCCCAAGGCGCGGCAGAAATAGCTGAAATCGCATTATCTCCACCGGTGTTAATGATCGGGTTACTTGGTAAAAACGGTACCAATTGCTTCGCAACACAAATTGGTCCAACTCCCGGTCCACCACCACCGTGAGGGATCGCGAAAGTTTTATGTAAGTTTAAGTGGCAAACATCGGCACCAATTTTCCCCGGGTTGGTTAAACCAACCTGAGCGTTCATATTGGCTCCGTCCATATACACTTGTCCGCCGTTATCGTGTATAATCTGCGTGATCTCTTGGATAGCCGATTCAAATACACCGTGTGTAGATGGATAAGTTACCATTAAAGCAGAAAGATTGTCTTTATATTTGATTGCTTTTTCGCGTAAATCTTCTACATCAATATTTCCTTTGTCGGTAGATTTGGTTACGACAACTTTCATTCCTGCCATGACTGCACTTGCCGGATTGGTTCCGTGAGCTGAAGAAGGAATTAAGCAAATATTTCTGTGGTGATCGTTACGAGATTCGTGGTAAGCCTTAATAACCATTAAGCCTGCAAATTCTCCTTGCGCTCCGGAGTTAGGCTGAAGTGAAGTTGCTGAAAATCCTGTAATTTCTGTTAACTGGTCTTCTAATCGCTTCAATACTTCTTGGTAACCGGCAGCTTGATCTACAGGAACAAATGGGTGAATATTACCCCATTGCGGGTAACTTAACGGAAGCATTTCTGCAGCCGCATTCAACTTCATCGTACAAGAACCTAACGAGATCATCGAATGGTTTAACGATAAATCTTTGCGCTCTAATTTTTTGATGTAGCGCATCAATTCTGTTTCCGAATGGTATTTATTGAAAACCTCATTCGTTAAAAACTCCGTATCACGAGAAACCGATTGGTTTTCTAAAACGCTTTTTTCTAAGGAGGTAATTTTGATTGATTCTTTCCCGGCAACATGAGCAAAAACAGCAATAATATTGTTCAAGTCATTTAAGGAAGTGGCTTCGTTAATCGAAATAGATACTGTTTCAGCATCTGGGTAGTAGAAGTTAATTTCGCTTGCTTCGGCTACTTCTTTAATTTTTTCAGCATCTGCTTTTAACTGAATGGTATCAAAAAACAATTCATTGGTTTGGTAATAACCTAATTTTTCAAGTGCATCTGCTAATTCTGCGGTAGAACGGTGTACTTTATTGGCGATGTATTCTAAACCTTTTGGTCCGTGATATACCGCGTACATTCCTGCCATTACGGCAAGTAAAACCTGAGCAGTACAAATATTAGAAGTCGCCTTGTCTCTTTTAATATGTTGTTCACGCGTTTGAAGCGCCATTCTCAAGGCCGGTTTTCCATCGGCATCTTTGGTGACTCCAATAATTCTCCCGGGAACGTTTCTTTTATAAGCTTCTTTGGTCGCGAAAAATGCTGCGTGCGGACCTCCATATCCTAACGGAATCCCGAAACGTTGGGTAGTACCTACAACTACATCGGCTCCAAATTCTCCCGGAGCACGAAGTTTAACTAAGCTTAAAATATCGGCTGCTACGGCAACTTTGATTCCGGCATCGTTAGCTTTTTGTACAAAACCGGCATAGTCGTAAACTTTTCCTGAAGTTCCCGGATATTGGACTAAAGCTCCGAAAAATTCAGAAGAAAATTCAAATTCTTCGTGGTTTCCTACCACTAATTCTATGGCTAAAGGTTCTGCTCTGGTTTCTAATAACGAAAGTGTTTGTGGTAAGACTTCTTCAGAAACAAAAAACTTTACTACTTTATCTTTCTTTTGCGCGCGGTCTCTTACGGCAAAAAGCAACGTCATCGCTTCTGCAGCTGCGGTCGCTTCATCTAATAAAGAAGCATTAGCTAATTCTAAACCGGTAAGATCGACAATCATCGTCTGGAAATTCACCAAAGCTTCTAATCTACCTTGGGCAATTTCTGCTTGGTAAGGCGTGTAAGCCGTGTACCAACCCGGATTTTCTAAAATATTTCGTTGAATAACCGGCGGGATAATTGCTTGGTGATATCCTAAACCAATGTAGGTTTTAAATAGCTTATTTTTTTGAGCCAATTTGGTAATGTGCTCTAAATATTCTTGCTCGCTTAATGCTTCCGGTAAGTTTAATTCTTTTTCTAATTTAATTCCATCTGGTAGTGTTTCGTAGATTAATTGGTCGAGTGAATCTACCCCGATGGTTTTTAGCATTTCTGAAATGTTTTCAGGCCTTGGGCCAATGTGTCTTAACGCAAAAGAATCTGTATTCATCAGCTTTATAAATTGTTGTAATTGTGGGCGCAAAAATACAATTTTAAAAATGATTTTTAATTGAAGTTATTCACTTTAAATAGATGAATTGTTGACAATTTCTTAACTGAATATTTTTTAGATTTAATTTTTGAATTTTTATGATGAATTACACGCTTAAAATTGAATTTTTCTAAATTATATCATAGTCTCTTCCATTAATAGTGCGTCATGCTGAACCTGCTCGTCCGGTAGGCGAGCTTGATTCAGCATCTCATACTATTAAACCCAATCTTGATGAGACCCTGAATCAACACTTCGACTCCGCTCAGTGTGCCAGTTCAGGGTGACGAAATAATTCCAATTTATGGTTAAGAAACCACCAACACTTTCTCCGCTTCTCTTACCTTTGCTAAATGCACGGGCTAAAAGCAATTTTCAAATTTTATATCGATAGTAGCATTCACGTTTCGCTTGCCGTTTGTGCCATGGTGCTGACTACTTCTTTTGTATGGCCGATGGTTATTTCTGTTGAATTATTAGCCTTTGTTTTTTTTAGCACAGTCACCGCTTACAATTTTGTGAAATACGCAGGGATTGCCGGTTTGCATCATCGTAGTCTGACCAAAAACCTTCGTGCCATTCAACTATTTTCTTTGCTGAATTTTATTGGGTTGTTGGTTTTGTCAATTTATCAACCGATTGAAGTTTTAGCCATTTCAGCTTTTCTAGGGATTTTCACCTTGCTGTATGCAATTCCTCTTTTGCCACAGGGAAAGAATCTGAGGAATTTAAAATCGATCAAAATTTTTATAATTGCTTTTGTTTGGGTAGGAACAGCAGTTTGGTTACCCTTACAAAACTTTGATTTAATTTTTTCATTAGAAGTGATGCTGAGGTTTTTCCAGATTTTTGTTTTTGTATTGGCACTTATCCTTCCGTTTGAAATTCGGGATTTAACTTATGATAGTGAAACTTTAAAAACACTTCCGCAGTTAATAGGAGTGAGTAAAACTAAAGTACTAGGTTATGTATTGCTGGTAATTTTTTTTATGTTGGAATGCTGGATTACTTCCGAAGTGAAAAATTTACTTTGTACTTTTTTAATTACACTTATTACCGGAATCCTAATTTATTTCTCTTCCAAAAAGCAAACTGATTATTATGCCTCTTTTTGGGTAGAAAGTTTACCGATAGTTTGGTGGGGATTACTTTATTTTTCGGAATTATTGCTTACCTAAATTTTCTTCCAATAACTTTTTAAGCTCTTTGCGTTCCTCTTCTTTTAAGGAAGTCAATTCTGCTTTTTTACAAAGTTCGGTCAGTTTTTTATTGCGTTCCGTGTATTCCTTGCATTGAGGACATTTGTCTAAATGAGAAAACAATTGCTCCAACTCCCAAGCTTTAGCTTCATTGTATTGGGCTTTATCGCAATAACAACCAGCTTCGGTACAATTACATTTTTTCTTGTCAGGATTTTCAGAATTCATAAACTACTTAAACCATTTTTCTTCCATACATTCTGCCAGCGCAGTTCTTGCACGGTGAATAATTACCCATAGGTTAGACGGGGTAATATTAAATTCATTACAGATAACTTCAGTGTCAAAGTTATCGATAGTTTTCATTTTAAAAATTTTTGCGTGCTTGGGGTTAATTTTGTCAAGGCAATCGTAAATGGCAGCGCCTAATTCATTATTCACCAAATTATCTTCAGCAGACTGTTCAAAATTATCGGCTACTTTCTCTTCCAACCATTCACCTTCTTGGTCTTCATCGGTGTAATTTATTTTTACTTCAGCTTGGCCTTTTTTAGAATTTATTTTTCGGTAGTGGTCAATAATTTTGCGTTTCAAAATAGAAATAAGCCAAGTACGTTCCGTAGCTTCGCCTTTAAAATATTTTTTAGAGCGTAAACCGGCGAGAAAAGTTTCAGAAATAAGGTCTTTGGCAATCTCTCTATCGTTTACCCTGACGATGGCATAATTAAATAAATAATCAGAATATTCATCTACCCATTGGTCTGGATTAATCTGATGTGTGTTTTCTGCCATGAATAAACGTAAATTTGCGCTAAAATTACGAAGAATAGCTTAGCATTTCTTTTTATTTATTGTGAAAAAAAACATAAAATGAAGCGATTACTCATTATTGGTTACGTTTGGCCCGAGCCTACTTCGTCTGCCGCCGGTAGTAGAATGATGCAACTTATTCAACTCTTTTTAGCAAAGGAGTGGGAGGTGATTTATGCAAGCCCAGCCAAGGAGAGTAAATATGCGATTAATTTTGAAGAACTAGGAATTACGCAGAAAAAAATAAAAACCAATTCTTCTGGTTTTGATGAATATATAAAAGAGCTTTCGCCGCAAGTAGTGATGTTTGACCGTTTTATGATGGAAGAACAATTTGGTTGGCGCGTAGCCGAAAATTGTCCAGATACGGTACGGATTTTAGATACGGAAGATTTACATTTTTTTAGAAAAGCACGCTACGAAGCTTTAAAAAAAGGAAGAACTTTAGTTCGGGAAGATTTACATTCAGATGAAGCTAAGCGAGAAATTGCCAGTATTTTACGCTGCGATTTGTCGTTAATTATTTCTGAAGCTGAAGTTGATCTGTTGGCGAGAAAATTTAAAGTGAATCCGTCAATTTTGTATTACATTCCGTTATTGGCGCCTTCCATTTCTGAAGAGAAAATCAAGAAACTGCCCACTTACGAAAAGCGGAAAGATTTTGTATTTATTGGTAACTTTTTGCATCAACCCAATTGGGATTCTGTCTTATATTTAAAAGAAAAAATTTGGCCCTTAATTCGGAAAGAACTTCCAAAAGCCCGTTTATTGATTTACGGAGCCTATGCTTCCCAAAAAGTAGAACAATTGCAAAACAAGCGACAAGGCTTTATTGTAAAAGGTAGGGCAGAAGATGCGCAAGAAGTTCTGAAAAATGCTAGGGTGTTGTTAGCGCCTTTACGATTTGGTGCCGGAATAAAAGGGAAATTTATCGATGCGATGCTGGCCGGAACCCCAAGTATTACCACGACGATTGGCGCCGAAGGAATTTGCGGAAAATATCCTTGGCCGGGAGAAATTGCCAATGAAGAAAAATTGATTGCGGAAGAAGCGATTAAGATTTACGAAAAACCCAAACGCTGGCAAAAAGTACAACAAAACGGATTCCATATAATTAATGAACGCTTTCAGGAAAATCGATTTGCCGAACATTTCTTTGTAGAATTAAATCAGATTCAAAACAATTTGCAAAAACATCGTGATCAGAATTTTTTAGGAGCCATGTTAATGCATCACACCTTGCAAAGCACCAAGTATATGTCGAAGTGGATTGAAGCTAAAAACAAATTAGAAGAGCAATAATGTCGGGCATTTATATACATATTCCATTTTGTAAGCAAGCTTGCCATTACTGTGATTTTCATTTTTCGACTTCGCTGAAAAAGAAAGGGGAGCTGGTAGAAGCTTTAGTGACGGAACTTCAACTGCGGAAAGCTGAAAACCAAGGAAAAGTAGAAACCATTTACTTTGGTGGTGGAACCCCTAGTTTACTCGCTGCTGAAGAATTAAATCGAATTTTGAAAACGGTTTTTGAAAATTACTCGGTAAGTGAAAACTCCGAAATTACCTTAGAAGCAAATCCCGACGATTTAGATGCTGAGGTTTTACAGATGTTGGCAAATTCTAAAATCAATCGACTCAGTATTGGTGTACAATCTTTTTTCGAGGAAGATTTACAATTAATGAATCGTGCGCACAATGCCAAAGAAGCTCTAAAGTCCATTCAATTAGCCAAGCAGTATTTCGATAATATTTCGATTGATTTAATTTATGGAATTCCCGGGATGAGCAACGAACGTTGGCAAGAAAATTTAGCGCAGACCTTAGCGTTAGGAATTCCGCATATTTCGAGTTACGCATTGACCGTAGAGCCGAAAACTGCCTTAAAGAAAATGATTGAAACCGGAAAGGTTCAACCGGTCGATGAAGAAAAATCAAAAGCACATTTTGAAATTTTAGTCGCCACCTTAGAAGAAGCCGGTTTTGTGAATTATGAATTTTCAAATTTTGGAAAACCCGGTTATTTTTCTCAGAATAACACGGCGTATTGGTTAGGGAAACCTTATTTGGGAATCGGACCTTCAGCGCATAGTTTTGATGATGAGCATCGCAGTTGGAATGTAAATAACAATACCAAATACATCAAATCCATTCAACAGGGAATTGTTCCTGCGGAAATGGAAGAGCTAAGCGTGATTGACCGCTACAACGAATATGTAATGACGCGTTTGCGTACGCAGTTTGGGGTGAATTTGCAGGAAATTAAAAATTTATTCGGAGAAAAATTAGCGCTTTATTTTGAAAAAGAAGCTCGCGTATTTTTTGAAAAAGAATTACTGAAGAAGGAAAACGAAAAAATATTGATCACCAAAAAAGGAAAGTTTTTAAGTGATGGTATTGCAGCCGATTTATTTTATGTGGAATAAGTTTAGGTAGTAGGGAATAGGTTTGAGGTGTTAGGAGATAGGTAGTGGGAGATTTATAAAGGGTAAATTTACTTTGAATGAAAATCTTATGAATTTTATTTTTTTTGAAAAAGAATAAACTAATTTCAGCTTGGTTCTCGATACAATTTTGCTTCATTGCATTGCACAAAATCACTCGAACTGACTTTTTTATTTTTAATAACCTAATTCAATTCCGATTCCTAAACTCAATTCATTAAAGTCATTAACTTTATAATAATTTAGAAATCCATAAATTCCTTTGTACTGTTTTTTTATTTCAGCATGATATTCGCTCAAGTTTTTATAAATCGTTGTTTTCGCAGATATAGACATTAAAAATGGTTGTCCTATCCAAGTTCCGAGTCCGAAAGTTGGTCCAATAGAATTTATATTTTCGTTTTCCGACGTTTTATTATAGTCAATATTACTTAATCCAACAATCGCACTAAAACGATTAAAATTAAGACTAGTTTCAACTGAATAGGAGGATAATTCTATATTATTATCATAGTCCAAATTTCTGACCGAAGAATTGATGTCAGCGTTAAAATCACAACTTACAAAAAGGTGATGAAAATTCAAGTAAGCATTGAGAAACCTATTTTCTTTAAGATTAGTCTGATAACTAATTCCAGTTTTAATTGTAGGCCAATTGTAATTTGGAGTAAACGAGAAATGGAATTGACCGCCAACAGGATTATTAATAAGTCCGCTATTTAAGTAAAATCCAATATGTCGTTCATCAAACCAATCAATGTTACAGTCTTCTTTTAAAAGTATTTCGAGATTCTGTTCGTCATTGAGTTTGTAGTCCAAAGTTATCATTCCAATAAACGAAAAGCTTAATACATTTAAAGAATCAGGAACTGAAATTTTAAAATTTCCATTAAAGTCCGTTTGAGTTCCGGTTTTTGTTCCTTTTAAAATCACATTTACTCCAGCAAGTGGAAGATTGTCGCTTTTGGATTTTACAACCCCGCTGTATTCTTTTGGTTGGCAGAATGTGATTCCACTCGAAAATAATAATAAAAGTAATAGTGCTTTTATCAAAATTGATCGGTTTGATTTGTGTTCAATTTAATCCAGATTTTTATTTTGAAAAGAATAAACGAACCTCAATTTAGTTCTCGATACAATTTACTTCATTAAATACACAAAATCACTGGAACTGACTTTTTTATTCCCTAAAACCTAACGTCTACTATCCAAAACCTAATAAACCGCGTTAGGGATGGAGGCTTTGTTGGAGCTCTTTCTTAATTTCTTTTTTCAGAAATTGAGAAAAGCGACTGCCGAGAGCCCGTCCCGGCAGGGAACGCCCAACTTATTTTTCTAAAACTTTAGCTACTTCAGCATTTACGAATTCTAAAAATCGTTCGTCTTTATCGGTAAAAGGATCGATGGTGTTCGAGTCGATATCGATTTGGCCAATGTTTTCACCATTTACAAATAACGGCACGACAATTTCTGCCTTAACCGTGATGCTGCACGCAATGTAATTGTCTTGTGCTTTTACATCGGGAACTACGAAATTGTTGTTAGATTCGGCTACTTGTCCGCAAATACCTTTTCCAAAGGGAATAATTGTATGGTCGGTAGGTTCACCTGCATAAGAACTAAGTTTTAGTTCATTTTTATCCCCGTTTTTAAAGTAAAACCCAACCCAATTGTAATAAGAAATGTTATCACGGAGTAAATTGCATATTTCTTCTAAGCGGTGTTCTACAGAAAGTTGCTCTTCGGCTAGTATTTCTTGAACTTTTGGTTTTAATTCTTGATGGTTCATAGCTAAATTTTTGGCAAAAGTATTTATTATTTAATCAAATAGGAATGCTTATTTATATAAATTTGTGATACATAAATAAATTGATTTGAAAGAACTTTTTAAAAAGAACAAAGCCGTCATCAAATTTCTGGTCCTTTTTATAGGTTGCTATTTGTTGTTGGCAGGGATTTATAAATTCTATTTAGCTTCAAGCACTTCTGAGGTTTACTATCCCGATTACATTACCCATTTGGTAGCCCAACAAACTGAAGAGTTAATTAACACCTTAGGTTTTACTTCTCGTATTGAGCCTCATCCCAATGACCCTTCTATGAAACTGTATGTAGAGGAAAGTTATATAGCCAGAATTGTAGAAGGCTGTAATGCGGTAAGTGTCCTTATTTTATTTGTGAGTTTTGTGATTGCTTTCCATGCCGATTTTAAACGAACCCTAATTTATCTATTGGCGGGAAGTGTAATTATTTATGTGATGAACATTTTACGAATTGCTCTATTGGCCATCGGTATTTATAAATATCCTCAAAAAGGCGATTTGTTGCACGGAACGGTTTTTCCGGCCATTATTTACGGAAGCGTTTTTATATTATGGATAGTTTGGGTGAAAATGGCTGCTAATTATAAAAAAGCGGAACATGCCTAACTACCTAAAATACTTTTTGGCATTCTTAGGTTTTGTTGCCTTGACGATGATTCGGCTTTTTGAAGATGAAATATTCTACGACCCGCTATTGCATTTCTTTAAAGGAAATTATCATCTTGTAGCTGCGCCGGAATTTGATTTTTGGAAACTGTTTTTAGCGACTATTGCTCGGTATTTACTCAATACATTTATTTCACTACTAATTTTGGTCTTATTGTTTTCTAAGAGCGTACTGAAATTTTCATTGGTAATTTATAGTTTATTATTGCTGGTGTTAGCTCCTGTTTTTCTGTATTTACTTTCCACCATGGAGATAGATTTACATTTTCTATTGTTTTATGTAAGACGATTTTTAATTCAGCCTTTATTGATATTGCTTTTAATCCCAGCATTTTATTACCAACAGCACATAAAAAAAGCCGACTGATAAGTTTCTGAATTTTAATCGATAATTCTTACCTGTTTTTAAGCTTTTGAGGAAATCATATTTTTTCTCGTAACAAGCTCTCTAAAGTCATACTTTGGCTCGTAGTATTTCTCTAAAAAAGTACGGTTCCAAAAGTGTCTTTTAAATAAAAATAATGGGTCTTGAACCATAAAATACGGAATAAAATGATGCCATTTTACTCCTCGTAATTCCAAAAACCGTTGGTATTCGTTGGAAAGTCCGAGTTCATTACAAGCAATTTTCAAGGCTCTACGTTGGCATTTAGAAACCAAATAGTTGTTGGCAATTTTAGGCTGAAAACTATACGTGTATAATTGGTCTTTTAGTCTTTTGTAATTCTGAAATCGAGACCAACTATCCATAATGACCAAAAAGATATGGACAAATGAAAACAGAAAACTACCACTCCAAAAAACTTTAAGAAAATAGCTTCCTTGAATTAATGCCCGTTGTAATTGTCCATAATAAAGAAAAGATTCAATAATAAAAAGAAGGAATGCAACCAACAGCCATTTACTCACTTTAAAGTAAGAGTAGGTAAGTGAATTTTGTTTGGGCAAGGCCTTCATAGCAACTAATATAAACATATTAATTAATTCGTTGCATTTCATACAAACAATGCTATTCTAACTTCAAAAAAGAGTAATTCAATTTCGAGTAATTACTGAAATATTAAATAGAAATTGTATCGAGAATAAGCTTTTGAAAACTCCCTTAGTTAAACAGAAAACTTAATTTCTGATAGATTTTGCTTGCTTCATAAGCTAAATAATCGCTTTCTGAAGGGTCTAACTGACTGAAATCGCTAGAAAGTGCCACTAATAGCTGATGTTGTTTGATTAACTCCACTCTTCGAAATGAGTCCTGTAAAGATTTAATTTTTGCCATCGTCTTTTTTTAAATGAATTTAGCTCAATTCTTATTCCGTTAAGAAGAAAAAAGATAAATGGATAATTTTTGGAGATGGAAAGAAGTTTACTTCCGTTAAAACGAAAAAAGGAACCACTCTATGAAGAATGATTCCTTTGTTTATAGCATAAGAGAATTTATCTCAATTCTAATTACTCACCTCTCAAAACTATTTTTCCAATTCTACAAATAAACCTTCATTGGTTTTTTCAACATTGGCGAGTTTATGTTTCCTTAAGCCTTTTATGGCTTTATCCCATTTTTTGTTACTCAATCCCGAAGCACCTTTTAAACTATTCAGTTCTTGTGGAGATTCTTTTTTAAGTAAATCCAATACCGTTTTTTCCTCTTCGGTTAAATCTACCTTTTTACGTTCAGGTTTCATTTGTGGGAAAAATAAAACTTCTTGAATGGATTGATTGTTGGTTAAAAACATAATCAATCGGTCCATTCCAATTCCCAAACCGGATGTTGGCGGCATTCCGTATTCCAAAGCTCTTAAGAAATCTTGGTCAATAAATTCCGTAGCTTCATCATCGCCTTTTTCAGCTAATTTTAATTGCTCTTCAAAACGTTCACGTTGGTCGATAGGATCGTTCAATTCAGAATAAGCGTTGGCAATCTCTTTTCCGCAGACCATCAACTCAAAACGTTCGGTCAGTTCAGGATTATCACGGTGTTCTTTACATAGCGGACTCATTTCTTTCGGGTAATCGGTAATGAAAGTAGGCTGTATAAAATTCCCTTCACATTTCTCGCCAAAAATCTCATCGATAAGTTTTCCTTTTCCCATCGTTTCATCAACTTCGATATCCATCCCTAAAGCAGCTTCACGGATTTCTTCTTCGGTTTTTCCGGTAATATCAAAACCGGTAAATTGCTTAATCGCATCGGTCATCGTTATGCGTTTGTATGGGGCTTTAAAATCTACTTGATGTTCGCCAAAAGTAGCTTCGGTAGTTCCGTTAACGGCAATGGCACAATGTTCCAGTAGTTTTTCGGTAAAATCCATCATCCAGTTGTAGTCTTTGTAGGCTACATAAATTTCCATCGCGGTAAATTCTGGATTGTGGGTTCTATCCATTCCTTCGTTTCTAAAGTTTTTAGAAAACTCATAAACACCATCAAAACCACCAACAATTAATCGTTTTAAATATAATTCGTTTGCGATTCTTAAGTATAGCGGAATGTCTAATGCATTGTGATGCGTAACAAAAGGTCTTGCTGCTGCACCACCGGGAATCGATTGTAAGATGGGCGTTTCTACTTCAAAATAACCTTTGTCGTTAAAGAAATTACGCATAGCTGCAAAAAGCTTGGTGCGCTTAACAAAAACGTCTTTCACTTTTGGGTTCACCACTAAATCTGCATACCGCTGACGGTAACGCATTTCCGGGTCATTAAATTTATCAAACTCATTTCCTTCTTTATCTACTTTAGGTAGCGGAAGTGGTTTTAAAGACTTGCTTAATAAAGTGAAGTTTTTGACCATCACGGTTTTTTCGCCTACTTTGGTGGTAAATAATTCGCCTTCAATTCCAATAAAATCTCCGATGTCCAATAACTTTTTATAAACATCATTGTAAAGCGTTTTATCTTCATCTGGGCAAATTTCGTCTCGGTTAAAATACACTTGAATACGTCCGGTAGAATCCTGTAATTCAGCAAACGAAGCTTTTCCTTGTATTCTTCTGGACATTAATCTCCCTGCAATCACTACCTTTTTACCTTCTTCAAATTCCTGTTTCACTTTAGTGGTCGTGTGGTTTACCGGATATAAATCTGCCGGATAAGGATTGATGCCCATTTTTCTAAGGGAAGTCAATTTTTCCCTACGTACAAGTTCTTGTTCAGATAATTGCATAATACAGTTTCTATTTTTTGAAGGGGCAAAGATAATTACTAAGAAGTTAGCAATCAAAAAAGGGGAAGGGCAATTTTAGTAAGTTTTTAGGAGAGAAGTAGGGGTTTCGTTGCTAAAGCTGTTATATTTGAAACCGATAAACTATTTATAATGAAAAAACTACTACTTTTAATTTTATTCTATCCAATTGCGTTGTTTTCTCAAATTACAGCTAATAATGCTTCCTTGATTATTTGTGATGATGATAATGACGGTTTTGCTTACTTCGATTTAACAATGGCTGAAAATGATATACTGGGTGGTCAAAGTTCAGCAAATTTTCAACTAAGTTATTATACCTCACAATCAGATGCAAATAATCAAGAAAATGAAATTATAGGGGTAAATGCTTATCAAAATATAGCACCATCTCTTCAAACAATTTATGCGAGAGTTGAAGATTTAAGCACGGGGGGATTTGTAGTGGTCATGGTCGATTTATATGTTTATCAAACTCCTGAAGTATTTCCTTATGTGGGGATTTTGCATTGCAGTTCGGATGGAACTTTTTCAATTTTTGATTTAACAATTTCTGAAACTACGATTTTAGGAAATCAAAACCCGAGTGATTTTGAAATTTTTTATTTTGAAACTTGGGCTGATGCACAAAGTGATATGAATTCAATAGCAACTCCGCAATCTTTTTCAAATACAATGAATCCACAAAATATTTACGTTCGTGTGGAAAATATGAATACGGGTTGTTGGAATACTACTTCTTTCCAAATAGAAGTAATTGGTTGCCAAGATGATGGTGATAATGATTTGGTTGAGAATGAAGATGAAGATGTAGACAATACTAATAATGCAGGTCGAAGTCCTGATTTTGATACTCCGGACGGAAATTTAGCCAATGACGATACCGATGGCGACGGCATCCCTAATTATTTAGACGATGACGATGATGGCGATGGTATTTTAACCGCCGATGAAGATTACAACAACAACGGAAACCCAACCGATGATGATATCAATAATAATAGTATTCCAGATTATTTAGATGCTGAAGTTGCCTTAGCTGTGAATGTATTCGAAAGGGCTAATTTCTCCATCTATCCCAATCCAACTTCAGGAATTGTGAATCTGAGGTCTGAAAATGAAATTTCTGTAGAAAGTGCTAAGGTTTATTCAGTACAAGGAAATTTGGTGAAAAGTTTTTCTGCAGAAGAATTGCAACTATCAAATCAATTAAACGTTTCTGAGTTATCCAGCGGAGTTTATTTTCTTCAGCTTCAATCAGGAAAATCAGAACTGGTGAGAAAATTAATTGTTGAGTAAAAATAGAATTTTATTGATTTCGGAACCTCAATACTTTTGGTGTTGAGGTTTTCGTTTTTAGCTCATAAATTAATCGTAACTTTGCAGGAAAATGAGTGTTTGGCGAGTTATTTTAGCGTTAATTTTTCCTCCGCTTTCAGTTTTAGATAAAGGTTGCGGTTCTGTGCTAATCGTAATTATTCTCACACTTTTAGGTTGGATACCCGGCATAATCGCTGCACTCATCATCTTAAACAATCCAAACCGATGAACAAGAAGGTCGTTGTACAAGAATTAGGGGTAAAAGATTATAAAGAAACCTGGGATTTTCAAGAAGAACTATTTCAGGAAACACTTCAAATTAAAAGCAGCAATCGAAAGGAAAATAAAAATGTTCCTACCCAAAATCATTTTCTATACGTAGAACATCCGCACGTGTATACTTTGGGGAAAAGCGGTGATTTTTCAAATCTTTTAATTTCTGAAGAAGAACTTGCTGCAAAAAATGCGACTTTCTACAAAGTGAATCGAGGCGGAGATATTACCTATCACGGTCCCGGACAAATTGTAGGTTATCCAATTTTAGACCTCGATAATTTTTTTACAGATATTCATAAATACCTTCGCTTTTTAGAAGAAATGGTGATTAGAACATTGGCTGAATACGGACTGAAAGCCGAACGAAGCAAAGGCGAAACCGGTGTTTGGTTAGATGTGGGGACTCCATTTGCCCGTAAAATTTGTGCGATGGGTGTTCGCGCCAGTAGATGGGTAACCATGCATGGTTTTGCCTTAAATGTAAATGCAGATTTAGGTTATTTTGATCATATGATTCCTTGCGGAATTAAGGGAAAAGCGGTCACTTCTCTAAATGTTGAATTAGGAAAAGCTGAAGTCAATATTCCTGAAGTAAAAGAAAAATTGCTCAAACATTTTGCTGAACTGTTTGAGGCAGACTTGCATACGGATGTAGAATAGTTTTAATGGACATGTGTTTTTTTTACTTTAACATCAAGGTTAAATCTTTACTAAAGCTTTTCAAATTCTGTAGTTCAGTACGTCATTATTCTTTAGTTTAAGCCAAAAACAAAGTTTAATTAAAAATAGAATTATGAAAAAGCACGTACTTATATTGTTTCTTACAGTATTAGTTTCCAATTTGTCGATGAATGCACAAAAGAAATTTTTTACCAAAGCTGAAGATACTAAAAATTATACTGTGGTAGAATTGGCCCAACTGGATCAACAATTTAGCATTTTTGCTAAACTATTGAAAATGTCTGGTTTAGACGCTTCTGCTTTATATGCAGACGGATATACGGTACTTATGCCTACCAATGAAGCTTTTGGGGAGATGGAAGCAAAAAAGCTGGCAGCATTATCAAATCCCGATAATCGTATTGAATTGATGAAAGTGATTAAAAACCACATTTTACCTCACAAAGTATGGTTAAGTGACTTTAAAGAAAATAATGTTCTGGATACTTCTGGAGATGAAAAACTCACTATTTCTACGACTAGTGACGATATGGTGACTATTGGCGGAACAAAAATTATTAAAGCCGATGTTAAAGCTAGCGATGGGGTAATTCATGTGGTTAATTCGGTAATTGATCTTTAATTAATTGAAGTAAATTAGATATGAATTCTAAGGGACTGAAAGAAATTTTTCAGTCCCTTTTTTTAATTCATCTGATAAATCAACACACTATTATCTTCCCCTTTTACGCAGAACTCTAACTTTCCGCGGTTATCCATATTGACTTAGCTTATAAAATTTAACATTATGCAATAGTGATAGATATATTTTTGTGTTATTTTTAACAATACCAATTTATAAAAAACCACTATTATGAAAAAATTACTTAGTCTTTTCGGGCTATTAACTGTATTTGTGCTTATATTAAGCTGTGAAAAAGATGAAGAAATAACCTTAGAAAAAGAATCTGCCGTTTCGAGCCAGATAGAAACCATTACCAGTTCCGGAAGTTTTCAAAATTTTAAGGATAATCCAAAATTCCAAGAAGCCGTTTCCATTTTAAATGGAATTTCCTCAAGCTCACAGCAGAATCAAGTGGCAAGGGGAGTTCCTGGTGATGCTTACGTCCAAGGTTTTCAGGTAGATACATCATACGTAACGGAGACCCTGTACGAGAACATAACTTCTTATACATTTTTAATACAGCCTGACTTAAACCAACTTGATGAATTTGAAAACCTTGTGATCCAGTTTGATGACCGGGACAACAGTTTAACCAGTTTGGTCAAGTACTCCCCAGAAGACATTAGCAGTTTCAATACTGCCTTTAATGGAACAATGGAGGTCACCACCCCTATAGACGGAGAAATATTTATAGCCGGTTTTCAAGTAGACCAAGAAGTTGATTGCATTAAAATTGTGGTTTCTGGATGTATAGACCACGTTCCCGGCGGTGTTTGTGGCGGTTCTTATAGTGAAATTATCTGGGACTGTGGTGGTGGGACCAGTGATACTTACCACGCACCCATTTACACAGGCCCTGCAAATCCCACGCCCAAGCCTGTAGAGATCACCTCGACGATAGGTATGCCGCAAGTGGTAACCGACCCCATAACGCCTTTTTATTTTATAGAGTTTATGCCCATAAGTACAAGACACAATTATTTTAAATTAACAGAGGAGCAACGATCTGATATAGGAAGTTTTTTATTTTTAAATCAACTTTCTCCTCAAGCACTTCCTTTTGCACAAATAATGATTGATTATTTAGTTGATAACCCAAATACTAGTGTCGAAGACTTGTTGAATAATAGAAATAGTTTAAATTCTACAAGTAATGGTGATATTAATAATAATTCGCCCGCTCCAAATATTGATACTCCAATTTATAGTGATTTTGATTATCTCCAAGAAGAGTGGTCTTCTATAGAAAGTGTGATTTCTACAGATGATTTTGTAGGTTGGAGAACGGAATATGTTACAATGTCAGATGGAAGCACAAGAACACTTTCTTGTATGGATTTTGCGAAAGAACAAATAGCTGTAGAAGGCTATGAGATTTCAAATTATTTTAATAATGAAAACCAAACAATTCAAATTTACACAGAAAGTGGAGGTGTTGATTCTTCAGCTGTAGATGATGCAATAAGTTATTTGAAAGCTGCGCTTGAAGAAAATATTCCTGTTATAGTGGGTATTGACAATCATTCAGGTTCTCCTAACCCTAATACTGATAATAGCACAGACCATTTTGTTGTAATTGTTGGCATGGGCTCAGATGCTAATGGAGATTATTTTCTTTTTTTCGATAACGCTTCAGAGCATGTGAATCAAGGAGCAAGCTCTGAAAATAAACTTTATTTTGATCCTATTAATAAAACAATTACTGGAGAATCTCAAGTAGAATGGTATACCAACTGTTGTACGGAATATGATTATAAAGTAACTCAAATAAGAAAAAGTAAATAAAATTATATGAAATACATATTCTATCTAATAGTCATGGTTACAATTAGTACTAAATCATTTTGTCAAGGGAATGATAGTCTTATGGTTACTAATAAAAACAACTTTGAAAAATCTTTTTTATATCACAGGGTAAATGAATCTAAGAATAAAGAGATAATATTGGATGTCAAACTAATGGAACAGGGTAAATATCTATTTACTTCAGAAGAAGAAAGGAAAGCTTGCGGTTATAAGGACGATTATACAACAGGTATAGGTTTTGTTATTACAGGTTACGCAGATAGGTATTATTACCCTATACACAAAAATTATATTGAAAAGTTTTCAGATTTAAATATTAATAATTTCAAAGATGCAAAGCTTAAGTTATCAATTCATTATTGTAATGATAAACTCATAATTTCTATCTTAAATATTATGGGATAGTAAAAAAGGGACTGAAATTTTTCAGTCCCTTTTTTATTTAATTCATCTGATAAATCAACACGCTGTTATCTTCCCCTTTTACACAGAACTCTAACTTTCCGCGGTTATCCATATTGGCCAAACTTATTTGAGAATTACCATATACCGGAAAACCGGAAATTAAGTTGGCATCCTTATCAAAAACATACACTTTACTGGTTTGTGTATCGGTTATGGAAATATAGGCTTTGTTGTTTATTTCAATAAATTGAGGTTCGGTGTATAAACCATAATCTAAGTTGACAATCTTTCCGTTGATAGTCAATTCATTTTCATTAAAAGTAACCAAAACAGTATTGTTGGCTACTAAGCTATGATTTTCAGAAAGCTTTAAATCTTTCTTTGTTATTTTTCCGCTTTCATTCACCTGTACTAATTCTCCATTTAAATTGGTGGTGGTAAATAGATTTTGGTATTGATACCACTTATTGTTAGAAAACTGAAATTCTTTTTGAGTAGGCACGCGAGTATCGCCGGTCCTGCTTAAAATATGTAAATTTCCATTCGCTTCGCTTACCAAAATATAATCTTTCCTTCCAATTCTAATATGCTTCGGAGCTTGTAAGATTTCAGAAGCTGTTTTAGAAAATTTAAAACCTTTTACATCTTTTCCTTCTTTGGTGAACATATCTACCCGATTACCTTGTGTAGTAACAAATCTGTACTTGCTGTTATTATCATAATCAAAAACAGAAAGTTCTTGCGTAATGGTATTGCTGAATTTTTTAGGGAATGGATTTACGTTATTTCCATTTCTATCTAAAATATAAACCTGATTTTGCGTGGCAAAAACATGTTGCAATCTTCCGTTGTTATAAATATCCATTTGCTGAATGTCGCCAACAATTCTACTGTCCAATTGCTTTTTCCAATGTAAATCACCATTGTTTTTATAAAGGTAAAGCACATTCGCTTCATCTTGCACTGCAATTTCCATTTGCTTGGTTCCCCAGTTTTGGACAAACTGAGGTCTTCCGGTTATGGCCTCCGGTAATTTTATACTGGTAATTTGAGCAATGCTTTGTGCAGTATTCTTAGCTTCAGATTTTTGTATAAGTGCATTTACGTGCGCAAACTTATTGTCGTAAATAAATTGCAAGGCGCTTATCTTAAAATCACCTAGTTTCAGGTTTTTAATGTCTGCAGTTAAATCTTCTTCAACTTGACTGGATAAATGTTTTTTCAGGTTTTCATTAATTCCCACAAATAAAAGCGAAGCTTCATCACTAAGCTCATCTTTGGTGTTCAAATAAGCCGGATAGTTGGCGAGCACCGTTCTATTTTGGTAATTGGCGATGATGTTTTCGAGAACGGTTAAGTTATTTGTGAAAATGAAAAAGTGATCAATCTGTGCGTAAAATTTGACATTTTTTTGCTTGATAAGCGGTTGATAGGCTTCATATAAATTGTCACTATCCGAAAAATGAAAAATCTCAACTCCCCTAAAATCTTCCGCTACATCTTTATAAGCTACTAACGCATCAGCAGCAATAGTAGCATCAATAGTATTTAAAATTATAGCTTTTTCTTCTTCAAAATAAAGCGTTCCTACTTCTTGTACCGCGTTGAAAAGGCTTTCATTTTTTAGCGGAGCCAAATCTTGAGATTTAAACTCGGTTAAATTTGCCTTTAAGTTTTCAAAACTGTCATAACTAAAAGAAGAAAAACCCAAAGCACTGTTTGGTACCACTTCTGCCACTTCGTTGGTTTGTGGTTCAATCCCCTGAAATAAATTAAGCAAACGCTGGTCTTGAATAGTTGCTGAAGAAACTCCGTTCCAATGAATTTCATCTTCGTCAATTTCAATATCAATTACTGTCCAATCTGAAAAATTTGCTAAAAACCCACTATTTCCATTTGGGAAGAATAAAGGATAAATTTTATTGAATTCTTCGTGGTTAATGAAAAATGAATGGTCTCCTGAAGCAGCTTGATAAATTTTTTCCAGGGTTGGGTCTTGCGGTAACTGATTATCAAAAATCCTTACAATATTCTCTAAAACCAATTTAGATGAACTATACACAAAAATATTATTCAGTTTGGTGCTGAAAGTTTCACTGCCTTCTAAGGTGTATTTTTTGATTTCGCTGTTATCGTACTTAAAGGTTTCTACTTTTTTATTGCCAATACTATCCAATTGAATGCTGGGCTCTTCATCGGTTAGAAGCGTCACGGCAATTTCTTTTCTGCCAACTTTATTAAAGCAAAGTAAACTTTCATTGTTTAAGGTGATATATTGCAATGCTTGAAGCGGTTTTTTAAAAGCAGAATAAGCTTCAGATTTGGTGTTGTTGGCTAACAAATCATTTTCGGTAATCGCTTCAGCAAAATCATTTAAATTGTCACTTTTTAAAATCACGGCCGTATTGGGCGGTATAAAACTGAAAAGCTCAGACGGAGCTTTAGTCTCTTCTTTACAAGCTATGAAGCTAACAATTAATGCAAAGTATAAGAGAATCCTCTTCATAAGAAATACCAGTTTTTTTATAAAATTAGCAGTATTGCGGTTCTTTTCTGTTAAACAAAAATTAAAGTAGGTTATAATTCTAGACTAAGCTGTTCTGGTAATAACCGAAAGCTTTTTCGGTGATATTTAGTAATGCCGTATTTTCTGATCGCTTCCCGGTGTTCACGCGTAGGATACCCTTTGTTTTTTTTCCAATTGTACATCGGGAATTCCTCGTGAATTTTAGCCATAAATTCATCTCTATACGTTTTGGCAAGTATGGAAGCCGCCGCAATATTCAAAAACTTTCCATCGCCTTTTATTACACATTCATAAGGTATATCGCCAAAAGGTTTAAATTTATTGCCATCTACTGCGATATGTTCCGGTAAAGTTTTTAGTTGTTCTATAGAACGGTGCATTCCTAAAATAGAAGCATTCAAGATGTTAATCTCATCAATTTCTTTCATCATTACGTGGGTCACCCCAAAACACAAGGCTTCATTTTCAATAATACTTCGTAAACTATTCCGGTTTTTTTCTGAAAGCTGCTTGGAGTCGTTTAAGATTTCATTTTTAAAATCATCTTTTAAGATGACAGCAGCAGCAGTTACCGGTCCCGCAAGGCAACCTCTTCCGGCTTCATCGGTGCCGCATTCAATTAAATCTACTTTACATTTTAGTTTAAGCATAGGGCAAATTTAAACATTTTGCTTGTTCTTGTTATTCTTTGGCAATTATTCAAATTTACATTCGTTAAAAAATTATACTTTTGCCGCAGTTATCAGATTTATGGTGAGATACACAATCATACTTTTACTTATTCTTTTTTCTGCTGAAGGATTTTCGCAAGTTGATTTACGCAGAGATGGAAGAGGTGTAATGGGGAATACTTCCAATCGGGATATTGGCGACCCTCAAAAAACGGTAATCGATGATCGGGAAAAACCTCCTATTGAAGATTACAAAATTATATCAGTAGAAAACGATACTACCTATGTAGATACAACGCTTACCATCTATAAAGATTATAAGTTTAATTACTTGAGAAAGGATGATTTTGAATTATTATCCTTTGCCAACGTAGGTCACGCTTATACTTCTTTAGCTTATGATTTTGATGAAGTAGATTTATTGCCGGACTTGGGTGCGCGTGCAAAACATTTTAGTTATTATGAAGTAGATGACATTTTTTATTACAATGTACCCACTCCATTAACTGAACTGTTTTTTAAAACCACTTTTGAACAAGGGCAAAATGTAAATGCTTTTTTTACAACCAATATGACGCCGCGGCTTAATATCTCTATCGCCTATCGCGGGTTACGTTCCTTAGGTAAATACCAACACGTAATGTCTAGTCAAGGAGCATTTAGGTTTACGGTAAATTATCAGACGAAAGACAACCGCTATGATGTAAAAACGCATTTTGTCTCACAGGATACCAATAATGAAGAAAACGGAGGATTAACCCGACAAGGAAATATTAGCTATCAAGCCAAAGAGGAAGAATTTGATGATAGGTCGCTCTTGCCAGTTAATTTTGAAAATGCTGAAAATATGCTTTACACCAAGCGTTTTTTCTTGAAGCATCACTATAAAGTTGTCAAAGGAAATGATTCTACCCAAAACAATCAAATAAGGATAGGGCATCAACTAAATTTTACAGATAAAGAATATTGGTACAGTCAAAATTCACCATTTGCCGGTTTTGGCTCTTCCTATAAAAATTCCAATCTTCGAGATGAAGTAGAATATCAGCGGGTTTCCAATTTAGTGTATGCAAAATACAAGAATAGTCTTTTAGGAGAGTTAACCTTTCAGGCAAAGCATAGCAATTATAATTATGGGTATAGCAAAAAATTAATATTAGGCGAAATTGATGAACCAACAAGAGTTATCCCTAACCGATTAAAAGGAGATGTTTTTTCAGTAGGAGGAAAGTATAAAAAGCAAATTGACGGCTTCAAACTTTCGGGAGATGCCATGATTAATCTTTCCGATGAATTTTCAGGAAATTACTTAAAAGCTAATGCCGGCTATCGTTTAGATGAAAATAATAAAGTCGATGCCTCTTTGGTCATTAACTCTAGTGCGCCAAACTTTAATTTTCTGCTCTATCAAAGTGATTATGTGAATTATAATTGGTACAATGATTTTGATAACGTTCAGAAACAAGATTTAAATATTGATTTAAAATCAAAGAAACTAGCAAATATTTCCGCAAGTCTAAGTCAAATTAATAATTACACCTATTTCGGCTTAAGGCAAAATGAAGTAGAGGAAACCGAAGCAGATACATTGGTTACGCCGTACCAATACAATGGTAATATAGGTTACCTTAAAATAAAGGCCAATCGAAAATTTAAATACTGGAGATTTAATTTAGACAATACATTAATGTATCAAAATGTATTTAGTGGGGAAGAAGTATTTCGTGTGCCTGATTTTGTGACAAGACATTCTTTTTATTATGAAGATCATTGGTTTGATAAAGCGCTTTATCTCCATATGGGCTTTACCTTTAATTACTTTACCAGTTTTATGGCGAATGGCTATGATCCTGTATTAGCAGATTTTTATGTTCAAAATGATCAAGAACTAGACGGTTTTTATAGAGCCGATTTCTTTTTTAATGCCAAAGTAGATCAAACTAGAATATTCTTTAAGCTCGAGAACTTCTCGACGATATTCGAAGGTAACAATAGTTATTCAGCCCCTTCACAGCCTTACCGTGATTTTGTGATCCGCTTCGGCCTGGTCTGGAACTTCTTTTTGTAGTTAATTATTTTTAAGGCAGAAAAAGCTGTCGTCTAGCCCTTTAGAACTGAATTTAAAAAAAACATAAAATAAAGGTAAAGAAAAGTTTGCATTTAAGTTGTGAAGGGTTGTATATTTGCACCCGCTTTCGGGCGGATATAAGTTCATTGAGTGGTGTTTTCTGGTTTTATTTTTTTGTTTTCCAGCCCGTTGGGGCTTGGTCAAAAAAAAACTTTAAAAAAATAGAGA
>NZ_RXOM01000033.1 GCF_008692195.1 Salegentibacter sp. R32
TGGGAAATGCAGGGTTATTTACAGAAAGGGCCGGTTCGCAATTGGGGTTGACAGGTTCTGTCACCAAGGAACAGTCCTCATATTCCCCACCGACCTGGGCTATTGGGTCAACTGCCATATAACCGAAAGCGGAGTCATCGCAAACGCCCGGGCCATCGTCACCCACATAAAAATTATCAAAATAAGCTGTACCCCAATGAGCGGTATAAATACAATCGCCTGTTGTGATTTCTAATCTAGCCGCCTGCCCTTGCAACTCTATGGTATTTAATTTTATACAAGACCATTCTGTATAAATAATAGGAAGATTATGAGGGGAACCGTCTGGTTCAAAAGCAGGGTCTATAGTATGAAAAATACAGTTTTCTGGATCTGCTACAACACAACGGCTTTGCACTAAATTTCCTGTACCATCATAAAGTTTAATCGTAACAAATGGCTGTTCTTCTATGGTAGGATGTCCCGGATCATCCATCAAGAACATAAAATCAAAAGACATCACTTCTCCTGCAACAAATTCTTTTACCAAGGTAGTCCTTGTTCTTAAACCATTATCATCATTATTTAATTTAATAGATTTCTCGGAACAACCCAAAGGAGAAGTAGTTTGTATATTAACCCCATTTGCCTGTAGCCATGTATTTAGGCCAGTAGAAGCAAAATTTACCACATCATTGTTAGTGAAATAATTATACTGATTTATTGTAGCTGTATACTGACTAGTCCCAGGAAGTATATAACTTGAATCTTTACAAGCTTCAACTTGACTAGCATTCGCATTATCTTGACTATAAAAAGTAAAACCATCACTATTAAAATTTCCTGATTGATCCTGAAAACCAGGGTTTTTAAAACAGGCACATTCATTTTCGGACATATTCACAGGGAACAGATCACTTTCACAACCCCCTATGGTCTGGGAGACATAGTAAACATCCCCATCAGCCAAAGTAACATTAGCTGGGCCATTAACGGGCATAGTTCCATTAGCATCGGCATACCACTGAACATTTTCACCACACACCGCAACATCAGACAGAACATCCCCTGCATAATTATAGCCAGCAGCATTCCAAGCGGCCTGGGAACAAAACCTCTTGGTAGCTTCCACTTGTGGCACAGGAACAGAGTATTCTATATCTACAGGAAAACGCTGGCTACATCCAGCGATGTTCAAATCCACATAATAAGTGGTATTGGGCTGTATTTGCGTAGTAACAGGTAAAGAGGCTGCCCCAGAGCCAGGACCATCATACCAATTCAACCCGCCAGAAGTATTATAACTTAATAAAGGGATCTGATCTAACGTAGTAACATCACCCCTGCAATACCCATCATAAGTAAACCCACCGGTAACAATATATATCTGACCGGTAGAAGTAGAACAGCCCGTACCACCAGGCAACGTATAAGTATAGGTATACACGGTATTATCTTCTGCCCCAGAGCGGGGGTTGGTATTTGAACTACTGCTGTGAGGGTTTCCATTGAAATAAATGGTACTTAATGGGTTAGGGGTGTTTTTGGGAAGCGCAAACCCCTGATTAGGACTTACATACAAAAAAGTATTGGGAGACCAACTTATTTGAGGAATTGGCGCAGATGAATTATCCTCAAAAGTAATTTGAAAATCCGCCGAGGGATCTATTATATAAACATTATTTGCCGGGTCTGAACATAAAGTAGAACCGGTATTGATATTACATTGAGAAAATGAATGTAATACACCAAATAGTAGAAACAATAAAAATAAAGTAATGCTTTTCATGGGTTGAGGTTATTTATATCCTGTTTTGCATGGTTATAACAAATGAAAAAGGGAAATCCCCCTTCTATATTAATTATTTATTAAATCTTAATGAAAGGCTGAATTTAAGAAAAATTAACGAGAGAAAAGCTTAATAGTGAAATACAAAAAAACCGTCAGTAGGTACTGACGGTTTTTTTATTGTTAATTGAAATCCTTATTAGTCGATTTTAAGGGCCAATGTAAATTCCGAACGTCTATTTTTTTGATGTTCTTCTTCTGTACAGTTTTGACCACAATCGATTTTAGGTTGAGTTTCACCTAAACCATTGCTGCTAATCCTATCTTCCGGGATTCCATTTTCTATTAAATAATCCACAGTTGCTTTAGCTCTTCTTTCTGAAAGTTTTTGATTATAGGAATCACTTCCCCTTGTATCTGTATGAGATTCAACTAAAATATTCATCTTAGGATATTTATTTAATGTTTGAATCACCTTATCCAATTCAAAAGCAGCTTCTGCTGTAATGCTAGACTTATCAAACTCAAAGTAAATAGGTTTTAAATCAATATTTTCCGGATCAACAGTTTTAATTGGATCTAGCTTAACAACTAAATTAACTTCTCCAACCTCATCCTCTGATACCACAGCAGAGTTACTTTTGTAACCTTCTGCATTCACCTGAACATCATAAGCTATTTTTCCCTGTAATTTAAAATTAGACAAGCCATCGATATCAGACATAGCAGAGGCCACCTGATCATCATTATTGTCATATATTAAGACTTCTGCTCCGGAAATAACTTCGTTTGATTCAGAATCCACCACTTTAACCTCCAACATAATTTCCTCAAGAGGCGCAATTTGAGTTACTTCATAGATATTGTCATTTGCAACATTTTTTTCAACTCCACCCCGGTTAGAACTTACAAAGCCTTTTTCTTCATTTAAATCAAAATAAAAAGCAAAATCATCTCCAGAACTGTTTACAGGTTGCCCGAGATTGGTAACATCACCAAAGCCATTACCTTCAGCTTTAGCATAAAAAACATCTAACCCACCAATTCCTAGATGACCATCACTTGAAAAGTAAAGTGTACCTTCACTATCAACAAAGGGAAAACTTTCCCTGCCAGGTGTGTTAATACCTGATCCAAGATTTTCAGGCTCTCCAAAAGTTCCGTCATCATTTATAGAAACTTTATATAAGTCTGATTCACCACTACCTCCGGGCATATCACTCGAGAAATACATGATATTTCCATCAGGACTTAAAGCAGTATGCCCAGTGGAATATTCTGAATCGTTAAAGGATAACTCTTGAACATCATCCCATTCACCATTCACCAATGAGGCTTTATAAATTTTCAGTTGCCCAATACCATTTGAACTTTTGTTATAATCCCCATCTAAATAATCATTTCTAGTAAAATAGATGGTCTTTCCATCTGGTGAGATACTAATAGTACCTTCATGATATTTAGAATTCACCTCCCCTTCAACAAGTTTAGCGTCCTGATAAGTATCATCCACTTTCTCAGCCACATAAACATCTAACGTTGGTTGATCGTTCCAACCATAATCGCGTCTGGATTTATTTCTTGCAGAAACAAAATATAATTTATCATTATATATATATCCTCCAAAATCGGAAAGTTCAGTATTTACACCTGAGGCTTTAACCTCAAATTTCGGTTTACTATTTAAAATATTATTTAAATAATCTTTGTTATTTTTAAATGATCGTGCTCTTGCATCGTTAGGTGCTGTAGCCGCAAATTGAGACATGATTTTTTCAGATTCATCATAATTCTCGTTTGCTTTTAGCATTTGCGCATAGCGATACAAAGCTTCAGCTTCAGGGCTTTCTTCATTTTGAAGGTAAAGCCCATAATATTTTTGAGCATTCGTAGAATCATACAGATTGTAATAAGTATCTGCTAGTTTTTTATAAACATAGGCATCTGCTTCATTATCTTCTACTAATTCTTCATACTCTTCTGCAGCTTTCACATATTGTAAACGATCAAAATATTTATCTGCCTTTTCTGTAGATTTATTCTGTGCTTTTACACTAAGCAGTCCTATAAACAATAATAATGTTATTGTATAAAAGTTTTTTTTCATAATTCTTTCTTAGCTGTTTAAAATTAGAAGTATCTTGGAGATCGGTATGTTTTTTTACTAAAGAAGATATCAAATATCACAAATGCTTCATATGATGGCTCTTCTATGTCTGAAATGGAGTGATCATATGCAAAACCAATATGCACCCAGTCCGCTGGTTTCACTCCTACAAGACCACTTACTGCATCTTCGTATCTATAGGAAGCCCCTATTTCAAATCGTTCATAAAATAAGAAATTCGCATTAACATCAAAAGATAACGGAGAATCAAAGGAAGATTTCACTAATGTTGATGGTTTAAATTTTGTATTCTCTGATAATTGAAATACATAACCTGCAGTTCCAAAAAAGTGCATTTCTTCATTACCATATTCCCTTCCATCAGGATCGGCATCTAAATGTTTTGATTTCAACATATTTGGGACTGAAAAGCCAATATACCATTTATCGGTATAATAAAAAGCACCAGCACCAATATTTGGATAGGTATTATTAACATTTTCTGAAAATGCATTATCACCTTGCTGTTGAAGTTGTACACTAGTTAAATTAACGTCATGGAATGTAGCACCGGCTTTTATACCAAAAGCCAAATTATGATTGTTAGAAAATCTTAATGTATAAGAAAAATCTGCATAAACATTTGTTTCTTTAACCGGACCATTTTCATCAGAAATTGCCGAAAGCCCTAAACCAGTTTTATCTCCTATTGGGCTATGAGCATTAAAAGTAAATGTTTGAGGAGCGCCTTCAACACCACTCCATTGATCTCTATATAAAAGACCAACACTTAAATTTTCTTTAGAACCAGCATATGCGGGATTTACCACGTTCATGTTATACATGTACTGAGTGTATTGTGGATCTTGTTGGGAAAAGGCTTTAAATGACATACATAAAATCACGGTCACAAATAGCGCTTTGTATAGTTTTCTCATATTATAACTTTTGTTTTTTTGTCAATTTTTAGGGTGAAAATCTTAGCTTATCCAAGTTTGGATAAGCTAAAATTACTTTTTTTAGTTAGCCTCTCTATTAATATAAATCCAACCTTTTATGACTTTTTCAAAAATTGGATCTTCAGCATCTAAAACAAGTACATAATAGTATGTTCCTGTTGGAAGTACATCACCATCCATATCTTGGCCACAGAAACTATCAACATAATCATTCTCATCAAAAACAAGTCTTCCGTATCGACTGTAAAGTTTTATATTGGTAATTCCAGTTCTATCTGATAAAAACTTAAGATCTAGACAATCGTTTTGACCAATAGTAACATCAGGAGAAAGACCTTGAGTAATTACACAATCTGCATTATCATAATATTCTGCAGTAAATTCTTCTGAGGTAAAACAAAAATCGTATCCTACTTCATTAACCTCTACAGTATAAACCCCTTCTTCCCCAACAGTAATTGTAGAACTAATTTCTCCAGGTAAAACTTGACCATCTCTATACCAAACAAATTCAGATTCTTGTTCTGTTAAGTTATTTAAAGTTGCTGTAACTTCAACTTCATCCATTGTACACATTTCAAAATCTGAAAGCGAAGCAATATCAGGTTCTGTTGCAATCAGTACATCTACACTTTTTTGCTTCATACATTCCCCATTATAATCTACTTCAACAGTATAAACGTTAGATTCTGAAACCTCAATACTCTTAGTAGTTTCACCTGTACTCCATAGGTAATTTAAATTTGATTCATCTATTGCTGGGCTACTACTATCTATAATATTAGCAGTTAGGGTAACAGTTTCATTGTTACCACATACCTGAATAGGATCCTCATCCCCCAAGTCTACTTCAAAATCTATTCTTTTTACAGCAACAGTTTGAGTCGTCGAACAATTTTCTTCAGAAACAGTAATTTCATAAGTACCCGGCTGCTTTGCCGCGTAATAACTTCCTGAAAAAGCCATTAGATCTCCATTTCTTCTCCAAGTATAACTAACATCTGTAAGTTCATTAATATTGGTAGGAGTAGCAATGATTGGAACATTAAAAGTACCATTTCCACATTGTACAATTTCGGAAGGTATATCTAAAATAGGATCTGTGTATACACTAACATCTACTGCCAATATATAAAAACAATTAGTAGTGGTACCTTGTGGATGCCAATCTAACCTTGCATAGATTAATTGACCTTCTGGAACTGTATTTTCATAAGATCCAGGATTTGTAATTACATTCTGTTCATCAACCGCATCAATGTCAGATTCATAAAAAGCAATATCTACATCTGCGGAAGTCCAATCTGAACCTAAAATTTGATCTTCAGTCTCTGTCAAATCAAATATACCTATCCCATTACCTGTATCATCACAAGTTTCTAATGGGGCAACACAGCTAGCAATAGTTGGGCATACATCAATGGTTGCTCTATCATTTAGTACTATTTCATATGGGTCGCCACAATCTAAGCTATAATCAATAGTGGAAGATACTTCAAATTCTCCATACGGAGATACATTGATATCACTAGCGTCTATTGTAAAGCAAAATTGATCTCCAGTTATAGTTGGGTTAGCAACTGAGCCTACTTGTGTCCCATTTTGGGTTATAGTTAACACGAGATCATCAATATTTGGAGGATTACTATTACTAATAGGGGTTTTAATTGTCCCACATACATCTATAGGAAATGGTACCGATGCATTAATATCAGCCCCACAGCTCTGTGCTGTCCCTGCTACATCTACAACACAATCTAAGGTTTGACTATTTGCCTGTACAGATTCCATGGCAATATATCCAAAAGAGGGATCACTACAGCCAGAGTCTATATTATCTCCAACAAAGAAATCATCTAAATACACATAACCCCAGTGTCCACTTTGTTTACAATCTGCTATTGTAAATTCCACTCTTGCTTTTTGCCCAATAATATTCAATGTATTAATCTTTAAGCAAGACCATTCATTATATAAGGTATACGTATAACTAGTCGTCGGTTCATTATTAGCTTGTTTAAAAATACAATCCGTATCAGAAGACACCAAACAACGTGCAGCAACCACCTCATCATTTTCATCATATATTTTTACAAACATATATGGTTGCTGATCATAGGTATGCCCAGGAGGGTTATTAAGTATAGCAGAAAAGTTAAACATAAAAACTTCTCCAGCTACAAACTCCTTGGTCATATGCTCTACCCTACCATTATAAGTATTAGAGCCTGGAGCTGTATTTAGACCATTTCCTAAACGTAAACCATAGTCAGAATTGGCATTTAAAGGAGAAGTTCTTGGTAGATTAGCAGTAACTACGTTTGGATCTGAGCCAGAAGAAACCAGTGCTACAACATCTGCCATATTATCCATGGTTCCTAAAGCAATAGGGGAAAGTCCTGCAATAGAACCTCCACACGTTTTATGTCCATCTGCATATGATTCATCATAATAAACATACCCCTCATCAGTAGGTTGTCCATCAGAAGTTTCAAATTTTGGATTTTTAATACAGCCACATTCCCTATCGTTAACAGTTATAGTAAGAGGGTCACTTTCCACTCCACCTATGGTTTGGGTAACATAATAGGTTGCTCCATCAACTAGTACAAAATTACTAGGATTAGAAATTACGTTTCCGGGCGCGCCTCCATTATCTTCATAAAAAGTCAAATCTTCCCCGTACACTTGAAGTTCATCAAAAGTATCTCCAGATTCACTAAACCCGGCATTCATCCAACTGGTTGCTGAACAAAAGTATTGACTCATATTTCCTGAAGGAGCTGGGGGAGCGGTTTGCCCATAAATTGTTGCAATATTCACCATTAAAACAATCTTAAACAAGAACATTTTAAAAATGATTCTTTTTTTGCGAGGTATTTTTTTTATCATGATCGCTAAAGTTTAATCTTTTTTATCAATCAATTACTTCCCAAACTATGTATTTGGGAAGTAATTGATTTATTACTACTACTCTTTTATAATTTTAATTATTTGCTTAGTATTTTTCACATATACACTTGCAAAATAAACACCTGATGAAAAACTTTCCATGGATAACATAACTTTATCCATGCCAACTTTCTTCGTCAATATTTTTTGTCCGGCAAGGCTATATATTTCAATAACATCAATAGCAAATTCATTCTCAAAATAAATATTGTCTTTAGTAGGATTAGGATAACAAACTAATTTATTAAAAATTTTATTGTTATCAACAGACAAATCTTTTGTATCGAAATTCAAAACTTCTACATTACTCTCTACCGGAATTGTAGGATCACATAAAGAATACATTGATAAGGTTAAATCAGCATTAATAGGCAAATCATTAATTACTTCGAAATTGGTTCCTCCCTCAATTATACCAGAATAAACTTCCTGACCAGAACTATCATCTGTTATTTCAATAATATAATCCTGTATACTTCTAACGTTAGCAGGCTCATCCCATTCTATTACAATACTAGCACTATCCTCATCTAAAGAGAGCCCTGTATCTACAATCGTTAGATTGGTAGGTTGTGGACAATCTAACTCCACTGTTATAGGCAAAAAGTCACTTTCACACCCATTCAAGGTCTGGGTTACATAATAGGTCTGCCCGTGGGATAATAAATAATTTATGGTAACTAAATCATATTCTCCATTTTGATCAAGAAGATAAAACTTCAAATTAGTGCCAGTCACATCTAAATCATCCACAACATCTCCCGAAACATACGATTGAGTACTACTAGATGTGGTAGGTATATCTGTATAAGATACTGAAATATCTACATTACTACTAACATTTGGACATGTATCAAAATTCAATAAAGCAGTATAAGTATAATCACCATCTTCAGATTGAGTAAAGTAAACTTCATTTACAGGAGAACCATCATAAGGGATGGTAGCCTGATCGTCAAAATATAAATCAGAAGTTGGAGACCAAGTTACAAAACCTTCAACAAATTGTCTTTTAAAGACTACATTATCAACAGCCATCCACCAGCCCCAAGTACCAGTATAATGAAAAGAGATAAGAACATTTGACAATCCTACATATTCATCTAAACTTATACTCTCTGTTTCAAAAGGGCCAGCAGGATCTAATTGATCAAAATCGTAAGTAGCAACAGACTCCCAATTATCACCTTGATCTAAAGACACTTCAACATTTATTGCTGTATCTGTATTTGATAAATAACTATAATTCCTAAAAAAATATTCAAAATTCAAATCGAAACTAGCCACACCCACTAAGTTGACCGTAGGTGAAATTAGGCGAGTATCTAAAGATGCTCCACTCCCTAATTGGTCTGCTACAGAAATATAATATTTAGAATTATCGTTACTAGACAAGTTTACAGCAGGACTACCTTCAGGAGAGAATGGTGAATTTACGATTTCCCAATCTGCCGAAGAAGAATTCCCTATATTTGACATACTATTATTTTCTGTAGTCCATCCTTGGCTACCATCCTCAAAATCGAATATTTCTGAACCAGCCGTTAGTCTTACAATATCATCTGAACATACGTCTGTAGAAACAGGAATCACTCCTAAATCCCCCACACCATTTGCAATTATATCAAAACTAGCAGTTGTACTACAGGTTGTTATTGGATTATAGCCTTCCACAGTAAAAGTGGTATTCCCTAGAATTGTAGGCGTTATGGTTGTACCAGTTTCTGAATGATTAGTATTATCATTCCAAGTCCAAGTGTATTGGTAATCAGTATCAGTACTTGAAGCTGTTAATTCTGCCATAGACCCCACACATACAATATCTTCTACTGCAGTAATAGTTATAGGTTGTATTTCATGTACAATAGCTTCTACTTCAGTTCGCGGAGTTCTCTCACATAACACTTGCGTACCCTTAATCGTCCAATTATAAAAATAATAATAGTTAGAAGAGTTGCCCCCTGATGCATTGGCTCCTCCTGTAATGCTAGCAGAAGAACCTAATGAATAAGGGAAATTGGCATTAGAAGAACTAGTATACAATAAAGTAGGACCACTTACCTTTCTTAAATAATAGTCTCCAGCATTTTGAAACTCCCAATCTAAATTGATAGTAGTTAATACCGGAACACTCGAAGAACCTCCATTTAATGTAACTGTTTTAGTTAATGTCAATTGAGAAGAAGACTCATCAACTAATTCCAATACCAAATTACCACTTCCCAAAGCATAAACATCTACTGAAGAGAGTGTAAAAGGTTCAATAGCACTAATACTTAAACCAAAATCTGATGATGAACTAGAAGACGTAACAGGGCCTATAATACCTTGATTCGGTACTGTTCCAGCTCCTAAAAACACCTCTGTTGCCCAATAAGATGTAGTCTCAGATATAGGAGGAGTATCAAAAGTTTCCCCTACCCCTAGTCGTTGACCTCCACTTGCAGCATTATACCAATAGACTTCAGAATAATTATCAAAACTACTTGAATTTTTAACAACTGATAACTCCATAGAACCACTTCCACATACTTCATCACCTTGTGGGGAGGACAAGCCACCTAAATCAGCATTACACGTAATTTCATCAAAAGTTACTGCTAAAGGCGTACTTTCACAGCTCCCTATATTCTGAGTTACATAAAAAACATCTTGATCATTAATGATAATAGAAGAAGGGTCAGAAATTGGGTTACTAAAATCAGGAGATCCTCCACTATCAGGATACCATTGTAAAGATATAGAAGGACCTTTATGAGGACTCGGAGATACACCTCTGATACTATTGGTAAAATCACTTAATGTTTGATTCGCTGAACCTACAAACGGTATAACAGAGTCTCCAGCCGGAGCTCCCCAAGTATTACAATCAAAACCTTCAATATGTAATTCATATGGAGAATTAACTGGATTGCCCCCAGTGTTATCAATAGTTGCAATTACTATATATATTTCTTGACCGGCATCTACAAAAACACTGTTCAATTGTATATCTGAACCGTCAGAAGTTGAGTCTCCATACAAACATATTCCATCACTGCCTCCTATATCATCACAACTATCATACACAAATACCCCCGCAGTAATATTACTATCTAATCCAGTAACGTCTATTGTTAAAATATCATCTTCACTGGAAACCATGTTATATACCACTTCATACCCATCAAGTACAGGAGCGTTCGTTCCACACGCAGCTCCTGGAGTACTACTATAGTCCTCAAAACCAAACCTGTCTGTTTGATCTATAGAAGTATATGGTAAATCTACAGAATTATCAGGATTAAGCGGATCTTGGTTAATAATAATAGATTCTTCACAATAAGAGCCTATTGCTAAGGTTTGAACTTGTAAAGGAGTATCTAAATTATTCCAATTACTTTTATCATTAGGACCACAAACTGTTCTTACATAAATATAATAAGTAGTACCATCAGCCAACCCGGGTATAGTAGCAGTCATTCTATTGGTTGCGGGATCAGGGGTCCCATTTACAGTAATAATATCTGACCCTCCACCTAGACTATAGCAAAAGGGATTTCCATTATTTACCGAATCACCAGGATTTCCAGGTCCCGTACAAGCAACAACTTCCCATTCTGAAGCATTTGGACTATTCAAATCTACCCAAGAAATATCTAGCGACGTAAAGCTAACAGAAGAAGGATCTACTTCAATATTAATAGGTTTCAAACAACCAACATCTTCAATAGCTGTAAAATCATCAACATAAATATAAAACTCATTACCTGAAGTAGTGTTTAAATCTTGAGCTCTCAAACGCCAAGAGAAGTTATCACCCGGTGCTAAAGCAGAAGCCGGTATTGTAGAAGTATGCACAGAACAGTTAGAAGTAGGAAGATCATTTTGATCTATCACATCGTAAACGTTCCAATTCTGCCCACCATTTACACTATACTGTAATTCAATATTAACAATATTTCCAGAGCTTAAGCTCCCTGTTGCCATATCTATTAACTTATAAGTAAAACTAATTTCAATAGCGTTTCCTAATTCTACAACTTGGGAAGGAGATTCTACAAATGTTACCCCCCCAGTAGGAGATAAGACCCTAATAGATTGATCCCCATTACAAGGATTAGTATCAGTTATTAAAAACTCTGGTAAACCTGAGTCCCAACCGGTAATATTAGTCACAGATATACCTGGGGTACCCTGCTCAAAGTTTTCGTACATTATTACCTGCGCATTTGATTTGAAATTAGAAAAACAACAAATCAAAACCAGCAAACATGGAATAAAGTATTTTTTTATCATTCTCATTTGAATTTAATTAAATAATACAATTAAACAGTCAAGGGTTATTTCTCAACCCTTGACTGTTCTTTTTCATCTATTCTTTTAGAATTTTAACTATAGTAGATTTGTTATCCACAGATATTTTCACCATATAGGTTCCAGAAGCTAAATGAGAAATATTTATCTCTGCCTCCATACTATTGATATTTTTAGTCATCAATTTTTGTCCTAATAGGTTATAAACTTCAATATTGTCAATTGACACATTATTTTTTATAAACAAACTACTACTAGTAGGGTTTGGATAATATTTTAAACTGGAGAATACAATATCATCAGCATCCAAGCTACCAACGTGAACAGTAATACCAACTAATTCACTTTCACATTCACCATTCAAGGTTTGAGAAACATAATATGTTTCTTGGTCTTCTAAAACTTCAGTAGTTGGAGTGGGTATTGGATTTATACCAAACTCATCTGCATACCAATTTAAATTATCTCCCTGAACCTGTAAATCTGCAACAGTTTCACCTAAATCAAAACTTTGGTTTATTGGAGCATCAGGCATTAAAGAAGTTTCTTTAACATCTACAGTAACTTGTAAACGGTCATCACTTTCACAACCATTTATGGTCTGTGTAGCATAATAAACATCGCCGTTAGTTAACATTTGATTTGAAGGAACCATTTCGTTAGAAGATTCATCAGCATACCAAATCACTTCAGTTCCTGTTACACTAATATCACTAACTCTAGCACCCTCACAAAACTCTTGAACAGAATCTCCAGCAGGTATTTGAGTTGGCGTGTAATTAACATTAATCACAACCTCTTCACGTTCAGTTGAACATTCAACAGCAGATTCTCTGGTAAAAATTTCAGCAACCCAAACAGATGTTGTTCGATCTATATCTATCACTAAAGTTTCACCAGTACCTAAAATCACACCGCTTTCATCATCTGAATACCAAACTACATAACTTCCAGTTCCACTAGGCGTTGCAGTAAGAGTTACCTCTCCTCCCGGAGCACATAGATAAGGTAATATATCTGTATCAATACTTAAGCCATCACAATCAAACTCAACCGGATCAATTGCCACAGGATTACTTTCACAACCTAATATGGTTTGTGTTACATAATATGTTTTATCAGAAGATATAATTTCCTGACTAGGATCAATTACATTAGTAAGTGCCTGATCATCATACCAAGTAAAGCCTTCGTTATAAACCGATCCATCTAATCCAATAAGTGGAATGATATTAGACAAAGTATTGCCATTCACAAAGTAAGGAGAAGTTGTTTCTACATTTGGTTCATCAATATTATTACAATCTAAACCATTAATAGTTAGAGTATAGTTAACAGAACCTGATTCCGAAGAAACCACAATAAATAAATCCTCTCCAGCATTTACATAATAATCTTCAAAAGCCACACTAGTTAAACCTTCACTGGTCAAGCCATCTAAGCAATCAATACCTATTAAGCCACAACTAGAGTAAAGATAAATACCGGTTGCTGTATTTGTAATATCTGACAACTCAATAGTCAAAACATCATCATTAGCTGGATCTGCAGTATATTTATAAATCACTTCATTTCCGTCTAAATACTCTGCCCCAGGACAATCAGATCCTGGATCTCCAGAAAAATCATTACCATATATAGATGTACTTGAACTATGCTCATAGGGTAAATCTGTATAATCTACCAACTCATCACCAGATTGATTAACCATAGCCACAGCCTCTTGACGCGGTGATTCACAAAGTACAGAAGCACCAGTAATAATTACTTTATAATCATGTACTTCACCAAAAGAACCCCCAGCATTACAAGGATCTGCAGGATTACCAGCAAATCTATTCATAACCCTCATAACAGTTGTTGTACCAAGCGCGCTCTGAGGAACTGTAAAAGTACCTTGTGTTGGGCTTGTAGTACTACCTGACTCATACAAACTTTCAGCCGGATCAAAAGTACCATTATTATCCAAATCAATCCAAATTCTAACATACTGACTAGTTGTATAGTTATGAGTAACATACACATCATAATTTTGTCCTGCTACTAATACTCCGGTTCCAGTAAGACTAGAAGAGCCTGAAGTATAATCGGTATAATAACCACTAGATGCACAACCAGTGCCTTCATGTTGAATTATACTTGCACCCGACAAACTATTGGTCAAAATAAAATCATCAATATCATCTCCTGAACTACAGCCAAAAGTAGGAGCTACAGGATCACAATATGATTGTAATGTTCCTCCACCAGAACCAGTACCCGACTCAAGCTCAACTTCTGCAGCCCAATAAGAAGTAGTAGTATCTAAATTTGGAGTAATAAAATCTGATCCAATCCCCACTAAATTTCCACCAGTTGCCGCATCATACCAATAAACATCATCCCCAGTTCCGCTTGCGGTAGCAGAAAGCTGCATTGTCCCTCTACAATTTGCAGAATCATCAAAAACAGCAGTAATTGCCAAAGCACTACAGTCTATTTCAGAAACCGTTATAGAAACTGCCGCACTGTCACATCCATTAAACACTTGAACAACGTCATAGGTTTCACCATCTACTAATGCATCGGTTTCTGCCAATTGATTGTTATTAGAATCGTAATACTTAAAGGTTACATTAGATTTTGTCCCTTCTACTTCAAGGTCAGCCAATGTTTCTCCGGTCACAAAATCTTGATTAGCTTGAGCGTTTGGAGCTTCAAAACTTGAACAATCAAAAGGAATAATGTCCAAAGTATAATCTACAGATGGATTCAACCAACTAGAAACTACAATAATATATTCTTGACCTGATGTCATTTCAAATTCTAATATATCCAGATCCATTTCTGTTGGCCCGGCAACAACACCGGCAACACAACTATTTCCGATATCCCCACAACTTTCATATACAAATACACTAGCATATAAACCGGTAATATTGGACAATTTAATATCAACCAAGTCATCATTGGCTGCAGTATATTTATAAACAGTTTCGTTTCCATTTAAATACCCTTCAGAAGTACCACAATCTGAGCCAGGTTCTCCTGAGTACCAATTTTGATAATCTCCTGTATTACCTGTAAAGTTATATGGTAAATTTGCAATATCAATAGCCACATCACATCTTGCTCCAATCACAAGAGGTTCAAACGAAGCTTTCACCCAATCACTAGTTGATCCGCCACCACAATCAGTTTGTATATAAACATCATATTCTGTTCCTGACGATAAATTATCAATAGTAAAAGGTAAAGAAGATACTGTCTCCGTAGTCCCATTACCTTGTACAAAACCTTGAGGGCCATACTCAATAGTCCAAGAATTAGAGTTATTAAAATCTAACCAAGCAATATCAACCTGATCTAGCTGATAATTAAAAATTGAAACTTGCTCAGGCTCCAAACAAGGATTAGGCATTTCATCTACCACAATATCATCTATAAGAATATCATGATTAGAAATATCTCCACCATTAGCGGCACCAGTTACGGTGAAACGGAATTGAACATCCCCACTAATAGTATAAGTAGATAAATCAAAAACAAATCTATACCAATTGCTACCTAATAAATTAGTAAACGTATCTAACGTATTCCAATTAGCTCCATCATAAAATTCCACTTCCATCTCGTTAATAGCAGCATCATCAGTATTATCACTGAACATATAAAATTCTAATGATGGAACTGTTAAACTTGACAAATCCATAAGTGGACTAACAAGACTTGCTGTTTCACCATCATCATTATCATCTCCATCTACCCAAGCATAATTAGTACTCCCGGAAGTATGATCTCCCGCATCTGAAGCAGCATTATCAGCACCTGTACTAAACATCCAAGCATCAGGGTTATCCCCTTCTACACTCCAACAATCAGGAATACTGGCATCCACAAAACTCTGCATATAAGGAGCAACAATCACCTCACAAAGAGTAGTAAAAGTAATAGGTCCAGCCCAAGTACTATATCCATCTGCCGTACCACAATAAGCTCTCACATAAAAATCGTAAGAAGTATTAGGATCTAAGCCTGTTTTCACAAAAGGACTTGTAACATTTGTATCGGTAGGAGTCCCTGAAGGAGCTGTACCAGCTTCAACCACTTCTACATCCCAAGAAACTTCATTCCCTTGAGAAGACCAGCTCAATTCTGCAGAAGTTGAGGTAATATTTGAAGCATCCAAAGCACCAGGCTCTATACAAGGAGGAGATTCAATCACTGAAACATCATCAATCAACACGTCATTATTAAATGTAAAGCCTTCTGTATCATCACCAGTTACAGTAAACCTCACCTTAATATTACCATTTACCGTAATCACATTAGCAATATTAACGGAATACTGTCTCCAACTACTATCTAAGGTGTTTATGGTTTCAACCAAAACCCAATTCACACCATCATATATCTCTACATCAAGCGGGTTAGCACCAGGATGATCATCATTATCACTAAAAACATAAAACTCCAATAAAGGATTAACCAATGAAGACAAATCAATTTCCGGAGTAATTAATGAACTTACTTCGTCATCAGTATTATCAGAACCATCTATCCAAGCATAATTAGTACCTCCTCCAGCGGTATGATCCCCAGCAGCAGCGGCAGCGTAAGCAGCACTAGTACTATAATCCCAAGCAGAATCTCCGCTTTCCGTCCAACAATTAGGAGTAGTAGAAGACGCAAAAGTTTCTGTAAATGGCGCAGTGATCGCTCCACAAGCAGTATCAAAGGTATACGGACCAGCCCAACCACTAAAACCGTCAACAGTTCCACAATCAGCTCTGACATAAAAATCATAACTACTAGCAGAAGAAAGACCCGTTTTCACATAAGGACTAGTAACTCCAGGATCGGTTGGCACCCCTGTAGGCTGAGAACCTGCAGAAACAACTTCAACATCCCAAGAACTTTCCGTCCCACCAGGCATCCAACTTAACTCTGCACTGTTGCTTGTAATACTTGTCGCATTTAAGGAAGTAGGATCTAAACAAGTAGGCGCTTCATCTATACTTACATCATCTATTAAAACATCATTATAAAAAACACTAGCACCACTGCTTGAAATCACACTAAATCTTATCTGCACAGGACCGGTAATAGTATAATTTTCAGAAAGCCCAACAATATACTCTCGCCATCCACTCTGATGAGTATCTACAGTTTGAATTAAATTCCAGTTAGCACCATCATAAAATTCTATTTCTAAAGTATTAACTGTGGAATTATTAGTATTATTACTAAACACATAAAAAGATACAGCAGCACTATTTAGATTAGAGACATCAACAAGAGGCGTACTCAAACTACTTTTATCTCCTGATGAATTACCAGATTGATCTACCCAAGCATAATTAGTTCCACCTCCGGCAGTATGATCACCGGCACTACTCGCAGCATAATCTGCCCCGGTAGTATATATCCAAGATTCGTCACCGCTTTCACTCCAACAATCTGGAGTAGATCCTGATTCAAAATCTTCATAAAATGGAGCAGGATACACATCACATTCTGTTGTGAAAGTAATAGGCCCAACCCATTCAGAAGAACCATCTGCCCCACAATCTGATTGCACATATACTTCATATGAAGTAACAGGTGTTAAATTAGTTACCATATAAGGATTAGAGACACCTGAAGCGGTAGGTACCCCGGTAGCAGAAGAACCAGTAGGCACCACCTCTACATTCCATAAAGACTCATTCACAGTAGAAAACCAACCAACATCAGCGGTCGTTGCAGTCACATTTGAAGCAGAAACACCTAGAGGAGGTGCGCAAGCATCCCCTAATTGAATAGTCACATCATCAATGGCTATATCACCAGTACCCCCATCAGCACGAACCGCTCTAAAACGAACCTGAACAGTACTTACAGAGGTATAAGCCTGCAAACTAATCTTAGCTTCTTCCCAAGCATCGCCTGCACTCGCCTGCTGTTGACCACTTATTACAAGTAAATCATTATCCCAAGAGGCACCATTATTCACATCTATATGCAACTCCCCTGTATCATCACCATACATATGGTAATAAAACGACAACACTGGAGATGATAAAAGATCTATATTTATTAAAGGAGAAATAAGCTCAGCCTCATCTCCTTGAGCACCACCAGTAGATTCTACATAGAAATAATTATTACCGCTATTTGCCCCTGAAGGCCCCGTATTAGAAGTTGGCGTAGAACCGCCACCATCTACATTCCAATTAAAATCGCTTATAGAATTAGCCGTCCAACATCTTGAATCTGTAAAATCTTCCACAGCCATATGCCCTTCCACATCATCATTCCACGGCGCTTCAAATTCTAAAGGGCACGCAGTAGTAAACGTAAAAGGCCCTATCCAATCACTAAAACCATCTCCACCACAATCAGATTGCACATAAAAATCATAAGCAGTATTCGGGTCTAAACCAGTTTTAACAAAAGGATTTGTCACCCCGGTATCTGTAGCTATATTCATTAGCCCTGCCCCTTCCGGCACCACCTGCACATTCCAACTATTTATACTAGGATCTGCATTCCAGCTCAACTCTGCAGTATTAGCAGTCACACTAGCAACCGATAGACTTGCCGGAGGCAAACACAATACATTTTCTACAGAGATATCGTCAATCAAAATATCATTATGATAGGTTTGCCCTCCGGTTAAAGATTCATCGGCACCCGTAACCGTAAATCTAAATTGCACGGCTCCAGTTATCGTACTAACACCAGATAAGTTAAAAATGTATTGTCGCCAATTACCATCTAATGTATTGACAGTTGTCAACAAATTCCAACTCGCCCCATCATAAAACTCTACTTCTAAATCATTAACTAAATCATTATTCGTATTATCACTAAATACATAAAATTGCAACACCGGTTTAGACAAGGAAGACACATCTATTAAAGGAGTTTCTAAAACACCTGTTTCAAAATCCGTATTATCACTACCATCTATCCAAGCATAATTAGTACCCCCACCAGGTGTATGATCACCTGCCGAAGATGCTGCATAAGCTGCACTAGTACTATAATCCCAACTCGTATCACCACTTTCAACCCAACAACTACTAGGAGTAGAACTTGAAGAAAAATCTTCATAAAAAGGGGCAGAAACCGCCTGACAAGCAGTTTCAAACGTAAAAGGACCAACCCAAGCACTCAAATCACCACCCCCACAATCAGCTCTCACATAAAAATCATAAGGAGTTTGAGGAGACAAACCCGAAATTGGATAAGGGTTTGAGGTAACCCCACTACCTGTAGGAGTACCAGTTGGTGTAAAACCTACAGGACCATACTCTACATCCCAAGCAGAAGCACCGCTTGTCCATGATATCATCGCATTAACATCACCAGCAAAATCCAAACTTACATTACTAGGCATAGCACAAGTAACATCCATCACTTCAACATCATCCAAATACCAACCTGCTCGCTGAGCAGAAGTATCGCTTTCCAATCTAAATCTCACCATAAATTGAGAACTCCCCACATAAGCAGACAAATCAAACAATTCATTTTTCCACCAAGTATTGTTAGGGGTAGTATTACTAGTACCCCAATCCGAGTAAGAATCCTCATCAAAAGTACCATCAGCCTCCAAAACCCCACTACCCTGGTATTCAGAAGACAATAAAGGAGAAAAAGTAGAACCGCCATCTGTTGAAACTTCAACAATCGCCTCATCCCATCCACCTTCTGTTTTCGCGATGTGATAAAAACTCAACATTGGAGTTCCCGAAAAAGAAGTCAGATCTATAGCGGAACTCAAAAAAAGAATATTAGAATTACTAGCCTGATATTCATTTTTCACTGATTGAGCCCCACCGTGGAACAAGGTAGTTTCCACGACCCAATTCACATCATTCGTTGATCCATTAGAAAACAACCCTAGACCTGACTCAAAATCTTCAGAGATTTGAGCCCTAACACCATGAAAAGATGCGAATAGGATTATTCCCAATAAATAAAAGTATTTTTTTTTCATAAAACTAATTTTAATTTAATTAACATTGGGGTTAATATTCATTATATTATTCTGCCAAATATAATTTTTTTAGAACAAGAAGTAAAGGATTTATTAACTTTTTTTTAATGATAAACCTAAAAACCATCGAATTAAGATTTAATACTAAATCATTCGATTAAATGAATTTTAGTGTAAAAAAATTAACAATTCCCCTCTTAGTCTTCATGTTTCCACCCTAATATATTAAAATTTATCAAAAGTACATCCCTATAGGAAACTGTAACAAAATTAGAAATACCGATAATTTCATTAGAAGTCCTTAAATTAACTTTAATTCTATATTAACAACTTTTACCATAAAAAACATAAATTTTCAATATATTTGTCTCAAATAAAAATATAGGGAAAAATTTGACTGATTGCAACCCTTAAAAATGCTAAAGCAGTAAATTACTTCTTTAGATTGAACTTCAATCAGCCTTCTTCCCTACTAAAATATAATGAATGGCTTATTTATTTACTTCGGAAAGTGTTTCTGAAGGGCATCCAGATAAAATCGCAGATCAAATTAGCGACACCCTATTAGATAATTTTTTAGCGTTTGACGAACAGTCCAAAGTTGCTTGTGAGACTTTGGTTACTACAGGACAAGTGGTACTTGCCGGTGAAGTTCGCTCAAATACATACCTAGATGTGCAACAAATTGCACGTGATGTAATTAATGATATTGGTTACACCCAAGGGGCTTACCAATTTAGTGGTGATTCTTGTGGTGTGATTTCTCTAATTCACGAACAATCCCCCGAAATTAACCAAGGAGTGGATCGTGAAAGTAAAGAGGAACAAGGTGCTGGAGACCAAGGTATGATGTTTGGCTATGCAACCACAGAGACCGAAAATTATATGCCGCTAGCGCTCGATATCTCTCATAAAATGATGATTGAATTAGCTAAGCTAAGAAGGGAAAATAAAGAGCTAACTTATTTGCGGCCTGATGCAAAAAGTCAAGTAACTATTGAATATAGCGATGATAATATTCCGCAACGAATTGTAGCGATTGTGCTTTCTACACAGCATGATCAATTTATGGAAGATGATGAAAAGATGCTTCAGCAAATTAAAGAAGACATTATCAAGATTTTAATGCCACGCGTGATTGAGCAACTACCGGAATATGTTCAGCAATTATTTAATGATGATATTACGTATCACATTAACCCGACCGGAAAATTCGTGATTGGCGGACCTCATGGTGATGCTGGACTTACCGGTAGAAAAATTATTGTAGATACTTATGGAGGTAAAGGAGCCCACGGTGGTGGCGCTTTTTCCGGTAAAGACCCGAGTAAAGTAGATCGTTCGGCAGCTTATGCTTCAAGACATATTGCCAAAAACTTAGTAGCTGCCGGTGTAGCTGATGAAGTTTTAGTGCAAGTTTCTTATGCAATTGGTGTGGCTGAACCTACTTCTATTTTTGTAGATACTTATGGAACTTCTAAAGTAGAGCTATCAAACGGGGAAATCGCCCAAAAAGTAAAGGAGGTTTTTGATATGCGCCCAGCGGCGATTGAAGAACGCTTAAAACTTCGAAATCCAATCTACCGAGAAACCGCGGCTTACGGACATATGGGGAAAGAACCGAAAACCATTACGAAAATTTTCGAAAGCCCATATTCAGGTAAAATCACTAAAGATGTCGAGTTGTTTACTTGGGAGAAATTAGATTACGTAGATAAAGTGAAGAATGCTTTTAATTTATAATTGAACTGTATTTTATCTATCCCCTTAAGCAAAATTATTAATTAATAACATATTTTTTTATCTTATATTTATAAAAAAATTGTAATAAAATAATATGAGTACTACTACCCCACAGGCTCGTTATCAGTTAGTTTCTCTAGAAGATGCTTCTGAGCCAGTAAGAGCTATTTATGAAGATACGATGAAAACCTTGCAAATACCATTTGTTTTAAATTGGTTTAAATGCCAAGGGAGCAACGTTAATCTACTAAATGCTAATTGGACAAAACTTAAATATACATTGATGACAGGTGATATCCCTAACGTATTAAAACAGGTTATTATCTATAATGTATCTAAAAAAAGAAATTGCAGCTATTGCTCTACTGCTCACGGTATTTTTGCAGATAGCATGAGTGCAATGGTAAGTGAGAATGAAAATTTTAAAATTACTGATGATTTAGACTCTCCCCTTATTCCGGAAAGTTATAAAGTAGCTATTGATGTGGTCACAAAAGCAGCACTTAACCATCAAAATATAAATGATGAAGATTTTAATAAACTTCAGAATGCTGGCTTTAATTTAAATGAAATTCAAGAATTGATGGCTCAGGCAGATTTAGTGAATATGTTGAATACAATAGCAGATGTTTCTGGTATAAAAATAGATAATGAATTATTGGAAGCCACAGCTTAACTCTATTACTAAATACTAAAATGTGAATGTGAGTTTATACGAAAATAAATATAGGGTAACTTATGAGGCTTTTTCAAAATTCTCTGCAAAAATAAGCAAGGTAGACACTAAGCAGGAGTTATTATCTATTATTGAAAGTCATCTTAAATATTTATTTAATTATAAATTTTTTAGAGTTCTTATAAAAGATGAAGACAGTTTAAAGTCTTTCAATATTTTCTACAATTCACGTTATCCGGCCAAATTAATCCAAGACAATATTTTTGAGTATGAGGAAAATTTGTTAGCTAAAAATATTCCTTTATACCAAGATACTGATGCAGGATTTTTGAACGAATATAAAGAGCCACTGGAGCTTTACGAGGGTAAATTATGGGGATGGTATTTTAAATACCAAGACGTTAAACTTTGTGTATCCTTAATTTCCGATAAAAGCAGACCCTTTATTATTAAAGACGTAGAGATTTTAAATTTATTAATAGATAGTTTTTTTACAAAATATCAACAATTAAAATTAAGAAACCGTCTTAATTATAAAAATAGAAATTTAGAAAGCGCTATTAATGTAATTAAAAGCCAAAAACTCCAAATATCTAAAATTGTAGAAAATCAAAAAGATATTATAGAGCAACGTACCCGAGCTCTAAAACAAAAAAATAATGAATTAGCTGAAATTTCCAGACTAAATGCACATAGCGTTAGAGAACCTTTATCTCGGATTTTAGGCTTAATTGAAATTGCCGATTTATATTCTTTAGAAGAATTGAAAAGTGAAATTTTAGAAAAACTAAAACTTTCTGCTCAAGATTTAGACAAAGCCCTAAAAGATGTTATTAGTAAAAGTTCAAAAGCAATAGAAAAATCATCTGGAGAAGAATTATTGGAGGGAGAATGAAAAACAGAATTAAAATTTTACTAGTCGACGACCAAAAAATCGCTAATTTCATCATGAAAAAAGTGATTTCTACCTTAGAAATAGATTGTGAAATTTTAGCTTTCGAAAAACCTGAAAAAGCCTTATTGGCTTTAGACGAAATTAAACCCAATTTAATTTTTCTAGATCTAAATATGCCTATCTTAAATGGATGGCAATTTTTAGAGCGTATGCAACATAATCATCATGCCAATGTAGTTATTTTAACTTCCAGTATAGACCCAGCAGATGAGCAAAAATCAAAAGAATTCCCTCAGGTAATTAGCTACCAAACCAAACCACCTTCTAAACAAAAAATTAGAGCAATTATTACTGGAGAAAATCATAATAATTAGATTTTTTTAATTCGAAATAAATCTATTTTATTTGCAAAAAATTTTAAGTAATGAACGATTTGGTAGGTTTTGGTTTACTGGTATTTACTTCCTTTTTCACCTTAATTAATCCTATAGGCACCATGCCCATTTTTATGACGATGACTTCTGAGTTAGACACAGAACATCGTAATGCCACCGCACGGAAAGCTACTATCGCAGCTTTTGTTACCATTGTTGCTTTTGCCTTTTCCGGACAATTACTCTTTAATTTCTTTGGTATTTCGGTTAATAGTTTTCGTTTAGTGGGGGGTGTGATTTTCTTTCAGATGGGGATGGATATGCTTCAAGCCCGTTTAGCCAGTATAAAAATAAAAAGCAAAGCTGCCAAGAAAACTTACGTGGAAGATATTTCTATTACGCCATTGGCTATCCCCATGATTTCTGGTCCCGGTTCAATCACCAATGCTATTATTATGATGGAAGATGCCGAAACCGTTCAGGCCAAAGCTGTTTTAATTGGTGGAATATTTCTGGTACTACTCCTCACCTACCTTATTTTACTAAGTTCTTCTAAAATCTTAAAAATACTGGGGAATACCGGAAAAAATGTATTAATGCGCTTGATGGGGTTAATCGTAATGGTAATCGCGGTAGAATTTTTCTTTAGTGGTTTAAAACCTATTATTCAAGATATTATAAAATAATGTAAGTTATAAGCTGAGTTCAATATAATAAGATATTTAACCGAGCATAGAAAAAATACCCGCACAGTAGTTTTGAATGACTTTCAAAAATCTTGAAATGATGATAAACGTTACCACAAGCTATTAAAAAACATTCATTAATTTCAACTTCTTTCCACATAAGGACTACTAACTTTTTTCGTAAGTAAAAACCTGAGTTCGATCTAAGAAAATTTCGGAGACTGAGTGAAATCTTTTTGCAAAGATTTCACTCAATGATCCAAAATGCCTGCAAAAAACTTTTATATCAAACTCAGGTTAAAACAATAGCTACGGCATCAACCCTTATTAATTGATTAAAAAATATTGCTTTACATATATTCAAAAAAGTCATTTTTTGTAGTATTTGAGCAGGAAAAGTCACCGCTGCTCCGTAACTTCTTCGAGTTTTCTTCGAAATTCCTAGGAAATATGGGGCTCCACTCGAGGAAAACTCGAAAAAGTCTCGAAGGAGCATCGAATGAGCTAGGGCGATGACCCGTCCTAAAATACCTATACATGTTATTAAATAAATCCTGATATAATTATACAACAGTAAACAGGTTAGATATATCTTCTTAGCCTGACCCTTCAGAGATAAAATGAAAGGATGGTGTTCTTTTTTTAGCGCTTGCTAGTTACTTCCTGCTTTTTTCTGTAATAACAAGAAGCTTATAGCAACGCGATAGTGGGCACATTAAAAATAGTTGGTATTGACTATTCTTGTTAAAAAATAATATCCGCCAAAAGCACTAATACACAAATTGTGTATCTTATTAAAAAGGTAAGGGGGTTAAAATGAGATTTGAAAAAGAAAGATACTTATAGCTAATTCAATTTGGACAGCTGTCCTGAGAAGATGTAAAAGCTAAACAAGAACAAGGGCTGAATAAGCCTCGTCCTAAAAATTAGTTTAAAGGATTTATGACGTGAAAGCGGCCCTCATAAAACGGTAAATGATGAACTGAAGAATAAGAAGAATAACTTGTCTGGTGGCCGTCAGATATGCCAAATCCAACTCACGTTAAGTTATTCTAAATCTACATCCTCTTTAGGACGAATAATCATCCGAAGGTCTTCTTTTTTGGCAAAATAAGAAACACTCCAATTAAAGAAGGTTCTTACACGGTCGGTTCTTCCTATTAGGGAAAATAAATGGATCAGCCCCCAAATCATTAATGCTATAAATCCTTGAAAATGCAATTTATTAGGTAAATCTGCTACGGCATCACTTTTACCAATCACTGCCATGGCTCCTTTATCTTTATAGGTAAAAGGTTTTGGTTTTTGTCCGTTTTCTGCAGCAATTAAATTTTTCGCTAAATTCCGACCTTGTTGAATAGCGACCTGTGCCAACCGAGGATGGCCTTTTGGGAAGTCTTTATCTTCATACATCATACTTCCATCGCCAATCACATAGATATTATCGGTCGATTTTATTTTATGATATGCATTTACCAACAATCGATTGCCCGGTTCATACCAATCTTTTGGTAAACCTTTAAAAGTTCTTCCTTTTACGCCGGTTGCCCAAATTAAATTTCGGCTTTTAATAACACTATCGTCATTTAAAATTACTTCGTTACCATTAAAATCTTTTACCCGTTTATTCAGCAGTATTTTCACATAGCTTTTATGAAGTTGATGGTAAGCAAACTGTTGTGATTTGCTACTCATAGATTTTAGCAAATTGTCACCACTGTTCACTAAATAAATACTCGCCTTCACATTTTTTAATTCTGGATATTCCTCTAAAATCACCTGCTTTCTCAACTCTGCAAACATCCCAGACACTTCTACTCCGGTAGGACCGCCTCCGGCAATCACCATCGTTAACCATTCTTCTTTTTCTTCCTCACTTTTTGCCCGGGTTGCCTTTTCTATACGTTGTAACAATACATTACGCATGTTAAGTGCATCGTTTAAAGAATTCATGGGGATTCCATGTTTTTTTATGTTTTCGATTCCGTAGTAATTGGTACGGGTTCCCGTGCTTAAAATTAAAGTATCGTAGTTCAGTTCTCCATTAGAAAGTATGATTTTGTTCTCTTCAGGAATTATTTCTTTTAGTTTGCCTAACCAGAAATGAGCATAAGGATTTCCAGAAAGTAAACTCCGAAAAGGATAACTTATAGAAGAGGGTTCTATAAAACCCGTCGCAACCTGATAAATGAGTGGAGTAAAGTAATTGTAGTTGTTTTTATCGACAAGGGTAACTTCAAAATCATCATATTTTATAAGGCGCTTTAACACATTTACCCCGGCAAAACCGCCTCCTACAATTACTATTTTTTTCCTCATAAAATTTTTCAATTTTTATAAAATTAAATGATTCCGAAGGTATTTCAATAACAAACACTCAATTTTAAAGTACTTATAACATTCTATGATAGTAGAAAAAACCATTTTGAACTTTGTTATTTTCTCTTCAAGTGAAAATTCGTTTCTCAACTACAATTTCATTTCGGTTCACTGCGAAAAAATCACTTGAATTGACTAATTTCTTAATTTATTGATGGTTTTAATATCTTAAAAGTAAAACCCTTGCCGAAACCAACAAATAAATGTCTGCAATTGTCTGTTATTGTCCATAATTGTCTTTAAATGTCCACTTTTGTCAAGAATTGTCAATTTTCAGTGATTTTCTAGGGGTTTTGTTCGGGTCTTGTTCGAGTCTTGTTCGGGTGGGCTTCGGTAAAATGGAACTTTTACCGAAGGATTGTCGAAGAAGAGTAGAAGGAAAGTAAAAGAAGTTAGAAGTATAACCCGTCCTAAAAACTATACATGTAATTAAATGAAGTAAACCCTTGTATTTCTACAAATAAATTTTAAATAAAAAACACAACTAAATATTTACAAAACCGATTAAATAAAATTTTTCAATATAAAATTGTTTATTCAACGACACAAACCTTACCATTCAACGAATTTAATATTTACATAGTAGGCTTTAAGATATTTTTGATGGTTAAAAATATTAACAATAAATAAGCCTATGGGTGAATTTTTACGATTAACTACAACTTCTTTAACATCTTTAGATAGGAAAAATAGTGTAAGAAATTCGATTTTCTTATCCTATACACTTGCGATTTACTCACTAAATTCTAAACACTTTCAATCTAACTTAGTATTCATTTAATATCCTCAATCTATGAAAATGTATCTTTACTTTTTATTTCGTTTTTCGAAATTGTCATCTAAACAACTGATGTATGTCTTAATACCCCTCTTATTTTTTGTGGGTGCAGAGATGCAGGCACATGTAACCACGGTAAGTACAATTACCTTCGAGACAGGGTCAACAAGGCTTTTCACAAGAGCTTCTACTAATCCTAGTACTACTAATATTGATAGTCATGGACTGGATGTTTCGGCTGTTACCAGTGGTGATATTAAAAATATTACTGTAAATAGTACTTTTACTGGTATTTCCGTAGGTAGTGATCTAGCAGTGATCAAGACAACTTCAGGAAAAACTGTGACATCATTCTCTATGAAAGCTGATAATACATCTGATAATTTTGGTGTGACTAGTTTTGATTTTGGCTTTGCCTCAGGAACTTCCAATACAATAACTATTCAGGGTTACGATAATGGATCCGCTATATCTGGAACTATATCAAAATCAGTTTCTGGCGGGGCTAACCATGTTACGGTATCATCAGGTGATATCTCAGGTTCAACAGGTTGGGGTAATATAGACGAAATCAGGATGACTCCAACAGCACCTGTAGCTTCTAATTGGGCTGTTGACGATATATTGTTAGCTCCTGTATCATCAGGAACCACCCTAACAGATGGAGACCTTGCTTTTACCAGAGTTAACGGAGATGACCCTGATTCATTTTCATTTGTTTTGCTTACAGATATACAAGCAGGAACAGAAATTTTAATAACTACAGAATACTGGGGAACAGATGTTCCCCTCTCAGGAGGAGGTACCGATCCTGGACCTACATTCAGTAATTACTATTTTACGATACAATTTACCGCTACCTCTACTATTAGTGCGGGAGAAGAAGTACATATAAATGCAGATGCATTTACTGTAACTTTCTCTTCAGGAGGAACTTTAGGCACTATTACTTCTTTAGGACCGGTAAATCCGACTGGAGGAAACCTTATTCATTCAGGAGGAGATAGCATCCTAGCATTTCAAGGTAGTAAGGCAAGCCCAGTATTTATTGCAGGAATAAGTACTGAAACCGGTGTTTCAGGAACTTCGGGTAATTCTTGGCAAACCAACTTTTCTGTTAACGACACTCAGTTACCTGACGGAAAAGTAAATGCACAAGATGGTTGGCTTGGTCTATATCCTTTCGGAATATCATCAATAAACGAATATGATAATGTTAGATATAAAGAAAGTGCATTACATACAGGAACCAAAGAAGATATAATGGCTGCTATTATGGATGTTTCAAATTGGGAATTTCATGGAAGTGATACTTTTGATCCATCTACAACAGCTTTTTCTGTTTCTAGTGGGGTTTCCTGTACTATGACAGCTTCTATTTCATCGCAAACTAATATAGCATGTAACGGAGGATCAACAGGCTCGGCAACCGTTACACCTACAGATGGCCTAGCCCCCTATACTTATTTATGGGATGACGGTTCTTCACAAACTACTGCTACAGCTACAGGTTTAGCAGCAGGAACATATGAAGTAACAGTAACTGATGACAATGGATGTACAGCTACAGCAAATGCAACCATAACTGAACCTACCAGTGCCCTTACCGCATCAGGGATCGTCACCAACGTTTCTTGTAATGGTGGAAGCGACGGGGCTGTTGACCTGACCGTAACAGGTGGTACTTCTCCATATACATATGCTTGGAATAACTCTGCCACTACTGAAGACCTTACAGGTCTAGAAGCAATGACTTATTCTGTCACGGTAACTGATGCCAATGGATGTACAACAACTGAATCTTTTGATGTTGAACAACCTACCATACTAACTATTACAGACATAACTCCTACAAATGTGAGCTGTAACGGTGGTAATGATGGATCAATAAACCTAACCGTAATTGGTGGTAATTTCCCATATTCTTTTGAATGGAGTAATGAAGAAACATCCCAAAATCTTGAGGATATTGCCGCAGGCTATTATAGTGTAACCGTAACCGACGCTAAAGGATGTACGGCTAACAGTGGTGTTTTTGTTAACCAGCCTTCTGCTATTTTTGCAAGTCCCAGTGTTACTGACGCAAATTGCAACAGCAATGATGGTTCTATAGACTTAACTGTATTCGGAGGTGCTCCTCCATATACTTTCTTATGGGACGATAACACTACAACTGAAGACAGAGCAGACCTTTCTGCAGGTATATATACGGTAACAATAACCGATGATACAGGTTGTGCAGTAGACAAAACCGTAAATGTATCGAACAGTGATGCCTTTTCAGTTAATGGAACACCCACAAGTGTAAGCTGTAACGGTGATAGTGACGGCGCCATAGATTTAACAGTAACTAATGGTACAGAGCCATATACCTTTGAATGGAGTAACGGAGCTACAACTGAAGACATAACAGGCCTTCTCCCAGGCACATATACCGTAACAGTAACCGATGATACCGGATGTATTACTATTAAAGATATAACTGTATCTGAACCTGCTACTCTTGAAACTTCTGGTACTGTTACAAATGTAAGCTGTAATGGTGGTAGTAATGGTCGTGTAAACCTAACTGTTTCAGGTGGTACTTCACCATATACATACGAATGGAGTAACGAAGCTACTACTGAAGATATAAAAGATCTTATGGCAGGTACCTATACTTTAACTGTAACCGATGCTAACGGATGTATTGCTACCGATAGTTTTGAAATAACAGAACCTACTGTACTTATAGCAAGTGTTATTGTTAATAGTAATGCTTCATGTAATAATAACGACGGTAGTGCCACAGTTAATGCTAGCGGCGGAACACCCCCTTATGTTTATTCTTGGAGTAATGGTTTACAAACAGAAACCATTAGTGGAGTAAGCTCTGGCGTTTATAATGTGACAGTGATTGATAATAATGGGTGTACTACTACCGACAATGTAACTATTCAAGCAGCACCTTCAGCACCTTCTATTGCTGTAGAAAACATTACCAGTGTAACTTGTACAAGTGGCGATGATGGCGCTATAGATATTACCGTAACGGGTGGTGCTTCGCCATATACCTTTGAATGGAGTAACGGAGCTACAACCGAAGATGTATCGGGATTAATGGCCGGCACCTATTCAGTTACCGTAACCGGTGATGATAGTTGTGCTGTAACCAAATATATAACTGTAGATCAACCGGATGTATTATCCATTGTATCGCCAGGAACAGGTATTGATGGTAGTATTTTAGTATACGATGAGTATTTTGCTAATAGTCAAACATATTTACCAGGGTCTAATAATTATGATAACTGGGCTAGTTTTAGAGCCTCTATAGCCCCTGATGCATACTATTTAAGTGTAACTATTTCAGGTTCGGAATTACCTGCAGGACTTACATTAAATAACCCTGAGGCAGCTACTGCAATAGCACGTGCATTATACAACGGAAATGAAGAAGTTAGCTTTTTGGTTGATGGTGTTACTTGGTCTGTAGATTTTGGTTGTAGTGCTCTAGGCTCTGATAATACAAATGCTGTAGAATTAATTATAGATACCCAAAACGGAAGTACTCAAGGATGTAGTTGCAGTTCTAACACTTATAAAGTGATAAGACCCGGCATAGGTAATGTTAACTGGGGTGGCCTAGGCACAGGTACTACCTGTGGGGCTGTATCACAAACTATGCGTGTTGAGCTTGTTAACGGTGGCCTAGTAAATAATGTTACTTGTAATGGTGATAACGATGGTTCTATAGAAGTAACTGGTATTGGTGGGACGCCACCTTACTCCTTTGAGTGGAACACAAGTGCTACTACAACTTCTATAACCAACCTAGAACCAGGTGATTACTCCGTTACTATTACAGATGCTAACGGATGTACCACCTCTCAAGATTATACGATTACAGAACCGGATGTACTAACCGTAGATGCCATAACACCAACAGCTATTAACTGTAATGGTGGTGATAATGGTAGTATCAATCTAAGTGTAATAGGAGGTACTATGCCATACACCTACGAATGGAGTAACGAAGAGACAACCCAGAATTTAACCAACCTTACAGCAGGCACTTATAGTGTAATGGTAACAGATGCCAATGGGTGTACCGTAACTGATAGTGTAGAGGTAACAGAACCTCTTGCCATTGACGGAAATGCAGATGTAATCAGTGTTAGTTGTAATGGTGGCAGTAATGGTAGTATTACGTTAGCTCCAACAGAAGGTACTGCTCCATATACCTATTACTGGAATGGAATAACTGAAGTTATTTTAGCTTCTCAAGGTTTTGAAACATCAGGCGATACATGGAATTACACATTAGATCCTGCCGCTACTTATAATACGGTAGAAGACCCTATTATTAATGATGGATTTGCAAACGTATGGGATACGGTAGAATCTTTTGATCATTACTTTAATGCTTCTGCAACAGAAGGAGATCAATTCTTCGCAGCACAGATGGTTAATAATACTAATGGCGGTGGAGCTTTCCCTCATACTATTACATTTGATGCCTTGGATGTTTCCACTTATGGAGAACTAGTACTCGAATTTTATTACTATGCTGCTAACTACAATAGTAATTTCGATGTTCAGTATGTTGTAGCTTTTGATGATGGTAATACTTGGGACAATCCTGTAGATCTCACTAAATCCACAGGTTCATGGACAAAAGTAACCATCACAGTTCCTGACACCGCAAATGATGTGAGATTAAGATTGCAAACCAACCAAAATGGTAATTATCAATACGTTGGTTTTGATAATGTAAGATTATATGAAGCTGGTCCGGCAGGAGAATCTTTAACAGACTTATCCCCTGGAACTTATTCTGTTATTATAACTGACGATGCCGGATGTAGTGTTACAGAAAATATAAAAGTTTCAGAACCTGCCGTGCTTTCAGCAAGTGGTGTAGCTACCAACGTTTCCTGTAACGGGGGCAATGACGGGGCTGTTGATTTAACTGTTGTCGGAGGAACACCACCCTATACCTTTGCATGGAACAATACAGCTACCACAGAAGATTTATCAGGTCTTACCGCTGCTACCTACTCCGTAACGGTCACCGACAGCAAAGGGTGTACAGCTACCGAAACTGTAGATGTATTTGAACCAATTATACTGGAAGCTAACGGAGTTGCAACCAATGTAAGTTGTAATGGCGGTAACGATGGAGCTATTGATTTAACTGTAATAGGCGGTAACCCACCCT
>NZ_RXOM01000034.1 GCF_008692195.1 Salegentibacter sp. R32
GTACCTTCAATTATACCTGAATGAATTCATCTATAAGCTAAACCGAAGATATTTTGGGGAGAAGCTTTTCGATAGGCTCGTCATTGCTGGAATCACAGGATATGACTAATTACGGATATTCAATAAAGAAATCTTCATTATTAATATTCCAAGCTAAAGCTGCTGAAGGAAAATAGCCCCATCGATCATTTGGGTTTAATTTTGAAGAGGCATCTGCTCTTAATGAGGCAGTAACTAAATAACGATCATCAAAATTATAGTTTAAACGTCCAAAATATGAAAGTAAAACACTTCTCCACTTATCTATAAATTCATATTCGTTTCCTTCTTCTTCGGCTTCACTATCATAACTGTAATTATCATTTTCAAAACTTTGATATGAATAACCGGCTACTGCAGTTATAGAATGTTCATTAACTTCTTTATCGTAAGTTAAATAAGCATCAAAAAGCTTATTAGTGGATTCATTTATGAAATTTGAATAAGAACCATTCCAATCTAATTGAGAAGAAGGCATATCTTGAGAAACAATAGTTCTACCATGACTATTAGTTTTATCGAGGCCAACGTTTATAGTTGCAGTTAGATCCGGAAAAAAATGGAACTTATAATCCACTTTGGCATTTCCTATAAATCTTCTCACTTCTGCCGTATCGTCCTTTTCATTGATTAAGGCTACTGGGTTAGTAGGGGATAGATTATTTTGAATGTATTTGTCTTCTTCAGCATTATATGTTAACCAAGTAAAATAATTTCCGAATGGTGAATTCGAATCGTAAATAGACTGAGTTGGGTCAAAGTCAACAGAAGCACCTATAGCGTCACGGTTACCAAAAGTATTTTCGTTATACATTCCCCTACCATTTAATTCAAACTTTAAGTGACCATCCAATAAATTTGGGCTTAAACTTATAGAACCGGTAGTTCTTGTAAAATTATCATTTTGTAAAACACCGTCTTGATCGGTATATCCTACAGAAGCCCTCATGGGCATAAATCCGCCAATATTTCCAGTAGTACTGAAATTATGTTCAGATCCAAAAGCATCTTTATAAATCAAATCCTGCCAGTTAGTATTAGTTGTCCCTAATCTAGAAATAGCATCTTCATTGCCAATTTCATTAACTAAACTTCTAAATTGATTTCCGTCTAATACATCCACATAATCAGTTGGTGTATAGAGTGTTGTAGAAGCAGAATAATTGAATTTAAAGTCTAAGCCTTTCCCTTTCTTTGTGGTGACTAAAATAACTCCATTCGCTGCTCGTGAACCGTAAATAGCCGTAGCCGAAGCATCTTTTAATACCGTAATACTTTCAATATCATTCGGGTTAATAAAGTCTAACGGGTTTCTAGATCCACCAACGTTATCATTAGATAAAGGTAATCCGTCAATTACATAAAGAGGGTTGTTCTGTAAACTTAAAGAACCTAAACCTCTAATGGTAATACTACTACCTTCACCTGGAGCACCACTATTCGAAGTGACATTAACACCAGCAATTTTACCAGTAATTAATTGACTAGCCGTGTTTTGCTGTCCTTTATTGAAATCTTCTGTCGATAATTGATTAACAGCTCCGGTAGCATCTTTTTTGGTGGTAGTACCATAACCAACTACCACGACTTCATCTAGTGTAGAAGAGTCCTCTTGCAAAGTAACATTAATGGTACTTTGGTTTGCGAAAACGATTTCTTGTGTTTTAAAGCCAATGTAGGAATAAACAAGGGTGTCATTTTTTTGAACGTTATTAACGGTATAATTACCATCAAAATCCGTAGTAGAACCTTTAGAAGTCCCTTTTACGATGACGTTTACTCCAGGAATTGGCATTCCTGTCGATTCAGTTACTGTTCCGCTCACGGATTCTTGGGCAAAAATTGTTGCCGGCAATCCTAAGAGGAAAAACAATAAACCTTTATAGAATGTTCTCATAGATTATAAAATAATAGTTTTAAATTTGTGTTTGTAACTTATATTTTCACTTTCCAATGTTAAAACTATGTAAATAAAATGGGAGAATAACGTTACTAAAATCGCGAAACCTTAACTCTAACGTTTTCGTGTTGAAAACTTCTCAAATTTTAACATATTAATATTTATTAAGGATATGTTTAAAGAAATATCAATAAATATTAATTTTGTTGTCGATATGATAAAAATACTATGCCTAGAAAAATCACTTTAAAGCAAATTGCAAAAGAATTAGATGTCTCAGTTTCAACAGTTTCCAAATCCCTAAAGGATAGTTCGGAAATTAGTGTAGATACCAAAGAGAAAGTGAAAGCTTTTGCTAAATTGTATAACTACAAACCCAATAATATTGCATTAAGTCTCAAAAATCGAAAAACAAAAACCATAGGCATTATTATACCTGAGATTGTACATCATTTTTTTACCACAGTTATTCGCGGAATAGAGCATGTGGCCAATGAAAAAGGTTATAACGTAATTATTTGTTTGTCTAATAATTCTTTCGATAAAGAAGTATTGAATTTAGAATTTTTAGCCAATGGAAGCACCGATGGTTTTATTATGTCTGTTGCTAAAGAAACTCAACAAAAAGAAGATTATCATCATATTAAAGAAGTTATAAGTCAGGGAATGCCGGTAGTGATGTTCGACCGCGTGATCGATGAAGTAATTTGTGATAAAGTGGTGATTAGTGATAAGCATGGTGCTTTTGAAGCAGTTCAATATCTAATTGATTTGCAATGCAAAAAAATTGCACTTATTTCAACGGTAGATTATGTAAGTGTTGGGAAATTGAGAACTGCAGGCTACAAAGAAGCGTTAACTACAAACGATTTAGAAGTAAATGAAGATCTTATCTTAAAAATTGAAGATGTAGAGCATTCAGAAGAAAAAATAGAAGAATTTTTAAAAGGAAAAGACATCGATGCAGTTTTCGCGGTAAATGAACAATTTGCAGTAAATGCCATTAAAGCGTTAACTAAATTAGGAAAAAAAGTTCCTGAGGATGTTTCTGTGATCGGTTTTACCGATGGTGTAGTTTCCAAAAGTTTTATCCCAAGTCTTTCTACCGTAAATCAACACGGGGAAGATATGGGCGCAAAAGCAGCTCATTTATTAATTGAGCGTTTAGAAAGTGAAACAGAGGAACAAAGCTTTCAAACCACTGTGTTAGATACGAGTTTAATTATTAGAGATTCAGTAAAAAAATAAATGTGTTTTTGAGTTGGTTAGTTTTTTTTGATTTTTTCGATTCTTACCGTTTACATCTAATCTCTAACCTCTCAAATCTAACCACTAAAAACAAGATTTAACATTACAATTTCAATTTAATCTTTATATTTGTAACCGATTATCATTACTTATGTTTTCACTTTCCACTTAAAGTAATGATAAGTCATCGTGCTTATCGTGTTATTAATCAATAAATTACGATATGCAAAAGCGCAAGCTAAGTTTCTGGGAAATTTGGAACATGAGTTTCGGTTTCTTAGGAATACAATTTGGGTTCGCACTTCAAAATGCCAATACCTCTAGAATTTTTGAAACACTTGGTGCAAGTGTAGAAGATATTCCGATTTTATGGATTGCCGCGCCAGTTACCGGGTTAGTGGTTCAGCCTATTATTGGTTATTTTTCAGATAAAACTTGGACAAAATTAGGCCGCAGAAAACCTTATTTTTTAATCGGAGCTATACTTTCTTCGATCTGTCTGTTTTTAATGCCTAATTCACCAACGCTTTGGATTGCTGCAGGAACACTTTGGATCATGGATGCTTCCATCAATATTTCGATGGAACCTTTTCGGGCTTTTGTAGGTGATAATTTAGATGAACATCAGCGTACGCAAGGTTTTGCCATGCAAAGTTTCTTTATTGGTTTGGGCGCGGTTCTAGGCTCGTTACTTCCGTATTTATTTACCAATGTCTTCGGAATTTCAAACACCGCGGCAGAAGGTCTAATCCCAGATTCGGTAAAATGGTCTTTTTACGTAGGGGGAATTGTTTTTATTTCCGCAGTATTATGGACGGTTTTTAATTCTAAAGAATATTCTCCTGAAGAATTAGCGGCTATAGAAGCGAAAGACAAAGAGAAAGAGCCACAACGCGTAGAGGTTGTCGATAAATCTAAAAATATCGCCAAGCAGATGCGAGTTGGTTTTTTTATGCTTTTGCTGGGGGCAATTGTTACTTATCTTATCTTTATTAATGGTCTTACCAAAGAATTATACATTCTGTTCGTTGGTTTAATTATCGCTGGTTTGTTATTTATTTCGGTGGCATTATTAAGAAAACGAAATGTAAGAAACGGTTATACCATTATTATTACCGATATGCTGAATATGCCTTTGGCGATGAAGCAGTTAGCTTGGGTGCAGTTCTTTTCTTGGTTTGCACTTTTCAGTATGTGGATTTATACTACACAAGCCGTTACCGGTCACGTATTTAATACCTTCGATCCTAAATCTCAAGCTTATAATGATGCGGCAGATTGGGTTCCGGTGATGTTTGCGGTTTATAATGGTGTTGCAGCCGCAGTATCATTTTTACTTCCGGTCTTAGCGAAGAGAACCAGTAATAAAATAACTCATATGTTAGCCTTGTTTTTTGGAGGACTCGGACTTATCTCTGTCTATTTTTTAAGTGATAAAACCGGACTTTTATTAGCAATGGTTGGTGTTGGTATTGCTTGGGCAAGTATTTTATCGATTCCTTATGCAATGCTTTCTAATAGTTTGCCTTCTTCCAAAATGGGTTATTATATGGGTGTTTTCAACTTCTTTGTAGTACTTCCTCAAATTGTAGCAGCAACCATTTTAGGCTTTATCGTAAAAGAATTTTTTAATAACGAACCGGTTTACGCATTGATCGTAGGCGGTTTTGCAATGATCTTATCGGGTTTACTCACCTTACGAGTAAAAACAAAACACAAAATTGTAATTGATGAAAACCAAAACTAAAGCATTTATTTTCGATTTAGATGGCGTGATTGTAGACACGGCTAAATTTCATTTTCAAGCGTGGAAACGATTAGCCAACGGGCTAGGCATCGATTTCGATCACGAGCAAAACGAACAATTAAAAGGAGTGAGTCGCGTAAATTCACTTAAAAAAATATTAGAGTGGGGCAATACTTCAGTATCAGAAGAAGAATTTATTCAGTTAATGGATAAAAAAAATGAAGATTACCTCACCTACGTAGATGCGATGGATGAATCTGAAATTCTTCCGCAGGTAAAAGAAAAATTACAATTACTAAAAGACAATAACATTCCTATCGCGCTGGGTTCTGCCAGTAAAAATGCACGTAGGATTTTAGATAAAATAAATTTAACTCCGTTTTTCGACGAAATTGTCGATGGTACCAACGTGACCAAAGCTAAACCAGACCCGGAAGTTTTCTTGGTCGGTGCCGAAAAACTAGGAGCAGATCCAAAAGATTGTGTGGTGTTTGAAGACTCGATTGCAGGTATTCAAGCGGCCAATAATGCACAAATGACGAGTATTGGTATTGGTGAGCAAGCGGTTTTACACGAAGCCGATCATACCTTTCAAGATTTCACAGAAATAAGTGACGAATTTTTAATCAAGTTAGCAAGAATTTAAACAGATGAATCAAGATTATATACAAGCTGCAGATTGGTCGATTATCGAAAAAGGTTTCGATGCAGACCGCGTAAAATCTTCAGAAAGCCTTTTTAGTTTAGGGAACGGTGCCATGGGGCAACGCAATAATTTTGAAGAATATTACTCAGGTCCAACCTTTCAAGGAAGCTACATTGGTGGCGTTTATTACCCAGATAAAACCCGCGTAGGTTGGTGGAAAAACGGTTATCCGGAGTATTTCGCCAAAGTACTTAATTCTCCAAGTTGGATCGGTATAAACGTAAAGATTAACGGTGAACAACTCGATCTTTTCACTTGTAAAAAAGTAGAAAATTTTCAGCGAGAATTAAATATGAAAGAAGGTTGGTATATGCGTTCTTTTGTAGCTACGATGCCCAATGATATTGAGGTTGAAGTAAAAGCAACGCGTTTTCTAAGTTTGGTAAAAGACGAATTGGGAGTAATTAATTATGAAGTTACGCCTTTAAATGCAAATGTTGAAGTTGAATTTTCTCCGTATCTCGATAGCGGGATCACTAATGAAGATACCAACTGGGAAGATCAATTCTGGGAAACTTTAGAAGTTCAGGCAGCAAATAATCGTGGCTTTATTACTTCAAAAACATTAAAAACAGAATTTCACGTATGTACGTTTATGCATACCGAATTACTGCTGAATAACAAAAAACAAAACGTCGATTTTTCTACCGAAAAAGAAGCGCAAAAAGTAACTTTTACCTATAATTTCTCGGTAAATAAAGGAGAAAAAGTTACACTGAAAAAATTAGGCGGTTACGTAAAAGGGATGAATCATCCTAACGGAAATCTAATTGAAGCGACACAAAATCTGTTGAATGAAGTTGAATCTCATTCTGTAGAAGAATTATTACAAGAACAAGCCGATGCTTGGGCACAAGTCTGGAAAATGTCAGACATTACCATCGAAGGCGATGTAAAAGCACAGCAAGGTATTCGTTTCAATATTTTTCAGCTGAATCAAACCTATTCAGGTAAAGATGCGCGTTTAAACATTGGTCCAAAAGGATTTACCGGAGAAAAATATGGCGGAAGCACCTATTGGGATACCGAAGCTTATTGTCTTCCGTTTTATATGGCGACCAAAGATCAAGAGATCGCCAAAAATCTATTAGCATATCGTTACAATCAATTAGATAAAGCGATCGAAAATGCCGAAAAATTAGGTTTTACCAACGGCGCGGCACTTTACCCGATGGTTACGATGAATGGTGAAGAAAGCCATAACGAGTGGGAAATTACTTTTGAAGAAATTCACCGAAACGGAGCCATTGCTTATGCGATTTTCAATTACCATCGTTTCACCGGAGATTATTCTTATATCCCGGAGAAAGGTTTAGAAGTATTGATCGGGATCGCTCGTTTTTGGCAACAAAGAGCAACTTTTTCGACACAAAAAAATAAATACGTAATTCTTGGTGTTACAGGACCAAATGAATACGAAAATAACGTCAATAACAACTGGTATACCAATTACATCGCAAAATGGTGTATCGATTATGCGTTAGAAAATATTGATAAAATTAAAGCTGAATTTTCTTCAGATTACGAACGTATTTCAGCAAAAACTAACATCACTTCAGAAGAATTAGAAAAATGGAAAGTCGTTGCCGATCAAATGTATTTCCCTTATTCTGAAGAACACGGCGTTTTCTTGCAACAAGATGGGTTTTTAGATAAAGAACAAACTACCGTTGCAGATTTGCCAAAGAATTTACGACCAATTAATCAGCATTGGAGTTGGGATCGTATTTTACGTTCGCCATTTATTAAACAAGCCGATACCTTACAAGGTTTTTATTTTTTCGAAGAGCATTTCAGCAAAGAAGAATTAGAAAAGCATTTCGATTTTTATGAGCCATTTACGGTTCACGAATCTTCGCTTTCGCCTTGTGTTCACAGTATTCAAGCCGCAGTTTTGGGTAGAATGGAGCAAGCTTACGAATTTTATTTACGTACCTCTCGTTTAGATCTAGACGATTATAATAAAGAGGTGGAAGAAGGTTGCCACATTACCAGTATGGCCGGTACGTGGATGAGTATTGTAGAAGGTTTTGCGGGAATGCGTGTTCGTGATGGAAAGCTTTCTTTTGCACCACAATTACCAAAAGAATGGAAAGGTTATTCGTTCAAAATCAATTTTAGAAATCAAATTCTAAAGGTTGAAGTAACCGAAAACAAAACCAATTTTACCTTAGATGGTAACGGATCGATGACGGTACTTTTAAATGAAAAAGAAGTTGAAGTAAACCTGTCTGCCGTCAGGCAGGTTCAGCAATAAAAATATAATTCAATAAAACCAAAAACATGAAATATACATTTGCCCTAATTGGTATTTGGTTGTTAAGTTTTTCAGGACTTGCGCAGGAGTTAACTTCTCCTAACCAAGAGTTGAAAATGAAGTTTTCTTTAAATGAAAACGGAACACCGGTTTACCAATTAACCTACAAAGATCAAGAAGTTATCAAACCGAGTACATTAGGTTTAGAACTTAAAAATGACGATTTATCGTTAATGAATAGTTTTGAGATTGTCGATACAAAAACGTCAACTTTCGATGAAACTTGGAAACCGGTTTGGGGAGAACAGTCAGAAATTAGAAACCATTATAATGAGTTGGCGGTAACTTTAAACCAGCCGGAAAAAGATCGCCATATCATCATCCGTTTTCGAATGTTTAATGAAGGTTTAGGTTTCCGTTACGAGTTTCCGGAGCAAAAAAACTTAGTTTATTTTGTGATCAAAGAAGAGCATACACAATTTGCAATGACCGGCGATCACACAGCTTTCTGGATTCCGGGAGATTACGATACGCAGGAGTACGATTATACGACTTCAAAATTATCTGAGATCAGTTCCAAGTTTGACGGAGCACTTTCACAAAACGAATCGCAAGAGCAATTTTCTAAAAGTGCGGTACAAACTTCGTTAATGATGAAAAGTGAAGATGGTTTATACATTAACCTTCACGAAGCAGCTTTAAAAGAGTATTCATTAATGAACCTTAATTTAGATGAAGAAAATTTAATTTTCGAATCTTGGTTAACACCAGATGCGTTAGGGAACAAAGGTTTCTTACAAGCGCCAACCACTTCACCGTGGAGAACGGTTATGGTTAGCGACGATGCGACCGATATTTTAGCGTCTAATATGACGTTGAATTTAAACGAGCCAAATGTTATTGATGATACATCCTACATTAAACCCATTAAATATGTTGGAGTTTGGTGGGAAATGATCACCGGAAAAAGCGCTTGGAACTATACCGACGATCTTCCTTCAGTAAAAATTGGAGAAACAGATTTTACCAAAGCTAAACCCAACGGAAGACACGCCGCAAACACCGAACACGTAAAAGAATATATCGATTTTGCTTCAGAACACGGTTTTGATGGAGTTTTGGTAGAAGGATGGAATCAAGGTTGGGAAGATTGGTACGGACATTCTAAAGATTTTGTGTTCGATTTTGTAACGCCTTACCCAGATTTTGATGTGGAAGAAATTCACGATTATGCAGCGTCGAAAAACGTAAAAATGATTATGCACCACGAAACTTCAGGAGCTATTCGTAATTACGAACGCCATATGGATACCGCATATGCGTTTATGAATAAGTACGATTACCCGGCTGTGAAAAGTGGTTATGTAGGGAATATAATTCCGCGTGGAGAGCATCATTACGGTCAATGGGCGATCAATCACTTCTTATATGCGGTACAAAAAGCGGCAGACTATAAGATTATGGTCAATGCGCACGAAGCTGTGAGACCAACAGGTTTACGCAGAACTTACCCGAACTTAATTGGGAACGAATCTGCAAGAGGAACCGAGTTTCAAGCTTTTGGTGGTAACAAACCAAATCACGTAACTATTTTACCATTTACGCGTTTAATTGGTGGCCCGATGGATTATACTCCGGGTATTTTCGAAATGGATATTAGTAAATTAAATCCTGGTAATAACTCCCATGTAAATTCAACCTTAGCTAATCAATTAGCTTTATATGTGACAATGTACAGTCCGTTGCAAATGGCAGCAGATTTACCTGAAAATTATATGCGTTTCCCGGATGCTTTTCAGTTTATTAAAGATGTTGCAGTAGATTGGGAAGAAAGTGAATATTTAGAAGCAGAACCAGGACAATATATTACCGTAGCTCGTAAAGCTAAAGGAACTAACAATTGGTTTGTAGGGAATGTAAACGGAGTAACACCAAGAACAACCAAAATCAAATTAGATTTCTTAGAGAAAGGCAAAAAATATACGGCAACGATTTATGCCGATGCCGAAGATGCGCATTACAAAACCAATCCGCAAGCTTATAAAATTACGACCAAAACGGTAACCAGCAGAACCAAATTAAAATTAGATTCTGCTCCGGCTGGTGGCTTTGCCATTAGTATTATCGAGAAGAAATAATTATTTAAACGTCATCTTAAATCATTTTAAGATGACGTTTTTTTTAACCCCTAAAACTAAATATGAAAACCAATTCATTTTTTCAAAAAGCTTCTGTCGTGTTCAGTTTATTTTTATTACTGAATATTTTTCCTACGGAAGCAAATGCGCAAATAGAACGCGTAGAACCGCCTTTTTGGTGGGCAGAGATGGAAACTTCAGAAATTGAAATTCTTTTCTACGGAAAAGATGTCGCAGAATATTCAGTTTCAACCCAAGAAGAAGTTGTGATTAACGGCGTTGTAAAAACCGAAAATCCTAATTATCTGTTTGTAACGATTGAAACCAAAAATCTTAAACCGCAAACATTACATTTCAACTTTTCAAAAAAGAAACGTGTAAAATTCACGCAGGAATATGAGTTGAAAGAACGCAAAGAAAATTCAGCATTAAGAGAAGGTTTTTCTAGCGCCGACGTCATGTATTTATTAATGCCCGATCGTTTTGCTAACGGAAATCCTGACAACGATTCTGTTAAAGGTTTAGCCGATAAATTAAACAGAGAAGCAGAAGGAGGAAGACACGGTGGCGATATTCAGGGAATCATCGATCATTTAGATTATATTGAAGATTTAGGAGCGACTGCCATTTGGAGCACGCCATTATTAGAAGATAACGATAAGGGTTATTCTTATCATACTTACGCACAAAGTGATGTGTATAAGATCGATCCGCGTTACGGAAGTAATGAAGATTACCAACGTTTAGCTGAAGAAATGCATGAGCGCGATATGAAGCTCATTATGGATTATGTGACCAACCACTGGGGAGCAGAACATTGGATGATTAAAGATTTGCCAACTTATGATTGGATTCATCAGTTTCCCGGTTACGCCAATTCTAATTACAGAATGGAAACTCAATACGATCCGCACGCTTCAGCAATCGATGCGAAATACTGTGAAAAAGGTTGGTTTGTTAGAACAATGCCAGATTTAAATCAAAGTAATCCGTTAGTGCTTCAATACCTTATTCAGAATGCGATCTGGTGGATCGAGTTTGCCGATTTAGATGGTTTTCGCGTAGATACTTATAGTTATAACGATAAAGAAGGCATCTCGAAATGGACCAAAGCGATTATGGATGAATATCCTAATTTCAACATCGTAGGAGAAGTTTGGTTACACAATCAGGCGCAAATTTCATATTGGCAAAAAGACAGTGAGATCGGTGCCTTACAAGATTTTAATTCGTATTGTCCATCGGTGATGGATTTTACTTTGCACGATGCGCTAGGCAATATGTTTAAAGAAAAAGCAGGTTGGGGTAGCGGTATGCAAAAAGCTTATGGCAATTTTGTGAACGACTTTTTGTACCCAAATACCAATAACCTTTTAGTGTTTTTAGAAAATCACGATACCGGAAGATTCAATGAGATTTACGATCAAGATTTCAATAGCTATCAATTAGGGTTGACTTTAATTGCGACGACTCGCGGAATTCCGCAATTGTATTACGGATCAGAAATTGCGATGCGTGGCGATAAAGGAAAAGGCGATGGAGATATTCGTCGAGATTTTCCCGGCGGTTGGGAAGGTGATGAGCAAAATGCTTTTCAGGCTTCAGAGCGAACAGAACTGCAAGAAAACTTCCACAGTTTTACGAAGAAGTTGCTGAATTTCAGAAAAAATTCAAAAGCGATTCACGAAGGAGAATTAACGCATTACTTGCCGGAAAATAATGTTTACGTGTATTTCCGTGAATTAGCAGACGATAAAGTGATGGTGATTTTGAATAATAATGAAGAAGAACAAAACTTAGATTTAAACCGTTTTCAAGAAAATTTAAACGGAATTTCAACCGGAAAAGAAGTATTGAGCGGAAAACAACTTCAGCTAAAAGAAAAATTAAGCATTGCCGGTAAAACGCCAATGGTGATTCAATTATAAAAAACGTCATGCTGAATTTAATTCAGCATCTCATCAACCTAATGAATTGTTGAGATTGAAAAAAACGATTTCCTGCAAGGTTTTCAAAACCTTGTAGGTATTAAAAACGATAAGTGAAATGAAAAAATTTTTTATTCTAGCGAGTGCGTTGGCTTTATTTATAAGCTGTAAAGACAACAAGCAAGCAACTTCAACAGAAGAAGCTTCAGTTACGACAGAAGAAGTTCAAGATAGCATTGCGCCATTTCAAGACGAAATGATGGAGAATGCGGTAATTTATGAAGCCAATATTCGTCAATATTCACCTGAAGGAAGTTTTGAGGCGTTTACCAAAGATATTCCGAAGTTAAAAGAAATGGGCGTGAAAATTCTATGGGTAATGCCGATTTATCCTATTTCTCAGGTAAAAAAGAAATCGGCCGACGGTAAGTTTGCAGAAGATATCGAAGATCCAAAAGAGCGTGAAAAGATCTTAGGGAGTTACTACGCGATTTCAGATTATACAGAAGTAAATCCTGAATTTGGAACGAAAGAAGATTTTAGGGAATTGGTGAAAACCGCTCATGAAAATGATATTTATGTCATTTTAGATTGGGTGCCAAACCATACCGGTTGGGATCACGTTTGGATAGAAGAACATCCCGATTATTACACGCAAAATGAAAACGGAGAAATTATCGATCCTATAAATCCGGAAACCGGAGAAGCTTGGGGTTGGGACGATGTAGCCGATTTAAATTATGACAATCAAGAAATGCGTAAAGAGATGATCGCCGATATGTTGTATTGGATCAAAGAGGAGAATATCGATGGTTTTCGTTGTGATGTAGCGAGTAACGTACCGACTGATTTTTGGGAGCAAGCTATCCCGCAATTACGCGAAGAGAAAAACGTATTTATGTTAGCCGAAGCTTGGCAACCGGAGTTAATGGAGAATAATTTATTCGACATGGTTTACGGTTGGGATTTTCATCACGAGATGAATAAAATAGCGCAAGGCGAATTAACTGCAGAAGCTTGGGAAGAGAAAATAAAAAAAATGCAAGAAAAATATAAGGCTAAACATATTTTAATGAATTTTACTTCTAATCACGATGAAAATTCTTGGTCTGGTACAGTAAAAGAACGCCTAAATGGTGGAGTAGAAACTTTTGCCGCTTTAAGTTTTACCGCTCCGGGAATGCCGTTAATTTATTCAGGTCAAGAATACGATATGAATAAACGACTTCGTTTCTTCGAAAAAGACACGATTTCTAAAGAAACAAATCAGATGTTTTCTGTGTATAAGAAATTAGGTCAACTTAAAAATGAAAATGTTGCTTTAAATGGTGGTCAACAACCGGCAAGTTACGAGCCTTTAGAAAATTCAGCACCAAAACAGATAATTGCTTTTAAAAGAATGAAAGATGGAAATATAATAATTTACTTGGCAAACGTAACCAATAAAGAAGTAGGAGTTGAAATAAATTTGGAAGGTGAATTTCAGGATTATATGAATAATAACAAAACCTTAACCATTAAGAAAAATCAAAAAATCAAGATGTTACCATGGGAATATCACATTCTGAAATAACCAAAATCTTGATTTCATAAAAATTAGCCCCATTTATTGGGGCTTTTTTAATGTAGTTATTAACAGAAAACGTTTTAGACGTTTCATTTATTAGGTTTTATGATAAAATTCAAATATTTTTGAATCATATGGAACAAAAAATTAAGAATATTGGTGTTCTTACTTCAGGAGGAGATTCTCCGGGAATGAATGCCGGGATACGCGCGGTAGTTCGTGCTTGTGCTTACCATAAAATAAAATGTACCGGAATTTACAGAGGTTATCAAGGTTTAATTGAAAAAGATTTTGAAGAATTAAACGCAAGGTCTGTTAGAAATATCATTAATCGAGGTGGTACATTCTTAAAATCTGCCCGTTCAAGGAAATTTATGACCGTTGAAGGTCGGGTGACCGCTCACGAAAATCTTATCGCAGAAGGCGTAGATGCTTTGGTAGTGATTGGTGGTGATGGTACTTTTACCGGAGCGTCTGTTTTCAATAAAGAACATAATTTCCCCATCATAGGGATCCCGGGAACCATCGATAACGATATCCGCGGAACAGATTATACTATAGGTTACGACACTGCATTAAATACAGTGGTTGAGGCTATCGACAAAATTAGAGATACTGCAAATTCTCATAATCGCTTATTTTTAGTTGAAGTAATGGGAAGAGATGCCGGAGATATTGCTTTAAACGCGGGGATCGGTGCAGGAGCAGAAGAAATTTTAATTCCAGAAGAAAACTTAGGAACCGAACGACTTTTAGAATCTTTAAAGAGAAGTAAAAAGTCAGGAAAAACTTCCAGTATTATTGTGGTGGCCGAAGGAGATCAGATTGGTAAAAACATCTTTGAATTAGCAGAATTTATTGAAACTAATTTAGAAGACTACGAAGTACGGGTAACTGTACTAGGTCATATTCAACGTGGCGGTTCACCAAGTTGTTACGATAGGGTTTTAGCAAGTAGACTGGGAATAGGTGCCGTAGATGCCCTTTTAGAAGGCAAACGCGATATAATGGTAGGAATAAAAGATAAAAAATTAACATTTGTACCTTTCGATTTAGCGATTTCAGGAGAAAATGAAATTGATATAGACTTACGAAGGGTTGCAGATATAACTTCAATTTAAAACTAAAATTTATGAGTCAAGTAAATGTAGCTATAAACGGTTTTGGCCGTATTGGGCGAATCGCTTTTAGAATAGCAAGTGAAAATCCTAATATTAATATTGTAGGAATTAATGATTTATTAGAAGTAGATCATTTAGCTTATATGCTAAAATACGATTCTACTCACGGTAAATTTGCCGGTGAAGTAGAAGTAAAAGGAGGAAACTTAGTAGTAGACGGAAATGAAATCCGTGTTTCTTCAGAAAAAAATCCGGCAGACCTTAAGTGGGATGCATTAAACGTAGATGTAGTTTTAGAATGTACAGGTATTTTTAAAACACAAGATACTGCAAAAGGACATTTAGATGCAGGTGCTAAGAAAGTAGTGATTTCTGCACCAACTAAAGAAGATGTACCAATGTTTGTAATGGGCGTAAACCATACCAAAGCAACTGCAGACGATAAAATCGTTTCAAACGCATCTTGTACAACAAATTGTTTAGCACCATTAGCTAAAGTAATCGATGACGAATTTGGAATTGTAGAAGGTTTAATGACTACTGTTCACGCGAGTACTTCTACACAATTTACTGTAGATTCCCCATCTAAGAAAAACTTTAGATTAGGACGTAGCGCTATTTCTAACATTATCCCAACCTCTACTGGAGCAGCAAAAGCAGTAGGAGTAGTAATTCCAGAATTAGACGGAAAACTTACAGGAATGGCATTTAGAGTTCCAACTCCAGATGTTTCTGTGGTAGATTTAACTGTAAGAACAGAAAAAGGAGCTTCTATAGAAGACATTAAAAAAGCATTAAAAACTGCTGCTGAAGGAGACTTAAAAGGAATTTTAGGTTATACCGAAGAAGAAGTAGTTTCTCAAGACTTCGTAGGTGAAGGTCAAACCAGTGTTTTCGATGCAGGCTCTAGTATCGCGCTTAACGATAACTTTTTTAAATTGATCTCTTGGTACGATAACGAGTACGGTTATTCAACTAAATTAGTTGATTTAGCACTATACGTAAATTCACTTAAATAATCGCCTATGTTATTAATAGCAGATGGTGGTTCAACTAAATGCGATTGGATACTTCTAGATGATAATGGTGAAAAAGTATTCAAAACACGCACAAAAGGTTTAAATCCCGCGGTTTTCAAGACACCAGTTCTTGAAAGCCGTTTACGGGAAAATGAAGACCTTGCTAAGGTAAAAGATAAAATTACCCAAGTAGGTTTTTTTGGTGCCGGTTGCGGTACCAAACGTCCCACCGAAAATTTGAAAAAAATTATTAGCGAATATTTTACCAATGCAGAGGTAGATGTTCGTGAAGATATGGTTGCTGCCTCTTATGCAGTCACCACAGAACCTGGTATTGTTTGTATTCTAGGAACAGGTTCCAACAGTTGTTTTTTCGACGGTAAAGATGTTAGAATGGCCGTAGCTTCCTTAGGATACGTCTTAATGGATGAAGCTAGTGGAAATTACTTCGGAAAACGTTTAATTAGGGATTATTACTATAAAAGAATGCCCATCGTGTTGGCTAAAGAGTTTGAAGAGCGTTTCAACTTAGATGCCGATGAGATTAAACGTAATTTATACCAAGAAGACAATCCGAATACTTACCTTGCCCATTTTGCAGAATTCATTTTTACAAGTGAAGAAGTAAACGGTTATTTTTATAAACTCATTTCTGAAGGAATGAAAAAGTTTATTGAAAATCGTGTACTTTGCTTTAAAGAATCGCAGAATGTACCCGTTCACTTTGTAGGCTCCATCGCACATTTCTCTAGGGAAATTATTGAAGATGCTATGAAACCTTACAGTTTAGAACTAGGGAATATCGTAAGAAGACCAATTGATGGTTTAATTCAATATTATAGAAAAAACGTAATCAATGCCTCTTAAAACAGTAAACCCAACAGCTACCAAAGCTTGGGAAAAGTTAGAAAAACATTATCAAGAAATAAAAGACCAGAAGATGGTTGATTTTTTTGCAGAAGATACTTCAAGAGCAGAAAAATTTCAATTGAAATGGGATAACTTTTTTGTAGACTATTCCAAAAACAGAATAAATAGTACTACCAAAGATTTATTGTTAGAATTGGCCAACGAAGTTGAATTGAAAGATGCGATCGAAAAACAATTCAGCGGAGATAAAATTAATCAAACTGAAGGGAGAGCGGTACTTCATACGGCACTTCGTGGGAGCGAAAAGCCTCAAGCGGTAGAAGAAACCCTTCAAAAAATGAAAGACTTCTCGCAAGAAGTTATTTCAGGAGAATGGAAAGGTTATACCGGTAAAGCCATTACAGATGTAGTAAACATTGGTATTGGTGGTAGTGATTTAGGACCACAAATGATCGTAGATTCTTTACAATACTACAGAAATCATTTAGGCGTTCACTTCATCTCAAATGTAGATGGAGATCACGTGATGGAAACCATTCAAGATCTAGATCCAGAAACTACACTTTTTATTATTGTTTCTAAGAGTTTTACAACTCAAGAAACGATTACAAACGCAAACACAGTAAGAAATTGGTTCTTAAAAACCGCTGTAAAAGAAGATGTTGCAAAACACTTCGTAGCCGTTTCAACCAACTTAGAAAGTGTAAAAGAATTTGGTATCGCAGATCAAAACATTTTCCCAATGTGGAATTGGGTGGGTGGTCGTTTTTCACTCTGGAGCGCAGTAGGTTTATCGATTGCTTGTGCCGTAGGTTTTGATAATTATCAAAGCTTATTAGACGGAGCCGGAAAAATGGACGAGCATTTTCAAACAACCGATTTTAAGGACAATATTCCCGTAACGCTAGCGCTTTTAAGTATTTGGTACAATAACTTTTTTGATACCGAAACAGAAGCTATTATTCCTTACTCACAATATTTACACAAACTAGTACCCTACTTACAGCAAGGTATTATGGAAAGCAACGGAAAAAGTGTTTCTCGTGACGGAAATAAAATACCTTATCAAACCGGAACCATTGTTTGGGGAGAACCGGGAACCAATTCTCAACACGCATTTTTTCAATTAATACATCAAGGTACCAAATTAATACCGTGTGATTTTATCGGCTTTAAAAAGTCATTACACGGTAATAAAGAACACCAAGATAAATTAATGGCTAACTTTTTTGCTCAAACTGAAGCTTTGCTGAAAGGTAAAACTCCGGTACAAGTAGAAGAAGAATTGAAAGATATGGATGCTGAAAAGGCTTCAACCTTAAAACCTTTTAAAGTTTTTGAAGGAAACAAGCCAACCAACACCTTATTGATCGATAAGTTAACTCCGGAAACGTTGGGTAGTTTAGTGGCTTTATACGAGCATAAACTATTTGTACAAGGTGTGATCTGGAATATTTTTAGCTACGACCAATGGGGAGTTGAATTAGGTAAACAATTGGCCAACGGAATTTTAAAACAGATGGAAACGAAAGATTTCTCTCAACCACAAGATGCTTCAACGCAAAGTTTGGTGAAAGAATACCTTTCGTAAAAACAAATTTACTTCACAAAAAAGCCGAGTTAGAAACTCGGCTTTTTTATGGACAAAATTAGACTATTCATAATTTGTAATAATGTGTGTTTTCGTCATTCCAGACTTGATCTGGAATCTCATACTCTATTGAGAACAAGATATTAAGAGTGAGACCCTGAATCAACACTTCGACTCCGCTCAGTGTGACGAAAGGGTAACGGTTTCTTATTTTTCATTAGGACATTCAAAAATTAAAATTTATTTTTTATATGATCTAAAAAATTATTTCTGCTTCATCTTACTAATTCGTTCAATTTCTTTTAGTAGCAATGGGAAAGCAGGATGCGTCATCATATGTCCGTAACCATCCATTTCGTATAGCGTAGTTTCGGTGTGCCCAATTACTTTCATCATTCGCATCATATAAGCGTTTTCTTCATAACGACCTAACATTTCTTTTTCGCGATCTCCGGTAATTAATAATAATGGCGGAGCGTCTTTACGAACGTGAAAAAGCGGAGCCAAACTATCAATAATCGGAGTTTTGCCATCAATACCGCGTTCTTTTCTAACGGTAAAATGGGTAATGGTATGTCCGCTAAACGGTATTAATCCTGCAATGTCATTCGCATCCACTCCAAATTCCTTTAGGTATTTTTTATCCAATCCAACCATACTCGTTAAATATCCTCCGGCAGAATGACCTGAAACAAAAATTAACGATTTATCGCCACCATAATCTTCAATATTTTTAAATACCCAAGCTACTGCCGCTGCGGCATCTTCAATATAAGTAGGGGCGGTAACTTTGGGATGTAATCTATAATTGACGCCAATTACTGCAATACCTTTTTCCTTTAATAACTGCGGAATTTCCTTTTCACCTCCACTTAATCCACCACCGTGAAACCAAACTACCGTTGCAAAATTCTCTTTGTTGGTAGGATAATACAAATCTAACACACATCGACCGGCTTTATAGTTGTCGCTGTCAATTTGTTTTTTAGTGTAATATGAAATGTTTTCTTTGGTTTGATAAGTCGTCTGCGCTTGAATGCTAAATGCTGAAATAAAAAAGAACAGGAAAAATAGGTTTTTCATAAGTTGAATATTTGTTTCTTTTCAAAGATAAATTTTAATCGTTTAGTTGAAGGGTTTCCATACATTTTTGTTGAAGTTCTTTAAACTCTTCTTGATGTTGCGTTAAATCTCTATTCCAAAATGGAATCATCGCAGAAAGTTTTTCTGCTTTATCTTTTTGCTGAAGTAACTCCGGGAAAGCCAACTGAATTACTTCTACCATAATGTGAACCGCAGTGGAAGCTCCCGGAGAAGCTCCTAGAAGTGCGGTAATACTTCCTTCTTGATTATGCACTACATCGGTACCAAATTCTAAAGTTCCCCCTTGTTTTTCGTCTTTTTTGATAATTTGCACCCGTTGTCCAGCCACTTTAAGTTCCCAATCTTCAGATTTTGCATCTTTTACAAATTCACGTAAATCTTCCATACGGTCTTCGTGACTTTTGCTTACTTGGGATATTAAATATTCCGTTAGGGGTAAGTTATGCCAAAAGGCACCTAACATCGAAGGAATATTATCTAGTTTAATCGATTTGAGTAAATCGGTATAACTTCCTTCTTTTAAAAACTTGGTGTTAAATCCTGCAAACGGACCAAACATCAATTCTTTTTTACCGTTGATGTAACGGGTATCCAGGTGCGGTGTTGACATCGGAGGCGCATCAGGACCGGCTTTACTATACACTTTGGCATCGTGTTGTTGAATCACTTCCCGGTTTTTACAAACCAGCCATTGGCCGCTTACCGGAAACCCCCCATAACCTTTTTTCTCTTCAATCTCTACTTTTTGAAGCAGGGGCAAAGCACCGCCACCGGCTCCAATAAAGACATGGTCGGCATCGTAATATTTCTTTTCATCTTTTAGTAAATCTTTTACTTCTACCAGCCAATCTTCTTGATCAGGATCTACATCTAAGACTTCGTGTTGCCGAAAAACAGGTGTATCAAACTTTTCTTCTAAGGTATTGAAAAGTTGTTGGGTGATATTCCCGAAATTTACTTCCGTTCCTAATTCCATTCGGGTAGCCGCCATCGGTTCAGTTGGTTGTTTACGATGCTTCATAATAAGCGGAAACCATTGTTTTAAAGTTGAACTTTCTTCGGAAAATTGCATTTCCTGAAAAGCAAATTCTTTATGCATTGTTTCATAGCGTTTCTTAAGAAATTCAACATTTTCTTTTCCAGTAACCCAACTGTGGTGTGGTGCTTTATGAATAAAATCTTTTGGTTGCTGAAGTAGGTTTTTTTCTACCAAATAGGCCCAAAACTGTTTAGACTTTTCAAACTGATTGAAAATTTGAATAGCTTTAGAAATATCGATAGAACCATTTTCTTTTTCCGGAGTATAGTTGAGTTCGCAAAAGGCCGAATGTCCGGTTCCGCTATTGTTCCAAGCTTCAGAACTTTCTTGGGCAACTTTATCCAATCGTTCAAAAATGGCGATTTTAACGGAAGAATCAATTAATTTTAGCATCAAGGATAGGGTAGCGCTCATGATACCACCCCCTACGCAAATAAGGTCGTACTTTTCAACAGGTTGTTGGGTTGTCATTGGTCTTTTTTTCTTTAAAGTTAACCAATGCCACGGGATAAGCTTTCTAAAGAATAGAACTTTGACGTTATTTTAAGATTGTACTACTGAGTAGATGAAATAAAGAAAAATAAGAAACCAATATTGGGTTTTCTGTAAGATGACTAATCCAGGTTTTCATCCATGTGCTTTTCTTTGATTTCTTCGGAAAGGTTTTTGGAAGCGCCGACCAATAATTCTGCAAATTCAGAAATTCCGTACAAAGCATCCTCCAAGTAGGAATATTTAGGTTTTAATTGATTAGAACCAGAACCTTCTAAGTAAAAGCTATCTATTCCATTATTGTATTCAGCTGTAATATACTTATCGTAAAAAGTATTGTAATCACGAATGTTTTCTAAAAAATTTTGATGAACGGTATGGAAGCGTGCAATTTTCTTATAGGTTTCTATATCAATATCTTTTAGCATTCCGTTTTGCACAAAAGAACTTATTATGGGGATTTTCCAGTAATCTCCATAAAGATTTGTTTTTATGGGTATTTCTCTGAGGGCGATTAAACTATCGGACTTTTTATCAAGATTTCTGAAGAAATTAATAAACCCTTTTTCATTTTCTTTTTTGCCAGATTCGTAAAAAGAATTTAATTCTTCGTAAACCACTTTATATAGTTCTGCTTTTTTCCTCTCTTCATCTTTTTTGTCTTTGTATTCACTTAACCAAAATGCTAAAAAGACACCGAAAAAAACAACTATAAACTCAAAGAAATAGCTAAAAGCTATAGAGAGGAGTGATTTACGTTTCTTTTTCATAATGATATAAAAATAAAAACTGAGTTAAAGCTAAGATAGCTAAAATAACCAACTTCTTAATTTTAAAAGCTTTTATAATATCACTACTATTTTTAGAATATTTATTTAATCAATTCAAAAGTATAGGTTTTCTTAGCTTCATTCTTGAGCAATGAAAATCCTACTTCACTAATAAATTCGATTTCTAACTCACTTGGTTCAAACGGAAGTCTTTCAAAGCGTAGGGAATCAACTATATAATTAGCTATTGCATTTGCCCGTTCTGTAGAATAATTATCATCCTTAAAAATTTTTTGAATGTCAGTTGTGTTTTTAATAGATACTGAGAGGAGTTTTTTATGTTCTTTTGTTCGCTTGTAGGTTTTCTTTTTGATAGTAAGAAAATTTAACTGAAAACTTTCAGCATGATACTTTTCAGCCAATAATAGTTCGGTTTTCATCATTTTTCGCTCCTCAGGAATGCAGCTGATACATATTATGCTTAACAGAATTAAAAAAGTAAATTTAATTTTCATGTGTTTTCTATAGTGTTGAGAGTATAATACGAGTAATTAACTAAGACAGACAAAATTACAGACTTTTGGTTTTATACATTTGTTGTATACAAGAATAGAGCCCGAGCCCTAGTTCAAATTGTACATTAGTTGAGGTGGTTTAGTTCGTGACCAAGGTAGAAATTTTTGTGCAAGAATGGTATTTCTTATCTTTTTTAGTACAAACCCAATAACCATCATATAGCTTAGGTGCTAAATTTTCATTACAATTTTTACAAGTCACAGTTCTATTACTGAGTTTTGCACCGTCTTTAAACCTAACAACTTCTGTTGCTGTTTTAGTCGAATTATCTTCCGTATATCCAATTAACATAAACTTTTTTTCTTCGGTTTTTCTATCGGTAACTTTTCTAATCGCTAGCTTGGTAATTTGCGTATTAATTTCTTCATCATCTTGAAGACGTTTATTCCATTGTTGTTTTATTTCATGAAGGGAAATAGTACTTCCGTTAAAGTCGTAGAATTGAATAGATTCTAGATCCTTAGATAAATCAACGGTCTTACAGGAAAAAGTAATGGAGAGGAGAATGAATAATAATGTAATTCTTTTCATGATTTTGATGATATATAATAGATGATGTTTTATAAAAATAACTGTTTTTATTAATTAACCAAAATGTGTGGTGAGATACAAACTATAGAGCTATCCAAATTTGGTTTTGTAATAGATCAAGCCATTTATGGTTTAAGTATTTTCAATTACTCCAAAAGTCCGAATAAATTTCCCACAGGTCCGTATACTAATCATCAATGCCTATATTTATAACAGCTATAAATATAATAGGAGTGTCCTCTATTACCAAGAACACTCCCATTTTTACTTATTCTAATTCATCTAATTTCCCGAATGAACTTCTTTTGTTACCGTATCTACAAAAATATAGGGTGTGCTTGGACCTGCCCCAAAGATATAATATGGATTGTTTATGGTTGGACCTAGTGGATTACGAAGTGTAACTGTGTTATAGGGTTCTTTATAACCTGCCGCTTCTTTTAGTTGATTTGCTTCGTCTAAATCCATTTTTACAGGCCATTGAATTACAACATCTTCAAGCCAAGGTTCAGGTATTAGTGTTGGTTCTCCAAACTCGCCCCAACCAGTAGATTTGATAATAACAGTAGTATTATCCTTATTTTGAAATACCACACGAAGTTTATCAATCTTTAAAGGATCAGTAGTTGAACCGGAAGAAGATACCCCATCTGCTTCGTATAGTTTAGCATCTGGATACTGTTCAGTGACGAGACGGACTGCGATATTTACGCGTCCCACAAAATTTAAAATTGCCATAATAATTGATATTTAGTTAATTTTACTCTTAAATATGTTTAGGATATTTATTGTGTACTTAAGAAGATATGGATGGAATGGATGATTTCCTTTCGCTCTTAACTACCTATCAAATATAGATAGACGTAATTATTTTATTTAGCGTATAATTACCCGTTTTTTCTATTAAGTAGTTATACTTGTTGTTTATATATTTGCAATAAATTTAATCTACTAGGGGGAAGGATATGATTTTTGTAGTTGATGATAAATGAGAACTCAATAGAGCAATATTTGTAAATTAATCAGAATAAATAAAATTTTCGGCTTATTTATATGGTTGATTTTGTAGGAAGGAAAACTATAATTAAAAAAATATTTACTCTTTACTCATAGTTTTATTTACAGTCTGACTGAGTAGTTTTATTTTTCCATTGAATCCAATATTCCTGTAATCCTTCAGGTGTTTTTTGAATTTGACTAATAGCTAAATGATGACCTTTTAAAGTTACATTTCTAAGTTCATATTTTCTTCTTTTTAAGTCAGGTTCATGATCCCATCCGCCTACGTGGTCAAAAGATGTGTAAGCATCACATTTTGAATTGACCGCTATAAAAGGAATACTAAGTTTATAAATTACTTTTCCACTTCCCATTCCTTGAGTTGACATTTTAATTTTTGAAAAGTTTACCCTTTTATACTGCTGCTTGTGATAGAGTTCTTTTAATTGATCTCCAACCGCTTTACTCATTTTGTTGGAAAATTGATGGGCAATATCTTTACCTTCTATAAATTCAGGCCCCGAATAAATTCCCGTACAACCATTTTCAGAACACTTTATTTCATTTTTTTGAATAATCTCTTTTTTATCCGCTATGAAACCTACTTGAAATAAACTTATCAAAAAAATATAAAATAACGGTTTCATAAATTAGTTTAGTTATGGTTAGTGAACTTTCATAATTCACAGTGCGTATTGGTTAAAAACTAAAATAAACAAAATCGCAATTAGAAATACTCTTTATAGCTAGTTTTTATATCCCTTCTATTTTAAAAATTTCTGTTCCGGGTGGTAAGTTTTGATTCAATCTGCAAGTAGATACTATTTTTCCGTTATAAAAACTTTCAAATTCCAGGGTAATATTTTCGTTTTCTATTTCACAAATGATATCTCCATGGTTGACAATATCTCCCGGTTGAACCCACCATTTTGTTAACACTAAACCTTTTTGATCTCTCAAAGCTGGAGAAAAGATTCTCTCAACTTTTCCTTTTTCTAAATCAAAGTTAGATTGAGTAGTATGCTCTTTTATTTCATTTTTACTTTTGAAATTCGGATTGCTTTTTAAGTCACTCAAAATTTTATTCCGTTTTTTATCGGATGGAAAGAGCTTACGGATGAATGATTTTATCATTTTTAGTATAATTAGATATAACGTGTTTTTATAAAGTTCAGTTGCAGATTTTTTAAAAGTCAAAATCCCAGCTTTTAACCTTACACGGTTTTCCATACAAATATATAACCTTCATTAAAATCTCAACAAATAAAGACAAGCAAGTTCGCTATACCATCCCCAAAAAACGACGTTCCTGAGGAATGAAATGGGAGGGAAGGAGAAAGTTTTTTTATGACGAAGAATATTATTTCAGATTAATCTAAAAAGATGTAGTCTTTCATTTAGAGGTTTGTTGGCATAATTATTTTATTCACTAAAGTTGGTGGATGTTCCTTTTTTTCAATTTTAAAACCTATTTAAAAAGTTTGCCATAGCTAATTTTATACACGGTGTTATAGCATGTTATTATTGCAATGCTTTATCTACAAAGGCGGGATTACTTTTTTCAAAAACTTCTAATAACTTTGGAATGTAATCTTTCCACCTAGGATATTTTTGCCTGTTGTTTTCAAATTCAAGTATCGATTTTTCCAGTTGGGGTAAAAAGATAAAATGTTCAGTTGCTGTATGGTATTTTCGTAATCGTTTTTCCCGTTTATCATCTTTTTGAATAGCCGCAATCCTTATTTCTCCCAACCTTACGAAACTCTCAATCAAATAAGTATGCCAACTGGAAACGCCTTTGGAGGCCATTTTTTCTTTTAGGCTATCTGTAAATAAATGAGAGGACAATTCAATTTGCTTTCTGTATTCTTCCAATGCAGGATTGACAAAGGAATGACTGAATTCGTGTATGGTTAAAAATCTGGCCGTGGGGGCATAGTTAAATCCATATTCATTATAAGAATGGGATTCATTGATAGGAACCTGAACAAAAGGACTCATGACTTCATAAACTGTTTTCCCGCTATCTTTTTCCACAGTAGCACTAATTCCCCTACCTTCGTTTTCTTCAATTGGCCAAATTTCCATGGGACTTACCAATGCCACATACTTATAACGTTTTTCTCCATAATAGCTTTGCATGGCATGCGCAAAATCGGTCGGGATAATCGTTTTTATTTCGTTTATTGCGCCTGTATAAAAATCAAGGTTCTCTTTGATGAAAAGTTCCATGTGTTCTTGCGTATAAAATTTGTAAAGTGTATCTAAATATTGCGAGATAATTTCTGACAGTTCTGCCTTTTTTTGAGAAGTTATCGGCAAATCGGGTAGGGTGAATTTTTCAGGTTTTTGATGTTGGTTAAATTCTGGTATTTGCAATAGTATTGGCATGAGGATATCATTACCATATCCATAACTCACCAAGGTATCACAAAGCATAGCTGTCTTTTTGGCAAAATTGTCGTTTTCTTCTGTATCAAACCTATCTAGCGCCAGTTTGACTATGGGTTGATATTCCTTACATGTTTTGAGTTTATAGGTTTCCCATTGAGCATTTGTTTTTCTGTGTTTAACAGCCAGTAACTCTGCCAAAAAATAAGTTTCAATGTTTTCATTATAACCCACTTCAAAATTAGAGGTCTGTTTTTGAGGTTTTTGGCAGGATATAAAAAACAGTGTTAATAGTAAGATGCCCAGCTTTAATTTCATAGTAAAGATTATAGTGTTCTTTAATAAGACCAATCTATAAGTAAAATGTTACAGTAAGCTTGGTGAATTTAGTATAATTCCCTGCTGGCTCTGCCTTGGGGTTTCCGATAACACCTGACCTTGGGGGAGGTCGGGATTGCCTTTTCGCAATTCTGGGAGGGGCAAAGTTCGCTATCCCGCCCGAAAAAAGCGACGTTCCTAAAGAATGGGAGGAAAGAGGAAGGTTTTTGAGATTGTTGCGTTTATAATTATGCAGTTTTCCGCAGGTCACAAAGCCGCAATTGTTGTTATACGGCTTGGTGGTAGTTTCTAATATGAACTACTCTATAATTAACTTTGTTGAAATTTCTTGATTTCTTATAAAAGCTTTAATAATATATTGTCCTTTTGCAAGATTTTCAATATTAATTGTTTTTTTTATTTTGCAGTTTTTAACTATTTGACCTTTAGTTGAGTAGATGTTAATATTTCCGTTTGAAAATGTTTTAGGAAATTTAATATGTATTTCTTTAGATGCAGGGTTGGGGTAAACGGAAAGTTTATTTTTTAAAAAGTTTTCAGTCCTTAAAGTTTCGCTTATTTTAAGTATAAAAATATCTTGATCTTGATTTCCTTGAGAAGTTAATGATAAGTCATCTAATGAAGTATTTATAGATGCACTACCCATAAAATTACCAAATGAATAAATATCTCCAGAGGAATTGTTTGTTATGCTTACACCAGTATCATCATCAGTTCCTCCAATGCATTTTACCCAATTTAAACTACCATTACTACTATATTCTGACATAAAAATATCCAACCCTCCGTTAGAAGTATGAATAGCTGTACCATTACCACCACTAAAATCACAAGTCATTCTAAATCCACCTGTAACACAAACTGAATTATCCAAATTTACTTTTATAGATCTACCTTCTCCATTACCACTAAAGTTTTTCACCCATTCAAAATTACCTGAATTATTAAGTTTGAGTAGGAAAGGATGAGTTCCAGGATCTGAAATAATATGAGAGCCTGCACTTGGATCAAAATCTATTGTATTAGAAAAAGATCCAGTAAGATATAAGTTTTCAGTATTGTCTATTGCTAAATCATAAGCTCTATTGCTGGAATTATCACCACCCAAACTTTTAACCCATATAAAATTGCCATTAGAATCTAATTTAAGTATAAACAAATCTGTAGAATTAGTTGATTGAGGATTTACCATATGTTGACTATCACCAGGATCAAAATCAACAGTATTGTGAAATTGACCACCTAAGTATATATTACCACTATTATCTAATGCTATACTCTCAGCTCTTTGTACTATGCTACCAGATCCGATTTGTTTAGCCCACAAAAGATTTCCAGCAGTATCTAATTTAGCAATAAAAATGTCAAAATTGTTTGCATCATTTTGATTTAAAGGGGTTAGAGTAGTATTATCAGGAAAAGTGATTGGTTTATTAAAATAACCGGTAATATATGAATTCCCATTTGTATCGACCTTAAGTGCTCTAATTCCCATACTATTATCACCTCCAATTTTCTTAGCCCATACAAAATTACCATTGACGTCTAATTTAGAAATATAAATATTCCTGTTAGGATAGGGGCCAATAGCTGTCCCAGTCAAATTGAATGTATTTGGGCCAGGGTCGAAATCTATTGTATTAAAAAACTCTCCTACAGAATAAACATTTCCTGAAGAATCTGTATCAATACCAACACCAAAACAATTATTATTGTTAGCAAAACTAACTCCCCAAAGAATATTACCTGAACCATCATACTTTGAAATATACGCATCACTATAAGACATCCCATTGAGTATATGTGTACCAGCTCCGAAATCCAAGTCGATATCCAAAGCATAACCTCCCGTAACTAATATATCACCATTTAGTGTAATAGATGCATCATTAGCATAATCAAAATAGATACTACCAATGCTACCTCCCCATTCAATACTAGGTTGTTGGGAATAAGATTTTATAGTAATAATAAGCAATAAAAGTAAAATTTTTTTCATAATTAGTGGTTTTTAATTAATAGATGCCTGAATGTGTAATAGGTTGCGTTAAATTACCACCAACGGTCTTGTATATGGCTTGTAGCGTACAAATTAGCGATTATTTTTCGGTTGAGCCACAAGCCAGATTTTTAAATTTTACTATTTATCTTTTTATTGGAAATCGTCAAATTTTAAAAATTTGGCGACTTTCCAAATATGCCTTAACTTCGTTTAATCAGCTAATTAGCTATGAGCTATATACGGTGTTGGGCGCAGTTATTTTTTGGTTCATTTCTTCGTAATTATCTACTTTAACCCCGAATTTTTTACCATTTTTTATGACATAATCTACTAAATTGTCTTTTTCTGTTTTGTTGTTTTGGCATTCAAAATCTAATTGAAGTGAAGATTTAGATTTGTACGGAAAATTTGAGAGCATTGCCAATGAATCTTCTATGTCTTTCTCGGTCAAAGTTACATTGAATTTATCCGCTAATTTTTGTACTTCTCTCATCATTTTTTCAAGTTTAGCCATATATTTTGAATCTTCCGCCAATTCCCCAAATGTAATATCGAGTGCTGTGGTCATAAGAGCTAATGGTGAAACAAAGAGATATTTTTTCCATAATATTTCTTTAATGTTCTTGGTGTAAATTGCATTTAGACCGCCATTAATTAATATTTTTTCAACCCATTTAAAATCTAAATCGTCATTGTTTCCGAAAAATATTTTTCCTGGTCCGCCAACGTGTTTTACTACTCCTGGTTTTTCTATGTTTGAAGCAACGTAAATACAACCTTCAAGTATTTTTGAATTATCGTGATTAATATTTTTTTCAATTATATTTTTTGCATTCACTCCATTTTGTAAGGGAATTATAATTGTTTCTTTTTTTATGCAATTTTGATATTTCTTGATAGCTGTCTCTAACGAAAATGATTTTGTGGCAACTATCAGTATATCAAGTAATCCAATTTCGTCAGTATTGTCAGATGCTAAATAAGGTTTTGATTTAATTATTTCATCGTCTGTTATTAATGAAAGTCCATTATTGTTAATGGTTTGTTTTGTTTTATTGCGACAAATAAATATTATTTTGATTTCGTCATCATCCTCATAGTTTTTAGTAAGTTTTGCTCCGATGAAACTACCAATTCCCCCCATTCCTAAAATTCCTATTTTCATAAATTATTATTTTTTAAAGTTGAATTTTATTTTTTTATAATTGCGCCCAACGGCAGTCTGTCTCAAAACTACCTAATTTGTTTTTAAAAATAATTGAAATTAGGGGTAAAGCCAAAATTTGCATTAATTTTTGTTTGCTTTTGTATTAATGCCTTAAAAGTTCGTTTTAGTCTTATATGTGCTTTTATAAGCTTTCTGATGTTAAAAAAGAGGTTTAATAGCAGTTGCATCAGCTCTATTTTACTATTGAACAATCTCCTTAAATTATAAGCTAGGGCAATAAGTCCAAAGTCGGCAGAAGCTGCTTTGATACCTTTTTTTGTTATGATATGATCAAATCCCCATTGGCGCTTGATGGTACCATAG
>NZ_RXOM01000035.1 GCF_008692195.1 Salegentibacter sp. R32
CAACATCATTAGAAACAAAATTGTTAGCAGAATTTTTGCTGTGGCCAAAAGGCAAACACCCTATGTGGAAACCTTTAAATTTGCAGCATAAAAATTTGGACAAACCTTAGAATACGGGCAGGTTCAGCATAACGCCATTTAATTTGAAAAAAACATTTTCATGAAAAAAACAAACTTCCTTTTTCTTTTCAGTCTTCTTATCACCATAAGTCTTTCAGCACAGATTAAAGACAAAAAACTCGATAAAGTCATTCAAAACTCTTTAGAAACTTTTGATGTTCCCGGTATTTCTGTTGGGATTATCAAAGATGGTAAAATTGTTTATGCAGAAGGTCACGGCGTTCGATCGCTCAACAACAACCAACCGATGACTAAAGAAACTTTGGTCGGGATCGCTTCGAATAGTAAAGGTTTTACTTGTTTTTCTTTAGCGATGTTGGTTGATGAAGGTAAAATTAATTGGGACGATAAAGTTCGAAAATACATTCCCGAGTTTCAAATGCCCGATGCGTTTGTAACCGAAGAATTTACCATTCGCGACTTAGTTACCCACCGAAGCGGTTTAGGACTTGGGGCCGGCGATTTGATGTTTTTTCCCGAAGGAAGCGATTTCACTATCGATGATGTAATCGCCAATATGAGTAAACAGGACAAAAAAAGTGCTTACCGCAGTTCGTTTAAATACAACAACAATATGTTTATTATTGCCGGTGAAGTAATTCATCGCGTAAGCAGCCTCACTTGGGAAGAGTTTATCGAGCAACGTATTTTGCAACCCGTAGGAATGAAAGACAGTAAAGCTTCTTACAACCGTGTGACCGACAAATCGAATATTATTGACGCCCATACCAGAACAGAAGGTGAAGTGATTCAAATTCCTCACGACTGGAGCGAACTTGCGAATCCTGCTGGCGGAATTATGAGTAACGTTTCTGATATGTTGACCTGGGCCGAATTTTTAATGAATGACGCCGTCACCAAAGATGGAGAACGCTTGTTAAGCGAAGAGCAAATGCATAATTTATGGCAATTGCAAACACCACTTCCAGTGAGTAAAGACAATGATTACAATACGCATTTTTCAGGATATTCACTAGGTTGGTTTGTAAGCGACGTAAAAGGCGGTTACAAACAAGTAACGCATACCGGAGGATTGCTGGGAACGGTAACGCAATTCACCATGATTCCTGAATTAGATTTAGGAATTGTAGTGTTGACCAACCAAATGGTGGGAAGTGCATTCAGCTCTATCACCAACACGATTAAAGATAGTTATTTAGGCTACAAAGACCGAAATTGGGTAGAGAAAAAAGGAGAGAAGAATGAAAAATGGATAGCCTATAACGATAGTATTAAAAAAGCGGTTTACCATCAAGTAACTCAGCGAAAAGCTAAACATCCAATTACTGCTTCACAAATCACCGGAACTTATCAAGATGATTGGTTTGGCAATATAACCATTGAACAAGAAAATGATGAACTCCGAATTGCTTCTGAACGTTCTTCGCAGTTAAAAGGAAAATTACTTCCGTATAATTTAACTACTTATGTTGCCAAATGGGACAACCGTAGTTTTGATGCCGATGTGTTTGTTTTATTTACGCTAAACGAAAAAGGCAAAGCAGCTGAAGCAATAATGAAACCTATTGCCCCTATTACTGATTTCAGTTTCGATTTTAGTGATTTAAATTTTTATAGAAAAGATTAATAAAAAAAGACCTCACAGGTTTTGAAAATCTGTGAGGTCTATGTATAAATTGAAATTACGCTTCGACAAGCCTGCCTGTCGGTAGGCAGGCTCAGCGTGAGCATTCAGAAATACAGAATGGGATACTGAAAAAACTTCAGCATAATGAAAGTTTTTAGCTATTCATCAAATCTTCAATCTCATCAGCTTCAATAGGGATATCACGCATTAAGTTGAAAGGTTCTCCGTTTTCTTGAATCACCACGTCATCTTCCAAACGAATTCCGAAACCTTCTTCCGGCAGGTAAACTCCAGGTTCTACCGTGAACACCATATTGGCTTGCATAGGCTCGTGCAACAATCCATAATCATGCGTATCTAAACCAATATTGTGGGAAGTACCGTGCATAAAGTATTTTTTATAGGCCGGCCAATCCGGGTTTTCATTCTTTACGTCGGCTTTATCCAAAATCCCTAAATCTAAAAATGCAGAAGTGGCCATTTTTCCGACTTCTTTATGGTAAGAAGCCCAATCCGTTCCCGGCACTAACATTTTGGTCGCGTCTTTTTTAATCTGATTGATTTTGTTATAAACCTCTTTCTGACGTTTACTGAATTTCCCGCTCACCGGAATGGTTCGCGACATATCACTGGCGTAATTCGCGTACTCGGCTCCAACATCCAATAAAATTAATTCGCCTTCTTTACACTGCGCTTTATTTTCAATATAATGAAGCACGTTGGCATTTTGCCCAGAAGCTACAATGGGCGTGTAGGCAAAACCTCTAGAACGGTTCCGTAAAAATTCGTGCATAAATTCGGCTTCAATTTCATATTCCCAAACACCGGGTTTTACAAAATTTAAAATTCTTCTGAAGCCTTTCTCTGTAATTTTACAAGCTTGTTGCATCACGTCTAATTCCAACTGGTCTTTTACGGAACGCAAACGCTGTAAAATAGGATTACTTTTTGCTACGGAATGCGCAGGATAATTGTCTCGCAACCACTTATTGAAACGAGCCTCACGGGTTTCTGTTTCTACATTTGCCCGGTAATGTTCATTGGTATTAATGTACACTGTTTCACTTTGCGCCATCAATTCGTGAAAAATCTTATGGAAATCTTTTAACCAGTACACAGTTTTGATCCCGGAGGTTTCCAAAGCTTTTTCCTTGGTCAATTTTTCACCTTCCCAAACGGCAATGTGTTCGTTAGTTTCGGTCAAGAAAAGTATTTCCTTATGTTTTTCGTGTGGAGCATCGGGGAATAGCACCAAAATACTTTCTTCTTGGTCTACACCGCTAAGGTAATAAATATTTCGGTCTTGCTGAAAAGGAATAGTACTATCGGCACCAATTGGATAAGTATCGTTAGAATTAAAAACCGCTAAACTATTCGGCTTCATCTGCGCCGTAAAGTTTTTGCGGTTTTTTATAAATAAATCTGAATTTATAGGTTGATATCTCATAAATATTGAATTTTTTCAAATTTATGAAAGCCAATCCAAATTCCTTTCCGGAAGTAATAAAACTTTAGTAAGAAAACTTGAACTTATTCGTACAGCGACAACCTGTTTTTTAATTTCCGGTTGGTTTCTTGCAAGTGTTCTACTTTTTCCAATAACATCTCAATCGCTTCCAAACCTTCTAAATTAATATCCAGTTCGTAATGTAAGCGTCGTAATTTTTCAAACTTTGGAATAAATCGATAAGGCAAATAATCTTTTTGCTGAATCACGACCAATTCTAAAAACCCGCTATCCCGAAGTTGCTCAATAAAATGTTGTTCTACTTTGTAGTAGGTACAAATTTCCCTGACTTCTATATATTCTTCTGACTTCATGAGCTTAATTTTTGAAGTTGTTGAAATAGTTCTTTTTCTTTAGCTGAAAGATTCGTAGGCAATTTCACTTGATAGGTTAAATACAAATCTCCAAATTCATTTTCCTTTTTATATTTGGAAAAACCCTTGCCTTTCAACTTCACTTTAGTTCCGCTTTGCGTTTCCGGTTTTACCCTTAGCTTTACTTTTCCATCGAGTGTATCAACTGTAATTTCCCCACCCAAAATGGCTGTGTACAAATCAATTTCAATGGTTTTATATAAATTGGATTTTTCACGCTTAAAGGAGGTATTATTTAAAATGTTGAAGGTAATAAATAAATCTCCATTGGGTCCGCCATTGAGTCCTTCGCCGCCATAACCTTTTATTTTGATGATTTGTTCATTTTCAACCCCGGCAGGAATGGTGAACCTGATTTTTTTCCCATTCACATTCACCACTTGCTTTTGACTTTTATAAACATCGGTTAAGTTTAACTGAAGGTTCGCTTGAATATCCTGTCCTTTAAATTGTGCTGCTCTTCCACTTCCCCGACTTCTGGCTTGACCACCAAACATCTGCTCAAAAAAATCTGAAAAAGTATCGTCATCAAAATTCCCTGAATATTGTTGACTTCCTCCAAAACCGCCAAAACCTCCGGCGTGTCTCGCTTCTGAACTTTGTTGCTGCCGGGCTTGTTCGTATTGCTCGGCATGTTCCCAATCTTTACCGTACTGGTCGTATTTTTTACGCTTTTCAGGATCGCTCAACACTTCGTTGGCTTCATTGATTTGTTGAAATTTTTTCTGTGCTTCAGGATCGTTAGGATGTAAATCGGGATGGTATTTTCTAGCCATTTTGCGATAGGCTTTTTTTATTTCTGCCTCGCTTGCCGATTTATTGATTCCTAAAAGTTGATAATAGTCTATAAAATCCATAACTGAAATAACTATTCTTTTATTGCGCAAGGGATGGAGCGATTTGTTGGAGCTCTTTTGAGATTCCTGCCCACGCAGAAATTGAAAAAAGCGACTCGCGACAGCCCGACCCGCAGGGATGCGCCCAAATTACAGTACTAAAATTAAGAAAATAATCGCTTGTTAGTGCTTGGGTTAATAAATATTTATTGCATATTTTTTCACGAAAACGTAATAGCTTATACTAATTCTAAATAAGCAGAAACGATTGTGAAAGTTTGCCAGTAAGTATTTGGAAGCTTATTTTTGTGTGAAAAATTTATCTAAATACTCAAAACCAATGGGTGGATTAATAAAATCTTCTGTAGCAAAGAAATTTGCTATGGCTTTATCGGGACTTTTTCTTGTTCTTTTTTTAGCACAACATTTTACAATTAACATCACATCTGTAATTTCTCCAGATTTATTTAATGAGTTTTCCCATTTTATGGGGACTAATTTCGTGGTACAGGCTATTTTACAGCCTGTTCTTATTTTTGGGGTTGTTTTTCATTTTGTGATGGGCTTTATCTTAGAAGCTCATAACCGAAGTGCACGTGCCGTTAGCTATGTAAGCTATAAGGGAAATGCCAACTCTAGCTGGATGTCCAGAAATATGATTTATTCTGGATTAGTGGTGTTAGCTTTTCTTGGGTTGCACTTTTACGATTTTTGGGTTCCTGAATTAGTACATAAATATGTAGAATCACATCCGGCAGACGCTACAAGATATTACGAAGAAACAGTGGCTAAGTTTGAAAGCCCTGTTAGAACCGGACTTTATGTAATTGCATTTATTTTTTTAATGCTGCATTTATTGCACGGTTTTTCTTCTTCTTTTCAATCGATTGGTTGGAACAATAAATACTCTAAAGGATTAAGAGGTTTTACAGTGGCTTATGCTATTATTATTCCTTTAGGCTTTATTTTTATAGCTCTTTACCACTATATCAATAACTTATAATACGTAGAAAGATTATGTCAGTTTTCGATTCAAAAATACCAGAAGGACCACTTAAAGATAAGTGGACAAAACATAAAAACGATATTAACCTGGTTAACCCAGCCAACAAGCGTAATATAGATGTTATTGTGATAGGAACCGGTTTAGCCGGAGGTGCTGCGGCAGCAACACTTGCAGAATTGGGTTATAATGTAAAAACGTTTTGTTACCAAGATTCTCCAAGACGTGCGCACTCAATTGCAGCACAAGGAGGGATTAACGCCTCTAAAAACTATCAAGGGGATGGTGACTCAGATTACAGATTATTTTATGATACCGTAAAAGGAGGCGATTACCGTTCTCGTGAAGCTAACGTTTATCGTTTGGCTGAAGTTTCCGGTAATATTATTGACCAGTGTGTGGCACAAGGTGTTCCTTTTGCACGTGAATATGGTGGTTACTTAGATAACCGTTCGTTTGGTGGGGTGTTGGTTTCAAGAACTTTCTACGCCAAAGGACAAACGGGACAGCAATTATTATTAGGTGCTTATTCGGCAATGAATCGCCAGATTAACCGTGGTAAAATACAGGCTTTTAACCGTCACGAGATGATGGATTTGGTATTGGTAGATGGGAAAGCTCGTGGAATTATCGCCAGAAATATGGTGACCGGAGAAATTGAAAGACATTCTGCTCATGCAGTTGTGTTAGCTTCCGGTGGTTACGGAAATGTATTTTTCTTATCAACCAACGCGATGGGAAGTAACGTAATGGCCGCGTGGCGGGCGCACCGTAGAGGAGCTTATTTTGCCAATCCTTGCTACACGCAAATTCACCCAACTTGTATTCCCGTTTCAGGAGACCATCAGTCTAAATTAACTTTGATGTCTGAGTCGCTTCGTAACGATGGACGTATTTGGGTGCCAAAGAAAAAAGAAGATGCGATAGCCATTCGGGAAGGAAAGAAAAAACCTACGGAGCTTTCTGAAGAGGAAAGAGATTATTACTTAGAAAGAAGATACCCTTCATTTGGGAACCTAGTACCTCGTGATGTAGCTTCTAGAGCTGCAAAAGAGCGTTGCGATGCCGGATTTGGAGTCAACAAAACCGGGCAGGCAGTATTTTTAGATTTTGCCAGCGCGATTAAGCGTTATGGAAAAGAAGCTGCTTTTTCAGGAGGACATAAAAATCCAAGTGAAGCTGAAATAACTAAATTAGGAAAAGAGGTTGTAGAATCTAAATACGGAAATCTTTTCCAGATGTATGAAAAGATTACCGACCAAAATCCTTATGAAACACCTATGATGATTTTCCCTGCGGTTCACTACACTATGGGAGGACTTTGGGTAGATTATAATTTACAAACTACCATCCCGGGTTGCTATGCGGCCGGAGAAGCCAACTTCTCTGATCACGGAGCTAACCGACTCGGAGCTTCAGCCTTAATGCAAGGGCTGGCTGATGGTTATTTTGTATTGCCTTACACTATTGGAGATTACCTCGCCGGTGATATCAAAACCGGAAAAATCCCAACAGATACTCCAGAATTTGATGCGGTAGAAAAAGATGTTCGTGATAAAATTGACCGCCTAATGAATGCCGGCGGAAAACATTCTGTAGATACCTACCACAAAAAACTAGGTAAGATTATGTGGGATAAATGTGGAATGGCCAGAAACGAACAAGGCTTAAAAGAAGCTATAGAAGAAATTAAAGAGCTTCGTGAAGATTTTTGGGCAAATGTAAAAGTTTCGGGGACAGCCAACAGTAAAAATGCTGAATTGGAAAAAGCAGGTCGTGTAGCTGATTTCCTAGAACTAGGAGAATTGTTTGCCAAAGATGCTTTACATAGAAACGAATCTTGTGGAGGTCACTTTAGGGAAGAATACCAAACTGAAGAAGGTGAAGCCCTAAGAGATGATGAAAACTTTAAATACGTTGCTGCTTGGGAGTACACTGGCAATCCAAGAGAAGCAAAACTTCATAAAGAAGAATTAATATTCAATAATATTGAATTAAAAACTAGGAGTTATAAATAGATGCCGGTGTTGAGTTATGAGATGTTAGAACTTAGCGACTCAATACTCAATACTCAATACTAAAATCTAATGAGTATGAAATTAACACTTAAAATATGGCGCCAAGAAGACGCTAACGCAAAAGGAAAAATGGTCACTTACCCCATTGACGGGATCGAAGGTGATATGTCTTTCTTAGAAATGTTAGATGTCTTAAACGAAGGCTTAGTGGCGAAGGGAGAAGAGCCTGTAGAGTTTGATCATGACTGTCGCGAAGGTATTTGCGGTACTTGTTCTCTTCAAATTAATGGAGAACCTCACGGTCCCGACAGATTAGTCACTACTTGTCAATTGCACATGAGAAAATTTAATGATGGTGATACGATTGTAATTGAGCCTTTTAGAGCCAAAGCATTTCCTGTAATTAAAGATTTAGTGGTAGATAGAACCTCTTTTGATCGTATTCAACAAGCCGGAGGTTATGTATCGGTGAATACTTCAGGAAATACCATCGACGCAAACAGTATCCCGGTCAACAAACATGACGCAGACGAGTCATTCAATGCAGCAACCTGTATTGGATGCGGAGCTTGTGTAGCTGCATGTAAAAATGCAAGTGCGATGTTGTTTACCTCAGCTAAGGTTTCGCAATATGCGTTACTTCCACAAGGACAAGTAGAAGCTACCGAACGTGTACAAAATATGGTTCGCCAAATGGACTTAGAAGGTTTTGGAAACTGTAGTAACACCGGTGCTTGTGAGATTGAATGTCCTAAAGGAATTTCTCTAGAAAACATTGCTCGTATGAACCGTGAATATATGAGCGCCACTTCAAAAGGATAAAAATTCACTTTTATAAATTAAAATCCCAAATTCACTCTATTGAGTTTGGGATTTTTTTATGTTCTGTTTTCACTAACAAACCAATCATTTTTCATATCTTTTTAAGGTGACCTACAAAAGTGAAAAAATAAAAGTTCCCCGTTTTAATGAAGAGTCCGGCTTTTATACTACTAAAAAGCGCTCAAAAATCATGTCGAAAATTAAGGGGAAAGATTCTAAACCGGAAGTAAAGTTTAGGAAAGCACTTTGGCATTTGGGATACCGATACCGAAAAAACTATAAAAAGCTCATTGGAAAACCCGATATTGTTTTCAACAAGTATAAAACCGTCATTTTTATTGATGGTGAATTTTGGCACGGTTACAAATGGAACGAGAAAAAAAACAAAATAAAATCCAATCGCGGGTTTTGGATTCCGAAAATTGAACGCAATATGCAACGTGACCAAGAAGTGAATGAAGCGCTACAGCAAAAAGGCTATCAAGTTTTTCGCTTTTGGCAAAAAGACATTAAAGAAAATCTAAACTCCTGTTTAGAAGAAGTTATAAAACACTTAGAAAACATAGATGATGAACCTATCTTCGAAACTCCCTAATTTGGGAACCACCATATTTACCAAAATGAGCCAATTGGCTCAGGAACACAACGCTATCAACCTTTCGCAAGGTTTTCCCGACTTCCCTCCTAGCCCAAAATTATTGAACTTGGTCAAACAGGCTTTAGAGGAAAATCATAACCAATATGCTCCGCTAGCGGGATTACGTTCACTACGGGAAACTTTAGCGGAAAAATTACAGAAAAGCTACCAACAAAAATATTCCGCAGAAAATGAAATCACGATTACTGCCGGAGCTACCCAAGCAATTTTTACGGCTATTTCAGCTTTTATAAAACCGAAAGACGAAGTAATCATCTTTAAACCGGCTTACGACTGTTACGAACCTGCCATAGAATTGTACGCTGGCAAACCGATTTTAATTGAAATGAAAGCTCCTGAATACGAAATTGATTGGCAAGAGGTTTCAGCAAAAATCAATGCGAATACTAAAATGATTGTGATTAACACTCCACACAATCCTACTGGAACGGTTTTAGAAAAAGAAGATTTACTTCAGCTTCAACAACTGACAGAAAATACCGATATTTTAGTGTTGAGTGATGAAGTTTATGAACACCTTATTTTTGACGGTAGAGAACATCAAAGTGTTGCTCGATTTCCTGAATTGGCAAAACGTTCCCTTATCACTTATTCCTTCGGAAAAACCTTTCATGTGACCGGATGGAAAGTGGGTTATTGTGTTGCTCCGGAAACCTTAATGAAAGAATTTAGAAAAGTCCACCAATACAATGTATTCTGTGTAAACCACCCGATGCAATGGGCGCTTAATGAATACTTACAAAACCCGGAACATTACTTAGAACTTTCAGACTTTTATCAAAAGAAACGGGATTTTTTCTTAGCCCAAATTAAAGATTCAAGATTTAAATTTATTCCGGCACAGGGAACCTATTTTCAAACTGCTTCCTATAGCAATATCTCCGATGAAAAGGATACCGATTTTGCCTTGCGTTTAATAAAAGAAAAAGGTTTGGCGACTATACCTGTTTCCGTTTTCAACAAAAATCAAAAAGATGAGCTTATGCTTCGGTTTTGCTTTGCCAAAAAGAAAGAAACATTGCTAAAAGCAGCTGAAATTATTACTTCTATATAAACAAAAAGGTAAGCTTGCGCTCACCTTAAAAACAAAACAAATATCAAACTTTAAAAAAATTTGAAAGGAAAAACTCTTAATCAAGGCCTATTTCCATTTCAATGGCTTTATCCTTAGTATAAGAAATATTCACAGGGTAAGAAGTATTTTCCCATTCACGGCAAACCTCTTTTCCATGATTGGCATCTAATAAATCATTTAGAGCAAACCTTTTTTGAGAAAGGTCGTCCTGCCCGTATAATTTATACAACTTATCAATTAAACTTTTTAGTTTTAACAAATTCGCGTTTGAACCTTTTTTTCTAAGGCAAATTTTAATTTTATTGGTTAGCTTGTTTTTCTGAATCTCAATCTTATCAAAAACATATACCTTCTCCTCCTTTTGTTTAAAAAGTATTCGTTCTACATCATTTTCAGAAGAAGAATATTCTAATACGCGTATAGCTCTATCAATATTCTGTGAATTGATGTTTAATAAATCGAAAATAGCTGTATCTGGGACCATTACTGAAGATAATAAAGTTGCATTCATAATATTAGACTTTAGTTTTTGTGTTATTTCAACAGTGTAAAGTAAATCATATCAGCACTTTAATCCTTCAGTAGAAATCCTCAAAGTTAAAAATGGGGAAAAACCCTTAGAGCTTTAATTTTAGTCTTAATGATGTTAAACAAAACTTAAAATTATTTAAATTTACATTATTAACTAAAACCAAAAATTATGCTCAACATTGAAATTATCAAAGAGAATATACAAAATTGGACTGATGCGAGAAATCAAACTTCTGCCATTAATTTTCTTACTTCCGGAAATGGTTTTGTAATTACACTTCACGATTATAACAACTGGGAAGAAATTCAACCAGATACTATAAATTGTTACTTAGCTATTAATGAAGATAACAAGCTAGTAGTTTATCTCGTGGATAATATTACAGACGAAGAAGAAAACTATAGTATTGGGGAAAACTTGTTTGAAAAAAACTTTGAAGAATATTTTGATAATTTACCAGATAACACTAGCTCCCCACTGAGAACCAATTTGCCTCCCAGTGAAGCAGATAGCCGTATTACCAATTGGGTATTATGCTCTAACAGTTGGTTTAAACACAAAGAAAAATTAAGAGAAGAAGCCATTCCTGCCGGACAAATGGTACAGCTATTTACTATCCCTTTTTCAGATTTACACGAACTGTTTGTGGTAAGAAACTTTGAAGCCTTAAAAGCCACTTTTGCTTTAAAATATTATGAAAACGAAGTTATTGAAGGCTACGATATAGAAGTTATCTTAGCCAAAACCGAATTTAATAACGATCCGGAAGCAGGTATAAGTTTAGTAAAAGAGTCTTTTGCTGATTTGTCAACAGGTTATCCACCGGCAAATATGGCAGGTAAATTTTTTAATTTACTTTAAAACTAAAAATGGATTTACAATTTTATTCAGATCTTTTTTCAATAGTTTTAAATTGTATTTTAATAATTGGAGGTCTTTATTTTTTAACAAAAAAATATAGGTCTCCTTTAGGATATTATCTTCTAGCTACACTTCTATTGCAGTTTCTAGGAGATTATATTTTTAAATTAGGTTTTACTAATTTATACCTATTTTCAATCTCTTATTATTTGAATTTTCTTTATATCTCCTATTATTATTTTAAGTATATCATAAAGATTCCTAAGAAAGTTTACTATTCTATTTTGATAGCTGGAAGTATTCCTATGTGGGTAAAATTACTTCTCCGAGAAAATTTAAAATATTTTGAAGCCTATGATTGGATTATTTATGATGCCTATATAGTTATATTAGCCTTAACAGGTATTTTAAAGGTGATACAAAATACCAAAGCAGACAAGAATCATTTATTGATTTCATTTTTTATACTTGCCTTTTTTGGATTAGATTTTTCGGTGGCTTTTACGATGAATTACTTAGTAAATGGAAAGCCTGATATTGTATTATGGATTTGGCATGTTAGGGCGATTGTTTTAATAGGGTATTTTCTAACTTTAAGTATTTGTACGTGGAAAATTTTGAAGAAAGCATAGTACCCATTAAATGGATTCTAGGAAACCTGCTCCTGTTTTTAGGTTTGCTGGTTTTTATTGCTTTACTCGTTCGTAAATACGTGCAACGCATCAAGGAAGAGTCTAAAATCAAGCTGAACCATCAAAAGGTTTTGCTAGAAACCAGTATTGAAATTCAAGAGCGGGAAAGAAACCGGATTGCTGCTGAAATTCACGATAATCTTATTGCCCAATTATACCAAGTAAAACTATTAAATAATGAAAAAGAACTGGGCAGTTACATCACCAAAAGCATTCAAACCGCACGGAATATTTCGCATGAGCTTTCTCCGCCACTTATAGAAAATCATACCCTAGAAGAAATTCTGGAAGCTTTCTTATTTCCGTTACATCGGGAATATACCATTAATTTCTTCAAAAGAAATAAAGAAGGAATCGTTTTTGACAATACGGTAAAATTACATCTATTTAGGATTTTTCAGGAAGTCATCACCAATATCCAAAAACACGCCCACACCGAAAAAATCAATATCAGTTTAAAAATCACGATCGATTATGTATTATTAGTTATTGAAGATTTTGGAGTTGGTTTTCAGCCCAAAGAAATAAAAAAAGGTTTAGGCACCAAAAATATTGAACTCCGTGCCAAACAGATTCACGCCACTTATAAATTTAAACCCAACTCCCCACAGGGAAGCAAATTTATTTTAGTTTATGACTACACCACCTAAAACCACTTTAGCCATTCTGGAAGACGATAAATTGGTTGCCAATTTATTACGGGATTTTTTAAATGCTGAAGAAGAGTTTGAAGTAATTTTCATCGCTTACTCCTTAATGGAGTTTATTGAAAAACTGAAAACTGAGCCCATTCCCGATGTTATTTTAATGGACTTAAAGCTGAAAGATGGCTCTGGAGAAGATTTACTTAATTATTGCACCAAGAATGAGATTGACACCAAAAAAATAATCATTTCTTCGCACTACCAACCTATTTACATCGGATATATGTTTAAGCTTGGCGCCAATGCATTTTTACCGAAAGAGATTGAAAAAGATCAGCTGATCCCCATTATTAAAAATGTAGCTAAAAACGGACATCATTTTAATGAAGACCAACTGGAGGTTTTACGTTCCCAAATGCAACCGGCACCACCTAAAGTGCCACTAGGAAATGCTAACGACCTTAGCGGACGTGAAGTAGAAGTTCTTAAACTTTTGTGCAATCAACTTACTGCTAAAGAAATTGCAGAAAAACTGTTTTTAAGTCAGAAAACCATTGAAACCCATAAAAGTAATCTCTTACAAAAAACAGGAGCCAAAAATATTGCAGGACTTATTATATTTGCAGCGAAACATAACCTCATCAATGTAGATGATATTGCTATTTAAGTGCTAGCGATTTACTTAAAAGTCTTTTACCAGCCCCGTAGTTCAATGGATAGAATAGAAGTTTCCTAAACTTTAGATCCAAGTTCGATTCTTGGCGGGGCTACTTTAAGACATTCGACCAAAAAATGTAAACCAATTATATTTTTTCCAACTTTATCCCTGAAAGTAAGGTCTTTCCGGAAGTTGCTTCAAATTCTATCAAAATCCCATCTTTCGCTGTAATTTCATAAGAAAGGGTAACCCCTCTTAACCGACCGTATTCCCGGGCAAGGTTGAGATTTTGTTTTACCTCTACCTCATTAATTTTAATATCAAAACTTCGCACGCCGGTAGCTTCCGCTTTTTCAGCTTCATTTAAATTGTAGATATTTTCTTCTGAAGCATTGGTATTAGGTTCAGCAAACAATAAAGTAACCCGATATTCTCCTTTTTCAACATCAAATTTATAGGCTTCAATTCCTTCCCGCATCGTTTGAAACAATGGGTCGTTTTTAGCACCCTGAATATCGGAAGCAGTTCCTTGAAATTTTCCTTTTGAAGGCTGAAAAACCTGACCGCCCATATAGCCAAAACCATGCGTTGAATAAATCTCATCACTAATCCAAACCTCATCTGTTAGCGGATCTATATAATTCACGTGGCTTCCTACATTTATCCTTATTCCGTTTTTATCAAGTTGAGAAACTAAGCGGGAACGATTATGAACGTTGATGGTTCGTTCAGCTGAAGCACCATCAATTCTAGCTATTAGTTGATATTTTCCTTCAGGTAAAGCAATGTTAAATTCAGCAATACCACTTTTTACTTCAACAGTAGAATTAACACTATCATTCACGCTTAAGTTAACTTCATCTGCATTGGAGAAAACATTTATGTTCACTTTATCATTTTCATCTTCAACAAATCTATCGGTATAATTTTTCCCGGCCATGTACACAAAAGGCTCTTCCTGCAACCGTGCTTGGTAATAGTAATAAATATCTTTTGGGGAACGATTAAAATTCACCAAGCCTTTTTGATTGAGGTGAGGTTTGGAATCCTGCCGAAAGGAAGAACCGAAATCTGCGAAATTCCAAGCCGACATACCCAAAACATAATCCCGTTCTAACACTTGATTTAAGTAACTTTTATGCAACTTTAGTTGATAAGCTTCACTAAAATCCCAAGGTTTAGGAGTTTCAGTTTGAATACGCACATCGGCTCCGGGACCATATTCTGAAATAAAAAGTGGCCGATTGGGGTATTTTTGATGTTGTTTATCTAAAAACTTTCCGAAATTTTCCAAACCCGGCGAATACCATCCAAAATAAAGATTCCAACCAATAACATCTGGGATATTAGCAATTCCTGTAGTATTGTAAATTTCATTTTCATGGAGTGCCATCACGCTCAGTCGGGTCGTGTCTAATTTTTTGGTCTCTTTTTCTAATTTTTCAGCTAGTTCAACGGTAGTTTTTATCTTGGCTTCTTTTTCTGCTTCTGTCATTTCTTTATTGAAAACCATCTTTATAAAAATCTCGTTCATCAAACCCCACATTACGATCGATGGATGATTGTAAAACTGCAAAATCTGTTCGCGTTGCATTTGCAAGGCCACATCGTGATAAGCTTGAGAAGCAGTTACATCGTTAATCACTGGAATCTCGGACCACACCAACAGCCCAAGTTCATCACAAATTTTATAAACCTCCGGGTTTTGCGGGTAATGAGCAGCACGAATAAAATTAGCGCCCATTTCTTTAATCATTTTATAATCTTTCCGGTGTAGCACACCAGGAAGTGCGTTTCCCAGACTTTCAAAATCCTGATGCCGATTAGCTCCAATCAATTTTAAGGGTTTTCCGTTCAAGAAAAAGCCTTTCTCAGGATTGGCTTTAAACCATCGTAAACCAAAATTACTATGGAGATGATCTAACGGACTTTCATTTTTCCCTTCAAAAAGATTTGCTTCAATTTTATATAATTGTGGATTTTCCGTTGACCACAATTGGGGGTTTTTCATTTGATATTCAAACCTTACGGGTTTTGTTTCTTGAGGTTGAAGTTTAATTTCTTTCTCTAAAACCACTATTTTTTCCGAATTCGGATTAAAAATAACCACTTCAACTTTCAATTTTTTTGTTGCTGAAGTATGGTTAACGACTTTTGTTTCTACCTTAACTTCAGCTTTTTCTTCTGAAACATTCGTTGTTTTTATGAGTAAATTTCCTGTAGCTTCGTTAGCGGTTTCAAAATGAATTTTATCGGTAACCACTAATTTTAAATCGCGGTAAATTCCACCGTAAAAATTAAAGTCGGCATCCAAAGGAGGAATATCTTGGTGATGGCTATTATCTACTTCAATCCTTAGTTGGTTTTCTTCTCCAAAGTTTAGTGCTTCCGTAATATCGAAAACAAAACCAGTGTAGCCACCCCGATGTTCTCCTATTTTGGTTTGGTTCACAAACAAGGTAGTAATTTGATTACTTCCTTCAAACTTCAAGAAAAGCTGTTGGTCTTTCCAATGTTCAGGAACAAATAGTTGCTTCCTGTAAATTCCTTTTCCACGGAAATATTCCTTTCCGTCATCAAATGGATCTTCAGCATTCCAAGTATGCGGAATATTGATAATTTCAGTTTGATTGGGATTTTTATCGCTTGCAAATTCCCAAGCGGTATTTAAATTTTGCGTGATTCGCTGGGAAAATACTTTTAGTGAACATAGGATTACAAAAAGTAGAATTATTAAATTTTTCATTAGAAGTTGAGGTTTTTAAACAGCCACTGGAAGTTGTTAAAACTTAGTAAAAAGTGGCTAACCTAAAATACGTAATTATCTCCGATTTGAGGAGATTCAAAATTTAATTTTACTCAAGAAAAAATTCTTTATTTCTTTAAACCGTTCAGCATGGCTTTGGTCATTTTTTCTAAGTCAAACTCATGTTTCCAGTTCCAATCTTTTTGAGCTTGAGAATCGTTGATACTGGAAGGCCAAGAATCGGCAATGGGCTGTCTAAAATCCGGTTCGTAAGAAATTTTAAAGTCAGGGATTTCAGCTTGAATACTTTCCACTAATTGTTTGGGGGTAAAACTAATTCCGCCTAAGTTATATGAAGACCGAATGTTTAAATTTTCTCCAGGCGCTTCCATCAAGGAAATAGTTGCCCTAATCGCATCGTCCATAAACATCATAGGTAATGCGGTTTCTTCACTTAAAAATGAAGTATATTTTTTATGGCTTAAGGCTTCGTGAAAGATTTCCACCGCATAATCGGTGGTTCCGCCACCCGGTTGGGTTTTGTAACTAATCAAACCCGGATAACGGATGCTTCTTACATCTACGCCATATTTTTTATAGTAATATTCGCACCAACGTTCACCAGTTTGTTTGCTAATTCCGTAAACGGTGGTAGGTTCCATCACAGTAGTTTGCGGAGTATCATTTTTAGGAGTAGAAGGTCCAAAAACCGCAATACTCGATGGCCAAAATACCTTCTCTATTTTCTTGTCTTTAGCTAAATTCAACACATTAAAAAGCGAATCCATATTTAAGCTCCAACCCCGCATCGGGAATTTTTCAGCTGTAGCACTTAACATCGCTGCCATCAAATAGACCTCTTCAACCTCATAATGCATCACGATATCTTCTATTGCTTTATAATTGGTCGCATCTAATTTCTCAAAAGGCCCTGACTGCATCAATTCTTCACTTCCTTCCCTTATATCGCTGGCAATCACATTATTTTCGCCGTGTTTTTCACGTAATGCTAACGTAAGTTCTGTTCCTATTTGTCCGCAAGCACCAATTATAAGTATCTTTGTAGCCATTCTTTTGAAAAATTTTTAATTTAAAGCTAATTTTTTATCAAAAGAACAATTTTTGGAGATGATTACAAAATCTTTTTTAGGCTTCTAAACGAATAAAATTTACTATATTTCGCAGTATTTATTTTATCCATGAGATATACAAGAACATACCTATTTTTAGTAGCTATTTTATTTTGCTGGGGTTTTGTAGCGTGTGAAGATAAGGAGGAGAAAACTTCTGAAGAAAGTGCTTCCTTTCAGGAAAAAAATGCACAGAAATTTTCACAACAATTGGAAATCCCCAGTAATAAAAATGTTGAGTTACTACCGGAAGCCAAAACAGCTACTGCCAATTGGATGGCTTACCTCACTACTAAAAATGAGATTGAACGACTAGAGAATTTTACTTTTCAAGAAGTAGTAGACAATAGTAATAATATGTTGCGCTCTATTACCGAAATGCAAGATTCCATTCCTGAAAAATTTCAGGAAACGCCTATTAAAGCACGATTAAACGTATTACTTACCAAGGCTCATTTATTATCGCAAGAAGCCAAAAGACAACAACCCACCGCGGAAGATATTCAGGAGTTGAGCAAAGATTTGTATATCGCTTTTGGTAATTTAGAGGTTCAGTTAAATGAAGTTTTCGTTAAACCGCTAGAAGAGTTAGAATTGGATGAGCGCATTAGAAAGCAAGACAGTCTAGCCAATTTAAAACCAGATTCTATCCCTAACCTAAAATTCAAAAAGAAAAAATGAAAAGAGTCCTAGTTTTATTTTTTGCTTTTGCTTCACTCTACGTCTTTTCTCAAGAAAAAGAAAACATTCAGCAACAATTAAACAAATGGCATCAAGCGGCTGCAGAAGCAAATTTTGAAGACTACTTTGGGCTAATGACTGAAAATTCGGTATTTATTGGAACCGATGCTTCAGAAAATTGGAACTTCAACAAGTTTAAAACATTTTCTAAACCTTACTTTGATAAAGGTCAAGCTTGGGATTTTACTCCGCTAGAAAGAAACATTTATCTCGCGGAAGATAAACAACTCGCTTGGTTTGATGAATTGCTAGAAACCCATATGGGCATTTGCCGCGGTTCTGGAGTAATGAAAAAAGTAAATGAGCAATGGAAAGTTCAGCATTATGTACTTTCTATTACTATTCCTAATGAAAAAGTTTCTGAAATAACATTAATTAACAAAGACCACGATACTGCTTTAACTGAAAAATTAAAGCAGAAAAAGTAACAAATCTTAACTATAATCTACTAACAAACACAACTGTTAAATTTTAAATGATGAAAAAAAGAGTACAACCCTTACTTTTATTGGCGACGGCTTCTCTATCGCTTTTTAGTTGTAAAGAAGAAGGCAACAAAGAAGTAGCGCAAGCAGAGGAAGAAACTACTCCCGGTATCGAATTAAAATATATGGATACCGCCGTGAGTCCTAAAAGCAATTTCTATGATTATGCCAACGGAAATTGGATGAAAGAAACTGAAATCCCAGAAGATAGAACTTCTTGGGGAGGCTTTCAGGTATTAAGAAAAAGCACCGATGATGATGTGTTAGCCATTATTGATAAAGCCCAAAAAAGCGATAAGTACGGACCGAAAACCGACCAAGCAAAAGCTTTAGCGGTTTTTGAAACCAAGTTAGATACCGTTGCCAGAAATGAAGCAGGATTAAAACCTCTTCAACCGGCTTTGGAAAAAATTAAAAGCATTAAGAATGTAAAAGATTTACAGGAAGTAATTGCAAAGAATCCGGCGACGGTTTCAGATCCGTTTTTTGGAATCGCGGCGTTCTCTAATCCTTCCAATAGCGATATTAATTCAGCTTACATTACTACCGGAGGTTTAGGTTTACCAAATCGGGAATACTACACCGACCAAGATGAAAAATCTAAAGAAATTAGACAGCAATATGTAGATCACATCACTCGTATGCTCCAATATTTAGGAGATAGTGAAGAGAGTGCCAGCAAGCAAGCGGAAGAAATTTTAGCTTTTGAAACCCGTTTAGCTGAACCTAGATTAGACAAAGTGGCGAGCCGTGATTTTAGAAATTTCAATAATCCAAAATCTATTGCTGAAATTCAAGAAATGGTTCCGGCGATTGATTGGAAAAAATACATTAACGATTTAGGAGTTGAAAAGAAATTAGATACCATTATCGTGATGCAGCCAAAATATATGGATGAACTTCAAAAAGTATTGGCCGAAGGAAATGTAGAGCAATGGAAAACTGTGATGCGTTGGTCAACCTTAAACAATGCTGCCGGAAGACTTACTACTGAATTGGAGAAAGCTGACTGGGATTTTTACAGCAAGACTTTAAACGGCGCTAAAAAAATGCGTCCCGCAAAAGAACGTGCCTTAGCCACTGCTAACGGAACGGTTGGTGAAGCTTTAGGACAACTTTATGTAGATGAAAAATTCCCACCGGAAGCTAAAGCGAAAGCCGAAGAGATGATTGCCAACGTTATCGCTGCTTACCAAAATAGAATTGAGCGTCTAGAGTGGATGACCGACAGCACCAAACAAAAAGCGATTGAAAAGTTAGATAAGTTTACGGTGAAAATTGGTTATCCAGATGAGTGGAAAGATTATTCTGAATTGGAAGTAAGTGCCGATAAAGGTTATTACGATAACATGACTGCTGTTTCCGACTGGAACTTCAGGGATAACCTTTCTGAAATCAATGAACCGGTAGATAAAAAAGAATGGGGAATGTCTCCGCAGACCGTGAATGCTTATTTTAATCCATTTAACAACGAGATTGTATTCCCGGCTGCTATTTTACAACCACCTTTCTACAATTACAAAGCGGATGCTGCTGTAAATTATGGCGGAATTGGTGCGGTAATCGGACACGAAATTTCACACGCTTTTGACGATAGTGGAGCTCGTTTTGACGCGGACGGAAACCTTAAAAACTGGTGGACCGACGAAGATTTAGAGAAATTTACCGAACGAGGAAATCAACTTGCCGAGCAGTATAGTGCCATTGAAGTGTTGGATAGTGTTTACATCAATGGGAAATATACCTTAGGTGAAAATATTGGAGATTTAGGAGGTGTGCTAGCCGCTTATGATGGGCTTCAAATGTATTTCAAAGAACACGGACGCCCCGGTAAAATAGACGGTTTCACGCCAGAACAACGTTTCTTCCTTTCTTGGGCTACCATTTGGAGAACCAAAATGAGAGAAGAAGCTTTACGTTCTCGAATTAAAACTGATACACATTCTCCGGGAATGTACCGAGCTTACGTACCGCTTCAAAACGTAGATGCTTTTTACGAAGCCTTTGATATTAAAGAAGGAGATTCGATGTATGTGGCACCAAAAGAGCGTGTAGCTATTTGGTAATCATCATACTTTTTTAAAATAGAGAAAGGCTTGTCGTTTTGACAAGCCTTTTTTGTTTTGAGCCTCCTGCAAGTTCTCCATTTCTTTATACCTACACGGTTGTTTAAACCTTGCAGGAAAACTATATTTACGATTATCTATAGTAAACTTTCGCCATTCGGTTCCTGACACGGAATCTCATACTGCTTTGAAAAACAAAATCTTGAGGATGAGAACCTGAAATCGAAGTTTTTATTTTGGAGCATTTCGATAAAAATTTTCCATAAAAATTAAATTTCATTTCGAAACGTAAACTCAAGCTCCTTTTGCGTTTTTGCAGAAGAAATCTTTTTACCTATTGAAACAGAAGAAGAATTGAACTTTGGTGGTTCTAAATTGAAATCTTTAGCTTTCGCTGAATAATACTCTTCCTTTGAAGGGTGAAGCGGATAAACCCCGTGATACACTTCACCAAATTTTTCTTGTTGAAGAGTTTGCATAATTAAATTTAAAGCGTCTTGTTGCTGAATTAAATTCACCGGTGCTTCTGGATTAGCAATATCTTTTCTCCGTGCTAAAAACTTCACCGGATGGCGATTTTCTCCTAACAGTCCTCCCATTCGGATGACAGTAGTTTTAAAATTTGAGTTGTGTTGAAATAATTTTTCTACTTCTTGAATTTGTTGGGAAGAAGAACTTTTCCCATTAGGTGTGGAAGCTTCCGTGTATTCAGGAAAATTTTCCTCATCTTCAAAAACGGAAGTAGAACTTACCAAAATCACTTTTTCAACTGAAGATAGTTCTAGTTTAGGAATAAAAAGTTGAATTTTTTTCACGAAACTGGCATCAGTTTTTTTTCGTAAACCGGGCGGAATATCTACTATTAAAACTTCTGCACCATCTAAAAACGAAAATACTTCTCCTTTTACCTTTTCTTCGGTTAATTCTATATAAAAAGCATCGATTCCTTTCTTCTCAATAATTTCAATCTTTTCTGAGGTGGTGGTCGATCCGTTTACGGAATAGCCTTTTTGTAATAATTTTTCAGCTAAAGGCAATCCTAGCCACCCACAGCCCAAAATAGAAATGGTCATTTTTATTTGTTTTCCCATTCGTTGATGCGCTTTTCTTTTGCTCTGTATGAAAAGTAACTCATTAAAAACCCAAAACAACTAAATAATGAAAAATAGAAAACCAAATGAGTTAATTGAATGTTTTCCAGTTTCCAATTGACTTGAAATAATTCTACCAAAACAGTCATCGGAATTATGAAAATCAGTGCACTTAAGATAATTGATTTCCATTTGTTTACATTCATTTCGTTGGTATTGTGTGGCAAAGTCTTCTTCATTTAATTAGAGTTTAATTTTACACTTTGCCTCGTAATAATTGCATCGTTTAGCACAAAAGGTTTCGGCATCATCCCTTTGGTACGAGGAGTAATCTCGAAATTTGAGTTATTCAGCAAATCGTTACTGGCTTCATAAATTTTTAAATCGAGGTTTTCGCCCTTTTTCAATTCAAAATCCAATCGCAGGGTATCTTCATCTACGGCATAGTAAGTGAGTAATTTTTCTTTCTCCCGATTCTGATAGAATACATTTTCTTTAGAAGTGGCAGCGATATTATTCACCTTAAAATTATAGAAATCTACTTGTTCATCTGCAAAAATTTCCATCCGGTTGATTTTACGTTGTGGAGCTATTTTCACCGTAAACCTGTGGGAGGCTTTATTTTGAAAAGTAGGATCTTCTTCTACTAAAATTCTAGCTTCCGCAATTGGTTTTACTTCAGCTTCACTTTGTTGGGTAAATTGTAAATGGTATTTGCTATCGAATTCAACATCTTCCAAAACCTCATTTTTATCTGTAAAATAAGGGGAAGTATATTCATCCAATTGATGGTCATAGGTCGCCCACCAAGCTTTATTTTCATCAGCATCGAGTAGATAAAGCAGGCTATTGGGCTTAGGATTTTCATAAGAAAAATCGGAATGATTGTTAGCCATCATCAAACTCACTGCCGCAACGACGATACACAAAACGCCAAGCCAATGTATTTTTTTATAGTGAATAAAAATGGGCATCAACAAGCCTAACAAAAGTACGGTAAACAAACTGCTAATCACCAACATTTTTAAACCTAAGCCTACCGGAAAAAACTGAATTAAAGGAGCTAATAGAAAAATTGCCGGAATACTCAAAAAGAGCAGCAACCATAAATTAGGTCGGTTTTGTCTGATTAGCAGAAAATAAATAATTAGCCCAAAAATAACAGGCCAAATAAAGTAGGCAGCTCCTTTAAATGCAATGGCTATAATGGTATTGATAAGCAGCCAAACAAACAAGGGCGCCGGAACGGTTTTAATAAGTTCTTCGCCTCTGTAAATGGCTCTGTACAATAAAAACGCAATAGCCAAAGTAATAGAAACAAAAGCTGCAATGTAATAATGTCCGTTACGGGTAAATCCGTTTTGATTTTCCAGGTATTCCGGGTAATAACTTTGAACTAATTGAAATCCGAAATAAGTAGCCAGTGAGCTTACGCCTAAAATCACCAAGAACCAAACTATATTTTTCACTAAGGAAAAAGCGGTAAACGATTTTTTTCTGATGGCATAGAAACTGATTCCTAAAAATGCAAACCAAACCACGATTAACAAAGGAATGATAAAAGCATAGGAATAATAAAGCATCCCTATTCCCGGAAAATTAAAATACACCGATTCTTTTTCAGACTTAAGCTCAGCAAGATTCAGATTAGAAAAATAAGGCATTAATGCGGTAAGATAACTCGCTTGATGAGCCAAAGAATTTTGGTCTAAGTTTTCAAAGGTGTCGTTGGCGGTATGATAATCGTAATGGTCGTCTATAAATGCGAAAAAGAAACTTGGGATATCATTTTCTTCTCTTAACACAGTTGCATCGGTATCGTTAGGTAGTTTTTTATAAACCGAATACATTAGCGACGTGGCTACCGGATATTCTGGATGTGCTTTAGAAAATGCCTTGATGAGTTTTCTATTTCCTTCATTAGTTTCCAAAATAGTATTGGAAGGACCTCCGCTTCCCCTAGCTTCAAAATTTAAAACGAGTCCTACATCATTTGCCCACGGATGCTCTTTTACAAAAAGTCCGGCCCCGTTTAAGCCTATTTCTTCAGCATCGGTAAAGCAAATGATAATATTGTTAGTATGCTGAACTTCTTCCTTTAGAAAAACCCGTAAAGTTTCTAAAATAGTAGCCACACCGGAAGCTGCATCACTCGCCCCGTAAGAAGAATGTACCGCACTATCGTAATGCGTCATCACCATTAAATCATTTTTAGGAGATGGATTGCTACCGGGAATTTTGGCAATTATATTTTCAGGTACCGTAAAAACTCCGTCAGGGTTTAAGTAATATCCTTTTTGGGTTTGTACTTGTAGTCCTAATTTTTGAAGTTCTTGAACAATGTAATTTCTTACTTCGCTATGGGCTTTTGTCCCAATGGAATGAGGTTTTTCACTAATTTTTTTAACATGTTCGTTAGCCCGTTCAATGGAAAAACCTAATTGATTTTCTTCAGAAAAATCTTCAGCATCGGGCATAAGGGTGTAAAAACTCACCCATACCAATAGACCAAGGGTAAGCAGTACTAATATTTTATAGATTAACGTTTTCATCTAATCAATCTAGCTTTTTCACTAAGGCAAAATAATCATTTTCAAGCGGAAGATAACCCTGATTGTACACAAAATAATACACGGTTCCTTTTTTAGTGGTATAAATACTGGTGATGTATTCAAAATTAAAGCCTTTGGCTAGTAGTGTTGATTTGGTTGTTTTTGACTTATTGTTTGGATTTAATTCTTCTAGAATCCGGTAATTTTTCCGTAAACGATTATTAATATTTCTTACTAAGTTTTTATTGTCCTTGTTGAGTTTATTGTTGTATGCATTCCGACAGTAATCGCTACAGAATTTTTTATCTGACCTACCTACAATTTTTTCACCACATTCCAAACAGGATTTCTGCATTGTTTAAATAATTAGTTAAGAAGAGTATATAAATTTACAATTTTTTTTGTTTAGCTATAGTTTCCTTTAAGAAACAGTACTAAACTTATGCTAAACTCCCCATTATAAATTGCATTAAGGGCATTCGTAGCCTAACTTAGAATAAGTTAACAACTTATTTTACAAACTTGTACCTCAAAATATGTTACGAATTTTATCTATTATACTGTTTTTTTCATTCACGTTTTCCACTAATGCTCAGAATAACTGGAATCGGTTTAACAATCAGCCGGTGAAAAAAATGACTACTTCACAAACTAATTCAACACATAAAGCAACTGATGGTTACGAGCAAACCGATTATTATTACCCAAATGGATATATTAAAAAAATCGTTCAGAATTATAGTAAAGATAAAACCTTAACCCGCTATTACCTTTATAAAAGTGATACGCTTCAGGCTATTTTGGAGAAAGAGGTTGAAGAAAATGAGGTGAAATACAGTTTAGAAAAAATAGAAAAATTAAAGGATGATTATTTACCAGTTCAATCTACAAAACTTGGACTTTATGACGTAGTTTCCGAAAGTCACGAAGGTCAGACGGCTAGAATTAAGTATGCTTACGATGATGAAGATAGGTTAATTAGTTCTACAGAAACCTACCAAATAGATAACAAAACAGAAGTAGGTTTTCAGAATAAGCTTCACTATAACAAAAATGGCTTTATAAAAAATACCACTTACAAACATTATGAATTTGATTTTGAAGCAAACGATAGTGTTTTCAAAACTTTCAATAATACCAAATACGAGATACAATCTAAAGACAAAATTGGAGCAACCAACTATAAAACTACTTTAAAAGAAAAATCTTCTTATTTTAAAACAGATTATACTTTATTTAAAAAAGAAGAGCTAACCGCAGAATTTGACTATTTAGAGCTTTCCGATTTATTTAATTTTTATGTAGATGAAATTATTAGAGAAGAAAATATTAGTGATTATGTGTATAAAGTAATTTCTGAAAGGGTTAAGGATACCACTTATCAAAAATCATTAATTTCAGAAAATGCCTTACAAGATGAAAAATGGTACGTTAAGAAATTCTATGATGAATATATCAACCAAGAGTTAGAAAATAAAGATCTTGCCAGTTTTGTTGAAGCTACCGAGGAAGCTTTAAGTCAATCTCATTATTTCAGTTTAAAAAACTTAAATAGTTTTAGGATGAATGCATATGAAACTTGTGTTGCTAATCAAGATTATAAAACCGCCGAAAAGTTTTTAAATCCTTTATACGTTCAGGCAAAAAAAGCATATCGTTCCAATCCTTCTGAGGAAAACGGAAAGTTTTTAGGATTGATGGCGAAAGTATGTTACCAACAGGGAAAAAACACGGAAGGTGATGAAATCCTGAAAGAGTGTAATGATTTAAAATTGTCTATGAAACGCCTATCTGAAAAAATGGAAGACCAACTAAAATACTATCGCTACAATTACTTTCTAGCTCAAGTTTATGAAGCTAAAAATGATGTGACCAATAGTAGAAAGCTTATTGAAGAGAACTTGGCTTATTACAATAATTTAGAAGAGCCTTACAGTAAAAATGTGGAGCCATTTGCGGCAGATTATACTAAAAATGAAGAGATGTACCAACGTTTATAAAATAAAACGCCGCTAGAAAATCTAGCGGCGTTTAAGAAAAAAACTTAAAAATAATTCTATATATTATTCTTAGATTACGCGCACTTGAGTGGCGGTCATTCCTTTTCTTCCTTCAGATTCAACGTACTCAACTTTGTCACCTTCGTTAATAGTTTCACCGTCTAAACCGGTTACGTGAACGAAAATGTCTTGTCCTGTTTCGTCGTTGGTAATGAATCCATAACCTTTAGATTCATTGAAAAATTTAACTGTACCTTCCATTGTAATAAATAAATTGAATATCCGTAATTAGTCATATCCTGTGATTCCAGCAATGACGAGCCTATCGAAAAGCTTCTCCCCAAAATATCTTCGGTTTAGCTTATAGATGAATTCATTCAGGTATAATTGAAGG
>NZ_RXOM01000036.1 GCF_008692195.1 Salegentibacter sp. R32
TAATTGTAAAATACCGTTTTCGTAGATGAGCTGGTCGGGGGTGTCTGCCTTTAATTTGTTCATAAATTGCAAATATCACTTATTGGTTACAAACTTAATCAATAAATAATATTTTAACCAAATTTAACCGTTTGTTTTTTAACTTTTAAGTAACGTATATTTGCCATATCCTTATTTTAAAGGGAGTTTTGTTACTTATTGATTATGGATCTAGGAACGACAATAACACATTTACGTAAAGACAAAAAATTGTCCCGTGAAGATTTGGGCACAATGGCGGGCACTTCAGGTGCAGTGATTGGGCGCTATGAGCGCAATGAGATCACGCCCTCTGTAGAGATAGCCAATAAAATTGCCCAGGCTTTGGATGTTTCTTTGGATTATTTGGTAGGTAACAGTTCTGTTATGGTTAGGGACAAAAAAATATTGGAACGTATGGAAGCCATCGCTTCTATGCCCAATGGCGAACAAACTCAACTTTTTAATGTCATCGATGCCCTTATCCGTGACTTTAAAGCTAAAAAAGCGTATTCTACAATGGAATAATTATTGAACACTGAAACAAAAAATTATTATGAAACATTTTATTCTAATTACAATCATACTCTTTTCTAGTTTAGAGTGTTTGGGACAGGATTTTGATATTAATGGAAAATGGATAGGGAATGATAGAGACCAAAACATTGGTTATTTTCAATTCAATACCGATGGTTTTGCCGTTTTAGGCATACAAGGAAAAAAAATGGGAGGTGAAAACTTTTTGTACAATGGAATAGAGGCAAGTTTAAAATATAAAATAGATTTTGAAAAAGAGCCTGTGAAACTTGTACTGTTTCTAACCAGAAATGATAATAAAGAAGTTATCAAAAAACTACACTTCATTGTAAAAATAATAAATCATAATGAAATTAAAATTGCAATAAACAACGAAGATTTAACTCAAGAACCTAGTGAGTTTACACCAAAAAACACATTACATTTTAAACGTAATAAATAAAAAACTATCTACATGCCATCAAACAACAGTATTATATCTGACTTAGTGTTTGAACAGTATCGGCACGATAAGTTGTCTTTGATTATTGAAGATAGTTTAGACAATGGATTAATACAGATCACTGATTTCAGCTTAAATGACTCTAATTGTCTTTTTATAATTTTAAAAATCTTAAAAGTAAAACCTCTTAATGACAAACACCAATCATCAATATTTAATGAGTATAAAAACAAAATCCTTTACTTACCCAACAATGCTTTCCATAGTGAGGACGAACTAATTTCTTATATCGATAAATATGTAGAATGGTTACTAGATTACCTGAATAAAAATAACCTTTTAAACTACTAGTATGGATATAATTTCTTTTCTATCTTATCAAAATTCGCAAACTCTCTAAATTCTTTTTGTTTAATACGGTTTTTAGAACTAGAAAATATATTCTCGAATAAATTAATCTTTACTATTTTATCATCATTAATTCCAAGTGCTTCCGGGCATTTTAACAAATGTTCTTTGCTTAATCCCGTTATTTCAAAAAATAGGTCACTAAACCACATTTTTGAACATGCCATAAGCCAAGTATTATTCAAAAGGACTTCCCTACCGTAGTTATTTGAAATATCAATAACAACGTTATCCCACTCATCTTTAACTTTAGGCAAATCCTTATGATTTATATTATTTGACTCATATTCAGATATAGAAGTTTCTGATTGCCAATTAACATCATTATAATCATATACATAAGCTGACATAAAATCACTCTCACTCAAATAATTTTCAATTACAGAATCATAATCAAAATAAACATCGTTATTAATTACTAGACTTACTGTCAATGGTGGTATTACTATTGCAGAAAAACCAATTAAGATTTCTATGTCGTCATTCATAAAACTAACACCTGTATTCTTAGTTGTTTTTTGAATTAAGCTTAAGGCTTTTTTCTTGTCGTATTTTCTCTCGTTATAGTCTATCTCCATTATTTTCGGTTCAAAACCAAATTGATTACTCCCAACTATCTTATTTAATAAATCTTTTCTGTCTTTTTCAGAATGAAAACAAATTTTTATTCCTAATTTTTCCATTATATATTTTAAAAACTATTCCACTTTATAAACATCTACCTCTACCCCTCTTTTCTTACCGTATTCCTTTACTTTATCAAAAAGCTTTAATTGATCATCCGTTTTTACACCAATATCAAGTTTTGCCTTTTTTATCATAATACCTCCTTTATTTTCACCTAAATTGTCTAACATTTTATCTATGGCTTTTTTATAAAAGGAAACATTTACCTTTTTAGCATCGAAAGTCTTTAACTGAACACCTAGCCCATTTTTAAAAAAATCAAATGCCTTATAATTTTTGGATACTTCTTCTAACCATACATAAGTCTTATACTTCGATTTAGCGAGCACACCTTCTAAAGCAGTTCCTCTAGCAAAAGTTGATGTCATATTCCAAGATTCACTTATAGCTTTATTTATGGAACCTTTCAATACATGACTCTCTACTCTTCTTAATGCAGAAACCGTTTTGGCACTCATCCACTTAGCAGGCTTGGTTTTACCCAAAAATCTAAATGCTTTACCTAAAGCAACACCATAAAATTCATCTTCTACTTCCGACATAAAGCTTTCTTCTGCGTGGTCATAAGGTTTTTTTTCTACAAAACTACCCCCCAACGCATTACCTATACTAGAAAAAAGATTGCTAGTGTTTTCATGATATAGACCGCCATCAATAAATGTTAAAACTTTATATGGATGAACTCCTTCTGGCAAATCTAAGCCAACATTTCCAACCCCTCTAAAGCCATTAGGAATATCGTCTGCCTCTTCTGCCCATAAATAAAACCCTTGATCGTTTACAATCCAATCCGCTCCATCTGGGTCAACATACAGGATAGGGTTATTTCCCATTGCAACATAAGGAGATTCAAAAGCCTTATACATTGGATCAATAGATTTCCATCTAAAAATCCTTGGATCATATTGTCTAAATTCTGTCGTATAACTATTTCCTTCTCCAGAGACTTCATCATCTTTTTCATAACCTTGGAAACCATATCGATAATCTGAGGTGTTCCCATGCCTATTTGGTAGCAGCATGCCGCCGGGAAAGAAGTTAATACGTTTTTTAGCAAAAAATCACTTTTTTCTGCGCATACCTTACTCAAAAAGCTACTCTCAAAAAATATTTTAAAGAACGTATTATTGATTGCTAATATAATAAACTTTAGTAGTTTAATTGGCACTTCTTTTGCCTTTCTTCGCCCAAGCTATCTTTACATAATTGGGCATTACAGTAGCATTCATTTAGGTTTCTGTACTGTAATACAACTATGTAAAATAGCCGGCTTTGCCAACGCTCACAACGGAACACGGATTGAAGTTTCCGTTATCGATTGTAAAAAATGCGGTTAGCTAACGCCCTACGGTTGTTCCATTCCACTGAACGGACAATCCCACCTGCACCGCCCTTCGCCTAGATTGGCCGCCCAGCGGAACGTTTTCAGCAGTGTACGTTTTTAAAGTGGAAGTTTCTATGTCGGAGGGTTTGGCGCGGGGAAGCTTCCGCTTTAAAAATGATAGGCAAAGTGCCGATTGAACGCCGCATCCCGAGTAAGGGGCGCAAAGGCTTCAGCGGCCATTTTACATAACGCAATTTATAACTGCACAAGATTTCCTTGATTTTTAACTGTAAATATTTCTTGTGCATTATAAAGCCCGTGCGTTATGTAACTTGGCTTGGGGCAGGTTTTTGCGCATTGGTTTTTTTGGTGGCGCAGCGCTTTGGTTTTTGCTGTTGGCCAGGGAGGTGCGTAAAAAATGCCTGTACTTTTTCCGTACAGCTTTTTTTATGTGCCGGACGCTGCGGTGGGCATTGGGCAAAAAGCAATGGGCTGCTTTAGCTGTTGGCGCACAAAAACCTGCAAGGGCGGTGGCGCGCGGAACAAAACAAAAAACAGGGGGTTTTGAGGAACGAAAAAACTGGGTTTTGTTTTGTGGGGCTATTTATTTTTGTTCGGATTTTGGCGGGTATCAAAAATTCTGACTACATAAATTTTTGTTCTTCCTAATCGGTATGTAATTTTGATGTCGCCTTTTATGAGTTTTCTATAATCGTACTTTAAATGTGCAAAGGTTTCATCTGTACTTCCTAATCCTTCGAACCTATTGTCTGGTTTTTCAAGGACTTCCATATACTCAAAAAGTTCGTCTATAAATTCTTGTGCTTTTTCTTTTCCATGAAGTTTTCGGCTAAAAGATTTCAGTTTTTGTAAATCCTTGATAGCTCTTGAAGTCAACTCTACTGGCTTTATTCCTTTTCCCAATCGTCAACCATTTTTTTAGCTTCTTTCAAGCCATAAGTCCTACCTGCTTTAATATCTGCTTCCCCTTCGGCAATCATTCTATCTAAATTCTTTTGCTCGATATAGGATTTAGCTGTTTTGTACAATGTGTTTAAAAATTGCTTATCGCCAATTTCAATATACTTGTGCAGTTCCTCTCTTATTTCTAATGCTCCCATAATATTCTGTATTTCTATAACAAAGATACTTTTTTATTAGCAAATTTTATCCCTAACTGAATGGATGGAAGTTATTAATTGTTTCGTGAAGGCTTTCCAGATCTTCTTGCACGTATCTTTCTGTTGAACTAATGTATTTATGTCCTGCAAGATATTGGGTTCTCCGCAGTCCGTGGACTTTTAACCAACTGATGATTACACTTGCCCTGATCTGCTTCACATCTGTAAAACTGTTGTTGATTTCTTTTAGCTCTTTGGCCATTTTTCCAATAGTGTTGTGTAATTTAAAGCTTCTTCCGATTGGCAGTAATAATTGTTCTGTGGCTTTGCTTGTTTCTAGTAAAATCTTTGGCCTAACTTCGTTAATGTATTCCATAAATTCCATTAACTGCCACGGTTTTAATTCGATTTCTCGTGAGTTACTTTTTTTAGTTCCTGGCACTTCAATTTTACCTTTATAGAGTTGTATGTTTTCTACTTCTAATAATTGTAAATCTCTTGTATTTAAGCCTTGATAAACGAGTAAACCAACGATGATTTTATTACGTTTTCTTGCTATTTCTTTGCCTTTATTTGTTGGATAACTGTAATATAAATCTTCTAATTCTTCGAACTCCAAAAAGTTATTTATGATTGATTTTTTAACGCCTTTTATATTGAGTTCTTTAATGATGTTCTGCTGTCTGTAATTTTCTTCTACTAAATAATCAAAATAGATTTTAAGATTACCAACGTAAGTTTTTAGCGTTCTTGCTTTTAGCTTTCCCTTCGACAAGCTCAGGGCATCGCCTTTTCGTAAATGTTCGATGTATTTTAAAAAGGTTTTGTAATCAATGGTTTCGGCTGTTGTTCCATACTTCTTGCACCATTTGTTAAATCTAGTAACGCTTCTTTGGTATGTTGTGATAGTCTTGCTGTTGTAACCGTTTTTCTCTAAATAATGTTCGTATGTTTTCATCGCCTGTGAGTTCTAAAAAGTGTGTATATATCTGTGTAGATTCTAATGATGCGTGTCCTAAAAAAGTACTGATCTGTTCTATTCCTGCACCTTTTTCTAATAGATGGGTTGCAATACTGTGGCGCAAGCTGTGAAGTGTAATATTACGCTCTTGTAAACCTTTATTTCCTGTAGCGTTTATGATTGCTTTTAATCGATTTGCAAAGCTCATTCCTAATAATCTGCCACCACGATAATTGATAAATAAAGCTTCTGTTTCTTTGTATTTATAGAACTCTGTCCGCCAATCGTAAATATATTCTTCAAGTATACGTAAACTGTGATTATTGAGTGGTACAAAGCGTTCTTTATAATTCTTTCCTTTACTAACGAACAAGCGTTGTTTATCAAAAATTATATCGCTAACATCTAAGTGTATCAGTTCGTTTCTTCGTAATCCACAACTGTAACAACACACTAAAATAGCTTTATCTCTGTATCGTATTTTATCATCTTGATTGCTGTAGCTCGTCGCTTCAAAAAGTTGTTTGATTTCTTCTTGTGAGAGTACATTTAAACTATCTTTTTCATTTCGTTCTTCTCGTTTTAAATGGATATTTATGCCTTTATGGTCGTGCGCTTTTAAGTATTCCCTAAACTTAAATAGTGCCTGTTGATGTTTGTTCAGATGTCCTTTGCTTATGCCACCTGCTCGTCTTTGGTTGGGTCGAGATTTTAAGTAGTTGTAATAATCGGTTACGTGATTGGTTTGTATATGATTGAGTTGATTGATATTGATGCTTTCCAAGTAATTAAAGAACTCTTGTAAATGGATTGGCAACCTGTAAACTGTTGTTTCTGCATATCCTAAAATATCTAACCATTGTCTAAAATCTTGTAATAGAACTTTATAACTGTGATTATTTAGATTTAGGTTTTTCATTCTGCGGGTGTTTTTTAGAGTTTGTGTGGCGAATTGTATTTAATCAACTGATTTACTTTATTTTAACCTCGCCATTTTGTTGGTGGCGACTTTGTGGCGATGTGGCGAGTTCTATTTGTGTGATACAGTTTTCTAATGCTTTGTGTATCTGTTGTTTCAATACTTTGTACTCGTCTATATCAACGATTTCAAAACAGTAACTTTTGGTTTTAGCCTTTTTAATTCTGCGTATATAATCTTCTGCTAATAATTGTTTATTGTATCTGCGCAAAGTGGTTTCTTTTACTCGTAATCGTCTGCGTATTTCAGCATTTGTAAATGTGGTTTGATTATTTACTTTCAAGTAGTTTTTAAGGCTTTCTAAATGATTTCTGCAAGCTCCTGTAATTGTATCGCTCTTTCGTAATAAAACCTCTGTAATCAGCTCATTTGCCTCTTGTATATCTTCGATTTCCGTTTCTATATATTCTTCGCCTGTTTGCTCGTCATATTTACGTTCTCGTTGATATTGTTTGTAAAATGTAATGGATTCAATAAATTGTAAATAGTGTGAGTTTGTACGTCTTGGTTTAAATACTGATTGCGGTAATTCTAAATATTCTGCATACGGATTGATTACTTTAATTGGCTTTAATATGCGTTGAACATTTTGTAATATTTCTTTAGATTCTATTTGTTCTTGTTCGTTGAGTTTCCCAGCACTTAAAAATCTTTGATACTGCATTATTCTAATATCTTGTTCTGTACTTTCATCGATGTATAAAAGGAAACTTCTATTACTGTTATCTTCGTAAATACTTTCTTGTGTGGTACAACCTGCAACACTTACAGGACCTTCAACCGTTAGATGTATCGTTTTTGTATTGCCTTTTCTGTCTTTGTGAACTACTGTTTTTGTAATACGTTTTTTAGATTGTAATTCTCGTAATGGATAGAGTACGCTTTCTGCTCCGTCTAAATCCTCTATCAATATTAATTTATGTTGTAATTCTGTGCGATTGAAGTAATAAAAAGCATTGGCAGATAATACCGTGATTTCTATTTTATCTTCGTCCGGTATCAGTTCTGCTACTTTAGATTGTAAATGTGTTTTACCAACGCCACTACTTCCCAAGCTTATACAATGCAAAGGATTGTTTGTTTTACGACTTGTGAAAATTAAATACATTAACAACCTGTTATCGACTTCGCCAATAACTCCAGATTTACCGATTAAATCATTGGTCTTTTCAAGTAACTTTTTAGATTTTAAAAACTTGATAGCTTCCTTTTCTTCTGTTGCTGTGAGTGTTTTACTAAATGGTTTTTGTAATTCTGTTTGTTGATTGACGAGTAAAAAACGGTAGTTTTCTAATGCTTTGGTAAGTTCTTGTAATGTCTTTCTAATTATTGATGTTCCTATTTCTAATCGTTCTGCACATTTACGTACTAACTTTTCTACTTGGTTATCATTATATAAATCAACGCTTTGTCGTAAAATATTCAGTATTGCCTTGGTCTTGGTCAGCTTTTCTATCGATAAGGTTACCCGCAGGCTTTCCAACTTAGTTAGCTGTAGACCTCCCAGAATGTGCAGTTCCAGTTCTTTGGTTTTGTAGCAGTAATCGTTGGGGTTGCTTGTCTCAAGATTGTTCATAAGTTTATTTTCTGACTTATTTATCACAAAACTAAAACATTTATCAGATTCAAGCAAGGTTTATATATCTTTGTTGTGATATTTATATCGGCTATATTTACCAAATCCTTATTATATATAGCATTTTAACGACTTTTAGGTATGACTTTAGGGCAACATATAACCAAACTGCGCAAGCAGTTAAAGCTTTCTCAAAACGATTTGGGTAAAAAAGTGGGCACCTCCGGTGACATTATCGGACGCTATGAACGCGACGAGGTGAAGCCCTCCATTGAGGTGGCCTCCAAAATTGCAGATGTACTGGGGGTTAGCATTGATTTCTTGATTGGAAAGGTAAAGGTGGAGGTGGAAGCCAAACTCCTAAAGCGTGTTATCGAGCTACAGCAAATGGACGAAGAGGACAAAAAGCATATCCTCTACACCCTGGATGCACTTATCAAAAACGTAAAACTTAAACAGCTTGCATAAAAAAAGCCCTTGCAGTTCATAATGCAAAGGCTTTATTTTTTTATTTGGCTGCGATGATAATTTTCTTACTCGTGCCGCCACTGGTTGCAAACTAGAGGGAGCGGGGCTTTATCTTCTCTCTTCATAACACCAACTCCACTGGAAAATGATAGCGGGAGCTATGATTTTTATAATATTAGTTATTTTCTCCTCCACAGTTTAATTTATTTTCATTTATAAACTCATCTACTTGATATATGAAGTCATCAAATTCAGATTCATCATAGTTATCCTTTCCAAAATAAAAGATTGTTTTATTAAATCCCGTATTATTTACTTCTGTTGGTCCAAATACTAAAAAATCAGGATTTGATTTATTGGATGAAGGTGGAAAAAACTCCTTTTTTTGTCCTTCTTCGTAATAAAAGAATCGATGGTCAACAATCCCGAATTTGGCAGGGTAAGAAGTAACTAATATCCTATTTTCTGGAAATAACATTTGGAGACGATTATTTTCATATCTTTTTTCAAACCCATTATCACAATCATATACAATAGCATACCATCCTTCTTCTCTGTTTCTCAAGATGTAATCTACTGGTTCCGCAAATTGACAACCTGTTACAATCAAAAGTAAAAACAAATAATATAGAATCTTAATCTTCTTCATCAGTTTTAGTTTTTATTCTGTTGCCAGATACATCTGTCCCAGTATTAGAATCAGCTGGGTTAAGATCTCTGAAAATTTTATTCCACTCATCTAAGCTATATTCAGTTCCATCATCAAGAATTACACTCTGGAAATAAGTACCGCCATCTATTTCTTGATACTTAACGCTGAAAGAAAAACTTGACATTAATTTATCATCACCACCAAGTAATACTGCTGGACCGAAGGTAGGGGAAATAAGCCCTAAATTTATGTCAACTCCTGACACCCCTAAAAATACTTTATAACCAAGATCATCTTGAATGTAAGCTTCATTTGCAGGGAATCTATCACCGATTATTGTACCTGCTATATGAAAAGTATTTTCTGATAATTTAGTGAATTTTGCATTTACTTTTACATCTACATTCGGACTTGCACCCCAAAAGAAGGCTTCATTATTTGAAGAGGCATGAAAATCTAATTGATTAGTTTCACTATTATAGTTTTGAGTTTCTATTTGAGTATCTGATGTTGCCGAAATTGGGAGATAATGATGTGAGGATAAAGTGTTGTAACCTTGAACTCTGCCTACCATTCTGCTATTTGCCAAATCAATTCGGGTTTGAGCACCTAATTTAAAATTAGCTTTTTCTGGATTTATCATATCCACTTTACTTCCATATTTTCTCTTGGGACCTTCTCCACTGTAACCTCCTCCAAAAGAACTAAAAGGAGAAAAGGAATATGTATGCACAGAAAATTCTTCCAAACCTTCCAATTCTCTGAAAGCAATAACTTTATTTCCACTAAATGAATATGACGTATAATGAGGGTAATCTTTGGTCAAAGGATCAGTCGCAAAGAACCTCCCGACCCTTGGGTCGTGCATACGGAACTTGTAGTTGATGGAGTTCCCCTCTCCTTTGACCTCGTTGTCCATCTCCTGCCCCTGGAAGCCATAACGGTAGTCGCTGGTGTTGCCGTGCCTGTTGGGCAGGAGCATCCCGAAGGGAAAGAAGTTAATACGTTTTTTAGCAAAAAATCACTTTTTTCTGCGCATACCTTACTCAAAAAGCTACTCTCAAAAAATATTTTAAAGAACGTATTATTGATTGCTAATATAATAAACTTTAGTAGTTTAATTGGCACTTCTTTTGCCTTTCTTCGCCCAAGCTATCTTTACATAATTGGGCATTACAGTAGCATTCATTTAGGTTTCTGTACTGTAATACAACTATGTAAAATAGCCGGCTTTGCCAACGCTCACAACGGAACACGGATTGAAGTTTCCGTTATCGATTGTAAAAAATGCGGTTAGCTAACGCCCTACGGTTGTTCCATTCCACTGAACGGACAATCCCACCTGCACCGCCCTTCGCCTAGATTGGCCGCCCAGCGGAACGTTTTCAGCAGTGTACGTTTTTAAAGTGGAAGTTTCTATGTCGGAGGGTTTGGCGCGGGGAAGCTTCCGCTTTAAAAATGATAGGCAAAGTGCCGATTGAACGCCGCATCCCGAGTAAGGGGCGCAAAGGCTTCAGCGGCCATTTTACATAACGCAATTTATAACTGCACAAGATTTCCTTGATTTTTAACTGTAAATATTTCTTGTGCATTATAAAGCCCGTGCGTTATGTAACTTGGCTTGGGGCAGGTTTTTGCGCATTGGTTTTTTTGGTGGCGCAGCGCTTTGGTTTTTGCTGTTGGCCAGGGAGGTGCGTAAAAAATGCCTGTACTTTTTCCGTACAGCTTTTTTTATGTGCCGGACGCTGCGGTGGGCATTGGGCAAAAAGCAATGGGCTGCTTTAGCTGTTGGCGCACAAAAACCTGCAAGGGCGGTGGCGCGCGGAACAAAACAAAAAACAGGGGGTTTTGAGGAACGAAAAAACTGGGTTTTGTTTTGTGGGGCTATTTATTTTTGTTCGGATTTTGGCGGGTATCAAAAATTCTGACTACATAAATTTTTGTTCTTCCTAATCGGTATGTAATTTTGATGTCGCCTTTTATGAGTTTTCTATAATCGTACTTTAAATGTGCAAAGGTTTCATCTGTACTTCCTAATCCTTCGAACCTATTGTCTGGTTTTTCAAGGACTTCCATATACTCAAAAAGTTCGTCTATAAATTCTTGTGCTTTTTCTTTTCCATGAAGTTTTCGGCTAAAAGATTTCAGTTTTTGTAAATCCTTGATAGCTCTTGAAGTCAACTCTACTGGCTTTATTCCTTTTCCCAATCGTCAACCATTTTTTTAGCTTCTTTCAAGCCATAAGTCCTACCTGCTTTAATATCTGCTTCCCCTTCGGCAATCATTCTATCTAAATTCTTTTGCTCGATATAGGATTTAGCTGTTTTGTACAATGTGTTTAAAAATTGCTTATCGCCAATTTCAATATACTTGTGCAGTTCCTCTCTTATTTCTAATGCTCCCATAATATTCTGTATTTCTATAACAAAGATACTTTTTTATTAGCAAATTTTATCCCTAACTGAATGGATGGAAGTTATTAATTGTTTCGTGAAGGCTTTCCAGATCTTCTTGCACGTATCTTTCTGTTGAACTAATGTATTTATGTCCTGCAAGATATTGGGTTCTCCGCAGTCCGTGGACTTTTAACCAACTGATGATTACACTTGCCCTGATCTGCTTCACATCTGTAAAACTGTTGTTGATTTCTTTTAGCTCTTTGGCCATTTTTCCAATAGTGTTGTGTAATTTAAAGCTTCTTCCGATTGGCAGTAATAATTGTTCTGTGGCTTTGCTTGTTTCTAGTAAAATCTTTGGCCTAACTTCGTTAATGTATTCCATAAATTCCATTAACTGCCACGGTTTTAATTCGATTTCTCGTGAGTTACTTTTTTTAGTTCCTGGCACTTCAATTTTACCTTTATAGAGTTGTATGTTTTCTACTTCTAATAATTGTAAATCTCTTGTATTTAAGCCTTGATAAACGAGTAAACCAACGATGATTTTATTACGTTTTCTTGCTATTTCTTTGCCTTTATTTGTTGGATAACTGTAATATAAATCTTCTAATTCTTCGAACTCCAAAAAGTTATTTATGATTGATTTTTTAACGCCTTTTATATTGAGTTCTTTAATGATGTTCTGCTGTCTGTAATTTTCTTCTACTAAATAATCAAAATAGATTTTAAGATTACCAACGTAAGTTTTTAGCGTTCTTGCTTTTAGCTTTCCCTTCGACAAGCTCAGGGCATCGCCTTTTCGTAAATGTTCGATGTATTTTAAAAAGGTTTTGTAATCAATGGTTTCGGCTGTTGTTCCATACTTCTTGCACCATTTGTTAAATCTAGTAACGCTTCTTTGGTATGTTGTGATAGTCTTGCTGTTGTAACCGTTTTTCTCTAAATAATGTTCGTATGTTTTCATCGCCTGTGAGTTCTAAAAAGTGTGTATATATCTGTGTAGATTCTAATGATGCGTGTCCTAAAAAAGTACTGATCTGTTCTATTCCTGCACCTTTTTCTAATAGATGGGTTGCAATACTGTGGCGCAAGCTGTGAAGTGTAATATTACGCTCTTGTAAACCTTTATTTCCTGTAGCGTTTATGATTGCTTTTAATCGATTTGCAAAGCTCATTCCTAATAATCTGCCACCACGATAATTGATAAATAAAGCTTCTGTTTCTTTGTATTTATAGAACTCTGTCCGCCAATCGTAAATATATTCTTCAAGTATACGTAAACTGTGATTATTGAGTGGTACAAAGCGTTCTTTATAATTCTTTCCTTTACTAACGAACAAGCGTTGTTTATCAAAAATTATATCGCTAACATCTAAGTGTATCAGTTCGTTTCTTCGTAATCCACAACTGTAACAACACACTAAAATAGCTTTATCTCTGTATCGTATTTTATCATCTTGATTGCTGTAGCTCGTCGCTTCAAAAAGTTGTTTGATTTCTTCTTGTGAGAGTACATTTAAACTATCTTTTTCATTTCGTTCTTCTCGTTTTAAATGGATATTTATGCCTTTATGGTCGTGCGCTTTTAAGTATTCCCTAAACTTAAATAGTGCCTGTTGATGTTTGTTCAGATGTCCTTTGCTTATGCCACCTGCTCGTCTTTGGTTGGGTCGAGATTTTAAGTAGTTGTAATAATCGGTTACGTGATTGGTTTGTATATGATTGAGTTGATTGATATTGATGCTTTCCAAGTAATTAAAGAACTCTTGTAAATGGATTGGCAACCTGTAAACTGTTGTTTCTGCATATCCTAAAATATCTAACCATTGTCTAAAATCTTGTAATAGAACTTTATAACTGTGATTATTTAGATTTAGGTTTTTCATTCTGCGGGTGTTTTTTAGAGTTTGTGTGGCGAATTGTATTTAATCAACTGATTTACTTTATTTTAACCTCGCCATTTTGTTGGTGGCGACTTTGTGGCGATGTGGCGAGTTCTATTTGTGTGATACAGTTTTCTAATGCTTTGTGTATCTGTTGTTTCAATACTTTGTACTCGTCTATATCAACGATTTCAAAACAGTAACTTTTGGTTTTAGCCTTTTTAATTCTGCGTATATAATCTTCTGCTAATAATTGTTTATTGTATCTGCGCAAAGTGGTTTCTTTTACTCGTAATCGTCTGCGTATTTCAGCATTTGTAAATGTGGTTTGATTATTTACTTTCAAGTAGTTTTTAAGGCTTTCTAAATGATTTCTGCAAGCTCCTGTAATTGTATCGCTCTTTCGTAATAAAACCTCTGTAATCAGCTCATTTGCCTCTTGTATATCTTCGATTTCCGTTTCTATATATTCTTCGCCTGTTTGCTCGTCATATTTACGTTCTCGTTGATATTGTTTGTAAAATGTAATGGATTCAATAAATTGTAAATAGTGTGAGTTTGTACGTCTTGGTTTAAATACTGATTGCGGTAATTCTAAATATTCTGCATACGGATTGATTACTTTAATTGGCTTTAATATGCGTTGAACATTTTGTAATATTTCTTTAGATTCTATTTGTTCTTGTTCGTTGAGTTTCCCAGCACTTAAAAATCTTTGATACTGCATTATTCTAATATCTTGTTCTGTACTTTCATCGATGTATAAAAGGAAACTTCTATTACTGTTATCTTCGTAAATACTTTCTTGTGTGGTACAACCTGCAACACTTACAGGACCTTCAACCGTTAGATGTATCGTTTTTGTATTGCCTTTTCTGTCTTTGTGAACTACTGTTTTTGTAATACGTTTTTTAGATTGTAATTCTCGTAATGGATAGAGTACGCTTTCTGCTCCGTCTAAATCCTCTATCAATATTAATTTATGTTGTAATTCTGTGCGATTGAAGTAATAAAAAGCATTGGCAGATAATACCGTGATTTCTATTTTATCTTCGTCCGGTATCAGTTCTGCTACTTTAGATTGTAAATGTGTTTTACCAACGCCACTACTTCCCAAGCTTATACAATGCAAAGGATTGTTTGTTTTACGACTTGTGAAAATTAAATACATTAACAACCTGTTATCGACTTCGCCAATAACTCCAGATTTACCGATTAAATCATTGGTCTTTTCAAGTAACTTTTTAGATTTTAAAAACTTGATAGCTTCCTTTTCTTCTGTTGCTGTGAGTGTTTTACTAAATGGTTTTTGTAATTCTGTTTGTTGATTGACGAGTAAAAAACGGTAGTTTTCTAATGCTTTGGTAAGTTCTTGTAATGTCTTTCTAATTATTGATGTTCCTATTTCTAATCGTTCTGCACATTTACGTACTAACTTTTCTACTTGGTTATCATTATATAAATCAACGCTTTGTCGTAAAATATTCAGTATTGCCTTGGTCTTGGTCAGCTTTTCTATCGATAAGGTTACCCGCAGGCTTTCCAACTTAGTTAGCTGTAGACCTCCCAGAATGTGCAGTTCCAGTTCTTTGGTTTTGTAGCAGTAATCGTTGGGGTTGCTTGTCTCAAGATTGTTCATAAGTTTATTTTCTGACTTATTTATCACAAAACTAAAACATTTATCAGATTCAAGCAAGGTTTATATATCTTTGTTGTGATATTTATATCGGCTATATTTACCAAATCCTTATTATATATAGCATTTTAACGACTTTTAGGTATGACTTTAGGGCAACATATAACCAAACTGCGCAAGCAGTTAAAGCTTTCTCAAAACGATTTGGGTAAAAAAGTGGGCACCTCCGGTGACATTATCGGACGCTATGAACGCGACGAGGTGAAGCCCTCCATTGAGGTGGCCTCCAAAATTGCAGATGTACTGGGGGTTAGCATTGATTTCTTGATTGGAAAGGTAAAGGTGGAGGTGGAAGCCAAACTCCTAAAGCGTGTTATCGAGCTACAGCAAATGGACGAAGAGGACAAAAAGCATATCCTCTACACCCTGGATGCACTTATCAAAAACGTAAAACTTAAACAGCTTGCATAAAAAAAGCCCTTGCAGTTCATAATGCAAAGGCTTTATTTTTTTATTTGGCTGCGATGATAATTTTCTTACTCGTGCCGCCACTGGTTGCAAACTAGAGGGAGCGGGGCTTTATCTTCTCTCTTCATAACACCAACTCCACTGGAAAATGATAGCGGGAGCTATGATTTTTATAATATTAGTTATTTTCTCCTCCACAGTTTAATTTATTTTCATTTATAAACTCATCTACTTGATATATGAAGTCATCAAATTCAGATTCATCATAGTTATCCTTTCCAAAATAAAAGATTGTTTTATTAAATCCCGTATTATTTACTTCTGTTGGTCCAAATACTAAAAAATCAGGATTTGATTTATTGGATGAAGGTGGAAAAAACTCCTTTTTTTGTCCTTCTTCGTAATAAAAGAATCGATGGTCAACAATCCCGAATTTGGCAGGGTAAGAAGTAACTAATATCCTATTTTCTGGAAATAACATTTGGAGACGATTATTTTCATATCTTTTTTCAAACCCATTATCACAATCATATACAATAGCATACCATCCTTCTTCTCTGTTTCTCAAGATGTAATCTACTGGTTCCGCAAATTGACAACCTGTTACAATCAAAAGTAAAAACAAATAATATAGAATCTTAATCTTCTTCATCAGTTTTAGTTTTTATTCTGTTGCCAGATACATCTGTCCCAGTATTAGAATCAGCTGGGTTAAGATCTCTGAAAATTTTATTCCACTCATCTAAGCTATATTCAGTTCCATCATCAAGAATTACACTCTGGAAATAAGTACCGCCATCTATTTCTTGATACTTAACGCTGAAAGAAAAACTTGACATTAATTTATCATCACCACCAAGTAATACTGCTGGACCGAAGGTAGGGGAAATAAGCCCTAAATTTATGTCAACTCCTGACACCCCTAAAAATACTTTATAACCAAGATCATCTTGAATGTAAGCTTCATTTGCAGGGAATCTATCACCGATTATTGTACCTGCTATATGAAAAGTATTTTCTGATAATTTAGTGAATTTTGCATTTACTTTTACATCTACATTCGGACTTGCACCCCAAAAGAAGGCTTCATTATTTGAAGAGGCATGAAAATCTAATTGATTAGTTTCACTATTATAGTTTTGAGTTTCTATTTGAGTATCTGATGTTGCCGAAATTGGGAGATAATGATGTGAGGATAAAGTGTTGTAACCTTGAACTCTGCCTACCATTCTGCTATTTGCCAAATCAATTCGGGTTTGAGCACCTAATTTAAAATTAGCTTTTTCTGGATTTATCATATCCACTTTACTTCCATATTTTCTCTTGGGACCTTCTCCACTGTAACCTCCTCCAAAAGAACTAAAAGGAGAAAAGGAATATGTATGCACAGAAAATTCTTCCAAACCTTCCAATTCTCTGAAAGCAATAACTTTATTTCCACTAAATGAATATGACGTATAATGAGGGTAATCTTTGGTCAAAGGATCAGTCGCAAAGAACCTCCCGACCCTTGGGTCGTGCATACGGAACTTGTAGTTGATGGAGTTCCCCTCTCCTTTGACCTCGTTGTCCATCTCCTGCCCCTGGAAGCCATAACGGTAGTCGCTGGTGTTGCCGTGCCTGTTGGGCAGGAGCATCCCGAAGGGATAGTAATCATCAATGTGTTAAAACATTTATTTCAAATAACTTACAGACTTGATAAAAGGTGGTGAAATACCTATAAATAACCTTATATCGTCATTTTTGAAACATAAATTTACATAAAATATTGTCAAAATATGTCATTAAAAAACTTTTTATGGATATGGAAGTTACTAAAATAAATTTTAGATCAATCCTATATCTTTTGCTAAGGCAATTAATTGATAAGTGTTTTTAGCATCTAACTGAATTTTTAACCGGCTTACCCTTTTTTCTATAGAACTTAAACTAGAAGGACTAATATGTTTAGACTTAAATAATTGACTTATCTCATCTTGGGAACATCCATCTGCTAAATGCTGCAATAGTTTTACATCAAAATCATCTACTTCCAGTTGTTTATTTTCCAAAGCACTTGCTATTTGGGGAGAAAGGTAAGTGCCTCCTTCCCAAGTTTGTTGTATAGCTTCTTCTAATTCTTTAAGACCGGTTCTGTCTTTACAAACGTAAGCTTCGATACCTTTATTCATTAAATTTTTAATTTTAGTAGGACGATCTTCTATAGAAAAAACAATTATTTTTAACTGGGGATGCTCATTTTTTAAAGCTTCTATGAGTTCTTCGCCTTTGGTGTAATTTTCTTCCCGATGAGTGACTTTAAATGATAAATCTGTAATTAAAAGTTCATAAGGTTGCTTATCCTTAATGGCTTTTTTAATTTTTAAATAAGCTTCGTCACAATATTGTACTGGGGTAATATTTGGTATACCCAATTTTTTTGAAAGTTGAACTATTCCTTCATTGATACTTGCCAAATCTTCGGCGATAATTATTTTTGAATACATAGATTTAGATAATAATCTTGACTTTTAAGCCTTGGTTAATTTCAGATTCAAAGTTAATAGTTCCCTTTATAGCATGTATACGGGATTCCGTATTCAGTAATCCGTTTTTCTTTTTCAGGTGGGTACCTTTTCCGTTATCGGTATAGGTGATTTTTATTTTTTTGCCTTCTTGAATAAAATCCCACAATACCAATGTTGCATCACTGTGTTTTTTCATATTGGTCATAAGTTCTTGGGCAATCCTGTAAAGAGTATTTTTTTTAATTAAAGCTATTTTTGCCCATTGAACGGTAGAAATATTCTTCACGATTATTTTTAAGTTATCGGTTTGATAGTTTAAAAACATTTCTTGAAGCAATTGTCCAAAATCTTCGTTTTCAGGGATGTTTTTGTATTGGTGGGAGATATTTCTGGAAGTATGATAAATGTTTTCTAATTCATCTAAGCTTTTTTCTTGAACATTGCTGTTTTTTTCAAGTTTTACCATAAACTGATAAATATCGTTAGCCACTTCGTCATGTACTTTTTTTGCAATCCTCGATTCCGTTAAAAAAACTTGTTCTTCCTTTTGTTTACGGTATCTTATTTGCTGATAAAAATAGATGAATACCCCACTAATTAATATAATAGCACCAATTAACTGATAAATTAGTTTTTGTTGTTCCTCTTTAGTTTTTTCAATTTCTAAGATTTCTGCTTGTTTTTCAACTTTATTAATTTGGTACTGTAAGGAAAGATATTTATTTTCTGTAGTATTTTGAATATTCTCTAAACTATCTTTAACTATTAAATAGTTTTGAGCTTCTGAAGATCCGGTTAATTGTAAAATCTTATATAAAGCAGCTTCTTTATATTTTAAGTTATCAAAACGATTGGCGATTTGTTTGGCTTTCTCTAGAAACTGTTCTGCTTTTTGTTCGTCTTGTACAGCAGAATAATACTCACTTAAATGAATATAGCTTGTAAAAATTCCTTCTTTATCATGAAGTTTCTCTCTTAGCTCATGAGCTTGCCGGAGTTTAACTAAGGCTTCTGTTGGCTGTTTCTTAATTAATAGATGACCAAGGTTATCTTGACTTCGAGCCAGATTCTCTTGATGGTTAGCGGCTGTACTTAGCTTAATAGCTTTTTTAAAATAGATGATGGCCAAAGAATCTTGATACTGCAATTTATGAATATAACCAATGTTATTAAAAATGACACTTTTTTCTGATAAAGAAGTATTTTGTAAGGCCTTTTCATAGAAGTATAAAGAGGAGTTATATATACCCATTTCCCGATAAAGTCTTCCTAAATGGTTGTATAAAGTATTTCGATAAGTTTGTAACTTAGCAGTAGGGTGAGAGTATCTGTAATTTCTAAAGCTTTAATCGCCGAGTGTTCACTATCATTTAAAAAACCTAATTTTCGTTGAACTCTAGCTAAGTAAATAAGATGATATACTTGTATAAGGTTGGGTTCTTCTTTTTTATTTTCTACCTGTTTGTTCTGTAAATAGTGAAAAGCACTTAAAAGTTTTTCAAGATCAGAAGAACGGTTAATAATATTTACGTAGTAATGGAGACTATCTGTAACTTTTTCAGATGATTTTTTTATTTCTGATTTACTCCAAGAGTGGTTCATCAAAAAAATGAAGAGGAATGAAAATAAAATTCTTTTCATTCCTCTAAAATACATTTTTAAAAATTAAAAATTAAAAATAAAGTAATTCTTAATCACCATTGTTGGGTGGAGGGGGATCTAAATCTCCTTCTTCATCACAGCAAGGAGTTTCATCATCACTTTCCGTAGCTTGTTCAGTATTCAAATTTTGGTCTTCCAAAGCTTCCGGTGTACAGGAAAAAAATGCTATATTAAGGAAAACCGTAAGGACTATTAAATATAATTTTTTCATTTTTATAGAATTAAAATTTGACATAGGCTACCTGTTCCCGTTTTTACGGGTTATAGTGGCCGTTAAAAAGTGGGAAGACGTCTTTTCCCGAGTGAGAAGTGAAGGGATAGCGCTCAAGCATTTTAAACTACTTCTCTAAGTTTGAAAACCTTGAGCTTTATCCTCTGTGTAGAATGGTTTTTCGCAATGTCCCTGCGAATGGGACGAGAACCAAACTTGAAGCAAATGAAGGGAGAAAAGGCAGTAACTATTGGAAAACCACTGGAAAGTATTTGGAAATCTTTTGGAAAAAAAAGTCCAATTCTTTTCCAGCTTTTAGGAAAGAATTAAAATTTTGTAAATACCTTTATATGGCACATAAATACTTAATTATAGAAGCTTTTAAGAAAGCTGGAGAAGAACTAAAAACTCAAGGAATAAAGAAACCTTCTCAACAAAAAAAGGCAGATTTGCTTTCAGATTTTGTAAGGGAGAATGAAAAGCTTTCAATGGATGAAAAAAATTATCGGAATTATTATACAGAAGCAAGAAGAAAAGAAGGGGATGAGGATATTTCGATTAAAAAAATAGAAATAATACAAGGTTTAACTCATTATTTGGGGTTTGCTACTTATGAAGAATTTGTAGCTGCAAATACAAAGAAAAAAGAAGGTGAATTTCCCTTCTTTTTATATAGATTAAAGAAAAACGGAAAGGTGATATTTATAATTATAATAGTATCATTAGTAGGCATATTATTTTTTACATTCATAGATGAACCTAAATGGATGGTATGGAAAGAAGATCATTATGAAGAAACAGCGTTTGATACAGAATTATTTCGAGAGGGCCTGCTGAAAATTTATCACAAAGAAAAGGTTGAAAATTTCAAAAAAATAGAAACCAATTGTGAAACTTCTTTTTTTGATGAAAAAGGTCGTCCGCAGATTTGGTATTATAAAAGGAGTAAAGATGAATTAGAATGCTTTACTCAACCAGGGCTTCATCCCGTTAATGGAAAAACACTTAAAAAAATAACTTCGTATATGATTGGTGAACATATATGCCCTAATCAGTAAAATTTATTCTGTGAATTTATATTACATATGTTGAGATATATCTCTAAAAGCAGATTCAATTTTCGGAATAACATATTCTTTATGTTATAGTTTAAATAAAAAAGAGGAATGAACTAAATTATTCCTCTTTATAAAGAAGCAAATATTATTTTACTTACATCCATTTTTGTTACAAGTAATCTCTTTACTTGTATTCTTCCAATGGTCTGGTTCGTCTTTAGTATTGGTACCACAACCCGTGATACCGCCTTTTGCAACTCGATGTACAATTTCTGAAGGAGTATGTTCTACTGCCATAATAATTGATGGTTTTAAGGATTAATAAAATCATGCATAACATTTTCTAAGTTAGCCGGTAGATCTGCGTTGTAAATCTTAAATCTTTTTACGCCCATATTGGTCAGCCAATCGCTCCAATATTTTTTTATGATATCATCTTCAAAATCATTTTCCGTGTTAGGATTTATACCAAGAACAAGAACTTCTAAATTTTCAAGATTTTTATTTGCAGGAACAAATCCATAATTTTCTTCTTTATATTTTTCTTGCCAACTAGAAGTGGTGAGCTTCTCATTTTTAATATATTTTGGAGTTAAATATGTAGATTTATTTTCCTCACGTCTAAGATTATCTTTATGAAAAATATAGCCATCGGTAAAGATGACAAGAATATTTCTATAATTTTCATCCATACAATAATCCTCTACTTTGTCTTTCATAAATTTCCAAGTGTCAGAACCTACATAATGATGATCTGAAATGGCCAGTTCATAAATTTTTGTAGGTAACTCATTATAATTTGCACTGAATTTTTCTAATTTTTCATTGGTAACATTTTGTCTGGTAAAATGAAATTTTAGTTTCTCTGAAAATGCATTTATTTTGGGGTTGGATGGTTCGGGGGCAAAAAACAATTGTATTTTATCATTAATCAAAATGATTTTCTTTTGAGTTATATTGTGTTTAAAAGCTGCAGCGATAGAATTTACATAAGCAGCATCTCTCTGATAATATTCCATGGAAGGATTAGAATGTTTTTTAGGATCTATTCGGTCAGAAAGGTCTAACAATAAACTTATATTTAAATTGTTAGAGCTATTTGTAGTTAAGCTTGTCTGTACTTCGAGTTCTTTTTCTTCACTTTCGTTAGGTTTAGGATCACTTTTGCAGGATACAAGAATTACAAAGCATAAAAATAATTTGAATAACTTCATGACTTAATTTTTTGAATAGACTAGATGTTGATAACTATTGTCGTTTAATTTCATTTCTTTTAAATGCTCCTGAGCTATTTGATCACAAGCCAAAAGCAGTTCTTCTTTTTGTTTGGTGGCCAATGCTATTTCTGTAGTGATGGCCTGAAACCAACCTTCTTTATATTGATTATGGTAAAGAAGGTATTCTTTTATAGGGAAAATAAATCCGTTTATTTTAGATTGGATTTCGGCAATTTTACCTTTCGTATCAATTATTTGATGTTTAATTTCTGAAAGCTTTTCACTAAGCTCTCCTTTAATTCGTTGGAGGTCTTTTATTTCTTCTTTTTTATTTTGAATGAAGACTTTTATTTTATCTAGGTTTTCATGTTCTTTCATAATAAAATCAAATACCAATCCCCAGATAATATAAACCACAAATCCCGCAAAAATAATCATCCAAAATTGAGCTTCTGTTAAGGCAATGCTCAATTCGTATGGAGGATCATTCAATGTTTTATTGAAATCATAAATTTTTTTTTCAATAGAATAGGCTAAAAGGGCATCAAAGGCAAAAGTAACCAGTAGTAATGCAGTGAGTTTTAAAATGTTCATCCAACCTTTTCCTTTTTGCATCATATGTATCACATAACCCAATCCCATAAATACAAATGGAATGGTGGTTACCAGAATACCTTCCAGCCAACTATCATTGAAAGCATTGGTGAAGGCATCTTTATCAAATATTGCTGCTACTAGTGCATCAACCGTGAATTCTTTAAAAAAGGCTGAGTAAGAAGCAGAGACATAAAATACAAGAAGGTAAAGCGTAATGGGAAGTAAAACCAACAGACCAATATAAAATTGAGCTTTTGGGCGTTTATCTGCTTCGACACCATATTTTTCAGGATCGTTTTTTACGTCAATGATTTCCTTATAAAGTCTATCGATGTTTTGATTGTTTTTTTGCTCTTTTTCTTCAAAAATGGAAAGTCCAGTTTCTAATTTTTTTAGTTCTGTTCTATAGCGTTCCTGTTCTTCTTTATAAGGTTGTTTAAGTTTTTCTTGTTCTATTTCCTGCCTTCTGCATTGATCTTCAAAACTTGCAAAAAGATTTTGAAGACAAGCCTGCAAAACAATAGGTTTACCGGAAGCTTTCATAGATGCTGCAAATCCACTTTGGTAATAAGTGATACGAATTTGCTCTCTATCTTCTTCCGCTTCAGTAGGCTCTTGTGACTGAGTTGGTTTTTTTATGGTAAATAAATTTTTAAGTTCCATAACTATTGATTTAGATTAGTGATAATTTCTTCCTTGCTTATCCCTTTTTTTACACAGTCCAAGAGATATTCACTCAACTCTTCAATATTTTCATCTAAAAACTCAAATTTTTTACAATATTTCTGAAGGGTATTTTTTTCATCTTCGGTAATAACTCCATCGGCAAGAATCATGTAGGCAAGATCATATAGATATTCAATCCTTGTGTTTAGCTCTTTGGGAATTGTGGAGTTATGATCTACAGGATTTAGTAGTAATCTATCTAATTCTTCTTTAGGAACATTACGATCTTCAGCAAATCGATATAAGGTTTTTAGTTCCATAATATCAAACTTATCATCGGTTAAAGCCATTTGGTATAGCCTGAGGAAATGACTCTTTAATTCTGTTGAAATGGAAGAACTCATAAGGTGAACAGTTTAAAAGTTAAATAGCCTGCCGTACCCAGCATGATTATAAATTGTAAAAGACATCCCTTGCCTTTAGAAGAAGAAAAGCTTTTGCGGTAGGTTAACCCAGGTATCCCGGTTCTAATAGAAAAACCTCTTTTGCTAACGGAACCACGTTTAGTTCTAATACTTGGTGAAATACCAGATTTACTAATATTAATACCAACACCTTTTCCTAATTTTATTCTTTTATAAAATCGTAAAGCCATAATTGAAATAGATTTAAATTTTTTAGGAAAGAGATACTAACTTGTGTGACAAGCATTGCAGCAGAAGTAACACCCATTAGTTTGACTGAAGTATTGTCGTGATTTTTTTATGGCATCAAAACAGTTTGAATGTTTACCTAGCGGAATTAAATTTTCACTTTTTGGAAGATAACTACAAGAAGAAGTATGTACTTCGTGATCTCCATTTTCTTGTGCGTTCTGGTTGACAAAATAATTTTTCATATTAATTAGTAATGATTAACAATGATAAAATTAAATGACTTAAGCTGAAGTTGTTTACGGTTAACCGTAACGTCTTAGAAAAAGAAAACTAACTGGAAACTTTTAATTGGTCGGTTGATTTTGAAAAACAAAAAATCCAACCACATTTGTGATTGGATTTTTGATGTCGGGATGAGAGGATTCGAACCTCCGATCTCGCGCCCCCCAGACGCGCACTTTAACCGGACTAAGCTACATCCCGAAATTTGGAGTGCGAATATAATAAATATCAGTATTTTTAAGAAACGAAAATAGAATTTAAATAATCCCCTTTTCGTTATGTTTCATTGAGTGTTATAATTCAGTAATTTGAATATCCGTAATTAGTCATATCCTGTGATTCCAGCAATGACGAGCCTATCGAAAAGCTTCTCCCCAAAATATCTTCGGTTTAGCTTATAGATGAATTCATTCAGGTATAATTGAAGGTACTT